>NZ_MLAL01000006.1 GCF_001875665.1 Corynebacterium sp. NML130628 | reverse complement strand
TACTGGCGAAAAGGCCAACCCCCACTGGCCTAAAAACAAAACCGGTGCCTCGGAAAAATAAAAACCAAGGCACCGGTTTGTCCACCATGTCGCGACTGAGTTGTCAACTATGTCGCGACTGAGGACAATTGTGTCCCCGACAGGATTCGAACCTGCGACCTTCGGTACCGGAAACCGATGCTCTCATCCGCTGAGCTACGGAGACGCATTGCTTGTACGCAAGCAATGACGCAATCTTAGCACCAGATGTGCCTGGCACATAACTGGCCTAAGACTGCGGAAAGTAGCTGCTATTGGGCTTCCCAGTAGCCTGGTGCATCAGTGCGATCGGCCTTGCCGGTGCGCAGATAGTTGATCACGGTGGCGTCGACAACTTTATTGCCGGTGCCGAAGTGCGCGTGGCCGGGGCCATGAATCGTGACCACCTGCGCCCCCATTCTGCGGGCAAGTTGTCCGTGTCCTGGGTATGGCGTTTGGGGATCGCGGGTGGCAGACAGCTGCAGTGGGCGTGTCTTTAACGCTGCCCCGTTGAGTGGCGCTATTCCGGTGACTGTGCCGGCGCCGTTGCAGTACCACCCCGAGCCTCGTGACGCGTTGAATACAGTGAACGGGTCTCCTGTGATCTGTGACCAAGCAAACGAGGGGAGCAGCGTCGGGTTGCCGGGTACGACGTTCTCATTCCACCACTGGGCAGCCTGAAGCTGCTCAACCGCCATCATCTGATCTACCGCCTGCTGAACCTCTTCTTTGGACGGCTGCTTCGATTCTTCGGCGGTGAGGGTGCCGTTTGTGGACCGTGCCAAATAGTCCCACATCTTTGGGGTCGGCAGCATTGCGCGGGTCTCCTGCAACAGCGGGGACTTGGCTTGCACAGCACCCGGATTCAGCATGCGGCTGATCACGCCTTCACCTTCGACACGGGCCTTACCGGCTGCAGTCATGGCGTCCGCGCCAGCTTGACCGGCGAACTCGAGGCCTGCCGGGAGATCACCAACGCGTGCAGGTGGAGGAGTGACAGTTGGGTTGGTGCCAGCTTGTGCGCTCACCTTGCGTGACCAGTACTGGTACGCCTTCAGCGGGGTGTTGCCCATGTGATACTTGGCGTCGTTGAGTGCTACCCAGGCGAAGTATTCGTTGAGGGCTTTCTCGTATCCTGCCTGCTGATCTGCAGCAATGCCGTTCCAGGAGCGGGTGGGGTCCATGGCGGAGTCAAGCACCACCTTGTCGGTGTGCTGTGGGAACAGTGTTGCGTATACGGAGCCAAGGTAGGTGCCATAGGAGACACCGAGAATAGAAACCTGCTGGTAGCCCAGGGCACGGCGAACCTCGTCCCAGTCGCGTGCGGTGTTTTCCGTAGTGATGGTTTCGGGGTAGCCAGGCTTGTCGCCCTGGCACACTGAGCGGTTGAAACCACCCGCGTTGAAAAGGCTATCGGTGGTGAGTTTGGCTATCTGACGAGGATCGTTGACGTCGGGAATTACGCACTCGAGCGCAGTCGAGCCAGGCAGACCGCGGGGTTGCACACCGATGATGTCCCACTCGTTATTGAGCTCCTTCGGGAAATCAAGAATGTTGCCGGCAGCGTAGGCATAGGCGTCACCACCTGGGCCACCGGGGTTGGTAAGCAGTGCACCACGACGAGCTTGAGTTTTGGCAGGCACTCGTACAAACCCGACCTGAATCTTCGAGCCGTTCGGCTGGTTGTAGCGCATTGGGACGTCGACTTGCCCACACTGCGCTGTCGGATCTTTCACTTCTTTCGGGCACTTGGTCCACTGCACAGCCGGAGCGGGCTGCGCGGCGGCAGGCGTTGCGACGGCCATGCCAAGCAAACTGAGCGCTGCAATTACTGAAGCTGAGGTGCGCACTGCATTCCTTCCGTTGCGGGGCAAAAATGACGAAACCCTACCGATGCGCTGACCGGTAGGGCAAAGTCGACGGTGTGCTGTTACTGCACGACCATCACGATCAGGTCGCGGGGTCCGTGGACGCCTTCGACACGAACAAGCTCGATATCGGAGGTCGCTGAACCACCAGAAATCATGGTAGCGGGTTTCTCCGGATCGATGCGAGCGATCATCTCTGGCACGCCGTAGACCACTGACTCTGGGCGGACGATCACCACGTGGCGGTCGGGGACGAGCGACAGCGCCCGGCGTCCGCACAGCTCGCCAGCTTCGAGCACGATCGAGCCGGTCTGAGCTGACGTGACGTGCGAATCAGTCACCGCGGCACCGATGGGGCCGAGTTCCCGCGGGTCACTTGACGGATCGTCAGGACGGGCACTCCCGTCGAACTTCTCGAACAGCGCGGCGTCAAGACCTGGGGCGTAGACAATCTCGGTTGCCTCGCGTTTCGCCAGGATGTCAGCGATGTCTTCAGCGAGAGTCTCCTCGGTTGTCTCTACAACCGTTGCCTTGTAATCCAGGAGGCGGTCGATAAGGAGCTCGCGCAACTGCTCGGGAGTGTGATCGCTGGTTGTGCGGTACTCGCGCACCGGCTCGACGTGCTTTGGGGTATGCGAAAGCTTTTGGGCAGTGCGGATACGGTCAAGGATCTCGCGCTTCGCGCTTTCATTTCGAGTGCTTGACATGATTAGCCGTCCTTCCTGACGTTCGCTGGAATCCCTTCGCGGCGGGCCTCAGCAAGGAGGTCCTGTGCTTCGTCCGTGTTCCACCACTGGCGGAACGACTTCTTCGGCGGAACTGCCACGTCGCGGTAGTCGGTCCAGCCGGCAACGAAGCCTGGCATCGAGGAAATCTCACCTTTGAAACCGCCAAGTACGCGGCCGAGAGAAACAACATGCATCGCAGCGTTCCACAGTGCAGGTTTGCCCCACAGCAGGGAAATAGCGCCGAAGGCCGTGGATTCCAGGAACGGCTTGTGCTCTTTCACCTTCTGGTGACGCAGCTCAAGCAAGATGTCCGTGATTGGGATCTTTACTGGGCAGACTTCGTCACAACGGCCGCATAGTGAGGAGGCGAATGGAAGCGACGCGTTCGGGTCCTCGGCGGATTCCATGCCGGTCAACTGTGGCGTGATGATCGCGCCGATTGGGCCAGGATAGGTCGAGCCGTAGGAGTGGCCACCAGCGCGCTCGTAGACCGGGCACACGTTCAAGCACGCAGAGCAGCGGATGCACTTCAGCGCTTCGCGGCCGATCTCGTTCGACATCGCGTGGGTACGACCGTTGTCCAGCAGCACGATGTGGAAGTTCTGCGGACCGTCGCCCTCCGTCACACCCGACCACAGGGAGGTGTACGGGTTCATGCGCTCACCGGTGGAGGAGCGTGGAAGCAGCTGCAAGAACGCACCCAAGTCCTCAAACTTAGGCAGCAGCTTCTCGATGCCCATTACGGAGATCAGTGTCTCCGGCATCGTTAAGCACATACGGCCGTTGCCCTCAGACTCGACGATGGACACCGTGCCGGTCTCAGCGATACCGAAGTTGACACCGGAGATAGCCACCTTGGCCTTCATGAACTGCTCGCGGAGGAAGATACGGGAAGCCTCGGCAAGCTCTGCTGGGTTGTTTGTCAGCGAGTCGTCGGTGTTGGGCATCTTGTCCACGAAAATGTTTCGGATTTCTTCGCGGTTACGGTGAATTGCTGGCACCAGGATGTGTGACGGGAAGTCTTCGCCGAGCTGCACGATGAGTTCCGCAAGGTCGGTTTCCTGTGCGTGGATGCCGCGCTTCGCCAGTTCCTCGTTGAGTGCGATTTCCTGCGTCGCCATCGACTTAATCTTGACGACTTCGGTCTCGCCGGTTTCCTCGATGAGCGAAGCAATGATTTCGTTGGCTTCCTTGGCGTCGCGTGCCCAGTGGACGTGTCCGCCACGTGCGGTGACGTTGCGTTCGAATTCCTCGAGCAACTCAGGCATGCGAGCCGCCACGTCTTGCTTGATGGTGGAACCTGCTGTACGAAGCTCTTGCCAGTCATCGAGCTCATCGACGACATTTTGGCGCTTCACACGAATCGTGGTGGTGGCGTAGTTCAGATTTCGACGCTTCGTTACGTTATCGAGCTCGTGGTGCGCAGCCTGCGGGAAGCGTTCCGAACCGCGCAGGTGGTTCGGACCTTGCGCCACCGGAGGCATCGTTGGTTTGCCGAGTGCAACTTTCACAGCATTTTCTCCTTCGAGTACGCGGCGGTCGTTGGCGTCCACGTGTGTTCCTTCGTGGATGCGAGGATCTCTGCAATGTGCAGGGCACGGATGCCGTTGTGCTGGCGGCTCATGGCGCCAGCGATGTTCATCAAGCAGGACGAGTCGCCGGCGGTGACAAACTCTGCCTTCGACTCCTTAATGTGGCGGACCTTGTCAGAGACCATCGCAGCGGATACCTCCGGCATCTTTACCGAGAACGTGCCGCCAAAGCCGCAGCATTCTTCGACGTTTGGAAGGTCCACCAGCTCGATGCCTTCGACTGCCTGAAGAAGCTTGTAGGGACGGTCGCCGACCTTCAGGAAGCGGCGGGAGTGGCAAGACTCGTGGTAGGTCACCCTGTGTGGGAAGAACGCGCCAAGGTTGGTTACACCAGCGACGTCGACGATGAATTCGGTGAGCTCGTAGGTTTTATTCGCTGCTTGCGTAGCGCCGTCGACAAGTGCTTTGTTGCCGTAGCGCTCGGCGAGGCGCACGTGCTGTTCGCGAACTGCGCCCGCACACGAGCCGGAAGGAGCCACCACATAGTCGATGGAAGGATCGGCAAATGCATCGGCGTATGTCTGAATGATCGGTACAGCTTGTTCCTGGTAGCCCGTGTTGACGTGCATCTGGCCACAGCAGGTTTGGCCCTCAGGGAAGACTACTTCGTAGCCCAGACGAGAGAGGACGAGTGCTGAAGCCTTGTGGGCGTCAGGGAACAGGGCGTCACCGATACAAGTAGAAAACAGTGCTACTCGCAATGTGGACTCCTTTGATGGTCGTGAACGATACAGATAATGGTAATACGTCTACGGTACAACAATTGGGGCTAGAAAACTCAGTATGTTGGTTTGCAGGAACACAATCAAGCACACTGCGACCAAGAATGCTACAGAGAAGCCAGCGACCTTCTTAAAGAGTTCAGACTCTTTGCCCTCCATATTCACAGCGGTTGCAGCAATAGCGAGCGACTGCGGCGAAATCATCTTGCCGACGACACCACCGGTCGTATTCGCCGCCAGCATCAGGTCTGGGTTCAGGCCCAACTTATTCGCCGCGGTAACTTGCAGATTGGCGAAAAGCGCGTTGGCGGAAGTATCGGAACCGGTAACAGCGACGCCGATCCAGCCGAGGACTGGCGCCGCGAAAGCAAACACTCCACCCATGTTCGCGAAGAACTCGCCGATGGAGACGGTTTGCCCCGAGTAGTTCATCACGTACGCCAATGCGAGCACCAGCATGATCGTGGTTGCGGACCAGCGCATGCGCCAGCAAGTATCGACGAACTCTCGCCCCACCTGGGCCCAGTTGAGCTGGTAGAGGCCGTTGCCATCAAAGATCATGTAGGTGACAGCGACGATGAGACCGGAAATGACAAGGAGCGTGCCCGGGTTATTGATGTAGGCGAAGGTGTAGTCGGTGTTGATTGGCTCGCCAAGCTGGTTGAGGAGCAGGCCTCGCTCGATGATCAGCCATGTCAAACTGATTTTGAAGGAGCTGAGCCACTGCGGGACGGTTGTGCCTAGGTTTGCAATACCGAAGACGATCACGACGACTGCGTACGGCATCAGTGCCATCCACACGCGGGTGCCAGGTAGTTCGGTAGTGTCTTCGTACTCCGGCAGGCCGAGTCGCTCGCGCAGCGCAGCTGTGGTCTTTGGTTTCCAGAAGTGAAGTGCTACGAATGCCGCCCCGAGCGCGACGATACAAGCCACCACGTCCGTGAGTTGGTAAGCGAAGTGGTTCGACGTCCACCACTGGGCAATACCAAAGCTCAGCCCGATCGTCACCGCAATGGGTGCGGTTTCTTTGACGCCTCGCCAGCCGTCGATAATTGCTGCGATGATGAATGGGACGAAGAATGCGAGCAGCGGAGTCTGGTGCCCAACGATCGCTGCAATGTTCTGAGTCTGCTCAAGGGTGCGGCCACCTACTTCACCTGCTGTGGTGATTGGGATAGCGACGGCGCCAAACGCCACCGGAGCGGTATTCGCGATCAGCACGACCGTCGCGGCTTTGAGCGGCGGGATGCCTAGCGCCAGGATCATCGTTGCGGTAATCGCGACAGGGGCGCCGAACCCTGCGAGCGCCTCGAGCAGACCACCGAAACAGAAAGCGATGAGCATTGCCTGGATGCGGACGTCGCCACTGCCCATCTTGTCGAACACTAGGCGGAGATCCTCAAAACGCCGGGATGCGACCGTAATTTGGTAGAACCAAATTGCAGTCAAGATGACCCACACGATCGGGAAAAGCCCGAACAATCCGCCGCGCAGTGCAGTAGCGAGCGCCATCTCCGTTGGCATGTTGAAGCCGAAGATCGCGACTGCAATAGCCGCGACCAAGGCCACCGCACCGGAAGTATGCGCGCGGGCCTTGACCACGAGCAGCATGAAGAAAAACGTCAGCAAAGGGAGCGTGGAGACCAACGCCGAAAACCCGAGGCTTCCCCCGACTGCGTCGGTAACGATTTGAAATTTGTCCACTGAGACACTCCTTGGAGTCAGAGGGCTACACAAAATACCTCCCCAAAAGTACTGGAGTGACTTCCGCAATTTGAAAAATGAAAAGTACGATAGGTCACACAATCGGTTGATATTGGTAAAACGCCGAGCTTGTAGCGTTCTCAACGCCTACGGCGGGGGTAGCAGAGTGAAGTTGGTAGGGCAATCGCGGGGGAATGGAGAGAATGTCCGGTCAGTGAATTAGACTGTTTGCCCATGACTCCAGCAGATCTCGCTACAACAATTCATGAAGCGGCCATCAAGGTGCTTTCCGACCACGATCTTGATGTCTCCGTCGTGCCCGACACAGTCACCGTCGAGCGCCCACGCAACCCTGAGCACGGCGATTACGCAACAAATATTGCACTACAGGTTGCAAAGAAGGCTGGCACCAACCCGCGCGAACTCGCGCAATGGCTTGCCGACGCCCTGCTGGAAAACCCCGCGATCGCGGATGCGGACGTCGCGGGCCCCGGCTTCTTGAACTTGCGCCTCGCCACGGACGCACAGGGGCAGCTGGTAGCAGACATCCTCGCCGCCGGCGATACCTTCGGTAGCTCCGCGCTTCTTGACGGTCAGCGCATCAACCTCGAGTTTGTCTCCGCAAACCCGACTGGCCCGATTCACCTTGGCGGCACTCGGTGGGCCGCCGTGGGCGACTCGCTTGGTCGTGTGCTCGAAGCAAGCGGCGCCGAAGTCACGCGGGAGTACTACTTCAACGACCACGGCGGCCAGATCGACCGCTTTGCGCGCTCACTGGTCGCAGCTGCCAAAGGGGAGCCCACCCCGGAGGATGGCTACGGCGGCTCGTACATCAACGACATCGCCAACGACATCCTGGAGAAGCAGCCCAACGTGCTCGACGGTAGCCCAGAACAAGTGCAGGAGGCTTTCCGGGCAGCAGGCGTAGAAATGATGTTTGCCCAGATCAAGAAGTCCCTGCACGAATTCGGTGTTGACTTCGACGTGTTCTTCCACGAAAACTCGCTGTTTGAGAGCGGGGCCGTCGATAAGGCGATTGCGACGCTGAAAGACAACGGGAACCTGTACGAAAACGAGGGTGCCTGGTGGCTGCGTTCCTCGCAGTTCGGCGACGACAAAGACCGCGTCGTGCTCAAATCCGATGGCGACGCTGCCTACATCGCAGGAGACATCGCGTACGTAGCCGACAAGTTCGACCGCGGCCACACACTAGCGATTTACATGCTCGGTGCGGACCACCACGGCTACATTGCGCGGCTTCGCGCAGCGGCGCAAGCCCTTGGCTACGACCCGGAGGCCGTAGAGGTACTCATTGGGCAGATGGTGAACCTCGTACGCGACGGCCAGCCAGTCAAGATGTCGAAGCGCGCCGGGACGATCATTACGCTTAACGACCTCGTGGACGCTATTGGCGTTGACGGTGCTCGCTACTCGCTCGTGCGCTCCTCTGTGGACTCCACGCTAGACATTGACCTTGACCTGTGGACCAAGCAGTCGTCCGACAACCCCGTGTACTACGTGCAGTACGGCCACGCACGGCTGTGCTCCATCGCGCGTAAGGCGCAGGAGGCTGGCGTGAGCGTTGACGGTGCAGACGTTGCGCTTCTTGAGCACGAAAAGGAAGGCGATCTCATCCGTACCCTGGGCGAGTTCCCAGAGGTTGTGGGCACCGCTGCACAGCTGCGTGAGCCACACCGCATCGCGCGCTATGCAGAGGAGCTTGCGAGCTCGTTCCACAAGTTCTATGACGCCTGCCAGATCCTCCCGAAGCCTGGTGAAGCGGTAGAGCCGCTGCACACTGCACGCTTCGCACTGGCGATGGCAGCCCGCCAGGTGCTAGTGAATGCGCTGGGCATGATTGGCGTGAGCGCGCCGGAGCGGATGTAGGAGGAAACATATGACCGAAGCGTTCGACGCACTTCCCGCACACGTATGGCCACGCAACGCGAAACGTGAGGAAGATGGTGCGGTGACCATCGCGGGAGTACCGCTTCCGGAGATCGCGGAAGCGTACGGCACGCCTGTGATGGTGGTGGACGAGGACGACTTCCGCTCGAGGTGCCGCGATATGGCGAGAGCCTTCGGTGCCCCGGCGCACGTCCACTACGCTTCCAAAGCGTTTTTGACCACGCACATCGCCCGGTGGGTTGATGAAGAAGGCCTAGCGCTTGACGTCGCGAGTGAAAACGAGCTGCGCATCGCGCTTGCTGCTGACTTCCCCCCAGAGCGGATCACGGTACACGGCAACAACAAATCTCGTAGTTTTCTACAACTCTGTATTGGATCTGGGGTTGCGCACGTTGTCCTGGACTCGCACCAGGAACTGCGAGAGCTTAATGAAATTGCGGGCGAGATGGGCACGACCCAAGAGGTTTTCATTCGTGTGAAACCCGGCGTGGATGCTCATACGCACGAGTTCATCGCGACGAGCCACGAGGACCAAAAATTTGGCATTTCGCTGGCGTCCGGTTCCGCTTACCAGGCGGCGTGCGCCGCGATTGATGCCGAGCATCTTCACCTGACTGGTCTGCACTGCCACGTGGGCTCCCAAGTCTTTGACGCGGAGGGATTCAAGCTCGCCGCGGAGCGCGTGTTGGCGCTGTACGCACAAATCTGGACTGAGCGAGGTGTTGCGCTTGAGTTTCTGGACCTTGGGGGAGGCTACGGTATCGCACAATTGGAGGAAGAGGCGCCGCTCGACGTTGCCGCTGTGGCACAAGATCTGCTGGCAGCAGTCGATGACGTTGCTAATGAGCTCGGGATTTCGTCTCCGACGGTTGTGGTTGAGCCGGGGCGTGCGATTGCCGGGCCGTCTGCAATTACGCTGTATCGCGCAGGTGTGGTGAAAGACGTAGAGATTTCTTACACCAAAACGCGTCGCTATATTTCCGTCGACGGTGGCATGAGCGACAACATCCGTCCCGCACTTTACGACGCCGTCTACGAGGGGCGAATGGTCAACAGGTTTGCGCAGGGGCAGCCAGTGGCAACGCGCCTTGTGGGGTCGCACTGCGAGTCCGGCGACATCCTCATCGAGGATGTGCAGTGGCCGAACGACATTGTCAGTGGGGACCTTATTGCGTTGCCGGCCACAGGGGCGTACTGCTACCCGATGAGTTCGAATTACAACTCGTTTGGGCGTCCGGCAGTGATCGCTGTCCGTGCTGGAACGATTAAGCCGATGGTGCGTCGAGAAACTGTGGAGGACATTCTCTCGCGTGAATATTAATGAGACTGTATTCTGTGCAAAATAGACAAAGCGGTACACTGCGCCGTAGGTGAACGTACCAGTATCGAGGTAGGAGAGAATCTAAAGATGTCGGTCGAAACCGCAGAGAGTCGTAACGGAAACTACCCAGGCAAGGGAATCGGTCAGCCAGTCGGCGTGGCCATTTTGGGCAAGGGCACCGTGGGTAGCGAAGTGCTGCGCCTCATCCAGGAGTTTTCTGACAATCTTGAGCAGCGCATCGGTGGCCCTCTCGAAGTGCGTGGCGTTGCGGTCTCCAACGTGGAGAAGCACAAGAATGCACCTGAGGTGCAGGGCATCGAGCTGACTGATGATGCACGCTCCCTGATTACGCGCGATGATGTCGATGTTGTCGTGGAGGTCATCGGTGGTATCGATTACCCGCGCGAACTGGTCTTGACTGCGCTGAAGGCTGGCAAGTCGGTTGTCACGGCGAACAAGGCATTGGTTGCCGCCCACGGCTCTGAGCTTGCTGACGCCGCGAACGAAGTAGGCGTTGACCTCTACTATGAGGCCGCGGTCGCGGCCGCGATCCCCGTGGTTGGAATGCTGCGCCGTTCGCTTGCGGGTGACCAGGTCCAGCGCATCTCCGGCATCGTCAATGGTACGACGAACTTCATTCTCGACGCGATGGCGACAACTGGCGACACGTACGAGGAGGCGCTGGCGGAGGCAACCCGCTTGGGGTACGCCGAGGCTGACCCGACCGCCGACGTTGAGGGGCACGACGCTGCGTCGAAGGCTGCAATCCTTGCATCGATGGGCTTCCACACTCGTGTGACCTTCGATGATGTGTCCTGTGAGGGCATCACGAAGATTACCGCCGAGGACATCGACGCAGCGAAGCAGTCGAACCAGACGATCAAGCTGCTGGCTATCTGCGAGCGTCTCTACGACGAGGAAGGCAAGACCAAGGCTGTCAACGCTCGTGTGCACCCGACGCTGATCCCGAACGATCACCCGCTGGCCAGCGTCGATAAGTCGTACAACGCTATTTTCGTTGAGGCTGAGGCCGCTGGACGTTTGATGTTCTACGGCAACGGTGCTGGTGGCGCACCGACTGCTTCCGCCGTGCTGGGCGACCTGGTCGGTGCGGCCCGCAACAAGGTGCACGGTGGTCGTGCGCCAGCGGAGAACCCGTACGCGAATTACCCGGTGGTAGCTTTCGACGAAGTAACGACCCGCTACCACGTGAACATGACAGTCAACGATCGCGTCGGCGTGCTCGCAGAGCTCACCCGTAAATTCGCAGAAGCCAACGTGTCACTGTCTGCTGTGCGCCAGGAAGAATCCGGTGACGAGGCGCACCTGATCGTGGTGACGCACAAGGCACTGGAGAAGGATCTACGGGACATTGTTGCCCGTCTGTCTCAGCACCCAGACGTGCAGCAGGTGAACTCCGTGATCCGCCTCGACGCCTAACCGAAACACCCGCAAACAAGGAGTAGATCATGGCGACAGACATTGAGGTAGGCCTGAAGGCGACAGTGACCGTGCCGGGTTCCTCGGCGAATTTGGGCCCAGGTTTCGACACACTCGGGCTTGCGCTGAGCATCTACGACACCGTCGAAGTCGAAGTCATCGAATCCGGGCTTGAGGTAGAGATCTTCGGTGAAGGAGCGGATGACCTGCCACGCGACGGGTCCCACCTGGTGGTCAAGGCGATTCGTTCAGGCCTGAAGGCTGCTGATGTTTCAGTGCCAGGTCTTCGCGTGGTGTCTACGAACAACATTCCGCAGTCTCGTGGGCTTGGTTCGTCCGCGTCGGCCGCAGTTGCGGGAGTCGTCGCAGCGAACACGCTTGCTGGCAACCCGTTGTCCACCGATGAAGTCGTTCAGCTTTCCTCGGCGTTCGAGGGGCACCCAGATAACGCTGCCGCTTCGGTGCTTGGAGGGGCCGTCGTATCCTGGACCGAGATCCCAGTGGATGGGGTATCGCACCCGGTGTACCGTGCTGTCGCGGTCCCAGCCGACCCGTCGATTCGTGCGGTGGCGCTTGTGCCGAATTTCCACGCTTCGACGAATGCGGTCCGCCAGGTGCTGCCGAGTCACGTCACGCACACGGACGCGCGCTTCAACGTGTCGCGTACTGCGGTGATGACTGTGGCAATCCAGTCCCACCCCGGATTGCTGTGGGAAGGCACGCGCGATCGCCTTCACCAGCCGTATCGTGCTGACGTGCTGCCGGTGACTGCTGAGTGGGTGAACCGCCTGCGCAACCGCGGTTATGCCGCTTTCGTGTCTGGTGCGGGCCCGACAGCGTTGGTCTTGACCACGACCGATGTCGATGAAGCTTTGCTTGACGACGCCCGCGAGGCCGGACTTCGCGTTATCGAACTCGAGGTTGCAGGGCCGGTGCGCGGCGAGCTCACCCGCGCTTAACCGAGGGGGCGGAACTGTTCGACGCCCCCTCGAAAGCTTGCGGTGCCAGTGACGCCACGCGCTTCGAGTGCCGCTACAGCTTGCTCCGAACGCGCACCACGGGCGCAGACCACGATGGTCCCTGGCTTGGCCTCGGGTGGGGTGTAGCCTTCGATAATGGCGCCGAGGGGTACGTTGATGGCGCCGTCGAGGTGGAAGTCTGCGAATTCTTCGGGTTCGCGTACGTCGAGAATCGTGGCGCCTTCAGGGATGACCGCGACCTCCGCGGGCCCTTGTGGAGGCACGCTGGTGCGTACTCGTTCGGTGACCTCAGGGTCGGCGACAAGCGGCACGTACTCCCACATACCAGACAGTGAGTCGTAGTAGCCGAGCTGGCCGACTAGCGGTGAGCCGAGCCCAGTGATGAGCTTGATCGTTTCCATCGCCATCGCTGACCCCACAACGCCTACGAGTGGGCCAACCACTCCGGCCTGGGAGCACGACGGCACGCTACCGGGCGCTGGTGGGGCGGGGAAGAGGTCCTCGTAGACCGGCCCGTGGTCTGCCCAAAACACTGTGAGCTGTGCTTCGAACCCCAGGATGGAAGCCCACACGTGCGGCACCCCCAGGCGGGCGGCCGCATGTGAGGCGATGTGGCGCGTCTGGAAGTTGTCGGTTCCATCGACGATCACATCGGCGCCGCTGAGGAGCTGGAGTGCGTTGTCCCACGTAAGGCGTTCCGTTGCGGTGCGCACGGTGACCGTTGGGTTGAGCGCTTGCATTTGCGCTTTCGCCGAATCCGTTTTTGCGGTGCCGATGGCGTCGGTGGTGTGGATGACCTGGCGGTGCAGGTTGGACAGGTCCACTCGGTCATCGTCGATGATGGTGATCGTGCCAACGCCTGCCCCAGCTAGGTACAACAAGGTGGGCGAGCCCAGGCCACCTGCGCCGAGGACGACGACGTGGGCGTCGAAAAGCTTCTGCTGCTTCTTGTAACCAATGAGTGTTGTTTGACGCAGGTAGCGCTCATCGAGCGTCATCGATACCCACCCACTGTGTCGCACCATCCGACATCGACTGTTCTTTCCAGATTGGGACCTGAGACTTCACCCTGTCGGTGACCTCCTCACAGGCAGCGAAAGCCTCGGAGCGGTGCGCCCCGGCGACGAGGACCAGAAACGCCATTTCGCCGATTGGCACGGGGCCTACCCGGTGCGCAGCCCAGATCCTCACCGGATGATGCTTCGCGATGTCCTCAACGATGGCGCGGAGCTCATCTTGGGCGCTGGGGTGAGACTCGTACGTCAGTGAGCGCACAGCCTGACCGCCGTCGTGGTCGCGGACAACGCCCTCGAAGCGGACGAGTGCGCCCATCGAGCGCGTCATCGTGGCAGTGGAAGCGTCCGTCGCGAAGCGCTCGAGGGGAGTCTCAGTGATGAGGGCGTCGATAACTGTATTGACCTGCTCCGCCACGAACTGAGGGTCCGGAGTCGGTGTTGGTTGCGAATTAGTGCTCATGTGATCCTTCTATGAGTGCGGTGATGTGGCCCAGCAGGGGAGCGAGTACGGCGCACCCGTCTTTCACCCCGCCGCGTGAACCCGGAAGCGTCATGACGAACGTGCGTCCCGCCACACCAGCCACGGCGCGCGATAACACTGCTGTTGCGACCTGTTGCTGACCGTATGACCAAAACGCGTGCACGATGCCCGGCAGCTGCCGATCTAACAGAGGCTCCACAATATCAACCGTTTGGTCATCCGGCGTAATACCGGTGCCTCCCGAGGTCAGCAATACCGACGGGGACGCAGCAAGTGCTTCGTGGACGGCGTCGGCAAGGTTCGCATCGGCCACGACGGTAGCGTCGGGGGTATCAAAGCCTGCCTCTCGTAGGAACGAAACGGCGATCGGCCCGGACTTGTCCTCGTAGACACCAGCGGCTGCACGCGTAGAAGCAACAATGACTCGCGCGCTGCGATGATTCGTATCCATATCCACTCAACCTACATCGGATACACAGTGACCGGCGTTCCCGCAGGTACCGTTGCTGCATCAGGGACACGGATCAGGCATGTTGCCGTAGCCCCTTGCGTCAGTAGGTGCGAGCTCGTTCCTGGAAACGGATGAGCACGGCCATTGCGTATCTCTCCGCGCAGGTACTGATCCTTGCCCGCGATACCAGTAACCTCCGTGTCGACGGCTACTTGTATCGGCGGCTCCGAGCGGCCCAACACCGGTGCGACATACAGGACGAAAGAAACGATGGTGGAAATCGGGTTGCCTGGCAGGCTCACAACCGGCACACCTCGGAACGTGGAAATCCCTTGAGGCCCGCCGGGTTGCTGCGCCACGTGGCCGTACCAGCCATCGGTAAACATCTGCCGGATGACCTCAAACTTGCCGTGGCTGATCCCACCCGAAGTCACAATCGCATCGGGGTGGTGCTCCTCGATTGCAGCTGCAACTTCCTGTTGGAGCAGTTTCGGATCATCATTGGTTAAAAGACGTGCTGCCACGTCGATGCCGTGGCGAGCCGCGAGCACCTCAAGCATCGGCCCGTTTGAATCCGGGATCGTTGCGGGGCCTGCCCCCTGGGCATGTGGAGTCACCTCTGCACCACCAGTTATGACCAGGATGCGGGCAGTGCGCTCCACCTCAACGGTATCGATTCTCTGGCCGATCGCAGCGCCGACAAGTGCGGGCGTCACTACGTCGCCTCTGCGCGCAATGCAAGCACCAGGCTGCACATCGCTGCCTGCCAGGCGCATGAACTGACCGAGCTCTGCTGCGGGTACTTGCACTTTCTCATCTGTAGCACCAAACGTCGGTGGGGTGCAACGCTCCACTGGAACAACCGCTACGGTGCCGCGCGGCAGCTTGGCGCCGGTCATGATCGGAGCCACGACATCTTGGAGGCCCTCCGGATACAGCTCGTCGGGATCTGCGCCGGCTGCGATCGTGGGCCCGATCAGCGCCGTGTGCGCCTCCACCTGGGGTAGGGCGTAGCCGTCCATCTGCGAATTATCAAAGGACGGCTGCGCGCGGACGGCAACAACATCCGCGGCGAGCACCCGCTGCTGTTTGCCCGCCTCAACCACGGTGATGCGCTCCGACGGACGCTGCCCAATCGTTCGCTGTACCTCGCGAAAGTGTTCCTCAGTACTTCGTGTCATGCCGCTTACTCTACGCGTCACGCACAGTTCGCTACCATGGGCGACATGCAAATTCACTACTTTGCCGCAGCACGAGCGGCCACAGGCGTCGCGCAGGAAGAAGTTGGGAACTTTGCCACGCTCCAGGAACTTCTTGACGACGCCGCTTCGCGCCACAACGGCACCACCGACGCCGGCCAAACCCTCACAGACATCTTGACACGCTGCACCTTCCTCATCGACGGCAAACGCGCCCAACAGACCGACTCGCTCGAGTCCGCAGAACGCGTTGATGTACTGCCACCGTTCGCAGGAGGCTAATCCGTCGGTTTCGGGTGGATCGCGATGTCTTCTGTTTTGACGTAGCACGTCACAGACGCTCCTGGCTCAATGCCAGCATCGAGCGCCTCCTGTCTTTCGACGGGAAGTGCGACCACCGCACCGTGGACGTCAAGCTCCACAGTCAGTCCGCCCGCGGTACTGACATCGACTGTGGCCACGGTGGCGCGCAGCGCGTTGTATTCCTCGGGTGTAGCCGCTGGAGGCACATGCAGCGAGACAGCGTGTGGTGCAAAGACCACGACGGCGTCGTCGCGCTGTTCACACTGTTCTGAGGCGATGCCTGCTAGCTCCCCGATTGTTGTTTCCACGTGCGCAGCGCAACCTTGGTGGGCGGCACCCATCATATGCGCAGGGATCCAGTTCACGCTCGCGGGTAGCCAGTTCACGCCGGCTAGGCGGGCAGAGAACTGCGTAGCCGGGACCTTGAGCTCCTCAACCGTTGAACGCAGACTGATCACGTGGCCGCGGTCCATTACTGCGACGTATTCCGCAAGGTTGGCGACATCCAACGGGTTGTGCGTAATCACGACTGTGGTGCGGTCGTGAGCGGTGGCTCGCAGCACCTGGCGCCAGTGGTGTGCCGAATTCACGTCGATGGCGGCGAGTGGCTCGTCAAGGATCAACACGCGGGGGCGGGGGGCAAGCGCGCGCACGAGTGAGACTTGTGAAGCCTGGCCGCCCGATAGAGCGCGGACGGGGACGTCGGCAAGGTCGCGTAGGCCAGCTGAGGTGAGCAGGTCAAACGCACGCTGTTTGCTCCCCGTGACCATTGCAACAGCTTTCAGCGGGGTTGAAGTAGGGGGCAGACCAGGGTTCTGGGTCAACAGGACAACACCGCGCTTATGCGCGGGCACGAGTCTGCTCGACGCCGTGCCCTCGTCAACCACGCGGTCACCGATCGTGGTTCGCAGGCCGCCGAGGCGCCCGGCGATCCTGCCAACCAATGTGGTTTTGCCCGAGCCGTTCAGCCCGATGAGTGCCGTGGTGGCGTTAGCAGGAAACGTTGTACCTCCGACAGTGACGGGTACACCGCCGTCTTCTGGGCTCGTAAGAGCACGGAGGCGCTGGGTGTCTACATCGTGTGTCGTGCGTGAGACCTCGCGGGAGCGTGAACGTGACAGGAAGACGGTTGGCAGCGTTGATGCAGCGAGCGTCAGGACAGCGAGCGCGATCAAAATGGCTGAAAGGCCGTACGCAACATCTTGGTCGACTTCACGGGCGATGTAGATGCCCAACGGCATTGTGCGTGTTATGCCTGGCATCGAGCCTGCAAAGGTGAGCGTCGTTCCGAACTCGCCGAGTGAGCGCGCAAAGGCCAACCCGGCAGCAGAGACGAGTGAGGGCGCGATCGCAGGCAGGATGATCTTGCGAGTAATTGTGGACGGACTTAGCCCCACGCCCGCGGCCGAGTAGGTAATCTCCGGATCGAGTTGACGCAGAGCCGCGTCAAGTGTGATGACAACGAACGGCAGCGCAATGAAGACATGTGCAGCAACCACCCCGGGAAACGCGAACGCGAACTGGATATGCAAGGCGTCCAGAATCGGTGCCGCCAGGCCTCGCCGACCAAGGAACGCGCTGAGCGCAAGGCCACCGACGACTGGGGGCATAGCCAGCGGAAGCAGCACAAGCACGCGTGCAAAGCTGGCGCCGCGCCGCAGGTGTTGCATCCAAAGCGCAAGCGGGGTGCCCAGCAGCAGCGTTATGGCACATGCGAGGACGGCTGAGTTTAACGTCACGCGAAGCAGCTGATGCGTGGAGCCCGAAGCAAGGATCTCGCCGAGCTTGCCCCAGGGCACGCGTACGCCAAGCGCCAGGATCGGCAAGACAATGATGGCGAGAGCAAAAAGCGCCAGGACCCACACCAATACTGGTGTCTGGCGTGGGGCCTGACGAAGCGTTGATTGCTGCATGAATATGGACTCTACCCGGTGGTCACTGGTGGGTAGCAGGGGCGAAACCGTACTTCTCCCACACAACGGCCATCTCGGGGCTTGCAAGCAGCTCAAAGAGTTTCTGTGCAGCGGCTTCGTCGGTGGTGTTGGTAGTAACAGCAGCGACGAGGGAGTTCGGCTTCTCTTCAGCGTGTGGAATGTCCAGGACCTCGACACTGTCACCGGCTGCCGCAGCGTCAGTGCGGTACACGAAGCCAGCGTCGGCCTCCCCGGAGACCACCTTGCCCAGGGTGTCGGACACACTGTGTTCCAGAGACACAGGGTTGATAGAGAGATTGTTCGCTGCGACAAGCTCGTTAGTCACGGAGCCGCATGGGACCTGCGCATCACACACCACCAGGTTTACGCCCTCTTTTTGGACGTCCTCGACGCTCTTGATGCTTGCTGGGTTGCCTTTCGGCACGACAAGCACCATCGAGTTCGTCGCTACTACTTTCGGATCCTTTGCGACGCCCGCTTCGACAGCCTTGTCCATATTCTTCTGGTCAGCTGTGATCAGCACGTCACCAGGCGCGCCCTCCTTCAACTGCTGCACCAGGTCAGAGGAGCCCGCGTTGACGAACTCGAGGTTGCTCTCGGACATTTCTGAAAGGTCGTCGTTGAGCACTCGTGTAGAGGCTGCCCCCATCACGATGAGGTCGCTGGTTGCCTCAGCGCTTGGTGCCGTTGCGGTCGAGCCTTCGGTATCTGTACCACCGGCGCAAGCGGTCAAGCCGGTCGTAGCTAGAGCAGCGACGAACAATGTGGCAAGACGAGACGAACGCATGAAAATTCCTTCGAGTAGTGGCTTGAATATGAATATAAATTATCGTAAAGGAGCAGGCACGAAAAATGCCCTCGGGATAACAGCTCCGGGGGCATTACGGGCTAACGGGTGAGCGCTAGCGCTTCAGCTGACGCCCGTTCGAGCGGATCGGCTCCCACTGTGCCTCAGAGCGACGACCCTGAACCTCTTCACCGCGCGAGCGGTAGACCACGTACGGCCGCGTGGAGTATCCCACGGGCGCCGAGAACGCGTGGACAAGGCGAGTGAAAGGCCAGCAGGCAATCAGTGTGAAGCCAGCCAATACGTGGACCTTAAATTCCCAGGGTGCCTGGACCATCAGGTCGGGCATCGGGTTAAAGATCAACAACTGGCGCAACCAAGGAGAAATCGTTTCACGGTAGTCGTAGCCACCGGGTTCCCCGAACACCTGCGTCGAGACAGTCGCGACGAAGCCCGAGCAGATTGCGATTGTGAGGAAGACA
Organism: Corynebacterium sp. NML130628; assembly: GCF_001875665.1. Classification (GTDB taxonomy): domain Bacteria; phylum Actinomycetota; class Actinomycetes; order Mycobacteriales; family Mycobacteriaceae; genus Corynebacterium. The sequence goes on along the minus strand of NZ_MLAL01000006.1, from coordinate 39,708 downwards.
TACATGAACTTGTCGGAGGTGGCCGTCGATAAGAACACCGAACGGTTGACCACGCGGCGGTAGAGCAAGCCAAGCAGCCCCAACACCACGGCGATGCCAGCGATGGTGCCTGGAATGGTTGCGATGAGGTGGTAGGCGTGATCGCTGATGCCCACGCCTCGCGTCCACGACTTCGGAATCGCCAGGCCCATCAAGTGGCCAATGACTACGAAGACCATGCCCCAGTGGAACAGCGGCGAGGAGAGTCGCAACAACTTCGATTCGTAGATTTGCGAGGAGTGGGTTGTCCAGCCCATCTGGTCATAGCGCCAGCGCCAGATAATGCCGATGACAAACGCGGCGATGGCCAACCAGGGAAAGGCCACCCACAGGAATTCTTCAATACCAGTCATAGTGAGTTCAGTCCTTTAACTGTGGTTGGGAGAAGCCGTTGGAAACGGCAGGGGAGTAGTTTCAATACCGACCATCTCCGCAGGAGGTCCCTGGCGAATCAGGTTGATGTAGCGAGAAATTGTTTCCTCGTCGATGGTTGGGAGCAGCATACACACCGCGGTGAGCAGGTGAGCGTACGGGCTACCCAGCCCGACCAGAGCGTGACGCAGCACCTCAAGCCCGTCGCGATGCGAGGCAATCATCTCCAACGCGTGCTGCTGAGAGTCGGCGTCAGCGAAGGCAAGCGCCTCTAGTACCACACAGAGGTGGTCTGGCAGCTCGTCGGAGATCTCCTCCATCCCGAGGCCCGCCAACTGCTGGCGAAACGCGAGGATCGCTGCGCCGCGTTGGCGAGTATCTCCCACAGAGTAGTAGGAGAGGTGCAACGCGCAGCGACGACGTTGGTCGAAGGTCTCTACGTAGTGCTCCTGGAGCGACAACAGGCCGAGGCCGCGCGCCCTACCAATGAACTCCGCGATCTCCGCAGAAACAGGGGCAGGAAGTAGCCCGAGCTGCTCCTCGACCGTATTCAACGTAGAGAAGAATTCCTCATCCGGATACCGCAACGCAAGGCTGAGAGCCATAGCTGCGATCCGGCGCTGCTGCGCGTCGCACGCAACTGGGGTCACCAACTCCTCGGGTACAACCCCGATTTGGGTCCGGGTGCTCATTACTGCTCACCCTCGCGTCGTGCGGTGTTGCCGTCAGCACTTGGGCCTTCCTGAACCGGGTTCGGCGTCGGAGTGGAGGCCTCTGGTGCAGCAGGGCGGTAGTTCTCGCTTGCGGTCTTCGGCTCGCGAGTCTTCAACGCAGTAGGGAACATCGCGTCAGGACGGTCGCCGGTCCACGACATGAGAGACACCTTGCCAGGCTGAGCGTTATCGGCCTCTTCGTGGCAGGCGCTTGGCGCACCCATACCGAGGTTGGCCATCAGCTCGTTGCTCGCCGGGTCGACTCCGCCGAAGGGATCCAGCGACGACATACCGCGTGGTGTCTCCGGGGAAGTGGTCGGGATGACGTACCGGTCGTCGTACTTGGCGATCGCCAGCAGATGGTACATCGCCTCTAGATCCTTGCCTGTCATGCCGACGGCACTCGCAATCGCCTCGTTCGTCGGCTGACCCAGGTTGATGTCGCGCATGTAGGAACGCATCGCGGCGAGCCTGCGTAGTGAAAGCTCCACCGGGACGGTATCACCGGCGGTGAACAGACCAGCCTGGTACTCCAGCGGGATGCGCATGTTGGAGATCGCGCTGAGCAACACCTTGTGGTCCTCGCCGTCGGCGCCAGTCTTCGTCACTTGGTCGACAATCGGCGACAACGACGGGATGTACCACACCATCGGCAGCGTGCGGAACTCTGGGTGCAGCGGCAGCGCCACACCGTAGGTGAAGATCAGGTCGTAGATTGGGGAATTCTGCGCGGCCTCGATCCAAGAATGCGGAATGCCCTCTTCGGTTGCTGCGCGAACGACCTCAGGATCACGGGGATCAAGGAAGAGCGACTTCTGCGCCTCAAACAGGTCCTTTTCATCGGGGGTTGAGGCAGCTTCGGCGACACGGTCCGCATCGTAGAGCAGCACGCCCAGGTAACGCAGACGACCCACACACGTCTCCGAGCACACGGTCGGCTGGCCGACCTCAATGCGTGGGTAGCACAGCGTACATTTTTCAGCCTTGCCCGTCTTGTGGTTGAAGTACACCTTCTTGTACGGGCAACCAGAAACACACATGCGCCAGCCTCGGCAGCTGTCCTGGTCAACAAGAACGATGCCGTCTTCGGTGCGCTTGTACATCGCGCCCGACGGGCAAGACGACACGCACGTTGGGTTCAAGCAGTGCTCACAGATGCGTGGGAGGTAGAACATGAAGGATTCTTCAATTTCCTTCTTCACCTCCAGGTTCATCTTCTCCAGGACTTGGTCGTCGTCCATGGTTGCTGTCGAACCACCAAGGTTGTCATCCCAGTTCGAAGACCAGGAGATCGTGTCGATCGGCTTGCCAGTAATTTGCGACTTCGGACGCGCTGTCGGCTGCGTCTTCTGCCCCGCCGGGGCGCTGATGAGCTTCTCGTACTCATAGGTCCACGGCTCGTAGTAGTCCTCGATCGTCGGCATGTTCGGGTTGTGGAAAATAGTGGCCAGACGCTTGATACGCCCACCCTGGCGTGGCTTGAGCTTGCCGCTGCCGTCAAGCTTCCAGCCGCCCTTCCACTTATCTTGGTCCTCCCACGAGCGTGGGTAGCCTACGCCGGGACGAGTTTCAACATTGTTGAACCAGATGTACTCCGTGCCTTCACGGTTGGTCCATGCCTGCTTACACGTCACCGAACACGTATGACATCCGATGCACTTGTCCAGGTTCATGACCATGGCAATTTGCGCCATAACTCGCATTAGTACTGCACCTCCTGGGAGCGACGACGGATGCGGGTAACCTCGTCGCGGTTGTTGCCGGTTGGGCCGATGTAGTTGAATCCGTAGGTCAAGTGGCCGTAGCCACCAGCCACATGCAGTGGCTTAATAGTGATGCGGGTCAGCGAGTTGTGCGTGCCGCCACGTCGGCCGGATCGCTCGTTCAGTGGTGTACCCACTGTGCGTTCCTGCGCGTGGTTCATGATGACCGTTCCTTCTGGAATGCGGTGGGTGACCACAGCACGCGCTGAGACAACACCGTTGCGGTTGTAGAGTTCAACCCACTCGTTGTCCTTGACGCCGATCTTCTGAGCATCCGCATCCGACATCCAGACAACCTGGCCACCGCGGGAGATGGAGAGGACGTGCAGGTTGTCGAAGTACTGCGAGTGAATCGACCACTTATTGTGCGGGGTGAGGTAGCGCACCGTGATCTCTGGATTACCGTCCTCGCCCTTGAGGGTCTCGCCCGGGCGGGTCTCACCGTTGAGACGCATGCGGTCAAGCGGTGGCTTGAACACCGGAAGCTGCTCGCCGTAGTCAATGAACCAGTCGTGGTCAATGAAGTAGTGCATACGGCCGGATAGCGTATTCCAGGGCTTGTCCATTGCGAGGTTCAGCGAGAACGCAGTGTAGCGACGCCCATCGCGCTTGTCGCCGGACCACTCTGGCGAGGTGATGACTTCTTGCGGGCGTTCCTTGACCTTGTCCCACACGATCTGGGCGTCCTCGGTACCCTCCCAGAACTCGCTTGTGTCAGAGCCGAGCATCTTGCCCAGGTTCTCGAAGCCGTTGCGCGCAACCTCACCATTGGACACGCCAGACAGGTGCAGGATCGCCTGCGCGGCCTTCACCGCAGAGTTCAGTGCTGGGCGGTCGCCTGCGGAAGCTGTCTCAGCGACACCGTTCATGCCGAAGAGCTCACCAACCTGCTTCTCGACGTTAAACGGTGTGCCGTGCACGTTGGTGCCAGCCTTCTCAGTCAGCGGACCAAAGGACATCCACTTCTCGAACACCTTGGTGTAGTCACGTTCAACTGGGACCAGCTTCGGCATCGTCTGGCCCGGCACCATGCCAACTTCTTTGACGTCCGGTACGACGCCGTTCGCCATGTTCGGGTTGATCTCATCCGGCGCATCGTGTGAGATCGGCGCGGTAACGATGTCCGTCTGTACGCCGAGCCACTTGCCGGCCATGCGGGAGACAGCGTCGGACATATCGCGGAAGATTTCCCAGTCGCTACGGGCCTCCCATGGCGGGTTGATCGCAGCATTAAAGGTATGGATGAACGGGTGCATGTCGGTCGTGGACAAATCGTTCTTCTCGTACCAGGTGGCCGCTGGGAAGACGATGTCAGACACCAGGGTGGTAGAAGTGTTACGGAAGTCCGTCGTCATCATCAGGTCGAGCTTGCCGATCGGTGCCTCTTCGCGCCAACGAATCGACTTCGGACGCTCACCCTCGGTCAGCTCTTCCGCGGAGACATCCGAATCGACACCCAACATGTGGCGCAGGAAGTATTCCGTGCCCTTCGCCGAAGAACCCATCAGGTTCGTACGCCAGTTGAGCAAAATGCGTGGCCAGTTTTCTGGAGCATCCGGATCCTCAGCAGCGAACTCCATCTGATCTGACTCCAGCTGGTCGACAACGTAGTCCTTCACATCCATGCCCGCTTCCTTCGCCTGCTCAGCAAGCAGTAGAGGGTTGCGGTTGAACTGCGGGTACGACGGCATCCAGCCACGCTTCATGGCTTCAACCAGCGTCTCCGACAAGAACTTATCTTCCGACGCGCCCGTACGTGCCAACGGCGAGGCCATCCTTGAGGCCTTTGAATTGTCGTAACGCCACTGGGACGTGGTCAGATAGTAGAAACCGGTACTGATCATGTGACGCGGTGGGCGGTTCCAGTCATTCGCGAACGCGTACTGGCTCCAGCCCGACTGCGGGCGCAGCTTCTCCTGGCCCACGTAGTGCGCCCAACCACCACCGTTGACGCCCTGGGTGCCACACATGGAAGTCAGCGCAAGGAAAGTGCGGTAGATGGAGTCCGCGTGAACGTAGTGGTTCACCCCGGCGCCCATGATGATCTGGGAGCGGCCCTTCGAATCCAGCGCGTTCTGCGCAAACTCGGTGGCGATGCGTTCGATCTGTGCGACAGGAACATTGGACAGCTCTTCTGCCCATGCGGGGGTGCCAACCTCGGAGGCGTCGTTAAAGTCAGCCGGCCAGGAGCCTGGCAGCTGCAGCGACGGCCGGTTCACGCCGTAGTGCGCCAGCATGATGTCGTACACCGTGGTGACGGTACGGCCCGCTACCTCGCGTACCGGGACACCGCGGCGGTATACGCCAGCGCCGATAGGGCCGTCCGAGTCCAAAGCTTCGCGAGAGGCATCCATATCGAAGCGTGGGAAGCACACTTCGGCGGTGCCGTAGGAGTCGGTGTCTGCCATCGACATCACCGGGTTGGCGTTGTCATGCCGGAGATTCCACTTGCCGACTTCGGTCTTGTAGTGGTCAGCGATGGTGCCACCTGGGTCGACAACGGTGCCGTCCGCTTCGATGTTGAGCAGGCGGTACTGAGCGTTATCGCTGCTGGCCAGGGAGGCGTCGTCAAGCTTGTCTGCGGTGAGGAACTTTCCGGGAGCGAACGTCCCGTCCTCGAGCTGATCGAGCTCCACCAGGAAGGGCGCATCCGTGTACTTGAGCATGTAGTCCATGAAGTACTGCGGCTGCTGCGCAACGTGGAACTTGCTCAAAATGACGTGGCCCATCGCGAAGGCAAGTGCGCCATCGGTACCCGGCGACATGCGCATCCATTCGTCGGCGAACTTCGCAGCATCGTTGTAGTCCGGGGAGACCACGACGATCTTCGTGCCCTTGTACCGCACCTCAGTCATGAAGTGGGAGTCCGGAGTACGGGTCACCGGGATGTTCGAGCCCCACATCATCAGGTAGGAAGAGTTAAACCAGTCGCCGGACTCTGGCACGTCAGTCTGATCACCGAACGTCTGCGGGGAGGCAGGAGGGAGGTCCGCATACCAGTCGTAGAAGGACAACATCGCGCCGCCAATAAGCCCCAGGAAACGGGTGCCAGCAGAGTACGAAACCTGGCTCATCGCGGGAATCACTGTGAAACCTGCAATGCGGTCCGGGCCCCACTGCTTGATCGTGTAAACGTGTGCTGCTGCGGCGATCTCGACGGCTTCTTCGTAGGCAACGCGCACCAGGCCACCCTTGCCACGGGCACCTACGTAAGCACGACGCTTGACTGGGTCTTCCTGAATCGCACGCCAGGCGAGTACTGGGTCGCCGTCGTGCTGCTTCTTTTCGTGGCGGTACATCTCAAGCAGCGCGCTGCGTACATACGGGTATCGGATGCGCGTAGGCGAGTAGGTGTACCAGGAAAAGGATGCGCCACGCGGGCACCCTCGCGGTTCATACTCCGGGAAGTCAGGGCCGGTAGTCGGGTAGTCAACGGCCTGGGATTCCCAGGTGATGACGCCATCTTTGACGTAGACCTTCCAAGAACAGGAACCGGTGCAGTTTACACCGTGTGTGGAGCGCACCATCTTGTCGAAGGACCAACGGTTGCGGTAGAACACGTCGGCTTGGCGGCCACCTTCGAGGAAAATTTGCTGGCCGGAAGGCGTAACGTCGCCTTTGCGAACGAACCCACCGAGTTTAAACAGCGGGTTGGACTGTGTCGTATCAGTCATGGTTCACAATCTCCTTGAATGAAAGTGAAAAACGGGGTCGTGAATGAAATGGGTGTTAGCCAGGGAACGGAGCGTTCGGACGGGCGTAGTAGATCCATGCGAGTGCCGTAGCGAAGATGAAGTAGACCACGCATCCCCAGAAGAACGTTGGTGCGCTCATCAGCGTGAGCAGCACGCCGACGATGAACGGTCCGAACGCGGCGATCGCGCCGGTAAACCCGATGACACCGCCTGCCTGGCGCTTCGGCAAAATCATTGGCATCTGCTTGAACGTGCCGGCGTTACCGATGCCAGCAAAGACAGACATGGCCAGCATGGTGTAGAAGAACGGTGCCGCGGCGTCACCACCACGGGCGAGGAATACTGCGGCAATTGCAGTGGTAATAGTCATGCCAACACCAGCGACAAAGGTCCAGATTGCGCCACCGAACTTGTCGCACAGTGGGCCCCACAATGCGCGAACTAAGGCGCCGAGCAGCGCGTACATGAATGCCCACCCGAGCAGTTTCGTGGCGTTTTCGCCGAAGGAGTTCTTCATCAACAGTGCGAGCTGTGCGCCGAACCCGGCGAGGGCGCCGAATGTCATCACGTAAATAATGGTGAGGATCCAGGTGTTCTTATTGCCGAAAATATCGATCTGCTGGCGGAAGTTTGCCTTCACCGGAACGTCCTTGAGCGTCAACCAGGACACGATGACCATGATGGCAACCCAAGGAACAAAGAAGGCCGGAACGTTGTGCACGTTAATTGCGGTACCCGAACCATCCGAAGCTTCGATCGTGCCGATCATCGTGATGCTGATGAGCCACGGCGCGAGCAGCAGCACGAAGGACATACCGAGGTTCCCCAAACCAGCCTGGAGGCCGAGCGCGGTGCCCGACTTTGCTTTCGGGAAGAAGTATCCCGTTGATGGCATGAAGCCCGAGAAGATGCCGCCGCCGATACCTGCCATGAAGGACAAAGCCAAAAGCGTCCCGTATGAAGTCTCAGGACTCTGGACTGCAAAGTACCAGCCAACGAGGGGGATAAGGAAGAGCGCGGTCGAAAGCGTAATGAGCTTTCGCGTGCCGAGGATCGGTGGCAGGAACATCCAAATCAGGCGGAAGATACCAGCAGCCAGACCAGGAATTGCAGTGAGCCAGTAGAGCTGGGCAGCAGTGAGATCAAAACCGATCTCGTTGAGCCGGGGTGCCACTGCCGCAACGATGTACCAGGTGACGAACCCGAAGAACATCGAAATTGTGGTGATCCAAAGGGTGCGCCATGCAATGCCGGCGTCCCATTTTTCCGGATCTTCAGCATCCCAACCGGTGAGTACCCGTTGGGAGGTGTCGAGCTTGGATATGGAGTGAAATCCTCTTCAAAAATACGATAAAGGTCTATGTGCTCCGGGTGAATAAAAATGTTAGAAAAACCCGCAACTACTATTAAGGATAGTGGCAGTGAACTGCTACTATCAACTTATCCACGAGAAAAGCCGTGTATTATTACGCAACATATGTGTGTCGTAATTCGGCGATTTGTACAGATGCTTGTGTTTGTGCAGGGAAGGAACACTTCATGGAAACAACTACGGCCCCCACAGCGGTCGTTATCGTCGTTTCGGACCGGGTTTTCGGGGGCGAGCGAAAAGACAAAGCATCCCCCGCAGCCACCCGGTTGCTCACTGAAGCTGGATTTCAGGTCGCGCAGCCCGTCATCATTCCAGAAGGTGATGAAGCGCTACGGAATGCAATGGCACAAGCGGTGGAAGGTGGAAATTCACTCATCCTCACCTGTGGCGGTACGGGACTCGGGCCGCGCAATCTCACCCCCGAAGTCACCGAGGAGTTCATCAGTACACGGCTCCACGGCATCGAAACGCAAGTACTCATCGCGGGGCTGGAACACTCCCCACGTGCCGGGTTGTGTCGGGGCGTGATTGGACTTACGTCGCGTGAACCCGGCGCGAGCCTCATCGTCAATACCCCGAGTTCACGGGGTGGTGTGAGCGACACCCTTGGTGTGATCCTCGCGCTCTGGCCGAGTCTGACAGAATGGGTTCGCTAAGCAGGAGCTATTCGGTAGAAGGGAACTCAACGTCCCCGAGCGAGTTGAGTTCCTCGCGCGAATCGTAGTCGCGCTCAGCGCCTGTGCCCTGGACGCGGACTACGGATTTCACCGCGTCGAAGAGGCGCTTCGCGGGAATGTCGCGCGTGCCGACGGTATCGAGCGCCGCCTCCAATGAGGCACGGTTCCACACCGCACATAGCGGTTGCAGGTAGCCATCAGCAGCTTCGACGACCGCGACGTCCGCGCCGCCGCGGACAGGCGTGGCAAGTACCGGGATCAGTTCAGGAGAGCGCGGTGCGTCGACGGAGACGACGGCGACGAAGGGGGCGTCGATACGTGAGAGTCCTGCAGCAATCCCTGCGACGGGACCCCCGAACGGCGGATCCTCACTCACGGTGGGCACTCCGAGTGGCTGTGGGCTCACAACGATGCGCGGCACCCCACCCGGGATGAGGGAACACACCGCATCAACGAGGCGGGTGCCATTCACTTTCACCTGGGCCTTATCGGCGCCCATCCGTGTCGATCGTCCCCCAGCGAGCACAATGACGCCGAGATTCTCCCACTCGTCTCGCATGCCTTGCATGCTATGCCTCGGGGAGTTCTCGCGACCAGTCGCCGGAGCGGCCGCCAGACTTTGCGACGATCCCCATGCGGCGCACAAATGCGGAACGGTCAACACCCTTCACCATGTCCACGATGGCAAGCGCCGCAACGCTGACAGCGGTGAGCGCTTCCATTTCGACGCCAGTCCGGTCCGCAGTGCGCACCGTGGCCTCGATAAACACATGGTCATCGCGAAGTTCGACGTCGACCGCGCAGCCGTGCACTCCAATTGTGTGCGCAAGTGGGAGGAGGTCTGGCACGCGCTTCGCGGCTGAAATGCCTGCGACGCGGGCAACCGCCAACACGTCGCCCTTGGGCACAGTGCCTTCGCGCAGCGCCTGCATCACCTCAGGGGAGCAAGCGACCTCGCCTTGCGCAGTCGCATTCCGGACGGTTGGTTGCTTCTCTGTGACATCAACCATGTAGGCCTGGCCAGCAGCATTGAGATGAGTAAATTCCATGTTGAGTATTCCTATTCCTAAAACAGCATCACTGGGACACGGACAGGGACGTCGGTTCCGGGGGCAAGGACAGCGATTCCATCGACCGCAGGCAAGGAAGCCACGAATCCAGAACCACCATGTCCTCCGGCAAACGCTTCAGCGCGGACTGCTCCGCGTTCTGTGCGAAGTCGTACAGGCACGAAAACATGCCGCTCAGCGCGTGGAGCAGGAAAGTGCTTATCGACGTCCACCATTGCCGTAGCGCATTCGTCCACGGTGCAGCGCGTGTTGTCCCCAGCAGTGGCGCGCAGTAGTGGGATCGCGTACAGCGCGCACGAAACAAACGCAGCAACAGGGTTTCCGGGTAGGCAGATGAACGCAGCGCCGGACCAACGGCCCACGCCTTGCGGGCTTCCTGGGCGCTGGGCCACGTGCCCGAACCACATGTCCGGTGTGGATTCCGTGATGGCGCGAACCACGTCGTACGCCCCCGCGCTGACGCCACCTGTGGTGACCACGATGTCAGCTTGCTCCGCCGCCCGCTCCAGCAGTGCTTCCGTCGAGTGCGTGTCGTCATCAGCGTGCATCGTGATCACATTGGCGTAGCCGCTTTCGCGCAGAAGTGTTGCCACCATTGGCAGGTTCGAATCTGGAATCTGCGCGCCGTGAATGTCGCCGGGCCAAGCGACAAGTTCGTCGCCAGTCGAGACCACCGCGACAGTCGGGCGCGCGAACACATCCACTGTGCGCACACCCGTTGCGACAAGCGCGGCAAGCGTACCAGCATCAATCCGCGTCCCTTTCCGCGCGACGATCTCACCTGCGCCAACGTTTTCACCCGCGTGGCGTATGTGGGACCTCCAAAGGTCTGCGGTAGTAATCTGCACCTCTGTGGGCAGAGGATGGGGGCCTCGGGGGATGTTCGTCTGCTCGACCGGAACGATATGGAGGCCTTCTTGGGGAGGCACCGGTGCGCCAGTCATGATGCGGACCGCGTAGCCGGGTGGGCAGTTGATTGCCTCATGCCCGGCGGCAATCTCACCAGCTACAGGCAGCACCCATGGCCCTTCGCCGGAAAGATCCTCCTTGTGGGCTACGAAGCCGTCGACTGCAGAGTTTGAAAAAGGCGGAACCGGAAACCGTGCGTGGACATCGGCTGCAAGCACCTGGCCTACACAATCGCTTAATGATGCGTCGTGTTGGATACGGGGGCGCGCCGTCGCTAAGACGCGCGCCAGATGATCGCCGACAGAAGGAAGAGTACCCATTAGTTGTTAACCACCAATTTCGCTCATGAGGCGCTCCGGTTGCAGGAAGCCTTCGTCATCAATGCCGTGTCCGGGCTTCTTTAACCACATCGCCTTGGACCAGAGGTCTGCCAACTCGGCGTCGGACGCACCAGCGCGCATGGTGTCTCGAAGTGAGACCTCGTCAGCGGCTTTCGAGAACAAGCACGAGCGGATTGAGCCGTCCGTTGTGAGGCGGGTTCGGTCACATGCACCACAGAAGGGGTGCGTCACCGATGCAATAATCCCAAGCTTGCCTTTGTGGGTGCCGTCGGAGATATCCCACAATGCGGCAGGAGCGGAGCCACGGGGCTCCACCGCAGGTGAAAGGGAGAAATCTGTGCGGAGTCGCTCAACCAAATCATGGGCAGTGACCATGTCGGCCCGTTTCCACTGCTCGCGAGGGCCAAGCGGCATCTGCTCAATAAAGCGCAACTGCAGTCCGCGCTCCAGCGCGAAGCGTACAAGATCCGTTACGCCTTCTTCGTTAACACCAGGCATCACTACCGCGTTCACCTTGACCGGGTGGAGGCCAACCTCCACCGCGGCGTCGATGCCAGCGAAGACATCGTCAATCCGATCACGTCGTGTGAGTCGCGCGTAGAGCTCCCGGTCCGTCGTGTCCAGGGAAACGTTCACACGGTCGAGGCCGGCGTCGACAAGCGATTGCGCGCGATGGGCAAGACCAAGCGCATTCGTGGTGACTGCCGTTGAAGGAGCAACCCCTTCATCGGTCCGCATTGCCTTTGTCTCGCTGATGATGTGCTCAAGCGTGCGGCGCAAGAGAGGCTCGCCCCCTGTGAAACGCACTTGACGAATGCCCAATCGCTCTACCGCGAGACGGATCAGACGGATCGTCTCCGCATCCGTCAGTGCCTCTTCCGTCGGCATCCACTCGAGGCCTTCTGCCGGCATGCAGTACGTACAACGAAGGTTGCAGCGGTCAGTGAGACTGACCCTGAGGTCTCGCGCCGTGCGCCCAAAACGATCGTCGAGCGTGCGCGGCGCAGGTTGCTCACCAGGGGCCAAGCTAGCGTTTGGCGTGAGCGGACCGTCCGAAGCGGTGTGGGGCGCTAACGGCGATGCAAGTGGAAGATGAATGGGCATAGTGCTGTCAATAATAAGTAGGAAATCTGCCAGGTCAAGAATTAGTAGCGGAAAACCTGTATTTATTGCTCGGGCTCTTGCTTCTTTCTTCCACGGTTGCCTGGGCCGGGCAACGCAATGATTTCGTAGTCACCATTCGCGAGGTGCTTCCGCAGGTCCTTCTTGTCGAACTTGCCCACCGACGTTTTGTCAATCACATCGACGAACGTCCAATACTCAGGGGCCATCCACGTTGGCAACACATCAGCAAGGTTCTTGCGTAGCTGCTCGGCTGTCTCAGCGGTGCGGGGGATATTGTCAAGCAGCACGGTAATCGCCAACGGACGCTCGCCCCATTGCTGGTCGGGGAATCCAATCACCGCGCACTCGATCACATCATCTGCTTCCATAATGAGGTTCTCCACCTGCGCGGAGTAAATCCACTCGCCACCAGAGCGGATAACGTCGCGGGCGCGGTCATACAAGGTCATGTAACCATCGGCGGTGACGGTGCCCACATCCCCCGTACGCAACCAACCATCCGCAGTGAAATGGTGGCGGGCGTCGTTAATCTCATTGCCACGGAAGGTTGAGGCGAGCTCACCTTTTTCCTGCGTCGGCGAGTGATAGTACCCATTAGCAACCAAGTTACCGCGCACTTGTATCTCACCCTGCGAAAGATCTGTCGACGCCATAACCTCGCCGTCGTTGACCACCCGGTATTCAAGCCACGGAACAAAACGGCCCTGTGACACCCGATACGCCTGGCGTGCTTCGCCCGACGCGCCGGACGGTGGGCGCGCCACGGTACCGACCGTCGACGTTTCCGTCATGCCCCACACGTGGACGACATCGACGCCGTAGCGCTCCTCCCACATCTTGATCAACGCTGGTGGGGCGGGGGATCCGCCGACGAAGATCTCCTGCAAGCTCATACGCTCAGGCGGCGTATGCAGGTAGTGCACCATCAGCTGGATCCACAGCGTAGGCACTCCGTGCGCTACTCGCGGGTGCGTTGAAGCGATGATCGTTGCAAGCGTTGCGGCGGAAACGTCAGCACCTGGCAGCACTAAAGGCGCTCCAGTCAAAAACGCTGCGAAGGGTACGCCCCAGCTCAACACGTGATAAATGGGGATGCAGCACAGAAAAGACTCGCCATGCGTAATCGCCAGGGAGTCGGTAGAACGAAGCGTCATCGCCTCCAACCAAAGAGAACGATGCGAGTAGGCCACGCCTTTCGGTGCGCCAGTTGTAGCAGTGGAATACACGAGTGCTGCAGCAGTGGTCTCAGGCTGCTCCGGCCACGGGTAGCGGGTAGCTTGGCCGTCGAGAAGCTGCTCGTAGCTGTGCACTTTCGCTGTGCCCAATGACAGCCCTAACACGTCCTCGCCGAGCAGTGCACCCGTAAAAACGATGTGTTCGACCAACGGACACAGCTCCATAACCCGAGCAAGCTTCTCTGCCAGACGCGGATCCGCCACGATGACCTTCGCCTCTGAGTGGTTCACTACATACGCGATCTGATCTGGCATCAGTTGAATATTCAGTGGAGTAAAAACGGCGCCTTTTGCGGCGGTACCGAACATCACCTCAATGTGCTCGGAGCAGTTGAACATGAACGTTGCGACGCGTTGATCGCCGTCAATGCCGAGTAGGTTTTCCGCCGCGTTCGCAAAAGCGCTGGCTCGTACACCAATGTCCGCGAAAGTGCATTCCTCAGCGCCCGTGGGACCCCACGTCGTGCACTTCGTCGAAGCGTGGGCGGTGCGCCCGTACTCTAAAATGCGACCGACGGAAAACGGCACTTCCTGCATCGTTGAAAGCATGGCACTACTTTAGCGTGAATCGCACATATACAGTTCAAACATGCGTTACAATACGAAACGGATCGCGCGCGTCGCACAAGTTTGGCCACGCACTCAACTGCACCGATCCATTTCCCCTTTTTGCAATCTACGTGCAGTGGCGTAGTTTTATTACATGGTTTTCACTGACCATGGGGGAGCGCGCAGGCAATTCAGTTACTGCTAATGAACTTGCCGCGCACAGTGAACGTAACGACACAATGCACACGAAAGCTTCGAATCAGTGTTCACTCTCTTTGCTGGCGAAGTGACGAAAGGACATCCGTGACAGATACCGGAAACGCAGCAGGAACAGACCTTCAAGCACTGAAGATTCCTGAACTGCGCAAACTTGCTGCCGAAAAAGGACTTAAAGGTGTCTCCGGTCTGCGAAAGGGCGACCTCATCCAGGCTATTACGACCGGCACGGTCCCTGGTAAGGCCCCTGCGAAAGCGGCAGAAGAGGAAACGCACAACGATAACCGCCGTCGCGCCACCCGCAAGGCCGCAGACCCCGCTGAAGCCAGTGAGGAGCAAGGCGACAAGTCGAGCCAAGAGGAAAAGGCGAAAGAGCAGCAGTCCGGGCAGCACGAGGGGCGCTACGAGTCCCGATCTGCAGCACGCCGCGCTCGTCGGAACCGCGCGAAGAACAACCACGAGTCTCACGAGGCTGATGCAGAGCAGAAGCACTCGAATGACGAGAAGGCCGACAAGCAGAACAAGCACGATAACGGCTCGTCCGACGAAAAGTCTGACAATAGCAATGACGGCAACGGCAATGGTGGCCGTGGCCGCAACCAGCGCAACGACCGCGGTGGTCGCAACAACCGTGACCACGACGAAGACGGAGGAGGCCGTCGTGGACGCCGTGGCCGTCGTGGACGCCGTGGCCGGGACAACAACCGTGACCAGCAGGACAACCAGAACATCCCGCCAGAGGAGCTGCAGGAAGTAGCTGGCATCGTCGATGTCATCGACAACAATGCTGCGTTCATCCGTACTACTGGGTACCGACAGAGCAGCGCAGATGTGTATGTGAACAACCGCCTCGTTCGAGCGAATGGGTTGCGTTCTGGTGACGCGGTCATCGGTCAGGTTCGCGCGAACGGGCAGGGGCACCAGCACGGCTCTGGCCGCAACCGTCAGCGCTACAACCAACTGGTTCGTGTTGATTCCGTCAACGGCATGACGCCGGAGGACGCGAAGCAGCGTAAGCAGTTCCACAAGTTGACGCCGCTGTACCCGAACAAGCGCCTGCGTTTGGAAACGGAGCCAAATATCCTGACCACTCGCGTGATCGATCTGGTCATGCCGATCGGTAAGGGCCAGCGCGCGCTGATCGTCTCGCCTCCAAAGGCTGGTAAGACGACGATCTTGCAGAACATTGCGAACGCCATCGCGAAGAACAATCCAGAGTGCTACCTGATGGTCGTCCTCGTTGACGAGCGTCCCGAAGAAGTCACGGACATGCAACGCAGCGTAAAGGGTGAGGTTATCGCCTCCACCTTCGACCGTCCGCCATCAGAGCACACCGCTGTTGCGGAGCTCGCGATTGAACGGGCAAAGCGACTCGTGGAGATGGGACAGGACGTCGTTGTTCTCCTCGACTCCATTACACGCCTGGGCCGTGCGTACAACAACTCCTCGCCAGCGTCTGGACGCATCCTTTCCGGTGGCGTTGACTCCAACGCGCTGTACCCGCCGAAGCGTTTCTTGGGTGCCGCCCGCAATATTGAAGAGGGCGGTTCGCTCACAATCATCGCCACGGCGATGGTGGAGACTGGTTCCGCAGGCGATACTGTGATCTTCGAGGAGTTCAAGGGTACTGGTAACGCCGAGCTGAAGCTTGACCGCAAGATCGCGGAGCGCAGGGTCTTCCCAGCGGTAGATGTCAACCCGTCCGGCACCCGTAAGGATGAACTACTGATGGGGCCGGATGAGGCTCGTGTCATGCACAAGCTTCGCCGCATTCTGTCGGCGCTTGATCCGCAACAGTCCATTGACATGCTGATCAAGCAACTGAAGAAGACGAAGAGCAACGGCGAGTTCCTGATGGGCGTCGCCAACTCCGCACCAATGGCGGCTGACCAAGACGCAGAGGAGTACATCTAATGGCTGGCGAAGTTTCGCTTGTCGACGACTACGTCGCCGAATATGAGGGCATCCAGGCTCAGATGGGTGACCCGGACATTGTGGGTGACCAAGATAGGTTCCGGAAACTCTCAAAGCGCTACGCCGAACTGCAGCCAATTATCAAGGTCAACGACGCGCTGAATCAAGCGCGTGAGGACCATGAGGCTGCAGCGGAGATGGCGTATGAAGACAAAGAGTTCGCCGAAGAAGCTGAGCGCCTTGCGAAAGAGATCGTTGCGCTCGAGGAAGAACTTGCGGACTTGCTCGCGCCGCGTGACGAGCACGATGGTGATGACATCATCATGGAGCTCAAAGCGGGTGCTGGCGGGGAAGAGGCAGCATTGTTCGCCGGTGACCTCGCCCGCATGTACCAAAAGTACTGCGAGAAACACGCCCTGACCTGGGAAGTGCTTGACTTGTCCGAGTCCGACCTTGGCGGTGTGAAAGACATGACTGTCGCAGTCAAGGCGAAAACTCCTTCTCGTGATGGTGCGTGGTCCAAGCTGAAGTTCGAGGGTGGCGTGCACCGCGTGCAGCGTGTGCCGGTCACCGAGTCGCAGGGGCGCATTCAGACATCTGCTGCCGGTGTCTATGTGTTCCCGGAGCCGGACGAAGTGGCGTCGGTAAATATCGATGAGAAAGACATCCGAGTCGATGTCTACCGATCCTCCGGTAAGGGAGGCCAGGGCGTGAACACCACTGACTCCGCAGTGCGCATTACGCACCTGCCTACGAACATTGTGGTGACCTGCCAGAACGAGCGCTCGCAGATTCAGAACCGCGCCCGCGCAATGCAGGTGTTGCAAGCTCGCCTTGACCAGCTCGAGCGCGAGAAAGCTGAAGCGGAAGCCGCGGAGGGCCGCGCTTCGCAGGTGCGCACCATGGACCGCTCCGAGCGCATTCGGACCTATAACTGGCCCGAGAATCGTATCTCGGATCACCGCATCAACTACAAGGCGAACAATCTTGACACGGTGCTTGATGGCAACATGGACGATCTGATCACAGCGCTTCAGACACACGAGCGGCAGGAACGACTTGAAGCCGAGTAAACACCCCGCTCAACAGGTCATCGCCCGTGGCGCGCAGATGCTTGCGGCCGCGGGCGTTGCCACGCCAGCAGTCGACGCGAGGCTGATCGCCGCCTGGCTACTCGACGAGACCCCAGTGAACGTACTGTTCCTCGACGTTGACCAGGAATTCGATGTGGCGTTTGAGACAGCGATCCAACGACGCGCATCGCGCGAACCACTCCAGCACATCGTTGGGACCGCACCGTTTGGTTCTCTCACGCTGCGCGTCGGCCCGGGCGTGTTTATCCCACGGCCAGAAACTGAAGTTCTCGCTGACTGGGCGGTGCAAACGCTGCGGAAGTCCGGTGTAGCGCAGCCTCCCACGATCGTGGACTTGGGTACCGGCTCGGGAGCGCTTGCGCTGTACATTGCCAACGCACTACCGCATGCGCGTGTCATCGCAGTAGAGCGGTCCGAGACCGCGCGTGAATATGCGCAGCGTAACAACGAGGCAGTGGGGACGAATGTTCAGATAGTTGCTGGTGACATGACTGACGCGAACCTCTTACCGGAGATGCGTGGCCGTGCGGATATGGTCGTGAGTAATCCGCCCTACGTGCCAAATACTGACGCGTTGGACCCGGAGGTCTACGTCGACCCTGCTGAAGCTGTCTTTTCCGGAGATGACGGCATGGATGCGATCCGGGGTCTCGTTCCGGTAGCAGCCAAGCTTCTCAAGCCAGGAGGAGTGCTTGCAGTTGAGCATGACGACGCGACCTCTGATCTGACTGCGGATGTCGTGGCAGCAAGTGGCGCATTTGAAAGCATTGCACGGATACCGGACCTCACCGGGAAACACCGCTTTGTCTGCGCTCGCAAACAGAGCGAGTAAGCTAGTCCGGTACTGAACAAAGAAAACGAGGAGCATTATGGCGAGCAGGGTTTTCCAGTGCCTCGAGCCAGAAGAACGCGAACAAGGACTGCAAGCGGCCGAAGCTGCGGTAAAAGAGGGACGTTGCGTCGTTCTTCCTACCGACACCGTCTACGGAATTGGGGCGGACGCCTTCAATAACCAAGCGGTGGCTACATTGCTTGCGACGAAACGCCGGGGTCCTGATATGCCGGTGCCAGTCTTAGTCGGTTCCTGGATGACTATTCAAGGGCTTGTGAGGGAGTTCACTGACACAGCTAAGACGCTCGTCGAAGCATTTTGGCCAGGAGGCCTATCGATCGTCGTTCCCGAGGCGCCGAGCCTGCCGTGGAACCTCGGGGACACCCGTGGGACCGTGCTGCTGCGGATGCCGAATCAACCTTTGGCACTTGAGCTGCTGCAGCGCACCGGCCCGATGGCGGTTTCTTCGGCGAACCTGACCGGCAATCCTCCTGCTCTGAACGCAGCTGCAGCGCGCCAGCAATTTGGTGACGCTGTAGGCGTGTACCTCGAGGGCGGCCCTGCTGAAGTAGGTACCCCGTCAACGATTGTCGACATCTCCGGGCCCAACCCCGTTATCTTGCGTGAAGGAGCGATCAGCACCGAACGCATTGCTCAAGTCCTGAAGCTTGACCCAGAGCAGTTGCGGAGGAAATAGATGGGCGGCGCCGGAGTCCCACTGCGTGAACTGGGCTTGGTACTGCTTGTCGCGGCAGCGATCACCTACCTACTGACTGGTGTCGTTCGCACCGCACTTGTTCGCACAGGCAGGGTGGCGGAGATCCGTAAGCGCGACGTGCATACTCAGCCGACGCCTTCCGTCGGTGGCCTCGCCATGTTCACCGGGCTTGTCTGTGCGCTTTTTCTTGCCCAGCAGCTCCCGGCCCTCACGCGTGGCTTCGCTCCGGTGACACCAGAAATGACCGCAGTTTTCGCTGGTGCGAGTGGCATCGTTATTCTCGGAATTATCGACGACCTCTACGAACTCGGGGCCGTCGTCAAACTATGTGGACAACTCCTTGTAGCCGGCCTCATGAGTTTCCTTGGGCTCGTATTTACAGTCTTCTACGTGCCGTTCGGGGAGGGGACCACGCTGATCCTCGACCAAGTGCAGGGCATGTTGCTGTCCGCATTCTTCACGGTGTTGATCATCAACGCTGTCAACTTTGTTGATGGCATCGACGGCCTCGCCGCCGGCCTTGGGATGATCGCCGGGGGAGCTATCCTCCTCTTTTCGTTGACCGTGCTTCACGATCAAGGGGGCGCCGTTTCGGCGTACCCGCCCGCAATTATCTGCTCTGTGTTGGTAGGCATATGCGCGGGGTTCTTGCCGCATAACTTCGAACCAGCCCGGATTTTCATGGGAGACTCTGGCTCGATGCTCATTGGGCTGCTGCTGGCCGCTGCGTCGACGTCGGCGTCGGGAAAGATCAACATGTCGCTCTACGGGGCGGCGGATATGGTGGCATTAGTCAGCCCGATTATCGTCGTGCTGGCCGCCATTGCATTGCCTCTACTTGACTTTATGTGGGCCGTCATCCGACGGGTCATTCGTGGACAGCGACCGTGGGAAGCAGACGCCGGACACATCCACCACCGGCTGCTTCGTCTCGGACACACACACCGGCGCACCGTTTTGGTCCTTTATATGTGGATTTCCGCAGTAGCGCTTGGCGCAGTGAGCTTTTCGATCGTCCCAACCCGCTTCGCTGTCGCTTTTACTGTCCTATCGCTGGTTGTCGCATTTGTCGCGACGCTCATTCCATGGCTGAAGGGCAAGATCGGCCCTGTAACTGTGTAGGATGTCCAGACGTGGATACTCCAAAGACCCCGGCGACAGCGAACCTCGAAGTCTCAGATACCGAGCAGTATGAAGATCAGCGTCGACCACTGCTGCGCGCGTTGCGTTTCGGAACTATGGCGCTACTGGCTCTGCTTATCGTCTCGCTCATGGGGTGGGGCGCAGTAAGCGGTGCACCAGGACTGTGGGCAGCGCTCATGGGAACTGGAATTGGTGGAGGTTTCGTGCTCCTAACAGCAATTAGCGTATTGGTGACATCGAATTCCACCCCTGCCACGACCATGGCGGTGGTCCTCGGGGGCTGGCTGATCAAGATGGTCGTCATCGTGCTCATCTTGTTCGCACTTCGGGATGCGACCTTCTACGACTCGACAGCTTTCGGAGTGACGACGATTGCAGCGCTAGTTGTAGCGCTTGGTGCGGAAGCTTTGGGCGTGCTCAGCGTCCGTACGGCTTATATTCAGCAGTCATAAATATGCGGACATGTTCGTCGCTACCCCTGGCCTTGGGGTGGCGACGTTCTTTTATGTCGCAATACGGGGGTGGTATTCCCGAATTATCGGATGTGTACCCCTTTTTGGAACGGGTGTGGGGGAAGTAACAAACGCGATGAAAACGCCAGTACCAGCCACATTTACTAGCGTGAATGTCCAAAATCTTCAGAAGAAGCTTTGCAGGACCCCCTAAAGAGTAAAAATACGCTGTGACCTGTTAAAGTATCGAGCGGGTTAGTTAAGGTCTGCTGCTTCCTTATTTTTTGCTGGAAGAAGCACGAAAATACATCCCCTGTCCCGTGGTAGAAGATGTGCGACGGAGTCCGCCGCGGAGACAGCTTGTTGGAGACGTCCATCGCACCGCACGTTATGTGCGGCCCGAGAACGGGAGAGAACGCTGAGCGTTACAACTTTGGCCATGAAGGGTACATTTCACGCACCCGAATTGGGTCCAGAATTTTTCCCGGGGCACACGTTCGACCAGTTCATTGGTGAAGACTTCGCCAATGGCTGGTTCGCGTTGGACCGTATCATGCTCGTCCGTCTGTTCATGGCGGCAGTATTGGTGGTCCTCTTTGTTATTGCTTTTAGGAAGCCCAAGCTGGTTCCTAAGGGTCTGCAGAACATCGGCGAATTGGGTGTGGACTTCGTCCGTATCCACATCGCTGAAGACACGTTGGGGAAGAAGGAAGGTCGGCGATTCCTGCCGGTCATCGCGACAATCTTCTTCACGATCCTGTTCATGAATGTCGCCACGATCATCCCTGGCCTCAACATCTCGCCAAACGCACGTATCGGCATGCCGATTGTGCTGGCCGTTGTCGCCTACATCGCGATGATCTACGCGGGCGTGCAGCGCTACGGCGTTGCCTTCTTCAAGCACTCGACCGTGATTCCTGGGTTGCCGTTCTTTCTGCACTTCCTTGTTGTGCCGATCGAATTCTTCTCGACGTTCATTCTGCGTCCGGTCACGCTGGCGCTTCGTCTTATGGCGAACTTCCTTGCTGGCCACATCATTCTCGTCCTGCTGTACTCTGCTACGAACTTCTTCTTCTGGCAGCTTTCGGCCTGGACGAGTGTGTCAGGGCTGACCCTGATCGCGGCGTTGCTGTTCACCCTGTATGAGTTGATCATTATCTTCCTGCAGGCGTACATCTTCGCTCTGTTGACTGCGGTGTACATCGAACTGTCGCTGCATGCAGACGCGCACTAACAAAGCGCAACCTACTGGTCAAACTGAATAAACCCCATACAAATTGTCACTCGTTTGCTTGCGGGAACCGTTGCAAGCAGACACCAAGAAAGGGAACGACTTTCACATGAACGACATCATTCTTGCAGCAGCTGCAGACGAGAGCACCATCAAGGGCCTCGGCACCATCGGCTACGGCATCGCAACCATCGGCCCTGGCATCGGCATTGGCATGCTGGTCGGTAAGACCGTTGAGGGCATGGCACGTCAGCCAGAGATGGCTGGCCAGCTGCGCACCACCATGTTCCTGGGTATCGCCTTCGTTGAGGCACTTGCTCTGATTGGCCTCGTCGCAGGCTTCCTGTTCTAAAAGAACTCACGAATTCCACGTACACTTTTTAGATCAGGAGCAACCAATGACTAACGTCAACGATATTTTCGTGTTGGCAGAGGGAGACGCGGCGGAGCCGTCCATTCTCTTGCCTGCCACGTACGACGTGGTTTGGTCGGCTGTCGTCTTCGTCATCGTATTCTTGCTCTTCTGGAAGTATGTCCTTCCGAAGTTCCAAGAAGTACTGGCGGAGCGCGAAGACCGAATCAAGGGTGGCATTGAGCGCGCTCAGGTTGCCCAGGCCGAAGCTAAGGCTGCTCTAGAAAAGAACAACGCTGAACTCGCTGAGGCACGCGCCGAAGCTGCTGAGATCCGTGAAGCTGCCCGAGCAAAGGGCAAGGAAATCCAGGCTGAGCTTCGTGAGCGGGCTGAAGAAGAGTCTCGTCGAATTGTTGAAGCAGGCGAAAAGCAGCTTCTGGCTTCCCGCGAGCAGGTCGTCGCTGAGCTGCGCAACGAGATGGGCCAGAACTCCATCACTTTGGCAGAGCGTCTGCTGGGCACCGAGCTTTCGGATGACACCCGTCGCTCGAACACGATTGATGCTTTCCTCGCCGAACTCGACAACGTTTCTACGAGGAAGTAGGCGAAATGAAGGCAGCTAGTCGCGAAGCACAAACAAAAGTTTCTGAGCAGCTTGATCAGCTGATTCAAGGTGCAGGGGACACCGTCGCCGTTGCATTGCAGCTTGGTACGGAACTCTTCCTGACCGTGGATCAGCTTGATGCCGAGCGTGCACTGCGCATCGCTGTCGCTGATAACTCGCTTGATGCCGCGCAGCGTCGTGGGATCATCAACGATGTTTTCGGTGCCAAGGTCGCAGAACCCACGGCACAGATCCTTGCTGCAGCAGCTTCCGAGGAGTGGTCAAATCCGCGTGAATTCCGTGCGGGGCTGATCAACTTGGGTCGCCGCGCACTGATGAAGGGTGCTGAGGCGCAGGGACAGTTGGAGCAGGTTGAAAACGAGCTGTACCAACTCTCCACCTTGCTTGAGAAGGAGCGAAAGCTGACTCAGCTTCTCTCCGACCGCACTGCTACAGCCGCACAGAAGCGCGGCCTGCTGGCGAACGTCATTTACGGCAAGGTCACCACTGTTACTGAAGCGCTAGCTTTGCAGGTCATTGGCCGTCCAGAACACCATCCGGTAGACGATCTTGCAGCTCTTGCAGCTGACGTCGCCGCGTTGCGTGGGAAGGCCGTGGCACGTGTGGTCACCGCACAAGCGCTCTCTGACGCGCAGCGCGATGCACTGGCACAGAAACTTGAGAATATTTACGGTCGTGAGATGGCAATCCATTCTGAGGTTGACCCCAGCCTCCTCGGTGGACTGACCATCCGAGTTGGCGACGAACTGATCGACGGGTCTACGCGCGGCAAACTGAACCGCATGCGCACTGACCTTCTCGCCAACGCGACCCTTTAGTAAGAGATAATGCTGGAACAAACTACCGAGAGCAGGAAGAACATGGCGGAGCTGACGATCTCCTCCGATGAGATCCGTAGCGCGATAGCGAACTACACCTCGAGCTACTCCGCGGAGGCCTCCCGTGAGGAGGTCGGCGTGGTGACTTCGGCTGCAGATGGTATTGCCCAGGTTTCCGGGCTGCCAGGATGCATGACGAATGAGCTGCTCGAGTTTCCGAACGGCGTCATCGGCGTCGCACAGAACCTTGAGACCGATTCGATCGGTGTCGTGGTTCTGGGTAATTTCGAGACCCTCACCGAGGGCGACCAAGTAAAGCGGACAGGCGAAGTCCTGTCCATCCCGGTTGGGGAGGAATTCCTCGGCCGCGTTATTAACCCACTGGGCCAGCCAATCGACGGCCTTGGCCCAATTGAATCCAACGAAGAGCGCGCACTTGAGCTTCAGGCTGCAGGCGTTCTCGACCGCCAGCCGGTTGAGGAACCAATGCAGACTGGTATCAAGGCTATTGACGCCATGACCCCAATCGGTCGTGGTCAGCGTCAGCTCGTCATTGGTGACCGTAAGACTGGTAAGACCGCAGTCTGCATCGACACCATCCTGAACCAGAAGCACTTCTGGGAGACAGGTGATCCGTCGAAGCAGGTTCGTTGTATCTACGTCGCTGTGGGTCAGAAGGGCTCCACGATCGCCGGCGTTCGTGCAACCCTCGAGCAGCACGGTGCGCTCGAGTACACCACCATTGTGGCTGCACCTGCATCCGACTCCGCAGGCTTCAAGTGGCTTGCACCATTCTCGGGCGCAGCGCTGGGCCAGCACTGGATGTACCAGGGCAAGCACGTGCTGGTAATTTACGATGACCTGACCAAGCAGGCAGAGGCATACCGTGCCATTTCGCTGCTGCTGCGTCGTCCACCAGGCCGTGAGGCATACCCAGGTGACGTGTTCTACCTGCACTCCCGCCTGTTGGAGCGTGCTGCGAAGCTCAACGATGAACTGGGTGCTGGCTCCTTGACCGCACTTCCGATCATCGAGACCAAGGCTAACGACGTGGGTGCGTTCATTCCTACCAACGTCATTTCGATTACCGACGGCCAGGTCTTCCTCCAGTCCGACCTCTTCAACCAGGGTGTTCGCCCAGCTATTGACGTGGGCATCTCCGTGTCCCGTGTTGGTGGTGCAGCGCAGACCAAGGGAATGAAGAAGGTCGCAGGTAACCTGCGTCTCGACCTTGCTGCATACCGTGACTTGGAGGCGTTCGCAGCGTTCGCATCCGATCTGGATGCAGCGTCGAAGCGCCAGCTCGAGCGCGGTCAGCGTCTGGTCGAGCTCCTCAAGCAGGCGGAAAACGCTCCGCAGCCTGTTGAGTTCCAGATCGTGTCTATCTGGCTTGCAAACGAAGGCGCCTTTGACGTCGTTCCCGTCGAAGACGTGCGTCGCTACGAGTTCGAGCTGCAGGAGCATATTCGCTCTGTCGCTCCGGAGGTCTACGAGCAGATCTCTGGCGGCGCTGCGCTCGACGATACGAGCAAGCAGACGCTGTTGCGCGTCAATGATGACTTCGCTCGCTCGTTCCAGTCTTCCACCGGTGAGCACATTGTGCGCGAGCCAGAGGCAGATCCACTGGACAAGCGTGAGGTCAAGAAGAATACCCTTAACGTCGGCCGTTCCAAGAAGTAATTCTTGAAACAAGACGTAAACGTCTACATATAGGAAGGGAGGAGAGTAACCCATGGCAACACTTCGCGAACTACGCGACCGAATTAGGTCCGTAAACTCCACGAAGAAAATCACCAAAGCCCAGGAGCTGATCGCTACATCGCAGATCACTAAGGCACAGCAGCGCGTCGAAGCGGCGAAGCCGTATGCTGACGAGCTCAAGGACGTCATGGAACGCCTCGCAGCTGCGAGCTCCCTTGACCACCCCATGCTCCGTGAGCGTGAGAATGGTCGAGTCGCAGCAGTCCTCGTGGTCACATCAGACCGCGGTATGGCCGGCGGGTATAACCACAACGTGTTGAAGAAGGCAGCTGAGCTCGAGCGGATGCTTGAAGAAGCTGGCTACGAAGTCGTCCGCTACATCACGGGCGGTAAGGGCGTAACGCACTACCGTTTCCGCGACATGAGCGTAGAAGGTTCTTGGACCGGTTGGTCCCAGAAGCCTTCATGGGAAGCGACCCACGACGTTCGTCGTCACCTGATTGACGGCTTCATGGCGAGCTCCGAAGGCACCGCTAAGTGGCGCGAGGGCCTGCACAGCCCAGTGGGCGAGGCGGTTCGCGGCTTTGACCAGGTACATGTGGTGTACACAGAGTTTGTGTCGATGCTGACGCAAGAAGCCAGGGTGCACCAGTTGCTTCCAATTGAGCCGGTGCTTGAAGATTACGAGTACGAGCAGGAAGACATGCTCACCACGAGTGGGGAAGTCCAACCGGATATGGAGTTCGAGCCAGACGCGGAAACGCTGATGGACGAGCTGCTTCCGGTTTACGTATCCCGCTCGCTGTACTCGATTTTCTTGGAGGCATCTGCAGCGGAGTCCGCTTCACGCCGTACCGCGATGAAGAACGCTACGGACAACGCAACTGAATTGGCGAACAACTTGTCCCGTGAGGCTAACCAAGCCCGTCAGGCAAAAATTACCCAGGAAATCACCGAGATTATCGGCGGCGCTGGCGCGCTGTCTGGTAGTGGAGAAAGTGACTAAATCATGACTACTGCTCACTCTTACGACGAGCTCGGCGAGGAGCCAACGGGTCAGGCTCAGAATGAGTCCGATTTCGCTCAGAACCCTGCAGGGTCTGAGAATGGCCGCGTCGTGCGCGTCATCGGCGCAGTCGTCGACGTGGAGTTCCCGCGTGGCGAGCTGCCCGCTCTGTACAACGCGCTTGAGGTCGACATCGACCTCGGCGAAATGTCTCGCACCATCGTGCTCGAGGTAGCCCAGTTCCTGGGCGACAGCCTCGTCCGTACGATCGCTATGGCACCGACCGACGGTCTGGTTCGTGGCGCACAGGTACGCGACTCCGGCAACCCGATCTCCGTTCCGGTTGGCGACCAGGTCAAGGGCCACGTGTTCAACGCACTCGGCCAGTGCTTGGACGACCCATCGATCGGCGTCGGCGGCGAGCGTTGGGGTATCCACCGCGAGCCACCAGCGTTCAAGGACTTGGAAGGTAAGACCGAGATCCTTGAAACCGGCATTAAGGTCATCGACCTGCTTACCCCGTACGTGAAGGGTGGCAAGATTGGCCTCTTCGGTGGTGCTGGTGTTGGCAAGACCGTTCTCATCCAGGAGATGATTACTCGTATCGCACGCGAGTTCTCCGGTACCTCTGTGTTTGCCGGTGTTGGCGAGCGCACCCGTGAGGGTACGGATCTCTTCCTCGAGATGGAGGACATGGGCGTTCTTCCAGATACGGCCCTTGTCTTCGGCCAGATGGATGAGCCGCCAGGGGTTCGTATGCGTGTTGCGCTGTCCGGATTGACCATGGCGGAGTACTTCCGCGATGTTCAGAATCAGGACGTGCTGCTGTTCATCGATAACATCTTCCGTTTCACCCAGGCTGGTTCTGAGGTATCGACCCTGCTGGGTCGTATGCCTTCCGCCGTGGGCTACCAGCCGACGCTGGCAGACGAGATGGGTGTCCTTCAGGAGCGCATTACCTCGACCAAGGGCCGTTCGATTACGTCGCTGCAGGCCGTGTACGTGCCGGCTGACGACTACACCGACCCGGCTCCTGCGACGACCTTCGCTCACCTGGATGCAACGACTGAGCTTTCGCGTTCCATTGCTTCTAAGGGTATTTACCCAGCAGTGGATCCGCTGACCTCCACGTCGCGCATCCTTGAGCCAGGTATCGTTGGCGAGCGCCACTACGAGGTCGCTCAGCGCGTGATCGGTATTCTGCAGAAGAACAAGGAACTGCAGGACATCATCGCAATTCTCGGTATGGACGAGCTTTCCGAAGAGGATAAGGTCACGGTTATGCGTGCTCGTAAGATCGAGCGCTTCCTGGGCCAGAACTTCTTCGTTGCAAAGAAGTTCACGGGTGACGAGGGCTCCTACGTTCCGCTCGAGGAGACCATCGACGCCTTCGAGAAGCTGTGCGACGGCGAATTCGATGCATACCCAGAGCAGGCATTCAACGGTCTGGGTGGCTTGGATGACGTTGAGGCTGCCTACAAGAAGCTGCAAGGCTAGGAGGCAATAATGGCTGAACTTACCGCTCAATTGGTCTCGGTAGACCGTATGCTCTGGAAAGGTCCAGCGAGCATCGTGACTGCTCAGACTACCGAAGGTGAGATCGGCATTCTGCCTGGCCACGAGCCGCTCCTTGGCCAGCTCAAGGACAACGGTGTCGTGACCATCCGCCCAATCGACGGCGAGCGAATCGTCGCTGCCGTCCAGGGTGGGTTCCTTTCCGTGCAAGGTGACAAGGTGACTATTCTCGCGGATTACGCTATCTTCGCGCACGAAGTGAATCGTGACGAGGCTCAGGCTGGGCTTCAAAACATCGATGACGCGCTCGTGAAGTCTCGCGCAGAGGCTGAGCTTGCTGCTGTCCGTCGCAGTGAATCTCGCTAACGCGGTCACCGCGTAGGAGGAAGGTAGAGCGCCACGCTCAACCGTGTAAACCCCGCTGTTTAGACAGCGGGGTTTTCCTTTTATCTCCTGCTTGCACTGCACGCATTGGTGGCTAGAATTAAGCGCATATCTTCAGTAGTGTCTTTTGAAACGAAGCAGAGGTGCAACGTGATCGTTTTATTGTACGTGGCATTATGTTTCGTGTTCTTCGTCATCACTGTCTGTGTGTGGCGCTTTGTGATGTTCCGGAATTCGGGAGCGATCGGGTTGTTTCGCCTGCTTCCTGCGTCCGGGGTCCACGGCTGGCGACATGGGGTGCTGATCTATCACGGGGAAGAGCTTCGTTTCTATAAGCTGCGGTCGTTGTCGTTCCAGTATGATATGTGCATTGAGCGCACACAAACGAGCTTCGAGGGGATGCGGGCGCTCACGCAAGAAGAACAATCGTTCATGCCTGGCATTAAGGAAGCCGTGCTGCTTCACGGTCCTGAGGGGGATATCGAATTCGCCGGCCAGAAGCATGCGCAAATGGCGTTGATTTCTTGGATTGAATCCGCTCCAGATGAGCGGCAGGAGAAAGTCGACTACGAGGCGTTGCGTCGCCGTGCATTGCGCGACCGCGGTCGCGATCCACGCATTTAGAGGGAGGATTCCGTACAGTTTTGGACAAGCTGTAGCCTAGTAGCCATGCGTCTTGTCATTGCTCGCTGCTCAGTAGATTATGTTGGTCGCCTCGATGCGCATTTGCCGTCCGCGCTCCGCCTTATTTTGATGAAGGCTGACGGTTCTGTTTCGATCCATGCCGACGATCGTGCGTATAAACCTCTGAACTGGATGACGCCCCCGTGCACGGTACGTGAACAGGCCGTCGTGGACATCGATGGGGAAGACACGGGTGATGAGTTGTGGATCGTGGAGAACCCGAAAGGTGAGCAGCTTCGTATCACTGTAGAGGAGGTCGTCTCTGACACCACGGTGGAGCTGGGAGAAGATCCTGGCTTGGTGAAGGACGGCGTGGAATCCCATCTGCAAGAGCTGTTAGCGGAGCACATTTCTACGCTCGGTGAAGGGTTTACGTTGGTTCGTCGTGAATACCCGACGGCGATTGGCCCGGTTGACCTTTTAGCGAAAGATCCAGATGGTAAGACCGTAGCTGTTGAGGTAAAGCGCCGGGGTGGGATTGATGGGGTTGAGCAGCTCACCAGGTATGTGGAGCTTTTGAACAGGGACAGTGTGTTGCGTCCCGTGCAGGGAGTATATGCCGCCCAGGAAATCAAGCCTCAGGCACGGACTCTCGCTGAAGACCGTGGCTTCCAGTGCATTGTGCTGGACTACGATGACCTACGCGGGATCGAATCCGACGAGCTTCGGTTGTTTTAAGGAGCGATGCAATAGTGCCTCGCAGGAATCGGCGTCGGAATATCCAGCCGAGCTACGTGCTTCCACGGGATGGTTCTACTTTTATTGGAACCCAGGAAATGGAGGGGCCTGGCTGGACGCATGGCGAGATTTATAAGGTGCGCCAGATCGGCTCTGCTGCGGCTCGGAAGTTTTATGTTTGCCCGGGCTGTAACCAGAACATCCCTCCCGGAGTAGCTCACGTTGTGGCGTGGCCGAAGGAAGTGGGGCGCGGCGCGGATGACCGGCGACACTGGCACAAACATTGTTGGTCGAGGCGGTAGGGTATGAGGCATGATTGCAGCATTTTCAGTAGCACCAGCCGTCACTGATACACCGAACGCTGAAATGTCGCAGGCTGTGGCCCGCGCTGTGAAAGTCGTTCGCGAATCGGGGCTGCCGAACGAAACGACCGCCATGTTTACCACCATCGAGGGCGAATGGGACGAGGTGATGGACACCATCAAGCGTGCAACGCAGGCGGTGGAGGAGGTTTCTCCGCGCGTTTCGTTGGTGATTAAGGCGGATATCCGTCGTGGATTTACAGATATGCTCCACCAGAAGATGGAGTCCCTGAACAAGCATCTCGAGGAGAACTAAGACGTGACAGGACCACAATTTACGGCAGGAGCTGTTGATCTAGCTCAGGTAGCAAAGCAGGCAGAAGCGCGCGAAGAAATGCAACGCGAGGGGTTTGTGCCTGTGTTTACCGTCTCCGAGGCTGATCTGGAAGCCAAAGTGCTGCAGCGCTCGATGCAGGTACCAGTTGTTGTACATATAGGCAGTGCACGCTCGGCGGATTCGGAGTCATTGCGAGCTACGCTGACGAAGTTGGCTACTGGGCAGCGGGGTTTCGCCTATGCGTACGTCGATGCAGATGCAACTCCGCAGATCGCGCAAGCATTTGGCGTGCGGATGGTGCCGACCACGCTTGCGCTTGCAGCTGGGCGGCCGCTGACGAGCTTTGAGGGAGATCAGTCGGAGGAAGAGCTCAAGCCCTGGCTTGAGGCGCTGGTGAGCAATGTTGGTAAGCAGCTGCAAGGCTTAGATGATGAGCCAGCAGAAGACGCCGCACCAGCAGAGGATCCGCGCTTGGAAGAGGCGGCTCGGGCGATGCAGGCTGGTGACTTCGATCAGGCGACCGCTATTTACGATGCGATGTTGAGCGAGGATCCTGGCAACAAGGAGGTTGCGCAGGCAAAGGCGACGGTGGCCGTCGTCAAGCGGCTTGATCCTGCGAACCTGACGGTTGATCCGATTGCTGACGCATCGGAGCACCCTGACGATGTTGCGAAGCAGCTGGTGGCTGCTGATGCTGAGCTTGTCTCCGGTGCGCCTGAGAAGGCGTTCGACAGACTGTTGGGCTTAGTCAAGCAGTTCCCGGAGGCGAAGGAGCGGCTGCTCGAGCTCTTCGGGCTTTTCGACGCCGGCGATCCGCGTGTGCTCGCCGCTCGTACCAAGCTCGCGAGTGCGCTGTTTTAACGGGGCATGAAAAAGCCCGGGTCCGCAGGAGCTCCTGCCGACCCGGGCTTTGCTGTTCTAGCGGTGAAGTTTGTATAGCTGTGCGCTCATCGCTGGAACGTGCAACTCGATCGAGTGTGGGAAGTGATCCCACTGGACATCGTCGCTTTGCGCGGTGTGCGGCAGGTCGTTATTGGCGCCGCCGTAAACGCCTGCGTCCGTGTTGATGAGGAGCTCCCACTCACCGGTGACTGGCAGCCCAATCCGGTAGTTCGGCTGCGAAGAACCGGACATGTTGATGACGGCCAGTACTGGATTGCCATCGGTGTCCCAGCGCAGGTAAGCGAGGATGTTGTGTTGCGAGTCGTCGCCCTTGACCCACTGGAATCCGGATGGGACATTGTCTTGTGAGTACAACGCTGGGGTATCGACGTACACCCGGTTCAAGTCGCGGACGAGCTGCTGGATACCGCGGTGGTACTCGTGGCCCCAACCGTCGGAAATGTTATCCCAGTTGATCGAGTTTGCCTCGTCCCATTCAGTGGTTTGTCCCCATTCGCAGCCCATGAAGAGCAACTGCTTGCCGGGGTGGGAGAACATGTAGCCGAAGAGGGTGCGAAGGCCTGCTGCCTTGTTCCAGTCATCTCCGGGCATGCGCTGCCAAAGCGATCCCTTGCCGTGGACGACCTCGTCGTGGCTAAACGGCAGGACATACTGCTCGGAAAATGCGTACACCAGGGAGAAGGTGACTTCGTTGTGGTGGTATGACCGGTGGATCGGATCGAGGGAGAAATACTCGAGGGTGTCGTTCATCCAGCCCATGTTCCACTTCAGGGAGAATCCGAGGCCGTCGTGTTCCGTCATGGCGGTCACGCCTGGCCAGGCAGTAGACTCCTCCGCGATGGTCACAATGCCTGGGTGGTTGCGGTGCACCGTGGCGTTCATCTCTTGCAGGAATTGGACGGCGTCCCAGTTTTCGCGCCCACCAAACTGGTTTGGGAGCCACTCGCCAGGCTGGCGGGAGTAGTCGAGGTAGAGCATCGATGCGACGGCGTCGACGCGGAGGCCATCGATGTGGAACTCTTCGCACCAGTACAAGGCATTCGCGACCAGGAAGTTGCGAACTTCATTGCGTCCGAAGTCGAAGACGTAGGTACCCCAGTCTTTTTGCTCGCCACGTCGCCAGTCGGGATGTTCGTACAACGCGGTGCCGTCGAAGCGGGCGAGCGCCCAGTCATCCTTCGGGAAGTGGGCAGGGACCCAGTCGACGATGACCCCGATGCCTGCTGCATGCAGGTCGTTGACAAGGGCGCGGAAATCATCCGGAGTTCCCCAACGGGCGGTTGGGGCGTAGTACCCCGTGACCTGGTAGCCCCAGGAGCCACCAAACGGGTGCTCGGCGACGGGGAGGAATTCGACGTGGGTGAATCCGTTTTCTACCAGGTAGGGCACGAGCTCGTCACGCATTGTCTGGAAGGTGGCGTCCTTCTTCCAAGAGCCGATGTGGCACTCGTAGACACTCATTGGAGAGTTCGTCGGGTCTGCTTCGCTGCGCTTTTGCTCCCATTCCTTGTCTGTCCACTCGAACTTGGATGGGGCGGCAACGACGGAGACGGTTTCTGGTGGTGTGAGCGTTTGCTTCGCCAAGGGGTCGGCCTTGTCGATACGACGGCCATCGGATGTCTGCACCGCAAACTTGTAGGCCGTGCCAGCCTCGATGCCAGGGATGAAGATCTCCCACACGCCGGTCGAACCGAGGACGCGCATCGGGTACTGGTTGGGGTTCCACGCACAGAAGTCACCGACGACGGCTACACCCTGTGCGTTTGGGGCCCACACAGCGAACGAGGTACCAGTGACGGTGCCGAGCGTCGTCTCGTAGGTACGAACGTTGGCGCCGAGTACCTCCCAGAGACGCTCGTGGCGTCCTTCGCTGATCAGGTGGAGGTCGAGTGTGCCGAGAGTGGGCAGGAAGTGGTACGCATCGGCAACAGTGACTGGGTCACCTTCGGGATAGTGCACCTTGAACCGGTAATCAGGCGCTGTTGCGTCAGTCAATCCAATTACCCAGATGTCGTCACCGATGGGCTGCATCGGGCGGATCTCCTCGTGGATGAGCAACTCGACATTGGTTGCGCCGAGGAACCGGGTACGAATCACGGAGCCTTCGGGTGCTGCGTGCCACCCGTAGAAATCGTGAGGCGCATGGTGCTTGCACTCGAGGAGGCGGTGCCGGTCGTGCGCCGGGATCAGCAGTTCTGAGTTGACTGTGTTTGCAGACATAATGTTCTTTCTAGCGTCGGTTTCGTCGCGATTGTTATGGACGGTAGTCATGGTCTGAAATTTGTCGGAATGCGAGTGCCTCGCGTTTATGAGGCGCCACGTCAGGCAGCTTAAGAATGTGAGCGACGTTGACCTCTGGCGCTAGCCGCACATAGTTTTCTGAGCCCCAGTCGTAGTACGCATCTGTTACCAGCTCGTGGACAGCAAACTGCGCTCCATACTCGAGTCCGACTGCGGGGGCATCAAGGTAGAGCGTGCCCTCCTGTGCATTCCACGGATCCAGGTTGACGACGACGAGTACCGCGTTGCCAGAGATGGCATCGACCTTCGAGAACGCGAGGATCTGGTCGTTATCTACGTGGTGGAAGCG
Source organism: Corynebacterium sp. NML130628 (assembly GCF_001875665.1). Classification (GTDB taxonomy): domain Bacteria; phylum Actinomycetota; class Actinomycetes; order Mycobacteriales; family Mycobacteriaceae; genus Corynebacterium. The sequence goes on along the minus strand of NZ_MLAL01000006.1, from coordinate 6,353 downwards.
AATCTGGCGAAGTTGCTGTAATGCAGGTTGCGCCTTGCGGAAACGGTTCAGGGAAGTGATGTAAGGCTCAAGGGACTGACCGTTATCGAGGGCAGTTTGGAAGTCGCGTGGGCGGAGTTCGTACTTCTCCGAATGGTTGTATTCCTCGCTGCCTTCTGCAACTGCTTCACCTTCGAAGAGTTCGAAACCGGAATACACGCCCCATAGAGGGCTCATTGTTGCTGCGAGCGTTGCCCGAATCGCAAACGCTGCGGGCCCACCGTACTGCAAGGACGCGTGCAAAATATCAGGCGTGTTGACGAAGAGGTTCGGGCGGGAGACATCTGCAACGTCGACCATGTGCTCGGCAAAATCGATGAGGTCGCCCTTGGAGACTTTCCAGGTGAAGTGGGTGTAGGACTGAGAAAAACCTGCCTTGGAAAGGCCGTACATCACAGGTGGGCGGGTAAATGCTTCGGCGAGGAAAATCACGTCGGGGTCCGTTTCATGGACGCGATTGATCAACCAGTGCCAGAAGTTCACCGGTTTCGTGTGCGGGTTGTCCACACGGAACGTGCGGATACCGAGGCCTACCCAGTACATGACAACCCGGTAGATCTCTTCGTAGAGCTTCTCGGGATTGTTATCGAAGTTGATTGGGTAGATGTCCTGGTATTTCTTCGGTGGGTTTTCAGCATATGCAATTGTGCCGTCCTCCAAAATGGTGAAGAAGTCCGGGTGCTCAGTTGCCCACGGGTGGTCAGGGGCGGCCTGCAGCGCGAGATCAAGCGCAATTTCTAAGCCGAGTTTGTCCGCATGGTCGAGCATCGCGCTGAATTCTTTCTCCCCACCGAGTTGCGGGTGGAACGCGTCGTGGCCACCGTCGCTGGAGCCGATCGCCCATGGGGAGCCGACATCGCCGTCTTCGGCGACAAGCGTGTTGTCCTTCCCCTTGCGGTTGATCTCACCGATTGGGTGGATAGGCGGGAAGTAGACAGTGTCAAAGCCCATCGCCGCGACCCGATCGAGTGCTTTCGCTGTCGTTGCCCAGGTACCGTGCACCGGGTTGCCCTCTTCGTCCCAGCCGCCGGTCGACCGAGGGAAGAGCTCGTACCATGAGTTGACGAGCGCATCGCGTCGCTCTACATAAATATCGCAGATAGGGCCGTGGGTGACCAGCTCACGAAGTGGAAATGCGTTGAGCACTTCCAAGACCTCATCTGACAAACCGGCACGAATGCGTTCAGCCAACGGAAGTGCAGGGTTACCGAGAGCAGCGGCAGCGCGCTCAAGGATCTCCCGGTCCGGTGCCGGGGTCTGCGAAATCGCGGTTTCAAAAAGATGGATACCGTGGGCGATGTCATTCGCCATTTCTTCAGTCGTTTGCCCAGCTTCGAGCTTCTTGGTCACAGCATTACGCCACGTCGCCATGACATCGCTCCACGCATCAATGCGGTAGCGCCACAGCCCTTGGGAATCGGGGACAAACACTGCGTGGGTGTAATCCGGACGGTATGGCTCCTGCTGCATATGAATGGAGTACTGTTCTCCATTCGGGTCCGTAATTACAAGGCTTGCAGCGATAGCGTCGTGGCCTTCTCTCCACACCAGGGCAGAGACCGGTACAACCTCACCTACCACCGCCTTCGCCGGAAGAGTTCGCCCAGAAACTTGAGGGCGTACGTCGTCGATACCAAAGCGTGCAACCATGTCGTTTTTATCCTCACATGTGGCCGATGGAAGTCGGACACACCTAATAGGTGTGCTCTTTCTTCTCTCAGACTAGCTAACTCCTAAGGGAAATATCGACATAAGGGTTCGCTTTCATCCGTGGCAATGCTCATACAACGATATGGTTACATAGAGAGCTCAGCCGCTCCTATTTCTCACCACGTAGACGCCGAAGTAGAAAGAAGCCAGAATGGTAGCCGTGAACGAACCAACCACCGACCCAGATCTGCTCATCGACTTCCGAGGAGTCGAGTTTATTCGTGGAGGTAACACGCTTGTTGGCCCTGTCGACTGGCAAGTAGAACTCGACGAGCGCTGGGTCATCGTCGGGCCAAACGGCGCCGGCAAGACCACGCTGATACGCATGGCTGCAGCCCAGGAATTCCCATCACGCGGTGTCGCGTTTGTTCTGGCGGAGCGTATCGGCAAGACCGACATGCGAGATCTGCGGGCTGCAATCGGGCTGACGTCCTCCGCGATCGCCTCGATGATTCCGGCAAGTGAAAAAGTCGGCGATGTCGTCGTCTCTGCCGGATACGCCGTCGTCGGACGTTGGCGTGAGCAGTATGAAGACGTCGATTATGAGCAAGCCCTGGATGTCCTTGAACAGGTCGGTGCGATGCACCTCATCGACCGTGCTTGGGGAACCCTCTCTGATGGTGAGAAGAAGCGCGTCCTCGTCGCCCGCGCAGTCATGATCGACCCGGAGCTACTTATCATGGACGAACCCGCGGCAGGCATGGACCTCGGCGGACGCGAAGACCTTATCGCCTACCTCGGCGACCTCGCGCTTGACCCCGATGCGCCAGCGATGGTGATGATCACGCACCACCTGGAAGAGATCCCGTATGGTTTTACACACGCCATGCTGCTCGATGAAGGAACGGTTATCGCCCAAGGGCTCATCGAAGACGTTCTCACCAGTGAAAACGTCTCGAGGGCGTATCACCAGCCAATTGAAGTGCAGCACGACGACGGACGGTTCTACGCCCGTCGTGCACGAAGCACGCGAAGTGGTGCGCACCGCGCATAACACGCGCAACACACCACGGGAGGAGGTGGAGCACCGTGTACCGTAAAACCGGCGCGTTTTCCGTCAATGCAACAGACGCAGTCGACGCCACAGAAACCAGTGGGTTCAATGGGGCACGCCTTTCCGCTACCGTCATCCTCATCCGAGACACCCGCGACGGCATCAAAGTATGGATGCAAGAACGCGTCATGAGCATGAAGAACTACCCAGGAATGACCGTTTTTCCCGGTGGAGGCGTCGATAGCCGTGACTTCCCGCCCCGTGCCTGGAACGACGGCAACCTATGGATCGGAAAATCCGCTGTCTCGGTCGCACGCACACTTGGCGTGACGAAGTACAAAGCACACGCTCTACTCTTCGCAGCAGTACGCGAACTGTTCGAGGAAACAGGAACGCTGCTCGCAGTCGACGACGAAGGCACCCTCCTCAGCGACGCTCGCCCATTCCACGACCAGAGACTCAAACTCGTCTCACACGAAATCTCACTCACTGACATGCTGCAGGAAAATGACCTCAACGTCTGTAGCGACCTCCTCATCCCATTCGCACGATGGGTGGGCTGTTCACAGCGAGGAAACTGGTTCGACACCTTTAGCTTCCTCGCTCAAGCACCCACCGGCCAGGAACCGGACGCAGAAACCGGCGAAGCGGACGACGCTAACTGGTTTTCTCCCGACCTCCTCATGGAAGGATGGCGCGCCGGGCTCGTCCGTCTCGCGCCCTCAACCTGGGGACAACTCCAAATGCTGTGCTCCTGTGACACGTTCGAAGACGCAGTCAAACTTGCGCGCGATGCGGACCTACGGCCAATCATCGGCGACCCAGCAGAGGACCCCCGCTACCACGAGTTCTTCCACGAGCACCCAGTCGAGAGGATCGGGACACCAAAATGAGTTTCACCCTGGACGAGGTTACGTTTCTGCGGGATAACCTCCAAAGAATTTCGGCACTCGGTCCGGACCTCGAACTCACGCCAAATACCCTGATTCGTGACAGGAAAGCGCTGGAGAAAGAATTCGGCGACCACGCTCGTGTTGTTTCAGAGTTGCTCGCTGCGCAGCGCAACGCGCACGGGAAAATGCCAAACCACTGGCTCACCGACAGCGATGCCGCGCAGCAAGCGACACCGCAACTCGTCGCTGAATACAGGGCACAGCTCATCATCGACATTGGGGCAACAACGGTCCATGACGTGACGTGCTCGGTTGGAAGCGAAGGGGCGTCGATAAGAAGGAAACAACTCGCCTGGATCGGCTCAGACCTCGACTGCGTACGGCTCGCGATGGCACAAACGAACCTTTCCGACGCCCACGTCCTCCTCTGCCAAGCCGATGCCCTGCACCCCATAAGTAGCGCCGACGTCATCGTGGCCGACCCAGCACGTCGAGCCAACGGCCGACGGATCACTGACCCGGCGAAACTCCTACCGCCACTCCCAGACCTCGTGGACGCGCACCGCGGACGAGAGCTCGCCGTAAAATGCGCACCCGGAATCGATTACAGCGAATGGGGCGGACTCGTCAGCGTCGCCTCCGTGGACGGCGGAGTCAAAGAAACCTGCCTCTACACAGAAGGCTTCGGAACGAACATCAGAGAAGCCGTAGTGCTGCGCATGGATGGAACGCAAGAGAGGGTGCGATCGAACGAGCCCGACGACACCACTATCGCAGAACCCGGCACGTGGATGATCGAGCCGGATGGAGCAATCATCCGCGCCGGACTTGTTCGCCACTGGGCGCATCGACACAAGCTGTGGATGGTGGATCCGCACATTGCATTCCTCACAGGAGACGAATTACCCCCAAACTCCAGCGGATTCCGGCTTGTAGAAGCAGTCCCGTTCAAACGACTCAAGGCAGCGCTGACCAAGTACCAAGCAGGGGCACTTGAGATCCTCGTACGGGGTGTTGATGTCAACCCTGACCAGCTACGAAAGAAACTGAAGCTCAAAGGGTGCCGCCAGATGGCCGTGCTCATCGCTCGTACCGGCAGCAGCCCGACTGCATACATTTGTGAGGCAAGACAGCATCAGCGCGTAGGGTAGTGCGCATGAAGTATCTCGATCACGCTGCAACTACTCCCATGCGTCAGGTAGCTATTGAGACCTGGGTCGAACACGCAGGAGCGCTGAACCCCGGGGCACAGCATGCGGCGGGGCGTCATGCTCATGCAGTACTTGCCGACGCAAGGGAACAGGTTGCGGAGCTGCTTGGGGCGGATCCAGTTGAGGTCATCTTTACTGGATCCGGTACGGAGGCCGACAACATCGCGGTCCGAGGGCTCTACTACGCCATGCGCGGCGAGCAGGGGGACAGGGTGGTGTGCTCACCAGTTGAGCACTCGGCGGTACTGGAGACTGTCAAAGCTCTCGGAGCAGAGCACGTGGATTGGCTCCCAGTAGGTGACGACGGCCACCTCACGGACCTCGGGGCGCTCGGTTCCCCTGCAGCTGTTGCAGCTGTGATGTGGGCAAACAATGAAACCGGTGCGCTCCAGCCCGTCGAGGAAGTTGTGCGCAGAGCTTCGCGTCAAAACACACCTGTCCACGTTGATGCCGTGCAGGCCGTCGGCAAGATTCCAGTCCATTTCCATGACCTTGGCGCTACAACTTTGGCGGCAAGCGCACACAAATTTGGTGGACCACGCGGGACAGGCCTTTTGCTGGCGAAACGCTCGCCGACGCCGACGGTATCAATACACGGTGGTGGCCAGGAACGTGGACTGCGACCGGGGACAGTAGATGTCGCTTCCGCTGCGGCGACCGCTGCGGCGTTGGCGGAAGCCTGTTCTGAGATGGAACAAGAGCGCGCACACGTAAAGCAACTTCGCGATGCGCTCATCACTGGCGTACGGCGGGAGGTTCCGGATGTCGTGGTAACCACCCAGGAACCAGCAGTGGAAGGGCATGCACACTTTATGTTCCGTGGTGCGCACGGGGATGCAATGCTCATGTTGCTGGATACGCTGGGAATCGCTGTTTCGACAGGATCAACGTGTGCGAGTGGTGTTACCCGGATGAGCCATGTTCTCGAAGCGATGGGCGTAGAAGAAGAACTTGGCTTGGGCGCGTTGCGGATCTCGCTCGGGCGAACGAATACGCAGGAGGACATCGACTACTTTGTCCGACACATCGCGGACGTCGTTGCGAAGGCCCGCGCAGCTGGGAACATGTAGTTTTATCGCGCGAGGCGACGTAGTTGTTTGTCGGGCCCGGACCAGTACGAGCATCATGCTGGTTCGGGCCCTTCATACTTTCGACCCAACCCAACAGGGGTAAAACGCGGGGGTAGCAACTGTTCAACGATCACGAAAAGGTCTGCCTTATACGCCCTAGCAAGCCTTAGGTTGGTAACACTTGTCTGCTAACGGTTTTGGGTATCAAACTGCAATGCATTAATAGCCCGGCATACGCGTGTCGAATGACACCTGTCGTGCCTGGTAATCCCAGTTTGCTTAGTATTCTCTTACCTATGATTGCATGTGAGCGTATATTATGCGGTGGTTTTGATTGTTGAACACCTGCTGACAGGTGTCGGTGGGTTTGTTGAACATGTTGGTTTGTCTGGGGTGATTGTTGAGCATTTTTCGGGTCATGTGTGCAGGTTGCGGG
>NZ_MLAL01000007.1 GCF_001875665.1 Corynebacterium sp. NML130628 | reverse complement strand
AAACTATCCAAACCCCGGCCGAAACGCAGGCTACGACCGTAAGCCGCTAGAAGTGCCCAAGAACACCATGGATCCCGTGTCCAAGAAGCCATCGGACTCCCTGTCCAAAAACCCTATGGACATAACACCCCTAGCACAGTAAATGCACAGGCTAGCAAAGAACAACCGAGCCTCATCATCTTCATGACTACTGTCACCCCACGTGGTTGAAACGAAGAATTTTTTCAGTTCACCAGCGTAGTCTGCCACCAGGCGATATACTGCCCGAATAGAACAACTCCCTATCCCCCTCCCCTAAAGGAGCATAATGAAAGCCCGCTCACGCAAACTATTTGCTTTTGTTTCAACAACCTTATTAATCAGTGCGGTACACGACACCGCAACCGCACAATCACCGTTTCCTGGATCGTCGATCTACAGTGATCAACAATCAAAAATTCACACATCCAAAACTCCGACTACCGAAAACCCCTCTTCCCCTTCCGCTCCCCACAACACGACTTCACCACAAGAAATAGATGGCCCCTTTGCCCACTGGGGCATTCCAACCCCTCCAGGAGCAGAGGGATATGAAGTCAATCAAGCCACAGATGACGAGCTCAACCCACAAGGCCTGGAAGAGTGGCATCCAACCACAAACCCCAACAGTGAAATCATTCCCGGTCAAATGCGCTCCGACCGAGAAGAAATTCCCGCTGGTATCGACAAGAGCGAGGCCGACAACGCAGAAAAACGAGAAGCACACCTTGCCGACCCTGATACTCCAACACTGAACGCTCGGCCAGGGTGCGCAGTCTACTGGCCCGCCCCCTTTGAAGTATGCGGTTTAATAAAAGAAAAATACGACCAGGTAGGCGGACCAACCAGCTTCCTTCTTCTGCCAAAATCTCACGAACTGACCAATCCTGACGGAATAGGAAAACGCTCTGAGTTTGCCAATGGATTCATCTACTGGCACCCCAAAACAGGAGCACATACAGTCAGTCTCCCAGCAGCAAAAGTCTGGGCACGCCACGGTTGGGAACGGGGCTTCCTTGGCTATCCCACCACCAGCGATATGGACTTAGGAAACCAGTGGTTTCGACAAGACTTCCAAGGCGGACACGTCTACACCCACAACGCATTGCCGGCAACTCAGGCCAGCATCCAAGGCGCAATCTACGACAAATGGCAATCCATGGGCGCTCAACACAGCGAACTGGGCTACCCCATCAGCGATGAGCTGACCACCCCTGACGGGATTGGTCGCTACAACGTATTCGAAGGCGGCATGATCTACTGGACACCACAGCACGGAGCACATCCGGTTATGGATCCGGTGCTTCTTGATTGGTCTGCAGCAGGATATGAGAAAAGCTCTTACGGATTCCCCACAGGAGATCCGAAAGAAGAAGAGGATTTTGTTTCTCAGAATTTTGAGGGAGGAACACTAAAGTCTATTAAACGGGAGGGCCTACCAGGGGGTTCTCTAATGGGCGTTACTCCTTATTTGGAATTTCCTAGTCCTGCTCTAGCAGCAGAGTTTTTTGACCGTGTCGAAGCTGGATTGGAAGAGCTCCCCTTGGAAGACGCGATAAGCCTTCAAGCAGCGGGAAAGCGCTATGGCCCTTGTGAGCTGTCGTTGGATAATCCGCATCCTCGGAAAAGTTCAAATTTTGAAGCCGTGGGGTTCAAGCCACATACGGAGTGTACAGAAAAGGTACTGAGCGTGACGCACGTTAATACATTGCGCTACAAGTACTATGCAGGGTGGAAAAAAGCACCTGATTTAAGGGGTGGTACAGATAATAAACCGTATTATAAATTCGATAAAAGAAAGAATCTTCCACATAGGTACACCTCGCGTGAAGTGGAACAAGATTGCATTGGAGACGTCGAAACCTCATTTATCGGGGTAACTGAAGGAACAATTGTTACCTCAACGGGAACCTATTATGCGAGGGCTTATAGTAATCCGGCTCGCGTTAAATGTAAGATTCCTGGCAACCTTTAAAAGATGGGGCTCGGTTAATGCAAATATCTAATATTTATCTCGCCTACGTCAAACGCTTCCTTCTAGACTCGCATGGTAGTGCAATCCAGGGTAGTGCAATCCAGGTTCTTGCAGGTGCCAGTTTTGATGAGCAAGAGATTCTCGAGTGGATTGATGAAGGCAAAAAAGTAGACCATGACATTTGGTACGAGGAAATTCCGATAGAGAACCCTCCCCATTCTCTCAGCTCGCCGAGTGAGGTATTAGTTTATTTCGATGGGTGCGATTTTGACGAAGGTTGGGAACATGATTTCCAGTGGACGGATCCAGTAGGTCGTAGAGCCCTTATCCCCGAAAAGTTTAATGGAGTTGTACGCCCCCGCCCTGAGACAGAAGGAGTGCTACGGGAAGACGGATATGTAGGTAATGATTACTATCTGTGGAGAGTTCCGTGCCCATGGAAAAGCCGCTACCTTTTAGCTCCGTTTCAGGAAAAGAGTAATGAGTGCATTGACTACGGACGTCCGTTTACGGTTTGAGCGTAAATAAATCGTAAAATAGTGATGCGAGAAAAGTGACCTTAACTAGAGCAGTTGGTTAAGGTCACTTTTGTTTATGCTAGTGATTTTCATCGAGTGGGCGAAATGAACCAATGGCACAAACTAACCACCAGCTGGTGCCGCCGCGGAAGTAGCGAGCTCGACTTTCTAGCCCTGATGGCGGCTGACCAATGACACAAGATCCACCCGCATTTCATGTTGCACACGGATCTGGTTCCCAGCCCACATACGCAAATCGGGTAACAGTGACAGTTCCCTACAAAAGCAGAGGTGTCGAAATTCATCCAGACTCACGGTCAAGGTACGCAATACTCATTAATTTTGCCAAGCTTTAGATTGGATGAGGTTAATTAATCGGTTTTTGTTAGCCTCGCCGGTCTCATCCAACAAGGATCTGAGCTCAATCTCAGAAATGAACCACAAGAAAGCTCTTGGAGGTAAAGCACGGCGAAGTGGTGCAGGGGTCCGAAATTTTGTCACACATTGAAACGAGGAGCGCAGAATATGAAGACCGAGTGGAGCCCGTCAGCTTTCGGCGGATATATGAATTCTCTTTTAAAGAGATACTTCGCTGAAGAAAACTCAATTTCCACCGGGGCTGTCGAACTTAAAGCAGCGTGGAGAACGCCCCAGTTCGCCTACTGTGTATTCTCAGTGAGGTCTGCGGGAGGGCTTGCCTATCTTGGTATGGAAATGCCCCTAATTCCAAGTACTGGGGGTGTCTCTTCGGAGGAAGATACCGCTGTAAAAGGCTGGGCAGATCAACTAGCCGGCAACTCACTTGCCGAGCATTTGAGCTACGCATCAGGGGAGAAAATAGTGTGGCTCGGGGGAACTAGGGCCAACGATCCTCAGAATTTTGCAGAATTGAGAAGAATGAAAGCGGACCGGAAGATAAGCGGGGGGATTTATATCCGCTAACAGATCACGGTTAATCGCCTCTTGTGCCTCACCGCATTTATTTTTAGTCTAACCCTTTTCCCAGGTTAAACCACTGAGGGACTACGTCGCTGCCTACGCGGAGGGCATGCTTTTTCGCCCCGCGAACAGTCAACCTCATTTCGTTGTCCGCCCCGCGGACACCCTGACCGCACCCTGTCCGCGGCAGCCCCTCTCACCAGCAGCTCCAGAAAACCCGCCAGCAAAAAGTGTCCGCCGCGCGGACAACCAACGCAGAGGGCCCGTCACGAAAGAACGCCACTGCGGATTTACGAGTCCGATTCGGCCGCACGGCGCTGCCACTGTAGCTTCCCGTGCTCGCGTGCAATGCGGTAGAACGTCCGCAAGCTCGCGAGCTGCAGCCCGCTCTCTTGCGCCTTCTGGTAGATGGCGTCCGCACTCAGGTCAGGGTGGGCGTCGAAAAGATCGAGTATTTGTTGTACATCTGAATCCGGAGTACGTTTGATATTTCGTTCGTGGTGCGGGATCGGGTTTTCCTTCTTGGGCCTCGGGTTGGTCTGGTAGTAGCGTCTCGAGCGCGAGATCCTCAAAATTCTGCAGGCGCTGCTCATAGAATGGCCAACGCTCATGAGCAGATCTAAGAATTCGTTTTCTTGGCGGACGCCCTCCTCGTATCGCCTCGTTTCTTCGGGGCTTAGGATTTTTCCGCCGCGTCGGAGGCCTCGCCATTCCTGTTTGGCAGAGACCCCATAGCTTTTCCCAGGACATCACTGGTGTCTTTCCACAGCTTGACCTCTTTGCGCAGTCGGGCGATTTCGCGTTTCAGCGCCTCGTATTCTTTGCGCGGCATCGTCACTTCGTCGTTGCTCATAGTTTTCCCTTCGCTTGTGGGCCTAACCAAGATACTGTCACACTGCCGAGGGCAACACCCCAAGGCGCTACGCTGTAGTTCATGGACACACGTGATCGGGATGCGCTGACGGCTGCCAAGTTGTACTACCGCTCGGGATTGAGTCAGGCGGAGGTCGCCGCAAAGATGGGGTTCTCCCGCCCGACGGTGGCGAAGCTTTTGCAGCACGCGAAGGACCGTGGCTACGTCACCATTGAGGTGCATGACCCGCAAGAGGCGGACGAGATTCTGATAGAGGATCTCACCTCCCGGTACGCGCTGGATGGCGTGCGGATTGTGCACCCGGCGAACACGTCTTCTGAGGTCGTGGAGGATCTCGGGGTTGCGGGCGCACGCTATTTGGAGTCGATGCCGCTGGATGGCCTTTCGGTGGGTGTGTCCTGGGGGAAGACGCTGCTAAACATTGCGCGGAATCTGCGGCCGACGAACATGCGGGCACGCCAGGTTGTGCAGTTGAAGGGTGGGTCGTCGCGCTCCAACCTGGCGACGAACGACTTTGAGACGATCACCGGTTTCTGCACCGCGTTGAACGCGCCCGCGTTGACGCTCCCGTTGCCTGTCATCTTCGAACGGGTGGAGACCAAGGAGATCGTGGAGCAGGATTCTCATATCGCCGACGTGCTGCAACAGGGGCGGGAGGCGGACGTGGTGGTGTTCACGGTGGGCTCGGTGAGAAAGCAGAGCCTGTTGATGAACCTGGGGTACCTCTCCGAGGAGATGTCGCGGGAGCTGCTCGGCGTTGCGGTGGGTGATGCCTGTTCGCGGTTCTACACGCGGGAGGGGGAGGTGGCGTCGAAAAGAATTGATGAGCTGACGGTGGGCATCGAGCTCGACGAGCTGCGCACGAGGCCCCGTCGCGTGCTAGTAGCTGGGGGGTTGTACAAGGCTGAGGCGATTGAGACGGCGCTGTGGATGGGGCTGGCGAGTGATCTAGTGATCGATCAGCCGACGGCGGTTCGGGTACTGGAAATCGCGAAGACCCGCTAATTGACGCCCCTTCTCCCCCATCCGGGGTGAATTACACCCCCTTCTGGAACATTTGCAAAATTTACTATTGCCATATGTTCCGGCTGGTTTTAAAGTGGACTCTGAAAGGTCAACCAGCTACTACAAAAGGAGTTGCACATGTCCACCCCGACCGTCTCCACACCGCACATCGTCCCAACCGGACCTATCGCCGAAACTGTCCTCATGCCGGGCGACCCACTGCGCGCGAAATTCATCGCAGAGACCTACCTGGAAAACCCAGTCCAATTCAACGCCGTGCGCAACATGCTCGGCTACACCGGCACCTACCAAGGCCACGAGGTTTCCGTGATGGGCTCAGGCATGGGCATCCCGTCCATCAGCCTCTACGCCTACGAGCTCATTCACTTCTTCGGCGCAAAGAAGCTCATCCGCGTCGGCTCCTGCGCATGCTTCCAGCCAGACATGAAGCTCTTCGACATCATCGTCGCCTCCTCCGCATCCACGGACTCGCACTTCCTCGAGCAGTACGACCTGCCTGGCACCTACGCCCCAACCGCATCCTGGAAGCTCCTCGAAGCAACCTACAAGGAATCGCAGAAGCAGGGCGTCGACATCCACGTGGGCAACATCTTGTCCTCCGACGTCTTCTACAACTTCAAGGATGACGTCAACGACCGCTGGGCGAAGATGGGCGTGCTCGGCGTCGAGATGGAATCCGCTGGCCTCTACGCCGTCGCCGCCGAGGCAGGCGTTGACGCGATGGGCATCTTCACCGTGTCGGATGTCATCGGCTCCGGCGAGAAGGCCACCGCCGAGCAGCGCCAGAACGCGTTTACCCAGATGATGGAGCTGGCGCTTCCGCTGGCCGCCGTCTAACCCACAACCCGTCCCACACGTTTGAAGGAACTCACCATGACATCTCAAACAGTTCAAAAGGCGCTCAACCCGAAGCGGGCCGTGCCGATCATCCTGTTTACCTTCGTGTTCTCGCTGATCATCGATAACGGTTTCAAGTTCATGACCGACTCGATGGGTGAGGCTCTGAACTTGTCCCTCAACGAGGTCAGCTTGCAGGCCTCGCTTGCTGGCGTGATCATCGGCATCGGCGCGGTGGTGTACGCGGCGCTGGCTGACGTGGTGAGCATCCGCAAGCTGCTGATGGTCGGTATCACGCTGACGCTGGTCGGCTCGGTCATTGGTTACCTCGGCCAGAACGTGTGGGGGCTGGTCCTGGTCGGCCGTGTGGTGCAGACCACGGGCCTTGCCGCGGCGGAGACGCTCTACGTCATCTACGTGACCAAGCACCTCAGCGAGAAGGACCAGAAGACCTACCTGGGCTTTTCTACCTCCGCGTTCCAGGGTGCAACACTCTTCGGTGCGCTAACGTCCGGGTACATCGCCACCCACATCTCGTGGACCGCGATGTTCCTCATCCCGCTCATCTTGGTCTTCGCCGTCCCAGTCATCATGAAGACGGTCCCGGAAGAGGCCTCCCTGGAGTCGGGCCACGTCGATTGGCTGGGCCTGTTTCTGATCGCCGTGCTTGCGACGAGCGCCATCATGTTCATGCAGGCCTTCCAGGTGCTGTGGCTCATCCCGCTGGTACTCGCGCTGGTCGCGTTCATCGCCCACGTAAAGAAGGGCAAGCGTCCGCTGGTCAACCCGGAGTTCTTCCAGAACCGCGCGTACGTCACCGCCATCATCTTGGTCGCGATTGTCTACTCGGTGCAGCTCGGCTACCTGGTGCTCTTCCCCGCGATGGCGAAGGCTGTCCACGGGCTCAGCGCTGACGACGCCTCCCTGCTGCTCATCCCGGGCTACACCGGCGCCGTCATCGTCGGTGCGCTCTCTGGCAAGATCGGCAAATTCTTGCCGACGCGCCCCGCGATCTTCACCGCACTCGCCTCCATCACCGTCGCGTTGCTTGTCCTCGCAGTCGGGATGGAAGCCAGCCCGTGGGTCTTCATGCTCTCCTCCCTCCTCTTCGCTTGCGGGTTCGCCCTGCTGTACGCGCCACTTGTCGCAACGGCAATCGGCAACATCCCCGCGGCGAAGTCGGGTATCGCTATCGGGTTCTACAACCTCACAATCAACGTCGCCGTCCCGCTCGGCATCGCGTACAGCGCGAAGCTGGTGGATCTCGGCCTTGGGGTGCCAGGCTTCCTGCCACAAAATTCGGGCAGCTACCCCACCGTCATGCTCATCCTGGCCATCATCGCAGTCGCCGGCACCGCGCTCTATGCGGCGCTCACCGCTCGCATGAAGCAACCGGCGTAACCTGCACGTTCTCTACACATCAAGGAGTTTTTCAACATGCTTACTCGCCACAATGTCGCCCAGATGATCGACCACACGCTGCTCAAGCCGGAGGCCACCCACGAGGACGTCGCCAAGCTTATCGACGAAGCTTCGCACCTCGGCACGTTCTCCGTCTGCGTCTCCCCATCCATGCTGCCGATCGAGACCCCAGCTGACCTGAAGGTCGCGGTGGTGTGCGGATTCCCATCCGGCGCTGTCCCGACCGCGGCCAAGGCAGCCGACGCCGCCCACAGTGTTGCAAACGGCGCCGACGAGGTCGATATGGTCATCGACCTGGGTGCCGCAAAGGAAGGCAAGTGGGACGTTGTACGCGACGACATCGCTGCCGTAAAGAAGGCCTGCGGCGACAAGCTGCTCAAGGTCATCATCGAGTCCGCAGTCCTCACCGACGAAGAGATCGTCGCAGCGTGTAAGGCTTCCATGGAAGCCGGCGCCGACTACGTGAAAACCTCGACAGGCTTCCACCCAGCCGGTGGCGCCTCCGCGCATGCCGTGAAACTGATGCGTGAAACCGTCGGCGACAAGCTCGGCGTGAAGGCTTCCGGCGGCATCCGCGACGCCGCTACCGCGAAGGAAATGATTGAGGCTGGCGCGTCCCGCCTGGGCCTGTCCAGCTCCGCGGCGGTGCTGGAGGGGTGGAACTAACAATGGCTACTGATCTTCGTGCACAGGCCGAGGCTTGGATCTCGCACGACCCTGACCCCGCCACCCGCGAGGCCTTAAGCGCCGTTCTTGACGACGAGGCCGAACTAGCGAAGGCCTTCGCAGGCCCGCTCCAGTTCGGCACCGCCGGGCTGCGCGGCGAGATCGGCTTCGGCGAGTCCCGCATGAACCAGGCCGTAGTCATGCGTGCCACCGCCGGCCTCATGGACTGGCTCAGCCAGCAGGTGGACACCCCGCGCGTGGTCATCGGGTGCGACGCCCGCCACGGCTCCGCAAAGTTCGCGCAGGCAGCAGCCGAGGTCGTCGCCGGCGCTGGCGGGCACGCCATGCTGTTGCCGCTGGCCCAGCCGACCCCACTGACTTCTTTCAGCGTGCGCTCGCTCAACGCCGACGCCGGCATCATGGTCACTGCCTCCCACAACCCGAAGTGGGACAACGGTTACAAGGTGTACCTCGGCGGGCGCGTCGTCGACGCAGACAACGCTGCTGGCTGCCAGATCATCTCACCTGCCGACGCCGAAATCGCCGCCTGCATCGCCGCCGCGCCCGGCGCGACAGAGCTCCCGCTGGACACGAACATCGAGCAGGTAGACACCCGCGAGGACTACATCGCCGCCACCAGCGCACTCAGCGACCTCGACGGCACCCCACCGATCACGGTCGTGCTCACGCCAATGCACGGGGTCGGTGGCGAACTGGCACGCACCACCCTGGAGGCTGCCGGTTTTGGGGACGTAGTGGGCGTCGAGAAGCAATGGAAGCCGGACCCAGACTTCCCCACCGTCGCCTTCCCCAACCCTGAAGAGGATGGTGCCCTCGACCTCGCCGTCGAGAAAGCGAACGAGGTCAACGCGGACGTCATCATCGCCCTCGACCCCGACGCCGACCGCTGCGCAGTCGCAGTCCCGGCGCGCACCACCCCAAGCGCAGGCACCCCGCTGGGCAACGGCTGGGTGAAGCTCTCCGGCGACGAGACCGGCGCACTGATCGGCGAATACATGGCGTCACGCGCGCAGGGCGGAGCGACGGCGTGCTCAATTGTTTCGGGCAGGCTACTGAGCAAGATCGCAGCAGCTCACGGGCTCGACCACGCGACCACGCTCACCGGGTTCAAGTGGATCGGACGCACCCCGCAGCTCGTGTTCGGCTACGAGGAAGCCATCGGCTACTGCGTCGACCCGGCGCACGCTCGCGACAAGGACGGCATGTCCGCCGCGGTGATCGTCGGCTCGATCGTGGCGCAGCTCAAGGCGCGCAACATGAGCGTGCTCGAGCAGTTCGACGCCCTGGCTAACAAGTACGGCCTATACCGCACCCAGCCGCTGACCTTCCGCGTCGAAGACCTCTCCCTCATCAGCGAAGCCATGGAGCGCCTCCGCGCGCACACCCCGACCGAGCTGGCTGGCTCTGAGGTTGTCGAGTACGTCGACCTGTCTAACGGCTACGGCGCCACCCCAGGCACCAACGGCATCCTGATCCGCACCGCGGACGACGACCGCGTAGTCATCCGCCCGAGCGGCACCGAACCGAAGCTGAAGTGCTACCTCGAGGTCGTCCTGCCAGTAGAAACGGGTAAAGAACCTGACTGGGCCGCCGCCGACGCCCGCCTGGCCACCATCAGCGACGCCACCCGCGCGCTGTGTGGAATCTAACTGCGCTATACTATCCAAGGCTTGGGCGCCGACTTGTCGACGCCCAGCCCAGCCTCCATAGCTCAGTGGATTAGAGCAACCGGCTTCTACCCGGTGTGTCGCGGGTTCGAATCCTGCTGGGGGCACTGCTGGGGGCACTGCTGGGGGCGCTTTTGGCAGTCGAGCCCTCTTGGGACCGCGGCACGAGCGGACAAGCTAACGAGGTGCCGTTGGCGCGAACAGAGCACATACGGCGCTCAACGCCGACGTTTGTGGTGCCCTTGTGAGGCAACTCAAAACGCTTGCGGAACTCAAGGCGGTGGAGGTGGACCTCGCGGTTCTTCGTCTCTCTGTACTCTGCGTGAGGGTTGACGAGGTCTGAGAACGCCTTAATTCCCGGCAATCAGTCGTCTAAGGACGAGGACCCGCAATACTCGGAGCGGGCTGACCTGAACCCGACCGAGGACAGTTTGACGTTATAATTTTGCGTCAACTCCTGATTGAAAGAGTTCCAACGTCGGTAGAGCGCGTTGAATAATCTCGCTGCAGAAAAGAACACGATAAAAAGAAAAACCGAAGACAAGCAGAAGATTAAAATCGCTTCCACGAGGGTCCCCGGCTCACTCTGGAGCGATATAATGGTGGTCGCGATAGCTCCTAAGAGAGACGCAGTGATTACTTGCCAGAGAGGCCAAACCCCATTTTTCATAAGTATCCTACTCAGTTCTTAAGTAATCTGATACCACCTAATCATAAGCGCTAATACGGCATTACGAATGGGGACCTTTGCAGCGTTTGCGACAGGACGAAGCGCCGGCGGGACTGCCCCTGTGATACAGCCACCAATTAGCGCATCAACACGTGCTTCGGCTTCCAGTCTGTGACCATGCCTTATTTTACTAACCAGCTCGCCTACAGCCGCTCCTCCAAGAGCCCCGACGACGCAGCCACCAATTACAGCAATGAACGGCAGAATAGCGGCTGGAACCGCGCGAACAGAAACCTCTTCCGAATCAGAATGTTGCTTCTGGATTGCTTCAACTTCACGAAGCGAAGGCATTATCTCGGCTTGAGCTTCCGGATCGCTCGGAAAAAGCGCCGTAGCTACGCCTTCCGGAGTAGATTCTTTCGAGGCATTGTCGAGAGCTTCATAAAACTCCGGTGGAAACCCTTCCACCCTTTCACCACAGATTGGGGCAGATTCTGAAATACTGTCAGCACTTGCAGCGGGAACTGTGAACAAAGAGGACGTTGGAAGAACGGTAGCCATCAGGAAAGCAACCATTTTTCTTCTGGCAGAACGAGTAGTTTTCTGCTTACTTTGCGAATTCAAGATGTAACTGCGGGGCATAATAAGCCTTCCGGGTATTGAGATGCCTGTCATAGTTGAAATAACTTTGGCGTCAACTGTCTTGTTTTCATGAGACAATCGGAAAGAAATATCACCTAGATGTTTTATTTCCTTCTCATACCGAAACTACCCGAGTTCCATTAATTGCTCTAGACCTATACACAAAATTGGAACGAAAGTGGCCACCTTTTCGGGGTCAACCATTCACTGGTTTTCTGGGGAACATGGCCAGGAAGAATCGGGAATACCTCGAGCATACGGCGGATTCAACGTCGGACGCGTGGCCGACTTGCTCAGCTTGCCGGGCGGTGTGTCTGATGCTTCCGGCATATGTCTACCTTCCTGGACAGCGCGGTTTTCCGTCTCGCGGACCGGGTCGAGCTACGAAACGGGTGCCGAAGCGTGGCAGTGACTTTCCAGGTAAGCGTGATGGCGTGGAGCACTTCGGATGAAGCCGTGGACCACTGGGCGATAGGGGGTTGGGGTTGGAGCAGGATGGAGGAGTTTTCCGAACCTCCGATTTCACCCCTCTAACCTGTCGTTTTACAGGTTAGAGGGTATTTTTTAGCTTTGCTTGAATGTTTGAGTTGGAGCTATTTTGGAGCTGTTTTTGGGCTAAATGTCGTGAAAGTTTCGTAGATTTGCCATAGCTCAAAACACGAAAAGCCCCCGCCAAACGCGGCTTTTCGAACCCAATCTCCACGCCCCTCTTTCCATGACAAAAGCCGCCACTCACAGTGGCTACAACTAGTTATGCGTTTTACTCTTCTACGAAGCAATCCCACCGCGCGCCAACCACCCCGACATTCCCGTGAAGAACAGCTCCCGGACAAACCAAAACTACGCGTAGGCGCATATCAATGAACGCAGGCTCGGTTCAACTTATCGGTTGCAGCCGGGCGGTCTACGGTAGATTTTTCGCGTATGTGCCGGTAAAGTGATCGACCATTAGGTTTGAGTGCTGGAGGGGTCCTGAAACCTCCTCGTAAAGTTTGGTGATCATCATGTCCAATATTCTTGACGTCGGCCAGTACGTGACTAAGCTCATCCCCGGCGTTGACAAGATGAAGCTTTATAAAATCTGCTTCTTCGCCCAAGGGTGGCACCTCGCATGGACCGGACTGCCACTATTCGAGGGAGAGTTGCAAGCTTGGGCAAAAGGACCCGTCCCCTATAACCTCCGCGGCAGTACAGAAAACGTTGCTTGTGGATGGGGGTCCCACACGTTCTTGGTGGGGATTCTTCGGCACTTTCGCCATTTGCGCGAGCAACGATTGAAAGCGTTGTGAACTTCTACGGTTCGCTGACATCCGCGGAGTTGTCAGACATGAGCCACGGTCAAGCTTGGCAAGAAGCACGTGGTAACGCAGTTGACAGCGAGCACTGCAGTAACGCCTTGAGCCTAACCACGATGCGCGAAGAGTTCACGAAGATGCTCCAGTCCGGGAGCCCCGCCCCAGGCACACCAAATATGGCAGAACTGGATCACCTTCCTGATTTCGATCATCTACTTGCCACTGCGCATGAAATCGAAACGGAATGGCAACATACTCTTTCGATCCTCGCGAACCGGTAATCATCGCAATTATCTGACCACAGTGAAGCTTCCAGAGAGCAGCTCTTAGCCGAGATGCTTGTGGAGTTAGCGTGCGCGGTGAACCAGGGCTGCGGGGATCGTATCACCGAGAGCGGAGAACCGGAGAGCTATCTTGGATTTACTGTGGACCGGGCTTCATTGGAAAGTGCAGTCTACGCCCCTTTTCAGCTACTCAGTGGCCACCCTCGGTACGCCTCGGTGTTTGATAGAGGAGCCACACTCACCGTCCATATAGCCATCACCCATCCATTTGCCGATGGCAACAAGCGCACCGCACTTATCGTTGGGCTCACTTATCTGCGCTTGTTTTCAATTCATGTCCGAGCGCCGAAAGGCAAGGAGCCTGATTTAGCCACAGGTGAAGAAGGCACTCAGCTGATGGAGTACATCGTCACACATAGTGCGAATCTGGATTCGGTCATTGCACACACCAGCCGAGCATTTCAGCGCTGGGCCGACATTGATGACTTAGCGCAGCGTTACCGTCAGAAATAGCAACACCCCAGATGTACCATGGCGCCATGTCCATCTCTATCTCTTCTGCTCAGGCCCGCAAATTGCTGGCCGCAGCGCATGAAACCGAGGAGCGCACCCGGGAGAAACCGGCCGTTCCTTGGGGGTGGATCTTATGCGCGGCGGTCTGCTTCGGGGTGAGCCTGCCGCTGATCTTTGTTCTCGACCAGTTTTGGCCGTTCCTCCTGTTTGTGCCATGTATCGGGTGCATCGTTGTCGCCGAGCGACGTAGGTCAAACGGAGTGCGCTCAAGCATCCGACAGCCGGTGAAAGAGGACCCGAAAATGTCGTTGCTCCCCTTCGGCGTGTACTTCCTCTGCATATCGCTCTTGCAGGTCGCCCCGCTCCAGAACAAGATATTTTCCGGTCTGCTCGGTGCGTTCGCGACCATTGTTTTCGTCGTTACGTACGTGAGGAGCTGGAAGAACAATGCCTGACATTTTGTTGCAACCCTCGTGCTTGAGCATCTGCGCCGCACTCTTTGCCGCCGAGGCCACCACCAGCGACGTCGGTGCTGCGGAGAACAAGGAGATGCACCCCAAGCGGCTGCGTACTCTCACCCAGCTAGAGAGCGACGCCTACCTCACGGCCATCGACGCACTCAAGGAGGCCGGCTATGTCTCCTTGTTTACGGACCGCAAGGCGAACCCGGACAAGAACGTTGACTGGGTCTCCCTGACCGCAGCCGGCGCCCGCGCGTACCAGGACTGTGTGGAGGAGTTGCGCTCGATTGCGGAATCGGGCAGTCGGGTACCCTGAGGTGCATGACATTTCCCTCCCCAACTACTGAGTCGTTCGCGCTGATAACTGGCGCTTCGCAAGGCATCGGTGAGGCGGTTGCGCGCCAACTTGCCGCTGCCGGATATAACGTGCTGCTGGTGGCGCGTCGAGAAGCGGTGTTGATGCAGCTTGCAGAGGAACTGGCGCAAGCGCACGGCATCAACGCCGAGGTCTTCGCGGCGGACCTTTCCAAGGAACGCGACGTGACCGCACTGCTGGACTACATCGGGCAGAAGAAGATCACCATCTGCGTGAACTCCGCCGGTATTGCGTCGTTTGGCCCGTTTATGAAGCAGGACTGGAGCTACGAGACGGACCAATTCAACCTCAACGCCACCGCGGTGTTCCGCATCACGAAGGCGGTATTGGACCAGATGGTTCCGCGTGGCCAGGGTTCGCTGTGCAACGTCGGCTCGGCAGCGGGCAACACGCCGATCCCGAACAATGCCACGTACGTGTTTACGAAGGCGGGCGTCAATACGTTTACGGAGGCGCTGCACTACGAGCTGAAGGACACCGGCGTGCACTGCACGCTGCTTGCACCGGGGCCGGTGCGCGAGGCGGAGGTTCCCGACGCGGAGCAGTCGATTGTCGATAAGGTGGTGCCGGACTTCCTCTGGACCACGTACGAGTCCTGCGCGAAGGACACCATCAGCGCGATGCGCAGCAACAAGCGCCGCGTGGTGCCCGGCCCGCTTTCCAAGGTGATGGATTTCGTATCGACGTACGCTCCGCGCGGCGCCCTCGCCCCAATCATGGGGCGGTTCTATGCACAGATGGGAGAAGAATAATGGATGTCCCTGCAAAAAACGACCGCATCGTATGGGTCGACCTGGAGATGACGGGCCTGGATACGTCCCGCCACGTCATCGTCGAGGTCGCAGCGCTCGTCACCGATGCCCAGCTTGAGATTCTTGACGAGGGCTTGGACCTGGTCGTCCACGCCACCGAAGATGAGCTCGCGGAGATGGACGACTTCGTCCTGAACATGCACACCGAAAACGGGCTCCTCGACGAGATCCGCTCCTCCTCCGTGTCCATCAAGGAGGCGGAGGACTCCGTCCTCGCGCTCATCGAAAAGCACTGCGACCCGGACCACCCGGCGCCACTCGCCGGCAACTCCATCGCCACCGACCGCTCCTTCATCCGGGAGCAGATGCCGCGTCTCGACGCCGCCCTGCACTACCGCATGATCGACGTCTCCACCGTCAAGGAGCTTTCACGCCGCTGGTTCCCGCGCGCTTATTACAACCAGCCCGAAAAGGGTTTGGCACACCGCGCGCTCGCAGACATCGTGGAGTCCATCCAGGAGCTCGACTACTACCGCCGTTCGGTATTCACACCGGCTCCAGGCCCAGATTCCGAGCAAGCAGCCGATGCTGCAACCGCCGCACACGCCCATTACCAGCGGTTTTTGCAATCCTAGGCTTTCGTTGTAAAGTAGTGCCCGCTGTTGAAAAACAGCGATGGTGGCTGTAGTTCAGCTGGTAGAGCACCAGGTTGTGATCCTGGGTGTCGCGGGTTCGAGCCCCGTCAGCCACCCCGAGAGTGCCCCGTGGCCTGTACAAACAGGTTGCGGGGCACATTGCTTTCAACGGCAGGCATGTTAAGCCAAGAATTGTTCCCGGGGCTTTCGATGAGCGGGGGAACGTTCTTCATGGACAGTCGTCGCAACCTGGGAAAACACATGTACTGGTCGACCGAAATGGGTCTAAAACCCAAAAAAGTTCCCGAGCTCGGCGGCTCGGGAACTTTTTCTAACAGACCGGCTTAAGCGTTCGGGTCCTTCGAGCCGCCGGAGCGCTGCTCCCAGTCGAGGTTCCAGTAGCCCAGGCCGTCATAGCCGTTGAGCGTGCCACCGTTCGTATTCTTCACGACGACCGGGTCCCCCCGCTTCACGGTCTGTTGAAACCATTGCGCGTCCGAATACGTCGCGTTGACGCAGCCGTGCGACTGGTTCGTCGACCCCATCGCCCATACCGCCCACGGCGCGGAGTGCACGTAGATGCCCGAGTAGGACAGCTGGGTGGCGTAGTCCACCGATGTGACGTAACCACCCTGCCCCAGCCCGAGGCCAAAGGTGCGGGAATCCATCACGAGCGAGGTGTGCTCGTCGCCAACGACGTAGGTGCCGTTCGGCGTGTCGTACTGGAAGTCAGTACCCAGCGAGACTGGGAACGAGCGGATCTGCTCACCGTTTTCGTAGACGCGCAGCACCTTTTCGTTGTTGTCGATGACGGTTTTTACTTCATCGCCAATTTCGAAAGTGGTCTCATTGTCCTGCGCCCCGTAGACACCTCCACCGAGGTCCTTGCCGTAGAGGTCAGCAGTCACCTTCACCGTGGTGCCAGGCTCCCAGAATTCTTTCGGGCGCCAACGCAGCTCGTATGGGTCCAGCCAGAAGAAGCCACCCTCGGTGTCGTTTGAAGTCTCAACGTCGATGAGGTCCTCGAGCACCTTCGTGTCCTGGATGGGGACGTCGAAACGGAAAGTGATTGCCTGGGCAACACCGACCGTCGAGCCCTCGAGTGGACCCATGTAGACGTTCGTGGTTGCCGCTGGAACGACCGTGGAAAAGCTCACGGTCTTCTTCTGCCCAGCTTTATCCTTCGCCACGATGGTGTAGTAGCGGCCGTACCCGAGCGGTTCGGTGACCTCCCATTCGGTGTGGTCGTCGTTGAAAGAGGATTCGATGACTTTGCCAGCCTCATTCGTCATCTCGACTTCTTCAAGCCCGGCTTCAGACTTCACCGTGATCGGGTCAAGGGGTTCGACTTCAGTCGCCTCATCCTTCACTGAAAACGCGGGAGGTTCAGGCTTCACGGTCGTCTGACCAGTGGTTTCCGCCACCTGATCGATGACCTGCCCCGCCCCTGCCGAGCACCCAGCCACACCCACCGCCAACACGGCGACGAGACCAACACCCATAAGAGACCGCCGAATGCTCGTCACGTTTCTCGCTTCCTCACAACACCCGAAGTTTTAGCAACCTACAACACTATCGCTACAGCGAAGCGAAACGCTACTTCACAACCACCGGACACGATAACCGTTTTATAACGATCGGAAATAACCGCGATGACCAGGCGATTTTACACCTTACAAAACTTAGTGTTATTGTTTTCAACGTTGCCAACGAGGACAGCCTCCAAGACAACAAGCGCCATTAGCTCAATTGGCAGAGCAACTGACTCTTAATCAGTGGGTTCGGGGTTCGATTCCCTGATGGCGCACCACCTTAGCCCCCTGGCCAGCGGAAACACTACCGTCGGCCGGGGCTTTTTCGCATTGTAGTGCAAATCCCCACTAATTCCCCCACACTTTGAGGCTTAAGGGACATTTTGTGTGTTTTTACGGCGTGTCGCGATAAGGGACATTTTGTGTGTGTTTAGCTGCGTCCGGCCCACCCTTTTCTCACGCCTAAGCTGGGATTCAACTGACTATCAATGCCGGTATCGAATTCTTTCGGCCGCTCGTCTAAGTGACCACGTCACGTGAGTTCGTCTTCCACTCAAGCTGTACGTCAGTCCGCTTAACGACATGCCTCGAAGCTTTGCTTCCCGGTAAAAGACACAGGCGGTTTTGAGATGTGCATGGAGAACTTCAACACGCGGTTCTTCCCGCGACGTGGCCAGTATTGCGCACGTAAAGGGGCTTTTGCTGGTCTCTGTGTTGGTGCGCGAGATTCCATCGTGCAGGACGGCCTGCTCCTGTTCTATAGCCGTCGATCTCGCTGCGCTACCCGCAGCCTCTATACCACACACCAGGCGCCATTCAGTGTTGATTCCTCAAAACGGGCGAATGGAACTGTTTTGAAAACCATATCGGGTTGTTGGTCGAGGTCACCCCGGGAAACTGGATAGATTTATACACGCAAAATGTCCCTTAAGCCCACTTTGAAACGCCCCCAAGGATGCATGCCACCGGCTAGGCTATCGGCATGACTACCGCTTGCATCCTTGTTGATATCCAAAACGACTTCTGCCCCGGTGGCTCCCTCGGCACCGCGAAGGGCGATGTCGTTGCTGAGGGCGTGCGCGAACTCCTCACGTCCCACGCCGACGACTACGATTTTGTGCTCGCCACGCAGGACTGGCACATCGACCCAGGCACTCACTTCTCGCAAGAACCGGATTTTGTGGATACGTGGCCAGTCCACTGCGTTGCGGACACCGATGGCGCACAGCTGCGCGCACCGCTGGCGTCGATAAGTATTGACGAGTACTTCCGGAAGGGACACTACACCGCCGCTTACTCCGGTTTTGAGGGCGTCACAGACGGCGATGTGCTGCTCGGCGATTGGCTGCGCGAGAACGGCGTCACCACCATTGATGTGTGCGGCGTCGCGACAGACCACTGCGTACGCGCCACCGTGCTTGATGCCCTCAAGGAGGGTTTCGACGTCCGCGTCCTCGCCGACCTGTGCTCCCCCGTCGACGAAGAACGTGGCCAAGCTGCGCTGCGTGAGATGGAAGCGGCTGGGGCGACGATCGTCGCCAAGTAGCAGAAAACCCCGCGCCTCCAGCGTGGAGGGCGGGGCTCGATTCGAAACTAGCGCTGAGAAAGAAGCTCCTGTAGCTTCTTCAGCTCGCTCTTGCGCTTGCGGCTGTTAAACACCTTGATACCTACAAGTGCCGCGACGCCCACGCCAATACCAATCAGGACCTTCTGGACAGTTTCATCCTGCAGCCAGCTGGCAGCTTCGTTCTTCGCGCTGCCCGCAAGGTTGGATGGCTGAGCGCGGTCTGCGAGCTCATCGAGGGTGCTAGCGAGCTTCGAGCGGGTCTCTGCAAGGCCGCGCTCAATGTCATGAATATCTCGTGCCACGATCTACATACTCCTAGATGTATTAATTGTTTACAGAACTTCCAACCAATCTAGTGTAAAACGGGGAATTATGACTGACAACATTCGACTCCAACAAGGCGACACCGCCCCAGCATTCACCCTGACCAGCGACAAAGGCGACACCGTTTCGCTCGCAGACTTCGCCGGCAAGCGCGTCATTGTCTACTTCTACCCACGCGCCAACACCCCCGGCTGCACCAAGGAAGCCTGCGACTTCACCGAACACCTCGAAGTATTTAACGACGCCAACATCGCCGTCGTCGGCATCAGCCCCGACAAGCCAGAGAAGTTGGCGAAGTTCCGCGAAGATCACGACCTGAAAATCACCCTCCTTTCCGATCCATCCAAGGAAACCATGACCGCCTACGGCGCGTTCGGAGAGAAGAACAACTACGGCCGTATCGTGCAGGGCGTCATCCGCTCGACAATCCTCGTAGGTTCTGGCGGCAAGGTTGAGCAGGCACAGTACAACGTCCGCGCAACCGGCCACGTCGAGCGCATCCTGCGCGACTGGGACCTGAACGCAACCACCGACGCATAAGATGCTATCTTTGGCGCCGTGGATAAGAATACGACGCCAAACCAAGACCCCTACCTCAACGCCGAATACAACCCTGACCGCCCGGCTGAGCCCAAAAAGCAGCGCGCAATAATCGCGACCATCGCGATCGCTGCCTTGGTGGCGCTCGGCAGCTGGCTTATCTACGGGCCAGAGCAGGATGAAACTCCCACCCAGTCGACTGCCGGCTCCGTCCAGTTCCCCATCGACGCCCCGTAGCTTTCCAGCTTTCTTCTCTGGCTTAAGGGATATTATGTGTGTATAAATCTATCCGGTTTCCCGGGATGACCTCGACCAACAACCCGATATGATTTTCAAAACAGTTCCATTCGCCCGTTTAGAGGAATCAACACTGAATGGCATCTCGTGTGTGGTATAGAGGCTGCGGGTAGCGCAGCGAGATCGACGGCTATAGAACAGGAGCAGGCCGTCCTGCACGATGAGGAGCTCGCGCACCAACACAGAGATCAGCAAATCCCTTTACGTGCGCAATACTGGCCACGTCGCGGGAAGAACCGCGTGTTGAAGTTCTCCATGCATATCCCAAGACCGCCTGTGTCTTTGGTCTCGGGATTCCCGATGATGAAGTTGAACAGCTGCTAACTGCAATTGACTCCATTCCAGACGAAGTACTTGCTGAAGGTGACGAAGCCACAGCCGAATGGGTTCAAGAAAATCTAGCTTCCAAAGAGATTGTGCCCTATATCGCTACTGAAGTAGCATGTGCAGGGGCCATTTTGTGGGCAATTGGATCGACCTTGCTGCCCGTCGCAAAGATCATCAAAATTAAGAACGCCATCAAAGCTTTAGGTGGTGTAAAAGCTGCTGTTTCTCAGCTAGCACAAAAGGGATTCAACTGGCCCAGCATTCAACAGACCGGAGGAGCACTTCGTGACTTAGGTGCTGAACTAATCGGCGTGGCCGCGGTTTCTGAATACTGTTTCAACTAAGACACAGTGAAAGCGGAGGCATGAATGGATGTAAATAAACTATACATCATATCTTCAGTGATTATGGCAATTGCGGGAATCGTCGTGCTTTTTAGCCGAAATTTTCTTGCAGCCAGCGCTATGCTTATCGCCTCAGGGTTAGCCGCTGACATTTACCGCTTGAGGAATAATATGAGTGGAAATCAACGGTAATTTCAGAAGACTTGCCTACACCTTTAGCTAGCGACCATCATTGGTGGTCGCTAGCTTTTTGATGCATCTAGTCAGGCCGATCTGTGACCTCCTCAGCAACCGATAAACAGACGTTTACGTCCTCAAGCTCCGTCGACACCCTTGCGGATGCTGACGGCTCACACTAAGACAGCTACGCGCAAATCACACCAATGTGAGACACGCCGAGCCAGACACACTTTTTGACTCTTAACCCCATTTTGACGACTATCTCTCCAGCAGCACGTACGTGCATGAATTTGATCCACCCAATAAAAATGGACCCCGCGTGCCAGTTGCAAAATGCGGGGCCCAAACTGCTGTGCAATATCTAGCAGAGCAGTTCGACACCTCTGAATATAGGGTCTTTTACCGGGAAGCAAAGCTTCGAGGCATGGTGTTAAGCGAACTGACGTATAGCTTGAGTGGAAGGCGAACTCACGCGACGTGGTCACTTAGACGAGCGGACGAAAGAATTCGATACCGGCATTGATTGTCAGTGGAATCCCAGCTTAGGCGTTGTTGAGAAAAGGGTGGGCTGGACGCGGATAGTTACCCACATAATGTCCCTTAAGCCTCTTCTCTCAGCTTCCGCGGCACATACAAAAGAGCCTCCGACACTGCGTCATTTGCAGTCCCGGAGGCTCTTTCCTCTTGTGCGCCCGGTGAGACTTGAACTCACACGTCAAAGACACTGGAACCTAAATCCAGCGCGTCTGCCAATTCCGCCACGGGCGCATAAAGCGTCTTTCATCCTACACACTGCACAAGAGGGCACAAACCAGCAGGAAGGAAGGGCCCTGTGACTTGGCGTTGCTCCGCGCAGGTTGACGGAGAATTCCGCGCCGCGGACACACGGCACCACACCGAACGGCCTCGCAGCGACTCCGCTTCACACTTCAGCCCAAACCAACCACCCGCTTGCTGTCCGCCCCGCGGACACACGGCACCACACCGAACGACCTCGCAGCGACTCCCCTTCACGCTTCAGCCCAAACCAACCACCCTCTTGATGCCGACCCCACGGACACTTAACCGGGCTCAACCGTTATCCGCCCCGCGGACACTTCAACGAGCCCAACCACCGTCCGCCGCGCGGACACCTCAACGACCCCAACCGCTGTTCGCCCCGCGAATACATGCAACCTACATCGTCCGCCATATCACGCTGATCAGTACCGCCTACCGGTTGTCCGACTGCATTGACCGCCCCGCGGACACCTCAACGACCCCACCGCCGTCCGCCCCGCGGACACACGGCATCACACCGAACGGCCTCGCAGCGACTCCGCTTCACACTTCAGCCCAAACCAACCACCCGCTTGCTGTCCGCCGCACCCCGCTGACCAGTATCTCTTGCCGGTTGCCCCAACTGCACTGTCCGCCCCGCGGACACACACAACCACGGAGCAAGTATCGGGCCACAAACTTGTCGGAGAGGGCGTCGATAAGTGATGTTGCTAGACTGAGGCACTGTGAGCGAGCAGAACAGTTTCCCAGGTGAAGAGGGCGCGCCGAAGCGTCGGCACGTTCGGGTTCGCGCGTGGCACATAATGTTGCTTATCGCCGCGGTGATTACGTGCTGTCTGCTGGCGTACTGGCAGTGGACCCGCTACCAGTCCGGGACAGGAACGTTCCAAAACCTGGGGTACGCATTGCAGTGGCCGTTCTTCGGTGCGTTTTTCGTCTACGCCTACAAGGCGGGGTTGAAGATGGAAAACGAAAAGATTGACGCGCTGAACGCCTCGGGTTCGATGGATGAGCTCTATGAGGCGGACCTTGCACGCTACGGCTCAGATGGCAGGCGCGAGCCTGTGGAGATTGATGAGGATTTCCTGCCGGAGCGCCCTACGCTCGATGTGGAAGAATACAACTCAATGCTCGCACCACGCCGTCGTACTTCGACGGAACCAAACAGCGAGCCACCGAGCGAACCGAACAGAAAGTAAGAGGCCTGAACGTATGACTCAGCCGCAGCCAAATGCAGCCGCACCCAAGATTCACCCAGAGCGCCAGCGCAGAGTGAAGCAAGCGCTCACGGCGTTCTCTGTCGCCGCGTGGACGACAGGCATCCTGCTGCTGCTCCTATGCACACGCATGATTATGCAGTACCTCCTGCACATGGACGTGTCCATGCTGGAGTGGGTGGCACGCGTGCACGGGCTGGCGTACATCCTGTTCCTGGTCACCTCACTCAACCTGGGGCTGAAGGCGCGTTGGGCTGCGCAGACGTGGGCGGTGACCGCGATTTCTGGCGTCGTCCCCTTCTTGTCGTTCTGGGTGGAGGCGAAGCGCCGCAACGAGGTCACGCGCACGTTCCAGCTGCGCTAGCAGCCCACGCCTAACTACGCAGCGCCGCGATGTGCGGTGCAAGCGCCCGCAACGCCGTCCCACGGTGTGAGCGGGCGTTTTTCCCTTCCGGGGTGAGCTGCGCTGACGAGCGGCCGGGGGTGTCAGCGGGTTGGAATATCGGGTCGTAGCCGAAGCCGTGCTCGCCCTTCGGGGCTTCGAGCAGGCTGCCTTCCCAGCGGCCTTCCGCGGTGAACTCCTCGCCTTGCGGGGTCACCAGGGCGCAGCAGGACACGAATGCGGCGTCACGCTGAGCGATGTCCGCCATCTGTGCGAGCAACAAGTTGTTGTTCGCCGTGTCGGTGTCTACGGCGCCATGCTGCCCGGTATGCCCAGACCAGCGGGCCGAAAGCACGCCCGGCATCCCGTTGAGCGCGGCGACGGCCAGACCGGAGTCGTCTGCCACGCACGGCAGCCCGGTGGCTGCCACCCCGGCGCGTGCTTTGATCAGCGCGTTTGCTTCGAACGTCAGCCCGTCCTCTTTTGGCTCCGGGTACGGCTCCACCTCGCCGAGGGGGACGAGTTCGACGCCGTCGATACCGCAGTCGTCGAGTACCTGCTGGAGTTCCTTGAGCTTCTTTGCGTTATTGGACGCCACCAACAACTTCACTGTCATGCCAGGGCAGCCTTCTGCGCCTGGATGAGCTCATTCAAGCCCTTCTGCGCCACGTCGAGCATCTGGTTGAGCTCGTCGCGGCCGAACAGGCCGTGCTCCCCGGTGCCCTGGATTTCGACGAAATTGTCGCCCTCCTGCATGACTACATTCAGGTCGACTTCAGCGCGGGAGTCCTCTTCGTACGGCAGGTCGAGGCAAACGTGGCCGTCGATAATTCCGACGGAGACCGCGGCGACTGGCGCGAGCAGCGGCTCACCCGGTACGACGCCACGTTCTTTGAGGACGGAGATGGCGTCGGCAAGCGCGACGTACGCGCCGGTGATGGAGGCGGTGCGGGTGCCGCCATCGGCCTGGAGGACGTCGCAGTCGAGCTGGATCGTGTTCTCCCCCAGCTGGCGCAGGTCCACCGCGGCGCGCAACGAACGCCCGACCAGGCGGGAGATTTCGTGGGTGCGACCCTTCACCTTGCCGCGCATCGATTCGCGTGGCATGCGCTCGTGGGTGGCGGCCGGGAGCATGGAGTATTCGGCGGTCAGCCAGCCTTCGCCGGAGTCCTTCTTGAAGCGTGGCACGCCTTCCTCGATAGAGGCGGTGCACATCACGCGGGTATTGCCGAACTCTACGAGGACGCTGCCTGCCGGGTTCGAGGTGAACGAGCGGGTGATGCGCACCGGGCGCATTTCGTCGAGCGCGCGCCCGTCAGCGCGCTGAAAATCAGAAGTTGTCATGCACTCCAGAGTAACGCACTGCGTTACAGCTCGAAGCAGGCGCCGGGCTCGCCGAGCACCGTCTGCCCGCCGAACGCGCGCGCCGCGGCCTCGAGCGTAGCTTCCTGATCCGCCCACGGCTGGATGTGCACAATCACAAGCTTTTTGACGCCCGCTTCGCGCGCAATCCGCCCCGCCTCTTCACCAGACAGGTGCATGCCGGGCGCCATCCCCTCGGAAGTCGGACCCCAGGCCGCCTCGCAGAGGAACAGGTCGGCGTCGCGTGCAGCCTCGACCAGGTTCGGGGTGACTCCGGTATCGCCCGAGTACACCAGGGTCGCCTTGGTCTCCGTACAGGTGACCCGCAGCGCATGCGATTCCTGCGCCGGATGATCCACCGGGAACGGGGTGACCTGCACCCCATCGATCTCCACTGGGGTTCGTGGGCTCCACGTGTGCACGTCGAAGGTGTCACTGATGTCGTCGACCTCGTCGGCGGTGTTGGCAGCCATGCGACCAAAGTGTGTCGCCGAGTGGCCTGGGCCGTACAGCTTGTGCGTGCGCCTCGCCGGTTTCTCCGGGTGGTAGCGCCGCCATACCAGCAGCGACGGCACGTCGGAGCAATGATCGGCGTGGAGGTGCGAAAAGATGAGGTGCGCGTCGGAAGGATCCATGTCTTCGCGCGTCTGCATTGCAGCCAAGGCGCCGGGCCCAAAGTCCATCAGTATGTCCGGGTTGCCCGGCGTACTGATCACATAGGACGAGCCGGGATTACCGGGGGCGCCTAAACTCCCTGAACACCCGAGAATGGTCAACTTCATGGAATTACTGTGCCATGAAAACTACGTATTTTCTAACGTTTCCACTAAAAACACTCAGTTTTGTAGCCATGTCATGAAATTCAGGCTGCTGTGGCCTAGCTCATGGGGTGGTTCACGGCGTGCACCATGGGGCCCAGGAAGCGGGTCGCGAGGGCGTCGAACAGCGCGGGGTCGCCGGTGGACTCGAAAGTCCTCGTTGGCTTCACTCCGGAATCTGCCAGCATGTCGCGCTCCGTGAGAATGCGGAGCACGTCCTTCGCGGTCTCCTCCGCTGAGGACACGAGTGTGACGTCGTCGCCCACGGCGAGCTGCACGATGCCAGAGAGCAGCGGGTAGTGGGTGCAGCCCAGCACCAGCGTATCGACGCCCGCTTCGCGCTGCGGTGCCAAGTACTCCTTCGCGATACTGAGGATCTCTGGGCCTGACGTCACGCCGCGCTCCACGAACTCGACGAACCGCGGGCACGCGGTGGCCGTCACTTCGAGATCTGTCTTGAGCGCGAAGAGGTCCTGGTAGGCCCCCGATGTGATAGTGCCCTGCGTACCGATCACACCAATTTTGTTGTTTCGCGTGGTCGCGATTGCGCGTCGCACTGCCGGCTGGATCACCTCGACGACGGGGATGTCGTAACGCTCGCGAGCATCGTGCAAGAATGCGGAAGTGGCAGTATTGCAGGCGATGACTAGCATCTTGCAGCCGCGGGAAACGAGCTCGTCTGCAATACGCATCGCGTGTTTGCGCACCTGCGCAATTGGTTGCGGACCGTACGGGCTGTTCGCGGTGTCACCGATGTAGATCATCGACTCATTCGGCAGCTGGTCAATGACGGCGCGGGCTACCGTCAGGCCGCCCACGCCAGAGTCGAAAAGGCCGATTGGGGCGTTGTTCTCGAGCGTTTTCACGTCACATCATCCTAGCCCATAGGGCTGATTCGGATTCTTGCGCTGTTTCTTCTGCGCTTTCTTCATCGCGAGCTCCGGCGGATCGTCCGAGGTGATGATCATGCCCGCAGCCACACCACCGATCGCGCCGAAGAGGTGCGCCTGCCAGCTCACCCCCTCAACGAGCGGCAGTACGCCCCACATCAAACCCGAGTACGTGAACCCGAGGATGATGCCCAAGAGCACCTGGCCCGCTGACCTATTGAAGAAGCCACGCACCAGCAGGTACGCCAGCCAGCCGTAGACCAGGCCCGAGGCACCAATGTGGTTCGTGCCGATCCCACCGAACAACCAGGTTCCGATGCCTCCGATCAGCACCACGAACGCGGTGACCTCCCAGAACACCCGCTTACCGGAGTACCCCACCAGGAACGCGAAGAGCGCACCCAATCCGGTGTTGCCCATCAAGTGGTCCAGGTCAGCGTGCAGCAGCGGCGAAGTGAAGATGTGCCAAATACTGGTCAGGTCCAGCGGGTGCACGCCGAGGCCGTTGAGCGCTCCGCCGAACACCGCCATATTCAGGATGTGCACGGCCCAGATAATCGCGATGTATCCAAGGGCGAACAGCAGCCCGGTTCTGCGCTGCTGTTTGAACTTGCTCTTGCGCTGTGCGGTGGGATCCATCGCTGGATCGACGCCGAAGGCAGCAAGCTGCTGGTCCGGGTGCGAGAACGGACGGTCGAAAGGTTTGCCGTAGCCCGGCTGCCCAGTCTGCCCGTAGCCCCAGCTCGGCCTCGGTGCGTGTGGAGGTTGCGTCATATGCTTACTCACCCATCATCGCCTGCAGCAGCGACTCCTGGCAGAACGCCAACCACTCGATGAGCTGCGCGCGCTGCTGCTCGGCGGCCTCGCCACCACGGTCGTCGGCAGAGACGTACAAGCGCATATCGTTGAGCGCAGCCAGGAACTGGTGCGCCTCCTCTTCCTCGATGGTCACCTCAACGCCACCAGTCGGGCCCAGCGCCTCGTTCACCACCTGGAGGTTGGTCAGCTTCGCCTTAATGATGTCGTTTTCGTGCAAGCTGCGAAGCAGGCCGTTGTCGCCCTCGAACTCCTCGTCCTGCTCCCGCTCAAAGTCAGGCAGCAGGCGCAGGAGCTTCGGGTCCGTCGGCGCCTCCGAGTGCCCCACGGACAGTCCCATCATTTCTGAGAACTCGTCGCGCGGCGCGGACTGCGCTCTAGCGATCAACGCCTCGGACACCGTCGCCGTCAAATCCCCGATGATTTCGCGCTCGAGGGGGTCGAACAGCGTCGTAAATTTGATGCCTGAGCGCAACAGGCCCTTCTTCTTCCGCCAAGCTTGCATTCGCTTTGTTCTCCTTGCCCTGGCCTAGCCGGCCTGCTGCATCGTTGCCCAAAGGCCAGCGGTGTGCAGCTTCTTCACGTCGCCTTCGACCTTGTCTTTTTCACCAGAGGACACCACCGCTTTCCCCTCGGTGTGCACCTGCATCATGAGCTCCTGGGCACGCTTACGGTCGTAGCCCAGGACGGTTTGAAAAACGTAGGTGACATAGCTCATCAGGTTGACGGGGTCGTCCCACACTATGCACATCCACGGCAGGTTTTCACTCGTCGCAACCTCGACGTCGATGGCTTCGTCGAGCTCAGGAGACGCCATCGGCGAACTCATCGCTACAATTCCTGTCATTTTCATGTGCACCACCTTACCTGCTTCGGAAACACCACGCCCGCAAGCATTGTGTGCTAATGCGCCAACCGAGCCCGTCAACGCACTACACTCATCGAACATGATGCAAAACCAGGCCCACCCCAACTACTCGACGGCATTCCTGACGGACATGTACGAACTGACGATGCTCGACGCCGCCCTGCAAGACGGCACCGCGCACCGGCAGTGCGCCTTTGAGGTCTTCACCCGCCGCCTGCCGAATGACCGCCGCTACGGCGTCGTCGCAGGCACCGCCCGAGTTGTCGATGCGATTCAGAACTTCCGATTCACCGACGCCCAGATCGAGGCGCTCGACTTCCTCTCCGACGAGGCCAGAGAATACCTACGGAACTACTCGTTCTCCGGCCAGGTCGACGGCTACCGCGAGGGCGATATTTACTTCCCTTACTCCCCCATCATGACGGTGCGCGGCACCTTCGCCGAGTGCGTGATCTTAGAAACAGTCATCCTCTCGATCCTCAACGGCGACTCCGCGGTGGCCTCCGCGGCGTCCCGCATGGTCACGGCCGCTGATGGCCGCCCGATCATCGAGATGGGCTCGCGCCGCACCAACGAGCAGGCGGCGGTCTCGGCGGCGCGCGCGTCCTACATCGCGGGGTTCGTCGGCACCTCCAACATGGAAGCCTCTCACCGCTACGGGATCCCAGCCTCCGGCACCGCGGCCCACGCGTGGACGCTGCTGCACGTCGACGAGGAGGGCCGCCCCGACGAGGTCTCCGCGTTCAAGGCGCAGGTCGAAAGCCTGGGCAAGGACACCACGCTGCTCGTCGATACGTACGACATCACCAAGGGTATCGAGCACGCGCTCGAGGTCGCGGGCACTGAGCTCGGCGCGATCCGCATCGACTCCGGTGACCTGGGCATCGTCTCGCGCCGCGTGCGCGCCCAGCTCGACGAGGCCGGCGCGTTCAACACCAAGATCATCGTCTCCTCTGACCTCGACGAATTCGCCATCGCGGGCCTGCGCGGCGATCCTGTCGACGGCTTCGGCGTCGGCACCTCGGTGGTCACCGGCTCCGGCGCACCGACGGCCACGCTGGTGTACAAGCTTGTAGAGGTCGACGGCCACCCCGTGGCCAAGCGTTCCTCCGGGAAGCGCACCTACGGCGGTGCAAAGCTGGCCAAGCGCGCCTACCGCGCCTCCGGCGTCGCGGTGGCGGAGCTCATCTACCCACTGCGCGCGGAGATCGACACCAAGCCAGCCCTCGAGTACCGCGACCTGGTGGTACCGTTGATTCGGGATGGAGAGGTCGTCGACAAGCATGACGAGCTCGAGGCCGCCCGAGAGCTGCACAACACCGCGCGCACCACCCTGCCGTGGGAGGGCCTGGCGTTGGCGAAGGGCGACGCGGCGATCCCGACGCGCTTCGTCGGCTTCCCTGAGCCCACCGAGTAGGTAGACTTTCCCGATGTGAGTGACCAGCCTTTAGCCCAAACGACCGAAGACCTGCTCGCGGCTGCCGTCGCCGCACTTGGTGGCGCCGAGCGCCCCGGGCAGGTCGCGATGGCGAAGGCCGTCACCAAAGCGATCGACGCCGGACGCCACCTCGCCGTCCAAGCGGGCACAGGCACCGGCAAGTCGCTCGCCTACCTCATCCCCGCCATCCGGCATGCGCAGCAGTCGGACAGCACGGTCGTCGTATCGACGGCTACCATCGCGCTGCAGCGCCAGCTCGTCGAGCGCGACCTGCCTCGGCTCGCCGACGCCCTCGAGCCACTACTGGAGCGCCGCCCCACCTTCGCGATCCAGAAGGGGCGTAACAACTACGTTTGCCTGCACAAAATTGGGCTGGACGAGGAGACCCCGGAGGCGCTCATCGAGGAAGACGACATTTCCTGGCTGGGCAAGCACGTCAAGCGCGTCGCCGAGTGGGCACAGGACACCGAGACCGGCGACCGCGACGACCTCGAGCCCGGCGTCCCCGATCTGGTGTGGCGCCAGGTGTCCGTCACCTCCAACGAGTGCCTTGGGGCGAGTCGCTGCCCGCACGGCGAGGAGTGCTTCGCCGAACTTGCGCGGGAGAAGACCCGCTCCGTCGACGTGGTGGTGACCAACCACGCGCTGCTCGCTATCGACGCCCTCTCCGAGGTCGACGTACTGCCGGAGCACGACGTCGTCATCATCGACGAGGCCCACGAACTCGACGGGCGCATCACCTCCGTGGCCACCAACGAACTGTCCGCCCGCGCGCTGACGCTCGCTGCACGGCGTGCGGGCAAGCTCGGTGCGGACAAGGCGGTGCTCGAAGACGTCGCCGACGACTTCAGCGCAGCCCTCGCCCTGGAGGAGCCCGGCCGCTGGGAACGCATCTCCGATCCCGCGCGCGGCGCCTTCACCGGGGTGCGCGACGCACTGTGGCGCACCCGCAACGCCATCGCCGATGCCCCTGAGGGCGAGGCCACGAACGACCCGGAAACCGCCGCCGAGCGCGGCAACCTCAAGAACCACCTCGAGGACCTGCACGACGCCACCGTCCGCATCCTCGAGGTCTTCGACGAGGACGACCCTGCCAAGCACTACGACGTAGTGTGGCTGACGCGCTCCGACAAGTACGACGACTCCGTGGCCGTCGCCCCGCTCTCCGTCGCTGCGTTGCTGCGGGAGAAGCTCTTCGGCGAGCACACCGTGGTGCTCACCTCCGCCACGCTGACTGTCGGCGGAAACTTCAACGCCATGGCGGCCTCCTGGGGGCTTCCCGACAAGACCTGGGACAGCCTCGACGCAGGCACTCCTTTCGACCCGGCGAAGTCCGGCATCCTCTACACCGCCAAGCACCTTCCTGCCCCGGGCCGCGACGGGCTATCGGACGCGACACTCGACGAGATCGCCGAGCTCATCACCGCCGCTGGCGGCCGCACACTCGGTCTGTTCTCTTCCCGCCGCGCCGCCCAGCAGGCCGCGGAGGCGATGCGCACGCGCCTCCCCTTTGACATCATGTTGCAGGGCGAGGACTCGACCGGCGCGCTCGTGGACAAGTTCGCCCGCAACGAGAACAGCTGTCTGTTCGGCACACTGACCCTTTGGCAGGGTGTCGACGTCCCCGGCCGATCCCTCTCTCTCGTCATCATCGACCGCATCCCGTTCCCCCGCCCCGACGACCCGCTGCTGCAGGCTCGCGCCAACGCCGCGGATGCTGCCGGGCGCTCCGGGTTTATGGAGGTCTCCGCGACCCATGCCGCCCTCCTCATGGCGCAGGGCGCGGGTCGCTTGTTGCGATCGGTCAGTGACCGCGGCGTCGTCGCGGTGCTCGACAACCGCTTAGTGACGAAACGCTACGGCTCCTTCCTGCGCCGCAGCCTCCCAGCCTTCTGGGAGACCACCAACCCCGATACCGTCAGAGGCGCACTGCAACGCTTGGTGGCGGCTCGCTAAACGCGAGCGCTGTCACCGAACCTGGCGCGACCTCGGTAAAGCCGGCGTCGGCAATCACCACGCCGTCATGTTCGCGCGCGTACACCAAGCACTCCGCGAACACGTCGCTGTCCGCCTCGCGGACACTCAACGGGAAGCCGTCCTCGGCCCACGCCTGCACCCACGCAAGCGGACGCTGCGCTGCAAGCAGCATCGACGCATGCCCCACCTGCGCCGCCGCCTTCCCCGCGGACATCTCGAGCCCGGCATCCACCACAATCACAGGTATCGACGCCTCCACCGGCCCCTCCACGGACTCCAGCGGCAAATCCGTCCCCTTGATCTGCAGCTTCGCCACCTCATGCGGGACATCACGCACCGCGGACGGGACGAACGCCCGCACCGACCCGACAGTCACACCCGGCACAGTCTGCACGTCCAGCCATGCCTTGTTGCGAGCGCGGCGCGTGACCTTGCGGATGCGGTGGTCGTACCAGCGCTGCAGGTGCTCCCGCCACGGACCAGGCAGGTCGGCTTGTTCCGAGAGGCAGACGGCGACGGTGGCGCGGGCGGCGTCGACAAGCATGGCGTTGCGTGGCGGCGGATCCTGCTTCGGCAGGTTGATGACCAGCTGCATCGCCTGCACCGTCTCCGGGTCGCGGGGATCCTCGCTGCGCTGCCGGTAGTCAGCGCTCGTGCGCTCGTGCAGGAGCTGCCAGGCTAGCTCTCTACTCATGCTTCAGGGCTCGTCAGTGCAACGCGGCCGTCGATACCCTGGTGCTCGTTCGAGTCATCGATCTCGTCGCGCGGAATGCCGATCATGTAGAGCACCTCGTCCAGGAACGGGTGGTTCACCGACGCGTCCGCGATTTCCTTCAGTGCTGGCTTCGCGTTAAACGCGATACCCAACCCTGCAACCGAGAGCATGTCGATGTCGTTCGCGCCATCGCCCACCGCGATCGTCTGGTCCATGCGCAGGCCACTATCCTCAGCGAACAAGCGCAGGAATTCCGCCTTCGCCTGACGGTCCACCACCTTGCCGATCACTCGACCCGTCAGCTTCCCATCCTCAATTTCGAGGGTGTTCGCGCGCACGTAGTCGAGCTCCAGCTCCTCGGCCAACCCATCGAGCACCTGGATGAACCCGCCGGACACCACTGCGGTGCGGAACCCCATCGAGTTCAGCGTACGAATCGTGGTCCTCGCACCAGGCGTGAGCACGATGTCCTTCGCCACCTGGTCAATAACCGACGCGTCGAGCCCCGCCAGCGCCTTCACGCGCTCACGCAGCGACTCTTCAAAGTCGAGCTCGCCGCGCATCGCGCGCTCCGTCACAGTGGCAACCTCCGCCTCACGGCCCGCGTGCGCCGCAAGCATCTCGATGACCTCGCCAGTAATCAAGGTCGAGTCGCAGTCGAAGCACACCAGGCGCTTCATCCTGCGGTGCAGACCCGCGTGTTCCATCGCGAGGTCGATGCCGAGCTCAGCGGAGATCTCCGCGAGCTTCTTGCGGATCTCCTGCCCGTCGCCCGGCGAATAATCCGGAATGGTAATGCACAGCTCCAGGCCTGTCACCGGGTACTGCGCGATGCCACGAATCGTGTCAATGTTTGCGCCTACCGACGCCAATTCCGTCCCCAACCTGGAAACTGCCTCCGCCGTGACAGGATTCCCGAGTGCCACGACCACGTGCGTCGAGCGCGGGCGGCGCTCGGAACGCTCAGAAACATCCGTCTCGATCGTGACACGTTGCCCGTAGTCCCACAGAGCCACGCGCAGCTCACGCTCGATGTCTACCAAGTCGTTCGGGTCCATGCCCACGAAGGCTGCCAGCATGAGGCGTCCCCGGAAGTCCGTCTGCTCAACGTCAAGCAGCTGGACGTTATGGCGCGACAGGGTGGCAAAGAACGACCCCGATACGCCCGGCCGGTCAGGGCCCGCCGCGGTGATGACCGCGGGCTTGAGCCCTGCTTGCAGCTCTACCTCAAACGCCGTCATTGGTGGTGTACTCCTTCGTGTTACTGGCTGACTGTGATGAGAGTAGCACCTTTTGACAACACAAAACCCCTCATCGGAGAACCGATGAGGGGTGTGATCTGTCAGGATGAGGGGTTCACCGTTCGGTTACTTCCCGGAGTTTGTGCCCTTCCACGTTGCTGGAGTATCAGCCTTGTGGTTGCTGTGTGCCTCACGGCGCAGTTGCTCCACCATGTGCGGGTAGTGCAGCTCGAACGCAGGACGCTCGGAGCGGATACGTGGCAGCGCGGTGAAGTTGTGGCGCGGTGGCGGGCAGGAGGTTGCCCACTCGAGCGAGTTGCCGTAACCCCATGGGTCGTCCACGGTGACGATCTCGCCGTAGCGCCAGGACTTGATGACGTTCCAGATGAACGGCAGCATACCGATGCCCAGGATGAAGGAGCCGACCGTGGAGATCTGGTTCAGCAGCGTGAAGCCATCGGTGTCCAGGTAGTCAGCGTAGCGGCGTGGCATACCCATGTTGCCCAGCCAGTGCTGGACCAGGAAGGTCATGTTGAAGCCGATGAACGTGAACCAGAAGTGGATCTTGCCCAGGCGCTCGTCGAGCATGCGGCCGGTCATCTTCGGGAACCAGAAGTAAACGCCAGCGATTGCGGAGAACACCACGGTACCGAACAGGGTGTAGTGGAAGTGCGCAACCACGAAGTAGGAGTCGTGCAGCTGGAAGTCCAGCGGTGGCGAAGCCAGCATAATACCGGTCAGACCACCGAAGAGGAACGTGAACAGGAAGCCCATCGCCCAGAGCATCGCGGTCTCGAAGGTGATGTGACCGTTCCACATCGTGCCTACCCAGTTGAAGAACTTCACGCCGGTTGGGACGGAAATCAGGAAGGTCATGAAGGAGAAGAACGGGAGCAGGACGGCACCGGTTGCGAACATATGGTGCGCCCACACAGCCATCGACAGGCCAGCAATCGCGAGGGTTGCGAAGATCAGGCCGATGTAGCCGAACATTGGCTTACGGGAGAAGACCGGGATGATCTCGGAG
Organism: Corynebacterium sp. NML130628; assembly: GCF_001875665.1. Taxonomy (GTDB): domain Bacteria; phylum Actinomycetota; class Actinomycetes; order Mycobacteriales; family Mycobacteriaceae; genus Corynebacterium. The sequence continues at coordinate 29,842 of NZ_MLAL01000007.1, read as the reverse complement.
ATGATGCCGAAGAACGGCAGTGCCAGGACGTACACCTCAGGGTGTCCAAAGAACCAGAACAAGTGCTGCCACAGAATCGCGCCACCGTTTGCAGTGTCGTAGATGTGGCCACCCAGCAGACGGTCGTACAGCACGCCCAGTGCAGCAGCGAGCAGCAGCGGGAAGATCATCAGGGCGATGATCGAGGTGACGAACACGGTCCAGGTGAACGCTGGCATACGGAACATCGTCATGCCCGGCGCGCGCATGGTGAGCACGGTGGTCAGCATGTTAATTGCGGATGCGACGGTACCGATACCGGTTGCGCCCACACCAACGATCCACAGGTTTGCGGATACGGATGGGGTGTGCGTTGCGTCTGCAAGTGGCATGTACATGGTCCAGCCGAAGTCAGCTGCACCACCTGGGGTCAAGAACCCTGCCAGCATCGCGAACACGCCAACGGAGGTAATCCAGAAACCGAACGCGTTCAGACGTGGGAACGCCACGTCCGGCGCGCCAATCTGCAAAGGCAGGATGTAGTTGGCGAAGCCCCACACGACTGGGGTACCGAACGCGAGCAGCATCACGGTGCCGTGCATAGTGAACAGCTGGTTGAACTGCTCGTTGGACAGGAGCTGCAGGCCCGGGCTGAACAACTCAGCACGGATCAGCAGAGCCATCAAGCCACCAACGAAGAACCAGATAAAGGACATGATGATGTACATGATGCCCAGCTCTTTATGGTCTGTCGTGGTGAGCTGCTTATAAATCTGAGAGCCAATCCGGCCATTGCCAGTTGGCTCCGGACGTGTCGACTGGACTTTTGTCTCCAGCCTTGGCGCCACAGCGGTCATTCGTTCCTCCTGACTGTAACTTCCGCGCACAAAACAGGTACACGAAAGCTAATTCTGATACCGCATCATCTTAAGTGACGCGCCCATACATTTGCCAGCCTTTCCGGGCCTTTCCCCAACGTCCACGCCCTCGACCTGCCCCACCCGCATCGGGGCCACCACGACCTACCAGCCGAAACACCAGCAGTCACAGCAGTCACCGGATACATAGCACACGCTGGCATAGCCTCCGGGTTTCGAAACTCCTCCACACACGTCCCCCGTTTAGTATCAACCCAAAGTTTGGGGATGTTGACGCCCGAAAACGAAAAACGTGCCACCGCACAGCACTGCGGTGGCACGGAGAGGCGTCGAAAAGCACTCAGCTGACAAGGCTAGAAGTCCCAGTCATCATCCTCGGTTTCCTCGGCCTTACCAATGACGTAGGAGGAACCCGAACCGGAGAAGAAGTCGTGGTTCTCGTCAGCGTTCGGCGACAGGGACGCCAGGATCGCCGGCGAGACGCGAGCCTCGTCTACCGGGAAAAGACCCTCGTAGCCAAGGTTGTTGAGCGCCTTGTTCGCGTTGTAGCGCAGGAAGCGCTTCACATCCTCGGTCCAACCCAGCGGATCGTAGATATCCTCGGTGTACTGAATCTCGTTCTCGTACAGGTCGTAGAGAATGTCGAAGGCGTACTCCTTGAGTTCCTCCTGACGTTCCGGCGACTCGTCGCGCAGGCCGACCTGGTACTTGTAACCGATGTAGTAGCCGTGCACTGCTTCGTCGCGAATGATGAGGCGGATAATGTCCGCGGTGTTCGTGAGCTTCGAGTGCACAGCCCAGTTCAGTGGCAGATAGAAGCCCGAGTAGAAGAGGAAGGACTCCAGCATAACGGAGGCAACCTTCTTCTTCATTGGGTCGTCGCCACGGTAGTAGGACTCGACAATCTTCGCCTTGCGCTGCACCTCTTTGTTTTCTTCCGTCCAGCGGAACGCGTCGTTAATCTGCGGGGTGGACGCCAGCGTCATGAAAATGTTCGAGTAGGACTTGGCGTGGACGGACTCCATGAACGCAATGTTCGTATAGACAGCCTCTTCGTGGAGCGTCTTCGCGTCCGGCAGCAGCGATACCGCACCGACGGTACCCTGCAACGTATCCAGCAGCGTCAGGTTCGCAAACACGCGCATCGTGGAGAGCTGCTCATCGTCAGTCAGGGTGTTCCAGCTCGGAATGTCATTCGACACCGGGATCTTCTCCGGCAGCCAGAAGTTACCCGTGAGGCGATCCCACACCTCAAGGTCCTTCTCATCAGGGATTTCGTTCCAGTTAATCGCCTTCATCGGCTCCTTATGGGCCTGCAGGTAGCCAAGATACTCTTCAGTCATAGCGCCCATCTTAGCGTGCGCTCTTTTACGCACTAGTCGTGGCCGGAACTGCCAGCCCGAGGAGCACAATCCGGGGGTGTAGTCCGGGCGACGGAGTGTGAGTTTTAGCGAACGCTTCACACCCCTACAGGCGCTCCTTTTCGAGCAACCCACCCCTCACTACCCCCAGCAGTGTCCGACTCGTTGCGTTTAAGTTCACGGTCGGGGTTATGCTGATTAATAATCCCATTGTGAATACATCGATACATGAAGGATGAACAGCATGCCTCTCACCCTCGATCCTGCAGAATCCGCCGAAGGACCCCTCCTCACCAAGGTGCTCGACGAGCTCGGGGGCGAGATCGTATCGGGAGTCATGGCCCCCGGGGAACGCTTCACACTCCAGGACCTCTCCGACCGGTTTGGTATTTCTCGCACGGTCGCACGCGAGGCAATGCGTGCGCTCGAGCAACTCGGCCTTGTACGTTCTTCCCGCCGAGTGGGCATTAAGGTACTGCCCGAGGAGCATTGGGCAGTCTTTGATCAAGCGGTGATCCGCTGGCGGCTCAGCAGCGAAGCGCACCGTACAAAGCAGATCGTGTCGCTTGACCAGCTCCGAAAGGCGATCGAACCGGTCGCGGCGGCACTAGCGGCAACGAACGCGACGAAGGAACAGGCGCAGGAACTCAAGGCGTTGGCTGAGCAGCTCATGAGCCTTTCCGAAGCAGGCGAAGGCAATACGGAAGCATTCCTCGAGGCGGATAAGCGTTTTCACACCTTAATATTGGAGTGCTCTGGCAACGAGATGTTCAGTACCCTTGCCCTTCCAATTCTGTACGTGCTCGAGGGGCGCACCCGCTACGGCATCATGCCGAATGACCCTCACCTTGACGCAATGGCGTACCACCTTAAAATTGCAGAAGCCGTCCAATCCGGCGACTCAGCAGGAGCAGAAAACGCATCCTGGAGCCTACTGCGCGGAGTGGACGACTTCGTCGAGTTCTAGGCCAGCATTACAGCATGCAGGAAACGCAGCCTTCGATCTCGGTGCCTTCCAGCGCCATCTGACGCAGGCGGATGTAGTACAAGGACTTAATCCCCTTTCGCCATGCATAGATCTGTGCGCGGTTCAGGTCGCGCGTCGTCACCGTGTCCTTGAAGAACAGGGTCAGCGACAGGCCCTGGTCGACGTACTTCGTAGCGACAGCGTAGGTATCGACGATCTTCTCGTAGCCGATCTCGTACGCATCGTCGAAGTACTCGGTGTTCTCGTTATTCAGGTGAGGCGCCGGGTAGTAGACGCGGCCGATCTTGCCTTCCTTACGGATCTCGATCTTCGACGCAATCGGGTGGATCGAGGAGGTCGAATTGTTGATGTAAGAAATCGAACCGGTCGGCGGGATTGCCTGCAGGTAGCGGTTGTAGATACCGTCGCGGGCAACAGCTTCTTTCAGCGCCGCCCACTCTTCAGCCGTCGGTACTGCGATTGTCGACTTCTCGAACAGTGCCTTGACCTTCTCTGTCTTTGGCTGGAAATCCTCCGGGTTGTAGCGGTCGAAGAACTCACCGGTTGCGTACTCGGAGCGCTCAAAGTCTTCGAACTTCTGGCCCATCTCCACTGCGATCTTGTGCGACGCCTTGATGCACTCGTACATCACGGCCGCAAAGTACGCGTTCGTGAAGTCGAGGCCTTCTTCGGATCCGTAGTGGATGTGCTCGCGACCCAGGAATCCGTGGAGGTTCATCTGACCCAAACCGATGGCGTGGGAGGCGTCATTGCCCTCACGAATCGACGGCACCGAGTCAATCGACGTCTTGTCCGCCACAGCTGTGAGTCCGCGGATTGCGGTCTCGACGGTGCGGGAGAAGTCCTCAGAATCCATCGCCATCGCAATGTTCAGGGAGCCAAGATTGCAAGAAATATCGTGGCCGACCTTCGCGTACGTCAGGTCGGCGTTGAGCTCCGACGCAGAGTTGACTTGCAGGATCTCGGAGCACAGGTTGGACATGTTAATCCGGCCGGTCTTGACCGGGTTCGCACGGTTCGCGGTGTCCTCGAACATGATGTACGGGTAGCCAGACTCGAACTGGATCTCCGCGAGCGTCTGGAAGAACTGGCGCGCGTTAATCTTCGATTTGTGGATGCGCGGGTCCTCCACCATCTCCTCGTACTTCTCGGTCACCGAGATGTCAGCGAACGGAACGCCGTAGACACGCTCAACATCGTACGGCGAGAACAGATACATGTCGTCGTTGCGCTTCGCCAACTCAAAGGTGATGTCTGGGACGACGACGCCGAGCGACAGCGTCTTAATACGGATCTTCTCGTCCGCGTTCTCACGCTTGGTGTCCAGGAACTTCATGATGTCCGGGTGGTGCGCGTTGAGGTACACAGCACCTGCGCCCTGACGGGCGCCGAGCTGGTTCGCGTAAGAGAAGGAGTCCTCCAGCAGCTTCATCACTGGGATCACGCCAGAAGACTGGTTCTCGATGTGCTTGATTGGCGCCCCGGCCTCACGAATGTTCGAAAGTAGCAGCGCCACGCCACCGCCGCGCTTCGACAGCTGCAGCGAGGAGTTAATCGCGCGGCCGATGGACTCCATATTGTCCTCGATACGCAGCAGGAAGCAGGAGACGAGCTCACCGCGCTGCGCCTTGCCCGCGTTGAGGAACGTTGGCGTCGCCGGCTGGAAGCGGCCCGTCATGATCTCGTCGACGAGCGCAGATGCCACTTCTTCCCTGCCGTCGGCAAGGAAAAGCGCGGTCATTGCCACGCGGTCTTCGAAGCGTTCGAGGTAACGGCGTCCGTCGAAGGTCTTTAGCGTGTAAGAGGTGTAGTACTTGTACGCGCCCAGGAAGGACTTGAAGCGGAACTTAAAGGCATACGCACGCTTGAAGGTATCTTTCACGAACTCCCAGTCATATGCCTCAATAACCTCGGGCTCGTAGTACTTGTTGTCCACCAGGTACTTCATCTTCTCTTCGAGGTCGTGGAAGTACACCGTGTTCTGGTTCACGTGCTGCAGGAAGAACTGATTCGCAGCCTCGCGGTCCTTATCGAACTGGATCTGGCCGTTTTCGTCGTACAGGTTCAGTAGCGCGTTGAGCGTGTGGTAGTCCAGCTTGTCAGCCTCGTTGACTGGCTCCGGCACATTCTTGCCATGAATAGGGTTCGTAGACACAGATATCCTCTTGATGGTTCAGCGTTGATTAACGATCGGCGTTACGGTATTTATTTGTATATTTCTCGCGCAGTTGCGCTAAGCGTTGTGCGTTTTCCTGCCCCGGCAGCTGCCCAACCGACTCTAGCGCTTCCTCCTGCTCGGGGGTCAGCGGCAGCAAACCGAGGCGGTCGGCGTGCTCGATCAGCTGGTTGCGCACGCGAAGCACGTCGTCATCAGTACCCAGCAGCTCAAAGCGGAAAAGGTACGGGACGTTGCACTTCTCCGATATTACGTCACCAGCCAGGCCGTAGTCCGTGCCAAAGTTGGAGTTGCCAGACGCGATGACGCCACGGATATAGCTGCGGTTGTGTTCGTCATTCAAAAACTTGATGACCTGCGGCGGGACAGGTTTGGTGTTCACGTGCGTCATCGATACGCCCCCGCCATAGGTCGGGCAGATGAGGACGTAGGGCTCGTCGATAATTGGCGCAGGGTCCGTGCGCCGCAACGGAATACGCTGCGCCGGAAGCCTCACCTTATCGACGAACCGCTTCGTCGTCTCTGTCAACGACGAGAAGTACACGATCAACATGTTGGATGCCCTCTACATAAAAAGAGCCGCCAATGTGTAAAACACTAGCGGCGTGAGACGTCGGAAGAGTTAAGCCGCAGCCAGGCCACGGATGCGCTCCGGGCGGAACCCAGACCAGTGCTCGCCGTTTACCTCAACGACTGGTGCCTGGAGGTAGCCGAGCGCGAGGACGTAGTCACGCGCTTCGTCGTCGACGGAGATATCTACGAGGTCGTACTCCAGCCCTGCTTTTTCGAGTGCTTTGGTAGTTGCTTTGCACTGCATGCACGCCGGCTTGGTGTAAACGGTAATAGACATAACCTGTGGGCTCTCTCTCTACATAAAATGAAGACTATTTCGGGAGTTTTCCCCGCGCCGTCTTGATCGGCGCTACAAGAGAAGACACTATACCTTGGGTGATATTTCTGCAAGTGATACTACATATAGTAGTTACAGGCATGGTATTCCCAGCACGACTCCCTACGGAGACCCACATGTAGCCTAAACTATGAAACATCACTCCCACCGATCTGAAAGCCCGCCAATGTTTCGCTCCCACCCCAGCCCGCCACAACGCTACAGCCACATGGCCCGGCGCGCCGCGAGCGAGGTCATTGACAGCTATTCGACGAGCTTCGGCACCGCCACCCGACTGCTTCCCGAGCCGCAACGCACCGACATCCGCAACCTCTACGCGGTCGTGCGCATCGCCGACGAAATTGTCGACGGCGCCGCCCCGGCTTCCGAGCGCGCAGCAACCCTCGAGGACTACGAGCAGCGAGTCCTCGGCGCCGCCGCAGCCGCGTTTCACACCGACCCGATCCTCCACGCCTTCGCCGAGACCGCGCACCGCTGTAACTTCGACGACGCCCACCTGGCTGCGTTCTTCGCCTCGATGCTCCACGACATTTCCGGTGCGGTGCACACGGAGGCCTCCGTCGAGGAGTACATCTACGGGTCCGCGGAAGTCATCGGCCTGCTGTGCGTGGACGTCTTCTTCGGGGGCCGACGCCCGCCCCAGGCCGAGTATGACTTACTACAGGAGGGCGCGCGGGCGCTGGGGGCCGCGTTCCAAAAGGTGAACTTTTTGCGCGACTACGCCGACGACACCACCCGACTGGCCCGCAACTATTTTCCGCAGACGCGGTTTCCACTCAGCCCAGAGGATCGCGATGCGATCATCGCCGATATTCGCCGCGATTTCGACGCCGCGTGGTCCGCTATTCCTGCATTGCCAAAACGCTGCGGTGTTGCCGTTGCGGTAGCGGCAAACCTGTTCGAGGCGCTCACCGATCTGCTGGCGGGCACGCCCCCAGCGACTATCTGCGCCGCGCGAGTCCGAGTGTCCGCGCCGCGGAAAGCAGCCATCATCACGCGAACCGCTGCAACGGGTAGGAGACTACGGTGACTGAGCACATTGTCATCATTGGAGGAGGCATCGCTGGCCTGGCTACTGCGTGCCTGCTGGCGAAACATGGTTCGGCGGTGGTGGTCGTCGAAAAGAATGGGCACCTTGGTGGGCGTGCGGACGAGCTACGTATCGACGGTTTCCGCTTCGAGACCGGCCCATCCTGGTACCTCATGCCCGAAGCCTATGACCACTTCTTCGAGCTCATGGGCACCTCCACCACGGCCGAGCTCGACCTGCAGCTACTCGACCCCGGCTACCGCATCTACCCCGAGCATCACCCGCTTCTCGACGTCCCCTTCGGCACCGACGCCGTCGCCGACCTCTTCGAAACCCTCGAGCCCGGCGCGGGCGACGCGCTACGCGACTACCTCGCCAGCGCCGCCGACGTCTACGCCATTGCACTCGATCGCTTCCTCTACACCACGTTCAGCTCACTGCGGCCGTTCCTGCACCGCGACGTCATCTCCCGCGCTTTTACCCTCGCGGTGCTGCTGCTCCAGCCGCTGCAACGCTACGTGAACAAGCGTTTCCGCGACCCGCGCCTGCGCCAGATCCTGCAGTACCCGGCGGTGTTCCTGTCCTCGCAGCCGCGCGACACCCCGAGCCTGTACCACCTGATGAGCCACACCGACCTCACGCTCGGCGTGCGCTACCCGCAAGGTGGCTTCAGTAGCATCGTTGCCGCGCTCGAACGGCTCGCCCGCGCCCACGGCGTAAAGTTCCTACTCGAGCACGAGGCGACCCGCATCGAAGTTATCGACGGCTCCACCACCGGCGTCCACGTCCGCAGCGACAGCGGGGAGCACTTCCTCCCCGCCGACGTTGTCGTCGCCGCCGGCGACCTGCACCACACCGAGTCCACCTTGCTCCCCGAGTCCGCGCGCACCTACTCGGAGGCGCACTTCAAACACCACAACCCCGGTGTCAGTTGCGTGCTCGCGCTCGTGGGGGTGCGGGGCACGTTGCCCGAGCTGCTGCATCACACACTGTTCTTTTCCGAGGAGTGGGACGAAGACTTCGACGCCGTCTTCCCCGCTAGCGGCCACGCCTCACGTGACGCATCGCGTTCCATTTATGTGTGCAAGCCCTCCGCCACGGACCCGACTGTCGCCCCCTCCGGGTGCGAGAATCTGTTCGTGCTCATCCCGGTCGCAGCCGACCCGTCGATCGGTCACGGGGACGCGTATGGCGCTGCGGAATCCCCGCGTGTCGCCGCCATCGTTGACGCGACACTGGACCTCATCGCCACACGTACCGGCGTCGCTGACCTGCGGGAGCGGGTCGTCGTAAAGCGCACTATTGGTCCTGCAGACTTCGCCGGACGCTACTACTCCTTCGCCGCCGGCGCCATCGGGCCCGCGCATACCCTGCGGCAATCCGCGTTCCTCCGCGGGCGCAACATTTCCGCCAAGGTGGACAACCTGTATTACGCCGGGCAAACCACCGTCCCGGGCGTCGGCGTGCCCATGTGCTTCATCTCCGCTGAGAACGTGGTCAAGCGCATGCTCGGACTTCGTGACGCATCTCCACTCACACAAGCACAAATATAGGCATTATTGTATTTGGCCAAAGATTCAGTTTAGGGAGTTCCCATCGTGCTTAGACTGTGGGTCTGTCCCAGTCCCACGTCGGTGCGGTCTCATCCGCAAACGAATCCATACCCCACCCATCCATCTCAATTTCCGCAGCATCATCCCGATACCCCACCCGACCAGGCTCACACACCCACTGCTCACCACTAGCAAACCGGAAATACAACGTCGAGCCCGGTTTGACCACCCGAATAAACCCATCAGTGGCCAACGAATGACACCGCGAACACAACGGCACAAGATTCTCCAGATCCGTTGCACCACCCTCAGCCCAATCCCGAATATGATGCATCTGCAAAAACCTGGTATGCCCACATCCCGGCACCGCACACGTATGCCCCCACATCCCCAACAACACCTGCACCTGCTTGCTACTGGCCAAACGCCGCTTGCGCCCAAACTTGACCACCTGGCCTTCGGCGTCATAGAGCACACCCATCAAATCCCCATGATCAACCAGGTTGGCAAGCCTGCGGGCAGGAGCCGCCATATGATTCGGTAAGAATGCTCGCCCATCAGTAGTCATATGCACCATCACCTGTGCCGCCGGCGCCATCGTGGCATGTGTGGCGGCTCCAGTGCGCACCATGTGCACCATCCCCATCAACGATTGCAGCATCAACCTCGCCGGCGGAAGTCCAAAGGTTGAGCGCATCATCTGCGCATCAGCCTCATCTATCGCATTGTCATCTGCATAGGCGTGCGCTCCTGCCCGCAGGGCTGCCTGGAAGGCCACACCGTCGGGAGCGTTCATGCAAAACCAGCCACGTAGGTATTGGCCGTCTTCACGAATCGACAGCCCGCAGTGCGCACCAGCATCCTCGGGTTGCTTGTCGGTGGGGGTCGCCCCTGCGAGGGCATGTACGAGGCCTTGGTAGCCGGAATTGGCGGCAATGTCGATAAGTTCGTGTTGATTCGCATCGGTGGCGTAGTCGAGCATGTATCGCACACTGGTGTAATCAATAGCTCCTGCGCGAAGGGCGTCAAGGATGGCGGGAAAGCCTGTCAGTTTGCGTGCCACAGCTGCGTATTCGTAGGCGCGGGTGCGTTTCATTTTCAGCACTCTGGCAAGCCATGCACCGGTTGAGGCACACCCGTAGGTTTCGGCGAGGTTGTGAGTGTCGAACTCGGCGATCGCGGAAAGTATCTCTGCGTGTGAGTATGCGAAAAGGCGTGCGCTTTCAACGATGGTGTTGACGATGGTGTCGGCGTCGATGGTGGTGTGCATGGCTCCCCCCTGATGTTTTGGTTGTTTCGTTTAGTATACGTGTTCGAGTGGTGGTGTCAAGGGGTTTGCGTGAAATGTGTGGGCCGGGGTGTCCGCGCGGCGGACAGTGTGGGGGTTGTTTGTCGACGCCCACCTTGGGTCGCGAGCGTGCATTGTGTCCGCGCGGCGGACACGTTGCTGCAATCGTTGGGGTGTTGAGCTGAACTCCCTCTGTCCGCGCCGCGGGATGCTACTGGAGACGACTAAAGCTTCGTTGGTGTCCGCGCGGCGGACAGGCTGGCAGACGCCAACCGGGTTGCAGGGAGGTACCTACTCTGTCCGCGCCGCGGAATCTAGCCATCAGCGGTGCTGATCACTGGTTGGTGTCCGCGCCGTGGACACCGTACTTGTTTGGATGTAGGTTGTGGCGTCGATGTCGATAGTGTCCGCCCCGCGGACTCCCCGCTAAGCAATCAACACACCGCGACTGGTAGCTGATCCAGTCGGCCACGGAGCTGCTCTGCAACGGCGTTGGCCATGGCTTGCCCGGTTTGGTAGCTGCCATCGGCGGGGACAACAGTCAAAGCCAAAGCAACATCTTGGCCAGCGATATTCGAGACGAGTCCCATTTGGCGCACTTCATATCCGCCGGAAACCGAGGGCCCCCACCCGCCTTTGAGCCGCGCGTTGGGGAGTTGTCCAAGACCATAGTCCTGCCCAGGCACGATTTGCCCCATCAGTTCGAGGACGGGTGCGGCGCCGTTCAGGCAGCTCAGATGGGACATGAAGGTGGATTCCTCGGTGGTGGTGAGCATGGTTTGGCCGAAGGTTGAGAACTCGGGTCGGACGCGTTCGGTGTTGATGGTTTTCGGCACGCCGCCGTCGGCGAGAACGGTGTCGCCTGCGCCGGGTGGCAGGGCGTTCCAGAGTTGCAGCGCGGCGTCGTTATCTGAGGCGGTGATCGCGGCGGGTGCGGCAGCCTGCGCGGTATCGGGTGCGACGCGGTACGCGGCTACTGCGAGGGGGACTTTGATGGTGGACCAGGCTGGCATCGCTGGGTCGTCACCGCTTCCTATGCCGTCCGCGGCGACTGCGACGGTGCCTCCGAACTGGGTGGCAACGTCGTCAGCAATCGTGGAGAGCAGCGTATCGACGCCCTCTCCGACGGTAGCTGCTGGGGCAGGAGTTAGCGCGGTCGGATGCATCGTCGTTGAGGTGACGGTGATGGTCGGCGGGGCGTCATTGGTTGGTGTCCCGCAGGCGCCGAGGGCGGTCACGGCGAGGAGGGCACAGCATGCTCGTTTCACCCCCACCACCCTAGTGCCCTGGGAACGAAAAAACCCGCACACAAAGTGCGGGTTTTCACGAGTGCTGAATTAGCCCTGACGAGCCTTGAAGCGTGGCTCCTTCTTGTTCAGGACGTAAACCTTGCCACGGCGACGCACAACCTGGGCGCCCGGCTTGTTCTTCAGCGACCGAAGCGACTTGCGGACCTTCATCGGGCGCTCCTTTCTAATCGAGGATCTTCATCTTCGTGCGACCACTGGAAACAGTCTGGTCGCGACACGTCGGGTTATATTACCCCATCACATGGGGAAACCAAAACGCTGATGCTACTTGGTGTAGCGTTGCTCCATTTCCGACGCCACTTCGTCCAAGCTCCGGTTCATCGTTTCGGGGACGAAGCTGCGGACGAACCCTACTGCAAGGATGCCACAAATGATGAAGATGGAGAACGTGGTGGTGGCGGAGAGGGCGTCGACAAGTGGAAGGAAGAACTGGGCGACGGCCCAATTCATCACCCACAATGCGAGCCCCGCTAGTCCCATTCCGGCGCCACGGATTTGGGGCGGGACTAGCTCGGAAATGAGCAGCCAGGTGGTGGGCGAGACTGCTGCCTGCTGCGACGCGATGAACAGCGCCATGCAGGCGAGCGAGACCCACGCGAGTGCGGCGTTGTTTTCCGCAGCACGATACGTGAGTGTGAGTGCGAAGAGGAAGATGACGTTGCCGCTCAGGCCGATGAGCAACAGCCGTTTGCGGCCGATTTTGTCGATGACCTGCAACCCGACCCAGCATGCGACAACGGACACGAGGCCGATGACCATAGAGGTGTACACGGCGTTTTCGGTGGAAAGCCCGACTTTGCTCATCATCGTTGGCGCGAAGTAGACGATGGCGTTGACGCCCGTGACTTGCTGCGTGATGCCGAGCAGCGCGGCGATCAGCACGGTCATGCGTAGCCATCGCACGTTACGCAGGCGTGCCCACTCGCCGCCACGTTGGGCGCGAAGCTCGGTGTCTTCGGCAGTCTCGAGGGTGAGTTCCTCGCGTGTCATGCCGACGCGGTCGCCGATGGTGAGGGCGGCGTCGAGACGCTGGTGACGGGCGAGCCACAGGGGCGTTTCAGGCAGGAACACCATGCCGATGGCCAGCGCGGCTCCGGGCACTGCGGCGAGTCCAAGCATCAGCTGCCAGCTACCGGTGGAGGCAAGTGCCGAGTTCACTGAGTACGCAAGCAGCTGCCCCACCACGATCATCAGCGTGTTCAGCGACACCATCTTGCCGCGCACCCGCGCGGGCACCATCTCCGAGATGTACATCGGCGCCACGATGGACACTCCACCGACGCCGAGGCCCAGGAATGTTCGAGCCGCCGCCAGCGCCCCCACCGATCCCGCAAGCGCGCACCACAGTGAGCCCGCAATGAACACGAGGCCGCCAATTATTAAGGTCCGTTTGCGCCCGAGCCTGTCCGCAATCGACCCACCACTCAGCGCGCCAATCGCGGCGCCGACGAGCAACATCGAGGTCACCAGGCCTTCTTGTCCTGGGGTGAGCTGGAATTCGGGAGTGATGTAGAGCAGCGCGCCGCTCATCACGCCGGTGTCGTAACCGAAGAGCAGTCCGCCCAGTGCGGCGACGCCCGCAACTCTCCGGACATAGCTTCGCTGGGCAGTGGTGAGTTGTTGCATGCATACCAATATGCACTGTAGGTACGCTGGTTCCTATGTCTGGGCTAGATTCACCGCAAGTTGGCAGCAAACAACAAGAGATCATCGACACTCTCGGGGTCCATCCTTCGATTGATCCCGCGCGCGAAATTGAGCGCCGCGTCGCCTTCCTTTGCGACTACGCCCGCTCCGCCTCCTCAGCCGGGTTCGTGCTCGGCATTTCAGGGGGCCAGGACTCGACGCTGGCGGGGCGCCTCGCACAGCTCGCCGTCGAGCGCTTACGCGCCTCAGGTGTCGACGCCCACTTCCTCGCCGTCCGCCTCCCCCACGGCACCCAAGCCGACGAGGACGACGCCCAGCTGGCGCTCCGGTTCATCGAGCCGGACGAGACGGTCTCTGTCGACATCGCACCCGCAACCACGGCACTCGCCGACGCGTTAGGTATGCCTCTCAGCGACTTCAACAAGGGCAACGTGAAAGCCCGCCTTCGAATGGTGGCGCAGTACGCGCTCGCCGGGGAGCGCAATCTACTGGTCATCGGCACGGATCACGCGGCGGAAAACGTCACCGGATTCTTCACCAAGTTTGGCGACGGCGCCGCCGACCTCACCCCACTCGCCGGCCTCAACAAGCGCCAAGGCGCTGCTCTACTCCGCGAGCTCGGCGCCGACCCCCGCCTCTGGGAAAAAGTCCCCACCGCCGACCTGGAAGAGGACCGCCCGGCCCTGCCCGATGAAGAAGCGCTCGGCGTGACCTACCAGCACATCGACGACTACCTCGAAGGCAAACCCGTTCCGTCCGCGGCGGCGGAACGCATCGAACATCTGTGGCGCGTCGGCCAGCACAAACGCCACCTGCCTCCGGGGCCGGATTCCTCCTGGTGGAAGGCTTAGCCCGTCACGTCTAAGGTCGCCTGCGCGGCGTTGGCAAGCTCACTCGCGTACGCCGGTCCGTGCGTCAGCGCGTGCACGGACAGCGGGTGGAGCTGGTGCATCGGGATGCGCCGACGCCAGTCCCCACCCAGGCTTGCCCGCGACTCGTAGCCCTCGACGATGTCCTCCAGAAACGGAGCACCGAACAGCGCCAGCATGGCGATGTCCGTCAACGGGTGCCCACCGTGTGCCGCCGGATCAATAAAGCGTGGGCCCGACTCGTCGAACAGCAGGTTGCCCGCCCAAAGATCGCCGTGAATACGCGCCAGCGGGGCATCCTCATCCTCCTCCACGAGTGCCGCGCAGGCACGCTCCACGAGCTCAAGCTGCTGCTTCGAAATATTTCCCGCCACATGCGCAGCCCTCGCAAACGGCAGCACACGCTGCTTCGTGTAAAACTTCGCCCACCGCTGCTCAGGGACGCAATCCTGCTCAACCCTGCCAATGAAGTTCGTCCCCTCCCAACCGGTCGGCGGGGCGCCAAAGGCCTCAGCGCCCATCGCGTGAATCTTCGCCAGCTCCTCCCCCGCCCGGTGCGCCGCCTCACGAGTTGGGCGCACCGTCTCCACTCGCTCGATCCGCAACGTGCGCTGCTCTTCGTCCACGCCGCGGACTTCCACGACGGCCTCGCTGCCCTCACGCAGCCAACGCAAGCCAGCAGCCTCACTGCTCGCCTGCCCCGGCGCAATACAGCGTTTACAAAAATCACTCATCGTAGCCCTCCAATGCAAGCAAGAAACGCTTCATCTCTTCCCCACCACGGTAGCGCCCGAGGTGGCCGTCGCTACGCACGACCCGATGGCACGGAATGAGCAGCGGCAATGGGTTGCGTGCACAGGCAGTGCCAACAGCACGCACCGCCTCCGGATTATCGACGTCCCCAGCCAGCCCCTGATACGTAATCACCTCGCCGAACGGCACATGTTGCAGGGCGTGAAGCACCTTCGTACGGAACGGCGGGAGACCATCAAGGTCGAGCGGCACGTCAAAGGCCGTTCTCGTCCCCGCGAAATACTCGGCGAGCTGCTCCAGGACCGAGCCAACCGGGCCGGGGCGCGCGCCGGTTTCCCGGATCGCTTGCTCGGCGTCGTCGCTCGGCAACACGATTCGGCGGACTCCGCGCGGTGAAACGATGACGGTCAGGGTTCCTACCTGCGTATCTAGAGTTGCAAATGATATTTCACACATTTCACTCAGTTCTATCACTCGACTGGGCGTTTTGCTATGGTGCCAGCCATGACCACCTACATTCCCCCACCCGGCTACACGGCGATCACGGTCCCGGAGGACCACGATGGGCGGCGGATACATAAGTTCCTCGCCAGCCACACCACGTGCCCCGCGACCATGCTGTTCAAACTGGCGCGCAAGGGGGCGCTGAGGGTCGACCAGAAACGAATCAAGCAGGACTACCGCGTGCGAGCCGGGGATCTGATTACGCTGCCTGCTGAGTTCTGTAAGGAGACGAAGCGGGCGTCGAAAAGTAAACATCACGGGTTTGACGTGCTGTGGGAGGGGCCAACAGCACTCGTGATCAATAAACCGGCGGGGGTGCCGGTGCATGCGGGGACTGGGGCGCGGTGCGGCGTCATCGAGCGGGTCCGCGACGTCTACCCCGACGCTGAGCTCGCGCACCGCATCGATAAGGAAACCTCCGGGGCGCTGATTATCGCGCTGAATCACGCGGAGCTGCGCCACCTCCAGCGAGCCTTTCGCGAGCAGGACGTGGTGCGCATCTACCTCGCTGTGGTGGAAGGCCGCTGGCCAGGCGCGCGGGACGTGCGGGCGCCGATCGCGCGGACGTCGAAAACTATGGTTGTGCGAGAGGACGGCGACGCCGCACACACACGATTCCGCCGCGTGGAAAACCGCGGGCCGAATACGCTCGTCGAAGCCGAGCTCATCACTGGACGACGCCACCAAATCCGCCTACACGCCGCCCACGAAGGCCACCCCATCATCGGCGACCGCGCGTACGGCTCACGCACGCACGCCCAGCGGATGTTCCTGCACGCCTACTGGCTGGAGTTCACGCTGCGCGACGGCAAACGCGTCACAGTGACCGCGCCGATTCGCGAGCACAAAAACTGCAGGTCATAAGCAACCTGCGGTCTTATCTGTTACTTAGACGTTCATTTTGATACAAGGTTCGAGGTGGGTGCACGGAGTGACAAGGTGGGTGCAACCGCCTCTCAGGGGTGTGCACTGGACCTTATCCTAGGCGTTTCTGGTTTCAGCGCTTCCGAGGAATCGATAAAGAAATCGGTTCGTCACTTCCAACCGATTCTGAAGGTAAGGTAGAGTCGAGCTGGCCGACTACTACCTCGTCACATCCATGCTCACCTGCATCAGCCACCACAAGAGCGGACTAGAAGATGACCCCTACCTCATCGTCGACGATCACGACCCAGCTTAGCTGCGCCGCATATTCCAACTCATCTTCACCCTCATGGGACAAGTACACACTACAAAATGATGGCCGGAGCAGATCTTGTTGCTCCATCAAAACACAGTTAGCGTCTCCCCTTTCACACTGATCCGTGCTTCCTTGACCGGCTGGGAACAATCTCTTTTGGGGACGGCGTTCACTTCGTCACTGACGCACATGACCCCTGCCAATTACGAAACACACCCAGACAGATCTTGAAGCTGCTGGAGTAAGGTCCTCATTGCGAAAGGGTGGCTGGACAGTAGCATCTGCTACCGACGAGTAGCCTGTTAGACAATGAGCAACCTAGCCCTGCCCGCCCTTCGTCATCGGTTCAGAATTCCGAATCCATAATCTTCGTCATCTTCGAAAACACCATCTCCAACACCAACTGGGGCGATCTTCTGCACTGTCTGCCACGTAAGTTCCGAAGCACTTCTGCGGAGTTCAATCGTCTTCGTCACGTTTTGAGTTATCTCATCACGGAGATCTAAATCTTTGGGAACTGGCAGAATCAGCTCCTGCCACCGAGAACCAAGCGTGTCAATAATGTCTTGTGTAAAACGTTTTGCAAATATCTGAGACTTAACCAGCGGCGTCGACAGCAGGGCCAAGAGCAAGTTGGGATGCATGACTTCCTTGTCCACAACTTTAAATTTCAAAATATGGCTCTGATAGACGATGCGCCAATCGAGTTCTGTCACAATGGCGCAGGTACCAACCAGATAGGTCCCATCTCGAACCATAAGGATGTCGCCCGGTTCTACATTTTGCTTCTCCGAAAGCGAATTGTATATTTCTTCACTCAAGCCGTGCTTCGGATCACCTTTAATCTGCCAGTTCGCAATGTCGCTGGTCCGGATAAAAGGAATGTCACCTGTACCGTAGGCTAGTTTCCCAACTTCATCACCAGTGGATACTTCAATTGCTCCAGAGTCCGCCAAGTCACCAAGTCTGACTAGGTCGTGCGTTTCCGATAACGCTTCAATAGATTCCTGGATTTCAGGATTGTAGTACTTCGGTAGGTAAATATGGTCTCGAATGTCGCTCGAATCGATCACAAATCCCAAGTGGTCAAAATCTAGCTCCTCTCCTCCAACGTAACGTTCCCATCGCTCAGAAATCTTCGGCAGATCATCATACGGAATCGAATGGCCCCTTGAATCGTGACCGCACCAGCGGGCTACAGCCATGAACACTTCATGGGATTCTCCCTCAGGCTCTCTCCCATTCTCGATGAGAACTACTGCAGTCTTGGCATGGGTGTATGGCTGAAACAGATCTTCATGCACCGAAATGACCGCTCGGATCGTACCCCTACTGAGGATATACTGCATGATGTAACGGTGTGAGGGGTTGCAGAGCATAGATTCTGGCAACACAATGCCCATTCGTCCGTTATCCGAGAGCAAGTTTAGGCACCGCTCAATGAAAAGGATCTGAGGAGTCTGTGCATCCAGCGTCTTACTGCTCATCGCATATAAATCTGAGCCTCGCGCTTTCTTCCACTTCTGGGCAAGGTCATAGTGTTCGAGAATGCCTGACTCAGTAATCCTGAGCTTCTTCCCGAAGGGAGGGTTAGTCATGATGACATCGAATTCACCAACGGCCACTTCTTGCCTGGTCTTGGGACTCCACTCTGACATTGGAACGAGTGAATTCTCGCAGAATACGCCACCCCGCCCATCACCGAGGAGCGCCATATAGGCTTTGGCAACCTTACTCAGGAATTCATCTTTATCGATTCCTCGGAGCTGACGGATCGCCGCTTTCTGCTTTTCTGATTCCCGCTCATTATCAGGCCAATCAAGGTCATCAGCTTGAGCATCAACCTCAGACCACAGTGCCCGCATTGCCTCAACCAGGAATCCTCCACTTCCACATGCTGGGTCGAGAATCCTTTCACCGATCTTTGGCCTCACTAGAGAGCGAACCAGATTAGTGACG
Organism: Corynebacterium sp. NML130628; assembly: GCF_001875665.1. GTDB lineage: Bacteria > Actinomycetota > Actinomycetes > Mycobacteriales > Mycobacteriaceae > Corynebacterium. Next base: position 11,457 of record NZ_MLAL01000007.1, on the reverse strand, counting down.
TTTCGAGGAGTGAAAAACTGCCCCTGGCTCCCTTTCAACGAAGGACCAATGAAAGTCTCAAAAGCATCACCGACAACGTCTCTCTCACATTCAATCAACGCATACTGTTGGAGCTCACCGACTACGTATGAGATGGAACGATCGTCTAGATCGATGCGGTCACTTTTGGAGAAGACGTCATCATAAGTCGCCACGACCTGAGCGAAGATACCTTTGATTCTCTTGGCTACATCGGACGGATCTTCGCCTACACCGGCTCTGAAACTCACAACCGCGTCCCTACGAGTAAAGCGCTCATCATAGATCTTACAAAAAATAAGGTTGATGATCTGCTGCGCTAATGGTTCGTCTCTCGTCATCCCAACTGCGTTCGCAGCGAGATAGTTTCGCACTGAACGGAATACTGCCTTCAAGTTATGGGTCGCCCGAAGATCAGCCCTCTTAAACAGACCAATATCTTCAACCCTCTGCCCAAAACGCGGGATGTTCGGGATTTCCTCGAAAGTTACTTTGCCATTCGCTTCCCGCTTACGCAGGAATAGACGCTCAGCTCCATTGGTCCAAACACCGAGTGATGCCCTAGAAAGCCGGAGGTAGTCCTCAAGCTGATCACGTCCATCCTTTCGGTGCGGCTTCTTACATTCCACAACGATGTAGAGGGAGTCGTCCCTTTGCGGATCATCCGCGAATACCGCGATATCGACTGGATAGCTCTTCGCCCTATCCGAAGGACTCGCTTTGACATGCCACTGGGGACGAGTTCGAATGAGCTCCTTAGGGTAACCGTAATCTTCGACAAGTTGCCGAGCGAAAGGCTGAACAGCTCCGACCTCTTCAGGAGTCGCCGGAATTTCCCGCCCCGAGATGTAGTCTAGAAGCCGCCCGTCCTTAACTACCACCTCGCCCGAAATGACACTGTCTTCCAGCTCTGACGCATTCACTTTGACAACCATCGTATCCTCACATTATGTGCAAATGCAGCACCCGCAATTATGCATTCGAGTCTATCTGATGACACCGTGACCTGAGAGATTATCTGAAGCGTATCTCAGCTTCACTTTCCGCTTAGGCTCAACGCAAGATTTTGACGAAGATCAAGTACTTTTTGACGCCTTCGAGGTCGGAAAACCAGATTCGCTTCTCGGACGCGAAATCCGCCGCCCAGATCACTCCAACACGCCCTGCCCCGCGTCTAACAGCCAGGTAGGAAGTCCCATACCCCCCTGACAAGCCAAAACACAGCCATTCTAGGCAAACCAAAAGGACGCTCACTTTGTATCAAAATGAGCGTCCTAGTAGTGGAGCTAACGGGATTCGAACCCGTGACCCCCACACTGCCAGTGTGGTGCGCTACCAACTGCGCCATAGCCCCGCACGCACAAATACGCGCTGACATTGCGATTGTACTGGAATACACGCCCCAATCAAATATACGCGATAAAGACGTAGGCGCCTATGAAGGGCGTACCCGCCCCCGAAAGAAGCAGAATTTCCTTCAAAGGGCGGTCAATATCAGAAAGCATGGCACCTGGAGCAACGGCCCGCGTACCCCAGGTTGTCAACGCATCACAGACGACTCAGCCACTGGTCGATCTGATCTTTCACCGGCGGAAAATTCGCCAAGATTCCCAACACAAAGAGCAACAGCGCTGTGAACATGACTCCGCAGACTGCAGGGCCACTGCTGCCCTGCTCTGTCTGACTACTGTGACTCGATCCCTTGCTGGAACAGATGCCACCCGAACTCGAGCTTTCACTTGGCTTCGCGCTCGTGCTCGGTTCCGGCTTCACACTGCTACTCGGCTTCACACTGGTGCTTGGCTCGGACTCCTCACTCGTAACCGTAGTCGGCGTCGGCTCCTCACTCGTGGACGTGCTTGGTTTCGGTTCCTCGCTCGTACTCGTGGTCAGCGTCGCACTGGTACTTGGCTTCGCGCTCGTACTTGGTTCCGGCTTCACACTGCTACTTGGCTTCGCGCTCGTGCTCGGTTCCGGCTTCACACTGCTACTTGGCTTCGCGCTAGAGCTCGGCTCCGGCTCCTCACTCGTAACCGTAGTCGGCGTCGTGCTCGGGCTCGGTTCCGGCTTAGCGCTGGAGCTCGGCTTCGCGCTCGTACTTGGTTCAGGCTTCACACTGCTACTTGGCTTCGCATTGGTGCTTGGCTTCGGCTCCTCACTCGTAGACGTCGGAGTTTCGCTCGGTTCCGGCGCTGGAGCATCCCTCAACAGCAAAACGCTCAGCGGTGGAACGGTCACAGTGCCGTCTGATGTCAAAGGAACAGGCGTGTCGTACACGTCCATTCCCTGAATCATCACCTCGTAATCGCCTGCTGGCAACGGCGCCTGCCAAGGCTCAGTAGCGGCGTTCACGTAAGAGAAGGCGTCGATACCTTCTTTTTCAGCTTTCGACTTGCCTGGGAACGCATTCTTCACAGTGTAACCAACGTGGTTTGTGTCCACGCTGTCTGCATCTGCACTGTTCGTACCGTCAATTTTATGCGTGTACGTGTTGTTGATCGCGTCGTAGCTCGGCTGGCGCATGAAATCATACTGCTCGCGGAACTTATTCAAATCGCGGAAGAACTTCACTTCTTTCGCGAAGTGCTCGGCCCTATCATAGTCGAACACGTTCACCGAGTCAGGCGACTTATAGGAGTTGTGGTCGCCCGACTTTGTGCGCAAGAACTCCTGCCCAGCATGAATAAACACCGCGCCGTTCGACAGGTACTGGGTTGCAGTGCCAAGCATGTGCCGCTGGGCGATTTCCTTTTCGGTCGCTTGTGGCATGCTGCCCTTGAGCTTGTCGAACATCGTGTAGTTGTCGTGGGCTTCGTTGTACACCACGGACTGTTCTGGGCCCAGGTAATCACGAACATGCTGGGCACCCTTGATGTTGTTCAGCAGATCCCACGATCGCTTATTCTCATTCGCACCGTTGATGAAGCCCGTGTGTGCCAGCTCAAAGTTATCGCCCTTGACCGTATCGCGGTATTGGTCGTTAAAGAAGGAAATACCTGGCAGCTTTTTGGCGTTCTTCTGGTTCGCACCGAGCACGCCGGCCGGGTGGTTCCCCATCTCCCAACCCTCGCCGAGGATGACTACCGAAGGGTCAATCTCGTTGAGCGCCTCACGCACAGCATTCATCGTCTCAACATCGTGGATTCCCATGAGGTCGAAACGGAAGCCGTCGACGCCGTACTGTTTGGCCCAGTACTTCACCGAATCAACGATGTACTTCCGCATCATCAACTGTTCGGAGGCAGTTTCGTTGCCAACTCCGGTGCCGTCGTGGAAGTTGCACTCCGAATCCATCCGGAAATAGTAGTTCGGAACAGTCTGCTGCAGCGGAGAGTTCGCCGGGTTGTACACATGGTTGTAGACAACGTCCATGATGACGCGCAGCCCGTTGTCGTGCAGCGTATTAATCATGGATTTCAGCTCAACGACCCGCGCGGTTGGGTCCATGGGGTTCGTCGAATACGAGCCCTCAGGGACGTTGTAGTTTTGTGGATCGTAGCCCCAGTTGTACTGGGCGTTAAACGAAAGGTCGCCGGTTTCATCCACGGACCCGAAATCGTAGATCGGCAGCAACTGCACGTGGGTCACACCCAACGACTTCAAGTAATTCAAGCCCGACGGATTGCCCGCCTTCGTCTTCGTCCCAGCTTCGGTGAGCCCCAGGAACTTGCCCTTGTGCTCAATGCCGTTGTCCGGACCGATGGTCAAATCGCGCACATGCGCTTCGTAGATGATGGCGTCCTTCATCGAAGAAAATGGGGCCATCCGCTTGCCGTCCCAGTTATGAGGGACGGTGTTTTCCGAGTCGATCACCACTGTGTGGGTCGCGTTCGCGGTAACCGCACGCGCGTATGGGTCAACGGCCTCATTGATTGTTCCGTCCTTGAACCCGAGGCGGTAGCGGTATTCGACGCCCTTCTGATCTCCGTCAAGCGTGATCTCCCAGGTTCCTTTTTCGCCCTTCGTCATAGGCGTGACGGCACCGTTGTCGGAGTAGTTTACAAAGCTCACTTCGCGAGCTGTAGGGGCCCACAACCTGAACGTGGTTTTCTCCGGGCTGTAGATCGCGCCGAGGTCGCCGTCGTAAAAGTACTTCTCATTAAACTCTGCGGAGTGCAGCATTGAGCAGTGGTCCTCATGTGTCGACGGCACGTCGTCTTCCGAGTAATAGATTTTAGGATCACCTTCCACAAGCCAGATTTCTGCTTTCCCATCTGGGAAGTCGGTAACGAAGAGATCCTCAGGGGAGTTCTTCTCGGCGAAGTCCTGTCCAGGGGTGGAGCGCCGAACGATCAGACCAACCCGCTCGATCCCCTTAGAGTCCTCATGTGTGATGACCGCAGTGTGATCATCCGAGAAATCTACCCTATGAGCATTTTTCGGACCAGGCAACCAAGTCCACACGTTCCAATTCTCGTAATTGTTGTCGCGTCGCTGGTAGTGGACGGTCAGCGTCACCTGCTTCGGCAAATCATTGGATTCCTCAGGCTGTCCGACTTCCCCCACCTGATAGTTGCCGTCCGCATCGATCGAGATTCTCCCCGGAATCGGAATATCGCGTAGTTCCTGAGACTTCCACTCCCAATCATTGCTTGCCGTGGAGCGGCGAACCAACAAGTTCACCCTGTCGCGTGTAGCCGCAACAGGCACTTCAGCAGTCAGCTGGCCGGAGGCGTTCTTCCCGGTAAACGGAATCGCGACCCCGTCTTCGCCTTCGTACCACGCCCAAAGGTTGTATTCGCCTTCCGGAACTGCAGGATCCGGCGTGAAACTGACCTGGAGCTGGCATTGCTTCCCCGTCTTGAACGGGCCTTCCGAATTGTAGCTATACGTGCACGCATCCGCCTTCGCCCACACCGAATTACCAAGCTTGACCCCGGTGAACACCGAAGATTCCCAGACCCGGTTTTCTGCCTGTCCCTCTTGGAGCGACGAAGTGTCCATGCGATACACCTGGAAGTTGAGTGGCCCCTTTGCGGAACCGATCGAGGTGTACAGGTCACCGCTGGGCGTGACGCTTGAAAACATCTGCCGCTTTTTGGACTCCCCGTTCGCCCAATAGTCCACACGGTAGGTAGTGAGCGGTTTTTCCACCGCAGGCTCTGGAGTAAACGTCAGATACATGACATCCGAGTTGGTGAATGCCTGCGCTGTAGGCGCAGTGCTCCCCGAAATCACCAAAATGATTGTCAGTAACAACCCCAAGATGCTCTTATACGTTCTTGGTTTCATTGGCCCTCCTAGACCAAAACAGCATCATTATGGAACATATGACTATTCCTTAAGATAGCATGGCGGAAGAGAAATGCATCACTGCCAATATATTAAAAGCATCACGTCACACCAATAGGGGGAGTGTCAAGGAATCCACACTTGTCCGACAAGACCCCCAACGCAAAAAGCTCCCCGTTAACTGATACTTCAGCTAACGGGGAGCTTCCCTCTTGTGGAGCTAACGGGATTCGAACCCGTGACCCCCACACTGCCAGTGTGGTGCGCTACCAACTGCGCCATAGCCCCGCACTCTTGCGAGCCTCCACCACATTACACGTGGAGGCTGCCTGGCCACAAATCGCATGGCCAGACAACACTCGCAGGACTTATTTACTGTTTGCGACAGTGTTCACCCAGTCGTCGCGGTCGCCTTCGACGTCCTTGCCGTCAACCATGACGCGAGGGGTCCACGCCTCACCGGTGCGCTCTTCCTGCAGCTTGATGTTGCCGTTCGACATTGCGCGCGCCGCGTCGTAGTAGGCCTTGTCTCGGATATCCTGGACTGCCTTGTCGCCAGCACCGTAGTCGCGGGCTAGGTCAGCAAGGTCGTCGTCGGTCACCTTCGAGTACACGTCCTTCTGGTTTACCATCAGGTGGTCGCGCAGGTTCATCATCGCAGCTGGCTCATTATTTGCGACGAGTGCCAGCTCCGCAGCCAGACCCATCGTAGAGTGACCATTGGTCAGGCCGTCGAGCGTCACCATCGGACGCAGCTCGACCTCGATCTTGCCCTCGCGCAGCTTTTCGATCATGTCCTTATCAGTCGCGACTGCGAGGTCCGCACAGTGCGTGCACGAAAAGTCCTCGTAAAGCTCGGCCATCGGGGCGTCGTCGACACCTTCTGCTGCGAGACGAATGAAGTGATCGTCTTCGTTCCAGCTGACAGTGATGCCGCTGGTGTCGATCATGTTCTCAGCCATGGCGGCCTCGCGGTCCTTTTTACCGTTGAAGAAAATCAGGCCGATCACGAGCGCCGCAATCACAATAACAGCGACAATTGCCCAAATAAACCCGGCACCGTTCTTCTCGTTCGGGTTTTGCACCTTACGCGTAGTCACGTATTCACTCCTTGACGTTGGAAATTGCCCAACAGCTTAATCGGTGGATGTGGCTATGGATAAATCGCAAACTTCTTGTACGGGACGTAAATCATGAACAAGGTCACCGTGATCAGCACGAAATCACGCAGGATGGTCTCAATGAGGTTCGTGCCCTCATCAGACGGCTGCGGGCCGAAACACCCACAGTCGATAACCAGACCGCGCGACCACGCCGAGTACATCCCGATGATAAACAGCACCAGGACCACAATCGACACCCAGCCGCTTTCGCGCAGCTTGATGCCCGCCAGTAGGAACAGACCACCGGCGAGCTCCAGGGGACCAATCCACTGCGCCAAAATATTCGACCACTCATGAGTGAAAATCTCGTACGCAATAATGTTTTGCGTCACTTCCATATGGGCGCCAATCTTGGTCCACCCTGCGACAATCCACACGGCTGCCAGCCCGAATCGCGCCGCAGCTGACGCGATTTCCAGCAGCCTGCTTCTTGTCTTGTTGGTTTCGTGTATCTCAGTCACGAGAGGTCATTCTAGCCCAGTACCTGCGCAACAAGCTCTTTCGCAGCCTGCTGGACCTGCGCCAAATGCTCCTTGCCCTTGAAGCTTTCGGCGTAAATCTTGTACTTATCTTCAGTACCCGACGGCCGCGCAGCAAACCAGGCATTGTCCGTCGTCACCTTCAGGCCACCAATCGGGGCACCGTTGCCCGGAGCCTCGGTCAGCTTCGCGGTGATGGGCTCGCCTGCAAGTTCCGTTGCGGTAACCTGCTCAGGGGAAAGCGCCTTCAGCGTCGCCTTCTGTTCGCGGTTCGCCGGGGCGTCGATGCGCGAGTACGCCGGGGAACCGAACTTCTCAGCGAGCTCAGCGTAGCGTTGCGACGGCGTCTTCCCCGTCACAGCGGTAATCTCCGCCGCGAGCAGGTCCAGAATCAAACCGTCCTTATCCGTCGACCACACCGTGCCATCCTTCCGCAGGAAGGACGCACCCGCAGACTCTTCGCCACCGAAGCCGACGGTGCCGTCGATAAGCCCTGGGACGAACCACTTGAAACCAACCGGGACCTCGACAAGCTTGCGTCCGAGCGACGCCACAACGCGGTCAATCATCGAAGAAGACACCAAGGTCTTGCCCACCGCAGTGTTATTCGCCCAGCCTTCGCGGTGCGAGAACAAGTACTCAATCGCGACAGCGAGGTAGTGGTTCGGGTTCATCAGGCCGGCGTCTGGCGTGACGATGCCATGTCGGTCCGCATCAGCGTCATTGCCAGTAGCGATATCGTATTTATCGCGGTTGTGCACCAGCGAGGCCATCGAGTCGGGTGAAGAGCAATCCATGCGAATCTTGCCGTCGGTATCGAGCGTCATGAAACGCCACGTCGGGTCGACCTCCGGGTTCACCACGGTCATGTTCAGGCCGTGGGTCTCGGCGACCGCACCCCAATAATCGACGCTCGCTCCACCCATCGGGTCCGCACCAATGCTCAGACCGGACTTCCGGATCGCCTCAATGTCGACCACGTTCGGCAAGTCGTTGATGTAGTTGTTCAGGTAGTCGTAGCGCTGCGCACGCTCATCGAGCACACCCGACGCCGCGGAGCGTTTCACGCCCTCCATACCCTTTGCGATGTACTCGTTGGCCCGCTTCGCGATCCAGTCAGTCGCGTCCGTGTCAGCCGGACCACCCGACGGCGGATTGTATTTAAACCCACCATCACGCGGCGGATTGTGCGACGGCGTAATCACAATGCCATCCGCACGCTTCGGATCGGTACCCGTGACCCCACCAGAGAGCTTCGCGTTGTGCGACAAGATTGCGTGCGACACTGCCGGTGTCGGCGTGTAGCGCCCCGCGGCGTCGACAAGCACCTCAATGCCATTGCCAAACAGCACCTCAAGCGCCGAAACCATCGCGGGCTCAGACAGCGCATGCGTATCGCGCCCAATGAAAACCGGCCCACCGATGTTCTGCTCACGGCGATAATCGACGATCGCCTGCGTGGTCGCCAGAATGTGCGTCTCATTAAACGCGTTATCCAACGAAGAACCACGGTGGCCAGAAGTGCCAAAGACGACCTGTTGGTCAGGGTTGTTCGGGTCTACGTCACGGGTGTAATAAGCCGTCACCAGCGACGCAATATCGATCAAATCTTCCGGGCGGGCAATCTGGCCAGCGCGTTCATGAGCCATACGACAACATCCTTTCGATAAGTACACACCCATCTTCCCCTTTTTTCGGCGCTTCTGCCAGAAAATCCCACAAACGCTTACGCACACGGGATTATGTGTCTATTATCTCAATCACGTTATCGCCAAAAAGGTAACCTGCCCCACACCTCATAGCGAAAGGACCACGATGGCTACGCAACTCAATGAAACTCTCGGAACAATCGCCTCGTTCGTCTGGGGTCCTTTCATGCTCATCCCGCTCCTGCTCGGCACTGGCCTCTTCTTGACGGTCCGCATGCGCGGCATCCAATTCCGAACACTCGGCCGCGCAACCCGGCACGCGTTCGTCGATAAGAATCAAGAAGGCTCCGGCGACATCAGCAACTACCAAGCCTTGACGACGGCCCTCGCCGCAACAGTCGGCACCGGCAACATCGTCGGCGTAGCCACAGCGATCTCGATTGGTGGCCCCGGCTCGCTGCTCTGGATTTGGGTCACGGGCATCGTGGGTATGGCATCCAAATACGCCGAAGCCTACCTCGGTGTCCGGTTCCGTACTACAGACGCCAAAGGACGCCAGCAAGGCGGCCCGCACGAATACCTCCGACGAGGCATTCCCGGACCACTAGGCACCCTCCTAGCAGTAGCGTTCATGCTCTTCACCGTCATCGCATCCTTTGGCATCGGGAACCTCACCCAGGGCAATTCCATCGCCGCCGGCATGCAAGAAGCATTCGGTATCGACCCAACCGTCTCCGGCATCCTCATCTTCATCGGCGTCGGGGCCGCCATCTTGGGCGGCATTGAAGGCATCGGCAAAATCACCGCAGGTTTCGTCCCTCTCATGATTGTCTTGTACGTCGGTGGAGGCATCCTCGCACTTGTACTGATGGCCGACCAGATTCCCGCGGCCATTGCGTTAATCTTCCACGACGCGTTCACCGGCTCGGCCGCCACCGGCGGTTTCGTTGGCTCCACAATCATGATGGCGATCCAGTTCGGTGTTGCCCGCGGTATCTTTTCCAACGAGTCCGGCATGGGCTCCGCCGCCATCGCTGCAGCAGCCGCAAAAACCCAACACCCATCCCGCCAAGCCCTCGTGTCCATGACCCAAACGTTCATCGACACCATCATTGTCGTCACTATTACTGGCCTTGTCATCGTCACCTCTGGCACCTGGGATTTGGGTCGCGAAGAAGCCGCCGTCATGACCGCTCGCGGATTCTCCACCGTGCTGCCCGGAACCTGGGGCGGAGACATCGTATCCGTCTCCCTCATCTTCTTCGCCTTCTCCACCATCCTGGGATGGTCCTACTACGGCGAGCGAGCAGCAACCGCCCTCTTCGGACAGTGGGCGTCCTTGCCGTACAAGTTGCTCTTCACAGCCGTCGCATTCCTCGGCGCCACCACCCACTTGGAACTGATCTGGACATTCTCCGACCTCGCAAACGGCCTGATGGCCATCCCGAACCTCATCGGCCTACTGCTGCTCTCCGGACTGGTCGCACGCGAGACCCGCGAATACCTCAAGTTCGATCCGAACCTTCGACGCAGCCCCGACGAAATCGCCGCCTTCGTGAAGCAACAAGGCATGAATTGGGCATAAAACGTCCTAGTAGACTGCGAGTGTGCAATTACGAAACATTGAGTCCAACCAGCCACTTGCAGTGGGACTAGGGGCCGGTACAGGCGCACTGGCACGCTACCTGCTCACAGCAGGACTCCTTGCGGTGCTCCCCACAACACCACATGTCGCTTTTCTCGTAACGCTAAGCATCAACGTCGTGGGGAGTTTCGCAATGGGTTACTTCCGACCCGGCCCCCTCTTCGGTACAGGATTCCTCGGAGGCTTCACGACGTTCTCCGCCCTCACCGTCGCGGCCGCCCAAACCACCGCACTCACCGCACTAACGTACGTTCTCAGCAGCGTCCTACTGTGTATTGCCGGTTGGTGGCTCGGCGACTCCGCAAAGGACCACAAGGAGGCGAACGGCCGATAATGAACATCGAACCAGTCGCGATCCCAGCAGTATTTCTCGGCGGAGTGCTAGGGGGAGTCACCCGGTGGTGGATCAGTTCCGCTCTCCCACCCCGCAAGGGGACGTTTACCGCCAACGCCGCGGCATCAATGGTTTTAGGTTTCACCGTAGCAATGGGTCCCCTATGGGCAGTCTTCGTAGGGACAGGCTTCGCCGGAGCACTGTCCACCTGGTCAACGCTTGCTAAAGAGGCCGGCATGCTGCTCAAAGAGCGCCGGTACATCCAATGCTTAAAGTACCTGCTGTGGACGCTCGCAGTAGGAGTCGCATTCGCTGGACTCGGCGTGATGCGAAGCCACGCAGCATTTTAAATAGCGCCCTTGATTGGCTTGCTTCCAAGGCGTTGAGGCTGCGGGCTTCCTTTGCACACCCCCACCCGCCTTAACGTTTACTGTGCACCACATTCCAATGTCGCACGCAGGAGACCAGGCATAACGCGGCGCGGTGAGGCACGAAACCTGGAATCTGGTGCACACCCCCACCACCACAACGATCCTGTGCACCACATTCCTACACCACGCACAGGTGACCAGGCACAACACACCGCGGTGTACCACGAACCCTAAGAATCTGGTGCACACCCCCACCACCACAACATTTACTGCACCACATTCCGGGTCTTCGGGACTACGTCGTGGCATTTGCCCAGTACACGCCTCCTGCGCACAGGAATCTGGTACGCACATCCCCGGCACGTGGGGCACCCCACCCCCACACACAAAGCACAAAAAGGTGGTGGACGTAAACACCCACCAAAAAGCGGGTATCACATCCACCACCATGAAATTATAAGGCCGGCAGTAACCTACTCTCCCACACCCTCCCAGGTGCAGTACCATCAGCGCGGGCGGGCTTAGCTAAACCGGGTTCGGAAAGGGACCGGGCGTTTCCCCGCCGC
>NZ_MLAL01000010.1 GCF_001875665.1 Corynebacterium sp. NML130628 | reverse complement strand
TCTGCACTAGGAATGGTCAGCCCCGTCGACTTCGAAAACCACATTGGTCTAACCACCAGTAGAAAAGAAATAGCTGCCTAAACACTAGGTAGCCCCACTACGTGTCCACGATTTGCGGGCAACCCCAGTTATTCCTCAGTGGCTACGCGGGATTCGCTGCGCGTTGCTTGCTTCAGTAGGCGTGCGCGGATGCCTGCGCGGATAATCTCGAGAACGCAAGCGGCCTTGACGGCGGTGCATGCTTCATAGAGCATGTATGCCTCGAGCGGAAGTACGGCATAAAATATTTGCGCAGCTTGGATAATGACCACTGCGCCAACTAAGAATTTCCAATTCATCTCATAAAACACGAGCGTGGCCAGGGCGCACACGGCGCCTACCAAGATTGTCTCGGGGTACGGCCACGCATGGGCAGTAATGAGCCGCCACGCAGCGAGAATGAGAAAGGCTGCCGTGATCGCGCCGGGGATTGACAGCCTGCTCGTATCTTGGCGGAGCACGAACGAGGGATTGGTCTGCTCTATACGGGAAATGATGAGGACGTAGATTCCTGCGAGTAGTAACCCCGCTGGGAGTGGTATCCAGACGTGCATAAAGGATTCTGGGCTGGGGGCAAGGACTATGGGGACGATGATTGCGATGAGGCCCAGCAGGCCGCCAGCACTGGCAATAATTGAAAACTTCCGGGGTAGTGGCCGCAAGAGTAGCGCCGCTATTCCAAACACCAACGCCGAAAACGTCCCGAAGACGCTGATGATGCTCGCTAGTGGTGTCTCAGGCTCCGATGATGTATCAGGAAATTCGAGGAAGTAGTCGAGAAGAATGGCTAGTAACGGAAGGAAATGAAACATATCGGCGCCCCGCGAACTTGTCTGTCGTATGGTCGGAAAACCTAGCGGCATGGAGCTACTAAGAGATATGCCATAAATGTACGGGATTGCACCTGTACGTGCAGGATGTTGCCAATAGATTCGGGTGGGTGAGGGGGGCGCGGTACCTGGCACGCCGCCTCGTCTCTTGGCTGGTCACCCTGCAGGTTGCTCAGGTTCTGGAGGCTCAGGATTATCGTCGAGCGGATACAACAACCACTGGAGAATATAGGTGGCAATGATGGGCACGCCAAATAGTTGCGCTACTACGTACCACGAACGGATTGTTTCTGGTTTACGGCCGTAGCGTTCTGCGAGCCCTGCACAGACCCCTGCAATGACGCGTCCACGTGATGTCCTGTAGTAAGGCCTACGCATGTTATTCCCCTCAGACGAAGCGGCGGGTTGAAACCATTGCGTCAGAGTTTAACGGATGAGTACCCGCGCGGATATAGACAACGAAGGCTCCCACCTCTGGTGACGGGGAAGCCCTGGTCAACATAGACCAGTGGCCCTGGAGCTCACCAAGTTCCAGGGCCACTCATGCCAGGCGACTACGCACCTTCCTCAGCTTAGGACCGTTTGCGTCGGATAAGCACCAAACCCGATCCGATCAGTGCAAGTGCCAGCGCGACGGTCACACCCACATTCGCACCGGTACGAGCGAGTGACGGACGTGGATTATCCGGGGTCGCCGTTGTGGTCACCGTCGGCGGGGTCGCCGTCGTGGTTACCGTCGGTGGGGTTGCGGTAGTGGTCTTGGTCGTGGTCACCACGGGTGGAGTCGCCGTTGTGGTTGACGTCGTTGAGACGGTCGACGGCGTCGTTGTCGTGGTGGTCGCCGTTGTAGTCTTCGTCGTCGTTACCGCAGGCGGAGTAGTCGTAGTGATCACAGTCGGCGGTGTAGCAGTCGTCGTCACCGCGGGTGGGGTCGTTGTCACCGCGGGTGGAGTGGTTGTGGTGGTTGCCGTCGTGGTCTGCGTTGTCGTCACCACGGGCGGGGTTGTTGTCACGGCGGGCGGAGTCGTCGTGGTGGTTGCCGTCGTGGTCTGCGTTGTCGTTACCGCAGGCGGAGTAGTCGTTACGGCGGGTGGAGTGGTTGTGGTGGTTGCCGTCGTGGTCTGCGTCGTTGTTACCGCAGGCGGTGTCGTTGTCGTCGTCACCGGGGGCGGGGTCACCGTCGTTGTTACCGCGGGCGGGGTTGTTGTCGTCGTCACTGTTGTTGTTACTGGTGGCGGGATATGCGTGTTGTCGATGGTGAATCCGTCTTGTGCATTACCGTGAATAGACGTCATGAATCCAGCTACACCGATTTCCCTGAAGGAGTAGGTAAGCGGCGCCATGGTGCCGTCGCCACGCACATCCTTCGTTTCTGGAAGCCCCTCGAAAGTGTGCTTCCAGCCGTTCTCGGCATTGAGCATGATAGGTTCGCCCACCGGGGTTTTCGGCATACCTGCAGCTGACTCCAGCAGTTGCACCTGCACCGTTGATTTTGCAGATGGTGCGCTCAGCGTCAGGCCGTCCTTCGCGTTGCCTTCCATTGTGACGGTGCCGGTACTTTCGATGCCCTGCTCTTCAACCAAGTACTGGATCTCGACCTGTTTGCCGTCGACGGTCTTCGTCTTCGGCAGGTCGGTGAAGACGTACGTCCACTTGTTGTCAGCGTTGAGTTCGGCTGGCTGGCCAACATAGAACTTGGCGTCGCCAATTTTTCCAACAAGCTGGACCTTGATGGGAACCTTCTTATCTTCGGCGAGGTCCTTGCCAGCAGCGTCCTTCCACGCCTTGGTCACTTTCACCTGGGTGGTTCCGGGGGTACCGAAGCTGAGCCCGCCGTTTGAACCGACACCGGCACCGCGTGGTGCCGAGTTCCTCTGGATTTTCAGTTGTGCCCAGGACTTCGCCGCTTCTTTCGCCTCAGGGTCGACGATGGTTTTTAGACCTTCGTTCGAAATGGCGTCGCGGTAGTCCGCGTTATCGTCGGACTCCCTCCCAGAGCCGTCGAAGATCTGCTGTTTGCCCGGGTTTTCCGGGGAGAACCGGGTGCCATTCGACGACTGTGAACCATCCTTATAGTAGCTTGGTTCGCCGCCGCCGAGCATCCGCGGATTGATGCGGATACGGGCTTCGTGAGCAGATCCAAGGTTGTCATGTGCGAGATCGTCACCCCAGTGCGGGACCGACGAAGTGCGAGGGCTTTGGTTATCGAATATGGCCACGCCGTTCGTGACATACGTGATCAAGCTGCCTGTTGGGCAGAGCCAAATGCCGCCGCCGAAGGCAGCGAAGTTACCGGGGGCCACTTTGTTGTCGGTGATGAGGGTGTCCATGAAGTTGCCTGTGTACGACTTCGTTGCGACGTAGACGCCGCCGCCCTGATTGTCGGCACTGTTTCCCTCGATCAAGCCGGCATTGAGGTGTACGGCGTTCGAGATGACGTTGACACCACCGCCAGTGCGGGTAGTGCTGTTGTTAGTAATGCTGCCGCCGTTCATGGTGAAACCGGCGGGGGAAATCTTTGTCCACTCTTCAGGCCTACGTTCGCCGAAGTGCTTCTTCGTCCAGTTGCTGCCGTCTGAGTCGATCTCTTTCCAGGTGCGCGGGTCGCCGTTGATGTACATGTCCATCGCGTTGACACCGCCGCCGTTCGGTGCGAAGTTGCCGTCGATGGTGCCGCCATTCATAGTGACGTCCGCATTGCCGAAAATGTTAATGCCGCCGCCAGCAAAAGCTGCCTTTCCGTTGGTGATGGCGCCGTCGTTGAATTCCAGCGTGGAGCGTGTGTCCGACGTGTCGTCGCCAGGCTTCACGTTGCTTACGTCGAGCCAGTGGCTGACGTTGATGTTTCCGGCCCAACCCGTGTTTTCGGTGAGCGTGCCGCCGTTGATGGTCAGGTGGGCACCGCTGAAGACGCCGATGCCGCCGGCTTCGCCGTATGCGTAGGGGCTGTAGTGGGACAGGCCCTTGGAAATCTCACCGCCGTTCATCACCATGGTGGCGCCGTCGGTAAGTGCGACGTTCGCGGCGCCGAACTGGCTGCCTTCCTTGCGCTGGTTGTCGGTGATTTTTCCGTTGTTGAGTGTGAACTTTGCGTCCTTACCTTTGACAGTAACTGCGCCTTCGCCGATGCTGCTCATCTTTCGGGCACCCTTGATGGTGCCGGCGTTCATCACCAGCTCGCCTTCCACGGTGATAGTGGGGGAGAAGGAGCTGCCCTTCACCACGTTTTCGTATTGTGCACGCGAGTCAATAATGATCCCCTCGCCGTTGCCGGTGCCGTCAGAAAGGGTGAGTTTGCCACCCTTCTCAACGTGGATGAGGCTGCCGGTGAAGTCGCCGTCCTCGCGAGTGATGTTGGTGCTGGAGCTCCACTGGACAATGTTGGTGTCCACCAGCTCGATGTCTGCACCTGCCGGGATGACCAAGGTTTTGGTCACGAGGGTTTCGGTCCCGTTTCCGATCTCAATCCGGGTTGGTGTCGCACCTGCTTGGTTGATGAGCGCTTGCAGAGTGTCCGGCTCGCAGTACAGGATGCGTCCCTCGTCGTAGCACTTCTGGACCTGCCGCTCAGGGGGTGTTGGGGGTTCAGCTACCGCGGCTTTGGGGGAGACTAATCCCCCCCCATTATCAATAGAAGCACGGTAAATAAGGTTGCCCACAAAGTCGAAACAAATGTTGGGTGCTGTCGGCTGTTCACTTTTCTGCCTTTGCTTGGGTGCGGAGCCACCTCAAAGGGTGGCCAGCGAATTACTCATTTAATCCAATCCTACCCATTAGCAGAAAGTATTCGGTTTTCACTCCGACGGGGCGATGAACGTCGAGACGAGGTAGCGGTTGATGTCGGAACGGTTGATGATGCCTACGACGGTGATGACGGACTTGGTCGCGATGGAGGCGATCGGCCTGTCGAGGACGGCGGCGACGTCGGTGCCGAACTCTGTCGAGTCGTTGTGCGCGAGCAGCGCGTACGGAGTGGTGAAGGCTGGGACGGAGTCGCCGATCACGTTGAGTACGTCGCCGTCGGAGACGAAGCCCGCCAGCTTGCGGTTGGCGTCGAGGAGCGGTGCGCCGGAGATCCTCTTGTCGACGAACACGTGGAGGGCTTGGCGAATCGTGTCATTCGGGGACAGGGCGTAGATGTCTTCCTGCATGAGCTTCGCCACCAGCGTGTCGGAGACTCGGGACGCTGGGGACGCTGGGGACACAGGCTCCTGGGCAGGCGCGGTCGCGCGGGTGCCGGTCCACCCGAGCACCACCGCGATCAGCGCGAGCACGAACAGGACACCGCCGACGACGAGGAAGCCGCGGTTCGCGGCGACGTCGGCACCGTTGCCGGAGGCAACGAACGCGCCGTAGATACCGGTCGACAAAGCGGTGCCGACGCAGCCGGCGATCTGGAAGGACGTCGAAAAGATGGTGACGCCGTGTGGGGTCATCGCGCGCGGCAGCGACGACAGGGAGAACGATTGCACCGGGCCGATTGCCAGCGCTGAGCCGAGAATCGCGGGCATATACAGCACAGTGATGATCCACAGGGTGTCCTGGCCCATCGCCCACGACGCCGCCAGCGTGAACACGGCCATCAGAAGCATGCCCAGCGGGAGGATGAGCTTGGCACCTTTGGCGTCGTAGATCTTGCCTGCTACTGGCCCGAAGATGACCGCCAGCAGGATCGCCGGGAAGAGCACGAGCGACGCCTGCAAACCAGTCGTGCCTTGCACCGACTGCAGGTGCATCGGGATCAGGATGTTCATGGAGAACACAATGATCAGCGCAACAACGTTAATGATCACGCCCGCGGTGAACGGGAAGACCGACAACGGCGTGAGGTTGACGAGGGGGTCTGCGATAGCGTTTTGGCGCTTCACAAACAGTGCGAGCGCTACGATGCCCACGATCAGCGAGACGACGGCCGCCAGCTTCGCCGGGCCGAAGATCGTGGAAATGCCGTAGAGCATGCCTAACAGCGCGAGCGCCACCAGCGTTACCGACGGCACATCAAGCGTCGCCTTCACGTCGTCGGAGATGTTGTACACCGTAGCCAGGCCAACCAGGAACACGATGACCGCCAGGATAGTGAACGCCCAGCACAGGGCACGCCACGTCGAAAACTCCAAGATCATGCCTGAGGCCAAGATAGCCACCGAGGGGCCGAGCGTCGTCATCGCGCCCATCAGGCCCATGAACGTGCCAAGCTTGGGGCGCGGTACGACAGTCAGCGCGATCATCATGCCGACCGGCACCAACAGGCCAGTGCCAACAGATTGAAGCACGCGGCCAACCAGAAGCACCGCGAAGTTCGGGGCCGTCGAGGTGATGACGCCACCAACGATCCACGTGGACGTCATTGCAAGATACAGCGGCTTCGTATTGAAGCGGCGGATGAAGAAGCCGGCGGTAGGCGTCATGACGGCCGCGCCCAGCATGTATGCCGTGGCGAGCCACTGGACAGTCGAGACGCCAATGTTGAAGTCGGCCATGATGTTGGTGAAGCCGACGTTGAGGAACGTTTCATTAAACGTAGCGATAAACGCAGCAAGTGCCGCCGCAAACATAATGGGGAACCATTCCGAAGGGACAGGACGGCAAACCTCTGTACCATGTGCACATGGAACCTCGAAGCATTCTCCGGACGTACGCGACGGCGATGGTTGTGTGCCTCGCGCTAGATATAGGTACGCAGGTCCTGCTCGGCAACTCCGTGGACTTCATCGCCATGACCTTGGCCTCCGGCATCGTGGAGGCGGTCACCGTGCTGCTCGCGCTGGGCGGAGCGGCCTGGTTCACGCAAGCCGCGCGAGGGCGCGGCTACAGAAAGGCAATTGTGGCCGTGTGGGTTGCCGCGGTGTGCCTGGTGGTCGGGTGGGGTTCGATGGCGGCGGCACGATGGGAGGAATATCGGGCGGGGATGCCGCTGCCGATTATTAACCTTTGTGTGTTCCTTATTCCCGTCGGTACCGTGATGCTGCTTAGTACAGTCCGGCTGGGAGGGGGTCGATGGCGTCGATGACTGTTTGTCCGAATCCGACGCCGCTGAGTACCCCGACGAGGCGGGCCTTACCGCCGGGTTCCATGATGTAGGCGGGTGAGCCTGAATCCCCGGACGTTGCTGGGAGGAACGCGACGATCTCGCCGCTGTGCGGGTACACGTTGAATACGAAGCCGCAGGTGCGGCCGGTGCGGCTGCCGTCTTTGCAGATGAAGCTGCCGGGCCGGGCGGCGGTGACTGGCGCGCGTCCTGCAACTGGCCGGACGGGAAACACGCTCCGCCACGCGTTGATGAGTGGTGTGTCCACATTCAGGAGGCCGGTGGTCAGGCTGCCGCCGCGCATGGCGTGGGCGTAGCGCACATGGGGGTCGAGGCGGAACCAGCCGATGTCGTCCACTGGTTCGCCGATCACTTTGCCCCGTTCCACAAAGCCCGAGTCGGCCATGTTTGAGGCGATCGGCGTGCGGCCGTCGGAGGCAAGAACTCGAGTCACTCGTCCGCGCAGGCAGTGGCCTGCGGTGATGCCGTAGAGGGCGTCGCCACGCCGGGCGACGGTGGTCAGGCTGCACTGGTTCGTCGCACCATTTGCGTGCTGCAGCATGATGAAGTCTCCGGAGTAGACGTCTAGCGCAGAAGCGGGCGTTGCGGACGCGACGATGGCGGTCAGGGAGAAGAGCGTGGCGGCGGCGACGGCGCTGCAGGCACGTTTTACACGGTGAAGCATAGGAATCAACTTAGCGTTGCGCACCTTTAATAAGGAACACTACGCCTATGATCGCGCAGGCGGCGGCACTGATGGCGCCCGTCGAGCCTGCGATGAACATCACCGCGAACGCGGAGAGTAAAATTCCTGCCCCGCCAATCACAAAATCCATGGTTGCAAGGCTAGTGCATGTCAGTAGACTTCGGTGACCTTGGTGGGGTCGCCGAGGCGTTCGCCGGCGAGCATGAGACCGAGGAAGCAGAGCGGTACCGTGTAGCCCAGCACGATCCAAAAGCTGTGCAGTCGCGGGCCGCATGCGCGGGCGATGCCGACGCCCACCAGGGTGCCTACGGTGTTCATGAGGAGGTCGTCGATATCTGAATAGCCGAGCGCGAAGAGGTATTGTCCCGTTTCGACGGCCACACTCAGCCCGAACCCGAACAGGGCGGCCCAGCGGGCGTCGCGGAAGGCGACGTATGCGAGCACGCCGACGGGGATGAAGAAGGCAATGTTGCCGCCGTAGCCGAAGAGGGGCGCGAACCAGGATTGGGCGTCGTGAAGCTCGGCGAGGGGCTGTAACGAGAGGCCGCGGCGGCGTTGGTTGGCCGGGTCCCAGAGGTAGCCGATGCGGAAAAACGCTTTACACATTGTTAACGCAATGACGACGCAGCAGTAGGCGGCGAGTGCTCCGAGGGCTTTGCGGTTCATGGTTGCAACCTAGCACAGTTTCACACCAGTCACAGGGGTAACGAAGGGGGCGTCGAAAAGCTGCCGTGGCCTGCGGAAACGTAAAAGGAGGATAGTGGGTGAAAATAAATGCTTGACTTCCACCCACTAATTCTTTAAAGTGAACAGCAAGTTAACAAACGGTCAACAAAGTAAATGAAAACCGAAGGGAGAGTGTCATGAAGTTCCTCAAATACTTGCTCACGTACGATACGCGCACGATCCTTGAGGCGATCGACCGCGCATCGAACTAAAGCAGCGCGAACGCGAACTGGCGGGCACCAACGAGAGGGTTGGTGCCCGCCAGATTTTTATGCGCACCACGTATGAGAGCGCCGAACATGCACCGGCGGCTCTCAACGCACTACGCTTAGGGCGAAACTTGAATTAGGCACCGAAAGTGAGACCTGTGGAAACCACGACTGCAGTAGAAGTCCTTCAGCGAGTGCTGATGCCGAAGAAGGGCGAACCGCACGACGTCCGCATGCTGTACCTCATTGAGGCAGAGCAGAACAAGCAGCGCTTGACGTGGGCGGACCGGACGAGCGTATCCATCCCCGCCGGGGAGGAAGTTTCCTTCGAGACGTACTTCAACGCGTTCCCGGCATCCTATTGGCGGCGCTGGTCGCAGCTGGAAAACGTTGTGCTGGCGATGGAGGTTGAGGGGCAGGCGACTGTCTCCATCTACCGCTCGAAGTACGACGGCAAGCGCATCGCTGTCCAAAACGCCGAGGCGAGCGACGGCGTGCTGGAGGTCGTGCTGCCGCTGCGCAACTTCGAGGACGGCGGCTGGCTGTGGTTCGACGTCACGGCGGAGTCCGACACGACGATCCGCAACGCGGGCTGGTTCTCCGACAAGGAGCCTGCGGCCCAGACGATGCCGGACGGCAGCACTACCGGCCCGGAGCCGAAGCAGGTCGCGGTGGGTATCCCGACGTTCAATAGGCCTCGCGACGCCGTCAACGCCCTGCACGCGCTGGCAGAGGACCCCTTTGTGCTCGAATCGATCTCCGATGTGCTGATGCCTGACCAGGGCGATCAGCACCCGGCGGACCTGCCGGACTTCAAGGAGGCGGAGAAGAACCTGCAGGGCAAGCTGCAGATCTTCCGCCAGGGCAACCTAGGTGGCTCGGGCGGCTACGGCCGCATCATGTACGAGGCGCTGCGCACCACGGACGCCCCATACATCCTCTACATGGACGACGACATCGCCATCGAACCGGATTCGATCCTGCGCGCGGTGCAGGCCGCCCGCTACGCGAAGGCCCCGATCCTGGTCGGTGGCCAGATGTTGAACCTGCAGGACCGGTCGCAGTTGCGGACGACGGGAGAGGCCGTCGATAAGGATGTGTTCATGTTCCGCGCCGCGGAGCACGCGGTGTACGACCACGACTTTGCCAAGTACCCGCTGGGCTACCTGGGCACCGAAGAGGAGGAGCTGGACCCGCGCAAGACGACGTCGCGTGCCCTGCACCGCCGCGTCGATGTGGACTACAACGGCTGGTGGATGAACCTCTTCCCGCGCGCCGTCACGAAGAAGCTTGGGCTGCCGATGCCGCTGTTCATCAAGTGGGACGACAACGAGTACGCCCTGCGCGCCAAGCAGGCCGGCTTCCCGACGGTCACGTGGCCGGGCGTCGCCATCTGGCACATGGCCTGGGCCGATAAGGACGACGCCATCGACTGGCAGGCGTACTTCCACATGCGCAACCGCCTCATCGTCGCCTCACTGTACGGCCCGGAGGCCCCGGACGCGATGCTGAAGAACATGCTGAAGTCCACCTACAAGCACATCATGTGCATGGAGTACTCCACCATGGCCATCCAGCTGGAAGCCATGAAGGACTTCCTCGCCGGGCCGGACCAACTCTTCGACATCCTTGAGACCTCACTGCCGCGCATCCAGAAGATCCGCGCCAACTACGACGACGCCAAGGTCCTCGCCTCCGCAACCGAGCTGCCCGCGCCGACGGGCGCGCCGGGCGTGCCCACCAAGAACATCGGCGGGCGTCTGGCCAAGCTAAAGAAGATCCCGTGGGCAGTCAAGGCGCTGCGCCACCAGTTCACCCAGGAGAACCAGGAGCACTGGGAGGCACCGCAGCTCAACCTCACCGCGGAGGAGGCCCGCTGGTTCACGCTGGCCCGCCTCGACTCGGCGACGGTGGCCACGGCGGGAGGCACGGGTGTAGCGTTCCGCAAGCGCAACAAGGCGCTTGCCGACGACCTGCTGCGCGAAACCAAGGCGCTGCAGGAAGAGATCAAGGAGCGCTGGCAGGAGCTGCGCCAGCAGTACGCAGCCGCGAAACCGGCGCTGACCAGCGCAGAGAACTGGGGGAAGGTGTTCGATGAGCAAGCGTGAAGCTGATATCCTCGTCGCGATCCAGAACGCGGCGTACTCCCCGGCGGCAGTCAAGGCTGCCAGGGGTTTGAGCCACTTCGGCGAGCACGACCTTGGCTGGTTGGCCGTCGCGGGGCTCGGGGCGGGCGTCGATACAAAGAGGCGCTCGAAGTGGCTGGCGCTGGGCGTGGGCACGTTCGTGGCGCACGCGGCGAGCGTCGTCGTGAAGCGGATTGTGCGCCGCCCAAGGCCGCATGACCCTCGCGTGAACATTGGCGTGGCCACCCCGTCGAAACTCTCGTTCCCGAGCTCGCATGCGACGAACACGGGCGCGGCCGCGGTACACCTGATGGACATCACGGGCAAGAAGTGGCCGCTGCTGCTGGTGCCAGTGATGATGTTCTCCCGCAACCTCCTTGGCGTCCACTACCCGACGGATACTATTGTCGGTGCTTTGCTCGGCGCCGGGTGCGCCAAAGCGACGATCGAGGTGGAAAGGCAGCTGAAGTGAGCAACACGCAACCGCACGAACCCTTTTTGAAGCCGGAGCCCCACACCGAGGGCGTCGACTACCAGCAGGTCCGCGTCCCGCCTAAGAATCTTCCCGATGCGATGGTGAAGGGCCTTCGCCCGAAGCAGTGGGTGAAGAACGTCCTGGTGTTGGCGGCTCCGCTGGCGGCGGGAACGGAGGCCTGGACCTCCCACACCGCGCTGGATGTGCTGTTGGCGTTCGTGGTGTTCTGCTTCGGCGCCTCCTCTATTTACCTGGTCAACGACGCCCGCGACGTGGACAGTGACCGTCAGCACCCGACGAAGCGCTTCCGCCCGATCGCCTCGGGCATGCTGCCGATCAACCTCGCCTACGCCATGGCGGTGGTGCTCATCCTCGCCGCGCTTGGCCTTTCTTTCTTTGCGACGGACGGCTTCGCCCTCTCCCTCGTCATCGGCATCTATATTGCGCTGCAACTGGGCTACTGCTTCGGCTGGAAGCACATCCCGGTGATTGACATCGCGCTGGTGTCGTCCGGGTTCATGCTGCGCACCATGGCCGGTGGTGTGGCGGCGAACATTGAACTGTCGCAGTGGTTCTTGCTGGTCGCGGCGTTCGGTTCGCTGTTCATGGCTTCCGGGAAGCGCTACGCGGAGCTGCTGCTGGCGGAGGAAACGGGCGCGAAGATCCGCAAGGCCCTGGAGGGCTACACCGCCACCTACCTGCGTTTCGTGTGGACGCTGTCCGCCACCGCTGTGGTGATGAGCTACGCCCTGTGGGGCTTCCAGCTCTCCAACGCGGTCGAGGGCGCGGCTGCGGTGTGGTATCAGATTTCGATGGTGCCGTTCGTCATCGCGATCCTGCGCTACGCCGCCAAGGTCGACGGTGGTCACGGCGGCGCGCCTGACGAGATTGCCCTGGAAGACCGCGTGCTGCAGATGCTGGCCGCGGCCTGGATCCTGTGCATTGTGCTGGCAGTTTACGTGGTGCCAGCGCTGGCTTAGTAACATTGGCGCAATGAAGATCAACGCCCGGGTGACGCTGCTGCTGTCGTGTGCCATTGCGGGCGTGTTCGCATTTTGGGGAGGGTGGACCAGGCGCTGGATGTCTGACGACGGCCTCATCGTCCTGCGCACCGTGCGCAACCTGCTGGCCGGCAATGGCCCAGTCTTCAATGCCGGTGAGCGCGTGGAGGCGAACACCTCCACGCTGTGGCAGTACTTGATCACCGCGTTCGCGATGGTCAGCGACGCCCGCCTGGAAACCATCGCGATGTGGCTCGCGCTGCTGTGCACGGTCGTCGCGGCGGTGCTGGCCACCTACGCTGCGGGCAGGTTCTGGCGCTCCGCGGCGGTGGTGCCGCTGGGCATCCTGGTCTACTTCGCCCTGCCGCCCGCGCGCGACTTCGCCACCTCCGGCCTTGAGTGGGGCCTGTCCCTGCTGTGGCTGGCCGCGTGGTGGGCGCTGCTCGTCCAGTGGGCGGGTGGCACCGCACGCCGCGCCGCCCCCGTGGTCGGCTACTGGCTGGCCTTCTGGTGCGGGCTGTCGTGGCTGGTCCGCCCAGAGCTCGCGCTCTACGGCGGTCTCACCGGCCTCGTCCTGCTCGTGTACTCGCCGCGCAAGACGCTCGGCATCCTGGCGGCCGCGCTGCCCGTGCCCGCCGCGTGCCAGATCTTCCGCATGGGCTACTACGGTCTGCTCACCCCGCACACCGCAGTGGCCAAGTCCGCCTCCGGCAGCGAGTGGGCCGAAGGCGCCAAGTACGCCTGGGACTTCATCGGGCCCTACGCGCTGTACCTGCCGCTCCTGCTGGTCATCGCGGTACTCCTTATTTCTTTACGACGCCTCCTCGTCACCGGACGTCGCGCCGCCATCGTGGCGCTCGTCGTGGGGTGCGCGCTGATCCACATCCTGTACGTGCTACGCGTCGGCGGCGACTTCATGCACGGACGCATGTGGCTGCTGCCGCTCTTCGCGCTGCTGCTGCCGATGATGGCCGCCCCACTGACGCGCCTCAACGTGGTGGTTGCGCTGGTGTTGGTGGTGTGGGCGTCGATAATTGTGGTGCGTGCCCACCCGCTCGACGATGATATTCACAGCAGGACGGCGAAAGAGCTCGGCATCGTCGATGAGCGCGAATTCTGGACCATGGCCGTCAACCGCGCCCCCCAGAACCCACCGCGCTACGCCGAAGACTTCCTCAGCTCCAAGCTCATGACGAACTACGCAGACGTTGTCGTCGAGGCCCGCGACGCCGGCGCCGCGCAAATCGCACCCGGGCGCATCAGCCGCGACCCGGAGCGCTACGCCTGGTTCCCGCGCCCCCGCGTCCCCGAAACCGACAGTGAATTGCAGGCGTACCCGATGTCGCTCTACCTGATCAACCTCGGCATGACCAGCATGAACGCGCCCCTCGACGTCCGCGTCCTCGACACCGTCGGCCTCGCAACACCGCTCGCGGCCCGCATGCCGCGCGACCCCGAAGGGCGCGTCGGGCACGACAAGGAGCTCGCCGCCGAATGGCAAGTCGCGGACACCGCCACCGACATCTCAAAGATCCCCGACTGGATCGACCATGACGAAGCGCGCCAAGCCCGCGCCGCACTCCGTAGCCCCGAAATTGCGGAGCTGCTCGCCACCTCCCGCGAACCAATGAGCCGCGAACGCTTCTGGAAGAACATCAAATACTCGCTGGGCAAAGGCAGGACCCTCCAGCTTTCCGACGACCCCGCCACCTACCTTGGTTACCTCACAGAGGACGAACAGGCACGACTCAGCCAAGGCGAGGATTTGGGAATCAACAGTGGTGCCCGTGTAGTTTGGTAACAAACTGCTGAGAAAGGGTAACGCTGTATGAAGAACCGCCACGGACTCTTAGGCCTTGTGGTAGCACTCCTCACCGCACTTTCGATGATCGTCGCCGCACCCCAGGCACAGGCCGCCAACCGCGACTGGCTGCGCCCCGACTCCACCGGCACGTGTGAGTGGGACCGCGTCGGCTACTGGGTGCAGCGCTGCACCGTGTGGTCGCCAGCAATGGGACGCCACATCACCGTCCAGATCCAGCCCGCACAGCGCGGCGGCAACGCCGGGCTGTACATGCTCGACGGCCTGCGCGCGACCGAACAGACCAATGCCTGGGTCCAAGATGTCAACGCTGCCCGCACCTTTGTCAACCACAACATCACCCTCGTGATGCCGGTCGGCGGCCAGTCCTCCTTCTACACCGACTGGAACGCCCCGGCCACCTACAACTTCAACAGCCCAGTGACCTACAAGTGGGACACCTTCCTGTCGAAGGAGCTGCCCGCCTACCTGCAGAGCCACTTCGGCGTCTCGCCGACGAACAACTCGATCCTCGGCCTGTCCATGGGTGGCACCGCCGCGGTCAACCTCGCAGCGCTGCACCCACAGCAGTTCCGCCAGGTGCTGTCCTACTCGGGATACCTCACCACCACCATCCCCGGCGCCCAAACCGCACTGCGCCTCGCACTCCTCGACGGCGGCCTCTACAACCTCAACGCCATGTGGGGCTCCATCTTCGACCCGCGCCGCTACGAGAACGACCCATTCCTGAACATGGGTAACCTCCGCGGCCGCGACGTCTACGTCTCCGCCGGAAGCGGTACACCATCCGCCCGCGACGACCGCTACCTGCCACAGCACAAGGCCTCCGGTATCGCGCTCGAGATGGTGGCGAACTTCACCACCCGCTTGTGGAGCACCAAGGCAACCGTCACCGGTGTCAAGCACACCGCCGTGTTCACGCCTGTTGGCCTGCACAACTGGGAACAGTTCGGACAGCAGCTTGAGTACACGAAGCCTCGCATCCTGGACGTGATGAACGCCTGGTAGTTCCTGGCGTTTGGGCTCTTTGGACCCCGTCAACCCCGTCAGCTTTGGTTGGCGGGGTTTTTTTGGTTGATGAGTGCTGCGCTGCTGTGATGCTGCGCACCAGATTCCAGGATTTGGGCGGGTGGGTTCCGCGTTTCCCCAGGTCGAGGTTCGTCGGCGAGAGAATTTGGTGTCCGCCCAATCTGCGCACCAAATTCCAGGATTCGAGCGGGTGGGTTCCGCGTTTCCCCAGGTCGTGTTGCTCGCGGGAGGGAATTTGGTGTCTATCCAGCGCCTATGCGCACCAAATTCCTGGATTCGCGCGCGCTGATCTGCAAACTCCCAGGTCGCCGACTCTCACCGGGGGAATTTGGTGCGGAGTTCCCCACCAAGCAAATATCTTGGTGGCGCTTCGGCGTGTCTGGTGGCTAAACTCTCAAGGCATACTTAACCTTTAGAGTGATTTGTTAGCGCCGTCGCTGGTTGATTCCGGGGGAGGGGAACCCTCGGAGTTTGCCGAAGAGCACGCGGCGCTGGTTGTGCACACCCCAAAAATGGCGGAAGCCCGGAAGAAGAGTTGAGGCAGGAAATTCATGCGTGAGACCCGTTCCCCTATGAATCGGATGAAGAAGGCTGCGATTGTTGCGGCGGCGGTGCCGATGGTGGCGTCGTTGGTTCCGGTGGTGTCGACGTCGGCTGCGGCGCAGTCGTCGTTGCCGCTGTCGAGTAACCGTGGTGGGTTGTCGGATAATATTCGGCCGTCGGATCCGCCGAAGCGGACGCCTCTTGAGGTTGATAAGAACCCGCAGATCCCGGGCCTGCCTGAGGGCGTGAGCGTGGACCGCATTGAGTGGTTGACGAACCGCCGTGTGGCTGTGTTTATTCGTTCGGCGGCGATGCCGGAGCAGCTGATGCAGGTGCAGATCCTGCTGGCGCGTGATTGGCATTCGAATCCGCAGGCGAAGTTCCCTGAGGTGTGGGCGTTGGATGGTCTGCGTGCTCGTGATGATGAGAACGGTTGGACCATCGAGACGAATATTGAGCAGTTCTACGCGGATAAGAACGTGAACGTGATTCTGCCGGTCGGCGGTGAGTCTTCGTTCTACTCGGATTGGCAGCGCCCGAACAATGGGAAGAACTACAAGTGGGAGACGTTCCTGACGAAGGAGCTCGTCCCGGTGCTGACCAACGAGTTCCGGTCGAATAACAGCCGCGCTGTGGTGGGTATCTCGATGGGCGGTACTGCCGCGGTGAACTTGGCGGAGCGCAACCCGCACTTGTTCAAGTTTGTGGGTTCCTTCTCTGGTTACTTGGACACCACGACTACAGGTATGCCGACGGCGATTAAGGCCGCGCAGATGGATGCTGGCGGTTATGACTCGGAGGCGATGTGGGGGCCGGCTGGGTCGCAGGACTGGATTGACCACGATCCGAAGCTTGGTATTGAGGCGCTGAAGGACATGTCGGTGTACGTGTCTTCGGGTTCGGGTCGCGATGATTTTGGTAATCCGGAGTCGGTGGCGAAGGGTGCGGCGAACCCGGCAGGTGTCGGGCTTGAGGTTATTTCTCGCTTGTCGACGCAGACCTTCGTCGATTACGCGTCGCGGACGCCGGTGAAGCCGATTGTGAAGTTCCGTCCGTCGGGCGTGCACTCGTGGGAGTACTGGCAGTTTGAGATGACGCAGGCGTGGCCGTACATCGCGAACGCGTTGGCGATGGCGGAGGGGGATCGCGGTTCGGATTGTAACCCGGTGGGTGCGATTGCGGAGGCGACGAAGTCTGGCGTGATCGGCAGCTGCGTAAATAACGAGTACGACGTTGCTGGTGGCAAGGGTAAGGCTGAGGACTTCCGTGGTGGTACGGCGTTCTGGTCCCCGAAGACGGGTGCGCAGCCGCTGTTCGGCGCCATTTTGGCGAAGTACAACGGGCTGGGCGGCGCCTCCGGCTGGCTCGGCTTCCCGACCACGGGTGAGACCACGACCCCGGACGGCGTTGGCCGCTTCGTCCACTTCGAGAATGGCTCGATTTACTGGACGCCGCAGACCGGCGCGTACGCCATCCCTGGTGACATGTTCAAGGCCTGGGGCGAGAACGGCTACGAGACGGGCGACCTGAAGTACCCGGTCGCTGAGGCGAACCAGGTGGGCAAGGGCTACGTGCAAAAGTTCCAGGGCGGGTTCCTGACCCGTAACCCGGACAAGAGCCACAACATTGTGCACGGCGCGATCGCCGAGAAGTACGGCGAGCTGGGCACGGCGACGAGCGCGCTGGGCTACCCGAAGAGCAACGAGATTGCGATCCGTGGCGGGTTCTTCCAGCAGTTCGAGAAGGGCAACATTTACTGGTCGCCGGAGACCGGTGCGCACGTGGTGCTCTACGGCGACATCTTCGAGGAGTGGGGCAAGCGCGGCTACGAGCAGGGCGCGATGGGCTGGCCAACCTCGGATATGCGCGAGATCCCTGCCGGTGGCCTGGTGATTGACTTCCAGCACGGGACGCTGGAACAGGTCAACGGTGTGGTCCGCGAGCGGAAGTAGGGAGCGTCGATGAAGCGACTGCTGACGAGCGCAAGCCTCTGCCTCGCGTTGGGCCTGGCGGCCTGCGGTGGCACGACGGTGGAAAGCGATGACGTGACGGCGACGCAGGGGACGCAGGCGCCCCCGACAGCGTCGGCTTCTGGTTCTGCGAAGCCGACGACGTCTGGGAGCGCGGCGCCGACGTCGAAAAACTCGGGCCCGGCGGATCAGCCGGCGCGCGAGGTGACCTCAATTCCGGAGCAGGCGCCGACGTTTAGCCCGCAGGAGCGGGAGTTCCTCGACAAGCTGCAGCAAAGCGGCGTGAACGTGAAGGGTGTCGAGGATCAGTTGACGGCGACGGGCGCGACGGTGTGCAATGGTGACTCCGTGACGCGCGATGCGGTCGCGGGGCAGTTGGTCGAGCAGCGCCGCACCGATCTGGATGCGAACGCTGTGGCGACGCTGATTACTGAAACCGCGCAGTCCAAGCTGTGCAAGTAAGGGAGTAGTATGCGCAGAGCAGGCGTTGTAGCTGCGGTTATTGTGGTGCTCGCGGCGATTGGGTTGGGGGTGTTCCAGTGGTTGAAGAACCAGGACGGCCCGCGCGTTGTCGAGCCCAGTGAGCCGGGTACTTCGACGGAGGCTCGCCAGGAGCCAGATTGGTGCCCGGCGGTGGAGTTCGTCTCGATTCCGGGCACGTGGGAATCGTCAATTGACGACGACCCCTTCGCCCCGCAGGCGAACCCGAACAGCTTTATGCTGTCGATTACGAACCCGCTGCAGGAGCGCTACTCGATTGACCAGGTGCGCGTGTTCACGGTGCCGTACACGGCACAGTTCCGGAACATCCAGACTCCGCAGGGCCGCAACGAGATGAGCTACGACGAGTCCCGCGCTGAGGGCACGGCGCGCGCGAACGGCGAGATTGCGTTCGTGGCGGAGCAGTGTCCGTCGACGAAGTTCATTGTGGCAGGGTTCTCGCAGGGCGCGGTGATTGCGGGCGATATTACGAACCAGATTGGCGCGGGGACGCACGCGTTGCCGCCGGAGCGCCTGCTGGGCTCGTTGATGATTGCGGACGGGCGTCGTGAGAACGGCGTCGGCGTGAACCCTGGTGTTGAGCTGAGCGGTGTTGGCGCTGAGATTGCGCTGCGCCCGCTGCAGATGGTTGTGAGCGCGGCGACGCCAGGCGCAACGATGACCGGTGCGCGGCAGGGTGGCTTCGGCCAGGTGGCTGACCGCGCGTATGAGATTTGTGCGCCGAATGATTCCATCTGTGACGCGCCGCAGGATATCGGAAATGCGGTGGACCGCGCGAGTGCGTTGTTGCTGGCCAACGGCAATCACGCGATGTATGCCACGAACCCGGATGTGATTCCGGGTACCACTACGCCGCAATGGGCTGTAGATTGGGCAATGTCCGTAATTGATTCTTACTAGAAACTAACTACTTTCTAGGACCTGACGACAAGGAGTGCCCATGGATCTCCAAGCACTGATTCAGCGGTTTATTGACGAAACCGGCCAGATCAAACTCCCGCCGAACTTCACCATCCCGGCCCTGACCGAGATGCTCTACGGGGCGGCGGCACAAGCCGGTGCGACAGACACCATCAATATCCGCTCGTGGGACTACTCCGTGGACCCGGACGGGGCGCCGCGCACGTTCACGCGCGCGGAAGTGAACACGCGGATCAAGTCGGTGGCGGCGCGCCTGCAGCAGATCGGCGCGCCGGGGGACCGCGTGGCCATCCTGGCGGGCAACTGCCCCGAGTACATCTTCGGGTTCATGGGCGCCATGTACGCCGGCCAGATCCCGGTGCCGCTCTACGACCCGACCGAGCCAGGCCACGAAGGCCACCTGCGTGCCGTCCTCGCCGACGCCGAGGCAAACGTGGTGCTCACCAACAAGCAGGGCGCGCCAGCGGTGCGCGCCTTCTTCGCGGAGCTGCCGGGCAAGGAGCGCCCGCGCATCATCGCGGTCGACGCGCTGCCGGACACGCTCGCTGCCAGCTGGGTCGCCGGGCAGGCGGAGGGGGACGTCGATACGTCGGACCATGTGTCCTTCCTGCAGTACACCTCCGGCTCCACCCGCAACCCGGCCGGCGTGATGCTCACCAACGAGTCCATCGTGTCCAACGTCATCCAGATCTACACGGCGGCGAAGTTGCAACAGCCGATGCGCGTGCCGTGCTGGCTGCCACTGCACCACGACATGGGCATCATCATCTCGATGATGCTGATCATCCTCGGCAGCGAGTTCGAGCTATTCACCCCGCGCGACTTCATCCAGCAGCCGATGCGCTGGGTGGAACGCCTCGGCCGCTGCGAGGGCGACCCGGAGGACATCCACGTCTTCACCGCGGCGCCCAACTTCGCGCTCGAGCTGTGCGCCCGCGTGGCGCAGCACGCACCGCAGGATCTGGACCTGTCCGTCCTGGAGGCGCTCGTCATCGGTTCGGAACCGGTGACGAAGACGAGCGTCGATTCCTTCATCGACGCCTACGAGGGCTTCAACCTGGACCGCAAAGCGATGCGCCCCTCCTACGGGCTCGCGGAGGCGACCCTGCTGGTGTCCACCCCGCAGACACCGGAGCGCCCGAAGTTCGTCACCCTCGACCGCGACAAGCTCACTGAGGGCGTCGCGGTGGAGGCGGCGGAGGCCGAGGACGGCGTCGCGATGGCCTCCAACGGCCAGCCGGTGCCCTGGATGCGCTTCGCCGTCGTCGACCCGCAGACCCACGACGAGGTCGCGCCGGGCACCATCGGCGAGCTGTGGGCCCACGGCCCGAACATCGCCCTCGGCTACCAGGACCGCGAGCGCGACACCGCCGACACCTTCGGCAACACCATCGGCGCCACACGCCAGGACGGGCTGCCGAAAGACGGCTGGCTGGCAACAGGGGACCTCGGCACGCTTCTCGACGGCCACCTCTACATCACCGGCCGCGTCAAGGACCTGATCGTGGTCGCCGGCCGCAACCACTACCCGCAAGACATCGAGGCCACCGTCATGGAAGCCAGCGAACACGTGCGTAGAGATTCGGTGGCTGCGTTTGCGGTGCCGGGGGAGGACGTCGAAAAGCTGGTGCTGCTGGTAGAGCGCGCGGACACCGCCACCCCGGATGGCGACGCCGACGCCATCGCCGCGATCCGCTCCGCCGTGACCGCGAAGCACGGCCTGGCGCCCGCAGACATCCGCTTCTACGCGCCGAACCAGATCGCGCGTTCCTCCTCGGGCAAGATTGCGCGCCAGGTCAACGCGAAGAAGTACCAAGGCTGATAACGAAAAGAAAGGCACGACCGATAGGGTTGGATGCTATGAGTGAGAATGCATTGATCCAGTGGCTGCAGCAGCGGGTTGCGGAGACGACCGGAGTGGAAAGCGTTGACGCCACCACTCCGTTTGAGTCCTACGGGCTCTCCTCCCGCGACGCAGTGGTGCTTTCCGGGGAACTGGAGAAGCTCCTGGGCCGACGCATCGACCCCACTGTGGCCTACCAGTACCAGACGGTCGCTGCCTTGGCCCACGCGCTGACTGCGGACGCCCCGGCGGCGTCGAACGTCGTCGCCACCGGCCGCGACGTGGAGGCGAAGGGCCACGACATCGCCATCGTCGGCACGGCCGGGCGGTTCCCGGGCGCGAACAACGTGGACGAGTACTGGGAGCTGCTCGCCTCCGGCGAGGTCACCACAGGCCCGCTGCCGGAGGGTCGCTGGGACGAGTACAACTCGGATCCGTTCCTGCGCACCAAGATGCGCGAAGAAGCTACCGACGGCGGCTACCTCGACGACATCGCAGCCTTCGACAACGAGTTCTTCGGCCTGTCCCCGCTGGAGGCGAAGAACATCGACCCGCAGCAGCGCATCATGCTGGAGGTCGCCTGGGAGGCGCTTGAGGACGCCCACATCCCCGCCGACTCGCTGCGTGGGCAGCGCGTGGGCGTGTTCGTCGGGTCCTCGAATAACGACTACGGCATGCTCATGGGCGCCGACCCGGCGCAGGCGCACCCGTACGCGCTGACCGGCGCGTCGAGCGCGGTGATCCCGAACCGGATCTCCTACGCCTTCGACTTCCGTGGCCCGTCCATGAACGTGGACACGGCCTGCTCTTCCTCGCTGGTGTCGGTACACCACGCGGTACGTGCGCTTCGCGACGGCGAAGCCGACGTCGCCCTTGCCGGCGGCGTGAACATCTTGGCCAACCCGTTTGCTTCCCTGATGTTCTCGGAGCTGGGCGTGATTTCGCCCTCCGGGAAGATCCACGCATTCTCTGACGACGCGGACGGCATCGTCCGCTCGGAGGCTGCCGGGTTCATCGTGCTCAAGCGTGTGGAGGACGCCATCGCCGACGGCGACGACATCCTCGCCGTGATCAAGGGCAGCGCTACCAACTCGGATGGCCACTCCAACGGCCTGACCGCCCCGAACCCAGAGGCCCAGGTGGACGTGCTGCAGCAGGCCTACGCCGACGCGGGCGTGGACCCGCGCACGGTTGACCTCGTGGAGGCCCACGGCACCGGCACCATCCTCGGCGACCCGATCGAGGCCACCGCGCTGGGTCAGGTCTGCGGCGCCGGGCGCGAGGCCGGCCAACCGCTGCTGCTCGGTTCCGCGAAGTCCAATATCGGGCACTCGGAGTCCGCCGCGGGCGTGGCCGCGCTGATCAAGGTCGTCCAAGCTCTGCAGCACGACACGATCCCGGCCATGGCGAACTTCGCCGGTCCGAACCGCTACGTCGACTTCGACGCCAACAACCTCGAGGTCGTTGAGGACCCGCGCGAGTGGCCGCAGTACTCCGGCCAGCGCGTGGCGGGTGTCTCCGGCTTCGGCTTCGGCGGCACGAACGCGCACGTCGTGGTCAAGGAGTTCGACCCGGCCGACTACGAGGCAGCACCGCAGCGCCCCGAGGCGCTCACCGGCGTATCGACGGCCGCCCTACCCGTCAGCGGCCTGTTGACCTCGCGGCGCAAGTCCGCGGCAGCCGAGCTTGCCGACGCGCTGGAGGGGCGCCCCGACGCAGACCTCATTCCCATTGCGCGGTCCTTGGCGCTGCGTAACCACGGCCGTTCGGCCGCGGTAGTCACCGCCGCCACGACCGAGGAGGCGGTAAAGAGGCTGCGCCAGGTCGCTGAGGGCAAGATCGGCCCCGGTATCGCGGTGGCGGATTCGCCGAACGCGCTCGGCCCGGTCTTCGTCTACTCCGGCTTCGGCTCTCAGCACCGCAAGATGGCGAAGCGACTCATGGATTCCTCGCCGCTGTTCGCGCAGCGGATGCGAGAGCTGGACTCCATCGTCCAGTTCGAGGCCGGGTGGTCCATCATCGAGATCATCGAGGACGACGGGCTGACCTACGGCACCGAGACCGGCCAAGTCGCGGTGACCGCCTACCAGATCGCGCTGACCGACATGCTGGACGCCGCCGGTATCCGCCCGGCAGCCGTGATGGGCATGTCCATGGGCGAGATCGCCGCGGGCTACGCCTCCGGCGGCATCACTGCGAAGGATGCGATGGTGATTGCGTGCCACCGCGCCCGCCTGATGGGTGAGGGCGAAGCGCTCACCGCCGATACTGACGCCGAGGGCGCCATGGCCGTCGTCGAATTGAGCGCCGATCAATTGGTGGGTACGGGCGTTGAAGCGGCCGTGTTCGCCGGACCGGGCATGCTCACCGTCGGCGGCCCCGTTGGTGCGGTGAAGGGGCTCGTCGAAAAGCTGGAAGCAGAAGGTAAGTTCGCGCGACTGATGCGCGTGCGCGGCGCCGGGCACACGAGTGCGCTCGACCCGATCCTGGGTGATTTGGCCGCACAGATCGCCGGCATTGAGGCGCACCCGCTGCGGATCCCGCTGCTGAGCAGCGTCGACGAGCGCGTTGTGTACCAGCCGGGCCAGGTCGTGCACACCGACGAATACTTCCTGCGCATGACGCGCCAGCCGGTCTACATCCAGCAGGCCACCGAGACCGCCTTCGCCGAGGGCTACACCACGCTCGTGGAGGTCGCGCCGAACCCCGTGGCGATCATGGGCCTGATGAACACCGCGTTCGCCTCAGGCAAGCCAGACGCGCAGCTGCTGTTCACGTGCAAGCGCAAGGTCGACGAGGTGGAGTCCATCCTGGACCTCGCGGCGA
Source organism: Corynebacterium sp. NML130628 (assembly GCF_001875665.1). GTDB lineage: Bacteria > Actinomycetota > Actinomycetes > Mycobacteriales > Mycobacteriaceae > Corynebacterium. Next base: position 46,313 of record NZ_MLAL01000010.1, on the reverse strand, counting down.
AGCTGTACGTCACCGGCACCGCCGTCGACTTCACCGCGTTCTACGGCCGCGGCCCGCGTATCGACGCCCCACTGACCCAGTTCAAGCGCTCCGAATTCTGGACCGACGCGCGTCCCGCCTCCGCGCACACCTCGCTGCTCGGTGCGAAGGTGCGCCTGCCGGAGGGCCAGGTCGCGTACTCGACGGCCGCGGACACACTGTTTAGCCCGCACCAGATTATCGACGCCGTCGCCGCCGAAGTCCTGCCCGGCTCCCGGGTAGTGGCCTACGAGGATCACGGCGTGCTGCCTGCCGAGGGCGACGTGACCACCATCGCGGCGACCTCGCTTGGCGGGGTGAGCGTGAAAGTCTTCCACGAGGACACCCTGCTGGCGGAGGGTTTCGCTACCGCGCTCGACCTTGGTGGCGCTGTTGAGGAGGACTCAAAGCCTGACGTCGCTGGTGACGCCGCGCCGTCCGTGGACGAGCTCGCCGACGTCGACGCCATCCGCTGGGACCCGAACTCCGGCGAGTCCGTCGCCCAGCGGCTGCGCTCCATCGTGTCCGAGTCCATGGGCTACGACGCCGAAGACCTGCCCGACGAGCTGCCGCTCATCGACCTCGGCCTGGACTCCCTGATGGGCATGCGTATCAAGAACCGCGTGGAGAACGACTTCCAGATTCCGCCGCTGCCGGTACAAACGCTTCGCGACGCCTCCGTCGCCGACGTCATCCGCATCGTCGAGGACGCGGTCGCCGGGGTGCAGTCCGAGGCTGCTGATGCCGTCTCTGAGCCTGTCGATCCCGCCGCACCCGCAGAGAAGGCGGAGGGCGCCCAGGGTGTCGGCGTCGCACCGCGCGACGCCTCGGAGCGCATGGTCTTCGGCGCGTGGGCCAAGTTCACCGGCACCGCCGCCGCAGGCGTGACCTCCGAACTGCCCGCCATCGACGACGCGCAGGCCGAGGCCATCGCCAACCACCTCAGTGAGCGCTCCGGTATCACCGTGACTGCCGAGCAAGTCAAGGACGCCGAAACGCTCGAGCCGCTCGCCGACATCGTGCGCGAGGGCCTCGAAACCGAGGTCGAAGGCAACATCCGCGTGCTGCAGCAGCCAGAGCACACCACCAAGCCGCCCGTGTTCGTGTTCCACCCCGCCGGTGGGTCCAGTGCGGTGTACCAGCCGTTGGCTCGTCGACTAGCGGACGACGTCGCGGTGTACGGCGTCGAGCGACTTGAAGGCACCCTGGAGGAGCGTGCAGCGGCCTACGTGGAAGACATCAACCGCATCGCGCCCGAAGGCAAGGTCGTGCTCGCCGGCTGGTCCTTCGGCGGCGCACTCGCCTACGAGGTAGCGCACCAGCTGGGCAACGACCGCATCGCCTACATCGCGCTGCTGGACACCACCCAACCGTCCGAACCCGCCCCCGACACCCCGGAAGAAACCAAGGCGCGTTGGGAGCGCTACGCCAAGTTCGCCAAGGACACCTACGGACTCGACTTCCCGGTGCCCTTCGACCTACTTGAGACAGCGGGGGAGGACGCGGTCCTCAACATGCTGGCCGAGTTCCTCGCCACCACCGACGCCTCCGAACACGGACTCGCCGCCGGTGTGCTGGAGCACCAGCGCGCCTCCTTCGTCGATAACCAGATCCTCAACCGCCTCGACTTCGCCCGCTGGGCAGACGTTCAGGTGCCGGTGCTGCTGTTCCGCGCCGAGCGCATGCACGACGGCGCGATCACCCTCGAGCCGGCCTATGCCCACATTGACGAGGACGGCGGCTGGGGCGCTATCGTGAAGGATTTGACGATCGTCCACCTGCCGGGCGACCATTTGGCAGTAGTCGACGAGCCCGCGGTTGGCATCGTGGGCAAGCACATGAACGAATGGATTGAGAATGGCAACTAGCGCAGAAAAGCTCGCTGACCTGCGTGCACGTCTAGAAAAAGCGCAGGACCCCGGTTCCGAGCGCTCGCGGAAGCGCCGCGACGACGCCGGGAACACCACCCCGCGCCAGCGCATCGCCGCGCTTCTCGACGAAGGCTCCTTCGTCGAGATCGGCGCCCTGGCCCGCACCCCCGGCGACGACAAAGCCGTCTACTCCGACGGCGTCGTCACCGGCTACGGACGTATCGACGGCCGCCCCATCGCCATCTACGCCCACGACAAAACCGTCTACGGCGGCTCCGTCGGCGTCACCTTCGGCCGCAAAGTCGTCGAGGTGATGGAGTTCGCCATCAAGATTGGTTGCCCCGTCATCGGCATCCAGGACTCCGGCGGCGCCCGCATCCAGGACGCCGTGACGTCGCTCGCCATGTACTCCGAGATCGCCCGCCGCCAGCTACCGCTGTCCGGCCGCAGCCCGCAGATCTCCATCATGCTGGGCAAATCCGCCGGCGGCGCCGTCTACGCCCCCGTGACCACCGACTTCGTCGTCGCTGTCGACGGCCAGTCCGAAATGTACGTCACCGGCCCCAACGTCATCCGCGAAGTCACCGGCGAGGACATCACCTCCGCCGAACTCGGCGGCGCCCGAGTGCAGGAGCAGTCCGGCAACATCCAGGCCGTCGTCGGCTCCGAAGAAGAAGCCTTCGATTATGTCCGCGACCTCCTCGCCCACCTGCCGACGTCCACCTTCGACCCAGCCCCCGTCGAATGGGCCCCCGAGGACGACGACCTCGACGACTCCGCCCTCGACACCTTCATGCCCGACGACACCAACGCCGGCTATGACATGATGGACCTTCTCGTGCAACTCGGCGACGACGACAACCTCGTCGAAATCCAAGCCGGCTACGCCGAAAACCTCATCTGCGCCTTTGGCCGCATCGACGGCCGCACCGTCGGCTTCGTTGCCAACAACCCCATGTACCAGGCCGGATGCATCGACGCCGACGCCGCTGACAAAGGCGCGCGCTTCATCCGCACCTGCGACGCCTACAACATCCCCCTCGTCTTCGTCGTGGACACGCCAGGCTACCTGCCTGGCGTCGACCAGGAGCGCGAAGGCCTCATCCACCGCGGTGCCAAACTAGCATTCGCCGTCGTCGAGGCCACCGTGCCGAAGGTCACCCTCATCGTGCGCAAAGCATACGGCGGCGCCTATGCCGTCATGGGTTCCAAGAACCTCACCGGCGACATCAACCTCGCCTGGCCGACCGCGCAAATCGCCGTCATGGGCTCCTCCGCCGCCGTCGTCATGATCCAAGGCAAGCAGCTCGCCGCCATCGAGGAGCCCGCCCAACGCGAAGCGATGAAGAAAATGTTCATGGACTTCTACGACGAAACCATGACCTCCCCATACGTCGCAGCCGAACGCGGGTTCATCGACTCAATGATCGAGCCGTCCCAAACCCGCCTCTCGTTACGACGCGCCCTTCGACAACTTGCCACCAAACAAGAGCAAGACCTGCCGAAGAAACACACCATCAGTCCCCTCTAAAACACACAAGGAGAAGAATTTTGCTTTCCTCTGCATTCGACCTCGCCGGTGACATCATCAACCACCTCGTGTGGATGATCTACGCCCTCCAAGGCGGCGACTTCCTGGCCAACATGGGTTGGCTGTCGAGCTAACGCCGCTTCAGAATCAGTTTCGCTGCACCGCGCCATCCGAGCATGAGCAGCGCCGACATGCTGCTCGCCACGATCACGAACGAGTAATGCGGCAACTTGTGGCGGTAGAAGCCCCAGATGATCAGTCCGACCACGATCGTGATGAGCCAGATCAGCCACCCCTTGTCCTTGCGGGTGGCCAGCCACGCCAGCCCCAGCCCAGTCGCGAACGGCAGGAAGGTTTCCAACCAGCCGAAGAAGTTCAGCGGCATCTCTTCGGTCTGGTGCGCGATGCGCGCGAGCAGCGCGAACGCGGCGATGGCAACGTAGTCAGCAGCAATTGCATACGGTTTTTTGATCATGCCAGACAGTCTAACGCGGTGCCCGGCGGCGCGGAGAAGCTGGTGGTGTGAGGTGATCTGAGGCGCTAGGTCTCGCAAAACCCGCTTAGCGAATTTGTGAACAAATTTGCGTTTTCAACCTGCCATCCCCGGTAAATCCGCAAAGTGTAGCAATAGGATTGTAGTAATCCTCCCGAGGGAGTGGCTGCGGGCCCCAGGCCCCGAGCATGGCGTTCATCCGGTCAATCTCCGGTCCCTGGGCGTCAATAACCCCCTGGGCAAACACGATGTCCGTGTCGTCGTGATCGGCGGAGATCTCCCGGTCCGCCTCAGTCGTCGCAGTGTTGATGGCCGAGGTGGTGGCATCGGTGTTGCCTGACTCGGGGGCCTCACCGAAGGCGGCTAGCGCCGGGGCGGAGGCCACGGCGAGAGCGGAAAGAACAGGGGGTGCGCCTCATGGTGGGGTCTTTCAGGGCCATATGGAGGCAGTGGAGAGAAGTGGTGGATCAGTGGACGGCGGTGGATGCCGGAGTAGGCGTGGTGTGTTCCTCCTTCGACTCGGTCGGAGCCAGGTGAGCCGGATCCAGATCGATACGGCGCAACAGCTGGGCGTTCAGGGCCACCACGATGGTCGAGGCGGACATTAAGATCGCACCCACGGCCGGGGACAACACGAACCCGATCGGTGCGAGCACGCCGGCGGCCAGCGGCACGGCGAGGATGTTGTAGCCAGAGGCCCAGACCAGGTTCTGGATCATCTTGCGGTAGCTGGCCTGGGAGAGCTCAATCATCGACAGCACTGCCCGCGGGTCATCACTGGCTAGGACCACCCCGGCAGATTCCATGGCCACATCCGTGCCGGCACCGATGGCGATACCGACCTCCGCGCGAGTCAGAGCGGGGGCGTCATTGACACCGTCACCGACCATGGCCACGCTCAAACCCCGGTCCTGCAGCTGCATGACCTTGGTGTCTTTGTCCTGGGGCAGGACCTCGGCGAAGACCTCATCGATCCCCAGGTCCTGGCCAACCGCCTGGGCCACCTGCTGGGCGTCGCCGGTGATCATCGCAACCTTCACCCCGCGGTCCTGCAGGGCTTTCACGGCGGCGCGAGATTCGGGGCGGATCTTGTCCTCGACGGCCACCGCACCGATGATCTGACCGTCGCGGACAATATGGAGCACACCAGCCCCACGCTCGGTCCAGGCGCTGGTGGTGTCGGTGAGCTCGGCCGGGGTGGTGAGGTTGAACTCGCGCAGCATGTTCGGCCCGCCCACGAGGATCTCAGCGCCATCGACAGTGGCCCGGACCCCGCGGCCGGAGGCGGCGCTGAAACCAGTTGCACGGATTTGCCGACGGGAGGCCTCGGGATGGGCGGCCGCGGCCTCCACGATGGCGCGGGCCACGGGGTGCTCGCTGTCGGCCTCCGCGGCGGCGGCCAGGGCCAGCAGCTCGCCCTCGGTGACGCCGACAGCTGCTGCGACACCGGTGACCGCGTGCGCACCTTCGGTCAGGGTGCCGGTTTTGTCAAAGAGCACCACGTCGATGGTGCGCATCCGCTCGAGCGCCATCCGGTCCTTGATGAGCACCCCGGATTTCGCGGCCCGCTCGCTGGAGATCGCAATGACTAGCGGAATCGCCAGGCCCAAGGCGTGCGGGCAGGCGATGACCAGCACCGTGACCGTGCGCACCACAGCATCGTCCGGGCTGCCGATGATGGTCCACACCACCGCGGTGATCAGAGCGGAGATCAGCGCGAACCAGAACAACAATGCCGCCGCCCGATCCGCCAGGGCCTGGGCCCGAGAGGAGGACTCCTGGGCGTCGGCAACCATGCGTTGGATCCCGGCCAGGGCGGTGTCCCCGCCGGTAGCCTCCACCCGGATGCGGACGGTGTTGTCAGTGGCCACGGTACCGGCGACCACCTTGTCGCCGGTGTCGCGGAAGACGGGACGGGATTCGCCGGTGATCATCGCCTCATCGAATTCGGCGGCTCCGTCGAGGATGGTTCCGTCGGCCGGCACCCGGGCACCGGCCCTCACCAGCACGACGTCGTCGGCGACCAGCTCGGAGATGGCCACGGTGTGTGTGGTCCCGTCGATGACTTTCTCGGCCTCATCCGGCAGCAGGGCCGCCAGCGCGTCAAGCGCGGAGGACGCTGCCCCGAGAGCGCGCATCTCCAGCCAGTGGCCCAGCAGCATGATGGTCACCAGCAGGGCCAGCTCCCACCAGAAGTCCAGGTCAAAACCACCCAGCCCCAGAGTGGTGACCCAGGAGGCGACAAACGCCACGGTGATGGCCATGGCGATCAGGAGCATCATCCCGGGTTGGCGGGATTTCAGTTCTTTCCATCCGCCCTTGAGGAAAGGCATTCCGCCGTAGACGAAGATGATCGTGCCCAGCACCGGAGGGATCCAGGTGGATCCAGGGAATGCCGGGAGGTGGTAGCCGAGCAGTTGGGCGACCATGGGGCTGAAAATAACGACGGGAATGGACAGAATCAACGACCACCAGAAGCGGTCCCGAAACATTGCGGTGCTGTGTCCGGCGTGTTCGCCGTGACCATGGACGTGGTGGTCTTCGTCCAGGGCGGAGTGCGGGTGATCGTGGGGTGTCGCCTGGCCGTGGGTGTCGGCATCTGCGTGGTGTTCGTGGCTGGCATGATCCGGGTGGTAGGTGTGGTCTGTTTCCGGAGCGGGGTGATCACCATGGTGATCACCGGAATGGTTGGGAGTGTTCATGACGTTCCTTTCGCTCAACCCGGTCGGGGTCGAGATGATGGGTAAAACTGATCAGGATAAGACGGCGTAGCCGGCTTCCTCGATGGCCCGGCGAACCATCTCCGGAGGTACGACACCGGTGACCGTGACGGCGGAGACACCACCAGCAGCGAGATCGATCTAGACGTCGTTGACCTGGGGGAGGGCTTGAAGGGCCTGGGTCACACTTTTCGTGCAGTGCCCGCAGGTCAGACCGGTGACCTGGTAGCTAAGGGAGGACCCTCCTGCTGACGAGTTGCTGGCGGCAGGGATGGAGACGGTGTCGGCATGTGAGGCAGGTCCGCAACAGCTGCGGCCGTGGGAGGCCATCGGCAAGAGGCGGGGCAGGGTGTGGTCACCGAGCAGCCTCCTCACTGTCGGGAGGGGACAGCGGGAGGCGGAGGGTAAACACCGCTCCGCGACCAGGTCCGGGGGAGGTGGCGGTGAGAGTGCCGCCGTGGGCCTCGATCAAGGCCTTGGAGATGGTCAGACCGATACCGGACCCGCCGTTGTCCCGGCTGCGAGCGGCATCCCCCCGGTAGAAGCGTTCGAAGATGTGTCCGAGCTGGCTAGGTGGGATTCCCTCGCCGTCATCGGCGACGTGGATGAGCGCGGTGGACGCCCCCTGGCGCTGAACGCTGATCCGGACCTGCCCGCCGGCCGGGGTGTGCCGTAGCGCGTTGGACAGGAGATTGCTCATCACCTGGCCGAAGCGTTGCCGGTCCACGAGCACCCGGGCGGTGTCCGTAATGGTCTCGACTTGTAAATCGACGCCTTTGTCAGCATAAGCTTCCCCCGCGGCAGCAGCGGCGGTATGGAGCAGATCCCCGAGCCCTTCCTCCGCCAGGTCCAAATCGATCCGGTGTTCCTGGGCCCGGGAGACATCGTCAATGTCTTCCATCAACCGGGTCAGGCGGGTGAGTTGGTCAGCCATGATCGTGTGGTTGGCATTATCCCAGTCCACGACCCCGTCCTGGAGACCATCGAGGTAGACCGTGAGTACCGATAAGGGGGTGCCCATTTCGTGGGCCAGATCAGAGAGCATCTGGCGGCGGACCTGTTCGGTGTGTTCCAGCCGGTCGGCCATGGTGTTGAAGGCATGCGCCAGGGTGGCGACCTCGGGGCCTGCTTCTCCGGCGGGCACGCGGGTACGGGAGTTACCGGCCGCCAGGCTGGTAGCGGCGCGGGTGAGATCCTGCAGGGGGGTGCGCAGACGACGCGATAACCATAGGCTGGCTAGTAGGGCGCTGATCAAGGCAGTGGGCAGGGCGACGGCCAGGGTGATCAGGTTGGCGTCCCGGTAGGCCTGCTCGGCATGGAACAGCTCCAGCGAGGGGTCCTCCCGGCCAGCCATCAACATATGATCATGGAACAGGGTCGGGCCCACCGTCGTGGCCACGGCCGCGGCCACCAGCAGGCTAATCACCACGACCAACACCTGGGCGGCCAGGAAGCGGAAGGTCAGGCCGGGTCCGTGATTCATGGCTGCCCCATCCGGTAGCCCACGCCACGCACGGTGTCGATAAACCCCCGGCCTCGGGTGTCGGTGCCGAGCTTGCGACGCAAGTTGCCGATGTGCACATCGACGATGCGTTCATCACCGACCCAGGTGGTGTCCCAGACCTCGGTGACCAGGTCGTGGCGGGTCAGCGCCTGGCCGGGGCGCAGGGCCAGGGCAACCAGCAGCTCGAACTCCGTGCGGGTGAGCTCCACGGTCGTCTCCCCCACCCGCACCTGATGGGCGACGGGGTCAAGGATGAGGTCACCAACGATCAAGGGGGTGGTCACCTGCGGTGGGGTGGTGCTGGTGCGCGGGCGGCGCAGCACCGCATGCACTCGGGTCACCAGTTCCCGGATGCTAAAAGGTTTGGTGATGTAGTCATCCGCCCCCAGGGTCAAACCGCTGATCTTGTCGTCCTCGCTGCCACGCGCGGTGAGCATGAGGATGTAGCAGTCCGAGAAGGTGCGGATCCGTCGGCATACCTCCAGGCCGTCGAGTTCGGGCAGCCCCAGATCCAGCACCACAACATCGGGGGAAAAGCGACGGGCCTCGTCCACGGCCTGGGTGCCGGTGTGCGCCTGGCGGGTATCGAAGCCTGCCCGGATGAGGTAGGAGGCCACCATCTGAGCCAGGGGTTGTTCATCATCGACGACCAGCACCCGCCCCGGGGGCGTGGCGGTGGTCGGTGTGTGGTCAGCCATAGACCCCAGTATCGCTCCGGCCAGGGGGGAATACCACCCTTACTCAGTGCCCGGCGGGGAATCTTCATCAAATCTTCAAACATCACTCTTCGATCGCCGTCACCCCTGTGCCCCACCCCGGGCCGGCGGCATCGCCTCCCCTGGTCGGTTCAGCAGGCACCACCAGGGATTTCACTGCCTGCACCGCATACCCGGGGCGGGTAGAAGGACATAGCCCACGGCTGTGGGGTGGTGTCCCGGTGGTGACCCAGCCCACTGAATTCACCCCTTTTTCGCCCTGTTATAAGGCTGTGAGCAGGGTTTTTGATTTCTACTCCGTCAGGCACCCGTGCAAGATAACGGTATGGCACCGACCTTGAGGCGGTGTCTTCTCACAGTGTTACCACGATCCAAGGAGATTGACGTGAAACGAGCAGCGATCGCAGCCGCCGCCCTTGCCCTCGCCCTCACGGGGTGTTCGACCGCCGACCCGGAACCCACGGCCGCCGACCCGGAACCCACGGCCGCCGACCCGGAACCCACGGCCGACGGGACGGTGTCCCAAGATACATTCCTGACTACCCATGGCCTGGCCGGCATGGACGCGGTGGAGATCATTGATCACCTCGACCGGCAGAAGGTCACTGAGCGCCCCACGGATCTGATCGCCTCAGTGCGTGCCGATGAACTGCTGCTCTCGAGCGGTGACCAGGAAGTCGTGGTCGATCTTCCCGACAATCAGACGTATGTCTCGATCGCACCCTATCTCAACTCCACCCACGACTGCTTCTACCACAGCCTCACGACCTGCGTGGGGGAACTCAGCAATGAGGATATCCAGGTCAAGATCACCGATGAGACGACCGGTGAGGTGCTGGTGGACGAGGAGACAACCACTTTCGACAACGGGTTTATTGGCTTCTGGCTTCCCGATGATGTCACCGGCCTGATTGAGGTCAGCTACCAGGGGCGTACCGGCACCACGGAGTTTTCCACCACCGACGACGGTGCCACCTGTGTCACAGACCTGCGCCTTTCGTGATGGCTCAGCAGGGTCCTCACCTGCGCCTGTCTCTCCGTGTCACTGAATTCTTACACCAGGAAGGTTAAATCATGACGAACGCGTTTTCCCGACGACAGTTTCTGCTCGGCGGGCTCGTCCTCGCCGGCACCGGGGCCGTGGCCGCCTGCACCAGCGACCCTGGACCCGCTGCCTCGGCACCAGGTTCCTCCCTTCGCCCCACTCCCACTGCGCTCGGTGAGCCGACGGTGCGGCGGACACTGACCGCCCGGCCCCTCTCCCTGGATATCGGCGGCATCGAGACCAAGACGTGGGGATACGTCTCTGACACCGGGGATGCGGCCATTGAGGCCACCGCCGGCGACGTCCTCCAGGTCGATATCACCAATGAATTGCCTGAGAGCACCTCCATCCACTGGCATGGCATCGCACTCCACAACGCAGCCGACGGTGTGCCCGGCATGACCCAGGACCCCATTGAACCTGGCGAGTCTTTCTCCTATGTTTTTGAAGTCCCCCACGGTGGCACCTATTTCTACCATTCACACACCGGCCTGCAGCTTGATCGCGGCCTCCACGCCCCACTGATCATCCGTGACCCTCAAGACACTGAGGACCAGGACGTCGAGTGGACCATCGTGCTCGACGACTGGGTCGATGGTATTCAGGGCACTCCCGACGATGAGCTCGATAAGCTCACCGGAATGGGTTCGGGCGACCATAACGGGAGGATGGGAATGGGAGGTCACGGCCACATGATGCACGGCACCCCGGACCGGGTACTGGGCGGGGATGCCGGCGATGTGATGTATCCGCACTACCTCATCAACGGACGTATCCCCCGCGCTCACCGGACCTTCGAGGCTCGCCCGGGCGATAAGGCCCGCCTGCGGTTTATCAACTCCGGCGGTGACACCATCTTCAAGGTGGCCCTCGGTGGTCACCGCATGACCGTCACCCACACCGACGGCTTCCCTGTCCAGCCCAGGGAGACCGAATCGATCTACCTGTCGATGGGCGAGCGTGTCGACGTCGAGGTCATCCTCGACGACGGCGTCTTCCCGCTCACGGCTTTGGCGGTGGGTAAGGACGACCGCGCCTTCGCCGTCATCCGCACCGCCGGCGGCCAGGCCCCCCGCCCCGATGTCGACTTCCCCGAGTTGTCGTCCGCCGGACTGCTCCTGTCCTCTCTGAAGCCTGCAGACCGTGCACTCCTGCCCGAGGGCACACCAGACCGAGAAGTTGGCATCGACCTGGGCGGGCAGATGATGCCGTATGAATGGAGCATTCTCACCGACGGCCAATCCTCCTCCGCGACCGTGCAGGAGGGCCAGCGCCTGCGGATGGTCATGCGCAACAGGACCATGATGCCCCATCCCATGCACATCCACGGACACACGTGGGCGCTGCCCGGCAGCGGCGGGCTGCGCAAGGACACCGTCCTTCTCCGCCACGGTGAAACCATGATCGCCGACCTGATCGCTGACAACCCCGGTGAGTGGGCATTTCACTGCCATAACGCCTATCACATGGAAACCGGGATGTTCAGCTCGCTTCGCTACGAGTAACGCCCACAGCAGGGTTGAGTGTCGAGGTAGGCAGAGTCGCTGCAGACCACTCACCGGGCCACTGATGATCTTCCTCGGTGTTTCGGCATCCTGGCCGCGGCAGCTGCCGGTCTGATCTCGTTCGCCTCCCCGTGCGTCGTACCCCTGGTACCCGGGTATATGTCGTATCTGGCCAGTGCGGTCGGCGGGGAGGTCGACTACGACGCCGAGGGGGTGAGCCGGGGAACTTTTTCGGGGCGACCGGGCCAGACCGGGCCGGGCCAGGCCAGGGCCGACCTCACGCCTTGCCCAGCATGTAGCCGCGCCCGGCGTACATGGCCACGTGGATGACCCAGCCGATGGCGGTGATGAGGGCGAAGGAGATGAGTCGGTAGAGGACGGTGACGGCGGTGGCGTCGACAAGGGTGAGGCCGACGGTGACCAGGGAGCCGGCGAGGATGGCCTCCACGGTGCCCACGCCGCCGGGGGTGACTTGGGCGGCGCCGGCGAGTTTGGTCATGATGAACGCGAGGGTGATGCCCATTGCGGAGGTTTGGTTGAGGCCGGGCTCGAAACCTGGGGCGGTGCCGAGGACGGACCAGGCGCAGAAGTAGAGCACGGCCAGGTCGAGGATTTGGTTGAGCAGGGAGAATGCGGCGGCGGCGGTGAAGCGGCGGCGTGACATTTGGATGGCGGCGACTTGGTCGACAACGCCGCTGGCTTTGGTAGCGACACGCTCGGGAAGGCAGCGCAACCAGCGCTTCAGTACGGCGGGGTTGCGGGTGGCCCAGTAGAGGCCGCCGACGACGGCCGCGGTCCCCGCGAGCGATCCGGCCAGGGCCCACACAGACAGTTTCGCGCCCATGAAGACGACGGCGCTGATGCCGATGAGCGCCATCCACACAGTTGACAACGCCCCGGAGACCACGAAGAACCAGGCACACAGGCCGGTGGAGGCGCCCCAGGACTGGTGGACGCGGAAGGTCAGCCACGCGGAGAGCGCCGGGCCGCCGGGGACGGTGGTGGACCAGGCGTTAGAGGCGAGCGTGATGTTCATACAGCCGCGCAGGTCGGCGATGCGTCCTTCGATGTTGAGGAGTACTAGCATCACGGCGGCCATGGCGGCGATGGCGCCGAACGCGGTGACCACGGCCCCGAACAGCGGCAGCAGGTCGGCGCGGCGCAGCGTGGTCCAGGCTTCGCCGAGGAAGGGGAGGCGGTCGCGAAACAGCACCAGGCCGACAATCAGGATGACGACGGGTGCTGTCCAGCGCAGCCACTTAGCGTTCAAGTTCACGCTTCTTGAGCTGCTCGAGCGCCCGGCGGGTCTCGAGTTCCTGCATCAGTTCCGTGAAGGGGATAAGGTCGGCATCCTCGTTGACGGTCCTGCCTGCCCGGGCGGGGGACGGGTCGAGGGCGATCGCTTCGTCGACGGGGGTGTGGGCGGGGTCGGAGGGGGCGTCGACAAGCGGGACGGAGCTGGAGCCTTCGCCGAGGCTGCGGTAGGCGCGCTTGACCCAGCGTGGTGCCCACCAGTTGTCCTCGCGCAACAGGTGCATGACGGACGGCACGATGAGCAGGCGGATGATGGTGGCGTCGAGGGCCAGGGAGACGATCATGCCGAACGCGATGTACTTCATCATGACGATGTCGCTCATGGCGAAGGCTGCGGCGACCACGATCATGATGGCGGCGGCCGCGGTGATGATGCCGCCGGTGTGCGCCGTGCCGTACTTGATGGACTGGTCGGTGGTGGCGCGGTTGTGGCGGGCCTCGACCATGCGGGAGACGAGGAAGACTTCGTAGTCGGTGGACAGGCCGTAGAGGATCGCGATGATGAGCACCAGCACCGGGCTCATCAGCGGGCCTGGGGTGAAGTTGAGCAGGCCGGAGCCGACGCCGTCAACGAAGACGAGGGTGAGGAACCCGAGGGTTGCGCCGATGCCGAGCACGTTCATGATGACGGCCTTCGCCGGCAGGATCAGCGATCCGAACAGTAGCGCCATCAGCAGGAACGTGGCCAGCACCATGTAGAGCGCCATCCAGGGCAGCCGCTCCAAAAGAGCCTCGATGGATTCGACCTCCATGGCCGGGGTGCCCGCGATGTAGACGCCGACGCCCTCTGGCCCCTCGATGGCGCGCAGCTGGTCCACGACTGCTTGGCCGCCGTTGCGGTCCGCCAGCGGCGCGGAGAGCACCGTGGTGCCGTCCTTCGTCGCCTGGGATGGGGAGAGCGGCTTGGCTAGGCCGGTGACTTCGCGGGACTGCAGGACCACGTCCACGAGTTGCTCGTTGGTGGCGTTGGTGACTACGAGCTTGATCGGGTCGGTGCGAAACGCCGGGAACTCCTCGTTGAAGGCGTCCTGCGCCTGCCGCGTTTCCTGGTTGGGTGGCAGGTAGCTTTCGTTGATGCCGCCGAAGGTGATGCCGACCATCGGCACGGTGAGCAGCAGCAGCGCGCCGGTCGCGCCGACGACGACTTTCTTCGAGTTGCGCATCGCCCACGCCGGCAGCCGGTACCACACGGTGTCTTCTATTCGACGTCCCCTTCGCGACGTCCGCCGCACCGACCACTTATCGATGTTGGGCCCCAGCATGCCGAACAGCGCCGGCAGCATGGTCACGGAGATGACCGCGGCGAGCATGACGGCGCTGATAGCGCCGTAGGCCACGGACTTGAGGAAGGCCTGCGGGAACATGAGCAGGCCGGAGAGTGCCACACCAACCATGAGTGCGGAGAAGAACACGGTTTTGCCGGCGGTGGTTGTGGTGGCGGCGACGGCCTCTTCGGTGCTCACGCCGCGGTCGAGTTCTTCGCGGAAGCGGGAGACCATGAACAGGCCGTAGTCGATGGCCAGGCCCAGGCCGAGCAGCGTGATGATGGACTGGGAGAAGATGTTGACCTGCTGGAACTGCGCCAGGATGGACAGCAGCGACAGGGAGCCGATGATGGACAGGATGCCCACGATCAGCGGCATCGCCGCGGCGACCACGCCCCCGAAGACGAACAACAGGATGATGGCCACGAACACCAGGCCGACTTTTTCGGCGCGGGCGATGTCGTTGGCCATGCCGGTGTCTAGCGCGTCGGCGACGGCGGTGGCGCCGGCGATCTGCACGGTGGCGTCGCCGGGCAGCGTGATGTCGTTGAGCGCGGGTTGGATGGCGCGGAAGTCTTTCAGCGTCTGTTCGCCGTCGCCGGCCAGGCCGATCGCGGCGAAGGCGGCCGTGCCGTCCTCGGTGATCTGCTGCTGGTTCGGCGCGGAGAAGTAGCTGGTGATGTGGTCGATCTGGTCCGGGAACTGGGTTTTTAGGGCCTCGATTTGGCGGTTGGCCTCGTTGAACACGGCGGGGTCCGCCACGCCCTGTGGGGCGCGGACGAGCAGGATGACATCACCGGCGTTGTCGCGGCCGAAGGTGTCGTTCTCGATGGTGGCAGCCGTGGTGGAGTCCGCGCGCGGGTCCTCCCAGCCTTCCTGCGAGAGGCGCTCGCCCAGCTTGGAGCCGAAGAGCACCTGCAGCACCACGATCACCGCGATGACCACAATCGGCAGCACTTTGCGCTGCCGGTACGCGAAATGTCCCCACCTGTAAAACACGGCCAGCTCCTACTTTTCCTTGGTGTTGTGCAGCAACGAGGTCAGCGGGCGGAACGGCTGCAGCCATGCGCCGCCGTCCGGCAGGGATTCCAGGTTGATGCGCGGCAGCGGCTCCAGGAACACGTTCGGGATGTCCTCGAGGTCGACGAAGCGCAGCAGTGGGGAGTCGACGGCCCACGCGGCGTGCTCGTGGAACCCGATGACGGTCACGGGCAGGCCGTCCTCCGCGAGCTGTTCGAGCGGCTCCTGGAAGTTCTGGCCGTCGGCAGACGCGACGACGACGCCGCGCAGCACGCCCTCGTCGAGACGGCGGCGGATGTGGGTGAGCATGTCCTGATCGACGTCCGAATCCTCAGCGGTCTTCGGCTTTGCGAAGACCGCGAAACCCACGTTGCGCAGCGCGTCCACCCACGGGCGGACCGACTCGGCGTTGTGGGAGGCGACGTTGGTAAACACGGTGGCTTCCGGCTCGATGGTGGAGCCGGTCTCCTGCGAGGCCTTCGCCGCGAGCCCGATCAGCCAGTGCCCGAGGGCGTCGAAACGCGGCCGCTGCGACCCGGAGGGCCGCCCGCCGAGGATCGCGCCGAGCCCCATGTCAAGGTTCGGTGCGTCCCAGACGAGCAGGTAGGTGTCGGGGCCTGGCTCTGCGCCTGGCGTGTAGGGGTGCGTCTTGTCCTGCAGGTCCTGCATGGTTTACTTCTTCTCCCAGAGGTATTCGCGGATCGTGTGGTCTTGTTCCAACCCTTTCCCCTCGAATTTAGTGATGACCTGTCGGTCTGTCAGCAACGGCGCCTCTGGCCACGGCCAACCCTTGTATTCCAGCATGGGTTCCACGTTGACGAGTTCGTCGATCCACTCGGCGTAGTCGGCGTGGTCGGTGGCGACGTGCAGCACGCCGCCTTTCTTCAGGCGCGTCGCGATGAGGTTCAGCGTGCCCGATTGGATGATGCGGCGCTTGTGGTGGCGGGCTTTCGGCCACGGGTCGGGGAAGAAGATGCGCACACCGTCGAGGCTTTCCTCGCCGAACATGCGGGCCAGGACCTCGACGCCGTCGCCGCGCACCATGCGGATGTTGTCGATCTCGCCGCGCACCACGGAGCCGAGCAGCTTGGCCAGGCCCGGCTTGTACAGCTCGACCGCGATCACGTTGGTGTCCGCCTCCAGCGGCGCCATCGCCGCGGTGGAGGTGCCGGTGCCGGAGCCGATCTCGAGGATCGTCGGGTGGCCCGTGCGACCGAACCACTCGTCGACATCGATGGGAGTGTCGCTGAGCATCTGCCCCAAGCGCGGCCAATGCTCGTCGAAGAGCGCCTCCTGGTTGTCCGTCAGCGTGCCGCGACGGAAGGTCACCGAGCCGAGGCGTGGGTAGTCCAGGCCGGTATCAAATTCGGTTTGTGGGGGCCGCCCGTGGGGCAGTTCGCCCACGCCAGGGCGTGAATTCTCAGACATGTTCATCGTGTTCATTGTCCACACCATGTAGTGAAATGCAATTTGGTCCGCCGCCCCCGGAAAGGGGTGGATGTGGGGCTAGTCACGTTTGTTTTCGGGTTTGCACAGCGGATGAATGTTGTTTGTGCTGCATATGCCCCATATTTATCGACGTTCCACCGTTCGGGCACACCCCTATTTGGGGCTTATTTCAGCGCTCACTCTTGGTCATATCTATGAAGTATGTCACTGGTTATGACCGGGGTGGGCGTCGAAAAAATATGGCGAGGGCCAGCGCAGACGCGATTTCGATAGGCTTAGGTCCTAGAGGTTTGTCTATTTTGACCAGGAGAGATTATGACCACTGCCGTGAAGCGCATCGAAGGCAACGTACCAACCGACAATGAACAGCTCATTGCTTGGATCAACGAGGCTGTGGACCTCTTCGATCCTGACAAGGTGGTATTCGCGGACGGATCCCAGGAAGAGTGGGACCGCCTCGCAGCCGAGCTGGTAGAGAAGGGCACGCTGATCAAGCTCAACGAGGAGAAGCGCCCGAACTCCTTCCTCGCACGCTCGAACCCTTCCGACGTCGCACGTGTTGAGTCCCGCACCTTCATCGCCACCGAAGATGAGGACGGCGCAGGCCCAACCAACAACTGGCGCGACCCAGCCGAGCTCAAGGCGGAAATGCGCGAGCACTTCAGCGGCTCCATGAAGGGCCGCACCATGTACGTTGTGCCGTTCTGCATGGGCCCAATCAGCGACCCGGACCCGAAGCTAGGCGTACAGCTCACCGACTCCGCATACGTGGTCATGTCCATGCGCGTCATGACCCGCATGGGCCAGGAAGCGCTGGACAAGATCGAGGGCGACAAGTTCGTACCGTGCCTCCACTCCGTCGGCGCGCCACTCGAGCCAGGCGAGGAAGACGTCGCATGGCCATGCAATGAGACGAAGTACATCTCCCAGTTCCCAGAGACCAAGGAAATCTGGTCCTACGGCTCCGGCTACGGCGGCAACGCAATCCTGGCGAAGAAGTGCTTCGCCCTGCGTATCGCCTCCGTCATGGCGAAGGAAGAGGGCTGGATGGCTGAGCATATGCTCATCCTGAAGCTCACCTCCCCAGAGGGCAAGGTGTACCACATCACCGGCGCATTCCCGTCCGCATGTGGCAAGACCAACCTGGCAATGCTCACCCCGTCGCTCGAGGGCTGGACCTCCGAGGTTGTCGGCGACGACATCGCCTGGATGCACCTGCGTGAGGACGGCCTCTACGCCGTCAACCCAGAAAACGGCTTCTTCGGCGTTGCACCTGGCACGAACTACAAGTCCAACCCGATCGCCATGAAGACCATGGAGCCGGGCAACACCCTGTTCACCAACGTCGGCCTCACCGACGACGGCGACGTCTGGTGGGAAGGCATGGACGGCGACGCCCCAGCACACCTCGTGGACTGGCACGGCAACGACTGGACCCCAGAGTCCGGCGAGAAGGCCGCCCACCCGAACTCCCGCTACTGCACCCCGATCGCACAGTGCCCAACGGCAGCACCGGAGTACGACGATTGGAAGGGTGTCAAGGTCGACGCCATCCTCTTCGGCGGACGCCGCCCGGACACCGTGCCACTGGTCACCCAGGCGCACGATTGGGAGCACGGCACCTTGATCGGTGCGATGCTCTCCTCCGGCCAGACCGCTGCCTCCGCAGAAGCGAAGGTCGGCTCCCTGCGCCACGACCCGATGGCCATGCTGCCGTTCATGGGCTACAACGTCGGTGACTACTTCCAGCACTGGATCGACATGGGTCGCGAAGGAGGCGACCGCATGCCGGCGATCTTCCTGGTGAACTGGTTCCGCCGCGGCGAGGACGGCCGCTACCTGTGGCCAGGCTTCGGCGAGAACTCCCGCGTCCTGAAGTGGATCGTGGACCGCATCGAAGGTCGCGTCGGCGCAGACGAGACCGTGGTCGGCTACACCGCCCGCGCGGAAGACCTGGACCTGGAGGGCCTCGACGAGCCAATCGAGGACGTCAAGGAAGCCCTCTACCCAGATCCGAAGCTGTGGGAGGGCGACGTCGCGGATGCCCGCGAGTACTTCGCTGGCCTCGGCGACCGCGTTCCGAAGGAAATCTTCGAACAGCTGGATAAGCTCGAGGAGCGCGTCAACGCCGCGAAGTAAATCGCAGTAAGCCTCTAAGGTAAAAGGCCCGCCGTGTGGCGGGCCTTTGCTTATGTGAACGTACTCGCCAGAGTTGCTAGCTACGCTCTGCTTTGCGTGCCGTTAGCAGCAGGGCGTTGACTCTTGAGCGCGTACTCTGCGACTGAAGTGCTCCGGGTTTTGTTCCTAGGTTTTTGCCTTAATTTCTATTGCCAGTGGAGGGGTCTGCTTCCAAAGTTCGGTTTCCACCTCGACCAGGTTCCGGTATCTCAAGCTTTGGTGGAGCTTTGTCTCGTTCCACAATGACGCCCATTCGAATATCGCGATTTTCCCTCGACAGCATCATTTCACCTGCGAGTATGGATCAGCTCGTTCTTGTAGGAACTGTTCACAATTACAGCAAGAGCATTGTCAATTGCCATAGGTGTCACCAACAGTTCCGGTGGAAGCAGCGAACCCGTACTGGGCGAGTTGCTCGTTGTAGACAACGCCGAGATACTGCGACCCGTGATCCGGGTGGTGACTGAGACCTGTTGTTTCTTCAGCAGACGCGATCGTCTGGCTGAGAGCTTGCAGCGGTAAAACTTCGGTGTGCATGGAATCTGATAACGCCTATCTAACGATCCGTCGAGAATGAACGCCAATGGCAAACGCGACATACACGAAGCTTTTCTTCGTCGTGCATACGTAATGTCTGCCACTCGCAGATTGTTCGGGTCCTGGGTTTGAATTCACACTCCACCCAGTCCTGGCGAAGAGGAGGCGCATTAGGCTTACGGATTGTGATCCGCTTTTGCTTTTGTCAGAAACGTCGGCCTGTCGCATCAACCGTGCAGTTTGCTCACGACCGACATCGATTTCGTCACGGTGAAGAGTATGCCCCATTTCCGCACACCGACACCGGGCCCGATGAATAGCACTAATGCATTCAACGAGCAAAACATCACAATGGCGACGAGCACTTTAACCGCAGGCCTTGGCCTGGCGATAACCAAGCGATATGATGCACCCACTAGCTTGGCTATCTTTCAACGTCCCACAGATGAACTCGACAGAGAAACGAATTCGGTATTCATCGATGAACTGGATTATTTCCGACGCAGAAAGGTGAGGCAGCCCTAGTGCCTCATTAGTATCGCGGAGCGCTGGATTTTCACGGAGCAACCTCGCGTTTTCGGTGCCACGATCATGCACGCATCCTCATGGGGATAGTCTCCGGCCCACCAAGATACGAGCATCGATAAGGCGGGCAGTACGGTCCTTTGCGTCCTGGTCAAATCATCTTGGCATACTCCAGATTTTTCTGTCTGCTCAAACGGAATAAAACCTAGGACACTTCACCTCAGTATGCTGGTTGAGAGTGTCGGCAAGCTTGTACTAATTTACAAGAAACTTTTCCGGGGATTACGCGTCTAGAAGTCCGACGGTCTTTAACCGAGTGCTTCAACAGGTGCTTTTGCAGGAGAAGAGTCGTCGTATCTGCCTGAAAACAAGTAAGAGGGAATTACGTTTTGTAGCTTCAGAATCGCATACAGCTAAGATTGCTGACAGTCAGAAGAAGCTTCAGGAGTATGGGGTAAATATGAAGCCAGCATCATTGATAAAAATATGGTCCAAGCTGAAGCCCTTGCCTCTCCCCTACTGGACTGGCCTCGTAGGGATCCTGGCGGTGGCAGGTAACTTTTTCCTGCAACCTGGTACTTTTACCAATCCCTGGACGATTCCAGCGACTGCATTGAATCTCTTATGTCTCATTGCAGTACCTCGTTTCCCGCTACCTACCTGGGCCGGATATCTCGTTCTATTTCTTCTTTTATCGGTACAGCCAGATATCCGAGCCACGGCCTTCACCTTCTTTGCCCCGCTTGTCGCTGCAGTTGTTGCCTACCGTGGCCACACAGCAGCGGCGGCAGCCGGAAGTATCCTGATTTGGTACTCAGGTTCAGTCAACCCTTCAGAAGGGGTCCTGTTTCCTCCTGATCTGCTGGCATCTACCGTCTGGGCGTTATTCCTTGCAGCTGCAGTTCTTCTCGGCCACATCCTTTACCGCGTCATCATTCAGAGAAGAGACTTGATGGAGCAGTGGGATAATGACATCCGAGCTCGCCGAGCATCGTTAGCAAGAGCATTGCATGACTCCGTAGCAGCGTCGTTGACCTCAGTGGTGATGCGTGCAGAAACGCTTAGTCTGCAGCAAGGCTTTGCTGCTGAAACCCAGGTGGAACTTGCTGCAATCGCAGAGCAGGCGCGCGATTCCATGAAAGAGGTGCGGGGTCTACTGCGTATTCTTAGCAGCGACTCTTCATCCTGCTCTAGCGATTTGGAACCATCTGCCGCCGACCAGTTTCATCAGATAGTCAGCTTCCTAAAAGCACATGGTTTCACCGTGGAAACAAGGGGCTCTTTCCGGGCCCTTTCCCTTAACCCAAATGGCCTTGTCGTACTCCGAGAGGTACTGAAAGAAGTGGCTACCAACATCATCAAGTACGCAAATCCCGGTTCCACAGTGACACTCACTGTGGAGGACCACGACGGCTATGTCACCATCAGCTTCATCAATACTGTTGGCAGCAGAAAACCGGCATCGGATTTAACCACCGGACTGGGTCTTCCGGCTATTTCACAGCTAGCCGAAGGCATCGGAGGCGACATGCGGACAGTCTCAAGCTCCACCCGATGGAATACCGAGTTACGGATCCCTCAGCAGAAACAATGACACCCCCAGAACGGTGGTCACTTTCGTCTATAACCTTCGCTTGTGGGCAACGGAGGCTACTTGATGCGAGATAATGAGATAGCCCAGAGATGCCCCCTAGATGCAGAAAGAGGACAGAGAATGATCCCTTTCCGTCGACTTCGCTCCATTGCTCCCCTCACAGCAGCATTAATCCTGACCCTGCTAATCGCCCCCTCGGCGGTGGCTGAACAAGTCTCCGTAACGCCGCAAATTTCCCAGCCCCAAGAGTCCCACATCGAAAATAACGCTGTTGCGATCGTCGGCACTATTACCGATATCTTCTCCTGTAAACATCATCCAGCCCTGCCATGGAGCAAATAAGCTACAAGAAATGAGCGAACATACTGCGCAAATAAAGGTTCTTCTCGTTGATGATGACCCACGGGTCTTATCCTCATTCCGACAGTATTTCGCCACTACTAAAGACATCCGCGTTGTGGCAGAAGCGCACGATGGAGTCGAGGCTCTCACCGTGCTCGACAACGTCCCTCTCGATATCATTCTGGCCGATATTCACATGCCGGAGATGGACGGGGTGACGTTGTTGAGCGAGGTTCAGCGGCGAACGGACCCGCCTCCATTCGTAGCGATCACTGCACTTGACAGTGACGAGACAATGCTCAGAGTGCTGGCCGGTGGTGGTGCTGGCTATGTTCTTAAGAGTTCACGACCACAGGCAATTATTTCCGCAGTTCGAGACCCACTCACTGGCGGAATCACGGTATCTCCACAGGCCCTGAGCAGACTCGTTGATTACATCCCTGACAAAGTTTCCACACCCCCAGCATCCCACCGAGTGGACTTCTTTTCAGCCTATGAGGACCTTACTAAGGTAGAGGCGCGCATTCTACATTACATATGCCAGGGGCTATCTAATGCTGAAATAGCTTCCGCAATGAAGTATTCCGAAGCGACGGTAAAAAAGCATGTCTCCCACCTCATCGCGCGCTTCGGCGCGACCTCAAGACTCAGTTTGGCAATCACAGTGATCCAATCAAAATTGGGCAAGTCGTGGTAGAAATTTTTCTGGTCGGTCGACTACTCTGTGCGTTTCTTCCGCACAGACACGCTGGCCAACCAGCTGATGGTGCTACGCTATGATGACACAGCACGCATGGAGTTTCTTCAAGACTTACACCTGGCAGACGTACTCGTTCTTGATGACTTCTTAACAACACCGATTGATGCTGCCACAGCACACCAGCTGCTCAACATTCTTGCTGAGCGTGAACATCGGGGATCGACGATTGTCACCTCCCAGTTCACGCCCGATGAGTGGTACAAGTCCATCCCGGATGCTGTCATCGCCGAGTCGATACTCAATCGGCTTGTTGTTGGTGCTGAGATCATCACGCTTCAAGGTCCGAACATGCGCTTAGAAGCCACTACAAAGTAGCTGCTCATGGTCGACGCCCGGGTGTTACTCGATACTCACCCGGGCGTTACTGGAAACTCACCACAGTGTTACTAAATCCGTGGTCCTAACAATCTGCCGATTGACCGTTCGGAGCTTCGCTTGTCAACAATCCGAAGTCCCACTAGCTGGACCAGCCATGCAGGATTAATCATCTTGACCGTCCGTTCTGCGAAGCTGGATTTCAGTAATGATAGGTACTGCAGCGACGTAAGCCGCCAGTATCCCCAGTGCATGAGGAGTGAAAGCATCCCGAGGATTTAGACTCGATACTTGAGCGACTGCAGCAGCTAGAAGAGTGCCACTGATACACCCAAACAGCGCGAAGGGGAGAGTAAGACTGATCGTTTCGATGCGGACAAGATTCTTAGCGACCGTATCTTGTACTCCCCGTAGGGTGAGAACCTTGACTAGTCTAGTGCGGTCTCTGATCGCTGCAATAGCGATTCCGCTCACTGCGGCTAGTCCGAATAGCATAATACTGAGCGTCAACGCAGATGCCGCTTCACCGTACCCGGATGACATGGCAGAGTTGACATTGTCGATTCTTTCCTGCGATGTCAATCCGGACTTGGTTTGCATGGTTGCAGACAAAACAACATTAGATGGGAGCTGATCCAAATCTGCGTATAGATATCTGCCCACGTTGTTGATTTCTTCACTGGAGGTCGAAATGAGAATTTCCGTGAGTCCGGGAACTTCTTGGATCCGTAGTGGCGGTAGGTCTAGTTCAGTGTCTGTGACCGGGATGACGAATTGAGAAGATAGAGATGCTGCGTCCATTCCCACCGGGATCAACATTGATTCGGCGTCATCGGCTGGACATACGGGGTCGTCAGTGGCTAGCTCTGCATATTCATGACAGGACATAACGAACGCGTTTATTGAACGTTGGTTTTCCCGCAGTAGTCGTCCTTGTCCAAATGTTCCCATTACCCCCGGAGATGTGAATTCTTCGTAGGTGGCCTCAATCTCAGCATCATCGCGAAGACCTCCCCAGTGAATCCCCGGCTTCCAGTAACTCAGTCCCGAGCTCACCTGTCCAAGTCCGGCATTCGCTAAACCAACTGTCACAGTCGATACTGCGCAGATGCAAAATAAGAGCACTACGCTCGAACCAATGGAGGTTGCACGGTAGCGAAGGGAAGCTGATACTAGAGTCCCTTGGATCCCTCCGCCGAAGACTTTTTCATAACACCAGCCGGCGCCGAGGGCTAGAAATGGCGCAAGATACACTAGCCCAGCAATGATAGGGAGGAAGGCTAAAGGAACCAAGATTGGGAGGGAAAATATCTCGGATGCGATGGCCATCAGGGCCGCTGCTACTATGCCAACAGGAAAAGCAGCTAATTGCCATTTATGCAGTCGTTGCAAAGAGTTTCATCCTCCTCAGGTACGTCGCGACGCCCACCATGATGGTGATAAGAACCCCACAGCCAAATGCTCCTACTAGGCCAGCGAAAGCATCCGCAGGGAGGAACCCACGGCCTTCCCAGACCACCTTTTCGAGAATGCGAGATACGAGATATAAGGGGGCTACTGAAAGTACAACGCTCACGAGAAGACCGGCCAACGGTGCAGCCGACAGCAACGCAGCCGCGACCCACTTCCCGGCGCCTCGCAGCGCAAGAACCCGAGCAGTTTCCTCCCATGCAGGGTCGAAGATCTTGGACACATTCCAAAAACACACCAGACAAGGAAGCACGACAACAATAAAGTAGACCAAAACTATATAAATGACGGTCTGATCAAGTACAGGTGCCTGATCCTTGGTCGCAGTGGCGGAGCTGTCTACTGCCTTATCTGTTGGCATAACAATGTTCACCGTCCGGGAGTCTGCGACCGCCGTATCTTTAATTGTGGAAGTGCATTCCAAATCCTCCATGTATCGAACGAACCTGTCCGGAGCGTTATCACCTGCCCCTGTGGCACAGTTGAACGATCGAGCCTGCCCCTGAAGAGGGATTTTGCTGAGGTAGGCAGGCGTAGCAGATATCAGTTCCAAAACTCCGTCGCCGGAAGCGATCGACCATGTTGTGGAGCTCTGCTGTCCCGCGATAATCTCCGGAGACTGCCAATGGGTGCGTTCATCCGCATTTACGAGCATCATTATTCCCATGATCGGAAGAAGCAGGATCACCAGCAGCGCTAGGTTAAAAAAGCCCACAACGAATACTTCGCTTCTATTCCGCTTCGCTAGGCTACCGAGATACACACGAACCACCGATCTCGTAGACAGCGGATACATGCTTAGTTACTCGGGCATCGTGAGTAACCACCACCACCGGAACCTGGAATTTCTGGGCAAACTCTAGAAACAGATCGATCACAACCCTGGCAGCTTCATCGTCAAGACTAGAGGTTGGTTCATCTGCAGCAATTAGTGAGGGGCGGTTAGCTAGCGCGCATCCAATGCTAATGCGTTGACGTTCGCCCCCCGAGAGCGAACTGGGATAGCGATCTTCATAAGCCTCCATATTTAATTGCTTGAGAATTTCCTTCGCCGTAGCGAGACTCTTCCTTCTTCCACCTTGGGACATCTCAGCAATCAGCCGGATGTTATCTCGGCATGTCAGATCCTCAATTAAGCGGTTTCCTTGATCTACTACACCGATATTTTTGAGCCGAAAGTTACGGCGGTCTTTTTCGGGGAAACTTGAGTAGGTCTTTCCAGATAGTGAAATCGTACCGGAGTCTGGTTGGTTGATTCCGATGATGCAGCTAAGTAGGGTAGTCTTGCCGCTCCCGGATGGTCCGGTGATAGCAGTTAATTCGCCCTGCTTTACGGAAAAGCTAACTTTATCGAAAATAGGTTTTCCCGAGAGGGTTTTGCTGATATCGCTAATTTCAAGCATATGTTCCATTCTCTTTTACACGCAGACGCAGCGCAGGTCGAGGAAGCCCTCACAGTAGCCACCGGAGGTGTGGTGGTTGTCTCGGCAGTAAGCCGCACAGCGACTTTCCGACGGGCAGCCACAGCATTCCGCTGGAGCACAGCGGATTTGCTACGCACTTTTGAAGATAGAGCAACCCACTTACTTGGCAAGCAAAAACAGGGAAACAGTATACAAAAGTGACCACCCCGTCGAGGGGCGGGAGAAAGCCAAATAAAAGGCATCAGTGAGGTGATCGCAGATCACGCTAAATCGGAAGAGAAGCGGGACTGCTGTTTCAAGATGCTCCTTGTAAGCCTTTACCGCTCGACGCTATTTAACAGTGATCTTGACGACCTGTGGTTTATCAAAGTTGCTGACCTGCGCGTGGCCTTCCAGATCCACTCGACCGGACGACAGGGCTGCGACGCTCGGGCAGGACGCGTCGATGCGTTTCTCCCCCGGCTCGAGCTTCCAGTAGTAGACAGAGTTCTTGTCGGTATAGTGCACCTTTTCCTGGCGCAGGCCACCGAGTGAGCATACGCCCGCTGACTTGCCATCTTCGGTGACTACCTGGATGACTGACTGCTCGCCGCGCGGTTCCACGACGGGCGCTTTCGAACTGGTTTCGCCCATCACGACGGCCACCACGATGGAGACCACCGCCAACACGGCTGCGAATATGGATGGGGCTTGGAATTGGATCGGGAGTTTCATAGTTGCCGATCCTACCCGCGCAGCACGACCACCAGGTTGGAAACCGCAAACTCGCGAAGCAGGGGCACTCGCGTGAGCCACCAGGCCCAGCGTGGGTGGTAGCGCGGGAACGCAGCGAGGAGCCTGCCGGTCGATTCCGCCCATGCCAAACCCTCCTTTGCCGACACCGCGAAGAGGGACTCGCCCCACTTGTTCTTTGGCTCGTGCCCGTGGGCGGCCACGTAGCGGCGGCGGGCAAACTCGCCACCCACGTAGTGCTCCCATAGACCGGTCTCGTGTCCGCCGAAAGGGCCCAGCCACACCGTATAACTCAACACCACCAGGCCGCCGGGCTTGGCCACCCGCAGCATCTCCTCGGCCATCGTCTGCCAATCCGAGATGTGCTCGGCAACGTTGGAGGAGTACACCACATCGAAGGAGTCCGTGGCGAAGGGGAGCGCGGTGCCGTCGCCACGAACGGAGCCGTAGCCGGAAATACCGGCGGCGGACAGCTCCGAGACGCTCGGCTCCACGCCCACGTAGAACGTGTCCGCGAAGGCCTCGGCGAAATAGCCCGGACCACCGCCCACGTCTAACACCGACTTGCCCCGCAGGGGGGATGCGGTGAGGTCGGCGGAGAGGGCGTCGAGAAGCTGGTAGGTGTCGCGGGCCAACCCCTCGTAGAAAATGCGGGGGCGGAACTGCTCATAGCGAAATGAGCGCAACAAGCGCAACGAACGTGCCAAGGTGGCCAGGTGGCGGGTACGGTACATGACAATGAAGATACTGCTGATGTGTTGGCGCGACTCCACCCACCCACAAGGTGGCGGCTCCGAGGCGTACCTGGAACGCGTCGGCGAAGCGCTCGCGGCCGCCGGCCACCAGGTGATCTACCGCACCGCGAAACACACCGATGCCCCGCGCGTTACCCGGCGAAACGGCATCCGCTTCGAACGTGCCGGCGGCAAATACAGCGTCTACCTGCTCGCGCCATTCGCCGCGTGGCGGCACCGGCCCGACATCATCGTGGACACCCAAAACGGCATCCCTTTCTTCGCACGCCTCTACTCGCGGGCCACGACCGTGCTGCTCACGCACCACTGCCACAAGGAACAGTGGCCGGTGGCCGGGCCAATCATCGGGCGGTTCGGGTGGTGGCTGGAATCCAAGGTGGCGCCCAGGGTGTACCGCGGGGCGCCGTACGTGACGGTCTCGCAGGCGTCGAAACGTGATTTGGAGGCGCTCGGGGTGGACCCGGCGGCGATCCGCATCATCGAAAACGGGGTGGACCCCGTGCCCGCCGAACTGCCCACCCTCGCCGACGACGGCCACACCCACGTGGTCACCCTCTCCCGGCTCGTGCCGCACAAGCAGATCGAGCATGCCATCGACGCCGTCGCCGCCCTCGACAACGTGGTGCTCGACGTGATCGGCTCCGGCTGGTGGGAAGACCAACTCCGCGAATACGCCGGCGACCTCGCAGGCGAGCGCGTCATCTTCCACGGCCACGTCGCCGACGACCACAAACACGCCCTGCTCGCCCGTGCGCAACTCCACCTCATGCCCAGCGCCAAAGAAGGCTGGGGCATCGCCGTCATCGAAGCCGCCCAACACGCCGTCCCCACCATCGGCTACGCGGCGGCAGGCGGCCTCGCCGACTCAGTGCAGCACGGCGAAACCGGCATGCTCGTGGGCACGCACGCCGAGTTCGTCACCGAAGTCGCCCACCTTCTTGACGACGCCCCCCTCCGCCAAACCCTCGGCACCCAGGCGCAACAGCGCGCCGGGACCTACTCGTGGGCGGAAACTGGGCGCAAGTTCACCCAGTTCATCGACAGTCTTTAGAGCAGCTCCGTCGACCAGTTCAACTGCTGAATCTTCGTATCCAGCTCTCGGTACTCCTTCGCCGCCTTATCCGCCATCGCGTGCAACTGCCCCACATCCACAGTGGACACATACCGCACCTCGGAGGCCGAATACCGATCCGCGCGTGCCGACGCCGCATCCGCCACCGCGCTATAAAACCTCCGAGCGCGCAAAAACGCATCCCGACGCGCAATCGCATCCGTCAACGTCGCATCCCCCTCAAACGGTGTCGACGCGTTCGTGTGGTTAATCCGGCGCACCAGCGTCTCAATGCTCTGCAGCACCGACGCCGACTCCTGCAGCAACGCCTCCGAATTCTCCACAGGGGTATCCCCCTCCTGGATCCGCGCATTCCGCGTCAAACGACGCTCCAACTCATTCAGCCGATCCTGTGCCTGCGCCCGCTTCGCCAGCGCCTCTGCCAACAACATCGCATCCTCCTTCAAAAAAATAGGCGGCCACCCCCAGCACCGTGGTAGTTCCCAATTCTCATGTGCACTGTGCCCGTGTACCTTGTGCAGGCTTAGGGATCAATCACAGGGACCCGGAAAGCCACCGGGTTACAGGTTTGGGTGGTTTCCAATTGCGCCCGAGGAAACCGGTCGGGCTGGTGCTCGCTGAGTGGCCTGCGCACCACGATAGCAGGTTGGTGGCGGTTGCGGCTGGGCCGCGGTGGCCGTGTTGCTCGTTCTGTGCTCGTATCGAGGTGTTAAGAGCGTGCGATGCTGGTCGCCGGAAATCGGACGGGCCGGTTGAAAATGTGCGACCTGCATCGCAAGCTTCTAATCGCACGCTATGAGCATCGTTGGGGCGTGAGGATGGGCTGGTGTGCACCAAATTCCTTCACGGGTTTTTCGTGACCTGGGGTTTTGTAAATCAGCTCGCTGGGAAAACAGGAATGTGGTGCTCAGATTGGGCAGCGAGTGACAAAGGACGCCTCCCGGCAGACTCCGGCAAAAGCCCAGGTCGTGAAAAGCGGGTTGCGTCCTTTGTCACTCGAGTCGGCTAGGGCGACACCAAATTCCTTTGGGCAGTGGTTGCGACCTGGGGAAATGTCGCACCTTCTCCAGGGGAAAACAGGAATGTGGTGCGAAGGCGCAGTGGTATTGGGAACTTTCTTCGTGGACAGGTGTCGTGACCTGGGAAACGCGTTCGAGGATGACCTGGCGGAACGAGGTCTCCCATTGGTATGCAAGGCGGTGAAGGGTATTGCAAAAGTGGTGAGCACTCGTTAGCCTGAAATGTGACAGCATGGTTCGTTGCCGGACTGTCGCTGCTCTATAAAAAGAGCCCCAACCAGTTGCAGCTAGTTGAAGCTCTCGGGCCTAACGATCCATGTGAAGTATCACCGCAATGAACTTCACGATAGCGGTCACAACGTTGAGGACTCCGCTCACCAAATTAAGGATTGCAGCTCCTTTGGTGGCGGGGTCTTTTCCTTTGTGACCGGGCGTATCCAATGAGTGCTTACCCATTGTCTACCTCCCTAACGTCGTAGGGTTGTCCCTCGCCAAACAAGGCGCACGGGGCGGCCCACGTCACGCGCGGGCCTACCGCGCACCGACAGCGGGAGTCACGCTCACATCACCGTGTAGGGACATCAGCGTGAACCAGAATTAACGGTAGCAGTAGTGGGTGGGTGAGCGGAGGACTCTGAAATCATTCCCGCGATCACGAGGGAGTATCAGCAAGTTTCCGGGTGGGTGCACTGGTGCTGGCTGCTCGATACTGTTGAACTCGCTTAACTCGTTTTCTTGCCAGAGGCATTTTCTTGAAGTCCTCGGCACTCGCATCACCCAGCCAAAGTCCCCAACGCTTCTTGCCCTGCAAGAATTCGCGAGAACCGACCCAAGGGTGGAGGAAGTTTGAAGCGAACGGTTCTTTGGCAAGATACTCGTCTTTTTCTTCTTCGGTGAAGAGATAATTTCCATCATCAATTGGTTTGTTGCCGATGCCGATGACAGGTACGTCGCAAAGGGGCCTATTGCGATTCCAGACGAAAATATCCGGCGCGTCGGCCAGGTATGTGTTGAGGTGGCTCGGGTGGAGATCCATCGGGTTTGAGTCTGGCGTCTCGTAGTGGAATAAGCGCGGGGTGACCTTTTGCTTTGAAAAGCTCACGATGACGCAGAAGACATGAGCTTGGTCACTTGCTTCGTTCGCCCAACGGAAGGTGTCGTGCGCGAAGTCAATGTGGAAGCCCAATTGGGTGATTGGGTACCAAATGTTTGCTACCTGTTCGCCTTGGACAACCGAGTTGGTCGATACGAATGCCGTGCGTACGGTGTGGTCGCCCATGTACTCTGCGGCCTTGATGAACCAACCCGCTACGTAGTCGATGTTGCCGACATTCTTCGTTCCCTTTGGAAGGACTGAAGTGCCCCAGGTTTTGTTCCGTCTGAGCAGATGGGAAAATCTGGGGCACTTCAATTGACTTCCTTCACCCCGTTCACTAGGTGTGAGGAAGTTGAAGGTTGGTGACCGAAGCAATCTTAGATCGCCGAAACTCGGCCTGCGCGATAGCTCGGTAGAAGTTATCATTATTAGCACCACTGCCAATATCTACGGAAAGCATATTTAACATGCAAAAACAACAACACCGCATCGCCGCCATGGTTGTCGCAGGCACACTTCTTGCATCTTCTGGACAATTCGCAGTAGCTAACGCTACAGAAAAAGAAACTGAGCAGGCGCCTGCGACAAGTACCCAAGGAAGCTCCAACCTCGCACACAGCACCTTCAAATCAGAGACCCCTGAAGTGCAGCCGTATGGAGTTAAAGGATTCATCGCCAAGAAATCCCTACAGGGTATTTCATGGCTACTCCGCAATACACCTGAAAGTTCATCGAGCGAGCTGGTGACACACTAGACGATGGAGCACGCAAAAAGATTCTGCAGCATAGTGACGAAATTGCCGACGAAATCGATGAGGTAGCAGAGCTACCAGATCTGGCACACCACATCGTGAAAGAAAAGCTCACTACAGCCCTAGAACCAATCGTCGGTACGTCCTACTCACTGATGATCGCAGCCGTTATTGCTTGGCTGGCCCTATAAAAACATGAACAATATCGAGCATCGCATTTCCCAATTAGAACTTAACCAAGGACGGATCGCAATCCTACTCAACTCAGCCCCCGAAGGGCATAAAGCGTGGGATAAAGCGTGCCTACGCCATGACCTCACCTTCGAACAAGAATACAGGACTCGACAAGAAATCCTAGATTTCCTCAACTCAGAAGCGACTGATAGTAACGAACTACTATCAAAAGTAAGCCACATCGTAGGACATCCCGCAGTAGCTCGCGACCTCGTAAGCGCATTTAAACAACGTGGCACGGCAGCTCAACGATGGAAAGAAATAGACTCGGAAAACCTACTCTGACCATTCAGCTCACTGACTGAATGTTTCACAGAAAGAGCATCAAGTGTTGAACTAGTACTCAACGTTTGATGCTTTTGTCTTTCTGTTTTCCCATATGAGGGCGCTCCACTGGTGAGTGCATCGCTGGAGGGCCTGAAACGTGGTATTACGAACCTGATCAGCCCTTCTATTTGGCAGATTCAACAGCAGAATCATGTATTAGGATGGAGATTTCCATTTTGCAGGGTGGAAAGTACGGAATCCGCTTTTACCCTAGCCATTGGCCTCAACAAGATGGTGGTGAAGTGCCCCGGTTTTTGTTCCTAGGCATGTGCCTTGTTTTCCATTATCCCGTGGTCCCTGGGAACTTTCTTTGTGGTCAGTCGTCGCGACCTGGGGAAACACTACGTCGGTCGACCGGAGCAGCTGCAAAACGCAAAATGGTTCCCGAGCGGCTTGGGAACTATTTCAGCGGGCTCGAGCGAGCAAACGAAGTGGCCTGGGAAACGCGTCCGGAGGGCCGCCGAGGCCCCCGAAAACGCGAAAAAGTTCCCGGACGCAGGGCGCGGGAACTTTTCGCAGATGGAAGGGAGGGGGATGGGGGCAGGCATAGCGCGTTGAGTATGAGTGAACCGGAGTTTAGGCGGCCGCGAGGAGGCTGCCTGCGCGCAGGCGGTTGAGCATCTCGGCTTCGACGAGGACGGGGATGAAGTCTTCGACGGTTGCGGTGCTGCAGTGCTCGGCGAGGACGGTGTCGAAGGCGTCGTTGATTTCGGCTTCGCTGAATTGTGGGGTCCAGGACTCGAGGAGGTCGTGGCGGATGTTGCGAAGTACGCGCTTCTAGATGGTGTTGGACTGAATCTGCATGGTTACGCTCCTTGTTCAACTCTGGTTTACCTGGAGTTTACTTTAACCTGCCCGCACAAATACTGTATTCTTTCCAATAATGGGTGTGTCCCAACTATCTCATGCGTCTGGTCAGCAGCGCAATCAGCGGCGAACAGCACCACAGGGCGAACAGCCCGAGGCCAAGCGGCGGCAAACCGACGGGCGCGGCCCCCGTGTTTACTGAGCGGCCATCCGGGTACACCACCACGCCGACGCCCATCGAGCCAGCACGCCCCACGTCCGCGTTGAGAGCGGACCAGCGCGGGGACGGCGGGTCGACTTCCACGTTGCCAACGCGAAGCGCGCCGGACTCGACGACGTTCATGATCTTGGGGGCGGGGTCAACGATGATGGCGCCGTCGGCGCGTCGGGTGAGGGCGGGGCGGTCGACGAAGAAGACGTCGCTGCCCTGGTCGTCGACGTGCGGGATCGGGAGGGAGGACGCCGGAACTGGGGTGAGGGCGGAGAGGGCGAAGGGGGCGTCGAGAAGCTGGAGGAGGGCGAAACTGCCCGCGAGCTGGGCGCGAAGCCCCGGGAGGTTGCCGGCGGCGGTGGCGTAGGCGGGGATGGCGAGGATGAGGAGTTTGTGGGCGTCGCGAAGGAGGCCGCCGCCGGGAACGTGCTGGATGATGGGGGTGAGCCAGCCCGCCCACGACGCGAGCGCCAGCGCGAAACCGAGGCCCGCCAGCGCGAGGAGGCGGCGCGGGACGTGGCGCCACGCCAGGCACAGCACGGCGAACAGCAGTACGCCGAAGAGGGCGAAGCCGGAGGCGCGGGAGGCGGGCACGGCGTGCGCGTTCCAGATCCCACCCAGGCCGAGCAGCGCGCCGAGGGTGCCGACGCCCGCCTCCGCACGCGGGGCGAACATGGCGGCGGCCTGCGCCGAGGACGTGCCGTGCCCGCCGCCAACGGCGGCGATCGCACCGGCGACCACCCAGGGTGCGCAGGTCAGGGCGCTGAACAGCCAGCGCCGCGAGTGGAGGGCGGCCGCGATTGCGCCGGTGGGGGTGAGCGAGCACACCCACTGGGCGGCGATGCTGCCACGCGCGCCAAGCGCCACGAGCGGCAGCAGCCAGGCGGCCACCGCCACCGACCACTGCCCCTGCAGTAGACGCTCGACGACGAACGGGTTCCACACCGCGACCGTGATCGCCGCGAACCGGCCCCAGCCGCCGCGCCCGATCCGCCAGCCCGCCCAAGCGGCAGCGGCGGCGGCGCAGACCACGAGCGCGCGCACCGCCAGGACCGGGAAGGGGAGGACGGCGAGCAGCGCGTCCTGGGGGACGTTGCGGGCCGGCAGGTCCCCGAAGCCGAGGGCTGCGCGGGTCAGCGCCATGTCCGGCAGGACGAGCATGTCCCGGTACGCGAGTGCATCGCCCGGCGCGAGGAACGGCCAGGTCACGCCCAGGACCAGGGCCGCCGCGTAGACGAGCAGCAGCCAGGAGAGCAGACGCCCCTTAATCACGGCGGCGCCGCACCAGCAGGACGAAGGCGTAGAAGAGCGCGAGCGCGCTGACCAGGCGGGTTACGAACGCCATGACCTGGAGAGATTTGAGGATGTGGACGTCGTGAAGTGCGGCGGAAGCCGCGGCGGCCTTGGATTCGTCGCTGAGCGTGTAGAGGCCCTTGAGGGGGCCGCGAGTGATGGTCCACGACTCGTCGAGGAGGCGGCCGGTGCGGCGCTCGACGTCGATGGTGCGCTCGGCGTGGTACTCGGGCACGTCGATGGTGGCGGTGTACCTGTAGGTTTCCAGGCCCGCGACCCAGCCCGCGCCGAGGTAGTCCAGGGGCACGACGAGGTCCGCAAGCGGGTCGTAGAACGGGTAGGAGCGGCGCTCCGGGTTGTACGGCAGGACGTAGCCGAGGCCCTGGCGCCCGCTGGTGGGGTAGGCGGAGGCCGGGTTGACCTCGAAGGAGTCCTCGGCGATGACGGCGCCGTCGTCGCGGACGGTGGCGGACATGGTCAGCGCCTCCTTCTTCGGGTTCTCCTCCGAGGGGCCCTCCATGATCAAAAGGGTGCGGGTGAGGGCGGAGGGGCCGTCGAAAAGTAGGGTGCTTTCTGTGGGGGCGAGCACGCGCTGGTGGTTAATGATGAGCGGGGACAGGAAGTTCAGCGCCACGCACACCGCGATGATGGCGGCGCAGATACCCAGGCGCCGTTTGCTTACAATGTCCACATCAGAAACATTAACGTACTCCCGGAACTGGCGGGCCTGCGTGGTATCGCGGCGCTCGGCATTGTGGTGACGCACGTGGCGTTCCAGACGGCCACCGACTCGCCGGTGCTCGCGCGCTTCGACTACTTCGTGGCCGTTTTCTTCGCGCTCTCGGCGTTCCTGCTGGCGCGCGGCGAGCCCCGCCCGGCGCGCGAGTACTACTGGCGCCGCGTTGCCCGCATTGTGCCTGCGTACGTGGTGTCCGTGGCGATCATCGTGGTGACGTTGCCGCCGCTCGCGGGGGTACGCGCCGGCCCGCTTGTGGCCAACCTGACGCTCACGCAGCTCTACGTCCCCGGCGGGCTTATCGACGGCCTCACCCAGCACTGGTCCCTCTGTGTCGAGGTGGCGTTCTACCTGGTCCTGCCTGCGTACCTGGCGTGCGGGCGGCGGGGCCGCGCCGTGGTGCTGGCGGTGGCGCTGGCGGCCGCCCTGGTCTGGCCGCACCTGATTCCCGCCCCGGAGCAGACGCCGGGGGAGCTGAACCTGCAGATCTGGCCAATCTCCTTTGCGCCGTGGTTCGCGGTGGGCCTGCTGTGCGCGGAGGCGGAGCGCGCCGGGTGTAGGTGGCAGCTGCGGGTGCCGGAGCTGCGTTGGGTGTTCCCGGCGTTGTCGTTGCCGGTCGCGTGGGCGGGCGGGGTGCTGGGGCCTGCGGGGCTGGAGCACCCGAGTGCTGTCGAGTTCAACGTCCGTGTGTTGCTTGGGGCGCTGTTCGCAGCACTCTGGATCGTGCCGTTCGCGCTCGCGCCGCGCCTACACGGCACCGCGCTGTGTACCCGCCCGGCGCAGCTGTTGGGCCGCTGGTCCTACTCGCTGTTTTTGTGGCACATGGCGGTGCTCTACGCGGTGTTCCCAATCTTGGGGGTATCGCTTTTCGACGCCCACTTCGTCCCCATCCTCACCCTGACGGTGGCGTTGAGCCTGGTGGTGAGCTATTTGTCCTACACGTGGGTGGAGGTGCCGGGCGCGAGGGTGGTGCACCAACTACGCGCCAAGCTTGTTAGGCAAGCCTTGCCTGATATATTGTTGATTCGCTCTATTGGAATGAATGTTACTACGGCAAGGAAACCACTGTGAACATCCTGCGTAAAGCAATGACCGGCGCCGTCGCCCTGTGCGCGGCCGCCTCACTCGCCGCGTGCTCGGGCAACAGCACCGACACCACCCCATCGGCCGAGCCGACCCAGGCGGACAAGGCACTGACCGTCACCGACGTCACCGGCCGCGAAGTCACCTTCGACCACGCCCCGGAGCGCATCGTGCTCGGCGAGGGCCGCGGCGTCTTCGCCACCGCGCTGCTCGGCGGGGACCCCTTCGACCACGTCGTCGCCTACGGCAACGACCTGACCAAAGCCGCCCCGGCGTTCAAGGACAAGGTCTTCGAGATCAGCGAGGGCGCCATGAAGGCGCAGGAGATCGGCAACATCGGCAAGGGCGACGTCTCCCTGGAGACGCTCATGGCGCAGGACCCGGACGTCGTCGTGATGACGCTTGACCAGAAGAAAGTCGCCGAGGAATCCGGCCTCCTGGAAAAGATGGACCAGACCGGCATGAAGTACGTCTTCACCGACTTCCGCCAGTCCCCACTCGAGCACACCGTCAGCTCCGTGCAGCTGCTCGGCGACCTGCTGGGTAAGTCGGAGCGCGCCAAGGAGTATGGCGAGTTCTACGAATCGAAGGTCGAAGAGATCAAGGGTCGGGTCGAAGAGGCCGTCGCAAAGGACGGAAAGAAAGACGGCCTGATCTGGTCCGCCGCGGGCTTCGTTGACTGCTGCAGCACCCCCGGCAAGGCGAACCTCGGCCAGCTGCTCACCGCGGCGGGAGGCAACAACCTGGGCGAACAGCTCATCAACGCGGACTCCAAGCAGTTCAGCGCTGAGAAGATGATCGAGCTGCAGCCCGAAAACCTCATCGTCACCGGTGGCGAGTGGGCACGCAAGCCCGACCAGCCGGACACCTTCAGCCACGTCGAGCTCGGCTACCAGTCCAGCCCGCAGCGCGCCGCTGAAACTCTGAACAACCCGCTGGGCACCCCGGGCCTCGACCTGCTGCAGGCGCCGAAGCAGGGCAAGTACTTCGCCGTCTACCACCAGTTCTACGACAACCCGTACAACGTGTTCGCACTTGAGGCGTTCGCGAAGTGGCTGCACCCAGAAGCCTTCGCTGACATGGACCCGGCGAAGGACTTCGAGCAGTTCCACGCCGACTGGCTGCCATTCGACTACTCCGGCGCGTTCTTCGCCCAGGCACAGCAGTAGGGGAACCATGAACCAGCAAGATCAGGCGATCCGCGCCTACCACCAGCGAGGACGACGCAAACTCATCGCGATCAGCGCGCTGCTGCTCGTCGCGTTCGTCAGCTTCGTCGTTGCCACGGTGGTCGGCCCGATCAACCTCAGCGCCTCCCAGCTTCTCGACGCCCTCCTCCACCCCAACACCGCACCCGAGCAAGCCTCCGTGGTGCTGTGGGACCTGCGCCTGCCGGCCTCGGTGATGGCGCTGCTCATCGGCGCGTCCCTGGGACTTGCGGGCGGGATGATGCAAACCATCCTGGACAACCCGCTCGCGGAGCCGTTCACGCTGGGCATCTCGGCAGCGGCCGCGTTCGGCGCCGCGGTGTCGATCGTGCTGGGCATTAACCTGATCGCGCACCCCCAGTTCAACCTGGCACTCGCCGCCGCGCTGGCCGCGCTGGTGGCGGTGGCCGTCGTCGCCGCCGCTGCCGTGTGGCGCGGCGCCGCCGCCGAAACCATGATCCTGCTGGGCATCGCCCTGTCCTTCTTCTTCCAGGCACTCCTGTCGCTCATGCAGTACGGCGCAACACTTGAGGCGCTGCAACAGATCGTCTTCTGGACGCTCGGCTCCATGCAGCGCGCCACCTG
This sequence comes from Corynebacterium sp. NML130628, assembly GCF_001875665.1. GTDB lineage: Bacteria > Actinomycetota > Actinomycetes > Mycobacteriales > Mycobacteriaceae > Corynebacterium. The sequence continues at coordinate 8,807 of NZ_MLAL01000010.1, read as the reverse complement.
GCTCGCCGACGGCATCATCGGCGCCCTCCTCGCCGCCGCAGTCCCGTTCGTGGTGTTCAACGCCTGGCGGCTCACCGCCCTCCGACTTGGCGACGCCCGCGCCGCCTCCCTCGGCATCAACGTCTCCCGCCTGCGCGTCATCACCCTGATCGTGGCATCCCTGCTGGCAGCAGCTTCGGTGGCCTTCGCCGGTGTTATCGGCTTCATCGGACTGGTGGGCCCTCACATCGCCCGCATGTTGGTCGGGGAGGACCAGAAGTTCTACCTGCCCGCCTCCGCCGCGGCCGGTGCCCTGCTGCTCACCGCAGCGCACGCCGTCTCCATCACCGTCAAACCAGGCCTGGTGATCCCGATCGGCATCATCACCGCCATCGTCGGCGTCCCATTCTTCGTCTTCCTCATCTTCTCCCGCTACCGCAAGGCAGGCCGTTAACCATGATCGTCGCCACAGACCTCAACGTTGCCTACGGACGCACACCAATCCTGCACGACATGACCTTCCGCCTGGGCACCCCCGGCGCCGTCACCGGCCTCCTCGGCCCCAACGCCGCCGGCAAGTCCACCCTGGTCAAAACCATCGCCGGCCTCAAAACCCCCACGTCCGGGACCGTCACCACCTCCTGTGGGCCCCACGACGTCGGCTACGTCCCCCAAGACCTGCTGACCAGCGCGTCGCTGACCGCGTTCGAATCCATCGTCGTCGCCGCAAAAGCCGGAGGCGCCGTCACCAACCCACTCGAAGCCACCGCCGCGATGATGGACCGCCTCGGCATCCTCCACATCTCCGACCGGATGGTCTGCCACATGTCAGGCGGCCAGCGCCAACTCGTCGGCGTCGCCCAGATGCTGGTACGCGAACCCCAACTCCTCCTTCTCGACGAGCCCACCTCCGCCCTCGACCTCCATCACCAAGTCAGCCTGCTCACCATCATCCGCAACATCGTCGCCGACACCGAACGCCAAGCCGTCGTCGCAATCCACGACCTCAACCTCGCCGCCCGCTACTGCGACGAACTCCTGGTCATGAAAGCCGGCCGCGTCGTCACGCACGGCGAACCCCTCGACGTGCTCACCCCCGAACTCCTCCAAGAGGTCTACGGCATCGAAGCCCGCGTCCTTTACGACCCAGTCTCCGGCGCGCCCGTCATTTGCCCTGCGTAGACGCCCAAACAGGCCACGACGCGTGCTATGGTGGCTATACCAATGTGAGTGAAGGAGCGAAAGTGTCTGGCATACTATCTAAATTCGGCATAAACGCAGGTTTGAATGCACAAAATGTACATTTGATCGGCGCTATTTTAGCGGTGTTGGCGGTGGTGGGCAGTGCGGTAGGAATAGTCTCAGCCACCCCTGTCGGCGACGAACTCAGCAGCGCAATGGGGATCGTCCACAAAACGCGCCAACAACCCTTCGACCGGGAGGCGCGCGACGATCTCAAAAATGAGCATCAAGTCAAATGGTCGGGCTATCAAGTAATCAGCCCCACACAAATTCGAGTGTTCTTCCCCGCCGGAACCGAAACTTGCTACGGATACCGCGCGGAGACAACGGAGACCGCAACCACAGTAAAAGTGAGAGTGTACGAAGGGAATATTCCAGGTTCGCCCAATGAGTGCATCCTGATCGGTTTCACGGCCTCCATGAAGGTGACGCTGCAGTCGCCACTAGGGGCTCGCTTGCTCCAGAACTGGTAGATCACGCGCCTGGTGGTTGTGTGGGTGCCCAATAGGTCTCAGACTCACCCCGTGTGCTCCGCTACCGTCATCTGACCTGCGTAGTCGGGCGGTTTTTGTTCCGGTCGAGGTGTTAAAAGCGTGCGCTTTAAACGGTTTTGGGGCGTGATGGACTGAAAACGCGGTAACGCTATCGCCTGCAACCCGAAGGATTCAGGCTGATTCACCCTTCTGCCAAGCAACGATTGCTTCAGAAAAAGAGAGATCTGGATTCTTCTCCCGATAGCTCTTTAACTCTGCTGCCGAAGGGGTTGGCAGATCAGAATCAATAACATCATCGACTGCTGAGCGCCGATTATGCGACCCCAACCCCCACACGCCAATCGCCGCGACTACCGTCGCAAGCAGAAACTGGCCGGAAAGAAGCCCCAGTACCGCCGCGAATAGAGCCAAATATGATCCAATGATCATCAGTTTCTCAGACATAACGACACCTTTCGCAATATCTCGGTCGTGCTATCTACTCAAAGCACTGGTCTTTGATTCTTGCAATTCTTGTCAGCTCTGCCGTGAGCACCGGCTGCGATCATTCTAGTGATTGCTGCCGCACATCGCAGAGCGCTTGTAGATGGAGTGGCGTGCTGTCACCCGAATTTGTTCCGGTCGAGGTGTTTAAAGCGTGCGAGGCGATGAGCGGCCGGGTGCGCACCAAATTCCTGCATGAGGTTTGCGCGACCTGGGGTTTTTGCAAACCCGCTCGCCGAAAACCTGGAATCTGGTGCGAAGAAGCGGTGGTCTTGGGAACTTTCTTCGTAGACAGCGGTCGCGACCTGGGGAAACGTCACGTTGGTCGACCGGAACCGGCCTCAAACGCAAAGTAGTTCCCGGGCGCGGGAACTTTTTTAGCAGGGCCAACACTCAGTCCGGCCAGGCGAGGCAGGCCACCGCGACGCACCCGGCCACGAGCATGAGGGTGGCGTCGCCAGCGTACCCAGCGGAAGGCCAGGGCGCGCGGGCCAGCCACAACCCCATCGCGGTGACTGCGCCGGCGGCAATGTATCGGCTGGCCAGGAGGGTGTAGCGGCGCACCGTCCAGACCCCGATGGCGCTGACGATCCCGAGTACCGGGTTGATGCACAGCGCGGCTGCCAGCGGCAACGCCGCCACTATCCCGCCGGGGATCGGGCGGGCCGGAGTGCCAACAAACCGGCGTCGCCACGCGGACCACCCCAACACCAGCACGGTGACCAGGCTGAGCGCCGCCCCGCCGAACAGGCTGAGGCGGTAGGGGTGCTCTCCTGCGAAGGAGAACGCAAGGGTGCCGCCGCGTCCGGAGGGGATGCGGAAGGCGAGTTGACCGGCGTCGATGCGTTGGGCGGTGAGGGGTTCGCCGTCGAGGCTGGCCTGGAGTCCCGGGTTGAACGCGCGGGTGGTGATGAGCAGGCGATCCTGGTCAGCGGGCGCAATAGCGTCACCAGCCACCGGCTCCCACGAAACAGAAGCCCCAGGCTTGGGCCCGCGCCGCAGCGTGATCGTTTCGGCGTCGGTGACTAGTTCGTGGCGCCCGGCGGGGAGGAAGACGGTGTTGGTGGCGGAGGAGCCGTCGATAAGGGCGGGGGAGGAGAGTTCCCATTCGGCGTCTTCGGCGGTGGTGAAGGCGCGCTGCAGCGTGGTGGTTTCGGGCATGAGGCGTTGGAAGAAGTAGGTGTCGGCGGTGCCGGGGACGTCGACGATGCGGTGGATGCCGACGTCGATTTCTGTGATGCCGACGGGTTCGGTGAGGGTGAGCGTGGTTTCGCCGCGCACGCTGATGGTGCGGGGCTGGTCGGCGACGAGGCTGAGGGTGCGCTCGCCGGATAAGTCGGTGACCTGCACTTTCGTGTTGGCGGTGGCGGTGATGGTGGCGGTGTTGGCGTTGGGGGTGAAGCGCAGCCACGGGTGAGGGTCTTGGGCGGCGGGCCACCAGGCGGTGTCGTCGAGGCCGTCGAAGGCGGCGGTGAGTGACCGGGAGGCGCGGGCGCCGCCGAAGGCGGTGGCGTCGGCGGCGGAGGAGGATGCGGAGGCATTCCCTTCCATCGCGACACCCACCGGTGTGCCCGCGGAGGGGTAGTCCGGCACCCGGTTGCGCACGTCTTTGCCCTCCGAAGCGGAGGCTAGGTGCGCGGACTGCGCGCGCTGCACGGCACCGTAGTTGCGCACCGCCAGCGCCGGTGTATCCGTCACGATGTCCGCATCGCCGCTGGTCAGGGTCGCGGGGAAGTAGCCGAACTCGCGCCACAGCAGGGGCAGGGCTTCGCCGCCGGCGTCGACGCGCACGGGGGAGGCGCTGGTCAGCATCATGTCGCGCGCGGGCTCCAGCGCATAGATATCGACGTCCCCGAAGCGCACGGTCGGCTCGCCAAGATCGGGCACGCTTGTCGACGCCACCTCCGCCTCCAAGTCGTGCCGCACCACGACGACGCCCACTCCGATGGCGCGTAGCGCCTCCGAGTCCACGGCGCGGACCTGGCCGTCCAGGCCCCGGATTGCCTCCGGGTCGACGAGGGGGATGGCGTCGCGCACCGCGAAGCGCGCCTGGCTGAGTGCCTGGATCGGTTCGTCGCGCGTCCAGCCCCAGGTCTGGCGGGCGAAGGGCGCGGCGGGGACGACGAGCGTGCGGGTGCCGGCTGCGTGTTCGTCGAGCCAGCGGGCCGCCGCGACCCAGTCCGCGGACGGTTCCTGCCAGGTGCCTTGTGGCAGCAGGCGTAGCGACCACGCCGGGGACACCGCGACCGCCACCAGTGTGACGGCACCGACCAGCTGCGGGGTTCGTGCCCGGGAGACCACCCACCCGGCCCCCAACGCCAGCGGGATGCGGACAAGCGGGTCGAACTTGTGCAGGTTGCGGAAGGCGGCGAGGGAGGCGTCGAAAAGTGAGGGGTGGGCGTGCGCGAAACACAGAATGCCGACGCCCACGGCGAAGACGGTGACGAGCGGGGCGCGGGCGGGCATGTCGCGGCGGGCGAGCCCCGCGATGCCGAGCGCCGCCACACCCGCCGTGAGCAGCACGAATACGGGTTCGGTGACCAGGAGGTGGCCGGCGGCGCGCTCGGCGTCGACGAAGGGGGTCCAGCTGGTGGTGCCGCGCAGGACCTCGATCGGGTTGAGCCACGCGGTGGTGACTGAGGCGGACTCAATAAAGTCGGTGAACGGCGGGGAATAGCGGCCGAGCACCACGAGCGGGCCGAGCCACCACGCGTTGACCAGCACCGCGCCCACCGGCCACAGCGCGGCGGCGCGCCACTGGCGCTGCGCGCACAGCACGAGCAGGGCGGGCAGGCAGGCGGCGATGGTGGCCGTCGCGTTGACCGCACCCATGCACGCCACCGGCAGTAACGCCGCCGCAAGGTGAGGCCCCCGGCGCTGGTCCCCGAGCAGCGGCAGAAGCGTCCACGGCACCAGCGCCACCGGCCAGGCTTCCGAGGAAATGGCGGTCAGCGTGGTCAGGATGCGGGGGCTGAATGCGTAGAGCGTCCCGGCGACCGCCGGGCCCGCCACTCCGCGCATGCCCAGCCGCTTGGCCAGCGCGTACGTCCCAGAGAACGCCAATCCGACCAGCAGCGTCCACCAGCAGCGCTGCAGCACCCACGCGGGCAGCGGCAGCAGGAAGAACGCACCCTGGGGGAAGAGGTAGCCGTACGCCTGGTTTTGCAGCTGCCCGAGCGTGAAGCGGCCCGTGTAGGCGTGCATTGCCTGCGCGAGGAACCCGGCTGGGTTGGTGGTGAGGTCGAACTTGGTGTCCGCGGCGATCTGCCCCGGCGCCTGCGCCCACACGATCAGCGCGATGATGACCCACGCGACCAGGTGGGGAATACAGCTGCGGAGTCTAGCGCGCGCCATATTCCGGGCCGCCAAGCACGGCCTCGTCTGCCGGGACGGCGTTGGACACCGGCACGGAATTCTGCCCGGAGAACGCCGCTACCCCAATCACGCCCACCACGCCGAGCACGACACCGACGACGGCGCTAGCCACAACGGAAGGCAAGGTAGTACGGTTTGACATGTGCAAAAGCGTACCAGACGTGTATGGGGGTCCGCCGCGGCGACGGCGGGGCTCGTCGTCGTGCTCGCCGGGTGCGCGCCCGCACCGGCCCCACAACCCGTGACGACGCCCGCTCCGCTCCACAACCACATCCCACTTTTGCCCACCGACACGGTGCCAATCACCGAGATCGTCCCCAAAACGCCAGCCCAGCAGCGCGTCCCGGAGGACCTGCGTGCGCGCGTTGCATCCCTCATGGTCGTCGGGGTGAAGAACTACGACCAGGCCCGCGCGGCCCTCGACCAGGGCGTCGGCGGGCTTATCATCCCCAGCTGGGCCGACCCCAAGCTTCTCGACGACCCCGGCCACGACATCAACGCCCTGCGCGAGCAGTACCCGCGCGGGTTCACCGTCGCCATCGACTTCGAAGGCGGCCGCGTCCAGCGCCACACCGACATCCTCGGCGACTTCCCCGCGCCGGGCCGCATCGCCACCGGGACGCCCGCCGTGATCCAGGGCACCGGCTACGACATCGGCCGCTCGCTTCGCGCCCACGGCATCAACGTGGACTACGCGCCCGTCGTCGACATCGACGCCGCCGACCTCGCCGTCATCGGGGACCGCGCCTTCCACCGCGACCCCGCCGAAGTCACCCGCATCGCCGCTCTCTTCTCCCAAGGCCTTCTCGACGCCGGCGTCACCCCCACCTTCAAACACTTCCCAGGGCACGGCCGCGCCTCCGGCGACACCCACAAGAAGCTCGCCACCACGCCACCCATTGGGGACCTGCACGCCTTCGACCTCGTCCCCTACGGCGAGCTGCTGCAGCGCTTCCCGCGCGCCAGCGTCATGGTCGGCCACATGATCGTGCCCGGCCTCGGCGCCGAAGGCGTGCCCAGCAGCCTCAACCCGGAGGCCTACCGCATCCTGCGCGAAGGCGACTACCCCGGCGGCGTCCCCTTCGAAGGCGTGGCCGTCACCGACGACCTCTCCGGCATGCGCGGCATCCTCGAGTACGCCCCGACGCCCGACGCGGTCCGCCTCGCCATCAGCGCAGGTGCCGACCAAGCCCTCTGGTCCACCGGCCACGACATCGCGCGGATCATCGATGGTGTCGTAGCGGGCGTCGAAAAGGGCGAAATCCCCGAGACCCGCATCAATGAGGCCGCCACCCGCGTCCAACAACAACTCATTGACGTTGGGTTATAGCCCACACTCGATTACCCTGGGGCGGGTGAATAGGGCAACAAAAATCTTCATTGGCTTCGCCGTGGGCGTACTCGCGGTGCTGCTGGCCATCTACCTCGCCGACCTGGCGCTCAACCGCGGCCACGTGCCACGCGGCACCACCGTCGGCGGCGTCGCCATCGGCGGACTCACCCCGCAGGAGGCAGAAGCCGAGCTCAAAGCCCAACTTGGCGACGCCCCCTCGCGCCCCATCACCGTCACCTCCGGCTCCGAGCGCGCCGAAGTGGTGCCGCAGCGCGCCGGACTCGGCATCGACTACTCGGCGACGGTGGAGGCGGCCGGGCTGCAGTCCGCAAGCCCGATTGAGCGCCTCAGTGGCCTGATCAGGGAGCACGAAGTGGCCGTCGTCCCCTCAGTCGACGATGCGAAACTCACCCCCGAAATCACCCGCCTGCAGAAAGAACTGCACCGCAACCCAATCGATGCCGCCATCACTCTCGAGGGAGGCACCGCCCACGAGCGCACCCCCGAAGACGGCCAAGACGTCCCCGCCGACGCGCTGCGCACCCAACTGACCGCCCACTGGCTCAACCCGGACGGCGTCACCGTTGAGCCGCAACCAATAGCGCCGCGCATCGGCGCGTCCGCCCTGAAAGAAGCGATGGACGGCCCGGTCCACCGTGCCTTCTCCGGGCCGCTCACCGTCAACGGCCGCGAAGACGTCAAAGCCGTAATCCCCAAGGAACGCATCGGCGAGATCCTCCACTTCGACGAAGCCCTCACACCCATCGTCGACCACAAGGCAGCCGGCGCCATCCTCGGCGAACAGCTCGCCGAGTCCGAGGTCGAGGCAAAGAACGCCCGCGTGCTCACCAGCGGCGGCATCGAACCCTCCGTCGACGGCATCAACGTCGACTGGGACGCCACCTTCAAAGGTTTCGACGACCGCCTCCTCCACAACGCCGACCGCACCTGGGACGCCACCTACAAAGACGTCCCCGCCACCTTCACCACCGCCGACGCCGAACAAGCTACCTTCAACGAAACCGTCGGCTCCTTCACCACCGGCGGCTTTTCCGGCGCCTCCGGGGAAAACATCCGCATCGTCGCCAACACCGTCAACGGTGCCATCGTCAACCCTGGCGAAACGTTCTCCCTCAACGGCTACACCGGCCCCCGCGGCACCGCCCAGGGCTACGTGGAATCCGGCATCATCATCAACGGCCGCGGCGGCACCGCCGTCGGCGGCGGCATCTCCCAGTTCGCCACCACCCTTTACAACGCCGCCTACTTCGCCGGCATGACCGACGTCGCCTCCACCCCGCACTCCTACTACATTTCCCGCTACCCAGCCGGGCGCGAAGCCACCGTCTACGAAGGCGCCATCGACCTCATGTTCCGTAACGACAGTAACCACCCCGTCAAAATCGTCACCAACTACGGCGGTGGCAACATCACCGTCAGCTTCATGGGCGTCAAAACCGTCAACGTCCAATCCATCAACGGTGGACGCTGGGCCTACACCCAGCCGCAACCCCGCACCGTCACCGGCCCCGACTGCGCCCCATCCGGCGGCGCCCCCGGCTTCACCACCTCCGACACCCGCGTGATCACCGACCTCGCCGGCAACGAACTCAGCCGCGAAACCACCACCACGGTCTACGACCCGCAGCCCATCGTCCGCTGCGGGTAGGGTCTCTGTTCTTGGCTTCTTCCCTTTCGCTTCAGTGACAAAAGACGCACCTCTTGACGTCTAGCCCTTTTACGGCCTGCGGTTATGGCGACCAAATTTTTCCGGCGTTCGGTGTCAAGTGGTTGTGGACTGGAATCATGGTTAACAATGCATCATCAACGCACACGGCGTCGGCGCGGTCTTACTTGTTGTGCGGATAATCGTGACTTTCTCAGGCAACCCAGTCGGTGTT
>NZ_MLAL01000021.1 GCF_001875665.1 Corynebacterium sp. NML130628 | reverse complement strand
CAGCCTATAAGGCCCCACCGCAGTTGGTGGGGATTAATATAGGGCGTGATCTTGCTGTTTACCAGCGGGTATAGTAAGTTTTATTCAAACGAGTCGACGGGGGTTCACAACTCAACGGCGGGCGGCGGCCCGGGAATCATTTTGCGAAGTAGTCGTAGTTCTTGTTGTGGATGTGAAAGAAATGCACTTGTGTTTCGTACGTTGACGGCGGCGATCATCGCGACCGCGCTGGCCATTGTGCCAGCGCAGACCACCGCACAGCCGGGTAACATGGTCATTTTCGGCGATTCGGTCGTCGCCGCCCCAGCAGTCCACGACTGGACGGCGGGGAAAATCGGCGCGACGCCACACGGCTCCTCGGACGCGAAGGTTTGGTGCCCAACCGGCGCCATGAATTGGGGCAAGCAGGCCTCCGCGCGCCTGGGGCTGCAGGCAATGGACTACTCGTGCGCCGGTACCGTTTCAACCCGCGTTGGCCCGTATTTCTCCCTGCAGGTCGACCGGGCGCTGCGCGACCGCGCCCTCAATCCGGCGACGGCCCGCGTGGTCATCTCCACCGGCTTCAATGACACGTATTCGACCGGCGGCCGCTCTCCGGAGCAGCAGCGCCGCGCCTTCGCCAACGCGATGGTCCCGCAGGTGAACAGGATCCGGGCGGCGGCACCGAGCGCACGCATCCAGATCGTTGGCTACCCGAAGATCACTGAAGGCGACCGCGTGTGCCTCTTCCAGCTCGGCAACAACATTCACGACGCCACCCCAATGCCCTCCGTGAAAGTGATGGAGGACACCGCGCAGTGGATGCAGGTGGACCTGGCCCGCGCAACTGGTGTCGAATTTTTGGACCTGAAGCCCTCCACGTGGAACAACAACATGTGCGCGCCGGACCACATCCGGATGTGGTCCGGGCTGGTCGATTTCGGGCCGTCGCCACGCAACATGCCGCTGCACGTCAACGCGCGTGGGCACGCCCACGTCGCGGACGTTATCGCGCGTTCCTAGAAACGAGCTACTTGGCCAGCGCGTCCTCGATGGCCTTCTCGAAGGCCTCGTAGGGCTGCGCGCCGATGATTTCCTGGCCGTTGACCAGGAAGGATGGGGTGGAGTTGAACCCTGCGCGCTGTGCGAGCTCGTTGGCTTCCTTCAGCGCGGCGTCATACTTGTCGCTGGCGGCGTCGGCCTTGAACTTCTCCATGTCCGGGATGCCGGCAGCTTCCGCGAAGCGGACGAAGTCCTCCATGGCGAAGTCGGGGTGACCGTTGGCCTTCACGGCCTCCGCCATGTAGGCGTCCTGGTACTCGAAGAACTTGCCTTGGTCGGCTGCGGCGCGGCCCGCCCGTGCGGCCTCGACGGCGGCCTGGCCGTTGACCACGAAGTCGTTGAACTCGATGCGGACCTTGCCCTCATCGACGTAGTTCTTGATGATCTGCGGCATCAGCTCAACGTTCGCCTTGATGCAGAATGGGCAGTCCCAGTCGGAGAACTCGGAGAGGACCACGGGGGCGTCGACATCGCCGAGCGCCATTGGGTCGTTGGCGTCGCGGCGCTCAATCTCTTCCGCCGCCGCGTTCATGGTCGGTTCCGCAGCAGGCTGCTCAGCGGCCTGGGACGGCGCGCTTTGCGAAGTTTCTACAGTCGGCGTGGCGCTGTTCGCGCCGATGACGTAGCCGCCTACCCCGGTGCCAATAGCCAACACTGCCGTAAACGCCCACATCAGCGGTGGGATCTTGGTATCACTCATGGTGCTCCTTTGGTTGTTCTGCGTTTTGTAATGCTACCGCCCGCGCCAAGCGGGCATAGCGCAGCTCTTGCTCACGGAACCTTGTCCAGGTTGAAATGGTGGTGAAGAAGAACGCGATGATTAGCACGTACAGCATCAGGTCGGTTCCGCGGTCCACGCCGAGCCAGTTGGCCAGGACGGTGACGTCGTCGGGACGCAGGATCGCCCAGATGGCGGCGATGAACATCGCCCCGAAACCGATCTTCACCCACGCCTTCGCGTTCGCCTTGCGGCGGTTGGCAAAGAAATAGAGCGCCAGCAGGACGGTGGCGCAGATCAGCGCGAATTGGATCATGGGAGCCTCCCTGCCACGATGTTGTCGGCCAGGATGTTGACGCCGTTGATGAGGGACTGACCCTTACTCATCGAGTACTCCGTGTACAGGATCTCCACGGGCTCCTCGGCGACGCGCCACTTGTGCTGGTCAATCAGGGTGACGATCTCCGAAGCGTGCGACATCCCGTTCATCCGCAGGTTCATCTCGCGGGCGACTTTCAGGTTGAAGGCGCGAAGTCCGTTGTGGGCGTCGCTAAGCCCGAGGCGACGAGTGCGCGGCGAGAGCATCACCACCGTGCGCAGCACCACCCGCTTGATCCACGGCACCTGTGAGGAGTCCTGGCCAGCGAAGCGGGTGCCCACCACGATGTCGAACGGTTCCGTGCGCAGGCGCTGCACCATGCGCAGCACGTCCTTGACCTGGTGCTGGCCGTCAGCGTCGAAGGTGACGAAGTACTTCGCACCCGACTGGGCCCGTGCGTACTCCACCCCGGTCTGGATCGCGGCGCCCTGGCCCAGGTTCACCGGGTGGTTGACCAGGTGGGCGCCCGCGGCGCGGATGGCGTCGGCGGAGTTGTCCCGGGAGCCGTCGTTGACGGCCACGATGTTCGGGAACGTTTCCCGCGCGTGCTCAATGACCTGCTGGATAACGGGGCCCTCGTTATAGCAGGGGATGATGAGCCAGGTGTCGTCGTTCATGTTGCCCGAAATGTTACCCCGCGCGGTGGAAAAGCCGCGCATAAACGCGCTTCAGCAGTGGCTTCGGTAGCAGTCGGTAGAGGGTACGCACCGCGACGTTCACCATCGCGCGCGTGCGGCCAATCAGCCCGTAGCGCACCAGCCGGATCTGCATGTCCACCTCGGAGGTGAACATGTCGCTGCCGGTGCGGCGGTCGAACTGCTCGTCGGTGACCCGGAAGTAGGTGAGTGGCTCCTGCATGTTGTAGAGGGTGTAGCCGTCGGCGATGAGGCGCGCGAACAGGTCGTAGTCCTCCATGAGGTGCACGTCCTGGTACCCGCCCACAGCCTTGACGTCGGCGGTGCGGTACATCACGGAGGGGTGGTTCATGGGGGAGTTGATCTTCGCGTAGTGTTCGGGGTGCTCGGGCAGGCGCCGGATGCCGCCGGTGCGCTCGCCGTCGAACTCCTGCACGGCGGTGCCCACGACGGACACCTCGGGGTGCTGCTGCAGGAACTCGAGTTGGCGCTCGATGCGCTGGGGGAACGCCTTGTCATCGGAGTCGAGCTGCGCTACGAACTCGCTGTTGATCGTTTCCAGCGCCGCCTGCAGCGCGGGGCCCGCACCGCGGTTCTCAGTGCAGCGCACCACGCGCACCCCATACTTCTCGACGACCCCTTCGATCCCATCCGCCACCGGCCCATCAAAGACGACCACGATCTCGTCCGCGGGGCGGGTCTGCTCAGCGAGGGACTGTAGCGCCTCGGCGAGCTGGTCAGGAACAGTGCTGTGGTAGGCAGACAGGAGCGCAGTAACGGTGGACATGGATACCGATACTAGTTGCGTGCGGCGTCGAGAAGAAATGTGCCGTAGCCGGACTTCACCATGGACTCACCCAGGCTGACCAGCCTGTCCACAGAGATGAACCCCTGCTCGTAGGCGGCGACCTCCGGCGAGCCAATCACCACACCGGTGCGCTTCTGCAGCACCTCTACGTAGGCGGAGGCCTCCGCCATGGAGTCGATTGTGCCGGTGTCCAGCCACACGTCACCCCTGTTCAGGCGGTGGACCCGCAGCTGGTTCGCGTTCAGGTACGCCTCGTTCACGCTGGTGATCTCCAGCTCACCGCGCGCACTCGGGGTGATCGTCTTCGCGATGTCGACGACCTGGTTGTCGTAGAAGTACAGGCCCACCACGGCGAAGTTGGACTTCGGGTGCTCCGGCTTCTCCTCAATCGAGGTGGCCACGCCGTACTCATCGAAATCGACGACGCCGTAGCGGTGCGGGTCGGAGACCTCGTAGGCGAAGATGGTGCCACCGGTGCCGCCGTGGCTGAAGTCCAGGGCGCCGTCGAAAATGTTGTCCCCCAGCACGAGCGCTACCGAATCATCCCCGATGAAATCCTCGGCGATCAGGAACGCCTGCGCCAAACCGTCCGGGGAGGGCTGGACACCGTAATGGAGCATGATGCCCCAATCGGAGCCGTCGCCAAGCAGGCGGCGGAACGCGGGTGCGTCCTCCGGCGTGGTGATCACCATGATCTCCCGGATACCTGCACTGATCAGCGTGGTCAGCGGGTAGTAGATCATGGGCTTGTCGTAAATCGGCATCAATTGCTTCGAAATACCCTTCGTAATCGGGTAGAGCCGGGTGCCGGACCCGCCGGCCAGAATGATGCCCTTCATCGACTTAGCGCTTTGGCAGGATCTTATCCAGCGGCAGCTTCTCCACCACGGTCAGCACCGTCGTCAGGATGCCCATGATGAACAGGATCAGCGCCGGAGTGGACACGTTCGACGTGTCGCCCGCGGACAGGGCCATCGCCGGGTCCGTCGGGGCGGTGTTGGTCGTCGTCGCTGGCTTCACGGTCGGGGTGACCGTCGCCGTCACCGTCGGAGTGACAGTGACCGTGGTGGCCGCGGGGGCTGAAGCGGTCGAAGGAGAAGAAGTCTGGGTAGCTGCGAACGCCGGGGTTGCCACCACCAGTGCCCCCGCCACCGCGAGAGCTGCAAGAGAAGTGCGATTCATGCAGTACAACCTACCCAAGATAGAGCGCCAACGCAGCTCTCCAGTTCATGGGGGCAAAGCCCGTCGCCTTCATCTTGTCCAGCGCCAGCGTCGATTCCGCAGGCCGCGGCGCCTTGTCCCCGTACTCCTTTGATGTCACCGGGTGTACCTGCGAGGGGTCCTTGCCCATCCCGATGAACACCGCCATCGCGATCTCGTCACGGCCCACCGAATCCCCATCCGAAGTGATGTTGTACACCCCGTACTCAGCCTCGTTCGTGAGCAGGTGGCGGATGCCCTTCGCCAGGTCCTCCGCCGCCGTCGGCCGCCCGCGCTGATCCTTCACCACCCGCGGCTCCTTGTCCGCCTCCGCGAGCTGGCGCATTGTCGCCATGAAGTTCGCCCCATCCCCGAACACCCACGACGTCCGAACCACGTAGTGCCTACGCGCCACCTGCGCCGCCGTCTCCCCGGCAGCCTTCGACGCCCCATACCGGCTCAGCGGGCTCGGCAACTCCTCTTCCGTGTGCACCTCCTGCGTGCCGTCGAAGATGTAGTCGCTGGACACGTGCACCAACACTAGGTCGTGCTCGTTGGCCGCCCGCGCCAGCTGGGCTGGGGCCTCCGCGTTCACGCGCCACGCGCCAGCCGGGTCATCCTCCGCGCCGTTGACATCGTTATACGCCGCACAGTTGACCACAGCCCAGTACTGCGACCAGTCCACACCCTCCAGCTTCGTAATGTCCAGCTCATCCCGCGTACAGAACTCCGCCTCCTGCGGGCCGTAGAGCTCCTGCAGCGCCCGGCCCAGCTGCCCGTTTGCGCCCGTCACAAGGATTTTGCGCTGGGGGACCGGGGTGGCGTCGACAAGCATGGGGTGGGTGAGGTCAGCCTGCGAAAGCTCCGTGGGCTCCAGCGGCCACTCGACCTCCCTGTAGGAGCAGTAGGCGTAGCGCGCGCCGGGCTGGTAACGCTCGTTGACCAGGTAAATATACGTCGTGTCGTCCTCGAGCGCCTGGAAACCATTAGCCACCCCGCGCGGCACAAACACCGCCGTCTCCGGGCCGATCTCGCAGCTGAACGTCTCCCCGAACGTCGCCGAGCCCTCCCGCATGTCCACCCACGCCCCGAACACGCGGCCCGACGCCACCGACACCCACTTATCCCACGGCTCAGCGTGCATGCCGCGAGTCGCCCCGCGCCGCGCGTTGAAGCTCACATTCTGCTGCACCGGCACCAACTTCTGCCCAGCCCAGTTCTCCTTGAACCAGCCGCGGTTATCGCGGTGCACCGCAAGCTCGTGGACTTCCAACCCAGCAATCATTACTGTCCTCTCGCCTCATAACGCTTCTCGACGTCCCCCTTCGTCTCCTCCCACCACCAGCGGTTCTCGCGATACCACTCAATGGTTTGCCGCAGCCCGTCGCGCAGATCCGCCGTGTAACGCGGCCGCCACCCCAGCTCTGTGGTGAGCTTCGTGGAGTCCATCGCGTAGCGCTGATCGTGGCCGGGGCGGTCGTTGACGTGCTCGTACTCGCCACCCATCAACTCGCAGATCATCTCGATGACCTGATTGTTCGTGGTGTGGTCGTTGTCCGCGCCGATGTTGTACGTCTCGCCCAGCTTCCCGCGCTCCAGGATGGTCAGCACCGCATCGTTGTGGTCGTCGACGTGGATCCAGTCGCGCACCTGCGCGCCCGTGCCATACAGCTTCGCCGGCTGCCCGCATAGGATGTTCGTGATCTGGCGCGGGATGAACTTCTCCACGTGCTGGTACGGCCCGTAGTTATTCGAGCAGTTCGAAATCGTCGCCTTGATCCCAAAACTGCGGATCCAGGCCCGCACCAAGTGGTCCGAGCCGGCCTTCGTCGCCGAATACGGACTCGACGGCTTATACGGCGTCGCCTCCGTGAACTTCTCGTTGCCCGTCAGCGGCAGGTCCCCGAACACCTCGTCCGTGGAAATGTGGTGCAGCCGCGCCCCGTGCCTCCGCACCGCCTCCAGCAGCACATACGTGCCGATCAAGTTCGAGTGAATAAACGGCGACGGGTCCTCCAACGAATTATCGTTATGCGACTCCGCCGCGAAATGCACCACCACATCCGACGCCCCCACCAAGTCACCCATCAGCGCCTCATTAGCGACGTCCCCCTCCACCAACTCCACGTCCAACCCCCGCAGGTTCGCCGGGTTTCCCGCGTACGTCAGCTTGTCCACAACCGTGACCTTGTAGTCAGTGCGCTCGGCAACCATCCGCACAAAATTCGCGCCGATGAAACCCGCACCACCAGTGACCAGCATTGTTCCCATGGGCCTCTACCTTAGCCGGAGCGCCACCAAATGCACCGCCGCCCCCGCCAGCGGGCCCGCGAACAGGGCCGTGACCACGACGGAGTGGACGTCGACACCCACGAGCCGCGGCATCACCCCCAGCACCGCGAACGCCACCGCCGTCGCCGTCAGCCACCCCGCGACGTACCAGCCGTGCCGCTCCAGCGACAGCACCGCCACCCCCGTAATAATCAGCGCGCCCATAAACGCCGACGCAAAGGTGAGCACCCCAAGCGTCAGCCCATCGACGTAAAACTCCGGGTCAAACGCCAATTTCAAAATCCAAGGGCCCACCGCCCACGCCGCAACAAAGCCCACAACACCCAAGCCGAGCACCGCAGCGACCGGCTGCACCAACGCCGCAACCAACGCTTCTCGACGCTCCACAAACCTCACCACCAGCGCCGACTGGAACCGCTGCAACGGCACCAACACCGGCGCCCGCGTCAAAATCACCGCGTTCATAATCGCCGCCACCGACGCTTGCGGAAACGCGGCGTTCACCGCCGTCGGGAAGCCCGTAATCAGCGCCGCCGACGCCCCCGACGCCACCATCGCCGTCAACACCCGGCGCACAAACACCCCACGATGCACATCCAGCGGCACCCGCAAATGCTCCCGACGCAACACCACCAGCCAGCTCAACGCGCCGACCACCGTAATCACCAGAAACACCGGCAGCCCCCACCCCAGCGCCCACGCCGCCAACGCCAATACCAGCCGCACACCCGAATCCAACGCCACCAACGCCGCGTAACGCTCCCACAACTGCGCGCCACTGAGCACCCCGCCCAGCACAGCCTGGAACGTATACATCACCAGGCCAACCTGTAGCAACGCAGTGGCCGTCAGCGTGCTCCCGGGGACAACGGTGCCGATAAACAGCGCGCCCGCGACAGTCACCACAACAACCACCACCAGCGCCGTCCACGCCCCCAACCGCCACGGATTCGCCGAACCACGCCGGCCATCCTCGCGCGCCGCAGCGACGGCGCGGGTCGTCTCGTGGGTGAGGCCGTCAATAAGCCCGGTGGACGCGAAGAACAACCCCCAATACGCAGCGAAGTAGCGGTAGGCCGTGTCGGCGTCGAGTGCCTTCGACGCCACCCACAACACCACAAAGCCACTCACCGCCGCGAACAGCGTGGCAAAAGAAAGGTGCTTCACCTTGGCCTACATTGCCTTACATTCCGAACGACGGCGCGATCGTCGTAAACCACGCCTTGTGCAGATCCTCGCGCCAGTACGGCCACGAGTGCGTCCCCGCATTCCGGAACTCATAATGCGCCGGAATGTTCAAGCCCTCCAGCTTCGCGCGCAAATCATGCGAACACTTATTAATTGCCGCCTCAATCACGCCGCCCTCAACCTGCAAAATCGCCGAACCCACACCAGCCGCGGGCTGCGACAACCCCTGTCCAACCAGGTAGCTCACCTGGTCAGAACGTCCAGCGAGGCCAGTGCCCGTCGAAATGTACAAGCGGGTCCCGCGCAACTTCTCCGCATTCACAAGCGCATCGTTATAGCGGTTATTCGGGCTGCCCATCGGGCCCCACATCATCTCCGGAGTCACCGTCCGGTAATCCAACGTTCCCGACGCCCTATTCACCGTAATCCGACCAAACTGGTACGCATCAGGCGACGATGTCGCCGCACACCCCGAGAACGACGCCGCCGACTTATAAAACCCCGGGTAGTGCGTCGGCAACACCAGGGACGTGGTTCCCGACATCGAGAAGCCCACAATCGAACGACGATTCCTATCCGCCCCCAGCAGCCCCTCAATCGGGCCCGGCAACTCCTTCACCAGGAACGTCTCCCACTTCTGCGGACCGTTAATGTAGCGCGAGCGCACATTGTCACTCACCCAATCCGTGTAGTACGAAAACGCGCCCTCCTGCGGAATCACAACATTGACGCCCTTACCCGCAAAAAAGTCACGAGCATCACTCATACTCAACCAGTCCTGGTGCTGCTCCGCACCACCAGCGCCATTGAGCAAGTAAATCGTCGGCGCGTTCTGCACGCGCTGCCCAGCAGTATTCGTCGCAGGCAACACCGCCACCGGAATATCCCGACGCATCGACGGCGAATACACCAAGTAGCTCAGCACCCGCTTATGGTCGACCTGGCTCACCCACTTCTGCGGCTTCCCATCCGTCTTCGCCAACGGCGGATTCTCGACAGCATTCCAGGGCTTCACGGTGCCCACAGACTGGGCTACCGCCTTGGGCGTGAGGGCCGGAACAGTCTGGACAGCAGACAAAGGAATGGCCACAGCCATCGCTGCAGCCACAACCGAACGAGTGATGCGCTTCAACATGAAAGACATCCTACTTTACAGATGTGACAATTGGGGCTTCTGATGCCACTTCGTTCGGCGTTTCATGCAAGAATGTGGGAAGTATTTCATTCGTACAGAATTTCTCTTTGAAAGAAGGTAGTTGCAATGAACCCGATCGAGTCCATGCAGGTTGCTATCAACACCGTCCTCGGCGAGCTGATTCACTTCGGCTCCTCCACGTCCTCCACCATCGCGTACGGCATGGGGCTGTTCTAGGTCCTCGCTTGTTTCCGCCCGTCGCGCCACCTTTTGTTGGGTGGTGCGGCGGGTTTTGTGTTTGGTGTCGATGGTTTGAGGGGTGCGCACCAAATTCCTGTTTTTGGGGACGGGGTATGAGCGTTTCCCCAGGGCGCCGGGTTTGGGTGGGGGAATTTGGTGTCGAGGCTTTCAAGGGGCGCACCAGATTCCTATTTTTTGGAAGAGGGCATGAGCGTTTCCCCAGGTCGCAGTCCTTAAGGGAGGGAATTTGGTGCCTAGCAGCTATGGTGCGCGGCCCTGACGTGCCTAAAGAAAGGCGCTAAACCCCAAGCGCCGGCTTGATGGTCTGCTTCCAGGCGAGCTCCAGGTCTTCCTTCCAGATGCGCCAGGAATGGGTGCCGGTGGCGCGCAGGTTGGCGTTGTATGGGATGTCGTTGGCCTTCAGTTTGACCAGCAGGTCGTGGGTGCAGGCGTTCATGGCGGCTTCGATCACGCCGCCCTCGACGATGAGGGTCTGCGCATTCGCAGAGGCCTGGATGAAGTCCATGTTACGGGTCTTGCGGAGGAAGCCGACGGTGTCGCTTTCGGCGAAGAGGCCGGTTGCGCTGGAGATGTACAGTTTGGTGCCCTTGAGCTTCTCCGCGTTGACGAGGGCGTCATTGTGGCGGTTGTACTCGCTGCCGGCGCGGCCCCACATTTCTTCAGGTTTGGCGCCGCCGCGGTTGACGGTCAGGTTGACCCAGCCGTTCGGGATGCCCGTGGAGGTAGCGGCGCAGCCCGAGAAAGAGCCGACGGCGGCGTATTTGCCTGGGTTGTGCTCAGCGAGGAGGAGAGCTGAGGTGGCGGACATGGAGAACCCGACGACGGCGCGCTTGTCCTTCTTGGCGCCGAGGTAGGGCTCGATGGCGTCGGGAAGCTCGGAGCCCAGGAATGTGGACCACAACTGCTTTCCTTGCAGGTATGGGGTGTCGGGCTCGTAGAGCCAGTCGATGTAGTAGGAGAACGCACCAGCCATCGGGATGACGACGTTTACCGATCTATCTTTAAACACATCGTTTACAACGTCCCAGGCCTGGGCGATCCAGTCGGTGTCCTGTTCGGAGCCGCCGGCGCCGTTGAGGAGGTAGACGGTGGGGGCGTCGGGTACGTCTGCGCGGATCACGCCGACGGGGATGTCGCGTTCCATGGCGGGGGAGTAGACGCTGAGCTTTTCGGAGCCTCTAATGCCGTCGATGTCGGTAAACCACCGCTGGTCCTTATCCTTACCGTAGGGTTTCTTCGGTGCGGTCTCCAGCTTCTTCACGCGCTTGATGGCGTCGTTTGTGGTTTCGGAGCCCTCGGATGTGGGGATGTCGGCGTCGTCAAGCGTGGGTTCGGTGCTGTCCTCCTCGACGACTTCGACGACCGTCGTTTCCTCAACCTGGGTTGTGGTCGTGGTGGTCTTTGAGGAAGGGGTCGTCGTCGCCTCACTTATCGACGTTTCCTCTACGCTCTGGGCGGCAGAAATGGTCGTTGCCTGTTCCTCGGATGGTGAAACGGCATACCAGCCTCCTGCAGCGATCGCGACGGCGGCGGCTCCGGCGATGGCTGGGCGCGCAATATTCACGGGGTGCTCCTCAACTATTTGTAGGTGGTGAAGGGGGTCCTTCAAGCATTCTATTAAAGTGTCCGATATTGAGGCGAAAACGTTACAAGCAACGTATCCTATGTGACGTGACTAAAGAGCATTATGACGTTGTTGTCCTCGGCGCTGGCCCTGGTGGCTATGTCGCCGCCATCCGAGCATCGCAGCTTGGGCTGAAGACTGCGGTGATTGAGAAGCAGTACTGGGGAGGTGTGTGCCTCAATGTTGGGTGTATTCCGTCGAAGTCGTTGATTAAGAACGCGGAGATCGCCCACATCTTTAACCATGAAGCGAAGACGTTCGGCATCAAGGGTGATGTCGAATTCGATTACGCAGATGCCCACAAGCGCTCCCGCAAGGTTTCCGAGAAGATCGTCGGCGGCGTGCACTACCTGATGAAGAAGAACAAGATCCAGGAGATTCACGGTCTTGGCTCCTTCACCGACTCCAACACGATCGAGATCACCGAGGGTGACGACAAGGGCACAACCGTCACCTTCGACAACTGCATCATCGCGACCGGCTCCGTCGTGCGCACCCTGCCAGGCATTGAGTTGAGCAAGAACGTTGTCTCCTACGAGGAGCAGATCCTCAACGAGGACGCGCCGAAGTCCATGGTCATCGTGGGTGCGGGCGCTATCGGCATGGAGTTCGCCTACGTGCTGTCCAACTACGACGTGGACGTCACCGTTATCGAGTACATGGATCGCGTCCTGCCGAACGAGGACAAGGATGTGTCCAAGGAAATCGCGAAGGCGTACAAGAAGCTCGGCGTCAAGCTCATGACCGGCCACGCAACCACTGCCGTGCGCGACAACGGCGACTCGGTCGAGGTGGACGTCAAGAAGAATGGCACCGACACAACCGAGACGCTCACTGTTGACCGTGTGATGATCTCCGTCGGCTTCGCCCCGCGCGTCGAGGGCTACGGCTTGGGCAAGGCTGGTGTCGAACTTACCGAGCGCGGCGCCATCGCCATCGATGACCGCATGCGTACCAACGTCGACGGCATCTACGCCATCGGCGACGTCACCGCGAAGCTGCAGCTCGCGCACGTTGCGGAGGCGCAGGGCATCATCGCCGCCGAAACCATCGCGGGTGCCGAAACCCTCGAGATCGAGGACTACATGATGACGCCGCGCGCCACCTTCTGCAACCCTCAGGTCGCCTCCATGGGCTACACCGAGGAGCAGGCGAAGGAGAAGTGGCCAGACCGCGAAATTAAGGTTGCGACCTTCCCGTTCTCTGCGAACGGCAAGGCGGTGGGCCTGGCGGAGACCGCGGGCTTCGGCAAGATTGTCGCCGACGCAGAGTACGGCGAGATCCTTGGCGCCCACCTGGTTGGCGCCAACGTTGCCGAGCTGCTGCCGGAGGTTGTCCTCGCCCAGCGTTTCGACCTCACCGCCGGCGAAATCGCACGCTCCATCCACATCCACCCAACCCTGTCTGAGGTGCTCAAGGAAGCGGCTCACGGCATCGAAGGCCACATGATTAACCTGTAGCTTTCCTTCCTGCTCCATCTTTTCGACGCCCGGTCCCACCATCCGGTGGGGCCGGGTTTCGCGTTGCGTGGGTGGGATTGCTTGTTTGCTTACTTCAGTCCGTCCCTGGAGATCCCTCGCCTCGTTCGCCCTGCCCCGGCCCGCCCCGGCCTGCCCCGTGTGAAAAGTTCCCACGCCCGGGAACTACTTGGCCTCTGAGGCCGGTTACCGTCGACCAACACCTTTATTTCCCCAGGTCGCGACTTGTGTCTACGAAGATAGTTCCCAAGCCCACTACTTCTTCGCACCACATTCCTGTTTTTCGGCGAGCCGGTTTGCAAAACCCCAGGTCCCACAAACCTAGCGAAGGAATTTGGTGCGCACCCGGCCCGCCTTCACGCTTCAAGCAATTTGAGGTGCGTTGGAGGCAAGTTCTGGGGCGTGTTGGCTGTGTGATGCGAAATGCACTAGCACATCCGGTTCGCGGTTTTTGAAGCACGCTTTGTGCTACCGACCTTTGGGGGTAATTCCGCGATTTTACAGACGTGAAAGACTATCAGTGAGTAATATCACAAATTAGGTTTACCTTGGTTTGTTCTCATACTGAATATATGCAGGGTGTCGCCATGCTAAAAATTCTGACAATTTGTCAAGCGCGCCAATCTTGTGAATTTTGGGTGAAAGTTAGACGAAAGAAACATGCCCTGACTAGGTAATAGTGAAGGTTGGTGCCTAAAGTGGTTGTGACACTGGAGGTGCCATGACTGTACAAAAAACAGACCGTGAAGCAATTCGTCACGGAAAAATTACTGAGAAGTCGCTACGAGAGCGACCAGGGATCCCAACATGGGCAGTAAAGCTCGAAATGGCCATCACTGGCCTCATCTTCGGACTCTTCCTGCTTGTTCACATGGTGGGCAACCTGAAAATTTTCATGCCGCTCAAGGCTGATGGCGGCGCACACATCGATGACTACGGCGAGTGGTTCCGCACGTTTGGTGAGCCACTGTTCCCGCGCGGGGGATTCCTGTGGATCCTCCGTATCGTGCTGCTGACCTGCCTGATCCTGCACGTGTATGGTGCGTTTGCTCTGAAGAAGCGCTCCGCCGAGTCGCGCGGTACGTTCAAACGTACGAACCTGATGGGGGGCTGGCAGTCCACCGCGACGCGTTGGATGCTGGTGACCGGCGTCATCCTGCTGCTGTTCATCATCTTCCACATCCTGGACCTGACCGCGGGCACGGTTGTTGCTTCTGACCAGTTCGTTCACGGCAATGTTCGCGACAACCTGATTGCAACCTTCGCTCCTGAGCGTTGGTACGTGACCTTGTTCTATGTGGTTGCCATGCTGGCACTGCTGCTGCACCTGACGCACGGTGTGTACCTGGCGGTTTCTGACCTTGGATGGCTCGGCGAGCGTGGACGCGGCGTGATGGTCGTGTTGGGGTACGTGCTGCCGTTCATCGTCGTGCTTGGCAACGTCATCATGCCACTGGCCATTATGGCTGGTCTTATCCCGGGATACACCCGCTAACGGCTGATTAGGAGAAACTTTAATGACTACCTCTTTGAACCAGACGCAGGACGAGGTGTTCCGCCAGCCGGAGTCCTCGGCTCCTGGTGTCACCATTGGTCGCATTCTTGATAATGCGATGCCGGACCGCCACGAGGTTCGGATGAAAGACATGTGGGAGTACCAGAAGGACCACATGCAGCTGGTGTCCCCGCTGAACCGTCGCAAGTTTAAGGTGCTCGTTGTTGGTACCGGCTTGGCTGCCGGTGCTTCTGCCGCCGCGTTGGGCGAGTTGGGCTATCAGGTACAGGTTTTCACGTACCATGATGCTCCTCGTCGTGCACACTCCATCGCAGCGCAGGGTGGCGTCAACGCCGCCCGCGGCAAGAAGGTTGATAACGACGGCGCGTACCGCCACGTGAAGGACACCGTGAAGGGCGGCGACTACCGCTGCCGTGAGGCTGACTGCTGGCGCTTGGCTGTCGAGTCGGTGCGCGTGATCGACCACATGAACGCTATCGGTGCTCCGTTCGCGCGTGAGTACGGTGGCGGTCTTGCTACTCGTTCCTTCGGTGGTGTGCAGGTCTCCCGTACGTACTACACCCGTGGCCAAACAGGCCAGCAGCTGCAGCTGTCCACCGCGTCGGCGCTGCAGCGTCAGATTCACCTGGGTAACGTTGAGATCTTCACGCACAACGACCTGATCGATCTGATCATTACTGAGGAAGACGGCAAGAAGCGTTGCCGCGGTATTGTTACCCGCAACCTGATTGACGGCTCCCTGACCCCGTTCACCGGCCACGCTGTTGTGCTGGGTACCGGCGGCTACGGCAACGTGTACCACAAGACCACGTTGGCGAAGAACTCGAACTCTTCCGCGATGATGCGTGCGCACGAGCTTGGTGCGTACCTGGCGTCGCCGGCGTTCATTCAGTTCCACCCGACCGGCCTGCCGCTGAACGCGAGCTGGCAGTCGAAGACGACGCTGATGTCCGAGTCCCTGCGTAACGACGGCCGCATCTGGACCCCGAAGGAAAAGGGCGACGACCGCGACCCGAACACCATTCCAGAGGACGAGCGCGATTACTTCCTGGAGCGTCGCTACCCGGCGTTCGGTAACCTCGTGCCACGTGACGTTGCGTCCCGTGCTATTTCGCAGCAGCTCAACGCCGGTTTCGGTGTTGGTCCGCTGCACAACTCGGCGTACCTGGACTTCAAGGATTCCATCGAGCGCCTCGGCGAGGATGTCATCCGTGAGCGTTACGGCAACCTCTTCGAGATGTACAAGGATTCCACCGGCGAGAACCCATACAAGGCTCCGATGCGTATTGCGCCGACGGTGCACTTCTCCATGGGTGGCCTGTGGACTGACTTCAACGAGATGACGTCTATCGACGGCCTCTTCGCAGCAGGCGAGTGCTCCTGGACCTACCACGGTGCGAACCGCCTGGGCGCGAACTCGCTGCTGTCCGCATCGGTTGACGGTTGGTTCACCATTCCGTTCACGGTGCCGAACTACCTGGCGGATCACCTCAATGAGCCGGTGTACGCAGAGGACGCACCTGCATCCGTCGAGGCTGTACAGCGTGCGCAGCAGCGCATCGACAGCCTGATGAACATCAAGGGCTCCGACCCGCACGGTCCGGAGTACTTCCACGTGAAGCTGGGCGAGATTTTGTACATGCACTGTGGCGTGTCGCGTACCGCCGACAGCCTGCGTGAGGGCATCGACAAGATCCGTGCCCTGCGTAATGATTTCTGGGCGAACCTCCACATCCCAGGTCGCGCTGATGAGATGAACCAGGTGCTCGAGGCTGCGCTTCGCCTGGTTGACTACATCAACCTCGGCGAGCTGATGTGTATTGACGCACTTGACCGCAACGAGTCCTGTGGTGCTCACTACCGCATGGACCACCTCACCGAAGACGGCGAGGCCGCTCGTGACGACGAGAACTGGTGCTTCGTCTCCGCATGGGAGACCGTGGGCAATGACCAGTTCGTGCGTCACGCCGAGCCACTGTACTTCGATTCGATCCCACTGATGACGAGGAACTACAAGTAATGAAACTGACACTTGAGATCTGGCGTCAGGCCGGACCCGATACTGAAGGCCACTTCGAGACCGTCGAGGTGCCGGACGCAGTTGAGCAGATGTCCATCCTGGAGCTGCTTGACCACGTCAACAACCAATTCGTTGAGGAAGGCAAGGAGCCTTTCACCTACGCTTCTGACTGCCGCGAGGGCATCTGCGGTACCTGTGGTTTGACCATCAACGGTCGCCCACACGGTGCGGACCAGAACGTCCCTGCATGTTTGCAGCGCCTGGTGAACTACAACGACGGCGACACGCTCAAGATTGAGCCGTTCCGCTCCGCTGTGTTCCCGGTAATCAAGGACCTTGTGGTCGACCGCTCCGCGCTCGACCGAGTGATGCAGCAGGGCGGCTACGTCTCCGTCTTCCCGGGCACGGCCCCAGACGCAGACACCCTGTCCGTCAACCACCACGATTCCGAGCTTGCGCTTGACTACGCTGCCTGCATCGGCTGTGGCGCTTGTGTGGCTGCGTGCCCGAATGGCGCCGCGCACCTGTTCACTGGTGCTAAGCTGAAGCACTTGAAGCTGCTGCCACTGGGCAAGCTGGAGCGCAGCCGTCGTGCACGCAAGATGATCGACGAGTTGGAAACCAACTTTGGTCCTTGCTCCCTGTACGGCGAGTGCGCAGACGTCTGCCCTGCGGGCATTCCGCTGGATGCGGTCGGCGCGATTAACGCCGAGCGTGTTCGCGCGGCGGTCCGTGGCGGCGACGACTAAAACGAAAAGTAAACGAGGAAGGAAACAACGATGGCGTCCCAACATGCTGTAGCTGATATCCGCAGTGAGTCGTTCCCTGAGTACGAGGGCAAGATTCAGGACCTGTACGTCGAAGGCTACGACCCGGTGTCGTACTCCGCGCCGCACTCTTCGCTTGTACGTCACTCCACGTGGGTGGCTATGGGCCTGATTTTGGCATCACTGTTCGGTATGGGGCTCGCCATCTGGGGTGCAACTGTTGGCACGTACGGGTACGGCGCGTCTGCTCAGCTCAGCAGCCAGCTCATCCTGTACGGCCTCGTAGAGGCGGTGGTGACGCTCGTCCTCGGCTCCGTCCTGATTGTGAAGGGCCGCGCGGGCTACCGTCAGTACCGTGAGCAGACCGGTCGCGTCAATTAGCGGCTACCTCCAGGTCTCCCCGTCACCATGCTCAGTGTGGTGGCGGGGAGATTTTTTGCTTTAATCAGATGCATGGCAACACATGCGTTGATGGAGCTCACTGAGGCGGACGAGCAGCGTCGTAGGACCCTGCGGAAGTACAAGATCGGGGTGACGGCCCTGCTGGGGCTGATGGCTGTGATCTTTTTGTCGTGCTCGTGGTGGCAGTCGCAGGGCACCGCCCCGTTGTGGGTGGGGTACGTCCGTGCGGCGGCGGAGGCCGGGATGGTCGGCGGACTGGCGGACTGGTTCGCGGTCGCGGCGATTTTCAAGCATCCGATGGGGCTGCCGATTCCGCATACGGCCCTGGTGCCGAACAAGAAGGACCAGGTGGCGGACGCGCTGAGCGACTTCGTCAGCGAGAACTTCCTGAATGCGGAAACTATCACGGAAAAGGTGATGGCGGCGGGTATCCCGGAGCGTGCCGGTACGTGGTTGGCGTTGGAGGAGAACGCGAAGCGGGTGTCGGAGGAAGCCGGCAAATTTACGGTCAAGGCCGTTGAGGCGGTTGACCCTGCGGAGGCGGAGGAGTTCCTCAACTCGCAGGTGATTGACCGGTTCGCGGAGCCGGTCTGGGGTCCGCCGATTGGGCGCGCGCTGGAGGGCTTCATCGCGGACGGCAAGATCGAGCCGCTGGTTGACGACATCGTTGCCTGGGGCAACGAGCGCCTCGCAGGCATGGAGGACGTGATCGTCCGCACGATCGACGAGCGGATGCCCACCTGGGCGCCGAAATTCGCGCGGGACTTGGTCGGCGCGAAGGTGTATAACGAGCTGGTGGCGTTCATGGCGGACGTCGATAAGGACAAGGACCATGAAGCTCGCCGCGCTATTCGACGCCAAATCAACCAGTTCGCGCAGGACCTACAATTCGACGGCGCCATGATCACTCGCGTGGAGGAGCTGAAGGCGGACGTGATGGCGTCGAACGCGGTGCAGAACGCGGCTGCTGGGCTGTGGGGGCAGGTGTCGGCGGCGATTATTGAGTCGGCCTCCGACCCGGAGAGCATGGTGCGTCGAAAGATAGCGTTGACGGTGCACGAGTGGGGTGAGAAGCTTGTCAACGAGCCTGAGACACGTCAGGCAGCGGAGCGCCACCTTCGGAAGTGGACGCACTTCGCGGCGGAGAACGGCGCGGGCCAGATAGTCGGGATCATTTCGGAGACGATTCAGAAGTGGGACGGGCAGGAAGCCGCCGAGAAGATTGAGCTGATGGTGGGCAAGGACCTGCAGTACATCCGCGTGAACGGCACGATTGTGGGTGCATTGGCTGGACTTGTTATATACGCTGTGTCACAGTTGTTGTTTTTCTAAAAGGAGAAGGATTATGTCTGAGAAGAATTCTGGTCTGCGCGATATTGCGGATGCGTTGCTGGTTGCTGGGCAGTCGGTCGGGGAGGCCGTCGGCAAGCTGGGTGACGATGTGACTGAGCAGCTGAAGCAGGCTGTTGACAATGCTCGCAGCACGTTCGATGGTGCTGGCGACGACAAGGAGCTGAAGGACGCAGTGTCCTCCTTTGCAAGCGACGCCGAGTCCATCGTCCGCAACATTGGCGACTCCGCCGAGGCCGACGAGGCAAAGGACGCCCTCAAGCTGGTTGCTGAGGAGATCCGCGACGCGTTTGGCAGCATTGATGCCGACGACGCGAAGCAGCGCATCGACTCCGTGGTTGCGCGTGTGCAGGAGCGCGTCGCTGAGTTCGGCGGCAAGAACTAATGTCGGTTGCGTCCCTGACCAGTGAGCAGCTGATTATGTCGCTGCCCGTGATGGCGAACGCGCTGCTGTTTTGGGTGCTGGCCGTCGCGGGCATCGTGGGGGCAGTGATGGCGGCATCGACACGCCCGGATGCGTTTGAGGCGGCGGGGCGTCAGTCGAAGGGCACGTGGGTGGCGATTTTGGCCGGTTCCGCGTTCGCCTGCATCCTGTCGCTGCCGTTCGTGGCGTGGATCGGCGCGGTCGCCATCGGTGTGTATTTCTTTGATGTGCGGCCGCAGATCAACAATATTTTGCGGGGGAACTACGGCTGGTAGGCCTGGAGTTCGGCGAAGTCCACGTTGTGGCCCTGCATCGTGACGCGGAGGCCACCGGGGACGACGTCGAAGCCGGTGATGCGCATCGCCTGGTCGGTGTACTCGGCCAACCCGTTGGTGAGCGCGTCAGTAATCGCTGAGGAGATTTCATCCGGCAGCGTGTTGCCGAACAGCGACGTGTCGACTGCCTGGACGGAGAACGTGCCGGCGTCGTCGATGACGGGGCGCAGGGAGACCGCCGCGGCGCCACCGCTGAACTCGACGGTGAAGGTGCCGTCCTCGGGGGCGGTGGTCACCTCGGATACGTTGATCAGCGCGGAGAAGAAGTCGTTGTTGATGTTCTGCTGCAGCTGCTTGTTCAGCGTTGCGCGCACGAACTCGCTCGGGACTTCAGTGGTGGCGGTCAGGGTGTCCGCGATGGATTGGCCACTGGCATCAACCTTGATGGAGTCCATCTCTACGGTGGAGGCGGGCTGGCCGGAGGTTTCGTCGCCGTTGACCACCAGAGTGGAAGGTGTGGTCACCGTGATGTGGGGGATCGTGCCGCTCAGCATGCCGAGCGTCAGTGGCGAGGTACCGAAGGAAACCTCGGTGCCCTCCGGGGCTTGGTCACGCATCTGGCTTCCGATGTAGGCGCGAGTGCCGGCTTCAGCGGCGATGAACAGGACCAGGATGGCAGCGAGGATGCCGATGAGGACTTTCCAGACGGTTTTCATGCGCACTAGTGTAGCGACTCACCGCGGGGCGCTACAGCTGCCCAGTCGACGGTGACGGTGTTGTCGCTGAGGCGGCGGCGCACCGGTGTGATTGGCCAGTCGCGGGCGAGTGCCTCGCGGGCGTGGCGCCACCGCACCCGGGGCCCGTGCGGTTCCCAACCTGCGGCGTGTTCCCAGGCGGAGTCGGCGTCGCGAAGAAAGTCGTGGATGCGTTCGCCCGGAACGTTGCGGTGGATGAGCGCTTTCGGCAGGCGTTCGGCCAGGTCGCTGGGCATCGAAATGTCGAATGGGTCCCAGGACAGGGTGAGCGTTTGGGGGCCGGTGGCGTCGAGAAGCACCCAGGTGCTGCGGCGGCCGAGCTCGTCGCAGGTGCCCTCGATGAAGAGACCCCCGGGGGCAAGCTTCGATGTGACGGTGCGCCACACGTCGGGCACTTCCGCGACGTCGTACTGGCGCAGCACGTTGAACACGCGCACCAGATGTGGCCGGTAGCCGGCAAGCTCGAAGCCGCCGAGCTCAAAGCGGACGCCGTCGCGCGGCGGCAGTACCCGCTCGGGGTTGATCTCAAGCCCCACGACCTCAACGTCGGGGTTGATGCGCCGCAGCCAGCCCGCCCACTCGCAGGTGGTGGTGTGGGATGCGCCGTAGCCGACGTCGAGTGCCAGCGGGCACCCCTCGCGCAAAAGCGAAATGACCCGCGCGTTGTGGCGGGTCCATCGATCGCAGCGCCGCAGCCGGTTGATGCCGGTCGTGCCACGGGTAATCACCCCGTAGGGCTGGCCGCGGCCCGCTTGCGAGCGCAGGTTGTGGTGGTGCTTAGAGATTGTTGGTGATCCATTCCTCGGTGAGCTTCGCCTCATTCTCGACGATCTCCTCGAGCGCCTCAGCAACCTTTGGCTCCAGCGCAGCGCCCATGAACGGGATGTCTACCTTGGCCTCGTTGTCGTAGGCCAGGGAGGTGGTGTCACCGTTGTCGGTCAGTGTGATCTCGCCACCGAAGTCGACCGGGGTGCCCTTGACGTCACCGGTGAAGGTGATTGGGTCTTCGCCGGTGTTGACGGTGCGCTTCAGCTTCAGGTCCTGCGAAATCATGGCCTGCGCAGCCTCGGGCAGGATGGACTTCGGCAGAATCTCGAAGAGGATGGCGGTGGAGCCGTCGAACTCGTGAAGCTGGCCTGGCTCCGGCGACAGCTTCTCCGCGATGAACTCCCAGTATTCCTTGCTTGCGAAGGCGTCGCGCACCTTCTGCGCAGGGTGGTTGATGGTTACGGTGATTTCACTACGTGCAGTCATAGTGAACAGACTACCGTTGATGGGGTGTCTGATACATCTTTTGCCTCATTGACAACTCTGCGCGTCGGTGGCACCCCCGCCGATGTGATCCGCTGCGGCACCGCCGAGGACCTCGCGGCGACGGCCGCGCGCCTCGACGCCGCGGGCACGCCACTGCTCATCGTCGGCGGCGGCTCCAACCTTGTCGTCGCCGACGGCCCGCAAGGGGTCACGGCGGTGCTTGTGCGCAACGCGGGCATCGAGCTTATCGACGACACCCTGCTCCGCGTCGGCGCCGGCACCGTCTGGGACGACGTGGTTGCCTTCGCGGTGGAACACGGCCTGTCCGGCATTGAAGCCCTGTCCGGCATCCCCGGCTCCGCGGGGGCCACCCCGGTGCAGAACGTGGGGGCCTACGGCGCCGAGATCGCCGACGTGCTGCACCGCGTCCGCCTGTGGAACCGGGAGACCGGCGTGGACGAATGGGTCGGGGCGGACACCCTCGACTTGGCGTACCGCTACTCCAACCTGAAGTTCACCCACCGCGCCGTGGTCCTCGAAATCGAGCTGCAGCTGACCAGGTCAGACCTTTCGATTCCGCTGCGCCACCTCGGCGGTGAACGCGTACCACTGGCGCAGGCACGCGAGTCCGTCCTGGAGACGCGCCGGGCGAAGGGCATGGTGCTCGACCCAGCCGACCACGACACCTGGTCCGCAGGGTCCTTCTTCACCAACCCGATCGTGGACGCCTCGGTCGCTGACGCAATCGGCATCGAGGGGATGCCGCGCTACCCCCAGGAAGACGGCCGTGTGAAGCTATCCGCCGCCTGGCTCATCGAACGCGCCGGGTTCCCTCGCGGCTACCCAGGCGAGCATGCCCCGGCCCGCCTGTCCACCAAGCACACCCTGGCGCTGACCAACCGGGGCAACGCCAAGACCGACGACATCGTGGCACTCGCCCGCGACGTGCAGGCCGGCGTGGAGCGCGCCTTCGGCGTCCGGCTGGTGCCGGAGCCAGTGTGGGTCGGGATGTCGATCTAGCCACCTACAGCCGGGACAGGAGCTCCTCCTGCACCTTGCGGCGCGATAGCTTGCCCAGCTGGTCCTTTGGTAGTTCCTCGAAGTGGTAGAAGGTGCGCGGAACCTTGTAGCGGGTGAGGTTCTTGCGCGCGAAGTCCTTCAGGCCGTCCGGGTCGAGTGGGGCGCCGTCGCGAAGTGTGACGCAGGCGACGACGTCTTCGGAGCCGTCCTCACGGGGGCGACCGACGACGGCGACGTCGACAACATCGGGGTGGGTGCGCATGACGGTTTCCACCTCGGCGGGGTAGACGTTGAACCCGCCGGTGATGATGAGCTCCTTGAGGCGGGAGACCAGCTTGATGAAGCCGTCCTCCTCCATGACGCCGAGGTCGCCCGTGCAGAACCAGCCGTTGTGGAAGGCCTGCTCGGTGGCTTCGGGGTTGTTGAGGTAGCCGTTGAAGACTTGTGGGCCGCGGGCGAGGATCTCGCCGGGTTCGCCGTAGGGCATGTCCTCATCCAGGTTGTCCGGGTTGGCGATGCGGATCTCGGTGTCCGGGAAGGGGATGCCGATGTAGCCGGCGCGACGGTCCGGGGTGCCCGGGTTGCCGATAAGGATTGGGGAGGTCTCTGTCAGGCCGTAGCCTTCGACGAGGTGGCCGTGGGTGACGCGTTCCCACGCCTCGATGGTTTCGACGGGGAGGGAGGCCGCGCCGGAAAAGCCGGTTTTGACGCCGTCGATGTTGAGGCCTTCGTTGTTGGCGGCGTCGATAATTCGCTCGAACACGGTGGGCACGCCGGGGATGAAGGTGGGCCTGAACTTCTTGATGGAGCTCATGACGAGGTCCATTTTTGGTGCCGGGAGCAGGTCCACTTCGGAGCCGATGAGCACCGTGAGTGTGAGTGAGAATGTCAGCCCGTAGGCGTGGAAGAACGGCAGGGTGGCCAGCATGCGCTGCTGTGTCTCGGACTGCAGGTCCTTGACCCAGGCGACGCCTTGCCACGCGTTGGCGTGCAGGTTCTTGTGCGTGAGCACCGCGCCCTTGGGCTCCCCGGTGGTGCCGGAGGTGTAGAGGATGAGCGCTGGGTCTTCGGGGGAGATATCGGCTTCGGTGTTGAGGTCGTCGCCTTCGCCACCGATAGCGGAGCCGAGCAGTGTCTCCCACGGCACCGTCTTGAGCACCGTGTTGGAGCTTTGCACGGTGAGCTGCTCGCGGGCGTTACGGATTTTCGCAATTGGGATGCGCAGCGCGAGCTGCTGCAGCTTCGGCATGGCTTTGGTCATGTCGACGGAGATGACCGTTTCCAGGTCGGTGGTGGCGCGCAGCGTTTCGAGGGTGTCGGCTGCCTTGTCCCAGGCGATGGCAACGCGCGCCCCGTGGTTCTGGAACTGGGGGCGCAGCTCATTGGCGGTGTAGAGCGGGTTGTGCTCGACGACGACGCCCCCAAGCTTCTGCACCGCGAAGAAGGCGATGACGTGCTGCGGGCAGTTGGGGAGCAGGATGGCCACGCGGTCACCCTTGCGCACGCCGAAAGCTTTCAGCCCGGCGGCGGCCCGACGGACTTCTTTATCTAGCTCGGCGTACGTCATGGAGCGGCCGAAGAACCTGGTTGCCGGTTTGTCGGCGTTGCGTGCCAGGTTGTCGTCGTAGATGCCTGGCAGCGTGGTGAACCCGTACTCGAGCGAGTGCTCGGTCCACTCGGGGTAGTACTGCAGCCATGGCTTTTTGGTGTTTGCGTCCAAGGTCATGGCACTACCCTACGCTACCGTAACCTATTGGGTGGGCTGCAGCATGGCCACCAATTCCTGCTGTACCGCGCGTCGCCGGACCTTGCCGGTCTGGTCCCGGTTGAGGTCCTCGAAGTGGTAGAAGGTGCGTGGCACTTTGTAGCGGGTCAGGCGTTGTCGGGCGTGCTCTTTCAGACCGTCCGGGTCGAGTGGGGCGCCGTCGCGAAGGGTGACGCAGGCGACGACGTCCTCGGAGCCGTCCTCGCGGGGGCGGCCCACGACCGCGACGTCCTCGACGTCCGGGTGCGTGCGCACTGCTTCCTCGACCTCGTCTGGGTAGACGTTGAAGCCGCCGGTGATGATGATTTCCTTAATGCGTGCCACCAGACGAATGAAGCCGTCGGGCTCCATGACGGCCATGTCGCCGGTGCGGAACCAGCCGTCGTGAAATGCCTGCTTGGTGGCCTCGGGGTTGTTGAGGTAGCCGGAGAATACCTGCGGGCCGCGCGCGAGCAGTTCGCCCGGCTCGCCGTCGGGCATGGTCTCGCTGGGGTTGTCCGGGTTGGCGATGCGGATGTCGGTGTTCGGGAACGGCACGCCGATGTAGCCGGGGCGCCGGTTGCCGTCGAGGGGGTTGCCGCACAGGCACGGGGAGGTCTCGGTGAGGCCGTAGCCTTCGATGAGCTGCCCACCGGTGACCCGTTCCCACAGTTCAATGGTGGATTGCGGCAGGGTTGCGGCGCCGGAGATTGAGCTGTGGAACGAGGAGAGGTCCACATTCTTCTCGACGGCCCACTGCGCAATCCGCTCGTACAGCAGCGGCACACCGGGCAGCAGCGTGGGGCGAGTCTTCAGGATGGCCTGCTGGTAGAGCTTCGGCTTCGGTGCTGGCACGAGCACGATCTGGCCGGCGACGGTCAGCGGGAACCCGTAGTTCAGGGCCAGGCCGTAGATGTGGAACATCGGCAAGATGGCGAGCACCTTCTCGTTAACGGCACCCCAGTCCTTCACCCACTGTGCGCCGGCGGCGAGGACGGAGAGCACGTTCGTGTGCGTCAGCGGCACGCCCTTCGGGGTGCCGGTGGTGCCGGAGGTGTACAGGATGAACGCGGTGTCGGACTGTGTGATGGCAGGCAGGTCCGTGGGGGCTGTCGACTTTGCCACGAGTGACTCCCACGCAATCGCGTTCGGCGCGGGTTTGTGCAGTTCCTCGCGCTGCGCGCGCACCGACCCGAGCGGCACCTGCAGGGCGAGCTGCAGGTGGCGGGGCATGGCGTCGATAAGGTTGACGGCGATGACCGTCTCCAGTGCTGTTGTTTGCTGCAGTGCGTGGAAGGTGTCGGCCTCCCGGTCGAACACGATGGCCACGCGCGCGCCGTGGTCCAAGAATTGTTTCTCTAGCTCGTAGGCGGTGTAGAGCGGGTTGTGCTCGATGGCGACGGCGCCGATGCGCAGGATCGCGGTGATGGCGATGACGTGCTGTGGGCAGTTCGGCAGTGCGATGACAACGCGGTCGCCGGGGGCCACGCCGAGGCGTTGCAGCCCGGCGGCGAGGCGGTTGACCTGCTCGTTGAGGGCCTGGTAGGTGAGTGTTTTGCCCATGAACCAGGTGGCTATGCGGTCCGGGTGGGTCGTGGCGGCGGTATTGAACAGGCTGACGAGGGTGTCGCTGCCGACGATCGGGTTCGGGTCGGTCCATTCGGGGTAGTGCGCGAGCCAGGCTTTGGTTTCGTAGGCACCCATGAACACTCCTTTGTTAGATAGTGGAAAGTAGGTGAGGGAAAGTATAACCTACGGATTGGTAGGTTTTGCTACTTTCCCACATCAGGTACGCTCGTGGGCCACTGGGGAAACACAAGGGGGGAATTCCATTGACCACATTTTTCGACGCCACCACTGACCTCACACCGCCAACCGGCCTCGACCAAAGCAACCTGGTCGATCCCGTGAAAGCGCCACCGAAACAGGGCTGGCGCAAACTCGTCCATACCGCCAGCCGCGGCCGCATCAACCCGGGGCGCTCTCGTGCCCAAGCCGAACGCGACGAACTCATCGACGCCATCCGCGCACCCCTACGCGGCGACTACCGGATCGCCGTCATGTCACTGAAAGGGGGCGTCGGCAAGACAACAACCACCATCGCCCTCGGCGGTGTGTTTGCCGAAACCCGCGGCGACCGCGTCATCGCCATCGACGCCAACCCGGACCTCGGAACGCTTGCGCAACGCGCCACCGCCAACTCGCCCGCTACCATCCGCGACCTCCTACTCGCGCAGGACACCTCGCGATACCCGCAGGTCCGCGCATTCACCAACCAGGCCAGCTCACGCCTCGAAGTCATCGGCTCCGAACGTGACCCGGCCGTCAGCGAAGCCTTCTCCGAACTCGACTACCGCAAAGCCATCGACATCCTGCAACACCACTACAACGTCATCCTCACCGACTGCGGCACCGGCCTCATGCACTCCGCAATGGCCGGCGTCCTCGACCTCGCCAACGCGCTGGTCCTGGTCACCTCTCCAGCCCTCGACGGCGCCCAGTCCGCCGCCGCCACCCTCGACTGGCTCAGCCTCCACGGTTACGACCAGCTCGCCTCCAACGCGGTCGTCGTCATCAGCGCGGGCGCGCCGGGCAAACCCACCATCGACATGGAGCGGCTCACCGAGCACTTCGCCACCCGCACCCGCGCCGTCCACGCCATCCCATACGACCGCCACCTGGCCGAAGGCGCCGTCGTCGATATGGACCGCCTCGCACCCGACACCCTGCGCGCCTACCAGCAACTCGCCGCGACCGTCGCAGCCGACTTCGGGTCGTGGCACCGCCACGCGGTGATGTAATACGCTGGCGGACATGCGCGTCGCCATGATTTCAATGCACACCTCGCCCCTCGAACAGCCCGGCATCGGGGACGCCGGGGGGATGAACGTGTATATCCTCAACATCGCCCAACAGCTCGCGCGCCAAGGCATCGAAGTCGACGTGTTCACCCGCGCCACCCGCCCCAGCCAGTCACAAATCGTTGAGGTCGAGCCCGGCTTCCGGGTCATCCACATCGTCGCCGGCCCCTACGAAGGCCTGCCCAAAGAAGAGCTGCCCACCCAGCTGGCCACGTTCGCCGGCGGCATCGTACAGTTCTGCCGAATTTACGACGCCCACTACGACATCATCCACGCCCACTACTGGCTCTCCGGCCAGGTTGGCTGGCTCCTCGCCGAACTTGCCGACGTCCCCCTCATCTACACCGGCCACACCTGGGCCGCCGTCAAAAACGCCTACGCATCCGGCGCCGAAAGCTCCGAAAGCGAAGCCCGCCGCATCTGCGAACAGCAACTCGTGGACAACGCCGACCGCCTCGTGGTCAACACCGACGACGAAATCACCGAACTGTCCCGCCACTACGACGTCGACGCCGGCAAAATCGCCGTGGTCACCCCCGGCGCCGACACCGAGCTCTACACCCCCGGCACCAACCGCAACACCGAAATGTCACGTCGCCACCTCGGCATCCCCGTCCACGCCAAAGTGGTCGCCTTCGTTGGCCGCCTTCAAGAATTCAAGGGCCCGCAGGTGCTCATCCGGGCCATCGGCCAACTGGTTCGCGACGGGGTCGACTTCCCCCTGCGCGTCCTCATTTGCGGTGGCGCTTCGGGGGGCGGGGTGAGCGTCGATACGTACCAGCGCCTCGCCGAAGAAGAAGGCGTGGGTCACATCGTGCGTTTCCTCGGGCCGCGGCCGCCGCAGGAACTCGTGAACGTGTACCAAGCCGCCGACATCGTTGCCGTGCCCAGCTACAACGAGTCCTTCGGCCTCGTCGCCGTCGAAGCCCAAGCCACCGGCACCCCCGTGGTTGCCGCGGCCGTCGGCGGCCTGCCGATCGTCGTTGCCGACGGCGAAACCGGCACCCTCGTCCCCAGCCACGACCCCGCCGACTGGGCCAGCGCCATCGGTGCGCTCCTCCACGACGACGACACCCGCATCGCCATGGGCCAAACCGCCGTCGCCCAAGCGGGAAGGTTCAGCTGGCGCGAAAGCGCCCACGACCTCACCGGCATCTATCAGGACACCCTCGACCACTTCGACCGCGGCCTCTGCGACCGGAAGGCCATCGGGAGCTAATCGCGTGTTTGTGGGGGCTGCACCAGATTCCTTGATTTGGGGAGGGCACCGTCGCGTTTCTCCAGGTCACTGGGGTTGCATGGGAGAATTTGGTGTCACGCCAGCCGAGCCGAGTGACAAAAGACGCAACCCCCTTTTCACGACCTGGGGTTTTGCCGTAGTCGGCGTGCAGGGAGGATTGCGTCCTTTATCACTGGCTCCCTAATCTATGCACCAGATTCCTTCTTTTGGGGGCGACGACGCATCGTTTCCCCTGGTCGTTTTTCTGTGCGAAGGTTGGGCGCACAGTCCGGTTCGCGCCGTTGGCCAAGCGACGTTAGAACCGTTCCGGGGTCTGGATCGGCTGTAAGAATCGCCTCTGGCTTGGGGGACAAAAACGGTATAGATTAAGACCTTGCTCAAGCTCAGAAGCACCGAGCTTGAGCAAGGCGGCGTTACGGCGAAATTTAACCGTCAGTCCCTTGGCATCCATGAGCGCTCGAAGCTCCCAGGCGGCTCCTGCGGAGGTTCGTTGTGCGGAAAGTGAAGATGATGAAATTTAGATTTCTTGTACCCGGAATGGTCACAGTGGCTGTGGCGGCATCTGGGGCTACCCATAGCGCTTGTGCCGAAGTCACGGAGCCCCAAGCAGCAAGCAGCGTAGCGGAGTCAAGCAAAACAGACAACGTGTTCGATTTCGCCGATACGATGGGGTATGTATTCAAGCATCGTGAGGAGTCTGAAGAGATGAGCGAGGCGATCCGCTGGGGGGTGACATCAGAAGAAAAAGCAGCGAAGTGTCGTGAGCTGAAGAAGTCTCCAATCCAGCCTGCAATTGGTGGACCTCTTTGCCCGTCCCAACCGTACACTCAAGCTGATGTGGCCCTGGCGAAGTATGCTTCAACCTTTGCCAAAGGGTCGCCGATTTTGGCCTTGCGGATAGCTCTAGCGGTCTTGGCTGCGCTTGGTGGGGCTGTGTACGCGGCTGGCCCTCAGTTAGCGGCTTGGGGTGTGCCGGTCCCCTGGCTGTGAGGTTGTAAAACCAAAAGGTTGTCGGACGGACTTTGCCAAGGGATGGCGCATTTATCCATCAATTGAGTGAAGCCGTCCCAAGCGCCTCCACCGCTGCGACGGCGCCCCACTTGCCGAGCTGCTGCGCGTGGTGATCGACCGCACCAGAGACGTCGGCGGCGAGGCGTTGCGCCTGCTCAACGGTGCGGACCTGGCCGGCGCGCTGGGCGGCAACGTCGGCGTCGCGTTGGGCGGCGGCGACCGCCTCGTCGAAGCCCTGCTTGCCGGTCTTGCGCGGTTTCAGTTCGGGGTTGTCCTGCATGATCTGGTGCATGAGGGCGCCCTGTTCTTGGTTGAGTGGGGTGAAGTCGCCGTGGGGTGCGGTGGAATCGGGGAGTGTGAAGGCTTCGTTGACTTTGCCGTCGGGGACGTTGAAGGCGTCTTCGATGATGCGGTCGGCACGCTGGGCTTTGCCGAGGGGTCCTACGCCCATGGAGCTGACGCCGAGGACGGCGCCGTCGCGTGGGTCGTAGTTGATGCCGCCGGAGTCGCCGTGCTCGTAGTGCAGGCCCCAGGAGTAGATGCTGTTGCGGGAACGCGCGATTTGGTGGCCGCAGGTGCGGCCGGTGGTGGCGCCGTCTTTGCAGATGGGCTGGCCGAAGTTGGAGGTGTCAAAGTAGTTGTAGGGCAGGTTGCGGGTGTCCTGGATGTAGCGCAGTTCGCGGGGTGCGCCGTGGGCGTGGCCGTTGGCGTCGCGCGAGAAAGACATGCGTGTGGCCGGGGTGTCGGGAGCGGCGGTGACGACGCCCCAGTCCGGGGTGTTGACGGTGTCCCAGAAGAACTGTGAGGGGAGGTAGACGTCGGCGTAGTCGGTGGAGGGTTTGAGGTTGGTTGGGGTGCCGATGGGGCGGTAGCTGGCGTCGATAGGTACTTCGACGCGGTGGGTGCGCATGACGTCGGTGGTCTCGTTGTCGAGGTCTTGGGAGAGGTCGAAGCAGTGGCCGGCGGTGAGCATGACGAGCTGGCCGTTGATGGTGCCGCTGAAGCCTTGGGAGCAGGACGCGGCGCTGGCGTGCTTGGGGATGGAAATTGTGTGATTGCCCACTCGCATCGTGGTCGGCGGCTGCTCCGGGAGGACACGAAATGGGGCCCCAGGTGCGAGAAGTGCGACGGAGAGCGCGGCGGCGACGGCGTTGGCGTGGATCATATGACCCAACCTTAAAGAAAAATCATACGATTCGTGGCATGATTGGACCCATGACGAACGGAAAGTTGATTCTTGTCCGCCACGGACAAAGTGAATGGAACAAGTCTAACCAGTTCACCGGTTGGGTCGATGTCAATCTGACCGAGCAGGGTGAGCAGGAAGCTGTCAACGCCGGCAAGTTGATGGCAGAAAAGGGTGTGCTGCCGGATATCGTGTTCACGTCGCTGCTGCGTCGCGCGATCCGCACCGCGAATATCGCGCTGAACGCTGCGGACCGCCACTGGATCCCAGTTGTGCGTAACTGGCGCCTCAACGAGCGCCACTACGGCAAGCTGCAGGGCCTGAACAAGGCCGAGATCCGCGAGGAGTACGGCGAAGAGCAGTTCATGAGCTGGCGTCGTTCCTACGACACCCCGCCACCAGAAATCGACGCCGACAACGAGTACTCCCAGACCGACGACGTGCGCTACGCGTTCCTCCCAGAGGTGCCTCGCACGGAGTGCCTGAAGGACGTTGTGGAGCGCTTCCTGCCGTTCTACATCGACGTCATCCTGCCTGAGGTCCTCGACGGCAAGACGGTCATGCTGGCTGCGCACGGTAACTCGCTGCGCGCGCTGGTGAAGTACCTGGACAACATCTCCGACGATGACATTGCTGGTCTGAACATCCCGACCGGCATGCCGCTGGTCTACGAGATTGACAGCAAGGGCAAGGTGCTCAACCCAGGTGGCACGTACCTCGACCCGGAGGCGGCTGCGGCAGGTGCTGCTGCGGTTGCGAACCAGGGCCAGAAGTAAGTAGCCACATTGTCCCCGCTACTGGCGTTTATTGGGGGCGTAGTTCTCGCAGCGCTTGCTGCACCGTTGGTGCGGCGGGCGCTGCGTTGGCGTTTACGCAACCGGGTGGATGGCGGTTCGGATTCCCGCCGGGCCGCCACGATCAGTGAGGTACTGCAGCTGGCGGTGCAGGGCTCGCCGATGGGGATCGCGGTGATGAACCAGGATGGCAGGGTGTTGCTTTCGAACGCGAGGGCCCACGATATGTCGCTGGTGTACGACCGCACGGTGCAGTCTGAGGTGTGGGAGACCGCCCAGGAGGTGTTTGAGGATCAGGAGACGCACGTCCTTGACCTCGATCTGCCGATTCGCGCGACGGGTTCCCGGATTCGGAACGTGCGCGTGGTGGTGAAGCCGTTGACGCTGACGGAAAACACCTACGTGATCGCCTATGGCACGGACGAGTCCGAGAATGTGCGGATGGAGCACGCGCGGCGCGACTTCGTGGCGAATGTGTCGCACGAGCTGAAGACGCCCGTCGGCGGGATGGCGCTGCTGGCGGAGGCGCTGCTGGAGGACCCGGGCGACCCGGAGATGGTCGACTACTTTGGCACGAAGGTGTTGAAGGAGGCGCACCGGATGGGCGACATGATCACGGACCTGATTTCGCTGTCGAAGCTGCAGGGCGCGGAGGCTTTGCCGGAGATGGCGCCGGTGCGCCTCGACGATGTAATTGACGACGCCATCACCCGCAACCACGTCACCGCCGAGGGCCGCAACATCGACCTGATCCGCGGGGAGCCCACCGGGATCACCGTGATGGGGGACCAGTCACTGCTGACGTCCGCGGTGAGCAACCTGATCGCGAACGCCATCAACTATTCGCCGGATGGACAGCCGGTCAGTATTACGCAGCAGGTGCGCGCGTCCGGGACGCAGAAGGTGGCGCTTGTGCGTGTCACTGACCGGGGGATCGGGATTGCGTTGGAGGATCAGAAGCGCGTGTTTGAGCGTTTTTACCGCGTCGATAAGGCGAGGTCCCGCTCGACTGGGGGCACTGGGTTGGGTTTGGCCATCGTAAAGCATGTGGCGCAAAATCACGGGGGTACTATCAGGGTATGGTCGCGCCCGGGGACAGGGTCGACGTTCACGCTTGAGTTGCCGATGTAGCTTTGCAGGAGGGTTCCCCTAACCGTGTCTACGAAAATCCTGATTGTTGAAGATGAAGAGTCCCTGGCGGACCCGCTGTCGTACCTGCTGGAAAAGGAGGGCTTTTCCACAGTGTGGGCGGCTGACGGGCCGGCGGCGCTTGAGGCCTTCGAGTCCAACGAGGTGGACCTTGTCCTGCTTGACCTGATGCTGCCGGGCATGAGCGGCACGGACGTGTGCCGGAAGCTGCGTGCGAATTCGTCGGTGCCGATCATTATGGTCACGGCGCGCGATTCGGAGATCGATAAGGTGGTGGGCCTCGAGCTCGGCGCGGACGATTACGTGACCAAGCCATATTCCACCCGCGAGCTCATCGCGCGCATCCGCGCGGTGCTGCGCCGCGGCGCGGAGTCGGCGGCGGAAGAAGAGGACGAGCCGAGCGGCGATGTGCTCATCGGCGGCCGCGTCACCATGGACGTCGAGCGTCACAGCGTACTTGTCGACGGCCAACCAGTCCGCATGCCGCTCAAGGAATTCGACCTCCTGGAGTACCTGATGCGCAACGCCGGCCGGGTGCTCACCCGTGCCCAGCTCATCGACATGATCTGGGGCGCGGACTACGTCGGCGACACCAAGACCCTGGACGTGCACGTAAAAAGGCTGCGCTCGAAGATCGAGGAGGAGCCGTCGAAA
This sequence comes from Corynebacterium sp. NML130628, assembly GCF_001875665.1. Classification (GTDB taxonomy): domain Bacteria; phylum Actinomycetota; class Actinomycetes; order Mycobacteriales; family Mycobacteriaceae; genus Corynebacterium. Next base: position 39,805 of record NZ_MLAL01000021.1, on the reverse strand, counting down.
CCGAAGCAGCTGGTGACGGTGCGCGGCCTCGGCTACAAGTTCGAGGCCTGATCGCTGGCTGGGTGCGTGGTTTTTGCCTCGCGGGGCAGTTTTGCGCGGGCGGCGCAGTGCGCGGCGAGGACCTTGTAGGGCTTCTCGCCGATGAGCTGCTGTAGCTCCTGCTTCATCGACTGCCACACGGGTGTGCCGCCGGTGTGGCAGGCGGGCGCGTCGGTGCACCACCAGTCGAAGTCTTCGCCGCCGCCACCCCACTGGCGCCGGTCGTACTCGCCGATGGTGGTGCGCAGGATCTCCTGGCCGTCGGCGCGTTCCTCCCAGGAGTCCTCCCTTGAAAACGGGACCTGCCAGCACACTTCGGGCTTGGAGCCGATGATGTTGCGGCCCTCCGCCATGGCCCACTGGTGCAGGGAGCACCCCGGGCCGGTCTCGGCGCCGTTGCGGTTCGCGAAGATGCAGGCGCCGTCCACCACGCGCGTTTTGATGTGCGGGCCGTCGTCCTCCTCCTCGGTGTCGTCCCACTCCAGCCAGGGCTCCAGGATGGTGGGGTCGGCGGCGGCGATGTAGGAGTCGACGTCGCGGGGGCGCAGCTGCCAGTACTTCGCCGGCATCTCGGCGACTGCATTATAAAGGTCATCGCGGTCGGTTTCGTCGGAGAGGTACGCGCCGTGGATGCAGCAGCCGACGACGGCGAAGTCCTCGTCGATACCGTGGCACTGCGGGGTGCCGAACCGGCAGGACCAGGTGGATTCCACCCAGGTGAGGTCAATGCTGAAGTAGTGCAGCGGGTCCTCCGGGTGCATGAATACGAACCATTCGCGGGGAAAGTCGGTGGGCACTTCGCGGCCCGCGAGGATGGAGCGGCCGGCGGGGGATTCAGCGGGGAATCCGAGAAAAACTGGTTGATTCACACCCACACACCGTAGACGCACTACGCTGAGGGTGTGCGATTAGGTGTATTAGACGTAGGCAGTAACACGGTGCATCTCGTGGGGGTCGATGCCCGCAGCGGTGGCCGCCCCACCCCGATGAGTGACTGGAAGCAGCCACTCCGGCTCGTCGAACTCCTCGACGATGAAGGCAACATTGCGCCGAAGGGCGTCGACAAGCTTATCGACGCCGTGGGGGAAGCCGCCGGCTTAAGCAGCAAGCTGAAGTGCGAAGAATTCCTCGCCTTTGCGACGTCCGCCGTACGCTCAGCCACGAACTCCGAGGAAGTGCTGAAGAAGGTCGAGAAGAAAACCGGGGTGCGGCTCGAAGTGCTCTCCGGCGAGGAGGAAGCACGGCTGACGTTCCTGGCGGTGCGACGCTGGTACGGCTGGTCCGCCGGACGCATCACCAACCTGGACATCGGCGGCGGTTCCCTGGAAATGTCCACCGGCACCGAGGAAAGCCCCGACTTGGCGGTCTCCCTCGACCTGGGTGCCGGCCGACTCACCCACGAATGGTTCGAATCCGACCCACCGGAACGCAAAAAGATCAACCTGCTGCGCGACTACATCGACGCCGAACTCGCCGGGCCCGCCCGCGAATTCCACGCGCTGGGGGAGGCGGGGCTGGCCGTCGGCACCTCGAAGACGTTCCGGTCGCTCGCGCGCCTGACCGGCGCCGCACCCTCCTCAGCTGGGCCTTTCGTGAAACGAACCCTGACCGCGCCGGGCCTGCGCCAGCTCATCGCGTTCATTTCCCGCATGACCGCAGCCGACCGCGCGGAGCTCGAAGGCATCAGCGCCGACCGCTCCCACCAGATCGTTGCGGGTGCCCTGGTTGCAGAGGCTGCCATGCGAGCGCTTAAGCTTGATAAGTTAGAGATCTGTCCATGGGCGCTACGAGAAGGCGTGATCCTCCGTTGGATCGACCAAGGGCATGACGTAGGAGATGACGAAGGAGACAACGACTGATGTCTGAGGACAAGCAGCTGACGGTTGCGGAGCTCCTCGCCCGGGCCCAGAAAACCAACCCGGACGTGGGCAAGCGTCCCCGCCGACGCCGCAGCTTGGAGGAAGGCGGCGTCTCGGTCGCGGAGCTGACTGGCTCCTTCAAGGCTGTCGACGCCCGCCCGGCCGAAGCGAAGCACTCCAGCGTGCCACTCGACGCACCAGCCGAACCCAAACCAGCCGAACCAGCGCCAGCGAAGCCGGTAGCTGCTGAGAAGCCGCTTGACCCACCCGCGCCTGCCGCGAACGCTAGCCCCTCCGAGGACGAAACGACGCAGATCCGCGTCGTGGAGGACACCAAGGAGCCAGTGCAGCGCACGAAGGTTCAGCCAGCCGAGGAAGACAGCCTTGACCTCTTCGACGACGACCATGTAGAGGATGTGGACGTCGAAAAGGTGGAGTCTGAAGCCGACGACGGCGCCGTCAACCCCATCATGTTGGTGCTCCTTGTGTTCATCGGCGTGGTCCTGGGCGTGCTCGGATTCATGTTATTCAGCTGGATCTGGGCGAACTTGGCAACTGCACTGGCAGCCATCCTGGGCGCCGCCGCCGTTGTGGGCATCGTCGCTGGTGTGCGTGCGATGCACACCGGCCGAGACGGCCTGACCATGACGCTTGCGGGCGTCGCTGCCCTGGTCATGGCGTTCGGCCCGGCCCTGCTCTAAGGGCGTTTTCCACCACAGCGCTCCCGTGGCGCTAGTGTGTGGTGCATGGAAAAAATCGCAATCATCGGCGCTGGCAACATCGGCGAGGCCCTGCTGCAAGGCCTGATCGCCTCAAAGGTCGAACCGCACCACCTCATCGCCACCTGTCGCTCGGAGGAGCGCGTGGCGGCGCTTGCTGAGCGCTACGCCGTCCAGGCCACGACGGATAACATCGAGGCTGTTGCCGACGCGGAAGTCGTCTTCCTGTGCGTCAAACCCAACCAGGTCATCGACGTGATCGGGGAGATCGCGGAGACCGTCGCAAGTAACTCGGTGCCCACCGTACTCGTCTCGATGGCCGCCGGAGTCGACATCGCCGACATGGAAGAAGCCATCTCGTCCGCAGGCACCCCGATCATGCGCGTGATGCCCAACACCCCAATGCTCGTGGGCAAGGGAGTACTCGCCGTGTCCGCCGGCCGCTACGTGGAAGATGAGCAGCGGGAGGCCGTCGAAAAGCTCTTGACGTCCGCGGGCCGCGTTGTCGCCGTGCCGGAAAAGGCAATGCACGCCGTCACGGCACTCTCGGGCTCGGGGCCCGCCTACTACTTCCTGCTCACCGAAGCACTTATCGACGCCGGCGTCGCCCTCGGACTGCCCCGGGACCTTGCCACGGAACTGGCCACCCAAACCTGTGCCGGCGCCGGAGCGCTCTTGGACCAGCACCCCGACCCCGTCGGCCTGCGCGCCGCCGTTTCCTCGCCGGGTGGCACCACCGTCGCCGCGATCCGGGAGCTCGAGGAGTCCGGCCTGCGCGCCGCGATCTACCGAGCCACCGACGCCTGCGCAACCCGCTCCGAAGCTTACTGAGCCGACTGGGCCGATTGAGCCACAGCAGTCACCACTTTCACACCAGATACGGGGTGTTTCTTCTGGCACTTTGAAAAATTATCGGCACATGAGTCGCATTAGGCCCAGGGTTCACGATAAGGTTGTTTGGAGCACGTGCGTGTTTCGTCCTGCAGGAGGGGAAGCCTGCAGCGCGACCGTGCTGAAGGGTTTATGAATTAATGGCAAATGAAGATAAAGGCAAGTTCTTAACCGTTGCTGAAGTCGCCGAGATCATGCGCGTCTCGAAGATGACGGTCTACCGCCTGTTGCACTCGGGCGAACTGCCTGCAGTGCGCGTCGGCCGCTCGTTCCGCGTCAACGAAACGGCGGTCAGTGAGTACCTCGAGTCCTCCGTGTACGACGTCGGATAAACAGCACTCACCTTGCCCGAACCTTTTTGAGTGCCAAACACCTTGGTTGTATGCTTACACCCATTGCGTGTACCCCGGGTGGATGCCGGCACGTCAAGAACGTACTACGAAGAAACGAGGAAACCTTATGGGTTCAGTGATTAAGAAGCGCCGCAAGCGTATGTCCAAGAAGAAGCACCGCAAGATGCTTCGCCGCACGCGTGTTCAGCGTCGTAAACTTGGCAAGTAGGCCTTTGCAGCGCCCGCACCACATGGTTGGAGCGGGCGTTTTTTCATGTGCTCCTCGCACCTCTTGCTCTTCCGGAAAAGTTCCCCGGTTTTCGGTGGGCTCTGGAACTTTTTTCGTGGACATGCGTCGCCACCAGAGGAAACGGGAGCGTTGGTCGACGGGAGCCGACCTCAGACCCAAAATGGTTCCCCGGCTCGGGAACTTTTTGCGAGGGCCCCTCGACCTCACCCGCCCCTACGACGCGCCGCGCATCTGCCCGCTGTGTCAGCGCAGGATGGTGGTGAAGATCTCGCCAATGGCGTGGTCGGCGGCATGTGCCCGCCATGGTGTGCTGCGTTCGGAATGGCTTGAGCGGTTATGCCCGCACCAAATTCCTTCCCGCAGATTCGGTGACCTGGGGAAACGCCTTGGCGCCCTCCCCAAAAACGGGAATTTGGTGTCCATAGAGGATGGGGTGACACCAAATTCCATCGTCGGCAATCTGCGACCTGGGAAAACGCAAAACCAGATCCAGAAAAACGGGAATTTGGTGCACAGCGCGGGGCAGCAGCCCAAAACTACCGGCGACGCAGCGCCATCACGCCAGCCACCGCACCAGCAACGGCCGCGCCGCCAGCCACGACGCCGAGGGCTGGCAGCATGTAGCGGCGCAGGGAGCGGTAGTCCTCGATGGTCCAGCCTTGGCCGGTTGCATAGCGGCGCAGCGAGCGGTCCGGGTTGATGGCGACGGGGTTGCCGACCATGGAGAGCATCGGCAGGTCGTTGATGCTGTCGGAGTAGGCGGTGCACTTCTCCAGGTCGAGCTTTTGGATGGCGGCGAGGGCTGCGACGGCGTGCTGCTTGCCGGGGCCGTGCAGGATGTCGCCAACGAGGCGGCCGGTGAACTTGCCGCCTTCCTCTTCGGCGACGGTGCCGAGGGCCCCGGTGAATCCGAGCCGTCCGGCAAGCTCTTGGCCGATTTGGACTGGGGTGGCGGAGACCAGCCAGACTTGCTGGCCTTGGGCGATGTGGCGGGACGCGGCGTCGATAGTTGATTGGTAGGTTTTGTCGAGCATTTGGCGGTCGACGATTTCGGAGCACAGGTCTTTCAGCTCGGCGACGCTTTTCCCTTTGACTACCTGGAGGGCTTGTTCGCGGCCTTTGGCGATGTCTTTGGCGCTTTCGGAGCCGGAGACGCGGTAGCGGATTTGCTTGGTCAGTGCGGGTAGGAGCTCGCGGAGGGTGATGAAGCGTTGCTTGGCCAGGCCTTTGGCGAGCAGGATGAGGGAGGAGCCCTGGATCAGGGTGTTGTCGATGTCGAAGAACGCGGCGGCTTCGGTGTCTTGGGGGACGTCGGGGTCGGGCTGGGTGATTTTTTCTCGCCCGGCGGTTTTGAACGCGCCGCCGACGGAGTCGACGCCGGTGGCGAACTCTTCGATGCTGATGCCGAAGGTTTCCTCGATGGCGGCGGCTGCGGCGGCGTTACCGGCGGTGCGTTGGGATTCGGCGTCGAGAGGCGGGAGGGCGACTTCTTCGAGGAAGCGGCGAAGGTTGCCGTGGGAGAGTGACCATTGGGCCAGGAATTCTTTGTGGTCGGACATTGCCAGCGAGCCTTTCACCATGTGGCAGACGTGATAGTTTGTATCGTAAACAAGATTGGCGGACAGATGAAACAGGTTGAACTGATGGTGCGCGCGACCTGCGGGTCGTGTGAGCGGGTGGCTGCGCAGATCGCCCCGGTTGTCGAGCAGCGCGGCGCGCAATTGACGCTTGTAGATGTCGACGCCTCTCCGTCGCTGAACGCAGAGTTCGGGGATCGCGTCCCGGTTGTGGTGATTGACGGGGAAGAGTTTGCGTGCTGGGAAGTGGATAACGCCGACCTGGCCGAGGCACTGTCAGAGTGACGCGCTATCCTTTGGTTTGATTCACGGCTGACTGGAGGGATTGAGTGAGTGTTCTCGTTGTAGGGATGTCGCACCGCTCGGCGCCCGTTGCGTTGTTGGAACGTTTGAGCATGGATGATGCGGTGCAGCATTCGGCGGCGTCGACGCTGGTGGAGCGCCCGTCGTTGTCTGAGGCGATGATCATTTCGACGTGTAACCGGCTTGAGGTGTACACGGTTGCTAACGCGTTCCATGCGGGTGTGCAGGATGTGTTGGCGGTGTTGTCTGAGGTTTCCGGTGTGAGCGAGGCGGAGCTGCGCGGTTACTTGTATGTGCGCTACTCCGATGCGGCTGCGGAGCACTTATTGACGGTCGCCTCCGGCCTTGATTCCATGGTGGTGGGGGAGCAGCAGATCATTGGCCAAGTGCGTGCTGCCTATACGCAGGCGGCGGAGCAGGGCACGGTTGGCCCGGCGTTGCACTCGTTGGCGCAGACGGCGTTGCATACGGGCAAGCGTGTGCATACGGAAACCGCGATTGATGATGCTGGTGGCTCGATGGTGACCTTCGCGTTGGATACGGCGATGGAGACGATGGGGGTTGAGACGCTGGAGGGCCAGACTGCGTTGGTGTTGGGGGCTGGTGCGATGAGCTCGTTGGCGGCGACGCATTTGGGTAAGAGGGGCGTCGATAAGTTGATTATTGCGAACCGCACTCGCTCGCGTGCGGAGCGGTTGGCGGAGCACGCCCGGGAGGCCGGGGTGACTGCGGAGGTCGTGGACTTCAACGCGCGCGCGGGCGCGTTGGGGCGTGTGGATATTACGGTGTCGGCGACGGCCTCGGACGGGTTTACCATTTCGGGCGAGGACATTTCGGGGCCGACGATGCTGATTGATTTGTCGTTGCCGCGCGATATTGACAATTCGGTGCTGGAGCACGAGGGCGTGCACCTGATCAACATTGAGTACTTGCACGAGCAGCTGCACCACGCGGATTCGGAGGATTCGAAGGCGCTGCAGGCTGCGGAGGCGATTGTGGCCGAGGAGGTGCAGGCGTTTAGTTCCGAGCAGCGGATGCGTGATGTGGGGCCGGCGGTGGCGCAGCTGCGTCGGGTTGGGGCGGAGATTTCGCAGGATGAGCTGGCGCGGTTGCGCAAGCGCCTGCCTGACATGGACGAGCAGGATTTTGAGCAGGTTGCCCGTTCGGTGAAGCGTGTGGTGGATAAGCTGCTGCATACGCCGACGGTGAAGATGAAGGAGCTGGCGGCGCGTTCGGATTTGGTTAATCTGGAGACCGCTGTTGAGGAGCTGTTTGGGGTGCGTCCGGTGTCCGCCGCTGCCACGATGGACCGGTTGCCGAGCCCTGACGAGTTGAAGTTGAAGGAGTCATAGATCAAATGCTGAAAATTGGTACGCGGGGTTCGCACTTGGCCACGACGCAGGCGGGGCATATGCGGGACGCGCTGATTGCGCACGGTTACCCGTCTGAGCTGCATATTGTGACGACGGCTGGGGATGTTTCCCACGCGCCGGTGGAGCGCATCGGCGTGGGTGTGTTCACGTCGGCGCTTCGCGACGCCCTCTTCGACGGCGAGGTGGACGTCGCCGTGCACTCCTTCAAGGACTTGCCGACGGCCCCAGAGCCCCGCACGTACCTGATCGTTCCTGAGCGCGAGGACCACCGTGAGGCGCTCATCGCCCGCGACGGTCTGACGCTGGACACGTTGCCGGAGGGTGCGAAGGTGGGCACATCGGCGCCGCGTCGTATTTCGCAGTTGCGCGCGCTGCGCCCTGACCTGGAGATCCTTCCGCTGCGCGGCAACATTGAGACGCGCATGGGCCGGGTGGAAAGCGGCGAGATGGACGCGATCGTCCTGGCGTACGCGGGCTTGATCCGTGGCGGGTTCGCGGACCGCGCCACCCAGGTCTTCGACGCTGAGGTGTTCATGCCGGCCCCGGCGCAGGGCGCGCTGGCGGTGGAGTGTCGCGTCGACGACACTCAGCTGCGCGAGGGCCTAGATAAGCTGCTAGACGCGGATTCTTTTGCGTGCGCGGCGGCGGAGCGTCAGGTGTTGGCAACCCTGGAAGCGGGTTGCACGGCCCCGGTTGCGGCGCACGCGACGATTGCGGACGGCACGATGACGTTGCGGGCGGGGGTATTCGCGGTGGATGGTTCGAAACAGCTGGTAGAGGAGGCGTCCGGCACGGATGCTCGTGAGCTGGGTACGCAGCTTGCGCAGGCGCTCATTGGCCGCGGAGCGGCAGAAATTATGCAGTAACGTGTCAGGCTTTGTCCGGCTGGTTTGCGACAGGTTTTGAAACACGGCGTATGCAAATTAAGGTGTAACTACCATACGCCCATTCGTCTCGGTGTATAGGGGTCCTTTTGTGCCCGTTATACGCCGGGACACTTCTTTACGCCTTCAATAAGACCAGAAAAGACCAGTTTGATGACACTGCCCTCAGTCACTCCCCAGCCGGGGAAGGTGATCTTCGTCGGTGCCGGACCGGGGAACCCCGATCTGCTGACGATCCGTGCCCGCCAGGTGATGGCAAACAATTCTATCGCCTTGGTGGAACCGGATGTTCGTGAGGGTGTCCGAAACGTTCTTGCCGCAGCGTGTGCGGTGCCGCAAGAGAAGATTGACGCTGCTGAGGCGCAATATGAGGCGATGTGTGCGGAGGCGAAGGCGTCGGGGGCGCGGCGTCGCCCGCCGCGGCCTGCGGATCCGACCGCGGCCGAGATTGAAGAGGTGCCGCTTGGCACGGACGATATTGTTACGCGGTTGCGTTCGGCGCTGCAAGCTGCGGCCGAGGTGATCCGCAAGGGGGATGACGGTGATGGGGATGTGATCCGTCTGGTCAGCGGGAACCCGCTGACGCGCGATGCGGTGCGGGAGGAGATCGCCGCCGTGGCGGCCGCCGGCCTGGAGTTCCAGATTGTGCCGGGGATGTCGCTGCCGTCGACGGTGCCCTCCTTTGCCGGGATTGCGCTTGGTTCAACATATACGGAAGCAGATCTGGCGAACGGGCCGGTGGACTGGGATCAGTTGTCGCAGGCGCCGCAGCCGTTGGTGTTGCAGGCGGTGCGCGAGCAGCTGCCGGAGGTGGCGTCGCAGTTGATGCAGCGCGGGTTCCCGGGCGAGTTGGCGTGCAGCGTCACGGCGAACGGGACGACGCGCCTGCAGCGCACGGTGGATGTGACCCTAGAGACCCTGGAGTCCCTGGCAAACACTGACTCGGTTTCGGCAGATCTGCCTGGTTCTTTGGTGGTGACGCTCGGTACCGTGAATGATGATCGTTCGAAGTTTTCGTGGTGGGAAAACCGCCCCCTGTACGGGTGGCGTGTGTTGGTGCCTCGCGCGAAGGCGCAGGCGGAGGCGATGAGCAGTCGCCTGGCGTCGTACGGGGCGATTCCGCAGTCGGTGCCGACGATTTCCCTGGAGCCGCCGCGCAACCCGGCGCAGATGGACCGCGCGATCAAGGGCATCGTGGAGGGGCGCTACCAGTGGGTGGTGTTTACCTCGACGAACGCGGTGCACGCGGTGTGGCAAAAGTTCGAGCAGCTCGGCCTGGACGCCCGCGCGTTCGCGGGTGTGCACTTGGCAGCCGTTGGCCGCAAGACGGCGGAGGCGCTGCGGGCGCTGGGGATGAGTCCGGAGCTATTGCCGCACCGCACGAAGCAGAACGCCGCTGGCTTGGTGGAGGTGTTCCCCGAGTACGTGGAGGACATCGACCCGGTCTCTCGGGTGTTGTTGCCGCGGGCGGACATCGGTACGCATGTGTTGGTCGACGGCCTGATTGGGAAGGGCTGGGACGTCGAGGACGTCGTGGCGTACCGCACGGTGCGCGCGGCCCCGCCTGCCCCCGAGGTGCGCGACATGATCAAGACCGGCGGTTTTGACGCGGTCTGCTTCACGTCGGGCTCGACGGTGCGCAACCTCGTTGGTATCGCCGGTAAGCCACACCAACGCACGATCATTGCGTGCATCGGCCCGATGGCGGCTGAGGAGGCACGGAAGCAGGGGCTGCGTGTCGACGTCGTACCAGAGGTCGCGGACGTGCCGTCGTTGGTGGACGCGCTCGCCGAGCACGTCGCTGCCCTGCGGGCAGCAGGGGAGCTGCCGCCACCGCGGAGGAAGCGGAGGGCGCGTCGGAAACCGGCGTTATGATGTAGCACATGACTACATATCATCTTCCACGCCGCCCACGTCGCCTCCGCCAGAATCCTGCGATTCGGCAGCTCACCGCGGAGACGCGACTGGCTCCGGCCGATTTTATTTTGCCGTTGTTCGTGGCTGATGGCATCACCGAACGCCGCGAGATTGCCTCCATGCCGGGGGTGTACCAGCACACCACGGACTCGCTGAAGGCGATCTGCCACGAGGCGCTCGAGGAAGGTATCCGCTGCGTGGACCTCTTCGGCGTGCCGCTCGACGAGGATAAGGACGCCACGGGTTCCGTCGCGTGGGACCCGGAGGGCATCCTGAACCGGAAGGTGCGCGCGCTGCGCGAGGAGTTCGGCGACGACCTGCTGATTATGGCCGACACCTGCCTGGATGAGTTCACGGACCACGGGCACTGTGGCGTAGTGGGCGTCGATAAGTATGGCAACCAAGTGGTGGACAACGATGCGACCTTGGACCTCTACCGTGACATGGCGCTGGCGCAGGCCGCTGCGGGCGCGCACATCGTGAGCCCGTCGGGGATGATGGACGGGCAGATCGGCGTGATCCGTGAGGCGCTCGACGCCGAGGGCTACCAGGACGTGGCGATCATGGCGTACTCGGCGAAGTACGCATCGAAGTTCTTCGGGCCGTTCCGCGATGCGGTCGGTTCCTCTCTGAAGGGCGACCGCCGCACCTACCAGCAGGACCCGGCGAACGTGCGCGAGTCCCTGCTCGAGACCGAGCTCGACATTGAGGAAGGCGCCGACTTTGTCATGGTCAAGCCTGCCCTGCCGTACCTGGACGTGCTGGCCCGCGTGGCGGACATGTCCCCGGTACCGGTGGCGGCATACCAGGTTTCGGGCGAGTACGCGATGATGGTCGCCGCTGGCCAAAACGGCTGGATCGACTTCGAGGCGACCATGATGGAGTCGCTGATCTCCATCAAGCGTGCCGGTGCGGACCAGATTTTGACGTACTACGCAATCGAAGGCGCGCGTGCGCTGAAGGAGCTTCATGGCTAACACACCTCCCGTGTCGCAGGCCCCGGCCCCGACGAAGCACCGGAAGGATGAGCCGCCCACCAGGCCCACTGGGCCCACCAGGCACCCCGAGACGGTGCGCTACCTCCTCGGTGCGTGGGCAGTGATGATCCTTGGGGAGCTGCTGCACCAGATCCTCTCCGTGGTGGTGACAGCGCTGGACCCGGCTGCGCTGCGTGAGGCGGCGAAGCAGGCCGCGAAGAACCAGCCGGAGGTGATCCCTGACAACATGATGCAGGCGAGTATGTACGCCACGATAGTGATGATGGCGTTGCTGCAGTTGGGCATCATCGTGGTGTTTTTCCTGGCGCTGCGCTCGGTGCAGCGCCGCGGGAAGTGGATTTTGAACGCAACCCGGGTACTGCAGGTGTTCTCGGTGTTCTTCGCGCTGCGTATGCTCACCCTGTTCTTGATGACGCCCGCTGCGACAAAAGTGCCGGTCGCGCTGTTTGCCGTTGATGGCGCGGCCCAGATCGTGGTCGGTGTGGCGGGTCTGCTTGGCCTGTTCTATGCTTCCCGGAAGGAATCGCAGGACTATCTGCGTCCGGCTGAGCAGCAGCAACAGTAAGGAAGAAGTGGAGTAACGGCGCATGGCTGATAATGTGACGCGCTCAATTGACGACGCCCGCCTCGCGGCCAAGGACGCCGGCTTCGACCCGGACTCGCGCAACCCCGAGGACGGTAACGGCAACCCGCTGCGTCCCCACGCTTCCTACGCGTTCGAGCTCGAGGGTCTGGAGGATGGCGCGCAGCTGCGTGACATCGAGGCAGCCCTGGAGGAACTGCCGGGCGTGCAGGCGCACCTGGTGTACCCGACGAAGATGGCGTGGGTGACCGCGCCGGACACCACGGCCCCGCACACGATTGCCGAGGTGATGCAGCGCTTCGGTGTGGAGGTGCAGCTTTCCGATTCGACGCTGCGCCGCCGCGCCCAGGGGCACTCGGTGGTGGATCACACTCTGCCGCGGCGTGGCACGCGTGGCATGTCCGGCCGGATGCGTCGGATGAAGGAACACGAGCAGCGCTCTTTGCGTTCGGCGCGCGCGAGCGGCTTCGTGCGCACGGCCCGCAGGCGCCGCGGCATGATGCGTGGCCAGGACGTGCTGTTTACTGCCCGCGACTTAGTCACGCCGCTTCGCATGTGGACCGCCCTCGTGCTGAGTATCCCTGTGATCCTGATGGCGTACGTGCCGCAGTTCCAGTTCCCGGGTTGGCAGTGGTGCTCGTTGGCGCTGTCCACGCCGGTGGTGCTGTGGTGCGCGTTCCCGTTCCACCGTGCGATGCTCGGTGGTGTGCGCCGCGGGATCTCAGCGCTGGACGGTGCGAGCTCGATTGCGATTTTGGCCGCTTGGCTGTGGTCGCTGGTCGCGGTGGTGCTGACGTCTGCGGGGCAGATCGGCTGGACTACCAGTAGTGGCTGGGTACCGCACAAGATGAGCCACGACGTTGAGATCTTCTTCGAGGTCTCCTGCGCGGTGACCACGTTGCTGTTGGTGGGGCGCTACTTCACCATGCGCGCGCGGCCTCGCCTCATACAGGACCTGAAGGCCCGCAACCCTGATCCGGACGCGGTGTACAAGGTGGTGCGCCGCTCGCGGGCGGGCAACGTGACGGAGGAAGACTTCCCGGCAGTCGAGCTGAACAAGGGGGACGACGTCTACGTCAACGCCGGCGACATCATCCCGGCCGACGGCGAGGTCGTCGGTGGCTCCGGCGTGCTCAACCCACAGATTATCGACGCCCGCGAGCCCTCCGAAGTCAAAGTCGGATCAACGGTGCGCGCTGGGTCGGTGCTGCGGAGCGGTAAGGTCAAGATGCGCGTGGAGCGCGTCGGCCACACCACCCGCCTGGGCGCGGTGGAGCGCTGGTTGGACGCGGTGCTGCGGCACCAGAACGAGGCCACCTTGATGTCCACGCGCGCGGCGGGCATGCTCATCCCGGCAGCGTACGCGCTGGCCATTCTGGATTTCGGGCTGTGGGTGCTGCTAACCGGTAACTACAACGCGGGCTTCTCTACGGCGTTGGCCATCCTGGTGGTGGTGGCGCCGGTGGCGCTGGCGATTTCGCCGTCGTTGGCGATCCGCCTTGGCATCGAGTCGGCGGTGCGCAACGGCATCCTGATCCGCGACGGCGAAACGTTCCGCACGTTGGACTCGACGGACACGGCGGTGTTCAACCGGGTGGGCACCCTGGTCAAGCCGCAGATGACGGTGGAGACCGTCACCGCCGAGCGCGGCGAAAGCCCGGAGATGGTGCTGCGGGTGGCAGGTGCGTTGTCGGTGGAGTCGAACCATCCGTCGGCACGCGCGATGGTGAAGGCGGCGCGTGAGGCGCGCGACGGGCGCACGAAGAGCGCCGATGTGCCGTCGTGGATTGAGATGACAAACGAGGAAATCACGCCCGGCGGCGAGTTCCGCGGACGCCTCACCCTGACGTACGGCGACGACGACGAGGACCGTACCGAGTCTTTCGACGCCTGCCTGTGGCGCCCCACGAACCTGTCCCAGCTGCACGGCCGCCTCGCGATGGCCGCCACCGCCGGCGGTACCCCCGTGGTGGTGCGGTGGCGCGGCAAGGACCGCGGCGTGATCACCCTCTACGACCCCGCGAAGGACGACGCCCACGAGGCCATCGACCGTCTGGAGCAGATGGGCGTCGAGACGGTGATGCTCACCCGCGACACCTACCCGGTGGCACGCCGCTTCGCGGACTTCTTGGGCATGTCCAACGTGCTCGCTGGCATCACTGCGCCGGACAAGCCGGGGGCGGTGCGCGCCATCCACACGAAGGGGGCCACGGTCGCCATGGTCGGCGACGCCACCGCGTTGCCCACGATCAAGGTTGCGGACGTCGGCCTGCTCTACGCCACTGACGAGATTATCGACGCCCAGTCCTCCACCATCGCGCGCGCCTGCAACGCCGTGCTGATCCGCGACGATGTCTCCGCCGTCCCGCAGCTCATCGCGCACGCGCGCCGCGTGTGCCACATCATCGACTACAACATGATCTTTGCCTGGGCGTACAACTCCACCGCGGTCGTGCTCGCCGCAATCGGCGTGCTGCCGCCGGTGGGGGCCACGCTGCTCATGTTGGGGAGCTCGCTTGTGATTGAGGTGCACTCGTCTCGGGCGAATCATTTTCCCACCTAAACCGCAACGGCGGTAGGGTGGGAGACTATGACCAGACGCGACCTTTCTTCTGCCCCGCTCATTGAGGCTGCCAACGGCCGTACGCCCTCCCGCACCCCGGTGTGGTTCATGCGCCAGGCTGGGCGGTCGTTGCCGGAATACCGCAAGGCCCGCGAGGGTATCTCCATGTTGGATTCCTGCTTCATGCCGGAGCTCCTCGCCGAGATCACGATGCAGCCTGTGCGCCGCCACGACATGGACGCGGCGATCCTCTTTTCCGACATCGTTGTGCCGCTGAAGGCGGCAGGCATCGGCGTCGAAATCGTGCCGGGCCGCGGTCCTGTGATGGAGAAGGCGATTACGACGAAAGAGGACGTCGATAATTTGCCGTTGCTGGACCACAACGTCGAGGAAGTGACCAAGGGCATCGAGATTATTCTCGACGAGCTCACCGACACCCAAGCCCTGATCGGCTTTGTTGGTGCGCCGTTTACGCTGGCCAGCTACCTCATCGAGGGCGGGCCGAGCAAGAACCATGAGAAGACGAAGGCCATGATGCACGGCGACCCGGACACGTGGCACGCCCTGATGCGCCGCCTCGTGCCCACTGTCAGTGCGTTCCTGCGCACGCAGGTCGACGCCGGCATCGACGCGATGCAGCTGTTCGACTCCTGGGCGGGCTTCCTCACAGAGGCCGACTACCGTGAGCACGTCCTGCCGTACTCCGTCGAGATTCTGAAGGAAGTCGAGGGCGTGATCCCGCGCATCCACTTCGGTGTGGCCACGGGTGAGCTGCTCGGCGCGATGTCCGAGGCTGGCTCCGAGGTGATGGGCGTCGATTGGCGCGTGCCGCTCGACGTCGCCGCGAAGCGCTTTGTCGCGCCGAAAGTGCTGCAGGGCAATCTCGACCCGGCGATGCTCTTCGCCGGCCCCGCCGTGGTGGAGGACGAAGTTCGCCGCATCAAGGCTGAGGCCGCCCGAGCTATCGACGCCGGCACTGCCACAGGCCACATCTTCAACCTCGGGCACGGCGTCTTGCCTACCACCGACGTCGGCGCCATCACCGACGCCGTCGCAATGATCCACGAAGCATAAATTAAGGAGATCCCCATTGAATATCGCCATTGTCGGTGCCGGGCTCGCCGGGCTGACAGCAGCGTTTGAGCTGCGCAACTCCGGCCACACCGTCGACGTTTACGAAGGCAACGACCGCATCGGCGGCAAGCTGTACACCGTTGCGTTCGACGGCGGCCCCACCGATATGGGGGCGGAGGCCTTCATTGCGCGCCGCCCGGAAGCGAAGCAGCTCGTCGAGGAACTGGGCCTGCAGGACTCGCTGGTGTCCCCATCGGGGATGCGTTCCCTGCTCTACGTCGATGGCGAGACCCGCGCCATGCCGGCAGGCGGCATGATGGGGATCCCTTCCACCTCTGAGCCGGTTGCGCACCTGGTCAGCGAAGAGACCGCGCGGCGCATCGACACCGAGGCGGAGCGCGAGGGCTTTGAGTGGACCATCGGCGGCGACATGAGCGTCGGCGCCCTGGTCCGCGAGCGCTACGGCGATGACGTCGTGGACAACATCGTTTCCTCCCTGCTTGGCGGGGTGTACTCCTGCACCGCCGACGACCTGGGTGTGCGCGCCACCGTGCCGCAGCTCGCCGCGGAGTTCGACCGCCTAGCCGCCGACGGACCGGTGCACCTGTCCACCGCGGTAGCCAACCTGGAGGCGGCCCGGAAGAAGGCCATGGCTGCTGCTGGCGCCTCTGGTGCTGCTGGTGCCTCGAAGCCATCGAAGCCGGCGCCGATTTTTGCGTCGTTCCGGGAGGGCTACCAGCAACTCTACGAGGCGCTCGCGGAGCAGTCCGGCGCCAACATCTACGTCGACGCCTTCATCCCGTCCATCGCCCGCGAGGGCGAGGGGTTCCGCATCAAGGGGGGCGAGGACACCGTCTACGACCGCGTACTGCTCGCAACCCCGGCTCCGACGACCGCGCTCCTACTTCGCGACATCGCCCCCGAGGCCTCCGAGGCGCTTCGCTCCGTCGAACTGGCCAACTCCGCCGTGGTGGGGCTGCGCTTCGCCACCGACGAAGGCCTGCCGGAGAACTCCGGCGTGCTCGTCAGCACGGATGCGAAAGACGTGCACGCCAAGGCGTTCACGCTTTCGTCGCGCAAGTGGCCGCACCTCGCTGAGCGCGGCGGTGCGCTTGTGCGCGCCAGCTTCGGCCGCTACGGCGACAACATCGCCCTGACCGCCAGCGAGGACGACCTGGTGGATTGGGCCCTCGACGATCTGCAGACCATCACCGGTTTCGACGGCCGCGCCGCCGGCGTCGAGGAGATCTTCGTGCAGCGCTGGCTCGGCGGCCTACCACGTTACGACGCCACCCACCTCGCCACCGTGGCCAAGGTCCAGGAGGCGCTCGCCGGCGTCGACGGTGTTGGCGTGACCGGCGCCTGGGTCGCCGGGGTCGGGGTCCCGGCCGTGATCGGCAACGCGCGCGCCGCGGCGCAGGGCCTCCTCTAGTCGGAATCGCGCACCAAATTCCCGCTTTTTGGGACGGTGACGTGGCGTTTCCCCAGGTCGTTGGTGCTGCGTGAAGGAATTTGGTGCCTGTCCAAGGGCGATGCGCACCAAATTCCCGCTTTTCGGTCAGGCTGATCTGGAAAGGCCCAGGTCGCCGACTCTCGCCGACGGAATTTGGTGTCACCATCGCTTAGCCTAGGGTTTTCCCTTTCTGCTCAGGCAGGACGAACGCAGCCGCGGCTGCCACGGTGAACGCCACCGCAAACACCGCGAACACGCCGGTCTGGCCGCCGAAGGCCAAGACCGGCGGCACGATGAGCGGCGCCAGGATGGAGCCGACGCGCCCGAAGGCGGCCGCGGCGCCGGTGCCGGTGGCGCGGATCTGGGTGGGGTAGAGCTCGGGGCCGATGGCGTAGAGCGCGCCCCAGGCGCCCAGGTTGAACAATGAAAGCAAGCAGCCGGCGGCGATGATCTGCCAGGGCGCGGTGGCGAACCCGTACAGCCCCGCCGACATGGCCGACCCGGCCAGGAAGACGGCAAGGGTCGTGCGGCGCCCCCAGACCTCGATGAGCCAGCCCGCCAGGGAGTAGCCGGGCAGCTGGGCCAGCGTGATGATCAGCGTGAAGCTGAAGGAGCGCACGAGGCTGAAGCCTTGGTCGACAAGGAGGGAGGGGATCCAGGTGAAGGCGCCGTAGTAGGCCAGGGAGACGCAGAACCAGACGGTCCAGAACGCAGCGGTGCGTGACCGCAGTTCGGTGCCCCAAATGTGGGAGCCTCCCTCGGCGCTGGCATTGGGGTCAGCGTTGGTGGTGATGGGGGCGTCGAGAAGTAGTTCTGGCGGGACTTGCTCCTCGAAGCTGCGGACCACTGCCTCTGCCTCTTCGTCGCGCCCGCGCGACTCCAGGAAGCGGACCGATTCAGGCAGCCCCATGCGCACATACAGCGCGTAGAGGGCGGGCACGGCGCCGAGCGCCAGCCCCCACCGCCAGCCGTTTTCGCCCTCGGCGACAACGAACGTGCCGATGACCGCCGCCAGAATCCAACCAGCCGCCCAGAACGCCTCCAGCCAGACCACCATCCTCCCGCGCACCTTCAACGGCGCGAACTCGCTGACCAGCGTCGACGCGACAGGTAGCTCCGCGCCGAGGCCCAGGCCGGTCAGGAAGCGGAAGATGAGCAGGACGGCGACCGACCCGACCAGCGCCGAGGCGCCCGTGGCCACCCCGTACAGCAGGAGGGTGAGGGCGAAGACCTGGCGGCGCCCGATCTTGTCCGCGAGCAAGCCGCCAAGGGAGGCGCCGACCGCCATCCCGATGAAGCCCACCGACGCGATCCAGCTCGTGGTGGTTTTCTCCAGATCCCAGTGCACTGCCAGCGCCGCGATGACGAAGGAGACCAGGCCGACATCCATAGCGTCAAGCGCCCACCCCACGCCTGACCCGACGAGGAGCTTCTTGTGCTTCGGGGTCACCGGGAGCCTGTCGAGGCGCTGCGTGCGCGTCAATGGTGTTTTCATGGGCAAAACACTAGACGAACCCTGTGGTTTTTGTGGGAGGTTCGCTCAAAATGGCTGGTAGTTTGCCGGTATGAAGAAGCAGTTCGGACTCATGCTCGTTGCTACCTGCTCAGCAGCCATGTTGGTCGCCCCGCAGGTCATGGCGCAGGACACTGCCCCGGAGAAAGACGGCTTGTCCACCGGCGGCATCATCGCCGGCGTGGTGCTCGGGCTGCTGGCCATCGTCGGAATCGTGGTAGCCATCAACCCGGGAATTCTCAATATGTTTTAGCTAGGTACACTCTCTGCTTATGCAAAGCGAGGAGCACACTCAGCCCGAACCAGAATGGTGGGAACAACCAGGCATGCCCTGGAACAGTAAACCAACCAAGGCCGACTACTGGTGCCTTGGCTGGTTCGGCTTTGTAGGCCTCTTCGGCCTCGCAATGATCCCGCTTCGTGCGTGGCTCCTCGGCCTGTACCCGCCTATCATGCTGGCCATTACGGGTTCTCGGATTGGTGCGGCGTCGACAGGCGCGCTCGCCGCCGTTGGTGAGGTGCAGCACTGGCTGGGCTACCTGCTCATCGGCACGCTGATGGCCATCAAGTTCGACTGGATCTACTGGTGGGCCGGCAAACTCTGGGGGCGCGGTATCCTCGACGTGCAGGCCCAGAACTCCAAACGCAGCGCCCGCAACATCGCGCGCGTGGAAGCATGGGCCCTCAAACTCGGCTGGCTCGGTATCTTCCTCGCCTACGTGCCCATCCCACTGCCGATCGCCTTCGTGGTGTTCGTCCTGATGGGCATGGCGGAGATGCCCCTGTGGAAGTTCATGGTGCTGGACTTCATCTCGAAAACCCTGTGGTCACTGGGATATTTCGCCCTCGGTTGGTGGATCGGGGAGCCCGTGGTGTACGTGCTGGAGCAGTACGCGAAGGTGGCCAACTGGATCGCCATCGGGCTGATCGTGGTGATCATGTTCGGCGCGTTCCGGAAGCAGGCGAAGAAAGCCTAAGCGGATGCCCGCACCAAATCCCTTGATTTTGGGAGAGCGCCGGGGCGTTTCCCCAGGTCGTAGATTGTGCGCGGGGGAATTTGGTGTCATCGTGTGCAGCTCAGACACCAAATTCCATCATGACACCCGCGCGACCTGGGTTTTTCCAACCCGGCCTTCCTAAATTCAGGAATTTGGTGTCAAGCAACCCGAGCAACCCGAGGGAGGCACCCAAAACCTAGCGGTACACCACCACGGAGGAGAAGTCCTCGTCCCCGTGGCCCTTCTTCTGCTGTTCCTGCAGGGAAGCAACCGCGGCTGCCACGGCCGGCAGCTCCTTGTCGGCGGCCTCGGCGGTGGCGAGCATGAGGCGGGCGTCCTTTTCGGTGGCGTCGGCCCAGGTGACGCCGTCGGGGATGAGGCCTGGTTCGATGACGATTTCGCGGACCGTATCGGGGCCAAAGAGGGAGGTGATGACCATTTCTGCGCCTTCGACGGCTTCCGAGGGGGTGTCGGCGGCGGTGGCGCCACGTTCGAAGAGCGGGGCGGTTTTCGCTGCGGTGCGGTTCCAGACCACAAGGTCGTGGTCACTGACAAGCTTGAGTGCTAATTCGGTACCCATACGGCCGAGGCCTAAAAACGCGGTCTTCATATCGCCTAGGATAGGCAACTATGACGAAGACGAATGTGACTTCAGAAAATACTTCCCGTTCCGCTGCGTTGTTTACGCGCGCTCAGCAGCTCACGCCGGGCGGTGTGAACTCGCCGGTGCGCGCGTTCGGCTCTGTTGGTGGTCAGACGCGCTTCATTGAGAAGGCGTTCGGCAGCACGCTTGTAGATGTCGACGGCAACTCCTACGTCGACCTGGTGGATTCCTGGGGTCCGATGATCCACGGTAACGCCCACCCAGAAATCCTCGAGGCTGTGGAAAAGGCGCTGGTCAACGGGTTGAGTTTCGGTGCTCCGACTGAGGCTGAGGTGGAGATCGCGGAGATGATCACGAAGCGGACCGCTGTGGAGGAGGTGCGCATGGTCAACTCGGGTACTGAGGCGACGATGTCGGCGGTGCGCCTGGCGCGTGGGTACACGCAGCGGCCGAAGATCATCAAGTTTGATGGCTGCTACCACGGCCACGTTGATGCGTTGCTGGCGTCGGCGGGTTCGGGGATTGCGACGTTCTCGTTGCCGGACTCGCCGGGCGTGACGGGCGCGCAGGCGGCGGACACGATTGTGGTGCCTTACAACGATATTGAGGCGGTCAAGCGCGCGTTCGCGGAGAACGAAGGCCAGATCGCTGCCGTGATCGCTGAGGCTGCCGCCGGCAACATGGGCACGGTGGCGCCGCAGGATAACTTCAACGCGAAGCTGAAGGAGGTCTGCCACGCTAACGGTGCTCTGCTCATCTTGGATGAGGTGATGACGGGCTTCCGTACCTCGTACTCCGGCTGGTACGGGGTGGACGGCGTCGCGGGTGACCTGACGACGTTCGGCAAGGTGATCTCTGGTGGGTTGCCGGCGGCGGCCTTTGGTGGGCGTCGAGAAGTAATGGAGAAACTGGCGCCGAATGGGCCGGTGTACCAGGCGGGAACCCTGTCCGGGAACCCGGTGGCGATGGCGGCCGGCATGGCGTCACTGCGTCTGGCCAGCGAGGATATTTACCCCGTACTGCACAAGAACGCGGACAGGTTGGCGGACCTTGTCAGCTCGGCGTTGACGCGCGAGGGCGTGGCGCACCACATCCAGCGCGCGTCGACGATGCTGTCGGTGCGGTTCGCGGAAGGCGAAGGCACCAACTTTGACGAGATGAAAGCGGCGGACACGTTCCGCTACGCCCCGTTCTTCCACGCGCTGCTCGACCACGGGGTGTACGCCTCCCCGAGCGCTTTCGAAACCTGGTTCGTGTCCACCGCGCTGACGGACGACGACTTCGCCACGATTGAGGCCGCGCTTGTCCCGGCGGCGAAGGCTGCAGCGGCCGCGACGCCGGAGGGCCAGTAAATGACGCGAACTGTTGTCCACCTGGTGCGCCACGGTGAAGTATTCAACCCGAAGAAGATCCTCTACGGGCGCCTGCCGGGCTACCATCTGAGCTCCCGCGGCTACTCGATGGCCGCTGCGACCTCAAAGTTTTTCGACGGCCGCGACGTCACCTACCTGGCCGCCAGCCCGCTGCTGCGCGCCCAGGAAACGGCGCAGCCCATCGCGGAGGTCACCGGGCTGGAGATCGATACCCGGGAGGAGATTCTGGAGGCCGGGAACACGTTTGAGGGGCTGCGCACCAAGGGGTGGCGTTCCCAGCTGTGGAACCCGGTGCGGTGGCGCCACATGCTCAAGCCGTGGGAGCCAAGCTGGGGCGAGTCCTACGAGGACATTTTCGCCCGCATGGATGTCGCGATTGAGGACGCCCGCCAGCGCGCCGAGGGGCACGAGGCGGTCATGGTGAGCCACCAGCTGCCGATTGTGACGGTGCAGCGCTACGTGCAAGGCAAGCCGTTTGCGCACGCGAGCCGTCGCTGCGAGCTGGCCAGCGTGACGTCACTTGTGTTCGACGACGACGTTGTTGTTGACTGGTCCTACTCAACTCCCGCATCTGCGATCTAACCTGGAAGGACCCTATGACCGTGCGCCGCAGCCTTGTCCCATTCGTTGCCGCAGCCGTGCTGCTGAGCGGGTGCTCGAGCGCCGGCGACGAAGGCGGGTCCTTCGCGTTCCACTCGCCGGGCGGGCAGGTGGAACTGTTCTACCCGCAGGAGGAGCGCAAGCCGCTGCAGGACTTTTCCGGCGAGTCCCTCATGGAGCCGGGCACCGAGATTTCGCTCAGCGACTTCGATGGTGAGGTCGTGGTGCTCAACGCGTGGGGCCAGTGGTGCGCGCCGTGCCGCGCGGAGGTTGACGACCTCCAGGAGGTCCAGGAGTCCATCGAAGGTTTCGGCACCGTGCTCGGTATTAACGTGCGGGACCACAACGCGGACATTGCGCGCGACTTCATGAAGGACAACGGGGTGACCTACCCCTCCCTGTACGACCCGCCGTTTAAGACCGCCGCGTTCTTGGGCGGGGTGCCCAGCTCCGTGATCCCGACAACTATCGTGCTGGACACCCAGCACCGCCCTGCGGCGGTGTTCCTGCGGGAGGTCACCGCGCAGGAGATCATTGACCTGGCGAATACGCTGCACCAGGAGGCGGGGGCCTAAGTGGGGGAGGCGTTATCGGAGCTGGTTTCCCAGGGGCCGCTGCTGCTGGGGATGCTGGCGGCGGCACTGGCCGGGTTGGCGTCCTTTGCCTCGCCGTGCGTGGTGCCGCTGGTGCCCGGCTATATGTCGTACCTGACGGGCATCGTGGGCGGGGAGCTCAACGTGGACGAACGCGGCGTGTCGGTGACGCGGCGCCGCTGGGCCGTCGCGGGCGCGGCGGGCTTGTTTATTCTTGGGTTTACCGTGGTGTTCCTGCTGGCCACCGTGACCGTCTTCGGCGCGGTGAGCGCGGTGGCGCTCAACGCTGAAACCCTTATGCGTGCGGGCGGCGTGGTCACGATTGTGATGGGCCTGGTGTTCGCCGGTTGGGTGCCGGCGCTGCAAAACGATACGCGGCTCCACCCGAAGAAGTGGACCACGCTGCTGGGAGCGCCGTTGCTCGGCGGGGTGTTCGCGCTCGGGTGGACGCCGTGCCTGGGGCCGACGCTCGCCGCGATCGTCTCCGTCTCCGTGGGCACGGCGGGCATGACCGCGGCGCGCGGCGTGCTGCTGGTCATCGCGTACTGCCTCGGGCTGGGGCTGCCGTTCCTGCTGGTGGCGCTCGGCTCGGCGAAGGCGGTGCGTAGTATCGAGGTGCTGCGCAAGCACTCTCGCACCATCCAGGTGATCGGCGGAGTAGCGATGGTCGTCGTCGGCCTGCTGCTGCTCACGGGGGCCTGGAACGTGTTTATCGGCTGGACGCGCCAGCTCGTATTTGGATATGGAGCAACGGTGATTTAAATGAGCACTGCATGGACGTGGCTACGCAGGTCGTGGCACTGGCTGACCAGTATGCGCACCGCGCTGCTGCTCCTGTTTTTGCTTTCGCTCGCCTCCATCCCGGGCGCGCTGCTGCCACAGCGGACGGTCTCCGCGACGTTGGTGGACGACTACCTGCGCGCCAACCCAACCATGGGGCCGATCTACGACAAGCTCCAGCTTTTCGACGTCTTCGATTCCACCTGGTTCGTCGCCATCGTCACGTTGCTGATGGTCTCGCTGGTCGGGTGCATCATCCCGCGCTCGATTGACCACTGGCGTGCATACCGGACCACGCCGACCAGGGCACCGAAGTACTTGTCCAGGATGCCGCTGCATGCGGAGGGGGACGTCGATACGCCGAAGGACGAGCTGGAGGCGAAAGCGCGCGCGGTGCTGCGCAGGTGGCACGTGGCCACCTACCAGCCGGAGGAGGACCGCGCCGGGGCGTTCTCCATCTCTGCGGAGCGCGGTTACTCCCGCGAGCTGATGAACCTGCTGTTCCACATCGGGCTGGTCGGCATGATTGTGGCGTTCGCGGCGGGCCGCATGGTGTTCTACGAGGGCCAGGTCATCATGGTGACCGAGTCCGAGTCGCAGTACGCGGTGCCGGTGGAACAGCCGCGCCAGTTCTGTAATACGTCGCCCGCGAACTTCGACGTTTTCCGCGCCGGCCCGCTCTTCGACGGCACCGGCCTGCACCCGTTCTGCATCGAGTCGAAGAACTTCCGTGCCGAATACCTCAGCACCGGGCAGGCGAACGGGTTCTGGTCGGACGTGGCCTACACCGCGGACGTGAGCGCCCCGCGTGAGCAGTGGGAGGACTTCACGCTGCAGGTCAACCACCCGCTGCGCGTGGACGGCAACCGCGTCTACCTGCAGGGCCACGGGTTTGCCCCGCAGGTGACCATCACCTGGCCGAACGGGGAATCACGCACCCAGATGTTGCAGTTTCGGCCCACGGACGTGCAGAACTTCCTGTCCGCCGGAGTGATGCGTTTCGACCCGCCGGCAGGCATGTACCCGGACCTCACCGAGCGCCGCGAACACCAGATCGCCATCGAGGGCAACTTCGCGCCGACCGCCCAGTGGACCGGCGTCAACGGCGACATGCTGCAGTCCGCGTTCCCCGCGATGCAGGACCCGGCGATGGCGGTGGATATTTACGTCGGCGATGCCGGCCTGGACACCGGCCGCCCGCAGAACATTTTCGTGCTGGACCAGAACCTGATCGCGGAGGGCCGCCTGCAGAAGGTGGAGCGGGTCAACCTGGTGCCGGGAGAGGAAACCACCCTTGAGGGTGGCATCCGCGTGCGCTTCGATGGCGCCGCCGAGTACGCGAACTACCAGATCTCCCACGACCCGACCCAGGGCTGGATGCTGGCCACCTCCGTGATCATGCTGGCTGCGCTGGCGGGCTCGCTGACCATTAAGCGCCGCCGCCTGTGGATCCGCCTGACCCCGACGGCCACCGGCACCCACGTGGAGCTCGCCGGCCTGGCGCGCACGGACCGTGCGGGATGGGGTACCGAGTTTGAAGATATTGTGGAGGAAATCTTGGGCACTCCGTCCGAAGTTCACCCCTCCTTTGAGGTTGATGACCTTGGCTAACCTGCGGTGACGCTGTAGATTGGTCCCCATGCTTGTCGACTCCACGATGGCGGACCTTTCAGACCTCACGTTCCGCACCGCGTTCGTCTTGTACCTGGCTGCGTTGATCATGTCCTGTATCTACTACGGGCGCATGTTCGGTGTGCTCGACATGCGCCGCGAGCGCACCCGCACGGCCCAGAAGGTCGCCGTCGGCGCCGGTGGCGGCTCCGAACTTATCGACGCCCCCTCCGACACCTCCAGCACCTTCGACCAAGCCGAATACGACCGCCGTGTCGCCGGTGCCCGCAAGTGGGCGAACATGACGCAGGCCCTGATCTGGTTCGGCATCGTGCTGCACGTGGCGTCCTTCATCACCCGCGGGTTGGCGGCGAAGCGCTTCCCGCTGGGCAACCTGTACGAGTACATCCTGGCGATGACGGCCGTGGTGATGGTGGCCGCCGCGATCGTGGTGCAGCGCAAGAACTGGCACACCATCTGGCCGTGGCTGCTCGCCCCGATGGCGATCGCGATGTTCTTGAACTCCACCGTGTTCCACATGCACGTGGCGCCGGTGGTGCCGGCGCTGCAGTCCTACTGGTTGCCGGTGCACGTTTCGTCTGTGTCGGTGGGGGCGTCGATAGGCATTGTGTCGGGCATTTTTGCGTTGCTGTACTTGCTGCGCATGTGGCAGCCGCGCGGCGAGGAGCATGGGTTCTTCGGCGCGATTGCGAAGCCACTGCCGAGCGCGAAGACACTCGACCAGATTACTTACAAGACGGCAATCATTACGCTGCCGCTGTTCGGAATCGGCATCGTATTCGGCGCGATCTGGGCTGAGGTCGCCTGGGGTCGCCCGTGGGGTTGGGACGCGAAGGAAACCGTGTCCATGATCACGTGGATCCTGTACGCCGCGTACCTGCACGCGCGCGCCACCGCCGGCTGGAAGAATTCGAAGGCCGCGTGGATCAACGTTTTTGCCTTGGCCATGACCATCTTTAACATGACCTATGTAAATACTGTCATTGCTGGACTTCACTCGTACGCAGGATTGAACTAATGAAAACACTGATTACAGGAGGGGCCGGCTACATCGGCTCCACAATCGCATCGTGCTGCTCGGACGCAGGCATCACCCCGGTCATCCTGGATGACTACTCGACTGGCCTGCGCGTCTTCGCCGAGCGTTTCGACCACTACGAGGGCGACATCGCCGACACCGAGCTGCTGAACAAAATTTTCGACGACCACCCCGACATCGAAGCCGTCATCCACTGCGCGGCCAAGATCCTCGTGCCGGAGTCCGTCGCGCAGCCGCTCGAGTACTACGACGTCAACGTCGGCCGCGCAACCAAGATGCTGCAAGTCCTCCGCGACCGCGGCGTGAAACGCGTCATGCTCAGCTCCACCGCAGCGATGTACCAGGCGGACGAGGACTTCACCGTCAACGAGTCCTCCGTCGTCGCGCCGACCAGTCCATATGCTGCGTCGAAGTGGATGCTGGAGCGCGTCATGGCCGACGCCGCTGCCGCCGGTCAGATCCAGGCCGTGGCCCTGCGCTACTTCAACCCGATCGGCGCCGACCCGCAGCTGCGCACCGGCCTGCAGAACCCGCTGCCATCCCACGCGCTGGGCAAGATGATCACCGCCCACCAGAAGGGTGAAGCATTCACGGTCACCGGTGTCGACTGGCCAACCCGCGATGGCTCCGGCCTACGCGACTACGTCCACGTGTGGGACCTCGCCCGCGCACACGTCGCTGCGTTGAAGGCGGACCTCGCCCCATACGAGGTCATCAACCTGGGCACCGGCACCGGCACCACCGTCTTTGAGCTCGCCGAAGCGTTCAAGGCCGCCAGCGGCTCCGACATGGAGGTCACCACCGCACCGCCACGCGAGGGCGACGTCGCCGGTTGCGCGCCGCGCATCGACAAGGCGCG
The DNA here is from genome assembly GCF_001875665.1 of Corynebacterium sp. NML130628. Lineage (GTDB taxonomy): Bacteria > Actinomycetota > Actinomycetes > Mycobacteriales > Mycobacteriaceae > Corynebacterium. Next base: position 12,999 of record NZ_MLAL01000021.1, on the reverse strand, counting down.
CGAGGTGCTTGGCTGGGAGCCAGAGCTCACCATCGAGCAGGGCGTCCGCGACTCCCTGGCCTGGGCCGAGAAGCTCCCCGAGGTCCTCGCAGAAGAAGCAACGCGCAGCTAGTCCTCGCCGCGCTTCCTCCGACGCTCCTCCTCTTCACGACGCCGACGCTCCGCCTCCTCGCGGGCCCGGCGTTCTTTAAACCTCTTCTTCTCGATCTCCCACAGGAACTCCTCATCATCATCCGGCCCCTTAATAACAGGCGGCTGTTCCCGCTGCGGCACCCCGTACCGCTCATTCGACCCCGGGCCGAACGCGCGCCACATCAAGTACGCGGCAAGAATGATCAGTGCGAGCAGAAGAAGGCGTCCCATGCCCTCTAACATACTTGTTCCGGTTTGGGTTAGGCTAAGTCCCCATGGTCCCCATGAGCGAAGCCCCCGAAGTTGACCCAAGCGCGAAACGCCGCGCCAACAAAGCCGCCGCCATCTACGGGCTGTACCGGCTGCTGCTATTCATCGTCTTGACAGTGGTGATCCAGCTGCTCGCCGTAGCGGTTGGGGCGCCCGTGCCGCTGATCATGTCGGCCCTTTTAGCCCTCATCGTGGCGTTCCCGTTGTCCATGTTGGTGTTTAAGAAGCAACGCATCGAGGCCGTCCAGGCTCTTGCTCATTGGAAGGAGCAGCGCCAGGCCCGCAAGGCGTGGATCGAGGCCGAGCTGGCGGAGCGGTAGCGCTGTAGGACCTGTGGGGCTCCTCGAGTGGACACCACATTCCCTCTGTAAAAATCGGCGACCTGGGGAAACGCGAAACTCACCAGTCCAAAACAAGGAATTTGGTGTCGCGCTGGTTGGGTGGAGTGCCCAAAAGACAAAGGCGCCGACTCAGCGATAAGAAAACCCCTCCGCAGCCAATCCGCTGAACGGGTGACTTCACGCGAGAGGGGAATACGCGCTCTAAGGTATCTGAAAAGCTACTTTGTCTCAATCGGGGCGGATGGATTCGAAACCGGATTGCGCATCACGAGTCCCTAGCTCCAAACGGGGTCGCGATTACTGGCTCGGCTACAAGGCTGACACCCAATCAATGTTATGAACAGTGCGTTGACCTGGCGTACATGATTGATAGGGATCTCGCTGAATTTCTCAAACAATTACCGACTCCGGGTCTCCTCCACGATTTAACTTCTTTTTTCGATTCTCCCTAACTTTTGTGGACTCGCCCCCGTGACCGCGATTCTTTGGTGTGGTTTCTGGTGTTGCTTTCCACGCAAAAGCGCCCGCCAGTGGTGGCGCTACCCTGGGCTGTATGTCAGTACAGCACGCCTTCGACACCGCCCGCGCGGCACAGCGCACCTGGGCGACGACGCCGCTGCGCCAGCGCAGCCGCATCTTCCTCCGCTACCACGACCTGATCCTTGCCCACCGCGACGAGCTGGTGGACCTGATCCAGCAGGAGACGGGCAAAGCGAAACACAACGCGTTCGACGAAGTGATGGACGTAGCGATCACGGCACGTCACTACGCGTACCGCGCAAAAACCTTGTTGGCGCCAGCCCGGGTGCGCGGCGCCATGCCTGTAGTGACCCGGACTGAGGTGCACCGGGCGCCGAAGGGCGTGGTGGGGGTGATTGCGCCGTGGAACTATCCGCTGTCGCTGGCGGTGTCGGATGCGGTGGCGGCGCTGATTGCGGGCAACGCGGTGGTGCTCAAGCCGGATTCGCAAACCCCGCGCACTGCGCAGCGCGCCCACCAGCTGCTGGTGCAGGCCGGGCTGCCCGCTGATCTGTTCCAGGTTGTGGAGGGGAGTGGGAAAACGGTCGGGCAGGAGATCGTGAAGCGGTGTGACTTCTTGATGTTTACCGGGTCCACTGCGACGGGCCGGGCGCTTGCCGCGCAGGCCGGGGAGCGCCTGATCGGGTTCTCCGCGGAGCTCGGTGGCAAGAATCCGCTGTTGGTGTTGGCCAGCGCGGACCCGGAGACGGCGGCGCGCGGTGCCGTGGACGCCTGTTTCAGCAACACTGGCCAACTGTGCATTTCCGTGGAGCGGGTGTACGTGGACCGCGCCGTGGCGGACGAGTTCCTTGCGCGCTTTGTGGCGTTGACGAAAGGCCTGCGCATCGGCCACGGGTGGGGTGATGACGTCGGCTCGTTGATTTCCGCGGAGCACCGCGCGCGTGTCGAAGCCTTTGTCCACGACGCCGTGGACAAAGGAGCCACCGTCCTGGCCGGTGGGGAGGCGTTGCCGCGGCTCGGGGATACGTTTTACGCGCCGACCATCCTGGTGGATGTCCCGGAGGACGCGGACCTGTATCGCGAGGAGGTGTTCGGGCCGGTCGTCTACGTGGAGGTGGTGGATGGGCCGGAGGTGGGCGTCGAGAAGATGAATGACACTGACTATGGGCTCAACGCTTCGATTTGGGGTGCGGAGGATGAGGCGTGCGTGGTCGCGGCGCATGTGCATGCGGGGACGGTGAACATCAACGAGGGGTACGCCGCCGCGTGGGCGTCGATGGACGCGCCGATGGGTGGGTGGAAGCAGTCGGGTGTGGGGCGGCGCCACGGCGATGAGGGCCTGCTGAAGTACACCGAGGCGCGCACCGTGGCGGCGCAGCGGCACGTGTCGCTCGGCGGGGTTGGCGCTGGTGGCGGGAAGCGGGTTGCGGACGCGATGGCGCTCGCGTTGCGGTTGGGCAAGCGCCTGTTGCGCTAGGCCCGGCTAGGCTTTGCTTTCGTCGATTTCGGTGCTGTGGCCGGTCGCGTGCGCGATGGCGTCGGCGAGCCACTGTGCTAGGCCAGTCTGACGTTCTTCGTAGTAGCGTTTGAAACGTTCATCGGCGATGTAGCCGCGCGAGATCTGAAACTGGATCTCTGGGGTGACGTCGAAGAACTGCCCGATCACCTTCCGGTGCTCCTCGACGAGTTCGGCGGCCTCCGCGCTGTCGGTGGGCACGCCGCGGCGAACAGCGTCTGCGAGTTTGGCATCGATGGCGTCGAAACGCTGCTTGCTGTCCTCCCAGTCGTTCGTACCCCAGGTGCCGGTGCGGCCCTGATACTGTGCCCAGCCAGCTGTGTCGCCGTAGGCTTCGTGCGCTTCGGCCTGGTGCTCGGCGTAGTTCGGGTCGCCGAGGATCTCGCCGATTTCTTCGAGGGTTGGTTTGTGGTTATTCATTGCTTGCTCCAATAACGTTTCGACGGCTACCACCATCCCATCGATCCGCGAGCGCTCCTCAAGCAGGCGTTTGTGTTGCTTGCGCAGGTGCTCCTGGTTCGAGGTGGGGTGGGAGAGTACTTTTTTAATTTCAGACAGTTTCATGCCGGTGGTCCGGTAGACCAGAATGTGCTGGATGCGCTCCAGATCGTCTGGTGTGTACAGCCTGTAGTTTGACCAGCTGCGGTACACAGGTTCGATGAGGCCAGCCTGCTCCCAGTGGTGCAGGGTTCGCACCGTGATCCCGAATGCGTTGGCCACTTCGCCGACTGTGTAAAGCTCTTCGTTGTTGGTCATGGCAGTCATTGTGCAGTCTGACGTGACGTCAGGGTCAAGCCTTGCTCTCGTCGATCTTGGCCAGCAGCTCGTCCGGGCCATACAGCGCGGTGATGTCGGCGGGGATGAAGAAGTCTTCGGTGAAGAACTGTCCCTTGGACGCAAACTCCCTGTTCATCCACGCGCCGAATGCCTCCACTGGGATGTGCGGGGTGTCGTGCGGCCCGAAGTTCACGTCGTCGGTGATGAGGGCGTCGCACAACGCGATGGGCATTTCGGGACTGTAAACGAGTCCGATCTCGTCGCACAGGTACGCCATGCGCGCACCATCGGTGACGTGGATTCCGTTGATGACGATCGAGCCGCGGAACGCCACCTGATTGCCTTTCTCGAGGATGTCGGCGAGGAAGGTCTGGAAGGGATCACCCGTGTAGTACCCATACCAGTGTTCAAAATCGGCGAACGTGATGATCGGTATGCCCAGCTCCCTGGCGGTTCTCGCTTTGCGTGACATTGATGCCGGGTCCCACGCCACAAGGGCGTCGCACGTGGTCTCAGAGACACTGTTTTCGAAAATGAGGCCGCAAGATTCGCAGGCGGAGATGAGCTGGGCTTCGCCATCGTAGATGCTGATGGCTTCTCGACAGCCCGTAAACACCACCCGCGTGCCTGGGGAGAGCAGCGCTGGAATGTCGATGTTGTCATCTTCGCCTTCTGGGAGGGACACGTGTGTCAACCCTGTCATGGCGGCGCGGCTGCGCACTTCCTTTTCGGCCTGCTTCGTCCAAACACCGCGCGATATCGCCCAGGAAGATAGCCGCAGGGCAGTCTGTTGGAGCATGCGTTGGTCGTTGACTTCCACGCCAGAGCCGGAGAAGGCTGCCCAGGCATTATCGGAGTCTGTCGCGCGGGTCTGATCCAATTTGAGTGGGGCGGCGGGCGCCCAAAACGGCTGGAAGAGCGCGCTTCTTGCGTATCGGATGCGTCGGGTACCGGCCGCACGTAGGGGATCTCGACGTCTCCTGAGAGGAAGTCGAGCGCCATTGAGTGCGCGCGCCCGATGACGTTGCTGCCCTCAACAACGATGTCGAGGGCTTCGGCGTCGATACCATGCTCGTGTCCCATATCGAGGCCTCGTGCCTGGTATCGGACGGCGTCCTGCGCCATCTCGAGCCGATCACCGACGACAATGCCACCCGCGGCCTGCCGCAGCAGCAGCGGCCAAAAGTCCTCGAGACGCGGCGCGAGAGCAAGCCCGCCCTCAGGAACTTCGTTCTCGAGGCCGAACTGCCCCAAGTCCGACATCGGGTTGATCCGCGTGCCGAAGTCCGCAACGATCTCGCCGCGCTCCACAACCACGGCGTGGACACGACTGACGTGGTAGCTGACGTTGAAATTGACACCATCGAACGAGAGGAATACGTAACGCTCGGGATCTTGCCCGTGTTCTTCTCGCGGTACCACCTGCGGTGAGTGGGAGCCACCAAAGTCACCGGCAGCGATGAGCTGCACGCCCCCAAACGCCTCGCTATTTTTGTGCACGCGCTGCAGGGCCACGCTCATCATCAGCAGGAGCTCTGTGTTGACGTTGTCGGCGTCGTCAATAATTAATGTCTCAACCAAGCTGAGCAGTAGCTTTGCACTGTCGATGTCCCAGGAACCGCCGGGTAGGACGTCGTCGAGCGTCATGAAGGGGTCGAAGTTGAATGCAGAGTCGATCGTCATCCCGCCGATGCCGTCCGCCGCGAGCCCCAACAGCGCGACGGACAGCACTCGTTTGCGCAGGCTATCGGGCAGCGCGTCATTCGCTTCCATGAACGTGCGCAGCAGCGTGGACTTGCCGGTGCCGTGCCCGCCGTCGATCACAACACTCTCGCCCTTGAGCATCAGCGCGAGCGCATGCTGGGCGTCCTGTGGCATTGAAATGTCCATGACCTGCACCTCTCAATCAACTATCATTTGTTGACTTCATTGAAGCATGCAGCCCCGACAGTGCTCGGGCGATGTTCGAACGGGGGTTCGCGGTGCCGAAAGACGGCCGAAACACGGGAGCCCCGGGTGCATGCTTTCGCAGAGGCGCCTCGGGGCGTTCGGATGCATCCTATCAGGTGACCATGGATAAGGGGATACGCACATCCAATTGACGGGGTGTTGCGGGGTGTCTTTTGGCTCTTGGCCTGGTTAGAGTACGGTCAAACATCGCACAGGAAGGAGAGTGAAAAGCCCTATGCCCGCATTCTTGATTGAATACCATCGCAAAAAGGGAACTGTCCGGTGTAAGAAGTTTGACTCGCTTTCTGAGGCTACGCGTGCGCGACTGCGCTTGGACCGAGACAATACTGACCCCGATGTTGAGATTGTGGCGGTGGCTAGTGCCAACGAAGAAAACCTCCGTCGGTCCCACTCCCGATACTTCTCTGGTGTCTAGTAGATACGTGTCGCAGCTTGGCTTTTCGGACTTAGCGCTGGACTATCTCGCCTGTCGCAATTTGCTAGCTGTAGCTACCCAGAGATGTTTGTCGGGCTCCTCCGCTAAGGTAAAAACTACGTAACTAGCGGGAGGTGAGTGATGGCTGTTCGAGTCGACATTGCAGAGCCGACGCTGCGCTGGGCGCTGCAGCGTACCGGCAGCACGGTGGAAGAACTTGCCCAAAGAAGTGATTTTCGGTTGGTCCGGCAATGGCTGGAAGGCAAGGTGTCGCCGACGCTGCGTCAGGCTGAGCACTTGGCATCGCTTGCATGTATCCCGTTCGGTTACTTGCTTCTCGACGGCCCCACGGACGATCAGCCGGATTTCCCAGATTTTCGCACCGTGGATAGTAAGAAAGTAACTGAGTTCAGCCCAGCGTTGAAGGAGACGATTTATACCTGTGAGCGCCGCTTGAGCTGGTATGCAGAATTTGCGCGCGCGGAAGGAATTGATCCTCCAAATTTCGGTGGTGCCTGGACACTGCGTGATAGCCCGGACGATGCGGTGTGTGCATTGCTACCCCAGCTTGCCGATGCCGGATGGAGGCCGGGTAAAGCGACCACTGGTCGGGAGAATGTGCTGGAATTAGCGGATGCAATTGAGCACTGCGGTGTCTTAGTGATGCGAAACTCCGTACTTGGAAATAACAACCACCGCAAACTCGACATCGACGAGTTTCGAGCTTTCACACTGTTCGATGGTCCCTATCCCTTGATCTTCGTTAACGGCAGTGATTACAAAGTTGGGCAGTACTTCAGCCTTGCTCACGAGTTAGGCCACGTACTGCTCGCTGCAGAAGGTCTCACAGGTGCCATGAATGATCATCACGATGTGGAGCGATGGTGTAACAGGTTTGCAGCTGCCCTGCTTCTGCCGCAGCATGCGTTGTTGCAGGAGTGGGACAGAAATCCCGATCTGAAACGCATCACTGAATGGGCATACGATGCGTACCGGGTAAGCGCGGATACGGCACTGTGGTCCCTTGTGGGGCAGCGCCGCCTTGGCAAACCACAAGTGCAGGAATTCCTTCGGCAACGTCCCTCGAACCCTACGCCTCCGATTGTTAGTGGAGGCGGTGACTTCTTCGTCACGTTGAAGTCTCGGCTGGGTGGCCGGTTCTTGGACACTGTAACCGGCGCATATGCAGATGGCGCAATTTCTCACGAGGAAGCTTCGCGCCAACTGGGCATTGCAAAGACTGCGACGCTGAAAAATGCGGTTACTCGTATGCAGGAGGTCGCATAGGTGTACCTCATCGATACGAATATCGTGATCGGTGCGTTCAATCACCGTCCGCGGGACATTTTTGAATCGTACTGGCGGCAGTTCGATGCATTCTTTTCCGAAGGGCAATTTTATTTTCACCAGTCTGTAGAAAATGAATTGCTGAAACGCGATGATGAAAAGTCACAGTGGCTGAGAGACTTTGTCCCTAAGACGCAGATTCTCACTCAGACGCAGGAAGAAGTTAACTCCTATCGTGAGGTGACGCAGTGGGTGCGTGCTCGTAAGGATGATCCTTATAAAGAAAGTGCGATACGAGAGTTTCTGAGCGTCGCAGATTCTTGGGTGGTGGCTAGTGGGCATGCCCGAAGTTTTACCGTGATCACAAACGAGACCCCGAGCCCGAAGAAGCAAACACGGGTCAAGCTGCCTGACGCTGCTGATGGCTTGGGAGTGCAGTGCATGACAGAGTTTGATTTCTTAAGGCAACAAAGCATTATTTTTTAAAACGGCCAATCCGACCCCACGCCACGCTCTATAACCCTTCGACCGTCCCGAGGAACCCCGCGATGATGTCCCGGTACGTGCCGTGCACACACTAGGAGCGGCCATATCTGGAACTGGGTTAAAGAGGACGGCGAGATCAAGTGGTTTGAGGGCCAGTCATCAGATGGACTAATCAATGTTGACGAACGGTTGAAGAAGTTGAAGGCGGGTTCGCTGACGATGATGCGCACGGACGATTTGACACCTACGGATGAAGTTTTGGCGGTGATTAGCGTTGATTGACGTTGCAGCACGGGCGGTGGAGCGCGCTAGGGAGGCGCTGCCCGAACGCCTGTGGTCTAACCGGGTGGTTGTTTACGGTGACGAGGCGATGGTAATGCCGGAGGAAACAGTGCCCATGGTGGTTGGTGACGCTCCCGCGTGGGTAACCCCTACAGGGGTTGTGGCTTTGCCTTCCAACGCTGATACGTGGCCGGAGTGGTACTGGCAGGTGTGTGAGGACGATTCCGCCTGGGTGACCGTCACGCAACACTGACCGCCACCCTGACTCCGCGATACTCCTCCCCGTTACCACCAAGGCGTGGAACACCACCCAAGCCCCCAATGAGGAGACAAACCACATGTCGGATGAAAACACCACCCCCGCAGACCTCGCACAGCAGGCCGCTGACAAGGCGCAGCAAGCCCAGCACGACACCGAGCAGGGCAACTACACCCAAGCCGGTGAACACCTAGGCGAGGCGCAGGCCAACGAGGCGGACGAAGCCGTAGACCTTGACGCGCTACGTAAGCAGCTCGCCCGATACGAAGCGGAAAACCGCAAGTTGAAGAACGAGAACGGCGACCGCCGAGTGAAGGCGAAGCAGGCGGAAGAACAGGCAGCGACGTTGAAGAAACTCGCGCAGGTACTCGGTTTTGAACCGTCCGACGAAGACTCGGAGGAACAAATCAAGCAGGCCAAGGCCGCCGCGCAGGAACGAGAAGCCGAGCGTGACAAGCTCCAGGCCGAACTCGACCGAATGCGCGAGGACAACACCCTACGCAAGCTGGCGAAGGAAAACGGGGCAGCCCCCGACATGCTTGTGCCGTATCTCCGTGGTGTAGGTGATCTCCCGAAGTGGGGCAGCGACGAGTGGGACAGTAAGGCTGGCGAACTCGTCACCAACACGCTCAACTCATTCCCACAGTTCAAGGCGGGTGGGGTAGCACCCCGCACCAGCGGAACCCCAGCCCCACGAACAACAACGATGGCCGAATCCTCACCGCCGATGACCTCAACCGCCTGTACGCACAGGGCAAGTTTGAGGAAATCAACAAGGCAGTGGAGGAAGGCCGTATCAGCCGCTAACAGTTTCCACTAGGAGGAACACACTATGGCAACTCCACAGTCCCACAAGAACTGGGATCCGGTAATTGGCCCCGTTGTCGCGTCCGCGCTCATGCAGCCGCTCAAGGAGACCTGGGCATTCGCGCAGGAAGGCGTGACGAACCGCGAATTCGAAGGTGAAATCAAGGGCAAGGGTGACGAGGTTGTTGTCTCCAACCTTGGCCGTCCCCACCATCCGTAAGTACGACGAGTCCGAAGACATGATTGTTGAAGATGTCGAGTTCGGAGAGCGTAAGTTCAAGACCGACCAGGGCGACTACTTCAACTTCAAGATTCCGCTGGTATCTTCCGTCCAGTCTGCTCTGGACGTGAAGCCGGAGGCAGTCAGCGAGGCAGAGGAAGGCATGTCCGAGCAGGTCGATACCTACATCGGTAAGCTCATGAAGGACGGAGTGAAGAACTCCAACAAGGTGGGCACCCTCCCGCTCGACATTGAGAAGAAGGACGCGTACAAGACGCTGGTGGCGCTGCGTAAGAAACTCAACGCCACTTCGGTTCCGAAGACTGACCGTTTCGTGATGGTTGGCCCGGAGATGGAATCGGCGTTGCTGTACGACGAGCGCCTGGACAAGGCAGTGAACAACAGCAATCTCTTGAACGGTGAGATTGGTCGCCTGCTCGGGTTCCGCATCATTTCCGCGCCGACGGTGCCGACGGTGGCGGGCCGTGAGGTGGTCATTGCGGGCCACCCGATGGCTACCTCGTTCGGCTACCAGATCACGGAGGTGGAGGAATCGTCCATGCTGCCGTTCCGTTTCACCCGTGCGATTACGGGCCTCCAGGTGTACGGCGGTTCCGTGATCCGCCCGGAGGCGCTGGCGACGGCTGAACAGGATGTGGCGGAGCCGACCACGGCGGGTGCTACCGAGTAGACGCTAGCCCGTAGCAGACAGCGAAGGGGTCAGGGTGTGTGCCTTGGCCCCCTTTACCCATACCTGGATGAAGGGCACACCATGAATAATCCGTATCAGGAAGAACTACTTAACCGTCTCCGTGACCATGAGAACGCGGGGGTGAACGTGAACTGACCCGGCTTATCAACTGGGCTACATCCGCTGTGTTGAAGTACACAGCTGTGCGGGCGCTCACTAAGACGATGATTGAGAAGTGGGTCAGAGTTAAGGCAGCAGGGTGTGTTCGATGCCGTCTAGAATCACATCGATGACGAGGTCGTAGTATTCCTCGGACATCGCTTCTTCTTCATCAGGGTGTGAGAGAGGCTCCAGGTAAGAGTTGACAATACTGGTCAGTCCAACAGATTGAGCCATCATAGGCTCAAGCCTGACAAGCATTTCGTGCAGGTTGTGGCGAGGCTGGATTTGATTGGATGCGCGCAGGTTTCTCGCTCCGATCGTGTGGATGATCGAGTTCGCGATAATTGTGTAGGCCACAGGCGAATTGTCACCAAACCCAGCTTCTTGTAGTTTGGCCCAGGCTCCATCGATCATCGGCAAAAACTGTTCGGTGAACTTGCCCCGCGCGAACCTGTCGGTAATCCCCGGATATGCTAACAATGCGGGGCGTAGATTGTGAGCCATAGCTCGAAACCAGGCTTTCCATTCAAGGTCCGGGTCGGGAACTTCAATCCCGACACATACCCGGTCTACAACAGCATCACAAATGGCTTCCTTGTTTGGAAAATAATGATAAATCACTGAGGGAACCACGCCCAGTTCACGGGCAATGTCCCGTACTGACCATCCCTCAACGCCACTGATCGCGCTTAACTGTACAGCTTGTTTGACAATCAGCTCGCGTGATAGCCCAGCCCTTCGCCCCGTTAGCACAGTGTTCATAAGGTGACCCTAACTTATTCCTTGACCCTTACTAGAACACCATTCTACAATATCCCTAAGTGAAACAGTGTTCTAGTAATGGAGTGTAGTGATGCCCGACCCTCGTAGTAATAAGCCGACACAGAGCTCTATTGATCCAGGAGCGCAAGCAAACCTGGTAGTGGGAATCGTTTTTCTCGCCTTTATGGGGCAAATGATTCTCAATCCGATCATCGCGCCACTGTCACGACAGATGGGATTGCGGGAATGGCATATTGGCGCCACTATCTCTTTGGCAGCGATTGTACTAGCGAGCTTGAGTGCTTATTGGGGGCGAGCTTCCCAACGTGTCGGCGCTAAACGTGTACTCGCTGCCGGGCTTGTGATCGCGATCATCGCTTTGAGCGCCTTCGGTATTGTCTCCTACCTGGGGATGAACCAGGTAGTTGGCGGTGTCGGACTAGTTTTTGGTGTTGTGATCACTCGTGGTTTGCTCTATGGTGGAGGGATTTCAGCGATCGCCCCGACCGCGCAAGCCCACCTGGTCACGCATGCTGCCAGCGAGAACGGGCGGGTAAAAGCACTGGGCATGATTGGAGCGGCTCAAGGGATGGCCTCCATTGTTGGAGGTGTTACTGGAGGTGTGTTAGCCGCTGCTGGTGGCCTGCTCTTGCCCTTGGTGGTCATGCCCGTTGTGATGGTGATTGGTCTGGTTGTTCTCTTGGTGAGTTTCGCACCTCAAAGCCGAGGGCAACTTTTTGCAAAGCCTCAACGGATTCGCTTCACTGATCCGCGTGTAGCTCCCTGGCTAGCAACTGGTCTGGTGATGTTTCTTGTGTTTTCTTCTGTTGCTACGATTTTTGGATTCACTGTCCAAGACCGCTTCGCTCTGTCGGCAACTGCGACCGCAGGTATTTCCGCGATTTACCTGACCATCATGGGCGTGACCATGATCATTGCCCAAGCGGTGATTGCTCCAAAGACAGGGTGGGGAGCAGCGAAGCTTTTACGTACTGGTCTGGCCATTACACTAGTTGCAACTGTGCTCATTTGGCCTACCTCCTCGCACGCTTTACTGGTTGTCGGGTGTATCGTGCTGGGGGTAGGTATGGGACTGGCGATGCCCGGGTACAACACTGGCCCAACCTTGAAGATGAGTGCAGATGAGCAAGGCGCAGTGGCTGGCATCATCAACGCTAATAATGGGTTGGCGTACGCGATTGCCCCGCTGGCTTCGACCGCCCTTTACGGGTGGAACCCGCTGGCACCCTTCGCCGTCTGTATCGCCTTGATTGCAGTGGTCGTCATCTACGCCCACACCGCACCCGCACTACGCCAATAACTATGAGCGTGCCTGAAGTAGCCGTTCCATCACGTTATCCGCAGGAGTCGGCCCCGAGTAGTCCACCAGCGAGTTGGCTTTGACGACATCGAAAATCTCGTACCAGAGCGTATTCGCCTGCTTGCTAAACGACTGAGACATGGCCACGAATGGGGACGCGATAGCTGTTAGGACCACGGATTTAGTAACACCGTGGTGAGTATCCAGTAACGCCCGGGTGAGTATCGGGTAACACCCGGGCGTTGACTATGAGCCGCTACTGCGTATTGGCTTCGAGGCGCATGTTTGGTCCTTCGAGTGTGATGATCTCAGCACCAACGACAAGCCGATTGAGTATCGACTCGGCGATGACAGCATCCGGGATGGACTTGTACCACTCATCGGGTGTGAACTGGGAGGTGACAATGGTTGAGCCCCGGTGTTCACGCTCAGCAAGAATGTTGAGCAGCTGGTGTGCTGTGGCAGCATCAATCGGCGTTGTTAAGAAGTCATCAAGCACGAGTACGTCTGCAAGGTGTAAGTCTTGAAGAAACTCCATGCGTGCTGTGTCATCATGGCGTAGCACCATCAGCTGGTTGGCCAGGGTGTCTGTGCGGAAGAAACGGGCAGAGTAGTCGTTTCTGCACGCAGCGGTAAGCAGTGCTTGGGCCAGGTATGTTTTGCCGACGGATGATTTGCCGAGGATGACAATGCCCCTAGGTGGCAGGCTGGTTGTGAGCGCCGAACCGAAGGAGGTCCCCGCCCATGTCCCCGCACGATATTCCCCCGCTGATACCAAACCCACCCGAGAGGGATTGGGCACACTACAACACCAACCCCG
>NZ_MLAL01000017.1 GCF_001875665.1 Corynebacterium sp. NML130628 | reverse complement strand
GTTCTGTGGTGAACTCCTCCGAGGCGCGGCTGGTGGGAGGGATGACTACCGTCATTGCTGTGTGTCCTTCCTACCCGGTGTAACACCGGGTGACCTGGGGAGTTCACAAGTTCAACGGCACGAGGGGGGCGTGGGAACTATTTCAAACAGACACCTGTGACATAGCCCCACCACCCCCGAATCCCCCTGTTAACGCTGCCGCAACATGCCGTATCGGAAACTGAGCATGTACCCCCAGTACACCCACTCACTCTCTAGGAGGACACCATGAAAAGAATCGTTACCTGCGCCGCAGCCACCGCGATCGCGCTCGGCACCATTGCCGCGCCTGCCCACGCAGCGACGGTGAACGTGAAAGGCAAGGACGGCATGTGCACGGTGCAGCTTTCGGCCGATGAGCAGCGCTTCGTGAAAGCGTGGTTCGACGAGGCGAAGATGATCGGCGCCCATGAGCAGGCGCGTGACTTCGTGGCCGCGGTGGACACCACCTACCCGGACGCCACAAAGCGGCCCGCGAAGCTCGCCGAGAAGTACGCCGAGGCGCAGAAGACGGTGAAAGAGACGAAGCCGACGAAGGAGGGATCGCTCGAGGACATCGACCCGGCGATGCGCAAGGTTGGCCCGGGGAAGAAGCGCGCTGAGGTGCCGTTTGGCGTCGAGAAGAGTGATGCTGAGCTGTACAAGGCGTGGGCCGCCACGCCAGCTGGGAAGGTCGCCGAGAAGCAGGCCATGCTTGACGACGCCGACTCCGCAGCAGCCGCCGCCTGCGCGAAAGGCACCCAGGTGGATGTTGCATACCCTACTTCAGAATCGGAGCTGAACGTGGCGGCGATTGTTGGTGGCGTGATCGCGGCGGTGCTCGCGATCATCGGCCTGATTGCCGCGTTGCCGAAGCTCGGCGTGAAGCTGCCACAGCTACCGATGCTTTAAAACTTCGCGAACTGCCCACCAGCCTTCGCTACCTTCATAGTGTGCTAGCAGACAGAGCACCGTCCTACGATGGGTCATTCCCCTTGTTTTTTCATCACCAACTGGCTAGCATTTTGACTGTAGAGATTGCGCGCCGTGCGCAACTCCACATTGCCAGAAGCCCCGCCGTGCGGGGTTTTTGTGCGTCTACGGCCAAATTCTTTGCCTACCGCTTTCAACAATGTTTTCAATCGCCCCCCCACATCTTTTCTTGGGTTGCGAGCATTTTCGGGTTACCGACTTTCACGTTAAGACGCCGCTGATAGACATAACAGCAAAGGTCAGCGGCTTGCAGCCCTCGCTTCAACCGTGAGTCATAAAACTCCATTTCTTCTATATTGGCGAGTTTGGAGCTTCGGTAGCCGAACGTCCCCTTGGCTTTATACTCGACGAATTCTTTACGTCCTTCCGGAGCGGTGTAGTGATCATCGAGATAGCACTTCGCAATCTCGTTTCTTTTCGAGGCATACTCATCCACCCGCTCCAATATGTAGCCGATTGCTACCGTTCGTGGATTGTAAGCATTTCGATATTTCTTTGCCTGCTCATGCCGGTCAATGGTCTCCACGAACATGGCAGATGCCAACCTGTTTATTATCCCAAGGGCACGTAGATAGATCGATCTCGCGATTCCGATTGGAACCCCATCCCAATCGCGTTTTTGCTGCATGATGTCGTATCCATGCAACTCAGCATTGATATTGACGTAGCCAGTAGTCTCGGCGTAGTCCGTGAGCAAGGCATGCAATTCTTGCTCAAGGCGTAAAAGATTTTCATCCTCCACGATCAAAACGGTGAGGGTGAAGTATTTATCCTTGTGCTCGGATTCATCAATAAATGCATGCAACACATGGATCACCCTAGCAATCCGTCACGCTAGTCTTCTTTCTACGCCGTAATCTGCTCGGTCTGTGCTCGGTCTGGGCCTGACAATATCGCACGTGGTCGATGGTCTGTGCGCCTTCAAGATAGTTCCCGGGCTCGGGAACCATTTCGGCTCCAACCCCGGTTTCGGCGCTTCACTGCGGCGTTTTCCCAGTTAGTCGGAGTGGCCGTCTGAAATAGTTCCAGCGTCAACCGAATAGCGGGGAACAATTTTGGAGCCCGGGGGCTGGGGCTGGGGCCTGGTGTGTACCCAGTGTGTACCGGGCACCATTTTACAAATGTCTAACCCCCTGGCAGAAAACACATCTACCAGGGAGTTTATCCCGAGCCACCTGCGAGAATCGAACTCGCGACCTTCTCATTACGAGTGAGACGCTCTGCCGACTGAGCTAAGGTGGCAACGCTGCACAATATTACAGCACCGCCAAGAATCTACGAAACTGCCAGGTCAGCGGGTGTCGCAGGCGAGGCGGATGTGGCCGAGCATCCCGTTGAATGCCACGACGGGGCTCACCTGCTGCTGGAGGCGCTGGCGGCATTGGGCGATGGCGTCGAGGCACGCTACGAGTCCTTCGGGGCGGACTTTCTCGGCGAGTTCGGCGGCGAGTGGCTGGAAGTCCGGGTGTGTAAGTGAGACTTGGGCGTCGGACTGGACGGCGAGGGCGTCGCGGTAAATGCCGGCGAGGTCTACGAGGATGAGGTCGAACACGTCGCGTTTGCGGCGGGTGCCGCGCGCTTTCTGGCTCGCCTCAAGCGCCTTGACGGAGGCGGAGGCCCCGCGCAACGCTTTCGCCGCTCCCCTGCCTTTCGCGCCAACGCCGAGGGCCCGCTCGAGCTTGGCGCGCTCCTCGGCGTCCTCCGCGGCGTAGTCCTCGACGGCGGTTTTCTCCGTGGCCTTCACTAGGGAGGCAACGGCCTGGAATGCCTGGGCGCCGTGGAAGACCAGCTCGGCGAGGTTGATGGCTTGGGCGCGGCGGATCTGTACGGACTTGTCGTTGACCATCCTGCGGGCCCGGCCCACGTGGCGCAGTGTGGTGGCGGCGGCGAGGCGGGCGTCGGATTCTGTGGCACCCTCCTCCTGCATCAGGATGCGCACCACCTCGCCCTCGGAGGGGGCGGGGATGTAGAGGTGCCGGCAGCGGGAGCGCAGCGTCTGGGAGAAGTCTTCCGGGTCCGTCGATGGCGCGCACAGAATGATCACGGTGTGGGCCGGGGGCTCCTCCACCGTTTTCAGCAGCGCGTCGGAGGCGTCCTGCCCGAGGCGATCGGCGTTCTCGATGATGAGGACGCGCCAGCGGGCGACCGTCGGCATGCGGGCAGCCTGCGCGATGTACTCGCGGGTCTCCTTCACCTTGATCGTCAGTTCCTTGGGCACCACGTGCATGACATCGGTGTGTTGGGAGGACAGCGCGTCGCGGCAGCCCTTGCAGCGCCCGCAGCCGATCTCGTCCGAGTCCGTGCACACCAGCGCAGCCGCGAACGCGAGCGCCGCGTTAGAGCGTCCCGAACCGGGAGGCCCCGTGAACAGCCAGGAGTGCGTCATCGCGCGCGCGTCGCCGATCCCCCGGGCGGCCGCGGCAGCGTTCATGATGACTTGCTGGACGGAGGGGGCGTCGGCAAGTAATTGACTCACGGTAGGCACAAGCCCCAAGCGTACAGTAGGGCGGAAACCCGCTAAAGTGTTACAGCATGGAACGATTCTGGCGCAGTTTCAAATGGCTGTGGGGCACTTCGTGGCCCCTCTACGCCGCAACTGTGCTCGGAACCAACGTCGTCGGCGCTGTGCTGATCATGCTGTTTGTGCGCTTCCTCATCCCCATGCGGGAAGTGCAGCAGCTCAACATTTACGACGAAAGCCTCGGCTTCCTCGGCGCGGCCTACTTCTGCTTTGCCATCTTCGTGGGCATCGTGGTCACGTTCTTCCTGTTCCGGCCGGTGCTCGAGTGGCAGCTCAGCCCCGACGACCACGACCCGAACATGGTGCGCAACCTGGTCATGCGTATCCCGGTACTGCAAACCGTGATCGTGGTCGGGGTGTGGGCCATCGGCATCATGATCATCACCGTGGCCGCCTGGCGCATCGACCACCAGCTGGCAGTGGTGACTTTAGGGTCCACATCGCTGGCGTGCTTCGTCACCGCAGTGATGACGTACCTGCAGGCAGAGCGCCTGGTGCGGCCGGTGGCGGCGTCGGCACTCGCACGGCGCTTCGAAGACTCCACCCTGGAACCGCCGATCAAGCACCGCCTGTACCTGACCTGGTTCACCACCTCCGCCGTCCCAATGTTCGGGGTGCTCGCCCTGTTCTTCGCGCAGCGCCACGACTTCTTCTACAACCGCCCCGGCGAGCTCATGCCTGCCGTCCTCGCGCTGACGCTGACCGCGCTGGCCACCGGCTTCATCGGCACCGCGTTCGCCATCATGAGTGTGGTGGACCCCATCAAGGAGCTGCAGGAAGCCATCAATAAGGTGCGCCGCGGGGAGCGCAACACCCAGGTGGACATTTACGACGGCTCCGAAATCGGCGTACTGCAGGCCGGGTTCAACGAGATGATGCGCGGGCTCAACGAGCGCCAGCGCGTCCGCGACATCTTCGGTCGCTACGTCGGCACCGAGGTCGCCCAGAAGGCCCTGGAGGAGAAACCGGAGCTCGGCGGGGAGGACCGCCGTGTGGCCGTCGTGTTCATCGACGTGATCGGCTCCACTACCTTCGCCGTCAACCACACCCCGGAACAGGTCGTGGCCGCGCTGAACAACTTCTTCGAGATCGTCGTTGAAGTGGTGCACCGCAACAAAGGCGTGATCAACAAGTTCCAGGGCGATGCGGCGCTGGCCGTGTTCGGCGCGCCCGTCTCCATCCACGACGCCACCTCCCACGCCCTCCAGGCCGCCCGCGAACTACGCCGCGAACTGGCCGGCCTCGAGCTGCAGGCAGGCATCGGGGTGGCCTCCGGGCACGTGGTCGCCGGCCACATCGGTGGCTCCGACCGCTTCGAATACACCGTGATCGGCGACGCCGTCAACGCCGCCGCCCGCCTCACCGAACTGGCCAAGGACACCCCTGGCTGCGTACTCACCAACGCCGCGACCCTACGCGCCGCCAACGAGGTCGAGCAGCAGCGCTGGACGCTGATGAAGTCCGTGGAGCTGCGCGGGCGCAACCGCATGACGCAGCTGGCCCGCCCGGTGCGTTCCACCCTGGCGGACCGCTACTAGCCGCTACTAGCTCTTCGTAGCTTTCTTCGTCGCCTTCTTGCGCGTCGTCTTCTTCGTCGCCTTCTTGCGGGTTGTCTTGCGGGCGGCCTTCTTGGCTGGCTTCGGGTTCTCCGCCTCGCGGGCCCGGCGCGCAGACAGCAGCTCGTTCGCGCGCTCGTCCGTCATGGTCTCCGGGGTATCGCCGCGCTGGAGGGACGCGTTTGTGGTGCCGTCGGTGACGTACGGGCCGAAGCGGCCGTCCTTAATGGACATCGGCTTGCCGGACACGTCGTTGTCCCCGAGCAGCTTCAGCGGCGCCTTCGCAGCCCCGCGACCGCGGCGCTTCGGCTCCGCGTAGATGCGGCGCGCCTCCTCCAGGGTGATGCTGAAGATCTGCTCTTCGCTTGCCAGGGAGCGCGAGTCGGTGCCCTTCTTCAGGTACGGGCCGTAGCGGCCGTTCTGCGCCGTGATCACTTCCCCATCGTCGACGCCCACCTCGCGCGGCAGGCTCAGCAGCTGCAGCGCCTGCTCAAGCGTGACAGAGGCCGGGTCCATCGACTGGAACAGGGACGCCGTCGCGGGCTTGAGTTGCTCCTCGACAAGTTCGGTCATACGCTTTTCTTTTTGCTTCGCGGCTGTCTTGGTGTCCCAGTTCTTCTTCCGTTTGCCCTCTTCGGCGCGCTGCTTGTCCTCCGCGGCGCGCTCCTCGGCGATGATTTCTGCGGCGTGGGCTTGCGCCTTCTCCAGCTCGTCGTCGCCGAGTTTCTCGGTGACGTAGGGGCCGAAGCGGCCTTCCTTGGCCACCACCATGCGCCCGTTGGCCGGGTTCACGCCCAGCTCACGGCCGGACTGTGGGGTGGCGAACAGCTTCTCCGCCAGCTCCAGGGTGACCTCATCAGGCGTGGTGGCTTCGGGGATGTTGGCGCGCTGGTACTCCGGTTCGCCGTCGGCGGTGACACCCACCTGGCGTTCCATGTACGGCCCGTAGCGGCCCACGCGCACGTTGACGGCGCGGCCTTCCGCGTCGTCGAAGAGTTTCAGGGAGTTGACCTGGCGGGCGTCGATACGCTCGAGGTTGTCCTCGATGATGTGCTTGAGGCCACCGCGGCGCGCGATCGCCTCGGCGGTGTTGTCGCTGGCGTCGGCGTCGCCGAAGTAGAAGCTGGTCAGCCAGCGGGTGCGGTCCTCGTTGCCGTGCGCGATCTCGTCGAGTTCGTCCTCCATTGAGGACGTGAAGTCGTAGTCCACCAGGGCGTCGAAGTTGTTCTCCAGCAGGCCGACCACGGAAAACGCCACCCAGCTGGGCACCAGCGCGTTGCCGCGGGAGAACACGTAGCCGCGGTCCTGGATCGTCTTAATAATCGACGCATACGTCGACGGACGCCCAATCCCAAGGTCCTCCATCTTCTTCACCAGGCTCGCCTCGGTGTAGCGGGCCGGCGGGTTCGTGGAGTGCCCATCCGCAGAAATCGCGGTGGTAGGCAGCTCGTCGCCCGCGGTGAGCTGCGGTAAGTGCGTCTCGCTGTCGCGGGTGTCCGAGTAGGCGCGCAGCCAGCCCGGGAACGTAATCGTGCGACCAGTTGCAGCGAATTCGGTATCAAAGTCGCCCGCGACAGTCACCTTCGTCGAGTTCCCGCGGGCGTTCTCCATCTGGGACGCCACCGTGCGCTGCCAAATCAGCTCATAGAGCTTGAACTCCTCCGCGTCCAGCACCTTCGACAGCTGCCCCGGCGTAGCAAAACGCTCACCGGCAGGGCGGATCGCCTCGTGCGCTTCCTGCGAGTTCTTCACCTTCCGGTCGTAGATACGCGGCTTGTCCGCCACGTACTCCGCGCCGTACAACTCCGTCGCGGCGGCACGCGCCGCCGACAGACCCTGCTGCGACAGGGACGTCGAGTCCGTACGCATATAGGTAATGTGGCCGTTCTCGTATAGGCGCTGCGCAATACGCATCGTACGCGCCGACGTAAACCGCAGCTTCCGCCCCGCCTCCTGCTGCAGAGTGGACGTCATAAAGGGCGCGTACGGCTTGCGACTGTACGGCTTGTCCTCCACGCCACTCACCGTCATCGAGGTGCCCTTCAGCGCCCCAGCAAGCTCCTCCGCCACCTGCTTATCGACGACCACAACCCCCTCAGCCGACCCCTTCAGCCGACCGCGATCATCAAAGTCCTTGCCCTGCGCAATCCGCGAACCGTTAATCGCAACAAGCTTCGCATCAAACGCCGTACCCCCACCGTACGTCGCGGTCACATCCCAATACTCCGCCGGGATAAACGCCATGCGCTCGCGCTCACGCTCCACAATCACACGCGTCGCCACCGACTGCACACGACCCGCCGACAGTCGCGGCATGACCTTCTTCCACAGCACCGGAGAAACCTCGTAACCGTACAACCGGTCCAGGATGCGACGGGTCTCCTGGGCGTCGACAAGATCCATATCCAGCTCACGGGTATTCTCCGCAGCCTCCCGAATCGCCGACTCCGTAATCTCGTTGAACACCATGCGCTCCACCGGCACCTTCGGCTTCAACGTCTCCAACAAATGCCACGCGATAGCCTCCCCCTCACGGTCCGGGTCTGTCGCCAGCAGCAACTTGTCCGCCTGCTTCAACTTCGAACGAAGATCAGTAACCTTCTTCTTCTTGTCAGGACTGACAACATATATAGGTGCAAACCCAGACTCCGGATTCACCCCCAACTTCGCCCACGGTTCCTTCTTGTACTTCGCAGGGATGTCAGCAGCGCGGCCCGGAAGATCACGAATGTGCCCCACGGAAGCTTCCACAATGTAGTCACTCCCCAAATACTTCTGGATCTTCTTCGCCTTCGTCGCGGACTCCACGATGACGAGGGTCTTGCCGTCTTCAGCCACGCTTCGTGACACCTCACTTCAAGAACTATGTTCGTTAACTCACATAAGTTGTATCAGACAATTAAATAGCAACCCTACAACTCCTCGATTTCACCCCCACCAACTACACTGAACCCCCATGAGCACCATCGGGCACCCAAGGAGGCAAAACCCCAGATGATCGACTCCCTCATCGGCTTCCTCCACACCCTGATGGGCACACCCCTCTTCTACCCACTCGTCGTACTCCTCATCCTCGGCGACGCACTCGTCCCCCTCATCCCCTCCGAAACCGTCCTCAACCTCGCCGGCGCCTTCTCCGCATCTCAAGGCGTACCCAACGCGTGGGGCATCATTTGCGCCGCCATCATCGGCGGCATCATCGGCGACAACATCTGCTTCATCCTCGGCGGCCGCCTCATCGACGTCGTCGACCGCCTCGACCCCAACTCCAAAGCCGGCCAAGCCATCGACTGGGTCCGCCGCAACATGAACCGCGGCGCCGGCATCACCGTACTCGTCGCCCGATTCCTACCCTGGGCGCGCTGGGTCGCCACGATTGTGCTGGGCAGCGTGCGCTACAACTGGTTCGCGTTCTTCCTCTACGACACCATCGGCGTCATCATCTGGGCCTGCCTCTCCGTCGGCCTCGGCTACGCCGGCGGCTCCCTCCTTTCCGACTTCCCCCTCCTCGGCATGATCGTCGGCATCGCCCTCGGCGCCCTCGTCGGCTGGATCATGCAGCGCATCCAGTCCTACATCTTCGAGCTTTTCGACGTCCGGCGCGGCGTCTCCGCCGTATAACCTCCCCGCTTGCGTCCCGTGCGCCTGGGCCTGCGCACCAAATTCCCTCTTTTGGAGGGATGCCGACAGCATTTCCCCAGGTCGTGCCCCCTGCGCGATGGAATTTGGTGCGAGGTGAAGAGGGACGTGCACCAAATTCCAGAATTTCAGGAGGGTGACCCCGCGTTTCCCCAGGTCGCACCCGCTGCGCGATGGAATTTGGTGTACAGCAGCCTGCGCCGTTCGGGCAGAAGGCAAAGAAAAACCCCGGCCGGAGCCGGGGCGTGCACCTCAATAAGAAGGTGTCAGGTTAGAGAGCGGTGACCTGCTGGGCCTGTGGGCCCTTGGCGCCCTCGCCGATCTCGAACTCGACCTTCTGGTTCTCCTCGAGGGTGCGGAAGCCGCTGCCCTGGATCTCGGAGTAGTGGACGAAGACGTCGGCGGAGCCGTCGTCTGGAGCGATGAAGCCGAAGCCCTTTTCAGCGTTAAACCACTTCACGATGCCTGTAGCCATTGGTGTGTTCCCTTTCAAAAGATGGATAAATAAAGTCGTCCACCAGGGCTGATGTCCTGGCGCCCGCGTAAACAATCCCTCGCGAGCACCGTTGAAGGCGCGCACAAAATTTGTTACTGCCAACCAGTGTGCCACAAACTGGCATACTTTGCTGTGTCATGAAGCAGCATTTTGGTTCTTTTGGGGGCGAGCTCGTTCGCGGGCTTCGCGAGCAGTTCCCCCACTCCACGATTACTCACGTGGAGGAGGTTCCGGCGCGCCGGGCTGAGTACGGCGAGTGGCCCGAGTGGGTGCACCCGGCGTTGCGCCACGCGCTGGAGGAGCGCGGTGTGCGGCGGCTGTTTCGCCATCAGCAGTTGTGTGCCGAGGCGGCTTGGCGGGGTGAGGACGTTGTGGTGGCGACGGGGACGTCGTCAGGTAAGTCGTTGGGGTATCAGCTGCCGGTGCTGTCTGCGTTAGCGGCGGACGAGCGGGCGTGCGCGCTGTACATCACGCCGACGAAGGCGTTGGGTTCGGATCAATTGCAGGCGACGTTGGCGCTGACGAAGGATCTGCCTGGGATTACGCCGGCGCCGTATGACGGTGATACGCCGGTTGATGCGCGGCGTGCGATTCGCGATCAGTCGCGGTTCGTGTTCACGAATCCGGACATGTTGCATGCGAGCATCCTTGGTTCGCATGAGCGGTGGGCGCGCCTGTTGCGGCACTTGCGTTTCATTGTTGTGGATGAGTCGCACACCTATCGGGGGGTGTTTGGCGCCAATGTGTCCCTCGTTTTTCGACGCCTGCTTCGCCTCGCCCGCGCGTATGGGTCGGAGCCGACGTTGGTGTTTGCGTCGGCGACGTCGGCGGCCCCGGCGGAGCATGCGGAGCTGCTGTGTGGCAGGCCGGTGCGGGCGGTGGATGTGGATACGGCGCCGACGGGTGAGCGCACGGTGGTGTTGTGGGAGCCTGGTTTCATTGAGGGCGCGGAGGGTGAACACGGTGCCCCGGTGAGGTATGCGGCGACGACGGAGGCGGCGTCGATAATGGGGTGGTTGGTGCGTGAGGGGGCGCGGACCTTGACGTTTGTGCGCTCGCGGCCGGCGGCGGAGATTGTGGCGATGCGCGCGCAGGAGGATTTGAGTGCTGCGGGGCGGCCGGATTTTGCGCAGCGGATCGCGGCGTATCGGGCGGGCTACCTTGCGGAGGACCGTCGTGCGCTGGAGCGCGCCCTGGACGAGGGCGAGATTCTGGGGATGGCGACGACGAACGCGCTTGAGCTGGGTATCGACGTCGGCGGGTTGGATGCCGTGGTGATGGCGGGCTATCCGGGGACGGTGGCGTCGTTTCGGCAGCAAGCGGGCAGGGCTGGGCGTCGCGGGCAGGGCTCGCTGGTGGTGTTGGTCGCCCGTGATGAGCCGATGGATGCCTTCCTGGTGCACCACCCGGAAGCGCTGCTGGGCCGCCCGGTGGAGCGCAGCGTGTTCAACCCGTCGAACCCGTACATCCTGCGCGGCCACCTCTACCATGCGGCGCTGGAGCGCCCGCTGACCTCGAAGGATGTCGACGACTTCGGCGCCCACGACGTGGTGGAGCAGATGTGCGAGGAGGGCCTGCTGCGCAAGCGTCCCCGCGGATGGTTCCCGGCGCCGGACGCTGAGGTGACCGTCTCCATCCGCGGCGGTGCTGGTGCCGAGGTGATGATCGTGGACGTCAGCGACGGCCGTCTTTTGGGCACTGTCGATGCCGCCCGCGCGCTCACCCAGGTCCACGAGGGCGCTGTGTACGTGCACCAGGGCGAACACTTCGTGGTGCAGGAGCTCAACCTGGACGATTACGTGGCCCTCGTGGAGCCCGCGCAGCCCGACTACACCACCCATGCCCGCTCCACGACGGACATCCGCATCCTGGGCGAAGCCCACGAGACCCGCCAGCTGGCGAAGGGTGTGTGGGTGGCCAGCGTGGACGTCGAGGTCACCGACCGCGTGACTGGCTACGTTGTCCGCCTGGCGGACGGCTCAGTCAGCGAACACATCCCGCTGGACCTGCCCGCGCAGCACTTGGAGACCCGCGCAGTGGCCTACACGATCGACCCGCTGGTACTGGACTCGCTGGGCATCAGCGCGGGCGAGGTGCCCGGCGCGCTGCACGCGGCGGAACACGCCGCGATCGGGCTGCTGCCACTCATCGCGACGTGTGACCGCTGGGACATCGGCGGCGTATCGACGGCCCTCCACCAAGACACGCTGCTGCCCACCGTGTTCGTGTACGACGGCCACCCCGGCGGCGCCGGCATGAGCGACGAAGGCTTCGCCCGCTTCCACACCTGGATCACCGCCACCTACGGCGCAGTGGAGTCCTGCCCGTGCGAACACGGCTGTCCGTCCTGCATCCAGTCACCGAAGTGCGGTAACGGGAATCAACCGCTGGACAAACAGGCGGCGCTGAAGGTGTTGGGGCTTCTGAGCAAGGTGTCATCAGTGGACGGGGAAAATCGGGAATTTGGTGCATAGCTTGCGGAGCGAGTGACACCAAATTCCTTTGCGCAGCGGTCACGACCTGGGCAAACGCGGGGTCGCCCTCCCCAAAAGCGGGAATTTGGTGCAGCAGCATTCGGGCCTGACACCACATTCCCTCACCAACCATTGGCGACCTGGGTAAACGCCACGTCGCCACCCCGAAAAGCAGGAATTTGGTGCACACCCTAGTGCAGTACGCACCAAATTACATCACAACGGAACTACTATTCTTTGTCTCGAAAGCCCCGGAACGATCCCTGCACTACGAAAGTAGGAGTACATCGCCGGGGTTATTGATTTTGTGATTGATACACTGCGGGGCATGGATAAACGCACACTCCGCATGTGGATCCCAAACCAGCACGGCGCGTGGGCAATGGCGCTCACCCCCGCCATTGTGGGGACCCTCGGCGTCGCGTTCGGCGCAGAACACTTCCCGGTGGCGATCGTGTGGTTGTTGATTGCGTGGTTCATCGGCTACTGCGCGTTCTTCACTTTTGGGCAGGCAGCGCGGGCGCGCACCTTGGAGCGTCGTCGCCAGTACATGCCGCCGGTACTCACCTACGGAGCGATCTCCCTAGTCGCGGTGACGATCGTGGTCGTGCAGGACCCGTCGGTGCTCGAGTGGGCGTGGTGCTACGCGCCGTTGGTCGGCATTGCGGTGTGGGAAACACTGCAACGCAGGCCGCGCTCGCTGGCCAGTGGCGCGGCGACGACGGTCGCCTCCGCACTGTTGGTCGCGGTGATCGCGCACCTGGCCGGATTGTCGACTGGCTGGTCCAGCCCGGCGATCGTCGCGACGACATTTTTGGCGCTCTACTTCACCGGGACAGTCCCGCTGGTCAAGACGATGGTGCGCGACCGCGGCAGCACCGCCATGTTGGCGTTCAGTATCGGCTACCACGTGGCGGCAATCGTGGTGATGGTCGTATATGCCCTCCTTGTTGGCTTCGGTTGGTGGATGGTTGCGGTACTGGTTTTGGCGCTGGCCCGCGCACTGTACTTCCCACTGAGCGCGCGTCGCGGGAAGCGGTGGACCGCCAAGGACATCGGCAAGGCGGAGATCCTGCCGTGTGTCCTGGCGGCGCTCGCGGCACTTGGAGTACTGCTCACCGGCTAGACCGATGGCTAGAGCGGCGCCTGACCAGGTAAGCGCTCGCTATTTCACCGATAACCATCATGCCTTTTATCGGCGAGAATCCTAGGGTCCTGGGTAAAGTTCGCGGTCGATTCCTACTGCTACATCTGGACTTAGTCGCACCCCACGCACCCATGAGCCACGTGCCTCGCACTGTTCCCTCTGCTCATAGTAAGTAACGCTCTTGGAAGAAAACCCTGACAACAGCGAAGGGCGAGACAGTGTGCTGATTCTTCTCACCCTGCTAACAGTTCCTACAATTGCTATGGTTGATCGTTTCACTTAATAGTGCAAATACGGTCAGGCTGGCTGGCCACTCATTTCTGGGTGAGCAATTATCTTGCGGATTTTGGGCGTTAGACAGCTTCTGGGAAAAGAGTAACTGCATGCTTTAATCCAGTGTTTGCCTTGGCTTCTTCTTGGGCAGTGAGATACGAATTGCTCTGCATAGTCTCGTGAATCCAAGCAATCCGCGGAATGATATTCGTATGCCACATAGGCCTACCCTGCCCATCGGTGCATTCTGGGTTAAATCCACCGGCAGTATGCACTGCGTAGAGAGTATCGTTTTTATAAATAGGCGCGCCTGAATCTCCGCCACAGGATCGAGATGCCGTCAGCGACTTCCCCTTGAAAAGACCTGTGTACGTAACATTGCCAAAGTTCAAGGAGTCTACATTTGCGACAATGACTGTTGATGCCGAAGAAGCATAATCATGAGGCTGCCCGTAACCAGTCAGCACAGCTTGATCCCCCACCTGCAACGGCACGGTCGCCAAGGCAAAAGCATCGGCATCAATCCCGTCACCGACTTTGATAAGCGCAACATCCTCAGTAGAAGACTTGATATAAATGGCAGCGATACCTGCTACTTCGCCATCTGATTGGCGGAGAAAACCATCCATAAACGGTGAATTGGATACACAGTGATGCGCGGTCAACCAGAAATTGTCCCCAACATAACTTGCAGTACATTCACGCCGAACACGTTGGTGCTGCGAGTCATCCAAACTCGGAGTTACCGACCACAAAGCCGCAATACGATTATCATTCACCGGCACAGTACTGCTTGCCCGCAATGACACAACGCCATTATCTGCAGCGGCGGCTACTGAAGAGCAAGCCGCGAGCACAGTAAATGCACAGGCTAGCAAAGAACAACCGAGCCTCATCATCTTCATGACTACTGTCACCCCACGTGGTTGAAACGAAGAATTTTTTCAGTTCACCAGCGTAGTCTGCCACCAGGCGATATACTGCCCGAATAGAACAACTCCCTATCCCCCTCCCCTAAAGGAGCATAATGAAAGCCCGCTCACGCAAACTATTTGCTTTTGTTTCAACAACCTTATTAATCAGTGCGGTACACGACACCGCAACCGCACAATCACCGTTTCCTGGATCGTCGATCTACAGTGATCAACAATCAAAAATTCACACATCCAAAACTCCGACTACCGAAAACCCCTCTTCCCCTTCCGCTCCCCACAACACGACTTCACCACAAGAAATAGATGGCCCCTTTGCCCAGTGGGGTATTCCAACCCCTCCAGGAGCAGAGGGATATGAAGTCAATCAAGCCACAGATGACGAGCTCAACCCACAAGGCCTGGAACAGTGGCGTCCAACCACAAACCCCAACAGTGAAATCATTACTGGTCAAATGCGCTCCGACCGAGAAGAAGTTCCCGCTGGTATCGACAAGAGCGAGGCCGACAACGCAGAAATACGAGAAGCGCACCTTGCCGACCCTGATACTCCAACACTGAACGCTCGGCCAGGGTGCGCAGTCTACTGGCCCGCCCCCTTTGAAGTATGCGGTCTAATAAAAGAAAAATACGACCAGGTAGGCGGACCAACCAGCTTCCTTCTTCTGCCAAAATCTCACGAACTGACCAATCCTGACGGAATAGGAAAACGCTCTGAGTTTGCCAATGGATTCATCTACTGGCACCCCAAAACAGGAGCACATACAGTCAGTCTCCCAGCAGCAAAAGTCTGGGCACGCCACGGTTGGGAACGGGGCTTCCTTGGCTATCCCACCACCAGCGATATGGACTTAGGAAACCAGTGGTTTCGACAAGACTTCCAAGGCGGACACGTCTACACCCACAACGCATTGCCGGCAACTCAGGCCAGCATCCAAGGCGCAATCTACGACAAGTGGGAATCTATGGGCGCTCAACACAGCGAACTGGGCTACCCCATCAGCGATGAACTCACCACCCCCGACGGGATTGGTCGCTACAACGTATTCGAAGGCGGCATGATCTACTGGACACCACAGCACGGAGCACATTCAATTAAAGGGGGAACGGGCGCAATTTGGATAGCGTCTGGATTCGAAAAAAGCAACTGGGGTTACCCCACCACCGACATATATCTTGACGCGAATGCCGACGTTAAACAGGAGTTTTCGCGAGGAGAGATAAATATTTCGGACCTTTTTAAGGGAACCGAAACCACGCTCATTAATGGGAAGCATATCAGTAATAAGTACCTGGAATTGATGGAGACAACACTAGGGATAGTCACCACATTCCCAGATCTGTCGGAAATCGAAGACTATCCCGCGCTTCAGGCTAGTCAAAACTGGTTTCCTCCACAGAACTCAATTTGGCGACGGGGCTTCCGTAACTGGTACGTAAATTCTCCGGTGTTAATCCCGGATACCTATGTATACGACACTTCCCATAAACAGAAAACGCTGCATGATTTTTGCTCTTACTCTAGAGATCTATGGGGAGATAACTCCATCGCCAACAGAGCAGATACCATTGCAGACTTTCGTGGCCCCTGCGCCAAACATGACATGTGTTACGACCGGGTTAACGAGTATGAAACTAGAGTCGTCACTTGCGATCCGAAACTTCATCAGAACCTCCTACAAACCTGCAACTCTACCTATTCGGAACGAGATAAAGTCACGAACCGAGGATGTATTTCGACAGCGGACTATATGTACGCTGCAGTAAAGCACTTTCAAAAACACAAACACAAACACACAAACCGGTAAGGCAGAGAGTTATGAGCAGCTACAGACCCTTATTCCTCGCAAAATGGTGTGGCATTCCCTTTATCGAGATCGCTCTTTTGCTCACCATGTTCGCAGTTGACCATTTCTCCGAATCAGACGTCGAATTTTTTTATGTGATAGTTTTATTGTCTTTTCTCGGCCTGCTGCCTCTCAGTTTGGTTCCGATCAGGTTTTTCTTCGTCGACATTTTATTTGTCTTGCTGGGGGTTGCTGGATACCTCATCATCCAGTATTCTGGCGAAACTGCGGGCGTTGGGCTGGGTTGGATTTGTATGCTTCTCCTAGGACTAGGAGTAGGTGGAGTGTGTTGTCTCATTCGGAGGGTATTAGCCATCACGCTCCTGTGCCGTTAAGCGAAAACGCGTAGACGCTCATGACGTACGCCAAGGACATCGGCAAGGCGGAGGTTGCTCAAGAAAGACGTCGCACCGCACCTACAAGACCCCGTGGCCGGGTGACCCTCGTGTCAATATCCAAAACGCGAAAGGCAAGGCCAAGCCATATCAAGTGAACCAAGTTCTCGAAGCGATTGAGAAACTGGGCACGCAGAAAAATGCATCGGAGTAGTCAGCATGGACATCAATAAGTACACCTATCAAGTCTCCTGGTCGGAAGAAGATCAGGAGTACGTGGCGACCGTGGCTGAGTTCCCCTCATTGTCGTGGCTGGATGCGGATCGACACCAGGCTGAGCGCGGTTTGATTGATCTTGTGACTGAGGTTGTCGAAGACATGGAGGTCTCCGGCGAGGTGGTTCCTGTGCCATTAGGTAGTCGTAACTATTCGGGGAAGTTCAATGTACGCACACTCCGTCGCTGCATCGGCGGTTGGTTATCGCCGCTAAAACAGAGGGGATTTCTCTCAACGCACTAGTCAATCAAAAACTCGCGTCCGTCTAACTGGTGCACAGCACAGAAGACCATCGCGATGTGCCCTGTAGGGGCAAGCCACGCACAGAGCACACGCGCACTGAGATACTCACGACGAGACGGCACTCGCGGCACTACACCGGACCGGCGCGCGCTTTCTGCACGGCCCGGCCGACGCGCACGCTGACCTGCACGTCCGACTCGTCGACTTCGCACGTTTCGACGCTTCCACCGTTGGCTTGAGCGGTGTCGTTGGCGGCGGAGCAGGCATCGATACCTTGGTAGAGGGCGGTGGCCGCGGCGACGGCTGCGAGGTCGGCGGCGACGCGCACCCGGTGGGCGTTCGCCACTCCGGAGACCACCGCCGCGACCGCAATCGCCAGCGCGGTCACCGCGGCGATGATGCCCGCCGTGGTGACTGACGCGGAGCCTTCCTCATTTCGGAGTTGACCAAGCATGGCTAGCCCCCGAACTCGGTCGGGAAGACGGCGGTGGCCTCCATGCCGCGCACGCGGGCGGTCACGGTGACCATGCCACCGCGTTCCTGGGTGCTCACGCGCCCGACGGGAGGGTCGTAGTCCAGGCCGATCGCGTGCGCGCGGGCGGCCGCCCCGGCGATGTCCACCGCCGAGATGTAGGCGCCCATCGCGGCGAGCGCCGCAACGATCGCACTGGCGACGACCACCAGGGCGCTCAGGGAGAGCGCTGCCTCGATGGTATTCATGGGCTAGCCCGGCTTGTTGGTCAGTGCGTCGGTGATTACGCCTTCGATGGCGTCGGAGACGCCGTTGCTGGTGACCACCATGTAGAGCACCCCGGCAAGGGCGGCGGCCGCCAATGTGCCAAATGCGTACTCGATGGTGGACAAGCCCTCATCGTTGGCGAGTTTCACCTGCATATGAACAACAATGCGGGCAGCGACAGCGTGGATAAAGTTCGTAGACATTTCATTCTCCTAAATGGTTATGATTGGTGTTTTACAACAGGGTTTGGCCCAGGCTGACCACCACGGGTGCCAGGCCGAGGACGAAGAACGCCGGCAGGAAGAAGGCGGTCAGCGGGAGTGCGATGAGCACCCCGGCGCGCTCGGCGCGGGCGGTGGCGTGGTCGGCGGCGTCCGCGGTCAGGCTGACCGCGATGCGCTCGCAACCCGCGGCGAGGGTGGCGCCAGTGGCGTTGGACAGAGCCACCAGGTGCGCGAGCTCCTCACCGCCCGGCACTGTGTGCAGTTCCGCCCAGGCGCGCGCCGGGTCGGCCCCGAGCGCGCTGAGCGCTGCCACGGTGTGCCAGGGGCTTGGGCCCTCGCTGTGAGTGTCGGCCACTGCGCCCGCGGCAGCTGCAACCGGCAGCCCGGCGCGGCAGCACGCCGCGAAGAGCCGGATGTCGGTTGCGCTCCTGCCGGGGCTTGGCAGCGGCCCGTCCCGCGGGGTTTTCGGTGCCCGGGGCACGTCGCGCCCCACCCTGTCGCGCGGGCTGTGCCCGGCGACGGCCATCGCGCCAGCGATACACAAAGCGGTAACAAACGTACTCATTGGGTTGCCCTTTCGATGATGTGTTGTGACGTACAGAAACCGGCCCCCACCAGCGCAGTGCCGACGATGAGTAGCACCCCGCCCAGGTTGGTTCCGGACAAAAAGTGCAGCGGGCGCGCCCCCATCGCGGCACCCATCCCGATCCCGGCCAGCGGGAGCAGGGAGAGCACCACCGCGCTCGTTTTCGGCCCGGCCAGCGCCGCAGTGGTGGCGGCGCGGTGGCGCAGCGCAGCGTCGATCTCCTCGCGGGCGGCGGTGACCAGGGAGGCGATCGGCACGCCGCGTTGCACCCCGACCCGCCACAGCGCTTCCACGCGGGACAGCTCCGGGGTGCGCAGGCCTGCAGCGTCGCCGGTGCGCAGCACGTGGCAGAACAGGGAGGCGTCGGCACGAAGGTCGGTGGGGGTGGTGTCGGGGAGTTGGTCGGTGGCGCGCAGCGTGGCGTCGAGAAGCGAGGAACCGGCCTGCAGGCTAGCGCTGATGTGGCCGAGGAACTGCGACGCCGCCTCCTGGCGCCGCACCAACGCCTGCCCGGAGCGGCGTCGCGAATAGGCGTAGAGCGCCGTCGCCCCGGCGAGCGCCACCGCGATGACCACCGCCGCACGATCCGTCACGATGACAAGCAGCGCCACCGCGAGCGCCACCGGCGGCACCCACCCCCACGACACCACGTGCGGGCGAATCCGGCGCGCAGGCACCCCTCCCGTCCAGGCCACACAGGCCGCGAATGCGAACAGGTACGTCATGGCCGCTGCCAAATCACTCGCGTGGTCACCGGGTTGCCCTCCAGGGTGCCGACCTGGTGCAGGACGCGGCGGCCGTCGGGGCGACGCTGCATCACAATCACCGTGTCCAGCGCCGGCGCCAACTGCGCGTGTAGGGCGTCGCGCCCCATCCCGCCGAGCGCGGCAAGCGCCTCAAACCGCGCCGGGACCTCCTCAATCGCATTGGCGTGCAACGTGCCAGCGCCACCCTCGTGGCCAGTATTCAGGGCCGCAAGCAGGTCCGTCACCTCCGCCCCGCGGATCTCCCCCACCACGATCCGGTCCGGGCGCATCCGCAGCGACTGCCGCACCAGGTCCGCAATCGTGACCTGGCCCGCACCCTCCGTGTTCACCGCCCGCGTATTCAGGTTCAGCACGTGCGGGTGGTTCGGGGTCAGCTCCAGAGTGTCCTCAATCGCCACGATCCGCTCGTGCGGGGCCACCTCCGCGAGCATCGCGGAGAGCAACGTCGTCTTGCCCGACCCGGTCCCGCCCACGATGACGAATGCGCGCCGGGCCCGCACGATTTCGCGGAGCATCTCGGCGCGCTCCTCGTCCATCGTGCCGCTGGCCACCAGCTCGTCGAAGGTCGCGGTGGTGGTGCGCAGTACGCGCAGCGACAGGCACGTGCCCGCCACGGCCGTGGGAGCCAGCACCGCGTGGAAGCGGATAATCGAGCCGTCCGGCCTGCGGAAATGCCCGTCGCAGTAGGGTTGGGCGTCGTCAAGGCGGCGCCCGCAGCGCAGCGCCAGGCGCGTGGCCAGGCGACGCACGGACTCCTCGGAGTCGAAGCGGATCTCGCTGCGCTCCAGGCCGTGCCCGCGGTCCACGAACACGCGGTCGGGGGCGTTGACGCAGATATCGGTCACCTCGCCGCCGGCGAGCAGCGGCTCCAGGGGCCCGGCGCCGGAGGTGTCGTCGCGAAGTTGGCGCATCGCCGCCAGCACGTCCACGTCACTGATGACGACGGCCTCTTCGCGAATCAGCGCCGCAAGCCGGGTGGCGTCGACCTCCCCGGGCTCGTCGGCCATGCGGCGTTGCACACGTAGCAGCAGATCCCGGTCCATGAGGCTCATGAGGCCACCTCCTCGAGCACGGCCTTCGCCGCCTTCGCAAGCCCCGTAGGCAAGCGCGACGGTAGCCCGCGCTGCTCGACGCGCTTCGTCAGCCCGCGGACCTGGCCGATGGTGGCCACCACCCGCGAGCCCGCAATCGCCGCGATCTCGTCCACGCCGATGCCTGCCCACCCGATGTCCCTGACTACCAGCACGTGGCGCAGCCCTGCTCGCTCGCACTCGGCGACCAGCTGCGCCGCCGCAGAGACCGCCCTGACCTGGGGCGCGACCAGGATCGCTACCACGTCAACGCGCGCGGGCAGCTGCGCGCACGGGGCATCCACCACGGTCACCCCGCCGGTGCCGAGCACCTCCACCAGCGCCTCAAGCTCCTCAGCAGCAACGCAAGAGCCCAACCCCGCGCCCGCGACCTCCCTGCTACACGTCATCACCGCCACACCATACGGGGTGGCGGGCAGCGCGCGGCGCACGTCCTCGCGGGCGACCGCGCCCTCCCCGATCGCGATCTCGCCCCAGCGCGCGCCGATTTCTTCCTCAATACCGAGCAGCAGGTCCAACCCGCCCGAGTGCGCGTGCCCATCAACCAAAGTCGACGGCGCCGCAGCCCTGGCGCACACCGCCGCGAATGTTGAGGCCCCCACGCCGCCGGACGCGCCCACCACACCAATGACCCGGCCCCTCTCGTGGTCCTTCGGGGTCCGCAGCGCACCGAGCGCGCGCAGCAACTGCCCTGACTGGTCCGGGACGTCGTAGGCGCCGCGCTGCTGGCCGAGCTCGAAACAGTTCGGGCGCCGCAGTACTGCCGGGGGCAGGTGTGTGGCGAAGTGGGCGTCGATAAGTATGGCGAAGGCCTGCTCGCAGCGGCGGGCGACCTCCGCTGGCTCGGCTCCGCTGAGGTCGGTGACAGGCAGACCGGTGGCCGCCGCGAGGTGCATGGCCTCGGGGTGCAGTGCCGCGTCTTTGACGGCGATAGTGATGTTGTGCGTGCTCATGGCCTCGAGCTTCGCCCACATTGCACCGCCGCCACAACGGTGTGTACCGCGCCTGTGGATAACTCCCCCGCGCCCTGAACGTTCAACCTCCTTTTGTGGAGAAAACGCTGCATGGCCCAACACAATCGTGTATGTGGCGTTAGAATGTGCCTCATGGCTTCGAACTCGGCACCGGTAGCGGCGTTTTTTGATCTGGACAAAACGATCATCGCCACCTCGTCCGTGTTCGCGTTCGGCAAAGAGTTCCTGAACAACGGCATGATCACGCGCCAGGAAGCGCTGGACCTCTACCTGACCAAGGCCGCCTACATGCTCGTCGGGCAGAGCAGCGAAAAGATGGACACCACCCGCGACAACCTGGCCAACATGATCACCGGCTGGAGCGTCGAGGATGTCACCGCCGTCACCACCGAAACGATGCACAACGTGATCACCCCGGCGATCTACTCGGAGGCCCGCGAGCTCATCGAGGCGCACCGCAAGCTCGGCCACGACGTCATTATTATCTCGGCGTCGGCAAATATTTTGGTCGCGCCGATTGCGAAAGAGCTGGGCATCGACATGATTGTGGCCAGCGAGGTCGAAGTTGTCGACGGCACCCTGACCGGCCGCATCACCCGCTACCTCAAAGGCGACGCCAAAGCCGAAGCCATCCGCGAATTCGTCGCCGAACACGGCTACGACCTGGAGCGCAGCTATGCCTACTCCGACTCCGCCACCGACATCCCCATGCTGGAGCTGGTGGGCAACCCCGTCGCAGTCAACCCGGACCGGGCGCTGCGCAAGCACGCGCAGGCGGAGGGCTGGGACGTGCAAACGTTCAAAAACCCGGAGCCGCTGATCCAGATTCCGAACGCGAAAGAAGTCGGTATCGGGGCGTCCGTCATCGCGGGCGTGACCGCGTTGGCCGTGGCAGGGACGCTGCTGGCGAAGGCCATCAAGAAGGATAAGTCTGCTTAAGCCCTGAGGGTGTGCGACAAATCCCATCAATGGTTGCTAGGGTTGAGTGCATTCAATAATCGCAGGAAGGTTGAAACTACAGTGAGCAACGAAGGTCTGTACACCAGTGGAACGTCCGCAGTGTCCGCAAAGGTCAACTCGATTCCTTTGCACGACACCGATGTCACCCATCCGGGCAAGGACTCCATCGGTACGTTGATTTCGAACGCCTCCGAGCAGGTATCCACCCTGGTTCGCGGCGAGATTGAGCTGGCGAAGGCCGAGGTCATCGGCGAGGCGAAGAAGGGCGCCGTCGGCGGCGGTCTCCTGGGCGTCGCGGGTGTCATCGCCCTGTACTCCACGTTCTTCCTCTTCTTCGCGATCGCCGAGATGCTGTCCATCTGGGTGGACCGCGGTTGGGCGTTTCTGATCGTCTTCGCCATCATGATCGCCCTGGCGGGCATCCTGGCGCTGGTCGGCGTGAAGAGCCTGAAGAAGATCCGCGCCCCAAAGAAGACCATCGACTCCGTCAACGAGCTGAAGAATCTGCGCCCAGGCCAGGCACAGAAGAACCTTGCGAAGGACAGCTCGGGGCTCTACACCGCCTCGAACTAAGGCGTGCCACACTTTTCGACGTCCCCTTCGGCCATCGACCTACCTGGCCCATTCACCCACGAGTGGTTGCACACTCGTGGGTTACGCCTGCATGCGGCCGTCGCGGGCGACCCTACGAACCCTCTGCTGTTGCTGCTGCACAGCGCGTTCGGCGGCTGGTATGACTACCGCCACCGCATCGCCGACTTTGCCGATTCCGGCTACCACGTCGCGGCCCTCGACCTGCGTGGCTGCGGCCTGTCCGACAAGCCGGTGCGCCGCAGCGGCGACACCCTCTTGCTGCACGCCGGCGATATCAAGGGCGCGATCCACACGCTGGGGCACACCTCCGCGGAAGTGATCAGCGCTGGTGCCTCCACCGTGATCACGAACACGCTGCGGGAGCGTTCCCCGCAGCTGGTCACGCGGCACACGCCACGCCCGTGGACGGGCAGCAAAGCCGCCTTCTTGCCGACGGCCCTCTACCGCAACGTCCCGGCCCTCTTCGACCAACTGTGGCTGCGCGACCTGCTGCGCAATCAGCCCGAGAACGCTACCGCCGACCTCCTCCGGCTGCGTCAAGATGGCAACCACATCACCAACGCCTTGCCGTACATCATGGAGCTCGCACGCATCGAAGCCCGCATGTAGCACGTGCTCAGAAGCTAGCGCCCGACGCAGGCCCCCGTCCCAACCTGCTCCCGCAGTCTTGTGATCTCGCCTGTGCGCTCCAGGATCTGGTGCGCCGCCAGCACGTAGCCGGTCTCCGTGGCGTCCACAGAGGCGCCGAACACCATGCCCGCCACCGCGCCGGATGGGGTGAGCATCGGCCCGCCGGAGTTGCCCTGGCGGATGTTGCCGCGGATGGTGTACACCTGGCGCTGCACGTGACGCTTCGCGTAAATATCCGGGCCGGACAGGCTGACCTGGCTACGGACCCGAACCGGCATCGCCTCGAACGGGCCGGACTCCGGGAAGCCCATCACCAGGGCGCTGTCGCCGGTGCGCAGCGTCCCCTCAGCCCAGCGCAGCGGCGCGATCCCCAGCGCCTCCGCGTGCAGCACCGCGATGTCCGCCTCCGAGTCGTACAGCACCACCTTGGCCTTCTTCACCCCAAGCACCGTGTCCAGGGACACCGTCTCCGTCCCCGCCACGACGTGCGCGTTGGTGAGCACGTAGCCATCCTCAATCACGAAGCCGGAGCCCATCAGCCGCCTGCTGCAGGACTCCGCGTCCCCCATCACGTGCACTACGGAGGCGCGCGCGGCGTCGACAAGCTCGGGGCGCGCAACCGACGGGTCCGGGGCGTCGACCTCCGCATGCCCATCCGAGGCAAACGGCGAAATCAGCGGCGGCAGCCCCGAATCCGCCAGCACCGCCGCCACCTGCGCCGGCAACTGCTTCCCCGCAGCCGGCATCGCGGCATCAATCCTCGTCAACACCCGCGAGCTCTGCAGGTACTTCGCGCTCTCCCCCGGTAACGACGCCGCCAACGGCATACACACGCACCACACCAACACCACCGCCACGGCCCCCTGGAACAGGGCGCCAAACAGCGAATCGACACGCTGCGCCGACTTCCTGCGGAACCTGTCATGCATCCAGTCACCCACCGTCGAGCCCGCGAAAGACCCCAAGCAGACCACCAGCACAACCGCCACAATCAGCACCACAACGCGCACCAACTGTGCATCCGCCCGCTCAATGAGCGGCGGCAGCCCCACCACCGCAAGCGTCAAACCAGCCACGATGCCCAGCGCTGACAGCACCGCCGAAAACGCGCCACGCCGCCAACCACTGACACAGGCGGCGAGCACAATGAAGAGGATGAGGGCGTCGATAAGCACTAGAGACCCACCGCCGCCTCAAGCTCCTCAAGCGAACCGAACTCCTTCGGGAACAGCCCGACCTGCTGCCCATCACGCAGCACCAACGTCAACGGCACCACGGCAGGCAACCCCAACGCGCCCGCAAACGCATTCTCACCATCCTGAAAACTCGGCACATCGACGCCCACATCCCCCAACAACGCCGCCCCATTCGCAGCGTTGCCATCCGCATGCACCCCCACCACACGCACGTCCGGGTGCGCCTTCGCCAACGCGTCAAACAACGGCAACTCCGCGCGGCAGGGCTCGCACCACCACGCCCACACGTTCACCACCGTCAGGCCAGACTCCGATCCCTGCCCCGTGTCCCCACCCAAACACGGCAACGCGACACCCGCCACAGTCGGACCCGGGCAATCCGGGCGCTGCGCCACCTGCGCCGTCGGTGCGGGCTGGTCGCCCGGCTGCGCAGGTTGGTCAGGGCGCAGCAACTGCCACGCACCTCCGACCACCAGCGCCGTCACCACCACAATCGCGGCAACACTCGCACCCACCGACCTACTCGCACTCACAGCTGCTCCATCTCGCCCTTGACACGTTTCGCGGCCTCAGCAGGATCCGTCGGACCCTCCAGACCAAAGCTGGGACAATCGTACGCGATAGGGCAGACACCACACGCCGGCGACTTCGCATGACACACCCTCCGGCCCTCAAAAATGATCCTGTGGGAAAACATCGTCCACTCTGCAGGCTCAATCAACTCGGCCACAGCATGCTCAATCTTCACCGCATTCGAGCCCAAGGAGGCGTCGATAAGCATGAGCCTGTGCATCAAACGCTGAAAATGCGTATCGACGGTCAGCCCCGGCCTACCGAACGCATTCCCCCGCACAACATGCGCCGTCTTGCGGCCCACCCCCGGCAAACTCACCAAGTCCTCCAGCGCCACCGGCACCTCACCCCCAAAGTCCGACACCAACTTCTGCCCCAACCCAATCAAGTTCGCCGCCTTCGCCCTGAAAAACCCCGTCGGCCGAATAATGCGCTCCACATCCGCCTGCGACGCCGCCGCGTAATCCGCCGCCGTCGGGTAACTCCGGAACAACTCGGGGGTGACCTGATTCACCCGCACATCCGTCGTCTGCGCCGACAACACCGTCGCCACAAGCAACTCCAAAGCGTTGGAAAAATCCAACTCGGCGTGCGCATCCGGAAACGCTTTCGCCAGCGTACGGTTAATCCTCCGCGCCCGACGCTTCCGCGCCAACGGCGACTCCTCCCCCTTCAACACCGGATGCGAACCAGGGACCCGCCGCTGCTGCGGCGTCAACGAACCAGACATGCTTTCTCACCTTAACGGGGTAAGCGATACGATGGGGGCCATGGCAGTACTCTTAGTCGTCGCGATCCCCCTCATTCTCGGTCTGTTCACCGTAGGAATGGAACATCTGGAGTCCGCAGTAGTCGACTAGTGGTACAGTTCACAGTGTGGTGTGACACACGCACACTCCAATAGCAAACGTGACAACTAACACGGGCCTGTCACACCCGTTCACAAGGAGGATTCATGGAAGGCGCACACGAAATTCTCGCCCGCGCGGGCATATTTCAAGGCGTGGATCCCGCGGCCGTCGCAGCACTGATCCAAGACATGGAAACAGTCACCTTCAACCGCGGCACCACCATTTTCGACGAAGGTGAACCCGGCAACCGCCTCTACATCATCATCAACGGCAAAGTGAAGCTCGCCCGCCACGCCCCCGACGGACGCGAAAACCTCCTCTCCGTCATGGGCCCCTCCGACATGTTCGGCGAACTCTCCATCTTCGACCCAGGCCCACGCACCTCCTCCGCAGTGTGCGTCACCGAAGTCACCGCGGCCACCATGGACTCCATGCTGCTGAAGAAGTGGATCGACAACCACCCGGAAATCTCCCAGCAGCTCCTGCGCGTCCTGGCCCGCCGCCTGCGCCGCACCAACGCGTCCCTCGCCGACCTCATCTTCACCGACGTCCCCGGCCGCGTCGCCAAAACGCTACTCCAGCTGGCGAACCGCTTCGGCTCCCAAGAAGGTGGCGTCCTGCGCGTCAACCACGACCTCACCCAAGAGGAAATCGCCCAGCTTGTCGGCGCGTCCCGCGAAACCGTCAACAAAGCCTTGGCGACCTTCGCCCACCGCGACTGGATCCGCCTCGAAGGCAAGTCCGTGGTCATCGTGAACACAGAGCACCTCGCCCGCCGCGCGCGCTAGACTGCTTTTGCCTGCTATTTGTGAACCCCCGGGCCTTCCCCGGGGGCTTTCTTCTGCCTGTTTGGCGTATCGGTTGGGGCGAGGGCAGGCGGGCTAGACACCAAATTCCTTTACGCAGAGGTCGCGACCTGGGGAAACGCGGGGTTGCCCTCCCGAAATCCTGGAATTTGGTGCAGTCCCAGGAGTAGCACGCACCAAATTCCAGCCCAAACCTCCGGCGACCTGAGCTTTTGCAAACCCGCCCTCCTGAAATCCAGGAATTTGGTGCAGCCCCCCTCCGAAGTCGGTATGGAACCCCAAATAGTTCCCCACCACACAAGGCGCTGTCTTCTGCCCGTTGGGGGTAGGCGGGCCAGACAC
The DNA here is from genome assembly GCF_001875665.1 of Corynebacterium sp. NML130628. Classification (GTDB taxonomy): domain Bacteria; phylum Actinomycetota; class Actinomycetes; order Mycobacteriales; family Mycobacteriaceae; genus Corynebacterium. Next base: position 47,423 of record NZ_MLAL01000017.1, on the reverse strand, counting down.
CAAATTCCTTTGCGCCGGGGTTGCGACCTGGGGAAACGCGGGGTTGCCCTCCCGAAAAGCAGGAATTTGGTGCAGCCCCAGCCCGGCGCGGGGACTCTTCCAGGTGTGCGAAGGAGCAACCCTCCGGCCCACCTGGGGAAACGCCGCCTTACCCACCCGGAAGCGCCCGGAGAGCCCAAAAAGTTCCCCGAATCAGTAAGGCAAAGCAAAAGCCCTAGTTGCCAGCATCCGCAACTAGGGCAACTAGGGCTTCAAACCCCCAAAACGCCAGGAACTAGTGTTCCTTCAGGTAGCGCAGGGCGACGCGCGTGGACTGTTCGGCGGCGCCGCGGAGGACGGGGTCGACGTCGTCGTAGATGGCGTCGACAAGGGTGTTGATGTCTACGTCCTCGCCGTACTTCTTCAGGGCCTCGCGGATTTGGTCGAGGCGCTGCTCGCGACGGTCGATGTATTTGCGGGCGAAGGCGGAGAGGTCGTCGGCGTCGGGGCCGTGGCCTGGCAGCAGCGGGATGTTCTTGCCGCGGCCTTCCAGCATGGAGAGCGTCTCCATGTATTTGGCGAGGTCGCCGTCGGTTTCGGAGATCATGGTGGTGTGGCGGCCCGCGATGGTGTCGCCGGTGATGATGCCTTCGAGCTGGTCGTCTTCGACGTCGTGGGTGTAGACGAAGAAACAGGCGGAGTCGGCGGTGTGGCCGGGGGTGGCAACAACCTGGATCTTGGGGGAGATGCCTTCGACGGAGATGATTTCGCCGTCGGTGAGCGGTTCGGCGCCGTGGGTGTAGCGGGCGTCGAGGGCCCGGATTGGGGCACCGGTGAGCTGCGAGAAGCGACGGGCGCCGTCCGCGTGGTCGTGGTGGCGGTGGGTTAGCAGGATGAGGGCGACTTTGTCTGCTTTTGCTTGCAGAACGTTGAGGTGGCCTTCGTCTTCTGGGCCTGGGTCGACAACGATGCTGTATTCGTCTTCGGGGTCGCGCACAACCCAGGAGTTTGTGCCTTCGAGCGCCGCGTAGCTTGGATTGGGCGCTAGAACGACCGCGACGGATGCCGTTACAGGACGCAACTGACTATAAGCGGGATGCTGCATGTCACCCACCCTACCGCCTTGTGCGCGGATTTTGCTGCGAAACAGCGCGATTCCCCCGCTTAGGGGCACTGCGCTGTATCAGTGCAGCTCGACGATGAGTTCCACTTCGACTGGGCTGTCGAGGGGGAGGACGGCGACGCCGACGGCGGAGCGGGCGTGGGCGCCGGCGTCGCCGAAGATTTCGCCGATGACGTCGGAGGCGCCGTTGATTACGCCGGGTTGTTCGGTGAAGGTTGGGTCGGAGGCGACGAAGCCTACGACTTTCACGACGCGCTTGATGCGCCCGAGGCCCACCAAACTATCGACGGCGGCTAACGCATTCAGGGCGGCCTGCCGGGCGTAGCTGTAGGCGTCCTCGGCGGAAACGTCGGCGCCGACTTTGCCGGTGGCGGGGAGGGTGCCGTCGATAAATGGGAGCTGCCCGGACGTGTGCACATGGTTGCCGGTCTGCACCGCGGGGACGTAGGCGGCGACGGGCGCGGCAACTGCGGGCAGGGTGATGCCGAGTTCGGCGAGGCGCGCGGCCCAATCGGTGCGTGCCATGGCGCTTATTCCAGCGGGCGCTTCATGTAGGCGACGACGCTGTCGGGCGTCGGACCTGGGGTGACGGTGACGAGTTCCCAGCCGTCTTCACCCCAGGTGTCTAGGATTTGCTTCGTGGCGTGCGTGAGCAACGGTACCGTTGCGTATTCCCATTTCGTCATGGCCACTACCCTAGACGATATTTAGAGCCCAATAATTTCGCGGCCGGCAACGAGGTGCTCACCCCAGTCGTTGACCTGGGGGTTCTTGCGCAGAACTGCGCGGCGCTGGCGTTCGGTTAGCCCGCCCCACACGCCGAACTCGACCCGGTTTTCGAGCGCCTCGGCGAGGCACTCGAGCTGGACGGGGCAGCGTCGACAAATTTCTGCGGCCTTGCGCTGCTCGGCACCTTGTACGAAGAGAGCATCTGGGTCACCTGCGCGACAGATTGCACGCGTAATCCACTCCCCACGGTCAAACACAAGATCCCCAGCAGAGTTCACGCGGCGCGGAATGGCGCGGGTGTCCTCGCAAGTCGCGGTTCCAAGAGTGGCAGTCATGAATCGGTCTCCTTTCAAGGGGAGGCAAAGTATAATACTTAGACCCATTAAGCGCTTGTAAGTGTATTCACAGGGTATGAACCTTGTAAAATGCATCACACAAAAGATGGGGGCGTCCTATTCACTCTCCCCCGCGTTTCATTTAAGGTAACGGTGTGAGTGCACTTCGTTCCTTTGGTAACCTTTTGCTCGGCCTTTGCGCCGTTGCGCTGGCGATTGCCCTGTGTTTAGCGCCGGTCGCAGGCCTAACGGGCCTCGCTATTGCGCGCACTGCGAATACAATGCAGTCGAATTTGCTCGACCTGACGCACGGCGATGTCCCCGGAGTCACTACCGTCACGGACGTCAACGGCACCCCCATTGCGTGGTTATACAAACAGCGTAGATACGAAGTTCCAAGCGAAAAAATTTCAGCACATGTAAAACATGCACTGGTTTCCACAGAGGATCGGCGCTTTTATATGCACGACGGCGTTGATATGCAAGGCTTCGCGAGGGCCATGGTGACGAATGTGCTGGCCGGTGGTGTCGAGCAGGGGGCGTCGACAATTAATCAGCAGTACGTGAAGAACTACCTGTGGCTCGTCGAGGCCGGCAACGACGAGGAGGCGCAGGCGGCGACCGAGCAGTCGATCCCGAGGAAGCTGCGCGAGATGCGCATGGCCTCCGACCTGGACAAGACACTGACGAAAGACGAGATCCTCACCCGCTACCTCAACCTGGTCTCGTTCGGGAACCACGCCTACGGCATCGAGGCCGCAGCCCGCATCTACTTCGACATCCCAGCATCCGAGCTGAACCCGCCACAAGCGGCGCTGTTGGTGGGGCTGCTGCAGTCGGTCGAATACCTCAACCCGTACACGAACCCGGAGGGCGCGACGCAGCGCCGCAACACCGTCCTGCAGAACATGGCGAACGAAGGCCACCTCACCCAGGAGGAGGCGGACCGTTACGCGGCGACCCCACTGGGCGTGGTGGACAAGCCGAAGGGCCTGCCGGACGGCTGCATCACCGCCGGCGACGCAGGGTTCATGTGTGACTACGCCCTGCAATACCTGGAGAGCAAGGGCCTGAGCCTCGACGAGATCGAGCGCGGTTCCTACACCATCACCACCACCCTGGACCCGGCGGTGCAGGCCTCAACGGTGCAGGCGGTACGCAGCAACGTGAACCCCGCCACCCACGGCGTGGCAGAGGTACTCAACGTGATCCGGCCCGGCGCGGACTCCCGCGACATCCTCGCAATGGCGTCCTCGCGCTACTACGGCCTTGAGCTGGAGAAGAACCAGACGATCTTGCCACAGCCCACGTCGATGGTGGGCAACGGCGCAGGTTCCGTGTTCAAGATTTTCACCGCCGCGGCTGCGCTCGAGCAGGGCTACGGTCTCGACTCGATGCTGAACACGCCGGTGCGCTCCGTGGTCTACGGCATGGGCAAGGGCGGCGCCGCAGGCTGCCCCGCAGGCGCCTATTGCGTGGAGAACGCCGGCGTCTACCCGCCACAAATGACCCTGCGTGACGCCCTGGCCCAGTCCCCGAACACCTCGTTCATCGAGCTCATCCAGAGCGTCGGCGTCACCCCAACAGTGGATATGGCGGTGCGCCTGGGCCTTCGCTCCTACACCGACCCCAATTCATTTGGCGACGGCCGCTCCGTCGCCCAAGCGGCGAAGGAAGAAAACATGGGCTCCTTCGTCCTGGGCCCCACCGCCGTGAACCCGCTCGAACTCTCCAACGTAGGCGCCACACTGGCCGCGGGTGGCCGCTGGTGCGAGCCGAACCCAATCAAGAGCGTCGTGGACAAGCACGGGCAGGAAGTATTCATCCAGCGCCCGCCGTGCGAGCAAGTCCTCGACCCGGAGATCGCGGGCGCGCTCGCCCTCGGCATGTCACACGACACTATCGACGGCACCGCCAAGGACGCAGCCGCCGCCTCCCGGTGGACCGCGCCCGTCGCAGCCAAGACCGGCACCACGGAGTCCCACCAGTCCTCCGCGTTCCTCGGGTTCACCCGCGGAATGGCCGGCGCGCCCTACATCTTCAACGACGGCACCCAAACCACCCCGCTGTGCACCGGCCCGGTGCGCCAATGCTCCGTAGGCAACCTGTTCGGCGGCAACGAGGCCGCGCGCACCTGGTTCCAGGCCGCCCACGGCGTCCCCGGAGCTGCAGCCGCGGGCCTACCGCCGACCAACGCGACCTACACGCGCGGCACCAAGCAGTCGGCGCTCGACGCCGTCGTCGGCCTCCCGGCCGCCACCGCCAAGCAGCAGCTCCAGGCGCAAGGGTTCAACGTGACCACCCAAACCGTCTTCGGCAACGGGGCGCCCGCCGGTAACGTCATCGCCGCGATCCCCGCCAATCCCGCACTCACGCAGGGCACCATGGTGACCCTCAACGTGTCCGACGGCAGCGCCGCCTCCCCCACCGCGTCACCGTCGGCGTCCACCCCGCCGCCGACCAGCACGCAAGCCCCCGCCGTCGACTTCGACGGCATTCAGCAATCGCTGAACGACGCCCGCGATGCGCTCACGAACGTCTTCCAATAAGGCTAGGCTCTAGGCCTCTAGCTCAGGCGGGCTTTGACCGCCGTGGAGAGCCGCTTGCCGTCAACACGGCCGGCGGCTTTCGCGTTCGCAGCCTTCATGACCTGCCCCATCTGCGCCATCGACTCAGCGCCGACCTCGGCGACGGTCTCCTCCACCAGGGCGTCAACCTCCTCGTCCGTGAGCTGGGCGGGCTGGTACGCCTCAAGGATTTCGGCTTCGTGGAGTTCGGCGTCGGCAAGCTCTTGGCGGCCGTTCGTGGCGTAAATCTCCGCGGACTCGCGGCGCTTCTTCACCTCGCGGGCAATAATCTTCAAAATCTCCGCGTCGTCCACCTCGTGCTTCGCACCCTCGGTCTCAGCGGTCTGGATCGCGGCCAACAACATACGAATCGTGCCGGTGCGCTCCTTCTCCTTCGCTTTCATCGAAGCCTTCAGGTCTGCGCGCAGCTGCTCTTTCAATTCACTCATGTGGGAAAGCGTAGTCCATCTGTACGCTAGGACGCGTGAACACTTCCCTCAAACGCCTGACGCGCGCCGCCGGAGTTGCCGCCGGGGTCGCCGGAGCCACTGCCGGAGTCGCCGCCGCGTACGGCGTGAGCCAGCTCAACAACTACCGCCTGAAGGAATACGCCCTCCCCCTGCTCCCACCCGGCACCCTCGACGGGCGGGACTCCTTCGACATCCTGCACATCAGCGACCTCCACATGATCCCCGGTCAGCGCGCCAAAGTCGCCTGGGTCTCCAGCCTCGCCGAACTCCACCCCGACCTCGTGATCAACACCGGCGACAACCTCTCCGACCCCAAAGGCGTCCCCTGGGTCTTCCAAGCCCTCGGCCCGCTCCTCGACATCCCGGGCGCGTTCGTCTTCGGCACCAACGACTATTGGGCACCCCGCCCCGTCAACCCCTTCAAATACTTGCTTGGCACCAAGCGCGAACCCTCCTATGTCGACCTCCCCTGGAAAGGCATGCGCGCCGCATTCCAGGAGCACGGCTGGCACGACGCCACCCACCGTCGCCTCGAGTTCAAAATTAACGACGTCCGCCTCGCCATCGCCGGCGTCGACGACCCCCACCACAACCTGCACGATTACTCCACCATCGCCGGCGCACCCCACCCCGACGCCGACCTCTCCATCGCGCTGCTCCACGCCCCCTACCGGGAAGTCCTCGACGCCTTCGAACGCGACGGCTACCAACTGGCACTGTCCGGCCACACCCATGGCGGCCAAATCTGCCTGCCTGGCGAGCGCGCCATCGTCACCAACGCCGACATCGACCGCGAACGCGCCTCCGGCCTGCACCGCTTCGGCCGCATGTGGATGGAAGTTTCCAACGGCCTGGGCACCTCCAAATACGCCCCCGTGCGCATCTTCTGCCCACCATCCGCGGCGTTGCTCCACATCACGGAACGCTCCTGACCAGCGCTTTTGTTTTTCGCGGGCACAGGAGTAACATAACCAGGTGCCCACGGGATATGGCGCAGCTTGGTAGCGCGCTTCGTTCGGGACGAAGAGGTCGCAGGTTCAAATCCTGTTATCCCGACCAGTTAAACCCCGCCGCTTCTGCGGCGGGGTTTCGCGTTGCCTGGGTGAGCCTGGGGCTTTGCCGAACGCCCGCGAACGCCCCGCGCACCAAATTCCTTGTTTCGAGCAGGGGCGCCAGCGTTTCCCCAGGCCACCAAGGGGCTGGGAGGGAATTTGGTGTCACATCAAACACCCCACGCACCAAATTCCAGGGTTTGGAAAGACGGATATGCAAACCCCCAGGTCGTCGACTTTCGGCGAGGGAATTTGGTGTCTGCCCCTAGGTGCCCACCCGACTCGAGTGACAAAGAACGCAACACACTTTTCACGACCTGGGCTTTTGCCGGAGTCAGTCGGCAGACTTGCGTCCATTGTCACCGTCCATTGTCACTCGCTGCACAATTTCCGCACCATATTCCCCGATTCGGGCAAGAGGCACCAGCGTTCCCCCAGTTCACCGAGCGGCTAGGTGGGAATTTGGTGTCTGCGGCCGGCAGGAGAACACCCCGAAAGCCACCGAGAAGGCGAAAACCCGCCCAGCCACCGACACGAGACGGCGACTGGACGGGTTCCCTGGCCTAGACGGCGCTACTTCTCCTTGTTCTCCTTGTTGGAGCTCCCCATGATGGCGTCATGGATGGCACCCTTCTTGCTGGAGGCTGCGCTTGGCTCACCTTCCTTGGAGGATCCGAAGATGGTCATGCCGTGGTCGAAGCCTTCGGGTTCGCACGCCTGCTTGATTAGGGAGATCGCGAGGGCGCCGGCGGCAATTGCGCCGAGTGCGATACCGATTGGGCGCAGCTGCTCGCCGACTGGGGCGAACTGCTTGTTGATGGCTGCAACCTGGGCGTCGATTTCGCGGACCCAGTCTGGGCGTTCCCAGCCGCGGCCGCCCTCACCCCGGTCTGGGGTGTTGCGGCGCATTGCTTCGTTGAACTGGGCGGTCAGGCCGTTCAACTGCGGCTGGAGGGCCTCCGCGATTGGGGCACCGACTGCGGCTGCGAGGCCGATTGGCAGCAGCCACAGGATTGGGCTGTTGAGCGCGAACATGTTGGCCATGCAGCGCTTGAAGCCGTCGGCGGAGGAGCCTTCACCAGGTTTGCCAGGCTCACCGGGCTTGCCGGGCTCACCAGGTTTCGCGTTGTCCTTGGCGATGACGCCCACGACCGTCTTCACCTCGTACTTCTTGCCGCTGGCGGTGGTGACGGTGACTGGGATGTCGACCTTTTCGCCTGGGGTGGCGTCGGCTGGTGGGGTGACCTGCAGGTTTCCGTCCTTGGAGACGGTCGCCTTCCAGCCCTTCGGCAGTGCGCCGAGGGCGTAGGTGTTGCCGTCGGTGTGCTTGCCGATCTTGATCTGAGTCTCAGTGCCCGGCGTGGTGATGGCCGGCGGGTAGTACAGCCCTGGAACTGCAGGCGTCGAAGGCTCGCTCGGCTTCAGCGGCTCCGATGGCTCGATTGGCTGGTTGCCGACGGTGAACACCGCGTAGGTGGTGTAGGTTTCACCGTTCTTCGGGGTGACGGTGACGGGGACGCGGATCCAGTCGCCTGGCTTGGCGCTCTTCGGCGCCTTCGCGGTGACGACGCCGCGCTCGTCGACGCTGGTCTCCCAGCCGTCGACGTCGCCTGGTACGGAGTACTTATCTCCATCGGTGGCGTCGGCTGGTTGCTGCGTGCCGGTTTCGCCTGGCAGCACCTTGAGGGCGCCATAGTTTGCCTTCGGAGCGTCGGACTTGTCCTTCACGGAGGCGAAGGCCGGGACGATGACGCTGCTGCCGTCTTTGTAGGTGACCTTGACTGGGATTAGGACGGAGTCGCCGGGTTTGGCGTCCGCTGGTGGCGTCGATAAGACGTTGCCGTGTTCGTCGATGGTGGCCTTCCAGCCTTCGATCTCTGGCTTCCAGTTGGGGTCGATTTCGATCTTGGCGTTTGCTGGAACCTTGGAGCCTTCCTGCAGTGGCACTTCGTTGGTGGCGCCTGGGTCTTGCACGACCTTGCCGTAGGTTGGCACGACCTTGCCTACGCCGACTTCGATGATGCGCTTGGTTGGCTGCTTGGTGTCGGTGGTGTTTTCGACGGGGTCGCCGACCACCTTGCCGTCGACAAGTTTCCAGATCTTTTCGGTGACCTTTTCGCCGTAGGTGCCTTCTTGCACGGTTCGTACTGCGCCGGCTGGCAGGGTGTCTACCTTGCGGATTTCGGTCTCGAATGGGACTGGGGTGTGGATGGTCTCGCGTAGCTCAGTCTGCTTGGTTTGCTTTTTGGTGCCAACCAGGATGATTTGGTCGACTGGCTCTTGGACCTCTGGCTTCTGTGGGACGCCGTCGATTACCTTGTGCGAGATCTTGCCTGCCTTACCTGGCTGCGCGATCTTGTGGGTGCCGGCGTCGAGTGTTGGGTCCTCCCTCACGATGACCTTGAACGGGGTCTCTTCCGTCCAGTGGATTTCAGGCGTGATGCCTGGCTTTTCCTTGGTTCCGACGCGAATGATGCGGTCCTGTGGTTCAGCGACGCGCGTCTTTTCGGTGCGGGTGTCGGTGATTTGGGAGTTCTTAATGGTCCGGGTGGTGGTCAACTCGTCCTTGCCAGGTACGCCTGGGTGATCGGGGTCGACTTTCTGCTCGCCGACTTCCAGCTCGGGGTCGAAGACGATGCGGGTTTCGAACGGCACTTCGATTTCGGTCTTGGTGACGTCGGTGTTCTCGGTCGGCGCACCGCCTACACGGATTTTCTCGGTGACTGGGTCCTTGGTGCGCTTCGTCTCAACAACTGGGTCGCCTGAAGGTTTGCCGTTCTCGATCTTCTGCGTGGAGGTTTCTACCTCTTCGCCATACTCACCCTGCTGGTCGACGACCTTTTCGCCTGGTTTCAGGGTTGGGTCGATGGTGACTTCGGTTTCGAATGGGACGCGCTTGGTGGTCTTGGTGACCAGTTCGGTTGCGTCCGCCGCCGGGCCGTATTCAACGATGCGGTCCTTCGGCTTCTTCGTGATCTCTTCCTTCGTTTCGACGCCAGCTTCGCCGCCGGTCGCGCTGAAGTCAGCGGTGAACGTCTTCTCGCCGTTCTCGCCTTCCTGGACAACCTTGATGGTGCCGGGCGCCAGGTCCTTGTTCGGGCGTTCGATGAAGCCGTGCGGGATTGGCGCGGTCCAGGTGGTCTTCGTGCCAGCGGTGGCTGGCTTGGTGCCAACATGGATCTCTTCGGTCACTGGGTCCATCTTGCGGATCCAATTGCCGTCGCGGTCCATGACCTCGGTGCCCGGTACGCCCTTGGTGACGACCTTGTGCTGGCCGGCCGGGATGTTTGGATCCTCGACGACCTTCACGTCGAACGGCACTTCGCGCTTCGGCTGACCAACGACCGTGATCGGCGCGTTGGCAGTGTCGATTGAGCCGTCTTCGTAGGTGACGTTCACGGGCACGTCGATGAGGTCGCCTGGTTCGGCGTCAGCTGGCGGGGTGGCAAGGACGTTGCCGTCCTTATCCAGGCTGGCGATCCATTCCTTCCCCTTCGCGCTTTGAATCTTGAACACAGGGTTGCCGAATTCATTCGTCTCCCCGGTGGGGTCAACGACGCCCGGCTTCGGCACGATTCGGTACGGGTCCTTCGCTGCCGGCTTCACGTCCTGCTTCGCGTTTGCCGCTTGCTCAATGCGCAGCGGCGACACCGTCTGCTCACCCGGGTAGGTGGTCTTCGGCGGGTACACCGGTTCCGCCTCATAGTTGTTGGTCAGGTTCACGATTGTGGTGACCGGGACGTCCTCCGTGGAGCCGTCCGGGTATTTGACCGTGACGTTCTTGGTCTGCTTGTCGCCTGGTTTTGCGTCTGCTGGCGGCGTAACGGTGACCTCGCCCGTGTCCGGATTGATCTCGTACGTCCAATCGCCTTCCTGGCGAGGTGCGAGTTCGTACTTCGTGTCCTTCGGCAGGTTTTCCGGTGTGATTACACGGCTAACGTACTTGTTCGGGGCAGTCGACTCGACGGAGTAGCCCGGCTCATAGATGTCCTTGTCTTCCTGCCGCACGACGAACGGCGCGTTGACTACGTCCTTGGAGCCGTCCTTGTAGGTGACGGTGACGGGCACGTCGATGTGATCGCCTGGCTTCGCTGTCTTCGGCGGGGTTGCGGTGACGACGCCCTTGTCGTCGACGCTGACGGTCCAACCGTCGACGGTCTTGGGCACGCTATACGGCGTTTTGTCGGCCAGGTCCCTCTCGGGGACCTTCGTGTCCTCAGTGATGTCGGATGTCTTCTTGACGCCCGGCTTCGTCTCCTGCTGCGCATAGCGTGGCTCGTGGACGTTGGCTTGGTCACCAACAACCACGACGGTGGCGATGGTGGTATCCGTCGAGCCGTCCTTGTACGTGACGCGCACAGGGATGTCCGCGGAGGTGCCCGGCACGGCGTTCTTGCTGATTGGGGTGGTAATCGTACCCGTTTCTGGGTCGATTGTGACCTGGTCCCATGTCAGGTTGCGCGGCGGCGCGATGTAGTTCGGGTCCTTCGGGTCCGTGATAAGCGAGAACTTTGGCTCCGACTCTTTGCGGATGTCCTTGCCATCGACACTGCTTTCTACAGTGTCGCCCGGTTTGCCGTGCTTGGTTGGGTACTTCGGGTTGTTCATGTCCTTGTCGGCGCCCACGACGGTGACGGTGACGGGCACGTCGGCTTTGGAGCCGTCCGGGTAGGTTACGTGGACATCGACGGTTTCCTCGTCCCCAGGCTTCGCGTCCTTAGGCGGGGTGGCGGTCACGGTGCCGTCGTTGGCGACGTCGAACTTCCACCCCTTCGGCAGGCTCTTCGGCAGTTCATACTTCGCCAGCTTCGGGTCCGACAGCTGGGTATTGATGTTCGAAGATACCGGCACACCAGCCTTGGTCACCTGCGGCGGGTAGTTTGCAATATCGGAACCTGTACCGTTGCCGATCACGTTAATGGTGCCGGTAACTTCCTGCGGCACAGATCCGCTTGCGTAGTGCGTCTTCACCGGAACTGTGATGTAGGCCCCAGGCAGCGCGTTCTTCGGGATGGTGCTGGTCAGCTCGCCGGTTTTTTCGTCGATGGTGATCGTCCAGTCGCCGGCCTTGTACTCCAGGGAACCATCCGGGAAGGTGTAACGGTTCGGGGCTTCGTCATCGGCGTTGCCGCCGACTCCGAAATCCGGCAGTGTCGGTTTCAGCGTGACCGTATCTTCGGCTCTACCGGAGGTCGCGCCGTATTCCGGCACCTTCACGTTCGAGACAACCTGGAACGGCGCCGACGCTTCGTCGGTGGTGCCGTCCGGGTAAGTTGCCTTCACTACGGGTTTGATCAAGGTGAAGTTCGGGACGTTTTCCTTGGCCGTAGCGGTGATTTCACCAGTGTCTGGGTTAATCTTGACGTCCCAGTTGTCTTTGTCGTAGGAGCCCTCGACAAGCTCGTACTTAGCAGGCTTGATGACGCCCCCCTTGCCCAGAACCCGCGTCAGGTTGGGCGTGTGCTTCATCTCGACGCCTTGTGGCTTCTGCTTGGGCTTGTCAGGGTAATCAAGCTGGGTCTGTTGCGTGTGGTTCGGGTCCACGACCACGAGCAGTGGGATGACATCCTTGGAACCGTTGGTGTAGCGCACGTGAACAACAGGCTGGGCAAACGTACCAGGAACAGGCTTTTCGAAGCCTGCTGGCGCCGTGACGATCACGCGGTAGTCGCCCTTTTCGGGGTCAGCGAACTTGGCGGTCCAGCCGTCATACACGAGGCGGTCGTCGAGGGTGATCTCGGCGTCGTACTTCTTCTTCAGGTCCGCGAGCTTATCGCCATTTTCGTCGGCAACTTCCTCGAAGATGATCTCCTGTGGTTGATCGGTCGGCGTGTTGTTCGCTACCCCGGATGTGATTGCCACCTGGTTCTTGGTGTACTGCGGGTTGTGCAGGCGGGTGTCATCGACGCTGATGGAGTGGGAGCTGAGCTCGTTTGCCGTGTTGTAGCGTGGCAGCGCAATGGAGCTTTCGGTGACCTTGCCCGTATTCTGCTCTCCGTATTCATTCTCCCCGGTATTTGCCAGCGTGTTGAGCTGCTCAACGGTTCGTGGCATAGCAACGGCTGTGAACTTGAGGTTCTGCTGACTGTCCAGCAAACGGTCGTCAACAAATTTTGGCCACTCGAGCTCGAATTTGTTGCCGTTGCGGGTAATCTTTGCGTCTTTTAGCGCGCCACTGTCACCGGATTCGATCTTGATGCGGATGCGGTCAAGGTCGGCTTCCGTGAATTTCCCTTTAGCCTCGGCGATGACGATCTTTTCGCCAGGCTTGACTACCTGGTTGACCACGTCTTTCCAGTCAAGCTCTAAGCGTTGGCAGCTATCGCTCTCACTCGGCCACGGGTTAACCTTCGCTCCGATAGCGAAATTACCCCCGAAGAATTTAGTCTGTGGGTCCTCCGTGGTGTAGTCGCCGCGCCACGCCAGCGTCAGCCCCTCGTCCCCCACGGCCTTCTGTTGAAACTGCTCGCTGAAGGTGAACTCGCCATTTAGGTTTCGCTGCTGCTTGCTGGCTGTAATTTTGCCGGGGGCAGCTTCGTCGTTGACCGTAAAAGGGTTTTCCTCTTTGAACTTTTCCCCCACGGGGACGACCCCTAAAGCTGATTTACCGGGGGCCACGGGGACTCGCCCCGAGTCGGTGAAATAACCCCAAGTAAACGTGCGCTGCTTTGAGGTGTCAAAGTGCATTTGGAGGCCGAATTCGGTCTTACTCGGGGTTTCATCAGTGGGGTTTTTCAGGTCGAACCTGAACCCCGCGTGGTTTTGGCCTTCGTTGGTACTGCCCAGATCTATCGCGCAGGAGTTTTCACCAAGCCCCTCCGACTGTTGCTGATCTCCGAGGGCCACAATGTCGCCGGTATAGGCAAGGTTCTCACCTCCTGTCTCCTGCGCGCCCGCGTGCGGCGTGGGCGCAACGACGGCCGCGCCGCCGAGGGCAAGTGCGATCGTCGACGTAAGGGTGAGTCCGGCACGGCCGACAGTACGGCCGCTGCGGCTGGTCTTGGGATTCATGAAAAAAGCTCCAATCAATAATTGCGCGTTACGTTATTCCGCACAAACATTGCAAATACAGGAATAGTGTAACCAATCCCCAACATCGGTAAAACACTTAAATTTGCATAAGTGAAGGCCCCGCCGACCGAAGCCGACGGGGCCTTCCCCATCCCTAACCCCTTTCTTGCCCACAATGGGGCGAAAGGAGACTACTCAATCCAAGCCCCTATTACTTGAAATGAGCATTGCTAGATTAACACAAACCCCTCCGAAAGTAGGAACCGTGTCTGTGCGCTTGGGTTATTCCTCCACGTGAGCCGCAATACTGCTTCGCGTCGGCACCCCACCGAGCAGCCCAACCACCGCAACGAGCGCGCTCATACCGACACCAATCCACAGTGCCTGTGCAGAGCCGTTATTGCCCGCACTCGAGAGCGACGCGGCCAGCCAGTGCATCGGCATCGCCGCCGAAAGCGCTTCCAGAACCCCACCCACAGGAGCAGTCGCGGCGGATTTCCAGACCCACCCGACTACCCCCATCTGAAAAATTATCAGGATTGCGGCAACCAGGGTCCCCCATCCGCGCCCGAACAACGCCGCGAGCGCCGTCGTCACACCGGCGGATGCAGCCGCACCGCACAGCAGCGCGAGAGCAGCGATCCCCAGGGCCGCGGGGCTTAAGTTCTGGCCCAGGATGAGTACAAGCACCCAACCGGCAACCGCCAGCAGCACGACGCCCAGCGCTAGCGCCAACCACCGCCTCGTGCGGGACAACCACGCCGCCGCGGCGACACCGACGCCACCAAGCCCCACGAGCGCTGCAACCAGCATCGCAGCGACCGGGGCCAGCGAGGACTCCTGCGGCTCCTGCTCCGATCCCTCCGTGTCGGCCTGCGCTGCGGCGGGCGCCGGGAGCGCGCCGCGTACCGCGCGGATCTGGTCGGCGGTCAAGTTCGCCATGTGGTCAATCTTTGCGACGCCCTCATCAAGCTGGGCGATACCTCCGACCGCGCCCTGCGCCTCGTTATTAAGTTGGGTCAGGCCGGTTGCAAGCTGCTGGGCGCCGTTCGTGGCGCTATACACACCGTCGTGGTAGGCGTACCCCGGCACCGCCAGCTGGTTGGCCACCTCGCGGGAGCCGTCGCGCAGCTTGTTCATCTGCGCTACAACCTCCGGCGGCAGCTGCGCGTTCTCTGCCTGCACCTTCAGCTGTTGGAGCTGCTCACGCGCGGCGATGACGTCCGGGTCCTTGGAGGCCTTCGTCGATACGAGGGCGCGGTCGATGGCAGCGGTGACCTGGCCGCGCACCGCATCGAACGCCGTGGCCTGCTCGACGACCTGGCCGATCGCGTCCGCGACCTCCGTCGCCCCGCCCCCGAGCTGCCCCGTGGCCGCCTGCAGCTGCACCATCCCCGCCGACAACTCCTGAGCACCAGCCTGCGCCTGGGAGATCGCGGCGACGAGTTCGTCGGCACCGCCGGTGAGCTGGGAGGTGCCGTCGACAAGCTCTTGAGTGCCCTGCGTGAGGAAGCCCGCCTGCGTGTTGGCCTCCCCCGCCGCGCGGCGCGCCTCATTCGGATTCCCCTTGTCCGACGGCAGCTGCGGCGCGCTGGCGTCCCCCTGCGAGGACATCCAGGTACTCACCGGACTCAACGGCAAGAACGCCGCAACAATACACACCAACAACACACACAACACGCGCCACTTCATGGTGCACAATGTAACCCCTGCAACTGCATGAAGGCTGGAGGGCACACCGCACGTTCGCAAAGTTGTTGTGGCCTTGTCCAAGCTTGTTGCTACCCTTTAAAGCAACTGACAGTTTTCAATCTTGGAGAGGGTTCACCATGGCACTACCTCTCGTGCTCGCATTCGTGGCCGCGACGGTCCCACTATCGCCGCTGCTCGTGCGAGTGTTCGACAGGAAAGCAGGCTGGCCACTGGCGCTCCTGCTGTTCGCCGCAGCGGTCACGCTGGGCCGCGAATTTCCCAGCGTTTCCCAAGGAAACGTAGAAACATGGTCCGTCACCTGGGCCAATGACATCCTCGGGCCCGGCACCGAGATCGCGTTCTCGCTACGCGCGGACGGCCTGAGTATCTTCTTCGCGCTCCTGGCACTCATCATTGGCGGAATCGTCCTTATATATTCGGCCGCCTACCTGCCAAAGCGCGAGGGCAACACCAGCTTCTACACCATCATGACGGCGTTTACCCTCTCGGTACTGCTGCTCGTGCTTGCGGACGACACCGTGCTCCTCTTCATCGGCTGGGAACTCGTCTCAATTGCGTCCTTCCTGCTCATCGCGCGCTCCGGCTCCGGCGGCGAAGCCGGCTCCTACCGCACGCTCATCCTGACCTTCTTCGGCGGACTGACGCTGCTGGCTGGCCTCGCGGTCGTCTCCGTCACGGCGGGAACGACGCAGCTCAGCGCGGTGCTCGCCTCGCCGGTGTGGGCGCAATCGCCAGGGCTGACCACCACGGTGGCGCTGCTCATCGGCTTCTCCGCCTTCACCAAAGCCGCGCAGTTCCCCTTCCACTTCTGGCTGCCCGAAGCCATGGCGGCAGCCACACCAGTCTCCGCGTTCCTGCACGCGGCGGCAGTGGTCAAGGCGGGCGTCTACCTCCTGCTGCGCTTCTCCACCATCTTCCACGACGTCACCGCGTGGAACACGCTGCTGCTCGTCACCGGCCTGTTCACCGCGCTGATGTCCGCCGCTTTCGCCATCACGAAGACGGACCTGAAGCACCTGACGGCCTACTCCACGGTTTCCCACCTGGGCTGGATCGTCGCGGCGATCGGTATCGGTACCCCGGCGGCGCTCGCCGCCGCGATGGTGCACACGCTGGCCCACGCGCTATTCAAGTCCTCCCTGTTCATGCTCATCGGCGTCGTTGACCACCAGGCGGGCTCCCGCGATATTCGCCGCCTCGGCCAGCTGTACAAGCAGCTGCCGTTCACCTTCGCCTCCACCTGCGTCGCCGCGGCCTCCATGGCCGCCATCCCGCCACTGTTCGGCTTCATCTCGAAGGAATCCATCCTCACGGCGTTCGACGCCACCCGCTTCGGCCCGCTCCTGCTCGCCGTCGCCGGCCTTGCCGCCCTGCTGACCTTCATCTACTCGGCAAAGATCGTCTTCGGCGCATTTATCGACGGCACGAAGCCCATGCCGCACGTCACCGAAGCGCCCGTCGCGCTCTGGCTGCCAGCCGCGCTACCCGGCCTGACCTCCCTGCTGCTGCCGTTCATGCTCGGCTGGGTGGACAGCCCAATCAACGCAGGTGTACGCACCATCACGGGCGACACCGAGTTCCACTCGCACCTGGCGCTGTGGCACGGCCTGAACGCGCCGTTCATCGTCTCGCTGACGGTGCTCGTGCTGGGCATCTGCTTCATCCTCTTCGTGCGCAAGCCGTTCTTTGCGGCCGTCGAGAATAAGCAGCTGCTGCCAACCAGCGGCAACGACCTGCTCAACGCCATGGTCCGCGGGCTGAGCGCTGTCGGGCGCTGGCTGGGGCTCATGGCGGACACGTTCAACCCGTCGCGCCATCTGCTGCCGACCGTGCTGTGCATCCTCGTCCTCGGCGTGAGCACCGCCGTGTTCACCGAGGGTGTCGACGGCATGCCACTCGCGCCGCGCGCCGAAGGCATCGACGTTTGGTGGGACCTCATCCCATTCGCCATCATCACCCTGTCCGTCATCGGCCTGGCGCGCACCCGATCCCGCCTCGCCGCGGCAGTTCTGCTGGGCACCACAGGCGTGGGCATGACGCTGCAGATGCTCATGCTCGGCGCACCCGACGTGGCGCTCACCCAGTTCCTCGTCGAGTCGCTGACCGTCGTGGTCATCATGGTGGTGCTGCGCTACCAGCCCCGCACCTTCCCGAAGACTCCGACCTCACGCAAGGTCTTCGCGGCCGTCGTCGCCGCCCTCGCCGGCGTGGTCGCCTTCCTCGGCGTCTACGCCCTGCTGGGCCGCCACGACCGCTCCGACCTGGCGCTTTGGTACCTCACCGAGGGCGGCACAATGACCAGCGCGGACAATATTGTCGCGGTCATCATCGTTGAGTTCCGTGGCTTCGATACCCTCGGCGAGCTCTCCGTGCTCGGCATGGCGGCAGTGGTCATCGCGGCCGTCGTCCAGTCCATGCCACGCCACATGTTCGAGGCCGGCACCCGCCCACGCCCATTCGGCCAGTCGCAGCTCAACTCGCTGCCACTGCGCAAAGCCTCCGCGCTCGTCGTGCCGATCCTGTCGATTCTGTCCGTGCTCATCTTCTTCCGCGGCCACACCGCGCCCGGCGGCGGCTTCGTCGCAGCGCTCGTGCTGGCCACCGCGTTCGGCATCAACTACCTGTCCCGTGGCGCGGACGCGTACGTCGTCAAGCAACTCACCCCGATCAGGCTGACGGGCTGGGGCATCATCATCGCGATTAGCTCCGGCTTCCTCGGCTTCCTCGAGGGCGGCTTCATGTACGCCATCCATGGCACCATCGCCGGGCAGCACATGACGACGTCCCTCATCTTCGACTTCGGCATCTACCTCGCCGTGCTCGGCATGGTCACGCAGGCGCTCAACGCGCTGGGCGGCTACCTGCGCCCCGGCACCGAAATCTCCGACCTCACCTACACCCGCGGCGGCGAAAACCCGCTGCCGGATGTCCCAGAGCCGGAGGCACCCGCCGAGCCCGTCGACGCACACCCAGCCCCACTCAACCCCGCGGAAAACCCGCGCCCAGTTACCACGAAGGAGCTGTAAACCACATGGTCATGGCACTTACCATCGCGGTCCTGGTTGCAGGGTCCGTCTACATGATCCTGCAGCGCGGCATGGTCCGCATCATCTTCGGCATGTCCCTCTTCGGACACGCCTCCAACCTGACGCTGCTGGCCACCGGCATCGGCGCCTGGCGCGGCGAGGCATTCCCCTCCCGCACCGCCTTCGCCGACCTGTCCGACCCGCTGCCGCAGGCGTTCGTGCTCACCGCCATCGTTATCGCCATGGCGACGACCACGATCCTGCTCATGCTGGCCTCACTCGGCAGGGATGACGACACCATGGACAACCCAACCGGCGTCGCAGGCACCTACGACCTCATGCGGCTGAGCCCGTCCGCGCTGTCCACCGCAGGCCGCACCGCGCGCCTCAACCCGAACAAGATGAACAACACGGAAGGAGCACCACGCGCATGAGTGCGGACGCAATCCTCCCAGTCTTCGTCGCGCTGCCCCTGATCATGGCGGCAGTGACGACGCTCAGTCCCTGGAAACGCGGCAACGACGCCCTGGGCCTGATCATCCCCGCCATCAACCTCGGCCTGGCCATCTGGCTGTACGGCTACACCGCCGAACACGGCACCATCTCCCACGTCATCGGCCTGTACCAGGGTGGCGTCGGCATCTCCTTTGCCGCCGACCAGTTCTCCGCCATCATGCTGATCACCACCATGATCGTGGCGCTGACCTCCAACTGGTTCGCCAGCGTCGCCGGTGAAACCCAGGCCCGCTACTTCACGCCACTGACCCTGGTGCTCATCACCGGTGTCTCCGGCGCGCTGCTCACCGCGGACCTGTTCAACTTCTTCGTCATGATCGAAGTGATGCTGCTGCCGTCCTACGGCCTCATCGCCATGACCGGTACCCGCAATCGCCTCCTGTCTGCCCGCACGTTCGTGCTGGTGAACCTGGCGGCGTCGACCCTGCTCGTGATGGGCGTGGGCTACATCTACGGCGTGGCCGGCGCGGTCAACATCGCTGCCCTTCGTGGCGCGGCGGCTGGCAACGGCCCGATCACCGTGGCCACCGGCCTGGTCATCATCGCCATCGCCGCCAAGGCCGGCGTCTTCCCGGTCCACACCTGGCTGCCGCGCACCTACCCCTCCACGTCTGCCGCCGTCATGGGCCTATTCTCAGGCCTGCACACGAAGGTGGCCGTCTACATGCTCTTCCGCATCTGGGTAGTCATCTTCGACATGGACGCCCGCTGGAACGCGCTGATCATCGTCATCATGGTGATCTCTATGCTCATCGGCGGCTTCGCCGGCCTTGCCGAGTACACCATGCGCCGCGTCCTCGCCTACCAGATGGTCAACGGCATGCCGTTCATCCTCATCATGCTGGCCTTCACAACCGACGACGCCCGCTACGCGCTCGCCGCCGGCCTCATGTACACACTGCACCACATGATCACCATCGCGGCCCTCGTGCTCAACGTCGGCGCCATCGAAGAAACCTACGGCACCGGCACCATCTCGAAACTGTCCGGCCTTGCCCGCCGCGACCCGCTGACCTCCGCGGTCTTCGTCGCCGGCGCGTTCTCCATCGTCGGCTTCCCGCCGTTCTCCGGCCTCTTCGGCAAGGTCACCATCGTGCTCGCCGCCGCCACGGCCGGCGACTGGCGCTCCTGGGTGGCAATCACCACCATCATCGTCGCGTCCTTCGGTGCGCTGCTGTCCATGATGCGCGTCTGGAAACGCGTCTTCTGGGGCCGCCCGATGCAGCACTACCCGAAAGCCCTCAACGTTCGCGCGAAGCTGCTCGCACCGTCCGCGCTGCTCATGTTCATGTCGCTTGGCATGTTCATCGGTGCCGGCCCGCTCTGGGCGGCCAGCACCGCGGCCGTCGACAGTCTTCTCGACGTCGATTCCTACACCACCGCCGTCCTCGGCGACGACGCCATCGGCATCCCCGATGTGGACACCCTCCAAGGAGGTAACTAACCATGCTGCAACGCTTCGCACACGGCGTGGGCTACACCGCCTGGCTCATCAAAGAAATCTTCGCCTCCGGCTTCAGCGCAGCCGCGGCCGCGTTCAAGCCCAACACTGGGCTGGACCCGATCATCATCTACTACCCGCTGCGCCTGACCACCGACTGGCAGATCTTCTGGTACTCCACCTCCATCACCGTCACCCCGGGCACGCTGTCCCTCGGACTGCGCTACCCCGCCCAGGAAGGCGGCCCGATAGTGCTGCTGGTCCAGGCCGCATTCGGCAGCGATCCTTTAGATCAGATCGCCGGCCTCATCGACATGGAAGAGCGCATCAACCCGGCCATCAAATCAACCCCGCTGGACCCCGCATCCATCGGGTGGGACCCCTACGTGGACCTCGGCGACCCCGACGACCACACCCTGCCACCAGCGGAAAGGATGGACTAGAACATGTTTGAAACAATTCTCATGGGCTGCGTCATCGTCATGGCGCTCAGCCTGCTCGTCGGCCTCGCTGGCCTGATCCTGGTGAAGGACGAACTGTCCCGCGCCGTCATGGCCGACCTCATCTTCTACGCCATGGTCACCATCTTCCTCGTCTGGTCCATCTGGACCCCGACCATGATCGGCTACGAAATCGCCATCCTCGCAGGCCTTGTCTGTGGCGTCATCCCGACCATCTCCATGGCCCGCATCATCACGAGAGGACGCCGCTAATGACCATCATCGAAATCATCGTCGCAGCGCTCGTCATCGTGGCCACCCTGCTCGTGGTCGCCACCGCGCTCCTGCAACTACGCGCCCCCGACGCCCTGACCCGCGCGAACCTGCTCGGCCCAACCGTCTGCCTCGCCTTCCCGCTCCTGGTCGTTGCCAAACTGATCTGGTCCTGGTCCACCACTGGCTTCGACCTCAACGACTTCCTCCGCGCCATCATCGCCATCGCCGGCGTATGGATCGTCGGCTCCGTCGGCTCCTTCATCATGGGCCGCACCCTCTACGGCGTGACCGTCTCCGATAAGCGCGACCGCCACCCGAACCGGCCGAACCACCGCATCTAGGGCCTGGTCGGGTTTGAGGCCGGCCGGGGCCGGGGAACCATTTTGGGTTTGAGGCCGGTTACCGTCGACCAACCGTTGCGTTTCCCCAGGTCGCGACGAATGTCCACGAAGAAAGTTCCCAGTACCACTGCTTCTTCGCACCAAATTCCGGGTTTCCGACAGGGCAGTTTGTAAAAGCCCAGGTCGTCAGACCTCCGCAAAGGAATTTGGTGTCACCCGGCCCGCTCTCACGCCCCAAGCACACCAAAACCCGCCACGGACGTCACCGTCCTGGCGGGTTTTCGGGTTTGAGCGTTCAGGGTTACTTCTGTGCAGCCCGCTTCGCGGCGAGGGATTCGCGGACCTTGGTCTCCAGGTCAGCGTCGACCTTGCCCCAGTATTCGTAGACGCGCTCCTCGATCTCCTTGTTGGTGATCGCCATCATCTTGTTCGTGATGTTGTGCACGAAGCGCTCCTTGGCCGCGTCGTCGAAGACCTCGCGGTAGAGGGTGCCAGCCTGGCCGAAGTCGTCATCCTCAGCGTGCTTGACGTAGGCGGCACGTACCAGGTCGGTGCCCTCTGGGTCTGGGTTGATGTAGAGGTTCTCGGCGAGGCCCAAGTCCTGGCCGCTGGCGGAGGTTTCGCCGTCGTCGAGATAGCCGGCGCCCTTCTCGTAGGAGTTCGGGCTGTAGTTCGGCTCGTTCTCCTCGTTGAAGAAGTACGCCATGGAGCCGCGCTCAGCGTAGGTGTTCACCTCATTGATCGGGCGGTTGACCGGCAAGTCCTTGTAGTTGGCACCGATGCGGTAACGCTGCTGGTCAGCGTACGCAAAGACGCGGGCCTGCAGCATACGGTCCGGGGACAGGCCGACACCTGGGACCAAGTTGGCCGGATCGAGTGCCATCTGCTCGATCTGCGCGTGGAAGTTCTTCGGGTTGCGGTTGAGGACGAAGTAGCCGACGTCGATAAGCGGGTAGTCCTTCTGCGACCATATCTTGGTGAGGTCGAACGGGTTGAAGCGGTAGTCCTTCGCCTCCTCGAACGGCATGATCTGTACCTTCACGTCCCAGATTGGGTAGTCGCCGTCCTTGATGGCGTTGAAGAGATCCTCGCGCTGGAAGTCTGGATCCGTGCCGGCCTTCTCGGTAGCCTCCTCGTCGGTGAAGCACTCCCAACCTTGGCGGGTCTTGAAGTGGTACTTCACCCAAACCGGCGTGCCTTCCTCGTTGATCCACTGGAAGGTGTGGGAACCGAACCCATCCTGGTGGCGGGAGGTTTTCGGGGTGCCGCGGTCGCCGAGCAGGTAGGTCACCTGGTGGGCGGATTCAGGGGTGCGGGTCCAGAAGTCCCACTGCATTTCGTCGTCGCGCAGGCCGGAGTTCGGCTGACGCTTCTGGGAGTGGATGAAGTCCGGGAACTTGATGCCGTCCCGCATGAAGAACGTTGGGGTGTTGTTACCAACGATGTCGTAGTTGCCGTCCTCGGTGTAGAAGCGCAGTGCGAAACCGTGGACGTCGCGCCACGTATCTGGAGAACCCGCTTCACCAGCAACGGTGGAGAAGCGTGCAGCCATCGGGGTGACGGCACCTGGCTGGAAGAGCTTCGCCTTCGTGTACTTCGACACGTCCTCGGTGATGTGCAGCTCACCAAACGCGCCGTGCCCCTTCGCGTGCGGGATGCGCTCCGGGACGTTCTCGCGGTTGAAGTGCGCAAGCTTCTCGATGAGGTGGACGTCATTCAGGACGTTCGCGCCCTGGCGCCCCTGTGTAACACTCACGTTTTCCGACGGCACTGGCTGGCCACTGAGCTGGGTGGTTTGCCCCTTGCCCGCTGGGCGCTCACCGCTCGAAAGGATGTGGTCTACGTTCTTCTCTGCCATTGTTAGGCCCTCCTTATTGTTTAGTTCCGATTGATATAGTACGCGAATATGAGAGTGGTATCAAGGCTTTTCCCGATACTGGTACCCTTTTTATTCGTGAACAGCAGCGACAGCCAGTACGTCACCGACCTTGCCCTGCGGGCCGGCCGCGGCGACAAAGCTGCCCTCACCGACTTCATCGCCGCCACCCAGGACGACGTCTGGCGCCTCCTCGCCCACCTCGCCGGACACGACGCCGCCGACGACCTCACCCAAGAGACCTACCTGCGAGCCCTTGGCGCCCTCCCGCGCTTCGCCGGGCGCTCCACCGCCCGCACGTGGCTCCTTTCCATCGCACGCCGCACCTGGATCGACGCCGTCCGCCACGACCGCAGCCGCCCACGTACCACCACCAGCAACTACGACGACGTCGCCACCCAGCAACCCAGCGCCGACGACCCCAGCCTGTGGCCCGAAATTATCGACGCCCACAACCTCCTCAACAAACTCGCCCACGACCGGCGCGAAGCCATCGTCCTCACGCAAGTACTTGGCTACAGCTACGAGGAAGCCGCAAAAATTGCCGGCGTGCGCATTGGAACCATCCGCTCCCGCGTCGCCCGCGCAAGGAAAGACATCCTGCGTCTCACCGAACAAGCCTAACCCGTACCTCCTTTTCGTTTGTTTCGGTTATGTGTATGATGACAGTATGCCACAACATAAAAAAATGACAAGCTCCCCCGTAGAACGGCTGGCACAGCAGGCCCTTGAAGACCTTGACGTCGTGCTTTCACACCCTCACTTGAGCAGCGTCGACATCGTCGTCGACGGGTCCCAGCAGCCGATACGTATTCCGCGTTCCGTCGCCTCTGCGCTGCGGGAAGTACTCGCCAACTCAGCCGCGGGCAGGCCAGTCGAAGTCGTTCCAGTACGCAAAGAACTCACCACCCAGCAGGCAGCGGACCTCCTCCACGTGTCCAGGCCCCACGTCGTCAAGCTTATCGACACCGGTGTGTTGACTGGCCACAAAGTCGGAGCCCACCGGCGCTTATATGCCGACGACGTCTTCGCATTCAAACGCGAACGGGACGAAGCGCAGCGCACCACCGTGGATGAATGATCCACTTGCAACCAAACCAAAAATGTTTCAAATTCACCTTCCAGGTCCAATCCATCAACTACACTGCCCTTTATGATTCGAAACGCAATAGCGATCTCCTTTGCCTTCATCGGCATCGTTGTCGGCGCCGGGTTTGCATCCGGCCAGGAGGCGATGCAGTACTTCGTCGCCTTCGGCACGAAAGGTATCTGGGGAGCACTACTGAGCGCAGCACTCATGCTGGTCGGCGGAATCTCCATCCTCCAGCTCGGCTCCTACTTCCAGGCAACGGAACACATGGAAGTACTCGGCAACATCACCGGCAAGGTGATGGGCTGGGTCCTGGACATCTCAACCATTATCACGCTGTTCTCCATCGGCTTCATCATGTTCGCCGGCGCCGGCTCAAACCTGAGCCAGCAGTTCGGGATCCCGGTCTGGATCGGCGCGGTTATCATGCTGGCGTTGGTGCTCGGCGTTGGCATGCTGGACGTCAATAAGGTGACGAGTGCAATCGGCATCCTCACCCCATTCCTCCTAATTTTCGTGATCGGCGGCTGCACCTGGACGATCGTCAACGCGCAGCCCGACTGGGACAGCATCAACATCGCAGCCCAGGACGTCGCTACCGAACTGCCAAACTGGTGGGTCGCCGCACTGAACTACACCGGCCTGAACTTCATCTGCGTTGTATCCATGGCCGTCGTCATCGGCGGCAACTACCTCGACCCGCGCGAAACCGGCCTCGGCGGCCTCTTCGGCGGCATCGCCTACCTTGCGATGCTGCTCCTGCTCGGCATGGGCCTCATGGTCAGCATCAGCGACGTCAACGGCCACGACATGCCGATGCTCACCCTCATCAACAACATCAACCCAACACTCGGCCTTATCATGACCTTCGTAATCTTCGGCATGATTTTCGCCACCTCGTTGGGCATGTTCTACGCACTTGGCAAGCGCCTGGCACGCGGCCGCCAACAGAAGTTCCGCATCATCTACATCTCCGCATGCCTGATCGGGTTTGTCCTATCTTTCGTCGGATTCAAGGAACTCATCTCGTTCGTCTACCCGATCCTGGGCTACATGGGCCTGGTGCTCATCGTCGTGGTCACGTTCGCTCGCATCCGCGGATCCGAAACCCTGCGCCACGAAGGCAGCCTGCGACGCCGCGCCCTCGAGCTCATGAAAGACAAACTCGACCCACGCGTGAAATTTACCCGCCACGACCAGCGCGAACTGGATAAGATCACCGAGAAGTCCGTCATGGAAAACGAAGACTTCAAGGAGGCCATGATCGAGGAGGCCGAACAGGCCCTCGAGGAGGAAGAAGTCCTCGAGACGGAAGAAGCTGACAGCCAGGCCAAGTAGTCCGGCCCTAGCTAAACAACCGAAGTGCCAAGGGACGCAGATTGCGTGCTTTGGCACTTTTCCTTTGCCTGCAGCAAGGGTGCACGCACCAAATTCCTTCCTTCCCACTCGGGTGGGGGGAATTTGGTGTCACCCCACCCGAGTGACAAAGGACGCAACCCACTTTTCACGACCTGGGCTTTTGCCGGAGTCTGCCGACAGAATTGCGTCCTTTGTCACTCGCTTCCTAATCTGTGCACCAGATTCCTTGATTTCGACATGGGGCCACCGCGTTTCCCCAGGTCGCGTACTTTGCGCAAAGGAATTTGGTGCCCCCTACCACGAGCAACACACCCCAAAGCGCAGCAAAAAGCGGCCCCACCAGGGAACTCGCCCCGGGGGACCGCTCTCGAGGCCCTCGTGCTACTTCACAAGCAGCTCCGCGATCTGAATCGTGTTCAGTGCGGCGCCCTTGCGCAGGTTGTCGCCGGAGACGACGAAGACGAGGCCTCGGTTGCCGTCGATGGCCTGGTCCTGGCGGATGCGACCGACGAGGGAGTCGTCTTTGCCGGCGGCGGCGAGTGGGGTCGGTACGTCGACGACGGTGACGCCCGGCGCGGCTTCTAGGACGTCCCGCGCCTGGTCAGGGGTGATTTCCTTCGAGAACTCGGCGTGGACGACCATAGTGTGCCCGGTGAAGACTGGGACGCGGACGCAGGTGCCGGAGACGCGCAGGTCCGGGATGGAGAGGATCTTGCGCGATTCGTTGCGGAGTTTCTGTTCTTCGTCGGTTTCTTCGGTGCCGTCGTCGACGAGGTTGCCGGCGAGTGGCAGGGCGTTGAAGGCGATCGGCGCGACGTATGGGCCGAGGTCCTCGGGTTGGAGGAGGGAGCCGTCGAGGGCGAGTTCGGTGTTGCGGTCGCCGATTTCGGCTACCTGGTTCGCGAGTGTCTGCACGCCGGCGAGGCCGGAGCCGGAAACTGCCTGGTAGGAGGCGACGCGCATGGTGGTCAGGCCTGCGGCGTCGTGGAGTGCTTTGGCCACGGGCATGATTGCCATGGTGGTGCAGTTCGGGTTCGCGATGATGCCCTTGGCTGGTGCTTTGGCTTCGTCGGGGTTGACTTCGGAGACGATGAGGGGGACGTCGTCGTCCTTGCGCCACGCGGAGGAGTTGTCCACGACGGTGGCGCCGGCGGCGGCGAATACTGGGGCCCACTGCTTGGAGGTGGCGCCGCCCGCGGAGAAGAGTGCGATGTCGACGTCGGCGACGGAGTCCTCGGTGACCTGGGTGAGGTCTTCAACGACGACGTCCTGGCCGCGGTACTCCAGGTGCTTGCCTGCGGAGCGTGGCGAGGCGAAGAAGCGCACCTTGTCTGCTGGGAAGTCGCGCTCGGCGAGGATTTCGCGCATGACGCGGCCGACCTGGCCGGTTGCACCTACTACTGCGATGGTGGTCATGAGTCGTTTCCTTTCTTAGCGTCCGGTGCCAGCGTAGACGACGGCTGGTTCGTCGCCGCCGAGTTCAAATTTTTCGTGGATGGCGCGGGTGGCGTCGTTCAGGTCGATTTCGCGGACTACTGCGGTGATGCGGATTTCGGAGGTGGTGATCATGTCGATGTTCACGCCGGCGTCGCGAAGTGCTTCGGTGAAGTCGGCGGTGACGCCTGGGTGGGTCTTCATGCCTGCGCCGATGAGGGACACCTTGCCGATCTGGTCGTTGTAGGTGATGTTGTCCCAGCCCTGCTGTTCTTGCATGGTTTTGAGCAGTTCCATGGCGCGGGGGCCGTCGGCGATTGGGAGGGTGAAGGTGATGTCGGTGGTCAGGTTGTGAAGGGTGGAGATGTTCTGCAGCACCATGTCGATGTTGATCTCGTTGTCGGCGAGAACACGGAACACCTTGGCTGCTTCCCCTGGCAGGTCCTTGACGCCGAGGATGGTGATTTTCGCTTCGGAGGCGTCGGTGGCAACGCCGGACAGTACTGCTTCTTCCATGGGGATATCCTCCAATGCTCCGGCGATGAGGGTGCCGGGATCGTTGCTGTATGAAGAACGCACCCGCAGGGGTACGTTGAATGCGCGCGCATATTCCACACTGCGCAGCACAAGGATTTTCGAGCCGGACGCGGCAAGCTCAAGCATCTCTTCGAAGCAGAGTTTGTCGAGCTTGCGGGCGTTGTGGACGATGCGGGGGTCGGCGGTGTAGACGCCGTCGACGTCTGAGTAGATTTCGCACTCGTCGGCACCGAGGGCGGCGGCGAGGGCCACGGCGGTGGTGTCGGACCCGCCGCGGCCGAGGGTGGTGACGTCCTTGGTGTCGCGGTTGACGCCTTGGAAGCCGGCGACGATGGCGATGCGGCCGGCGTCGATAGCTTCTTGGACGCGGCCTGGCGTGACCTCGATGATGCGGGCGTTGCCGTGGCGCTCGGTGGTGATGACGCCCGCCTGCGAGCCGGTAAACGACTGCACCTCGGCGCCGAAGGACGCGACTGCCATCGCGACCAGCGAGTTCGAGATGCGCTCGCCCGCGGTGAGGAGCATGTCCATTTCGCGGGCGGGTGGGGTTGGGTTGACGCGGGCGGCGAGGTCCAGCAGTTCGTCGGTGGTGTCGCCCATTGCGGAACACACCGCTACGACATCGTGCCCCTGCTTCTTGGTGGCAACGATGCGTTCGGCGACCGCGCGTATGCGGTCTGCGCTTTCGAGGGACGAGCCCCCGTATTTCTGCACGATCAATGCCATGATTGAACCTTCCGTCGGTATAAAACTGTCGCGTGAAAATCCGCACCATAAGAATAGCGTCTCAAAAACGCTTATGGGGCGACATGGCACAGAAAATTAGTATTATCGTTGACCATGCAGAACGACTTCCTCGCGATCAGCTTTGCGCTCGCGTCTGCGCTGCTCATCGCGGTGGGGACGGTGTGGCGCCACCGCATTCTGCGCGCCGGCCGCTCCACGACGGAGGTCAATCCCGCACCGCTCGCTTCTTTGCGACGCCCCGCCTGGTGGGCATCGCTCGCTCTTGCGCTGGCCGCCTACGGCTTCCAAGCACTGGCGTTGGCGTTCGGGTCCTTGCTGGTAGTCCAGCCGATTCTGGTGCTGTCGCTCATGTTCACGCTGCTGCTTTCGGCGCGCGTGGAACACCGTAGGATGTCGCCGCAGGGCACGGCGTGGGCGGCGCTGCTGACCATTTTCGTTGCGGTGGTGATCCTGGTGGGCCGCCCGGTGCCGGGCACTGCCCCGCCTGGGATGGTTGGTTGGGTGTTGGCAATCGGGTTTGGGGTGGCCTGGATGGTTGGCACGGTCGTGTTCGCCCGCACCCGCGGCGCCGCGACGCAGGCGTTGTCCTACGGCATCCTGTGCGGCGCGATCTTCGGCTACTTGGCGGTGTTTTCCAAGGTGGCGGTGGACGCCTACGTCCACGGCGGCGTCGTTGGGCTGGTGGAATCCTGGCAGTTTTGGGCCATGTTGGCCTGCGCGGTGCTGGGCACCGCGGTGCAGCAGTTCGCGTTCGGCGCAAGCAAACTGGCCACCACCCTGCCCGCAATGAAGGTCGTTGAGCCGCTGGTGGCGCTCACCCTGGGGATTGTGCTGCTTGGGGAGAACTTCGCTGTGTCCACTGTTGGGGGTTGGGTGGCGATGGTGGCGTCGATAATTATGATGCTGGCCAGTGCGGCGATGCTCACCCGGACCAGTATTCAAGTGGGCTAGTCGCATAACGTGTATGCTTTGGCGCATGTCACATCAGCTGCTGCTCCTAGTCTGCCGCGGCGGGATACAGGCCTCGTTGTAACACGGCCGGCGCCCGTCGCGGAGTTTGTGCACGCCGACCGTAAAACACGCCGCGAAGGAGAACAGCCCAATGACCACCCAACCTGCATGGAATAAGCAGCAACCATCCACGATGCCGGCACACCGCTACCTGCCGTTTGCGCAGGAAGTGGAGCCTATCCGCCTGCCGGACCGCACCTGGCCAGACGCCACCATCACGCACGCGCCACAGTGGTGTGCGGTTGACCTGCGCGACGGCAACCAGGCCCTGATTGACCCGATGAACCCGGAGCGCAAGCGCCGCATGTTCAACCTGCTGGTGGAGATGGGCTACAAGGAAATCGAGGTAGGGTTCCCGTCCGCCTCGCAGACTGACTTCAGCTTTGTGCGCGAGATCATCGAGCAGGACATGATCCCAGACGACGTCACCATCCAGGTGTTGGTGCAAGCTCGTGAGCACCTGATTCGCCGCACGTTCGAGGCCTGCTCGGGCGCGAAGAACGTCATCGTGCACTTCTACAACTCGACGTCGAAACTGCAGCGCGAGGTGGTATTCCGTAAGGACCGCCCGGCGATCAAGAAGTTGGCGACGGACGCGGCGGAACTGATCAAGAGGATCGCGAAGGATTACCCGGACACGAACTGGCGCTGGGAGTACTCGCCGGAGTCGTTCACCGGCACTGAGCTGGACTTTGCGGCTGAGGTGTGCGACGCCGTCGTCGAGATCATGGGGGCGACCCCGGAGCAGCCGATGATTATTAACCTCCCGGCGACCGTCGAAATGATTACCCCGAATGTGTACGCGGACTCGGTCGAGTGGATGCACCGCAACCTGCAGCGCCGCGACTCCATCATCCTGTCGCTGCACCCCCACAACGATCGCGGTGAGGGCATCGCCGCCGCCGAGCTGGGCTACATGGCGGGCGCGGACCGCATCGAGGGTTGCCTGTTCGGCAACGGCGAGCGCACCGGCAACGTCGACCTGATCACACTGGGCCTGAACATGCTGACGCAGGGCGTCGACCCACAGATCGACTTTTCCGACATCCAGCGCATCCGCGACGTCGTGGAGTACTGCAACCAGCTGCGCGTCCCGGAGCGCCACCCCTACGGCGGTGACCTGGTATTCACCGCGTTCTCCGGCTCGCACCAAGACGCCATCAACAAGGGCCTGGACGCCCTGGCGAGCAAGGTGCGCCCCGGCGCGAACTCCACCGAGGTGCAGTGGGAAGAGCTGCGCGAGACGGTGTGGGAGGTCCCGTACCTGCCGATCGACCCGAAGGACGTGGGCCGCGATTACGAGGCCGTCATCCGGGTCAATTCCCAGTCCGGCAAGGGTGGCGTTGCCTACATCATGAAGACGGACCACGGCATCGATATGCCGAAGGCGATGCAGCCGGAGTTCTCGACGGTGGTGCAGAGCATCACCGACAGCGAGGGCGGCGAGATCAACTCGAAGAACATGTGGGACATCTTCGCCACGACCTACCTGGACCTGGATGCTCCGCTGGAGCTGCACTCCTTCCACACGTCGGATGAGGAGGGCAAGGACGCCGCGGCGACCGGCATCCGCGCGAGCGTGACCTACAACGGGCATGACCACGATGTTGCCGGCGTGGGCAACGGCCCGATCGCAGCGTTCGCGAACGCGCTGGAGCACATCGGCATCAACGTCGAGGTGCAGGACTACTCGCAGCGCGCCCGCACCGCGGGTGACGACGCCGACGCGGCCTGCTACATCTACGCGGATGTCGACGGCAAGTGCGCGTGGGGCGCCGGCGTGGCAGGGTCGACGACGTTGGCGTCGATGCAGGCCATCGTGTCCGCGGTGAACCGTTCGACGCTCGCGTAATACCGCCCCCGTCGGGGGGTATTTCTGGCGGACGGACTGAGATGCGAGTGATAAAGCGCGCTCGCTTCTCTTACGCCCCTCTCAGCGAATACGGATCCGCGCTGCGTACGAACGCGACGTGCGGCACGCCGACGTGGGGCGGCATGCGTTGACCCAGGTGTGCGCCTTATACTCAATGCTCGGAGATTTTTCTACTGGCGAGGCAGCAGCGGGTAAGGCAGGGCGAGATGGCAACGACATACGTGGTTCCAGACCACGGCCTTGGTGCTGTTCGCAACATCCCGGTGCAGGATGCGGCGCAGGATCACATCATCGAACTGCTCGATGCCGCCGACACGGATGTTGCGGACCTTGCAACGCTGCTCATCCCGCGCGCCGAGAGCAGCGGGTTCGACATTCACTTCCAGGATGCAGTGCTCGGCAGCATGAGCGCGTCGGACGCCCGCGAGTACGCTGAGCTGTCCTGGATCGTAGAGGCGTCAATGATTCCGCAGGTCACAGTGCGCGCCACCCGCCTTGCGGACGGCTCCCTACAGACCGTGCTCCGCCTGCCACGCCCCGGCCTATGTATCCCCACCAACCAGCCCCCGACCGATCCGTGGGTATTTCTCGACGACGCCCGCACCTACGACGTGTCCCTCCTGCCGGACGCACACGAGGCCCGGGAGGTCTCGATGCTGGACAGGAAGCATTACCTACTCACACTGAGCGCCGCGGAGGATGCTGCTGAAGATACTGTGCAGGTCGCGATTGGGGATCGGGCCGTCGGCACGCTGGCGGGACCCGTCGCCACTGCGTTGCTGCCGACGCTGCGCTCCTTGCAGGACCGTGGCCTGCTGGCTGTCGCCCACGGCTACCTGGCACCGCTGGGCGGCAAGCCTTCGCTCAGCGTAACCGCCAGCCCACTCGCCCCCGACGAGCTGCCGCCGCTTTCCCCCATCCCGCCGGTGCAGGTCCACCCTCGACACCCGGACACCTCATCGATGTCGGCGACCACCGTCATCCCGGTAGTGCGTCCAGAGGAGCTGGATACCTCCGCTGACGCGGTAGCCAAGTCCGCCGCGGCAGAGGCCGATTCGGAGGAGTTCCCCGCCGTGGAGGCACCTGCGGACAAGAATACGACGCAGGTCCAGCCGAAGAAGGACGATCCTATCCACCCGATGCGCTGGGTGGCCGCCGCTGTCGGCGCGTTGCTGATCGCGCTACTCGGCTCGTTGGCGTTCAGCGAACAGTGGAGCGGTTCGCCGGACACTGTCTCGACGTACGTGACGGAGCCCGCGCACTCCCCGAGTAACTCTGAGCAGAAGCCGGAGCCTTCCACCTCCGAGGCGAAGCCGGCGACCACGGAAACACACCCGGAGAGTTCTCCCCAGCCCGCGCCTGTCTCGGAGCCGGCTTCGGTGCCTGTCCCAGCCCAGCCGGAACCGGCATACCAGGTACCTGCGCAGCCTGCCCCGGTGTGGCAGAACCCTGCGCCAGTCCAACAGGCACCTGCTCAGCAGGCCCCGGCCCAGGAACAGCCCGCCCCGGCGCCCGCGCCAGCACCAGCGCCCGACTACGAGTACAATTTCGGCGGCCTCCAGATCCAGTCGGACACGCCGCTCGGCGGCCCATTACACCGCGTGCAGTGGCCATAGCTACTATCTAAGTGATGACAACACCTGACCACGAGCTCTTTCCGTTCATCGCGGTAAGCGCCCTTTCGACAAGCATCCACCCCTCCACGGGGCGTTTGCTCACCCTCGATGCGGTCACGTTCGACGAAAACGGCGAGGTCGGCGAGGACTTCCACGCCGTATTCAACCCGGTCAAAGACGCCGGCCCGCGCCACCTCCACAACCTGGAGAAGAGCGACTTCGCTCAGGCGCCACGGTTCGCGCGGCACCTCAAGACACTCAACAAGCTTATCGACGACCGCACCCTCATCCTGCTCGATAGCCCCACGGAGTGGGGGTACCTCGTCTCCGAGTCGCGCCGCGCCATGAACGCCGCCGCCCGCGCCAACCGCCAACGCGCCCGCAAACACAACCGGCGCCGCCAGCGCGTCGGCCACATCCCGCGCCCCGAAGCAATCGTGGACATCCTCGGCAGCGCGCGCCGCCAGGGCCACATCCTCATCGACGAGCGACTCAACGCCGTGGCCAACCAAGTCGGCGTGCTCTCCGAACCGGCCACCGCCACCGTCGAACGCGCCAGCGTCCCCGAGGAGGAACTCTCCCGGGCGGCCACACTGAAGCTCGTCGCGGTGTACCTGCAGCTGCGCGAAAACGGCACGCTGACCAGCATTGACCCGGAGGACCTCAAGGCGGACCGCTTCGGCCTGCAGCGCTCCGCGCTGCGGGTGGATGCGCATAAGCGCGAAGGGGACGTCGATAATCCGGGCGTCTACACGGGTGCGGGCCTCAAGCCAGGCATGGAGATCTCCATCTCCGACGATGTCGCCGTCGACCCCGACGAGCTCATCCAGGCCGCGCTCGACGCCGGGCTGAACTACCAAGAAAAGCTCACACGCACCGCATCCCTCGTAGTATCCGACGCCCCCTCCCGCGGCGCAGAACTGCGTGGCAAAGCGATGCACGCGCACCGCAAAAACATCCCGGTGCTCAGCGCGCAGGAGTTTCTCCAGGCCGTAGCGCGCGACTAACGTAGAGGCATGCTCTCACAACTGCGTACCTCTGTTGCGCTGGCCGCCGCGAAGGCCGCCACGTTCGCGTCGCGCGCCACCGGCCGCGGCGCCGGCGGCATGATCGGCGGGCTCGTTGCCAACGCGATCGACCCGAACATCATGGCAGGCCTGTCCAAGGGGCGCCCGGCCGTGCTGGTGACGGGCACGAACGGCAAGTCCACCACCACAAAGATGCTGGTGGCGGCGCTGCGCTCCACCAGGACCGTGGCCACCAACGACGGCGGCGACAACATGGACGCCGGCATCATCTCCGCGCTCATGGCGGGCAAGGACGCCTCCACGATCGCCCTCGAGGTCGACGAGCTGCACGTCCCCCACGTCGCCGACCGGCTGCAGCCGAAGGCGTTCGTGCTGCTCAACCTGTCGCGCGACCAGCTGGACCGCGTCGGCGAGATCAACAAGATCGAGCGCGCCCTCCGCGGCGCCGTCAACGCCCACCCGGAGGCCACCGTCATCGCTAACTGCGACGACGTGCTGATGACCTCCGTCGCCTGGGACCACCCCAACGTCATCTGGGTTTCCGCGGGCGCTGGCTGGCTCGGAGACTCCGTCACCAACCCCCGCAGCGGCGGCCACGTCGTACGCACCGAGGACGACTGGTACGCCGTCGAGCCCCTCCCCGATGGCTCCGAGTTTCGACGCCCTACCCCCACCTACGCCGTCACCGACGACGGCCTGCGCTGCCCGGATGGGGGCGTCGTCACGCTTGACCTGGCGCTACCCGGGCGGGCCAACCGCGGCAACGCCGCACAGGCCGTAGCCTGCGCCGTCGACGTCTTCGGTGTACCACTCGCCTCCGCGCTCGCCGCCGTCGCCGACGTCCAAGACGTCGCCGGGCGCTACTCCACCATCCACTTCGGCGACCACGAAGTCCGCCTCCTGCTGGCCAAGAACCCGGCAGGCTGGCAAGAGGCCCTCTCCATGGTCGACCGCACCGCCGACGGCCTCGTCATCGCCGTCAACGGCCAAGTCGCCGACGGCGAAGACCTCTCCTGGCTCTGGGACGTCAAGTTCGAAGACTTCCACGGCATCGCCGTCAAAGCCGCCGGCGAACGCGGCACCGACCTCGCCGTGCGCCTGCTCTACGCCGACATCGAACACGAACTGATCCACAACTGCGTCGACGCCATCCGCGCCTGCCCACCCGGCCGCGTCGAAGTGCTGGCCAACTACACCGCCTTCCGCGACCTCAAAAAGGACCTACACAAGGAGCTGGACCGTGACTAACACTTTGACCATCGGCCTGCTGCTGCCCGACGTACTCGGCACCTACGGCGACGACGGCAACGCACTCGTCCTGCGCCAACGCGCTCGCATGCGAGGCATCGACACCCACATCCGACCCATCCCCCTCACCGAGGACATCCCCTCCGACTGCGACATCTACACCCTCGGCGGCGGCGAGGACTCCGCCCAAATCATTGCGGCCTCCCGCCTGCAAGCATCCCCCGGCCTGCAGCGCGCCATCGACGCCGGCCGCCCCGTCTTCGCCGTCTGCGCCGGCATGCAGGTCCTCGGCCACAGCTTCACCGCCCACGGCGAGGAAGTCGCCGGCATCGGCGTCCTCGACGTCCGCACCTCCCCCATGTCGGAGCGCGCCATCGGGGAAGTCCAATCCCACCCACTTCTCGACGGCCTCTCCGCCCCCCTCACCGGATTCGAAAACCACATGGGCGGCACCACCCTCGGCCCCGACGCCTCCCCACTCGGCCAGGTGAAACGCGGCGTGGGCAACAACGTGGGTGCTGGTTCTCGGGCTGGCGTTGAGGGCGTTGTGCAGGGCAGTGTCATCGCCACCTACATGCACGGCCCCGCCCTGGCCCGCAACCCCGAACTTGCCGACCTCCTCCTCGCCCGCGCCCTCGGCATCCACGCCCAGGAACTCACCCCACTCGCGTTGCCCGAGGTGGACCAGCTGCGCAAGGAGCGCCTCAGGTAGGTTGCCGCTAGCGCTCTAGGAGCCAGTGCCAAAGGACGCAATTCGTTCCGAGGAACTCGGGAAAAGCCCAGGTCGCAAATAAGCGGTTGCGTCCTTTGGCACTCGGCCCGGTTGGGGTGACACCAAATTCCCTCATTGGATTTTCGCGACCTGGGGAAACGCCTCAGCGCCTGCTAGGGTCAGTGAGGGAATTTGGTGCACAGCACCTCCTACAACGTGAGCCGCCCGGAGAGCGCGCGGGAGAGGGTGAGCTCGTCGACGAACTCGAGGTCGCCGCCGAGCGGCATGCCGGAGGCCAGGCGGGAGACGGTCAGATCTGGGAAGTCCTTGAGCAGGCGGGCCAGGTAGGAGGCGGTGGCTTCGCCTTCGGTGTCGGGGTCGGTGGCGAGGATGACTTCGGTGATTTGGGGGGCGTCGTCGCCGTCGAGGTCGGGAAGGACGCCGCCGATGCGCTTCAGCAGGGGCGTGACGGCGAGGTCCTTGGGGCCCACGTTCGCAAGTGGGTCCAGTGCCCCACCGAGCACGTGGTAGCGGCCGTTGAACTCACCGGTCCGCTCGATGACCTGGATATCTTTGGCGTCTTCGACGACGCAGATGAGGTCTTTTTTGCGGCCGGAGTCGGCGCAGATGCGGCAGACCGTTTCGCGGGAGACGTTGTTGCAGATGCGACAGAACGTCACGCCGTCGCGGACGCCGGCGAGGGCGGCGCGGAGCCGGTCGATATCTTCGGCCTCGGTTTGGAGGAGGTGGAAGGCGATCCGTTGCGCAGACTTGGGTCCGACGCCGGGGAGGCGCGAGAGCTCGTCGATAAGGTCTTGGAGCGGTCCTTCGAACATGGGGGTCCTTTACAACACAAAACGCCTGGCGAAGTGCCAGGCGTTCAAGCGGGTGGGTTTAGATGATGCCGCCGAACGGAATCTCACCAGGTGCAGGCTGCTGACCACCAGGAGCCTCCTGTGGCATTGCGCCGCCGGTCAGTGGGCCGATCTTCTCCTGTGCCAGCTCGCCGGCCTTGTTGTGGGCGTCGCGGTATGCGGCGAGGATGAGGTCCTGCAGCGTCTCGACGTCGTCGGCGTCAACAGCCTCCGGCTTGATCTGCAGGTCGGTGATCTCTGCGCCACCGGTCATGACGACGGTGACCAGGCCGCCGCCAGCGGTGCCGGTGACGGTGGTGCTGAGCAGCTCCTGCTGTGCCTGCTGCAGCGCCTGCTGCACCTCGGCTGCCTGGCGGATGAGTTCCTGCATGTCCTGAGGCATATTTGGCTGGGTCATGGTGCGTAACACCCTTTCGTGTCAGTGATTTTGTCTAATTTGCTCACCAGTGTACCCGGTGGTTCCTGAATGCTTACAAGGGCTTGGCTCCAAGTTCGCTGGCAAGCAGGTCCATGGCGACTTCGGTGGCGTCGCGGCGGTCGAAGGACGCTGATTCGGCCTCGGCTTGGTTGACCATGTCGCGTTCTTCGTCCTCTTGGCTGTAGGGCTCGGGTGGCGGCGGTGGCGGTTCCCATCCGGCGTCATCGTGGACTGGTTCGGGCGGTGGTGGGACTTCTTCGCGTTCGCGGCGTTCTTGTTGCGCGCTGCGTTGCCCGGCGGCTTTCGCTATCGCGCGCCAGTCAGTGGGCTGCTGCTGCGCCGCGGGGGTTTCTTTACTTTTCGACGCCCCCTTCGCCCCTGCCGTGCCCACCACGCAGCGCACGGCAACCTTGGTGCCAAGTGCTTCGGAGAACACTACGACGATGTCTGCGTTGTTGTTGTCGGCGTTGAGTCGCTCCGCAAGCGCGCCCGTGTTGTGCCCGATGAGTAGCGTGGGCTGGCCGTCTTCGTCGTCGAGGGAGAGTGGTTTGGCCTCGGCAAGCATGATTTCGGCAACCTGATTGCGCTTACCGACGGCCTGGCGCAACTTCATCCAGTCACGTCGCACGCGCTCGAGGAGATCTTCCGCGGGCGCTGGCGCTGGGTCTGGTGCTGGGGTTGGCTCGGGCTTCGGCGGCGTTGCGGGTTCCGCCGGTGGCTGCGGCACCGGCTTGGGCTCGGGTTTCGGTGCAGGCGCAGGTTTCGGCGCGCTCTGCGCCTTGCGGCGCTCCGCGATCCTGGCCGCCGCAGCCGCAGCGGCCGCGGCTCCCCCACCCTGCGACGGGGCCTGCGCAGGCGGCTGGGCCGGCTGAGCTTGGACGGCCGGCGCCGGTGTAGCAGCGGGGGCCGCCGGGCGGTCGCCCATCGTGAGCAGGTGCGCCATCATCACTTCCAACAGCAGGCGCGGGGACGTCGCGCCGCGAAGGTCCGCGATGCGGTCGTTGACCTCGGTCGCGAGCGCGGCCAGCGTCGAGGGGTGGAACTGCTGCGCCTGGGCGCGGAGGATTTCGGCGCGGTCGACGGGGGCGTCGACAAGCCCTTCGCCGAAGGCATCCGGCACGGTGACGATGAGCAGCAGGTCACGCAGGCGGTCCAGCAAGTCGAGGGCGAAGCGGCGCGGCTCGTGGCCAGACTCAATCACCTTATCGATGGTGTGGAACATCGCCGCAGCGTCCTTGGCCGCGAGTGAGTCGACGGCGGCGTCGAGAAGTGAGAGATCCGTGACCCCGAGCAGCGGCAACGCCATCTCGTAAGTCAGGCCGTCCGGGCCGGCGCCCGCCAACAACTGATCCAACACCGACAGCGTGTCGCGCGGCGAACCGCCGCCCGCGCGGATGACCAGGGGGTACACGTTCTCGTCGACGTGCGCGCCCTCCTCCGCCACGATGTTTTCCAGCAGGTGGCGCATCGCCTGCGGAGTCAGCAGGCGGAACGGGTAGTTGTGGGTACGCGAGCGGATCGTGCCGAGGATCTTCTCCGGCTCGGTCGTCGCAAAGATGAAGATGAGGTGCTCTGGTGGCTCCTCCACAATCTTCAGCAAGGCGTTGTTGCCGGAGGGCGAAATCATGTGCGCCTCGTCGATGATGAAGACGCGGTAGCGGGACTCCGCAGGCGCAAACATGGCGCGTTCGCGCAGCTCACGCATATCGTCGACACCGCCGTGGGAGGCGGCGTCCAGCTCCATCACGTCCAGGTTCCCGCTGCCACCCGGCGCCAGCGACACACAGGACGCGCACCTGCCGCACGGAGTGGACGTCGGCCCCTCAACACAGTTCAACGAACGCGCCAGGATGCGCGCCGAGGACGTCTTGCCGCACCCCCGCGGCCCTGAAAACAGGTACGCATGGCTGATGCGCCCGTTGTCGAGAGCGTTCGATAACGGCACAGTCACCTGGTCTTGCCCAACCAGCTCACCAAACGTTGCAGGACGATATTTCCGGTACAGAGCCACGGCGCCAAGTGTAGACGATCAGCCCTCTTCCCGGCGCCAATCTTTCACATCCACGCCACGCCTGCGCAGACGCCGCTCCAGCACCGGATAGCCCTGCTCTGAAGCGATCCCGAACTCCTCATCCGTCAGGGCAATCAGCTCCAGAAGCAGCGTGATTCGGCCCGGCTCACGCACCATTGGGGTGCCCTGCGCAAACACCTCCGGCTCCCGCAACAGCCCATGACGCACGGTGCCCGGCGCGTTCGCCAGCAGCCCCTCGAGCAGCACGCCCGGCTGGCCCGGCACCCCAAGCCGCTCAAGTTCGCGGGTCGCGTCCACGACGGCCTGCGCAAGCACCTGCTTATCGACGTCCCCCACCGCCATCACCTCACACACCACCTGGGTGGCGTCATCGTCCGCCAACACCAGGCCCAAATCGGTGCCGCTGAACCCGGCAGTCACCGCTACGTTCGCACCGTCCAGTTCCGCGGTGGCGGCGGCGCGGGCGTCGATAAGCGAAAGCTGCATCCCCGGGAACACCGAGGCCAACCAGGCAGCGAGCTCGTCTCCCGTCATGCGCCGAGCTTCTCCGCCGCCGCAAGCAGCACGCACGTGGCCACGCCGTCCATCGCCTTCGTGACCTCCTCAAGCGGCGGCATCGACGGCGCCAAACGAATATTGCGGTCGTTCGGGTCCTGCCCATGCGGGAACGCCGAGCCCGCCTTCGTCAGGCTGATACCAGCCTGCTTCGCCAGCTCCCACACGCGAGTCGCAGTCCCATCCATCACATCCAAGGAAATGAAGTAGCCACCCTCCGGCTTCGACCAGGACGCCACACCCGTGCCCCCGAGCCGGTTCTCCAGCACCTCAAGCACCGCCTCAAACTTCGGCGCCAGCGACTCGGCATGCTTCTGCATAATCTCCCGCAGCCCATTCGCGTCCTTGAAGTACATCGCGTGCGCCAACTGGTTCACCTTATTCGGGCCGATACCGCGCACATTCGCAATCGAGACGTACCACTCCAGGTTCTCCTCCGACGAGGCAAAAAACGCCACGCCCGAGCCCGCATGCGTAATTTTCGACGTCGACGACATGTACCAGAAACGATTCGGGTTGCCAGCCTTCGCAGACACCTCAAGCACGTCCACGTTCACCGGGAACGTATCCGTCAGCGTGTGCACCGCGTACGCGTTATCCCACACAATGCGGAAGTCCGGCGCGGCCGTCTCCATCGCCGCCAGGCGCTCGATAGTCGCCTGCGAGTACACCGCACCCGTCGGGTTGGAAAACACCGGCACGCACCACATGCCCTTGACAGCTGGGTCCTTCACCAACTCCTCCACGACGTCCATGTCGGGGCCGTCCTCCAGCAGCGGGACCGTGATCATTTCGAAGCCGAAACGCTCCGTAATCGTGAAGTGGCGGTCGTAGCCGGGCACTGGGCACAGCCACTTAATCGCGTGCTCGCGCTGCTCCTCAGCCCACGGCCGCGGCGAATCATTCGTGCCAAACGTGTACGCCCAAGACACCAGGTCAAACATAATATTTAGCGACGACGAGTCCCCCGCCACCAACAGGTTCGGATCAACGCCGAGCACCTCGGACCACAGCTCGCGCAACTGCAAAATGCCCGTCAACCCGCCGTAATTACGCACGTCCACACCCGACGCATCCCGGTGATTCCCCACACCCGGCAGCGCCAACAGCTCATCCGCCAGATCCAACTGGCGCGCCGACGGCTTCCCCCTCGTGAGATCCAACGCCATGTTGGTCTCCTCCAGCTGCTTGTACTGCTCACGCAACTCAGCAGCCAGACTTGCGAGCTGCTCAGCATCTAATTCTTTCAACGGGGTATTCAATGTCGTGGTGTCCTATCCGTGTACTGAGTCCTGTCTACTAACGAGCCATCATCGTACTAGCGACACCCCACCCCGCGCGACGGTTTTATCCCGATTTTCCCCTGTTTTACCCCAATAAAAAGGGGACCTCACGCACCTGCCAGCGCCCGCTTACCCTTGCTGCGTTCCCGCCCTGGGGGAGTTCACGAGATGAGCACCGCGTGAGATCCTGCAGAACACTCTAGCTTGAAGCTTTAGGCGTTGCAAAACAATTATTGCGCTGGCGTTTTGTATGAAGCCGGTGAATGGGTTAAAGTAGTCCCTCGACGCTTGATGTGTCGCAACTAGGAGGATTCGACTAGCGGCCTATGTCACACGCCTGGAACGCGTGCGGGTTTCACGACCCTCGTGGGTTCAAATCCCACATCCTCCGCGCTTTTTCACAGCGCACCCGACCGAAGTTTTTCGCCGGGTGCGCTGTTTTCGTGTTCGGCTTGTGCTCGTGGCTCGGGCTTGGGCACCAAATTCCTGGATTTGGGAAGGCGCCAAGGCATTTCCCCAGGTCGCGCCCGCCGCGCGAGGGAATTTGGTGCTCCTTCCCCCGCACCAGTGACAAAAGACGCACCCCCCATTTTTACGACCTGGGCTTTCAGCCTCTCCCCCAACAAGAATTGCGTCCATTGTCACTCAAACCCCACGGCAAGACACCAAATTCCTGTTTTTGGGAAGGCGCCGAGACGTTTCCCCAGGTCACGCCCTCCGCGCGAGGGAATTTGGTGTCGTTTCCTTCTCGGTGCGCACCAAATTCCTGCTTTTGGGAAGGCGCCAAGGCGTTTCCCCAGGTCACGCCCTCCGCGCGAGGGAATTTGGTGCGCGCGTCCGGCGCGAGGTCATAAACAAAACCCCGCGGCCTATGGGGTAGGTCGCGGGGTTTAGGCGGGGCCCAAGGGGAGGTTACTTCTCCTTAGGAGTGGTCGGTCCAGCGGTGGTTGTAGGCTCCGTCGTCGTAGGAGCTGCTGCCGTGGTGGTAGCGGACTCCGTAGCGGTAGCCGTGGCAGTTGTCGAAGGCTTCCGCCCGAGGAAGTCGCCGAGCGAGGAACCCTCGTTGGAGCTCTGCTGGATCTTGTTGGCTGCGCCATTCTCACCTGGGGCACACAGGGAGAGCAGGCCGGCCAGGGCACCGATGCCGAGCGTGACTGCCGCGATGGCGCCGAGGGCCTCGGTGGCCTGCGGGCCAAACTTGGCGTTCAGGCGTGCGGCTTCGATGTCGAGCTGCTTCAGGAAGTCAGGTCGGTTGTCGCCGAAGTTGCCGAATGGGTTCGGGATGTTCATCTGCTCGGAGACGCGGCGGGCAGAGGCACTGATCTCTGGGCCCATTGCTGCGAGCAGCGGCGCGCCGACGGCGACTGCCAGCCCGAGCGGGATGAGCCACAGGAGTGGCCCGCCGTGGGAGGACATGTCGGCGAAGCAGCGCTGCAGGTCATCGGCCGAGCTCTTGCCTGGGGTTTTCGGCTTGTCCTTGTCGCCCTCGACTACGACGTGGACGGTGACGTCGCCGTCGCGGCCTGGGATCTTGATGTCGAAGCCCTTGGGGTCTGGGGTCCGGTTTGCTGGAGGGACGATGATGACCTTGTCGCCCTCGCGCTTAGCGGTCCAACCTTCGGGCAGTTTGAGGTTGCCGATGTTGGCGCCTGGCACGTTGATCACGATGTTCAGCGTGCCCGGGGTAACAACGATCTTCTCCGTGGAGCCTGGTTTAGGGGTGACCTCGATGGTTGGAGGGGTGTTGCCGGCAGAGGTCGACGGGGTGTCGCCGGTGACGGTAACGACGGCTGGGCGGGTGACGGTCTTGCCGCCTGGGTAGGTGATCTCTACCGGGACGACGACCTGGTCGCCTGGCTTAGCGTTGCTAGGTGGCGTGACGGAGACGGAACCGTCGCCGTTCACGTTGACGTCCCAGCCTTCGGGGGCTTTCCAGCCGTCGACGATCTTGAAAGTCGCGCCGTCTGGCTTGGTGCTCGGCGGCACGACGACGGTGACGCCGCCCTTGGTGCGGCTTGGGTTGTAGTCGACTGGTGGTTGGCCTTCTGGGGTGTCGGCGTCGTCAACAACGAGGATGGTTGCTGGGCGCGTGACTTTCTGGCCGTCTGGGTAGGTGATGTCGACTGGGACGACGGTGTAGTCGCCGGACTTGGCGTCGGCAGGTGGGGTGGCGGTGACGCCGCCGTCCTCGCCGACGGTGACCTTCCAGCCCTTCGGCGCCTTGTACCCAGGCGAGATGACGAAGGTGGTGCCGCCCGGCGCGCGTGGCGTCGGGTTGACGGTGACGGTCTGGTTCGGCTTGGTCTGCTTCGGGGCGTAGTTCTGGTCCGGAGCAGCAGGGGTGGCCGGCTTCGGGTCGACGGGGGCGGCTGGATCGTCGACGACGGTCACGACGATTGGCCGCGTGATGGTGTTGCCCTTCGGATCGGTGACCTTCACGTTGATGACGCCGAAGTCGCCTGGTTTGGCGTCGGCAGGTGGGGTGACGTGCGCGACACCGGTGTTTTTGTCGATGTTGATGGTCCAGCCCGCAGGGACGTCCTTCTGCTCGACGACGTAGGTGGAGCCTTCGGCACCATCCTTCGGGGTGACGACTACGACGGTGCCCGGTTTGGTCGACTTTGGTGGGAACTGGACGTCGTTGGTGCCCTTGGGGGCGTCGTCAATTACGACGACGACTGCCGGGCGGGTGATCGAGGAGCCGTCTGGGTAGGTGATCTGGACGGGGACCACGATGCGGTCGCCTGGCTTGGCGTCGGCAGGTGGGGTGGCGGTGACGGAGCCGTCCTGGCCGACGTTGGCCTTCCAGCCCTTCGGAATCTTGTAGGCGTCGTGGATGGAGAACTTGGTTCCCTTCGGCGCTTCCGCGCTGAACTCTGGGGCAGGGACCGTGACTTCGACGCCTGGGCGGGTGGTTTCCGCCAGGTAGTAGGCGTCTGGGTTCTCAGCACGCGGTGGTGCGCTGACGATGACGGTGCCTGGGACAATCTTGGTGGAGCCGTCCGGGAAGGTCACCTCGACGTTGATGGTCTTGGTTTCGCCGTCGCGGGCGTTGGCTGGCGGCGTGGCGGTGATTACGCCCGTCCGCTTATCGACGCCCACCTTCCAGTCACCGAACTGCTGATCAGGGGCGGTCTTGAACGTCGAGCCGACCGGCAACTCTGGGTCACGGACCTGCGGCAGGGTGACCGTGACGGATGGGCGGGTGATCACGACGTCGTAGCCAGGGTTGTGGCCCTGCGCCAGGGTCGTGTCAACGCCGACCACGGACGTCAGCACGTCGTGGGAGCCGTCCGGGTAAGATGCCTTGACCTGCACGGTCACGGTGTCTTCGAGGCGAGCATTGAGAGGAGCGGTCACCTTGAGCGCGTTGCTTTTTGGCTCGAGGACGACGTTCCATTGGCGATCTTCGCTACTTGGGGTGGCGCCGATGACCTTGAAGGTGGTGCCGTCGGGGTACGCCGGCTCGCCTGGGTTCAGCGGGATAGTTGCGGTCTTGCCTGGAGAGGTTTTCTTGTCGCTGTAGCTTGGGGCCCACTGCTTGGTCTTGAGCTGGAAGGTTTCGCCGATCTTGGCGTTTTCCTTGTACTTCTGCAGGTTGAGCTCGTCGGCGCCTGCGCGCGGGGTGGCGTACACCTCCACCTGAAGGGTTTCCGGCTTTTCGTTGTCGACATCACCAGTCCCACCGACAGGCAGGGTGACGTAAACGCGCCCATCCTTGTCGACGCGCGCATTCGCGCCCT
Source organism: Corynebacterium sp. NML130628 (assembly GCF_001875665.1). Classification (GTDB taxonomy): domain Bacteria; phylum Actinomycetota; class Actinomycetes; order Mycobacteriales; family Mycobacteriaceae; genus Corynebacterium. The sequence goes on along the minus strand of NZ_MLAL01000017.1, from coordinate 2,967 downwards.
CAACAGGCTTACCGTCGCGCTTCACTACGGCAATCACACGACCGTAGTCGACCTCAGAACCGTTGCTTACCTGGATGTTCGTAGCAAATTCCTTGCCGTTCGCGGTAACAACCGGCACCTTGTCCTGGGCCGCCTGCAGCGGGTAGCACTGCGCGTTCTCTGCCGGCACTGGCAGCAGGTCTACCTCGGCAATATTTCGGGCTTCGAACCCCAGCCGGTTCGAGAAGTTCTCGTAGCCGGTACCTGCGCTTCGAGCGACCCATGCGAAGGTCCGTGTTTCGCCTTCGACGATGTCCTTGCCACCTTCAAGGGTCACCTTCGCAGAAACCTCCGGGGTGCTCTCTGACAGGTGCAGCTCCGTCCGGTCGACGAGGGCGCTTCCGGTGACCTTCAGGTCCATATTGGTCGTGCTGTCTTCTCCGGTGCGTCCCGCACCCGGGATCGTCTCCCCCACTGAAACCGCTGACAGCGTGAAAGTTTCATCGAACTCGGCAGCAATACGGGTCTGGTTCATGCGAAGCTCGGAAACCATCGAGTCCACAGCATGTTCGCCATCACCGTGAAGGCTGACCCAGTAGTACACCTCGACCTGGCCATGCTCGTTCACGACGGCACGGGTACCCGTCTCAAACGACCCCTCGTTCGGCGTACTCACCGCACCGACGTGCTGGTGCGGGAACAGGGTGTTCGCGCTCAACACGTCGTGGCAGCGGTTGTCCCCCATGCTCTGCGCATCCACCTGTGGCGCTACGAGCGCCGACGCCCCCAGTGCCAGCGCCACCACCGTGGCTGACATTCTACGATTTCGCATGTTCTTGAAACTCCCCTCAGAGGCAGCTGTCTGTTATCTGTAGTTATCCATTCATCATGAACGTTTTTTAAGAAGTTTCAAGCACTTTTGACAGTTAAATTTCAGCGAGTGCCTGGACCTGCACAGTTGTCGTCAAAATCTTTCCATCACATGCATGTAATCCGACCTGCGATTACCCCCGCGCGGGTGTATTTGTCCAGACGAATGGATCCCCTGAAAGCCTCTCAGGATCAAAGCGCGCAAGGATCTCCTGCACAGTCCCAGCACCCGCACACCCGACCGATTCCGCCAGCGCCCGCACAACCCCCTCCGCCCCAACACGTTGCGACATCTCCGCGAACGTCACCGCCCCATCACGCTTCGCCAGCCGCTTCCCCTCCGCGTTGAGCACCAACGGCACGTGCACATACTCCGGCTCCCGCCCGCCCAACAAGTGCGTCATGTACGCCTGCGCGGGCGCCGACATCAACAGGTCATCCCCGCGAACCACCTGGTCAACCCCCTGCTCCACGTCGTCGACAACCACGGCTAAGTTATACGCCCAGTCACCCGCCTGCGCCTGCGCAAGATTCCCACCGCGACGCACCACCACGTCATCAACGGGCCCCGTCACCTCCCCCGCGAAGAAGTCCCGCACCGTCCACTCCCGCACCTCGGCACGGAGGCGAAGGGCAGGCATGCGGCCCTCTTGCGAAAGCTGGTGACGTCGAAAAGCTCGCTGCTCCTCATCCAAGTCCCTGCACGTGCCCGGGTACAGCCCAGGCTGCGCATGCGGCGCACTCGCAGCCTCCCGAATCTCTCGGCGCGTGCAGTAACACTCATACACCGGGAGCTGCGACAACGCCGCCTTATACAACGCCGACCGCTGCGACTGCCACACCACCGGCGGATCAAAATCAAGACCCAACGCCACCAAATCCCCTATCTGACGACGCCCCGCCTCCTCCGACGAACGCTCCGAATCAACATCCTCCACCCGCAACCAAAAACGCCGCCCACTCTGCCGCGCGAACAACCACGCCAACAGCGCCGTGCGCAAATTACCAAAATGAAGATCCCCACTCGGAGAAGGTGCATACCGTCCAGCATTCATGTGTATAGGATATGTAGCCGTGACAAACCAAGAAACTATTGCGCGATCGCTTTACCCTGTACTGGTATCTGTGTTCTGCGCCGTCTTCCTCATTTCCAACATCACAGCACAGAAGGGAGTCGCCCTCGGACCATTCATCACCGACGGCGCCTTCTTCCTCTTCCCACTTGCATACGTCCTCGGCGACGTGCTCGCCGAAGTCTACGGATTCAAAGCCGCCCGCCGGGCAATCTTCACCGGGTTCGGCATCGCCATCCTGGCCGTCGTATCCTTCTACATCGCCATCTGGCTCCCCGGCGCCGACTTCTACGACATGCAAGAACCCTTCTCGACGATCCTCGGCCTCATGCCACGCATCGTCATGGCATCCCTGGCAGGCTACATCGCAGGCCAGCTACTCAACGCGTGGGTGTTGCAGAAAATGAAAGACCGGTTCGGGCACGACCGACTGTGGGCACGCCTCATCGGCTCCACCATCGTCGGCGAGTTCGCCGATACCCTCCTGTTCTGCGCCATCGCAGCGGCAGTGATCGGCATCGAAACGCCGGGCCAGTTCATCAACTACGTCGTCGTCGGCTTCCTGTGGAAGACCCTGCTCGAAGTCGTCCTCCTCCCAATCACCTACCCGACCATCGCGTGGGTGCGACGCCGCGAGCAAGCGCTTTAAAGGAACCACGCACCACATTCCATCACAGCCCAGGACCGACCTGGGCTTTTTCTTATTGGCCTTCCCGAAATCAGGGAATTCGGTGCACACCCTGAGGCAGCACGCACCAAATTCCTCCACGCAGCACCGACGACCTGGGGAAATGCTGACGGCGTTTCCCAAAAACAGGGATTTTGGTGTCGCCCCAGCCAGCCCGAGTAACAAAAGACGCAACCACATTTGGGCCATACATTCAAAAGTGCTGGTGCGAAAAGTGCTAGATGTTTGGACGTTCGGTGTCAAGTGGTTGTGGACTGGAATCATGGTTAACAATGCATCATCAACGCACACGGCGTCGGCGCGGTCTTACTTGTTGTGCGGATAATCGTGACTTTCTCAGGCAACCCAGTCGGTGTT
>NZ_MLAL01000011.1 GCF_001875665.1 Corynebacterium sp. NML130628 | reverse complement strand
CGGCATTGATAGTCAGTGGAACTCCAGCTTAGGCGTGAGAAAAGGGTGGGCTGGACGTAGCTAGTTACACACAAAATGTCCCTTATCGCGACACGCCGTATTTACACACAAAATGTCCCTTAAGCCCACAAAATGTCCCTTAAGCCCCAAGCCTAAGGAGAAGAGGCGCTCAACCCATGATGGGGAGCGCCTCTAAAAGTAGAATGGGAGTACAGGTAAAAGTATGTCCGGTGAACTTACCTAACATGAACAGTTACGTGATTCCCATTTGCAGTTCCGAGGTTAGCATATAAATGATCAAAATTAAACCCGAGAAGTTAGAGGGGCTAGTGCCTCGCATGCTTGAACTGACTTCTCGCTCCACCCCTTCAACGGACCTGGCTGATCGACTCCATCTGCATTAATATTCAAAAGAATCTACTCACTCTCTAGTCTCTCAAGGAGACCGCATGAAGAAGTTCTCTCGTTGTCTCGCCATCGTTCCTCTCGTTGCTGCCGCAATCGGATTCCAGTCGGTTTCCGCAACCGCAGCCGAGACGATGGCAGATCAATACCAACCGCGTATCGATGGTGACGGTGTAGTTCGGGATTCCCAACCTGACACCATTGATTTCGATGTCTTGGACTACCCAGAAGGTACCCACTTCACAATTCAGACTTCTGATGGTCCCAGCGAATATGTAAAGGAAGAGGGCTGCTACGCGCACGTCTACGACCAGTCATATGGGCTTTCTGTACTCACCCAAACAGTCGATGGCGGAGAAGGAAATTACGCAGGTTGGACGATCCCCGGAAATCGCTATATTTATCCCTCGGTACTCGTCGATTACCCCGATGGTTCCTTTGAGTACGTCAACTTCAAGATGCTCTGCAGCGTCCCTGACACCTATACTTTCCAGCCTAAGTACGAAGATCTCACGCTCGAGGCTGGTCAAAGCGCTACGCTCAGCGCTGGCAGTGGACTTCCTGGATATGACTTCCCTGAAGGCACGACCAGGCGTCTGATGCTGACAAGCGACATGAAAACCGCGCTTGAGGCCAATGGCTGGAAGATTTCCTTCAATGAAAACACCGGCGCCATTTCCGTCACTGCGCCGACTAAGGAAGCCGATAGCATTGAACTCCTCGTTCGATACACATATCCAGATAAGACCGGCGACGACGTAAAGGTAAAAGTTTCAAGTTCGCTCCAGTCCATCCAGCCGAATCCCGAGGTGCCCACCAGCACGGTCACCAGCACTCTGGCAACCGTAACGGTCACAACGACTCCCACTGTCACGAAGGCAGCCGAGCCCTCAACAATCACAGAGGAACCCAGCACCGTCACCAAGCAGCCTGCCCCAACCACGGTAACCGCATCACCCGAAACCACTACGTTAACCGCAGCCCCAGTAACCGTAACCACACAACCGACTGCCACGAAGGCTCAAACGCCAAACAACAATGGTTCTGATGACGCGAGCTCGACGGGCTCCATCATCGGCATAGTCATGGGTGTTATCGGCACGATTCTCGGAATCCTTGGTCTTGGCTCATTCGCAGCTTCCAACATGGGAATCAAGTTTCCGTTCTAAATTCTAAGACTTGATTCATTGCAAAAGCGGGACTCTAACGAGCCCCGCTTTTGCAATTCAGAGCTATTATCGCGCAGCTACCGACCCCAGAGTTAATTATCTGGATCGGCCTTCCACACGACGGCCGTCGCGACTGCGGCGCGGCCTTCAGAGCGGCCGGTGAAGCCGGCGTTGCCAGCTAACATCGCCGCAATGCTGCCATAAGCACACGCCCTACCTGGAATGTTCGCCCGCGTCACGCGGGGCTTTACTGGATCTTCCGGTTTTAGAGTGCACTGGTTTTGCGTCGGATGTTGGCAACGTGGATGAGGCATCGCAAGATGTAGTGGTTAAGGTTGCGGAAGCCGAGGGCGATGCCGCGTAGGAATTCTAGGCGGCCGTTGATGGCTTCGACGGGCCCGTTGGATACTTTGTGGTCGAAGTAGGCGAAGGATGTCCTTGCGGCGCTTGTTCATGGTCCTGCCCGGCTGCGCGATCTCAGCGATCCCGACGTCTTTCATGCCAACAAGCGTGTCAATGAGCAGGCTCATGGCTTTCTTGGCTGCTTGCTTGTCGGGGTTGTTGTAGCAGCTAATGACTTGTTGGTAGTAGTTCCAGGTCTCTTTCAGCGGCGAGTAGTCGTCGTCGAAGTCAAACAGTTCCTCACGCCTCCCGCGCTGCTTGTCGGTGAGTAGATGCACGGTGGTCAACAGCGTTTTCCGATTGCGGTAGAGCGGGTTGTTGCTCCGGCCACGCCGGTCTGTTGTTTCCAACTGGAGCCTGGTACGACACTTGGTGAGCTTGTGACCGGCCAGGCGTACAACGTGCAACGGGTCCATGACTTGGGTGGCTTTCAAAATGACTTCGCCAGCGGCGGTGGCATAGCCTTGGAAGCCGCCCATAGTGATGATTTTGACCTGATCGCAAAACTGCTCGCTTTGATTACTCAGCCATGTTCGTAACGCGTCAGCGCTTCTGCCGGGCACAACGTCAAGAAGCCGGGCGGGGCGGATGACGTTTCCATCCTTGTCGTGGTGGTCGGTCACATCGACGATGACGGTGACGCATCCGTCGCGCCATTTGCGTCGGTTGTGCGACCAGCGTTGCTCATCAACACTGATGACCTTGACTCCCTCGAGGTAGTGCTCGTCGTTGTAGATCAAGTCGCGAACAGCGGCTAAGGCCAAGGCGTTGGTGGTATCCCGCCTCAGGCCTCATGGCTTGGTTGCAGCGGCAACGCTCATCCGATCTGGGCAGAGTCGTTGCAGGATCCAGCGGGTCACTGTGTCCGTGTCTTTGATTTGTTGGGCGCGCAGGCAAGGCCAACGCGGAAGATCTTCTGCAAGCAGCGCTTGTTGGTGCACCGGTAGCGTGGAAGGCGCACATGAAGGCGTGTTGGGTAGCCGACGATGGGCAGATTGACCAGGCTGCGGATGACGTGGTCGCGGAATACTCCAGGCTGCCCGCACGTGGGGCAGTCATTGATGGGCTCGACGGGCTCGGTTTTAATAACAGTGACATCACCGTTTTCTGCGGCACCGGTGATAGTAGCTCCCCGTTCTGCGGTGCGGCAGATGGTATCGGGGCAAGTCCGCGTAGGTGGTGTATGAGTTGCTCATAAGCCAGGCGAAGCACGAGGACTTCATACAGCGTCACTTCATCCAATACGGCGGCGATTTGCCGATATGGGGAGCAGTCGAGATTCTTGACTTTGGGGCTTTTCGCTGCTGTTCAAACTCCTCCCCACGGCGGTGAAGAGCAAGATTATGCTAGCAACGTCATTATCGCGCGGTAATCTGTCATGAGCGGACTCCTTCCAGTTGATGCCACACCCGTGTGGTATGGCTACCGGAAGTATGAACGTGCAAGGATGCACAGCGCTACCAGATAGTCACGGCACTGCTACCAAATGGCCGGTCGCAACAACTACAGCCCCGCAACCCTCGGTATTCGTGCGAACGATCAACTGGTTTCCCGCTGGGTCGAGGCGCAGCGTCGCCGTGGCCGCGAGCCGCTTCCGCGCGGCGTCGTGTCCGAGATCCTTGCTGCATCAACGGACTTCGGCAACGAGTCCTACCGAGTCCCGGGTATCCACCCGCTGATCAAGGTCGCGAACGAGGATCAGGCGCTGCACACCCGCGAGTTCGAGGCATCCGTCGGCACCGAAAAGGGCGACCGCGGTGCAGTCGACGGCGCCTACGGGCTGGCTCAAGTCGCGCTGGACTTCCTGACCGACGCTGACCTGCGCAAGGCAGTGAAGGACGAATTCGAAGCCGCCGGCGGCTCCATCGACGTCGAGCACTACTTCGACTAACAGTCCGAACCTCGAAGGACGGCATCCAAGGGATTAGGTGTTACCCTTCTTGGGGTTGTGCGCGGTGCCGCATCGTTTGCCAAGGTTCTGCAGATCAACGAACGACTGCTTTTCGACTTGTTGACGCCGGCTTCGCCCAACTAGCCTCTGGCGGCGGCCTCAACACGAACGCATCGCGTTGGTGGAAGGACGCAGCACTCTAAGAATGGCGGGGGTGCGTGATGCCGTGGTGGAAGGCCGGGGAGTCTTCGACGAGTTTCAAGTATCCATCTAGGAACCCGGATTGTAGCTTTGTCCGCTCCAGGAAGAAGTCGAGCGCGATGATCACTGCCATAACTGAATTGGCGTCGTAGGTACCACCGAGGCGTTCGTTTGCTCTCTGCTTCGCGCCGCGAGGTATGGAGGGTTGATCGAGCACATAGCTGTTCCAGAGACGGGATGAGTGTGCACACTTATTCCTGGTAAACGTGAATGACCGCATTTGCGTGGCGAGGAATGGTTTACGTACTTCCAAAATCTTGCAGGTTTCGCTGTAAACCGCGTTGCCGTCATTTCGGAACTGGATAGCTTTGGAGAGCGTTCCAAGAGAAAGGGCCTCTACGGCTGCCCAAACTGGAACATCCTTTTTCCAATCATTATCTGTCCGCGAAGTATCGTCCCGGTATTTCTGTATAAAAGGTTCCCTTGAGCGGTCCAGTTCACTGGAAATAAGAACATCGGCAGGTTGAACTCTGTTGCTTTTCGGAGGTTTGTAGGCGTTGGTCTGAAGGTACTGTTCATAGGGCGAATGCAGTGAGCATTCGCTGAGGGAAAATGCGCTCCTAATAGCAACTTCCGCAGCTTGGATTCCTCGTAGGAGGTAAGTGCGAAGCGTTGAGTCTAAGTAATAGATGTCGGCTATTTCATCCCAATGTGTTCCTGGCTTAAACGCGGTGTTGCCACTGGCTAAGTCGGTTTGAAAATAGCGCATGTAGCCCGAGAAGCGGTAGTAGTTATGTCGCGTCAGGAACGTCTGGGCCTCACTTCTCTGAGGAAGAAGTAGACCCCGCTTTGCTAATAAGGATGCTTGCTGCTCGACAGGGAAAAATATTTTACGTCGGTTCATCGAGCTAGAATATCAAAAGCCCCCCTCTCATATGACGCTGTTCTAATGAGAAGCTCGGAGGGGGTTTCTGTTGTAGGCATTATAAACGTTACTGAGTAGACATTGTCAACTCAGTTGACAATGTCTACTCAGTAACGCCAGCTCCGCCCACCTCGCCTCGTCCCCTGGCGCACCTGCTGGTCACTATTACTCGGTCTCTCCCCCAGTTGCACGGACCAGTTCACTGAGGAGGCGGATTGCGTCTTCGCGGCGTAGCTCTTCGTGGTATCTCTGGTTGGAGTAGGAACGGAGGCACTGGTAACAGGACGTGTCGATGCCACAGCTGCATTGCTGCACTCTTTTCAGCGCTGCTGTGGCAACTTCTGGCATGTGTTCGAAGATCTTTTGGCTGATTCCGGCGCCGCCGGGGACGGTGTCGTAGAGGACCATGGTTGGTCGGTCTTGCCATATCGCGATGGTGCCGTTGAGGTCGTCTCTGTTGATCTCGAGGAGCTCGGAGGATGCTTCGATGAGGGCGTAGAGCGCACTTCGCCATGGTTCGAAGTCGTGGTCGCGGCATGAGGGGATGGATATTGTCGCGATATCCGTTTGGAAGAAGTGTCCGAGCGTTTTCACTTCTAGCCGTCCGGTGCAGTGGCGCCCGTTGCGCGGGTTGGTGTGTTGCTTGGGGTACTTGGCTTCGTTGGTGGCGTAGCCGCAGCGTTCGCAGATCTTGAAGCCACGCTTTTGGGGTCCTTGCTCCATGATGCCCATTTCGGTGCGCTTCCATGATGCGGTTTCCGCATGGGCACCATGCGCTTCGGAGGAGTAGGTCTTGGTGGCGTTTACGTCTCCGAAGTCTCGGACGAATTCGACGCGGTTCCACCGGCTAGATGGCGGGACCATTCTGGCCCGGCGGGTTGCCCGTTGCGCGATGAACCCGAAGATCGGGTGCATCATTTGGCGGTCGCTTCGGATTGGCAGTGGGGCGTCGCAACGGGAGCATACGGTGTCATCTGCGAGTGGGGTGGTTGAGGTTTCGATGTGTTCACAGTGTGGGCACTGTGCCCAGTGATAGTTGGGCACGGCTCGTTCCGGGATGGTTCGCAGTCCTCCGGAGGTCCATTCGTAACCGCCGGCGATCACGCTTGAGCCGGGGGCGTAGTCGCTGATAGCGAGTTGCAGGTCGCGGGACAAATTGAGCTGTTGACCACTGTTGCTGAACGTGGTTTGGAGCTCAACGGTGTCTACCGGGAACCCGTATTTTGGCAGGAGATTGACGCGCGGCAGGTATGTGAGCAAGTTCTGCCTGACCAGTGTGTTGATACTGTAGTCGACGGCTTGGGCGCCTTTGAAGTTGTGCTCAGCGCTCATCGCATCGCGGGCTTGCACTAGGGTGCTGTGGTCGTGTTTGAAGCCGTCGTACTCTTTCTTCCACAGGTCGAGGTAGGGCTGGATCCAGCCCTTGGATTCAATGCGGAGGGCATCGTGCACGGCGGCCGGGAAAATTCTTCGATTTGCAGCGGTGATGTCGCTGGGGAGGTCGGCGAGGTAGTCCTCGAGGTGCGTGAGTCCTTCGGGCACGAGGTCGGTGCCGAGGAAGAAGTCGCCGATGGTGTGCCATTCGCGCCCGCGTTCAGCCTGGTCCCTGAGGAACGCCGCGAAAGCAACCGAGTACATGTGGCGTTCATCGATGCGAACATTTTCGGTGGTGATGAACGGTGCAGGCATTTCTCCGTCGATCATGGTGAGTGGATCGGTGAAGATGGAGAAGTCGTGCGAGGCGCGCCGGGCGTATGTGAGCACGAACGCGGCGGAGCCGGCCCGACGCCCCGCGCGTCCGGCGCGTTGCACGTAGTTCGCGGTCCGGGGTGGAACGTTTCGGAGGATCACAGCCTGCAGATCACCGACGTCGACGCCGAGCTCGAAGGTGGTGGAACAGCTCAACACGTTGAGGGCGCCTTTGATGAAGTCTTGTTGGATTGCAGCGGCCACTTCAGAGGTCCACTGCGCGGTGTGTTCTTTTGCCCGAAGGGGGATGATCTCCATGTTTTCTGCAAGGTCGCGGTAGTGGTGGCTCAGGAATACGTCGCTGCTGGTGTTGAGGGGACGCAGTGTTCCGTCGCAGGAACCGTTGGTGCACAGATTGAGTACGTTAAACGGGGTGACGGTACGGCAGGTATCGCATTCGTACCAGTCTGAGTCCTGGCCGTGCAGAATCTCTAGCTGTTGGGGAACAATGGCGTACCCGGCTGCTTTGACACTCGGGCGGTCAATGATGCTGGCTGCCTGTAGTCCCTTGAATGCGAGGCGCAACAGGGTTTCGGCGCGCTCTCCGGTGCCATCTGACTCGCCGATTTTGGCAAGGAACTTCCGAATGTACTGCTCACGGCGGTTTGTCCGTCCGGTTGCAGGCAGCCAGGAGTAGACACGGTTGGTTGGGTCGCCCCCACCTTCGAGGCGGAATGAGTACTGGCCGTGGGTTGGCGAGAGCCGGTCGTCGTCAAGGTCGACTTTGTCGGAAGCGATGAGGGCGCCGCGGTGTCGCATTTCGGTGACAAGGACGTTGAGTAGTGCGGTTGCGCTGGCGTGTGCCTCATGAGTTGGAAGGTGTTCGCTGAGCAGCGTGGTCAGCTGGTCAAGCAGTGGCATAGTCTGGAGCGTTTCGTCCTTAACCTGGACTGTTGCAAGCGCGAGGCCTTCGAGCGAGAGACGTCGTGCGACGGAGGTCAGGTCGGCGAACAGTGCCGTGTGGATGGTTTGTTGCTGCCCAGTGGTGTTTAGCCCTTGTTCGAAAATAGAGTGCTCACGTGCGATTTGCCACGCCTTGGCTGTGATCTGGTCGAGCGAGGCCGGCGCACCGGCTGTAGCGCGAAGGGCCTCTACAAAGATGCGACGTTCGAGCAGACGCTGGTAGGTGTTCTCCAGGTACGGTGCGGCGAATGCCGCAGCTTGTCGGGAGTCGGAGAACGTGAGCAGTTTGCGTCCTCCGCCGATCAGCGCACGGGTTTCAGCATCTCGTGATTCCGGTAAGAGTTGGAACAGCGATGTGGTGAGCACTGCGGGTGCTGCGTTGTTGTCGGTGAGCAGGCGCCGGATCTGCCCCTCGCGGGAGCCTCCGCAGACGATACAGGTAAGGGAGCGATCGTTGGGGAGCAGACGGATCGGTGCGAGGTCACTACTGTGGCATGTAGTGTTTCTGCAGGCTGTAGCGTCGCTGTGGTTGATGGTTCCGCACGCCATGCACAGTTTGTGCAACTTGCTTACTTCCGCGTGTGTGTCTGTTGCTTGGGTTGGTTGGAGTACTTGGTCGTCGTCGTCGGAAAGAGCGATGTCGCTGTCTGGGTTGAGTACCGCCCAATAGAGGGAGCGTGAGTCGTAGCTGGATGCAGTTGGTTGGAGAGTTCCGTCGATTTGCTCGGCGCGGATGTGTACTGCTCCGCATGTGATACAGCTGCCGATCTCGTAGACGGGCCGTCCGTCCTCTGTTTGCAGGTGTCGTTGGATTTGGACCTGCGGAACTAGCCCAGGTGCATAGGAGAGGAACGCGCCTTCGGTTGCACGTATGAACATGTGGTAGCGCGCTGAGAGCACAGGGGTTCCTTGCGGCTGGGATTGGGTGATTGACCCTGCCAGCAGCACAATGTTGTGCACGCGGTGCATTGCCTGACGCAGTTCGAGGTCTGGCCAGAGTTTGCGGGCGAGGTCTTCGAGGGGTTGGCTGCCTTGGGTCAGCAGTTCTCGTAGTTTTACTACGTGCTGTTCTCGCTGCAGGGCTTCGTATTCGTTGGTGCCTGTCGCTTCGGCCTGGTTATACACGGCGGTGCGACATTCGCCGGTGTCGTAGGGGGCGTTGAGAAGCTCGGGGGTAAGTGACCAGGTGGCCCCAGTCGGGTGGCTGACTTTGGTGGCGTAGATGACGTTCTCGGGTTTGAATGGCGCTCCGAAGAGTTCGGTGCCGAACTCGGTGACGCGCTCATCTCCGCCTTCGAGCGATGCTGAGGTGGCGATGCACTGCAGTGGTACGTCGCGTGAGACGCGGTCGCGTACGCGTCGCAGCAGCATGGCCACTTCACTTCCTTGGGCGCCCGCGTAGACGTGTGCTTCGTCGATCACGATGAACTGCCAGTTGTTGGCATGTGCGCCGTCGAAAAGGGCGGTGTCGCGTGGCCGTAGGAGGAGGTATTCGAGCATGGCGTAGTTCGTCAGCAGGATGTGCGGCGGGGTTTCCTGCATTTCTTCACGCGAGAGGAGCTCGTTTGGGATGGGCTCGGCGTCGTGTCCCTCAACGACTTTGTAGTATTCGAGCGCCTCTTTGCGCGTCGTTTTGGTGTCGCCTGTGTAGCGTCCGAAAGTGATGTCTGGGATATCTGCGAGAAGCGAGCGCAGCCTCTTGACTTGGTCATTCGCGAGTGCGTTCATGGGGTAGAGCAGCAGCGCACGCACACCAGGACCGAGTTTGCCAGCGTCTCTCTGGCGGAGGAGCTCGCTGATGATGGGCAGCAGGAAGCTCTCGGTTTTACCGGAGCCGGTACCAGTGGAGACGATGATGTTGTTGCCGGCTTGCGCTTTGCGCAGTGCGCGCTCCTGGTGTTCGTACAAGGGGCGCTCGAGGTCGAAGCTGCCTGAGAGGTCTCGGAATCCGGGTGCGAGGACGCCTTCGTCGATGAGCTGGTTGGCTGTCTTGCCGGGGGCGTACGCCGGTGTCAGCTCGAGGATAGGGCCTTTCGCCAGGGAGGCATCGTTGCGCAAGGTGTCAGCGAATGCCGCGGCGATGTCTGGTTGCCGCATGCGCAACAGGGTTCGCAGGTAGCGGTAGTAGTCATCTTTGATGGAGGAGGCGGCTTCTACTGGGTCGATGTTGTGCTGTGAGGTGGCGTTCGCCTCGTGCACCATTGCTTTTCGACGCTCCCCTTCGGCGTCAACCGGCGTTGATGTAGGTTGGAAAACTTGGTCGAAGATGCTGCTCATAGTGATAGGTCCTTATTGGTGAGGGAGAGCGTTACGGCCTCAGCGTAGACGAGATCGAAGATGAAGAGTTTTGGTGCGTGGAGCGCTAGCTCGGCAAGGGTGTCGAGGTGTTCAGTGAGGAATGGGATAGGTTTGATCAGTTCGTGCGCGGTCATGCGGAGCAGCAACATGGACACTAAAGACACATAGGGGACTTTTGACCACAAGTCGTTGCTTTGTGAACCGTTCGTGTTCAGGGTGGTGATTGCGGGGTAGAGATCAGGGCTGGCTTTATTACCGATGAGGTATTCCACCCCCTGGAGTTCCTTGAAGAGCGTGGCAATGTCCGAGATTCTGTCTAGTGGTGCATGTGCACGGATGAGTTCGGCATGAGCAATCATGCGCGCAGCAATGTCCAGCACCGCGTGGTCGAGCGCAACGACGTTGAGCAGCTCATCGAGGCGTGCCAGCCGCTCACCAGGAATGATTGGGAGTTGCTGCAGTTCCCGATTGGTGGCTTGGAAGATCTGGGATGGGTTTCCTTGCCGATAGAGCAGGTCGAAGGCCACTTTGCCGGTGTTCTTCAAGAAAGTCTGGGATGCTTGTATTTCTTGAAGCGTGTCTGGGGTGGCGGTGCGCCCATGGAGGGTGCATAGGTCGTTCATTTCCTGGAGCACCGCAATCCAAGGAGCCGGGTGGAATGGACCGCTGGTTTCTGGTGAGGCGAAGCTGTCATATACCAGCCTGGTGGCGAGCAGCATTGCAACCTGTTCATTCTGTGTCAGCGATGTTGCGTCGAGCACCTCCAGCGAGGCGCGTGGGTCGTGGCGCAGGTGGAGCTGTGTGGCCTCATTGAAGTCCATCATCGACTCAGTTTTTGCGCTGATGACGTGGTGGAATTTCCTCCGTGTTTCCCACACTTTCTTAAGTTCACCCGGTAGCAGGGTGTTTTTGGGCACTGGCTGGTAGAGCCAGATGTCTGCGCTGTGGGGGCCAACAAAGCTGTTCACAGTCCCGTCATCCACAACGAACGCCTGCCGCGATGGGAACGGGGTTGCCCATGTAGACAGGAAAGCCTTTTCTTTCGCGTCGAAGATAATAGGGCCTTTCTCAAGCAGCGTTTCCGGTAGCTCAGCCGTGTTTCCCCGCACCTTGAGCTCTTGCGCGGGGGCTTCGGGCTCGAACAGGAGCCAGGCGCGGAGGTCGATTCCGCGTTCAGCTGTCCGCCCCGCTGTCAGTACTGCTTCGGTACCGTCTACTCTGACTTTTCTGAGCAGTTTTGCGCGTGACAGCCGTGCGATGGGGGCGAAGATATTTGTTCGTTGCACTTCCTCGGGCCGGAATTTGCCGCGGCGATTCGGGTACTGGCGAACGTATGCATCGTATTCGGTCTCCTTGTACCAGCTCACTGCGAGTACGTAGGTCCGGCCACTCTCCAAACCGGCGGTAAGGCTGGTCACGCTTGTCTGCCAGCGGTGTTTCTTATAGCTGGAGTTTAGGTTGATGCTACGGAGAACGCGATGCGTGCCTACCTTCATTTCAATAATGTGCGCGCTGACTTCAAAGGCCGGTTCCGGGAAGCGGAGCTCGAATAATCCGGTGGTCTCCAAGTCGTCGATGTTGAACGTGAGCGGCTCGGAGCGCCATACATTTGCCCTGTCGACCGTGGGGATACGGAATGCCATGGCCGGAGCGTTGACTTGAACGTCAAGGAAGTACGTGTCTGAGGCTGCTGCGTTCGAGATTCGGAACGTCTTTGGTACGCCGTTGTGTGCTGTGCACTTGTTGGCTGAAGGAAGTCGGAGGCCAGAGTGGGTTGCGTCGTCAAACGTTACAAACGCTGGGCTGAGCGTGCCACCTGAAGAAAAGTTCTTCCCGGGTTTGGGTATGAGGATCCGGTATGGCAGAGCCTCTGCGGATTGGTACGTGAGGGAGGCTTTCAGCCCCTCGGCGATATTGATGGAGTAGGTCTCGTTCAGACTCCCGTTCCGGAAAACGCTGTAGTCGAATACGCCGACCCAAGGGTCGTCACAGGCGTCGAGTAGCGGGATCGGTGTGCCGTACTCCTCTACTTCGTACTCGTAGACTTCGTAGTCTTCAGAGCTAGGGGTGCCATTGACGCGGTGGGTACATTTGATTGTCCAGGTTGCGCCGTCGTCGGGCAGGGTAATTGACGGGATGGTGTGCAGCACTGGGTGGTGATTCAGCCCAACAACATGCTCGAGTGCAACGGCTGCGAAGTCTGTTTGCGGGGTCCGAATGCGATTCACCGGGATGGTGTGTTGCTTCGAGCCGATAAGGATATTGAGAGGTTCATTTCGCAGACGAAGATGGCGGATGCGCCACCCGTGCCAGCCATCAACAGGTATAGAAGAGATTTCCGGGTGGTTGCTCGAAAGCTTCGCGCTGCCAGGCGTGAGGACATACGCGGAAGAACCGGTCAACTCTTTCTGATTTCTCCGCAACTGCCCGCTTTGACGGAGAAACAGAAATGGCCGTTCGGGATCCAACACCTGAGCGATCTTCTTGATGCTGCCACCACGGATGTCATAAATGTTCCGAGTTTGTTCGCTGATTGGGACGCGGACTTCCTGGAACCCGAGCGTGGTGTAGTCGCGCGGTTGGGAGATTTCGATGCGTCGGGAATCAAAGAGGAAAGCGTGCTTGATTTCATGGGCGTCGACATCTTCCATTGCCGGAACAGCGGGGATAACGAACTCAATCACCCCGTTTTCCAGATCAACGTGAATCGTTGGGGCGGCACTCTGCTTAGCGGCCCTCGCAGCAATCGGCTCCTCTTGAGTTACCAGCTCGCGGCCGGCGAGCAGATCCACAACCGTGGTGAACGCAGGTTCAGGGAGAGAAGCGGTATAGCCAGGCTCGAACGCGTCTTCCCAAGCAGGGGTTGAACGCGAGAACTCTGCGAGTTCGTAGAAGCGCTCAAGAATGTTCGTGGCGCGTTCGCCACTGTATTTCAGCAGGTTCTGGAGTGTGAACGGGAGGTCGCGCCGGACTGCTTCGCCGTGCACATACTGCGCAAATTGGTGGGCATCCCCGAACCTCATCCCATCGCGATGGAGCTTTTGAATCAGCTCAACGACGGTCTGCGCATCCTTCGCTGAGATCCCAGCATGCAAATAAATCTTTGCGACGTAATCACGTCCCCGAAAAGAAACGTCATCAAAGGGATCAAGCCGTGCCCTTGTGAGCCAGGAATGTAACCGATCACGCGTCAGCTGAGGAAGCCAGTGATCTTCGCCCAAATGAAATTTGTGCAGGAAGCTGTCCCAGAATGATGCATCACCGCTTATCAACGCGTGGTGGACCAGCGCAGTAAGCACCACCATCGAGTGCCTATCGATGAGCCCTTTGGCCTGTTCTTCCGATCCTTCCGTCGCTTCGAGCAAATGTTTGAAAAGCTGGTCGAGAACTTCAAACCCGCGCGTGCCGATATACAGATCGGCCACAATAAACTGTGGCTCCTCGACTCGGGTGAGGTACGGCTCCCTGAGGTCACTGATGGCACGGGCAAGAACATTTGAAGCGCTCCGCAGCTGGTCAACCACGGTATCAGTCGTGGGTACAGCATTGAGAAGCTCGGCTAAGTCCTGTTTGCGGGCTATACGGTTTTCATACACATATAAATATTAGCTACCGCGTCGGACATTCTTGGAGGGTTCGTTGATCGAGGTCTCCCGTTCTCTACCTACACCCGCCGGTACACTCCCCTGCTCACAAATTCGATGTACTCGCTGTCGCACAGCTGTTGGAGTGTCTGCCGAATCTTGGCTTCAACGTCATTGTGTTTACCACTGCTGAAATTGGCGCGCGAAGAGCTTTCCCCAGAACTGGCCCCGGTGACTCTGGACTGGGTATCAGCCCTGCAGTTGGAAACAGAGGGGTTTCTGGCAATCGGTGAGTCCTTGACCGCGAAGCGGCTCGCATTGTCGCTGATCCAAGTTCTTTGGAGATTTGAATACGAGTACGGGCATCGCCAATAGTCACGTTGCCAACGTCTAGGGCCTCAGCGTCTCGACGCCAGCTCCGCCTCCACCGACCCATCCGCAATTCTGTTCACAAAATCTCGACTCTCAGCGCGAACTACATTCCACCCCGCCGTTGAATCAACATTTAGATATTCCAATTGCTCGGGGCCGCCTTCGCGTAGTCAACCCCGATCGTCTTGAAGTGTTCGTGAGCGGCATCGATCTTAGCTTGCTCGGTTGTGCGCAGGAGATGTTCGATCATCGTGCTCTTTGTTTCGCGGATCATGTACAACTTGTCTTCGCCGTCTACCTGTTTCACGATTGCCCAGTCGGGGTTGTATGGCCCCACCGGGGTATCGATCTTGAACTTCGGCGGTAGCTTCAGGAACAGTTTGATGTCTTCGCGGTCGTCGAGGAGTGCGGCGAACCGACGCTCGGCCTCCGAGTCATAGACGACGAAGTCGTAGTCGGTTTTCTCGCGGTTCTTGACCTTGTACAGGTTGTCCAGGAAGTATTGCTTTTCTTCGATGCCGTCTTGCTGAAGTTCGGTGAGCGAGTATACGCTGCCGCCGATCTTTTCGTATTGGACGCCTTCGGTGACGATTGCTGCGAGTTCGGCTTCGATGATGCCTTTGACCATCTTGATGTAGTCGTTCGGGTTGCCGATGAACTCGTCGAGGCGGTCACTCTGGATGAGGATGTCGATGATCGTTTTGCGCGTGAGCGATGTTGCTTCCTGGAGCTCAGAGACGATATCCGGCAGTTTGTACCCGCCGCGCAGTTCGGCGGTGCGGCTGCTTGTTTCTGAGCCTTTGGTGCCGCCGCGAGCGACAGTCAGTCGGGCTTTCTTCACTTCGATTCGAAGGGGCGCAATCTCTTCAGCCTTCTTGATCTTCTGCACTGCGTTCTTGATCAGTACATCGCGATCAACTGAGACGCTGTAGGTCGTGCGTTGACTAATCTTCTCCCAAAAATCTTCGAATTCGCGCGATCGGAAGTACAGCTGCTTGTTCAGCTTGCGCGTCGTTCGAGCACGCTTCGGCTTTACGTAATGCTCAATATTCGCACGGCGCAGTACCTCGATGACCGCCTCTTCCACGGGGCTGTACTCTGCCGCCAGGCCTAGGGAGAAGCCATCGGCATCCGGGGTGAAGGATGCGGTGACGTAGCCGTCTTTGTTCAGGAAGCCTCGTTGTTTCAGGTGATCCCAGATCTCGGCGGATGTGGCGAACCCTAAGTTTTCTTGCTCTTCCGTGTCGGGTTTCGGCAGCTTGGCAAAGTCGCCTTTGCGGATGTACCCAATCGCCACACCGGCCTTCTTGTATTCCTTTTGGAGGTTGGTGGCGAACTCTTGGTAGGACTCATTAGCGACGACGGTGAGTTGGGCAACGGAGCGGTCCGCTACACGCTCGCCGTTCTGGTTCACAGGGAGTCGCAGACCGCGACCGATGGTTTGGCGGCGCTCGGTCTCGGAACCCATTTCGCGCAGAGTACAGATTTGGAAAACGTTCGGGTTGTCCCAGCCTTCGCGCAGCGCAGAGTGGGAGAAGATGAACCGAACCGGTTCGTCTTCGCTCAGCAGACGGGCCTTGTCTTTCATGATGAGGTCGTAGGAGTCGTCATCCTTGGCTGTGACACCTGACGTGTCTCCGTAGACACCCTTTTTGATCTGCGAGAAGTACGCGCGCCGCAGCTCAATCGGATCTTGTGGAAGTAGGTCTTTGTACTGTGGGAATCGGTTTCGTTCCTCAATGAAGAGCTCGTCGAACCACTGGGCGAACTTGCCGTCGGCGGTGGTGTTGTCGGCGCCGTCTCCCAGATAGCTGGCTACTTTATCCACGAAGAAGAGGCTCAGTACCTTGATGCCGAGCGGTCGCATCAGCGATTCTTTGCGGAAGTGCTCGCGGATGGTTTCGCGGATCATTTCGCGGTACACGGTCTCGTCGTTGCCACCGATCGTTTCGCCGACTTGGAGAATGCCGTGGTTGGTCAGCTCGATAAACCCTGGACCGTCAAGGTTGATTTCATTGATCCGCCAGTTATTGTTGTATGCGGGATTACCCGTGATCTTCTCGAGGTCCTGGTTCTGCTTCACCTTCTTCACCTGGCGGGCTAACGATCCGTCCTTCTTACGGCACACCAACTCGAGACTCGCCTGCCACGGATTGCTGTCGACGGAAAGAAGTTTGATGTATGGCTTGGCGTCACCCCCATGCTCCGTCGCCTCCGCCACAACAATCTGTTTGACCAGGCCCAGCTCATGAGCGTCTACCGGGTCCAAACGGTAAGTAAGGTTTCGCGTTTCGCGGTGTGTCGCACTGTAGCGGAGGACGAACGCCGGGTCCATGCCTGCCAGAGCCGTCTTGGACAGCTCAGACTCCATGTTCTGCGGCTCATCCATGATCAGAATCGGTCGTGTCGCGCGCAGGAAATCGATCGGGCGCAACCCGTTGAGCTTGTCCCGGGTTTGGTTCATGATCAAGTTGTTTCCACGGCCACGCACGGAGCCGATCGTCATGATCATGATCTGAATGCTTGTCGACGTCGCAAAGGATTGCACTTCCTCAGCGTTTTTACCGCTATAGACCATGTAGTCAAACGGCAACGCAGGGTACAGCTGACGGAAGTGATCGTGCATCAGCTCGATGCTTGTTTTCACGCCTTCGCGGATCGCAACGCTGGGCACAAGAATGACAAATTTGGTGAAGTTGTACTTCTCCGCCAGCTCAAAAATCGTGCGGAGGTACACATAGGTTTTGCCGGTGCCGGTCTCCATCTCAATGTCGAACTGGAGGCCGTCAATAAGCTCTTTTGTTGGTTCAAGCCCGTGCTCATTTTGCACGACCTTGAGGTTCTCGAGCACAGTTGCTTCATCCAGCAAGAAATTGTTGCCGACGGCCCCAGCCTCTTCACTGAGATCTATGTCAAGCGCTTGGTTGCTGGTCTCTGGCAGAACTCGTTCGGTGTGGAACGTTGTGAGAAAGTCTCCGGCGTCGTTCGGCTGGCCTTCGAACAGCTCAGTAACCGAATCAATCGCTTGAACCTGGTACTCCTGCTTGGCATCAAACTTGAATTTCATGTTGATCCTTTACGCCGTCCAGAGCTCGATACCGTTGGTCTTGCAGATTTGCGCCAGGTTGGTTTTCAGCGGGTCGTCGCCTTGGAACGCATCCTCGAGCATGATGAACTGAGCAGGCTTGACCTCCAGAGCTGCGCGAAGCTGCACCAAGGTTGGCTTGGTGTGTTCGTCGAGGTACGCGAGCACTAGCGTGTCTTCTTCGCCGTCTTCATCATCGACTCGGACCACCGCTTTATACGGTAGACCGTCGATATCGCGGTCAAGAATCTGCTCGACTAACGAGTGACCCTGCTTAATCAGAATCTCGGTGAGTAGATCATCAGGGGTGGCGTTGTCGTCGGCGCTTTCACGGAGATCCAGCAGGTGTTGTTCGAGCGCAGTCGCGTCGGTGTCAGAGTCGCTGCGCCACTTGGTGAAGTTGGTGTCTGCGAGCTTGTATGAGCGGAGACCAGTGTCTAGCGGTTCGTCGCGCTTGGCTATTTGCTCGCCAAGCTCATTTTCAATCTGCTCGCTAGCTAGTACCAAACGCTGACGTGAGATCTCTGGAATCGTTTTGAAACCTGATCTACTTGCTTCAGATTTTTCTGGCGTGGGTTCCGGCAGCTGCACCAAGATAAATTTGCGGTTTCCTCCATCTATCGCGTTGAGTCGCATTAAAGCATCAGCAGTTGTACCTGATCCCGCGAAAAAGTCCATGATGATCGCATCTTTATCTTTAAAAGTTGCAGCACGGATTAGATGGATGAGTAGATTCACGGGTTTGGGATAATCAAGGACTTTTTCTACTGCAAATAGAGATTTGGAGTACTCATAAGCGTCTTCATTGGTAGCGCCAAGCTCGAGTCCGTTTATTATTGACGAAAGCCCTTTCAGGTTATCGTCCGACTCTGCTTTAAAAGCTCGGGGTTGCAATTTTTCGGTGTTAATTATGATTCGCGCACCTTGTCGAATTTGGGCATTTAGCGTTTCTTGAGACCAAACAAACGGTCCTTGGAGGCTGAACTCATTGATCATGACCCCGTTCTTGATTGCAACTTCTCCTAGTAGCTCCACAGCACTGCTGCCCTCGCCGTAAATGCCAGGTCCAAGCAGACCATCTGGAAGTTTGGTCCGGACAACACTAGCGGGAAAAGTAAGTTTCGAGACGGTATTTGTCCGTTTAACCAATGGTTGTGATTCCTTGGCATCGGCCTTTCCACCTACTAGCTGGACGTCAGGTCGGCGCGAAAAGCACACGACATACTCGTGCATTGACACGATCTTCTTTGATAGAAAGCTGCCTTTACGCTTCTTTGACCAAGAAAGGGTGCCAACGTAGTTCTGTTCTCCAAAAATTTCACGGCCGATTGAAACTAAAGTATTCAGTTCGTTATCATCGATTGAAATAAAAACGACACCATCTTCAGCGAGAAGATTTCTAGCGAGTTTCAGTCGCGGGTATAGCATATTCAGCCAATTCGAATGATAGCGCCCGTCAGCATCAGCGTTAGTCGACAGCTTCTTGCCGTCTTCGTTGACCTGCTTAGACCATTCGAGGTAGGTCTGTAGGCCCTCTTTGTAGTTGTCGGGGTACACGAAGTCTTTGCCGGTGTTGTACGGCGGATCGATGTAAATCATCTTGATCTTGCCGTGGTAGTGCTTCTGCAGGATCTTCAGCACTTCGAGGTTGTCGCCCTCGATAAAGACGTTCTTTGTGGTGTCCCAGTCTTTGGAGTTTTCCTTATCCGGGCGAAGCGTCGCAGTCGTCGGGGTCTGCGCTGCGCGCATCGCGCGTTTCTTACCTGGCCAGAACAGGCCGAAGCGTTCGCTGGTGTCTGCTACGTCCCCCCCCCCTAGTAATTCTTTGAGTTTTTCGACGTCAATTTTGCCGTCGGCAACCGCTTCCGGCACCAACTCGGCGAGCTGCTCGGCTAACTCGGTACGGAAATTAGGGCTGCTGCCAGGAACTTCGTTGATCATGTCTCGCTCTTCGCTCATCATTCTTCCTTTTGACTACCTTCGTTTACGCCTTGATCTGCCACCGGATAGTGAACAGCTCTTTCTCAAACCTCTTGCCTTGAAGCGACTGTCTAATCAGAATAAGCAACTCGTCGACATTGTCGCGCAGGTTTCGCTTCTCTTTTCGATATTTGTCCTCGATCGAATCGATCTCGTCGTCAAGATTTCGAGCCTTCTTCTTGAACCTCAGCTGCTCCATCGGATCGTCGGCTTGAGTAGCTTTCCTGCGCAGGTCTTTTCTCTTCTTCTCAAGCTCGCGGACAGATTTCCTGCGCTCCGTGTCGCGGTCAAGGATCTGACTTTCAAGCAGTTCTTCTTGCTGGTTGTAGTAGCTCGAGTTGCGGTGCTGGACTTCCTTCTCCAGAGAATCCCGCTGCTGTTCGATCGCTGCCGCAAAAAGGTCCGCGTTGAGCGGCCCAGCTATATCCAACGTGTCGACAACGCGCAGATCCATCATCTCTGCTGCATCTTCTTGGTTCAGTACTTCGCCTGAATCGGTGATGCCTGCAGCGAGTAAGTAGCTCTCGGAAATATCGCTGTCGTTGGCCTTCATCCTGAATGTCAAACCCCGAACAACCAGGGATCCAGACTGTCCGGCCAGTTCCTTCATGCGGGAGCTGACGCGGTCCGACTGACTGATGTCGAACACGAGCGTCTGGCACGGCGTGTCCGCTTCCAGGGCGCCATCGATGACGTACTTCGCAAGATCACTGTGATAGCGGTACTGCTTGGAATTGCCGCTTGGCGAGGACTTGAAGTGGTAGCGGCCAGCCGCAATACCGGCAGCCGGTGGTGTGTTCAGGACGAAGTTGCGTCCGTCGCCTTCAAACGTGGCCTTGCCTTGTAAACCGTGAATGGTCAGGAGGAGGAGCAGCCGCTCGAACTTGTTCAGTACCTCACCAAACTGTTCGTCGTAGGACTTCAAGCGATCACGCACTGACGGATCAAGGTTGTCGAAGACCTTCGCCTTCGCCTCAGCCATGTCCTTGCTTACAGTGGCGGCGTACTTCTTCTCAAGCTCTTGGAACGCCTGATTGATCTCGTCAGCAGTGCGGTAGCTGTCGTAGATCTTCGCAATCTCCTGGGCGAAATCGAAGCCACTCTCAATGCGACCCAGCACCTCGTCACTGGCGCCAAAGACGCTATCGAAGAGGTGGAATTTGTTCTCGAGCAGCTCCAAGATGCGCGCCTCAGCCGCGTTGCCCTCATTGAAGAAATTGACGATGACAACGTCGTGCTTCTGGCCATAGCGGTGAATGCGGCCGATACGCTGTTCCACCCGCTGTGGGTTCCACGGCAGGTCGTAGTTGATCAGCATTGAGCAAAACTGCAGGTTGATGCCTTCGGATGCCGCTTCGGTCGCGATCATGATCGAGCCGGAGTCACGGAAGTAATCAACAAGAGCTTTTCGACGATCCGCCGCCGGGTTGCCGGTAATGACGTCGCTACCATCATTCTTTGTGAGCCACTCTTGATAAATCGCAGTCGCCTCAGGCGAATCGTTTTGGCCGTTGAACAGTACCAGCCCTTCCCCGTATCCTGCTTGCCGCAGCGTTTCCGCGATGAAGTTCTGGGTGTCGCTGTACTCGGTGAAGATGATGGCCTTCTCAGGGGCACCGACCTCACGCAGCCGCGCGAAGCCACGCTCAATGGCCTCCCCCAATTTCAGCGACTTCTGATTCTGGTGAATCGATTCCGCGAGCGTTGCGTACTCTCTGAGCTCATCAATCTCGCTCTGCACTTTCTTGCGGACTTTCGGGTCCGACCAGTCCTCGTGCTTCTCCACGAGCTCCCCAACCGCCTCATATGCTGCCTGCTCTTCATCAAGCATGTCGCTATCAAAATCGAACAGTGGCATACGATCGTCGTGTGGCTGGCCTGCGGCTAGTTCCTCGGCCAGGCGATTCGCTGTTCTACGAAGCGTAATTCCCACGGCATACGTCGAGGAACCCAGCCGCTTGCGCATCACCTGCGAAGAAAGCGCTCGCTGCGAGTCATTGAACGCATACAAGGTGTCACGCTGGAGGTAGGCATTCACCAGGTCATAAAGATCCAGCTCCGCCTGCGAAGGCTGGAACTTCACCGTCAATGGGTCTCGCTTGGTGAATCGGATGTACTTCTCCGCATCTCGACGCAGGGTGCGCTTTGTCAACTGACCGACGCGCTCCGCCAAGTCATCTGGGCTGAATTCGGCGCTCCCCGTTTTTACATAGCGTTCGCGGAAAACATCGATCGACCGGAAGTACTCCGGGTCAAAAATAGAGACAAGCCCGTAGATCTCTTCAAGACGATTCTGCAGTGGAGTAGCCGTGAGCAGCACTACCTTGCTCGCGCCATCAAAAACCTCACCGACCGAATGCGCCACTTTGGCGTGCTTCTTGCCCTTGTAAAAGTTGCGCAGTCGGTGAGCCTCGTCGGCAACGACTAAGTCCCACGGACGCATCAGATCCGCCTTGTTCTGCTGGACAAACTCGTAGGAAGCAATCAATACCTGACCGCCGGCCTTGTTGGACAGGAGTGTTGCCTTGGACTTGGAGTCGAGTAGTTCGGACGGGATCAAGAACTTTTCGTACAGCTCCTGCTTCCACTGCTGCCGGAGGCTGGCAGGAGCAACGATCAGGATACGACGTTTACGCTCCGCCCAATACTGCGTAATAACAATGCCCGCCTCGATCGTCTTACCGAGGCCGACCTCATCGGCCAACACGACGCCCCTTGTCGCGTTGCCCTTCAGCGCGAATAGTGCTGCCTCAATCTGGTGAGGCTTGGGTTCCACCTGGGCGTCGAAAAGCAGTCCTGCAAGCTTGCCGACATGGTCATTGGCATAACTTCGCTCAAGCTCATGCGCGAAATACTTCGCTTGATGTCTGGAAAGGTGCATCCCGAAGGAGATTCCGGGGTTCTCCTGGCGTGGGCTCTCCGGTACAGACTGGTCAGGGCTCTGAATCATAAATTTCCTGATGTAGTAAAACCGCTTGAATGTATCTGCGTCATTGTACTGTAGCGGGCGGGGCGTGATTGGGGAATGCGGAGATCCCAACCTCCCTACTCCTATTACTCCCATCTGCAATTCTGTTCACAAATTCCCGACTCTGCTCGTGGCGGCTATCCCTACCCCAACAGACCTCGCCGACGCATCCCTGTGACAGCCACTTCAGAACGCCTCCAGCCTCCGCACCCATTGGGCGAGGGTGCCGTCGATAATCGCGTCGTGGATCGTGGTAGGCCCAACTAACCGAGCTGCCTGGATGATCTTCTGAAGAACCGAAAGCGCCTGCAGCTCCGTGGCTGTTTCCGTCGGCACCTGCTCGGCGATTTGCTGCAGCGTCAAAGTCGAAACCCTCGAGTCCAGCGCCTCCGGCGCGTACTTCGCAAACTCCTCCGTGAACTGTGCCCGAAGCGCCTCAGTGTCCTCCAGCGGTGCCTGCAACTCGGCGGCTTCGTCCATCTCCGCGACGAATTTCAGCAGCCCGGCGTATTTTGATGCAGGTTCCTCCGCCTCGTCTGCTGCATCTTGCTCGGTGGCTCGGAACCGGAACTCGAGGTCGTTGGTGTCCAGGTCGAGCCGGTCGAAGATGAAGCGCAGCAGCCCCATTTTTGCCGAGGTGCTGTTGCCGACGTCGACGGCGAGCGCGTCGTCGACAACTCGGCGGCCGCGTGGTAGGTGCGCGGGGTCGAACTCGGTGTGCAGTAGCGCGGCGTCGTTGGAGAGGGCGAGTAGTTCGGAGCGGTGGTCGCGAAGGAGGTGCTGCAGCAGGGCAACAACCATGTCTACCCAGCTCCCTACTGTTTTGGAGAGGTCTTGGTATTGGAACCCGACGATCCAACGCCCGGTGAACTCGCCGGAGTCCCCCATCACTTCGGTGGGGAGCACGGTTTGGGGCGGGGTGAACGTTGTCGTTGGCATGCGCCAGTAGTCCAGGGCCGCGGTGACGGTGTCTTCCGTGCGTTGCTGCATCTCGGCTTCGCCCCAGGTCGTGGCCTCTTTGAGTCTGCGGTTGAGGCGGTACGGGGAGGAATCGAAGCCTTTGTCGGTGGCTTTCTTTACGGCAAATGGCTTGTTGGAGTAGCTGGAGTTGTAGCCGGTCACGGTCAGGTTGCCGATGCGGTGTAACCACTCGCTATGGATGCGTTCAGCGTCAGGCCCGAGCGTTGTTTTCCATTCTTCGCTCAGCGTTTGCGGCATGATGTGCTCGATGGAAATGTCGCCGTTTTCGAGGTTTTGGGCGATGTCGCGGGTATCACGCGAGTTGCCGTTCTCGAGGACGTCGTAAATGTAGTTCCGCCACTGGGCCTTGATGCTGTACATATTGCGCGTTTCCAGCGCGGCTTGTACCTCACTATCGGTAGGGATACGGCCGTTGCCTGTGCGTCGCCCCAGCACATACGCGTATACGTCAGCGAACCGGTCATCCTCTTTACGCAGTTTCGTGATCTCGGAGTAGGCCGTCGCAAAAATCTTATTCAACGAGTTCGTCGCCATCTCGATGATGAAGCGGCGCGCAATAAACGACTCAGTGATGCGAAGCACGTCGCAGAAATCATCCTCAGTGATGCGACCGGCGTGGACGTCGCGTAGCACGGGCATCAGGAACGGCAAGGTCACACCGCCGAGAATGGGCTGCATGCGTCGCAGAATCCGATCTGCCTGCGCAAACCCGGTACTCGATTCCTGAATCTCCCTGTAGTATCGCGAAAACTCGTGAAGCTCCTCCAACACCTCCTTTGTTTCGGTGCCTTGGCGCTTTGCGAAGCGTTTGAATTCCTCGTACACATCCTTCTCGCGAGGCGTACGAGAATTCTTCGTCGTGAGATACCAGCGAATAAACGCCGAAGTTCGGAACTTCGCATTCATCTCAATGGGGTTCCACAAGTCCTCGTAGAGCTTCTCCTGCACCTTCGGCGCGTGCCCCATCAGAATGAAGTTGCGCACCTTATCGGCCTCAGTCAGGTCCAAGCCCGTCGAGTTCAGCGACTCAAAGATTCGCTGTGGGTCATCATCTTTGTCCAGCTCGAGCAGCATCACCTGCAGCTTTTCGACGGCCCCCCAAATCTCATCCGCCGTATATTTCGTCGCCCGCAGCCGGTCCTGGAAGTATTTGAAGTTCGACGTGATATTTGAAGCAGCCACGTACCCCGACGGCTCCCCAAACAGCGCGTCGTACGCCTTCTTGTCATCCTTGACCGGCTTGAGCTTGAACCGAACCTCCTGCCGTTGATCACCGATCATGAGGAAGGAATCGACAATCTTCACGCCCAAGGATTCGTCATCAGCCCGGATGTCCCCGTTCTCGATCGCCTTCGCCAACGCGAGCATCAAGATACTGACGGTGGTGAGGCGCTGCTGGCCGTCGATAACTAACCACTCAAACGACGTTCCTCCGCCCACAATCGCGCCAAAGAAGTGAGCCTCCCGACCCTCACGAATAATCTCCTCCAAGTCATCGAAGAGCTGCGCGCAATGCTTCGTCTGCCAGTCGTAATTGCGCTGATATACGGGAATAACCAACTCACGATGCTGGCCGTCAAACACTTGGATGATCGGTCGTGCGCCTTGCATGGAAGCCCCTTTGTTCGTTGTAGGTGCGGTTGGACTCAGTGTAGTTGGGGCGATGCGGTGCCGTTACTCCCATCTGCAATTCTGTTCACAAATTCCCGGCTTCGCGCTCGACGAACATCCCACCCCACCTCAGAACGCCTCCAGCCTCCGCACCCATTGGGCGAGCGTGCCGTCGATAACAACGGCATGCAACATAGTGAGGCAACGATCCACCGCCCGGTGAAGTCGCCTGAGTCCCTCATCACTTCGGTGGGGAGCACGGTTTGGGGCGGGGCGAACGCTGTCGTTGGCATGCGCCGCAGAATCCGGTCGATCTCAGTGTAGTTGGGGAGATTCGGCGCCATCATCACCTACGGTGGGTCGTGTTGACTCAATGTTGAAATCCATGTATCTTTGAGTCATCAAGCCGTAAGGCAAATAGGCTCTGGCCCCCGAGAAATCGGGGGCCATCTTTTATTTTCTGGGTATCGGCGACGTTGCCAATACGTTTGGTATCCATTTCTGGTTCTTAAACCAATCCCCTAATTCAGGATTGATTGCGCGGAGCAATTCGATGCAGTCTCGGTGCACATTCTGAATTCTGTTTTGGTCTTTGACTAGAGGTCGTCGATGAGTAGCTCGGTTTCGTAATTCTTTGACCGCAAGCGCCTGGCCTTGGAAACGCCTGCGATTGGTGGAGTTTTGACCATAGGGTGAGAGGTTCGGTTTAAGCGCGTCATTCCAGAGAACAACGCGTGCATTACGCTCGCCCGCATGTGGCTTGGGGAGAAGATGCACCCACTGACCGAATGTCAGCCCCGCTACGTAATCATCATGCGTGGGCGTTTCGATGCCCGGTTGAATTTCGGACATGCTCGCAAGCGCAATCCCGTCCTTGTTTGTGGTTATGTCGGCCAGTCTGCCCATCGGGTATAAGAGCCATTCTGGCGATCCGCAACGTGGTGGGCTCGTATTCCATTGGGAGAATCCGCGGTCCATGAAATTGCGTAGTTGGATTTCGACTTCACAAGCAGAGCGGTCTACAGCAGCAGCCACATCTCCATTCCAAATGTAAAGGCGAGCAGCCAAGATGAGAACCTCTGTCTCAGCGTCAGCGTACTGTGCCGCTAAATGCAGATAAGTTTTCTTTCTTGGCTCCGGGAGCGCCTCTAAGATCAGTGTCGCTTCTTTGGCAGACACCTCGCTTGTAGAAAAGTGCATCAGTCCCCCATAACCCCGATTGAGAGGGCGTGCCAGTGCCCCAACACGTCCCGTTTCTTTAATAGTTTTCATTTAACTTACAACACAGACCGGCGAATACGCTCGATTGCTCATCTGAACGTTCATCCGGGGGGTCGAGCTGTTCTCATTTATCGACGCCCGCACCCTAGCTCCAACGGATTACTCCCATCTGCAATTCTGTTCACAAATTCCCGACTCCGCTCGCGACGACTACCCCTACCCCAACCGGCCTCGCCGGCGCGTCCCCTATCCTGTCCTCATGCCTACGATTCGTCGCGCCACGCCCGCCGACGCCGAAGCCCTCGTCGAACTGTCCACCGCCACGTTCACGCAGACCTTCGGCCATCTCTACGACCCCGCCGACCTCGCAACCTTTCTCACCGAAGCCTACGAACTGCAGAAACACAAAACCCTCCTCGCCGACCCGGACCACGCCGTCTGGCTCGTCGAGGACGACGGCGCCCTGGTTGGCTACGCGCTGGCCGGCCCCTGCAGCCTTCCTCACACCGACGTTCTTCCCGAGGACCGCGAGCTCAAACGCCTCTACCTGCTTGCCAGCCACCAAAAGTCTGGCCTCGGCTCCACCCTCATTGAGCTCGCCCTCGACTGGATTGGTCCGCGTACCACGTGGCTTGGGGTGTGGTCGCAAAACTCCGGGGCGCAGCGTTTCTACCACCGCTACGGTTTCTCCAAGGCCGGCGAGTACTTCTTCAAGGTCGGCAACCACCGCGACCACGAATTCATCTATCGACGCCCCGCCCCACTCGGTTAAGCCCACGGTGGAGACGCGTGCGGGTTTGCTGTCTCATGTTGATGACCACTTTGTTGCGTTGGACGCATACCGGCAAGGTGACGCCGATCAGATCGTCGACCTTTTCGCGGCGGAGGCGGCGCACTTAGCGTGCGGAGTGCAGCGCCGCGATGTCTTTGGCGAGACGTTATCCAGGCCGAGGATCCCGTGCGCATGCTCGCTGATACGGTTGCGGGGTTGGCCTGCGTCGATAAGTGCACATGGCGATCTGGTTCGGCCGCCATGATAGTTATGCGAAGCACAGAAAATGGCGCTAGCGTCATCTAGGCCACCACGCCGCACGCACCCGGAATCACCTCGCACCCCGTGCTCGAAGCCGATAAAGTGGTGCGTAAACGCCACTCGCACTATTGCCGCAAACTCCCAAGATTGGATCAACGATGTCTCAGCCCAAAGACAATCTCCCCGTCAACCGCCCCGAGGTGTTTGGTGCTGCCGATTCGGCCGACTCGGCCGACCACGCCACCCTCATCCGGACGATCCACGCCGTCGCCCCGCGCCCGGACAACGCGCGTCCGGGCGTCAAGCGCCTACTGCAGGGCGACGGCGCGAACCTCATCGTCTTCAACTTCTGCCCCGGCCAGACGCTGCCGGATCACAAGGCGGCTCACCCGATCACCGTGCAGTGCCTCAACGGCTCACTGGAGTTCGAGTGCGGCGGCGAGCGCTTCCCGCTGAAACCAGGCGAACTCGTCCACCTGCGCGCGTACGTGCCGCACGCGGTTTACTGCCCAGATGACGCCCTGTCGCAGGGCAATATTTTGCTGCTTACCATGCTCACGGGCGAGCAACACAGCTAAGTCCAAACAACACCGCTACAGGTGCACGATCTCCACGTCGTCCCAGATTTCGGCGAGGTACTCGGCGGCGACTAACCGGTGGCAGGTAGAGGGGTCTGCCTCGGAGCAGAGGAGCACGGCGTCGTCAAAAAGCGAGCGATCCAGCGTCGGCATATCGCGGTACTCCTCTCGCAACCGCTTCGAAAACTCGTCGAAGTCAATCTCGTCATGTCGGTACGCGTGCATAAGATCCGCCGACGGCGCGAGCGACAGTTCGTGTGTGTACGGCATATCCAGGATGACCCGCAGGAAGTAGCGTAGGTCGTCCTTCTTGGTGAACCCGGCGAGCTGGTTCGTGTTGGAGCGGCGAACATCCACCACCCGCCGCACGCCGGATTCGCGCAGGATGTCAAAGAACTCCTCTGCGCTTTTGTGTGAGAACCCAAGTGTGTAGATTCGCATGATCCTCCTAGATGACGAAGCCTTGCCAGCGAGCAGCCTACAGCGTCTCAATGACCGCGGCCGTATCGTTGTGAATGTTGCCCAGGTAGTTCGCACCGAGCCCGGTCCGTTCGGCGGCATTTACCACGTTCTGGGCCATGAGGCACGCGTCGGTAAAGCCCTCGACGAACACCTTCGTCGTCGCCGCGCCCGCAGCTCCGGCGGCGCGCCTATCGAGAGGTCTTCAAGCATGGGCGCGAGTGCATCAGTCATGCAGCCCACGCTACCCCAGGGCCCATCGCTTATCGACGCCCGCTCCCGCTCACTAGGCCCGTTCCGGTTTCACTCCTGGTTAATCTCGAACGATTTTGGCGTCGTTATCTGACGGGCATTCCCAATTTTCGGGCACGGGCATTTGGAACTCATTCACGAGTATCTCGTATGCCGTCTTGTGGTTGCAAAAAATAACGGCTGCTGTCTGGATCTTTCGCCATTTTAATCGTGACTTATTTAGGTGCGCTTTCCACCTGTCTAGCTCGGTATCGAGGTTGAACTCCTGACGGAGGCTCTCTAAGACATCTTCTAATGACGGGCGGAAACGGTGCCCACCAGTAGGGAAATGGATTTTTGAGAGTCGAGGGAATTCCGAAGTAAATTTCTTTACCTTTTGGTCATTGGTCGAATCCAACTTCTTCGTTAAACCTAGAAGGTGAGTTACTTCGTCTCTATGCGCGTGGACATGAAAGTGTGAACTCGGTCTGTTGCTTTTGTTGCGGTTGTACTCAACTCTGAAAAGTGGTTCGTTGATTGATTTTGCTTCAGCGTGAACAGCGAAGCTGGAGTTCTCTACGGCCAAGAAACTATGAGTTGAATCCCAGGTGCATTTAAACGTCGGACGCAACCCGAGTATTACGTGCCCGTTCCAAGATAGGGGAATGATGCCTGCACGGCCCTCTATCTGCTTCAGGCGTATCGAAATGCTGCCGTTGTCAACTATTGTGCTACTAAATTCAAAATCTTGTCCGGTGAACGCTTCCGCAGTGGCGACGAGGTCTTGATTGAACTCAGCGACCAGAACCTGGAGTTTCTCAGCGCTTTTATTCATCGCCAAGGAGCCAGCGTAGTTCCGAAACGCGTTCCCACACGGCGAATTCACGGGGCGTTAAATTGTAGTTGTGCGCACGCTCCTCAAACCCTTCGATCGAATCCCCAAAAGTGGACTCGATCGAGTTTTTGAGCTCGGAAAGTTCATGGCGTGCAGCTTCTTTCGAAAGATTCTCAACGAGCGGGGCGGTCATGATCGCTCCTTTCGGATAGGGCGGGTGACAATAAAGACGAACTCTATGCCCTTATCTTAACTTCGCAGAAGACAAAACGTTGCCTGTCACCCTCGGATAATATAGAACAAATGTTTGGTAAATGATGAAGTCTTTATCGTTCTGTGCCCTGCGTTGGTCGACCGTAGCAGGTCGACGGGAGCAAAATAACCCACGCAACCAGCGCGCAGCCCAGTCCAAAACCGGCACGTTCATGCCGAAACCGCCTCTTGTGCGCACTTAGTCCGCGAAATATGCTCTAAACCGGCACGAGCATGCCGAATCCCCCAAGGGCTAGAAAGCCCTCAAGTACCACAACATTGAAAGGCGTCCTATGCCCCAAGTCCCCCGAAGTCTCGGCGAGCAGGCTCGCGAACAGCGCCGCGCCATGCGCCTGACACAGGCAGACGTGGCCGACCTGTCAATGGTGTCGGAACGATTCATTCGTGAGTTTGAACAGGGGAAACGTTCGGTTCGGCTGGATAAGGTTGAGGCTGTGTTGGCTGTGCTTGGTTTGGATGTGGTGGCGGTGCAGCACGTTCCGGAGGCGCTCCGATGATCCAAAAACCGATGATCCAAGATCCAGCGCGCACCCCGTTCGCGGTTCGACGTCTGGGTTGAGCTATGCGCCTCATTCGGGACTGTGATGTTGATCCACGCCGGACCAGGGACCTGAGGCGGGTGCTCCGGGCTCGTCGTGCTCACTGGTAGCCCAGGTGCAATTCTGTTCACAAAATCCCTAAGAGCATTTTTCGACGCCTTCCACCTCGAGCCTGTCGAACCTCACCCGGGGCGCAGCTGGACGTCGATAAGTTAGCTCAATTGCATTTATCCGCTAAGGTGTGTGGGGTCACATTGTTGTCGAGTGAGAGAGGATTCCATGAGCGAGCGCTCTACCGACCCTGTACCTTTCAGCAATGAGCACCAGGTGGTCTCGGCTGACGAGTTTGAGCTCGAAAACCTTACTCCGGCGGATAAGCGTGAGATCCGGCGCACGCGTCGCGCTCCGGCGCCGGACGGAAGTACCTGGTCGTGGGCGATTACGTTGTTCGGCACCGCTGTGGGCGCTGGTATCCTCTTCCTCCCTATCGACGCCGGCTCCTTCGGCTTCTGGCCCCTGCTACTCGCAACGATCCTGGTTGGCCCAATGGTGTTCTTCTCGCACCGGATGTATTCGAGGATTGTGTCGGCGTCGCCGGTGAAGGGCCTGGATGTGCTGCAGGTCATTACTTCTCTGGCTGGTCGGAAGCGTGGCCTGGCTACGGCGTTGATGTATTGGCTGGCGATTTACCCCATCGTGTTGATTTACGGTGTTTCGGTGACGAACACGATGGATAGTTTCATCGTGAATCAGATGGGTGGCCCCCACGTGGACCGCTGGCTGTTGGCCACGATCTGCGTCGGCGTGATGACGGGCGCCTACGCCCTCGGCAAGAAAGCGACGTTGTGGTTCGCGAACCTGCTGGTCTATCCCCTGATTGTGGCGCTTGCGGCGGTGTCGCTGTATTTGATTCCGTATTGGGATCTTGACAGTTTCATGGCGTATAAGTCGGATGTGCCGCTGTGGAAGGCGATGCTGTTTGTGCTGCCTGTGCTGGTGTTTTCTTTCTCGCATATGGCGGCGGTGTCGCAGGCTGCGTTGGATGTGCAGAAGTCGCATGACGGTGATGTCGCCGGTACGGAGAAGGAGGTGTCGAAGATTGAGTTGATCACGTGTACCCTCCTGGTCAGCTTCACGATGTTCTTCGTCTGGTCCTGCACCCTCGCCTTGGGGGCGGATGGCATGGCTGCTGTGCGCGAGGAGAACATCCCGGTCCTTTCCTACTTCGCTAATACGACGAATGCCCCGTTCATGGCGGTGGTGACCCCGGTTGTCGCCTTGTGTGCGATTGCGTCGTCGTATTTCGGGCACATGCTTGGCACGGAGGAAGGTACGCAGTATTTGTTGCGCGCGGTCGCGCCGGAGGCTACGGAGCGGTGGAATCCGCGTGCGGTCCGCGCGGGCATCTATCTCTTCGTCTTCTTATCGACGGTCGCTGTCGCCATTTTCAACCCGTCAATCCTGGACCTGATCTCGGTCGTCGGCGGAATCTTCATCACGCTGCTGGTCTACATCGTGCCGATGCTCCTCTTCCGCCACGCGACCGCCTTCCGCCACTACGCGAAGCAGCCTGAGGCCCTGTTCGTGTTCGGCCTGGGCATCGTGATCATTTGCGTCACGGTGTGGCAGATGGTGGTGTAATCCGGAGGGTTGCACGTTTATGGCACGGAGGTTACAGTTATAAGTGTAAATTCCCTGGAGGTGAAACACTGTGACAACGAAAACTAATCCCGCAATTGAGGTCACCCAAGCTGTCGAGCAGCAGGCCAGCCAAGTCGTGGCTAACCCCGAGACCTTTCATGATGCCGTGCGCGGTACGTTTCCACCTGCATTAGCCTCATTTATCGAGTCCATCTTGGCCAGGGTTGCGCGCGGAGAGAACGTCTCAGTCTCCCGACCTTCCGAGGTGCTTACCACCACTGAGGCCGCTGAGTATCTCGGGATCTCTCGGCCGACTCTGATGAAACGGATTCGAGAAGGCGAAATCGATTACTTCAAAGTCGGGTCGCACACGCGGCTTCGTAGGGAAGACGTCGTCGCATACTTGCAGCGGTGCCGTGCGCGCGCACGCCACGAGTTCGATGCGATTCGAGAGCTCGATAATGAAATCGAAGGCCTGTGAGTATTCCAGTCCTTTTTGACGCTAACGTCTGGTACTCGCGCACTCTCACCGACTGGTGCTTCCTTCTCTTCCTGGGCTCTGATAAAGATGTGGAGCCACCATTCTTTCCAGCGTGGACCGAGGATATTATCGCCGAAGCTCAGTATCATTTGCGCAGAAATAACCCACACGCTCCCGAGGGTGCTATTTCAAAACGGTTCAAGCGAATTCGAGGCGCGTTGGCGGAATGGGAAATCTCCGGT
Organism: Corynebacterium sp. NML130628; assembly: GCF_001875665.1. Classification (GTDB taxonomy): domain Bacteria; phylum Actinomycetota; class Actinomycetes; order Mycobacteriales; family Mycobacteriaceae; genus Corynebacterium. The sequence goes on along the minus strand of NZ_MLAL01000011.1, from coordinate 51,317 downwards.
TTTGCTGTTGGTAATTATGGGTACGCGGACACTCATGATCATCACGTTCTCAGCGCTGCCGTGGCTGGCAACGTCCAGTACATCGTCACCAGCGACAGGGGACTCGTTGACTATGTCGACTCACAGCAGTTTCTGTTTGACGTGCTGACTCCGGATGATTTCTTTTGCCACATTTTTGAGGCGTTCCCAGGGCTTTGTAAGAGGGTAGCGCAGGAAAACGAGGCTTATTGGGAGAAGGTGAAGGGCGTCAAAGCGGCGGACCGGCCGATAACTGCCGTAATGCTAGAGCGCTCGGGCTGCCCGAATTTCGCAACGGTTGTTGAATCCGTTTTGTGATAGCGGGCATGGTGGGTGCCTGTGCACCACATTCCCTCGCGCGGCGTGCGTGACCTGGGGAAACGCCTTGGTGCCTTCCCGAAAACAGTGAATCTGGTGTCATCCCAGTCCAGCCGAGTGACAAAGGACGCAATCCCACCGACGGACTACGGCATAAGCCCAGGTCGCGAAAAGTCGGTTGCGTCCTTTGTCACTCGCTCCTCCGCCTCAGTACACAAAAGCCCAGTTAATTCTTTTTAGCGCAGATTTCCGCACGCAAAAGATATCGGAAAGATATCACGCGCTGAGAAACGCCATTTCCGGGCATTCGCACAGGTCAGCGAATTGTTTCGATATCTGTCTATCTCTTTCTACGCCTGGATCCAACGGGTGCCACGACCCCGCGGAGGGCCATCCGGGTCGATCTTCGCGCGCCCCAGACTGCGCAAGTGTCGAAGAATCCGGCCTGCTTCGGCGACACTGACGCCGGTCTGGTCGGCAATATCGGCGGATTGGAGTGCGGCGCCGTCGTGAAGTTTGGCTTCGATCCATTCTTGGACGCTCACGGTGGCGAGGTCGCCGGGTTGTCCCAGGTTGAGGAGTTTCCGTGCTTCGCTGCTGAGGGTCCACTCGTCGGCGTCGGTGACGGGATCGAGAAGGTTGCGGGCGACGAGGTCGTCCATAAGCTCGTGTACCTCGAGGGAGCTGAGCTGAGTTTTCTGCGTAGCCGTTGTCGCCGTGACCAGCGGCGCGGAGTTCAGGTGCCAGAGCACGATCAGCGCCGCAACGCTATCGACAACCTCTTCACCGAAACGCTCCGAGAGCTTCCGCAAACCTTTGATGAAGTTGGTATCTGGCCGCTGCGCTGCCAGCACTACCTGCACGTTTGCCTCGGTGGCTGTTACTTCCGGGGCATTGCGTCCGGTGCGAATCATGGTGGCCCACATGCGGTCGAAGCCGCGGGAGCTTTCCTCTGCGAGGCCGAGGGTGCGCATCGCCGCCATGAGTCGATTGTTCCGTGGGACTGATGGCGTCGATAATAATGTATCAACCGTTACTCCTGGTGGGAGAGGTCCCGGAGAAGTGATCTTGAGCGTGCGGTTCGTTTGCTCGACTACTACCGGGCCGGGCAGGCGCCAGTCGCGATGAATGAACGCGTTCGAGACTGCCTCGTCGACTGCTTGTGATGGGAACCGACTGATGGCGATTTCCTCACCGTCATCGAATTGCACCCGTTCAATCTCGCGGTCACCATTTTCCGCAATCAGGCGTCGCAGGCGTGGCAACGCCAGCAGCAGAGGGTCTGAAATCAGCGTGGCCTGCGGTTCTTGCCCTGGGATGCTGCGCCACAGGTGACGGACCACCACGTCTGTCGGGTTTGGTTGGGCAAGGAGGATTTCGGCGGCACGCTTGAGTTGGCCGTCGTCGCGCATGAGTCCGAGTTCCCGAAGTAGACCAGTGGTGGTCTGCGGGACCGCCGCATCCGAGCCCCGCGACCGCCGATGCTCCCGCAGCATCCGCCGCGCCTCCTCAATTACGGGAAGCTGCAGGTCATCGACGGTAATGTCGGCCGGGTCGTTCGAATAGTCAGTGTCTCGCCGTGCCGAATCAATCGCCCGGCGTAGCTCCTCCGTCATCGGTTGGCAGGAGAATTGCGAGTCCGCCGTCCGCCTTTTCGCCGCCCCGTCGCCCCGCGTGTACAGCGCACGCGCTTCCGGCACATGAATCACCACGAGCCGCACGCCCCACGCATGCACCGCTGTGACCTGCACATTCATGTTCGGCTTAGTGCCGTTGAAGATCCTGCGGGCAATGTCCTCCTCACTCAACTCCGTGCCAGTGAACGCGTCCGCGCCAGCAGTCCGATCCGCAACGCCGACAATGATATGCCCCGTCGCCGCCTCACTGTTGGCCATGCAAATCGCCTCATTCAGCAGCTTTTCGACGAGCTTCGCCCTCGCACTCTTCCCCTCACGAACAGTGGGATCCTCCTTGAATTCCAAAATCAGCGACTCTTGCGAGTCCGCCGTCGCCCCATCATGAATCGCCTCAAGCGCTAAACGAACATACGAGGGGAGAGCGTCCCAAGCCGATTCCGTGACCATGCGAAAGATTGTACATTCCCCAGGTAATTCTTTCTGAGCCTAGTTTTGGGTTTTGAAAGATATCCGAAAGATATCAGGCGCTAAGAAGCGACATTTCCGAGCATTCGCGCAGTTCAGCGAATTGTTTCTATATCTTTCTATCTCTTTTCATATCTTTCACCGCCGGGGTGCGCACCAAATTCCACCAGGCACAATCAGCGACCTGGCCTTTTGGTCTTCAGCCCCGCCAAAAAACCCGGGTTTTGGTGCACAGCGAACTGCCAGAAACCCTTTCGCCAGCGGAACCAGTGACAAAGGACGCACCCGAAAATTAGCGACCTGGGAAAATGCCCGCTGCCAAAACCGAAATTGCGTCCTTTGTCACTCGCTCCCTGTGACCAAGCCACCAGCAAGCCACCAACACCCCACAAACCAGCCACCAACCTGCCCAGCGCATTCCCTCACACCCGATATGCGAGTAAAGTAGCCCCGTAATTTAAGGGCAAAACAGCCCAAAAGCCACGAGCCCAAAGGGCCATGAGGAAAGGGAGGCGCAGTATGCGTGTTGGCATTGTCGGCTATGGAAACTTGGGCAAGAGCGTGGAGCAGCTGGTGAAGCTGCAGCCGGATATGGAGCTGTCGGCGATCTTTTCGCGTCGTTGCAAGTTGGACACGGACACTCGCTTGTTGCCGGTTGCGGAGTTTGCGCAGTACAAGGACGAAATCGACGTCGCGATTCTGTGCCTGGGTTCTGCGACGGATATTCCGGAGCAGGCGCCGGAGTTCGCGAAGTATGTGCCTACCGTGGACACGTACGACAACCACCGCGACATCCCACGCCACCGCAAGGCAATGGATGAGGTCGCCCGCGAGCACAACACGGTGTCCATCGTTTCCACTGGTTGGGACCCTGGCATGTTCTCCTTGAACCGCGCGATGGCTGAGGCAATCTTGCCGAACGCGGAGCAGCACACGTTCTGGGGCCCGGGTCTGTCGCAGGGGCATTCGGATGCGGTGCGCAGGATTGAGGGCGTCGCGAAGGGTGTGCAGTACACGATCCCTGCGCCGGATGCGTTGGATCGCGCGCGTCGCGGCGAGTCCGAGGGTCTCGACGGCAAGTCCGCCCACAAGCGCGTCGTCTACATCGTGCCCGAGGATGGTGCCGACACCGCCGCCATCGAGCACACGATCCGCACGATGCCTGACTATTTCGTCGGCTACGAGGTGGAGGTCCACTTTATTGACGACGCCACCTTCGCCCGCGAACATTCCGGCATGCCGCACGGCGGCCACGTGATCACCACCGGTGGCATGGGCGAGAACCACCAGCTTGTCGAGTACACCCTGGAACTTTCCAGCAACCCCGACTTCACCGGCGCCGTCGCCGTCGCGTACGCGCGCGCGGCTGCCCGCCTCGCGGAAGAAGGCGAGTCTGGCGCCTACACGGTGCTGGAGGTTCCGCCGTACTTGCTGTCCCCGATCGCCCTCGACGACCTGATCGCCCGCTACGTCTAACCCCGACGCTGGGGTAGAAGGTGTCGCAAAACCCGCTTAGAGAATTTGTGAACAGATTTGCACATGCAAATCTGTTCACATTTTTCTGACTCCGCTTTCCATCACCCCCGCCACCGTTACGCCTTCCCGAAGCACTGGGAAGTCTCGGTGCGCTCGTCGGTGCCGTGGTAGCATGCTGGTTAGACGTCGATTGCGACGAGTTTGTGGCCGTTGTGTTCGATGATGTCGGCGGTGACTTCGTAGACGTGCGAGATGATGTCGGCGGTGACTTCGTCGCGGCTGATGTTGGCGTAGCTGGTGCCGTCGTGAAGAAAGAGAAATTGGTCGCAGTGGCGTAGTGCTACGTTGAGGTCGTGGAGTACGGCGATGACGGCGATGTCGCGCTCAACTGCGAGTTGGCGGACGAGTCCGAGCATTTCGTATTGGTTGCGGGGGTCAAGGTTGCTGGTTGGTTCGTCGAGAATGAGGATTGATGGTTCTTGAACGAGCGCGCGTGCGAGTATAACTTTTTGACGCTCACCTCCGGAGAGGGTGCTGATGTCATGGAGTTGTTTGTCTGCCATTCCGACGAGTTCCAGCATGTCGGCGCACATTTGGAGGTCTGATTCGCCGACTGCCCATTGGATGTGTGGTTTTCTGCCGAGGAGGACGTAGTCGAAGGCGGTCATTTGGGTGGCTTCGGAGTGTTGAGCTACGTAGGCAGCAAGTTTTGCCATGTCTTGCCTGTTGAGCGCGGTGGTGGGGGTTCCGTTGAGGGTGATTTCTCCGGTGTGTGGAGTGAGGAGTTTGATGAGGTTTTTGACGAGGGTGGACTTGCCTTCTCCGTTGCGTCCGAGGACGGCCATGCATTCGCCGCGCGCGACGTCGAAGCTGACTCCGCGTAGGACGTGGTTGGTGCCGTACGAGAAGTGGAGGTTGTTGCATGTAATCATGGGTGCGCTGTGTGGCTTCATGCGTGGACTCTCCGTTTGAGTAGGAGGAAGAGGAAGATGGGCGCGCCGACGATGGAGGTTACTGCGCCGATGGGGAGCACGACTGGGCTGATGATGGTGCGGGCAGCGATGTCAGCAAGTAGGAGAAGGGTGGCGCCGCAGAGGGCGGTGCCTGGGAGGAGGAAGCGCATGTCGTTGCCGAGGAGGCGTCGCATGATGTGTGAGGCGACGAGCCCGATGAAGCTGATGACGCCCACGAAGGCGACGGAGACGGCGGAGATCAGGGCGCAGACAAGCAGGCTGATGGGTACGAGCACTGCGACGGGTACGCCGAGGCTTTTGGCGGCGTCGGTACCGGCCTCGAAGGCGTTGTAGTTCCAGCGGTTGTACATGAAGTAGGCGAATGCTGCGGCGGCGATGCCTGCGGTGAAGAAGATTTGTGTCCAGCTTGCGCGGCCGAGGGAGCCGAAGGTCCAGTAGACGACTGAGGCGACTTTGATGTCGTCAGCGAAGTATTGGACGAGCGATGTACCCGCGCTGAACATTGCACTCAGCGCCACGCCTGCGAGGACGAGTACCGCGGGGCCAGCATTGAGTGCTCGCGAAATGAACATGATTACAAGGGTGGTGCCCATGCCTCCGAGGAACGCGAATGCTGTCACGAGGGCGGGGTTGCTAATGCTGACGGCGGCGTCGCCGCTGACGTTGTTGACCTGGGCGCCAGCACCGAAGTAGACGATGGCAACTGCCGCACCAAACGCCGCGCCTTGGGACACCCCGAGTGTTGAAGATGAGGCGAGGGGGTTGCGCAGCACGTTTTGCATGATCGCACCACACATGGCTAGGCACATTCCTACGGTGACTGCGATGCATGCTCGGGGCAAGCGGATGTTCCATACGATGAGTGAGTCGCGCTCCTCGCTTGGATGCAGGAGTGCCCGCAGGACGTCGCCCATCCCCATCTCTGCTGACCCGGCCTTGAGCGAGCCAAGGAAGCAGAGGCAGAGCAACAGGAACGCCGCCAGCAGGACTGCGTATTTGCGCAGTGTGTGCCGGTGGTAGTCGGCGGTGCTGGCGGTGCCTTGTGGTTTAGCCGTTGGTTTGGTCACTGAGGTCGATCTTTCCGTAGTACAGACCACCGGCTTTCATTTCGTCCAAGAAGCTCTTGCCCAGCATGACCTGCATGATTTCTTCGGCCTTCTTTTCAAGGTCGATGTCTGCGAATTGCTCGGGGTAGAGCACCTTTCCGGCGTGGTAGGCGTTGATCAGCAGGTAGGTGATGTTCGGCCCGGCTGCGTTGGTTGCCGGCATTGTGTACACCTGGCCGTTTTGGACGGCGCGTAGCCCGTTGAAGTAGTCGGGGCGCAGTTTGTATTCGTCGCGGACCAGGTCAAGGTTGCCTGGGTCGAGGAAGATGACGTCGGGGTCCCACTCGGGGATGGCTTCCCAGTCGACTTCGGTGCCGTTACGGCCGTTTTCGAACGTCTGCGTTTCTTTCAGCACGTCAGCGACGTTGTGGGCGGCGATCGCGTCGAATGCTGGGAAGTCCACGTAGGTGTAGGCGAACCCGTGTGCGCCGTTGAAGGTGACGGCACCTGTGTATACCTTCTGTTTGTCTTCTTCTGCGACGCCCGCGACGCGGTCCTTGAGGTCTTTCTTCGCGGTGGCGATGTAGTCGTTGATTTCCTTGGCGCGGTCTTCCTTGCCGGTCACTTTGCCGACCATTTCGAGGGTGGTGGCGAAGTCGTCGTCAATAAATCCCTTAGAGAGGTAGCGGATGCTGACGACGGGAATGCCGGTTTGTTTTTGCAGTTCGTCAGCGGCTTCTGCGTTGAAGCCGGCGAGGATGACGTCGGGGTTCGCGGTGAGAATCTCTTCCGGGAAGGCGTTGTTTTCGCCGGAGCCACCGCCCTTGCCGATGACGGGCAGCTGTCCCAGCTTGTCCGCGTACACGTTGCTGTAGTCGTATGTCGCGCGTGGGCCGGATTGGTCGGTCTGTTCCGAGCCGACGAGCATGTCCACCAGGTCCATGTAGGCGGCGATGCGCGGCCCCATAGACCCGACCGCGACGACGCTATTGACCTGTTCAGGGATGGTAACTTCGCGGCCCATGTTGTCCGTCACGGTGATGGTGGCGTCGCTGGCGGTTGTCGTCGGTGCGGCTGTATCTTCCGCGGGGCTCGAGCAGCCTGTGAGCGTCAGCGCCACCGCAGTGCCAACCGACAGCAGTATCTTCTTGTACAACGTACTCTCCTTGGGTTGACCTCTACTCAAAAATATATTCAATTGAATGATACAGTATTTTATGGTTGGCGTTCGTCCACGCGCCAAATTGCGAGCGCGTACGCCATCGTGAGAGTGACGTCAATACGCTTATCGACGCCCTCGCCCGGCAACGCAGCGAGCATCCTCTCTGCGACCTTATCCCCATACTGCGCCCTCGCGCGCTCGGCCTCGTGGGCGACATCGCGGGGTTCGTATTTCCGGGATCTCACACGCGTCTGGTAGCGCAGTTGCGGCAGGTAACCTTGGGATATTAACCAGTCGACGTGCAGCGATCCACCGAAGGGTTTCGCTGCGACGCCCGCATCGCGCAATGCCTGCTCAAGCAGACTCGTACTGCGGTACGTCGGCTTATTGACGACACACCACCGCGACGACAACCGCATCAGCGCAGCAACGTCATCAATGGTGTTAACGCCCGGGCTCCTATTCGCAATCACCGCGGAAAACGTACGGCCCGTGAGCGCTTCGGGGATTCCAGCTGACCAGTCGTGTGTGTAAAAGGTGAGGTTTTTCGACGTCGGCGTGGCTGCAATCATCGCCGGCGAAATATCGAACCCGTAGCCTTCAGCGATGTGCGGCGCCATCTTGTCGAGGTGCCACCCCGGCCCGCAGCCAATGTCCAGCACCGTGGAATCCGGGGTGAGTACTTCAAATTCCTCCAGCACTTCGAGGAGCAGGTCGGGTCCTTCTTCTAGGTTGCGTGCCCAAGTCGGGGCCTGATCATTCCAATATTCGATTGACATATTAACTACCGTAGCGGAAACGCAAACTCGACTTAGGCTTCCGACCTGCGATTGTTTGAATAGAGGTGCCTAATCGTCCAAGGTTTCGGTGTTTCGGAGAAACCTTGGACGATTAGGCAGCTGTATTCGGCTTGTGGTGCAGGTCCAATTCTGTTCACAAAATCCCGAGCACGCTTTTCAATACACCTTCCACCCCCGAAAACACGGAACCAAAGCAGCTGCAGCCTACCCCAACAGCGCGTTGTCAATCAGCCGCACTCCGTCCACCGTCGCCGCAACCAGTGCCAGGCCGGGCCCGGGCGTCGGCTGCAGCGAATCCGGATCAACGACCACCAGGTAGTCCAGCGTCACGCCCTCCGAAGCCGCGAGCTCCGCACGCACCGCGTCCACGTCCAACGCGCCCGCGTCGACCTGATCCTGCAGCGTCCGCAGCGAACGCGACAGCGCCAGCGCCTGCGAGCGCCCCGCCCCGGAGAGGCGCACGTTGCGGGAAGACTGCGCCAGCCCGTCCTTGGCGCGCGCGATGGGCAGGGTGCGGATCTCCACGTCGTGGTTCAGGTCGCGAACCATTCGGCGGAGCACCGCCACCTGCTGGGCGTCCTTCTGGCCGAAGTAGGCGAAGTCCGGTTGGGCCAGGTTAAACAGTTTGTTGACGACGGTCGCTACGCCGTCGAAGTGTCCCGGCCGGGACGCGCCTTCCAGGACTGTGCCCATTTCGCCGGTGCGGACCCAGATCTGCGGTACGCCGCCGGGGTACATTTCTTCGACGCTGGGCGCGAATACGATGTCGACGCCGCGCTCCTCGCAAAACGTTGAGTCGGCCTCAATGTCGCGGTGGTAGTTGCGGTAGTCGTCGCAGTCGCCGAGGTTGTCGAACTGCAATGGGTTGAGGAACACGCTGGTGATAAGCGTGTCGACCTCACGCCGAGCACGCTCGATGAGCGTGCCGTGCCCGGAGTGCAGTGCGCCCATCGTCGGCACCAGTCCGATGGTCCCGGTCGCTGCGGCTCGTGCCGCGCGGAGTTCTTCAACAGTGGTAATGATTTTCATGGCTAGTCCTCAAACGATTCTGCTGCTGCGGGGAAGTCTCCCTTTTCGACGTCCTCCCGGTACCTTCGCGCCCCGTCCAACAACTGCGCTCCCAGGTCCGCGTACTGACGCACAAACCGTGGCGTTTTTCCGCCGGCGCGGAACCCGAACGCGTCTTGCCACACCAGGATTTGCCCGTCGGTACCGTTGCCTGCACCGATGCCGATGGTGGGGATGGGAACCTCCTGGGTCACCCGCGTCGCGATTTCGGAGGGCACCATCTCCAGCACGACCGCGAAGGCGCCCGCGTTTGCGACGGCGGTGGCGTCCTCAAGCAACTGCTGGGCTGCGTCGCCGCGCCCCTGGACGACGTAGCCGCCGAGTGCGTGCTCGGATTGTGGCGTGAACCCGACGTGCGCGCAGACGGGAATGCCGGCGTCGACAAGCGTTCTGATGGTCGGTGCGACCTCGGTGCCGCCCTCCAGCTTCACTGCCTGCGCCCCAGTCTCCTTCATGACGCGCACCGCCGTGGCGAGCGCCTGCGCCGGCGACTCCTCATACGTGCCGAACGGCAAGTCAACCACCACGAACGTGCGCTGCGTCGAGCGGACGACGGCGGAGGCGAACGTAATCATCTCGTCGAGCGTGATCGGCAGGGTAGTGGTGTGGCCGAGCACCACGTTGGCCGCCGAATCCCCGACGAGCAGAAAGTCGATGCCGGCCTCGTCGAAGATCTGGGCGGTCATGGTGTCGTAGCTGGTCAGAGCCGTAAACTTGCGGCCCTCAGCCTTGGCCTGGGCGAAGTAACGAGTACGAAGGCGTTTCATAACGCCCTATATTAGGACGCTGTGTGGCGGTTTGTTGGCGGTTATTGAAAACCGGGTGTCCACCATGGTGTACACAAAACCCTTTACAATCGCGCGAAATGCACTAGGTTGTGTAGAAACACTTTTAAAAAACGGGGGGACACTTTGCGCACCTATACCTTGGCACCACTGCTCGCCGCCACACTACTCGCTGGCTGTTCCAGCACTACCCTTATCGACGCCCCCTCCGCCACAACCAACGCCCCTCCCTCGGACTCCTCGGTTTCTGCTGGTCAAAGAGCCTTTGTCTTCGAGTCCGGCACCGTCCCCATCGGCGACTTCGACCCATTCACGCTCGCACCCGAGGACTACTTCGACCCCTGCAACGACATCACCGAGGACGAATTCCGCCGCGCGGGCTTCACTGGCGAAATCAAACGGAGTACGGACGGGGAGATCGACTCGCCGCATGGGACTTCGGTTTGTATGTTTAAAGATTTGGACTCTAATTGGATAACAGGTCTAGCTAGTGTCGATGCCAATCGAAACATGGTTGAAGAAATGCAGCCAAGCTCTAGTGAATATGGGTCTGATGTCTTGCCTAGCTTGTATGTCTACAGAAATGGCGATCAAGTCACCGCGAGCAATCCTTGCGTTGCCCAGATCGACACGATTTATGGGGGAATAGGCGTATTCGTCCAAACACCAAACGATGGCGATGGGTTTGAGATTCTCTGCCCTGCGGCCGTTGAAAAGCTTGAATCGCTGTTCTTAATTAATAACGAATAAATGGGGGAAACTATGGTCCGTATAAACATTGAGGTAGAAGACGTAAACAAGGCGATCGCCGACCTTCTTGATTTAGGGGAACAATCTGATTTTGTATCAGGTGCTTTTGGTGTAAAGAGTCTTTCCACCTTCTCCGCCGTCTCCGGCCTCCGCGAGGCAGGGGAGAAGCACGGGGCGATCTACTCGGAGCATGCTCCGCTTGCGACGGACGCGTTCACGGGGAATGTGAAGTCGTCGGCAAAGGTGCTGAAGGTCTGTCTGGACAATACGGTGATGGCGGATGATTCGATCGCGGGGATTGTGAACGCGGTCGGGCTCAGCGCAACGCCTGGGCTGAGTGGGTTGGGTTCCAATCTTGGGATGTCGTCGGCGGCGGCTGTCGCGAAAAGTTACAAGACGCAGCCGTTCAATAACAGTTCGGTGTATGCGTCGACGGATAGCAGTTTTGAGTCGCTGGTGAGCAACATCCTGAGCACGAACACCGCCGTGCCGTCCGGGTTGGCGTCGAATTGGACGTCGAACGCGCAGCGTATCTACGAGATGGTGGAGACCATCGGCCCAGCCATTGCGTCCCTGGAATCTTCGTCTGAGACCGAATTCGTCGCCCGGACGATTGCGCGTCTCCAGCTGATTCAGGCGGCGGGTTCCGAGTACGCGGCCAACTCGGCGGCGCTTGCCGGGAATAATACGGGGTTGGCGGCGCTGGCGTCGTCGTCGCAACTGATGGCGGCGGCAGCTCAGGCTGCTGCGCTGGCGGCTGAGGCCGTGTCCCCGGCCGCGGTGAAAGCTGTGAAGGAGGCCTTCGTCAGTTCGTATCCGTCGTACGCCAATTCGTACCTTCCTGCGACGGACCCCACGTTCGCCAAGCTGCTGCCGGACCTCGCCGACGTCACCGGTTCCGACTTCTCCATTGGTGGCCCACCTGCGCCGACCGCTCCCGCGTTTGCGGACGCGCCAATGCCGACGGGGCTCGCCAGTATCTTTGCCAACAATGGCTACACGGATCTCGCGAACGCGCGTGGCCCGCAGGATGTGCTGCAGCAGTTCGGGAAGCCGAACCCGGACATGCTCAACGCCATCGCGTCCGGCGCTACCCCGACTCAGGTCGCTTCGGCGCAAGCCCCGACGCTTCCTCCACCGGGCGCGCTGCACGCCCCGGCAGCGAATGTCGCGCCGGGTGCTGGTCTCCATGGCGGTCTCGCTTCCGGTGCAGGTGGGCTCGGTGGCGCGGCGACAAACGCCGCCTCCACAGCAGGCCCCGGTGTAGGCGCAGGCCAAGGCGCATTCGGCGGCATGCCGATGGGTGGCGCAGGCGGTGGTGGCCGCCATCGCGCCGGGTCGCTGCACCAGCAGGCGCCAGGCTTTGGCTCCTCAGCAGGCGCAGGATCAGGCTCACCCTCAGCCGCAGGCTTCGGCTCCAACGCTGGGCTCGCCGGTGGTGGCGCGGGAGGCTTCGCCGGACGGCCAGGCGCCGGGTCCACAGGTAGCTTCGGCGGCCAGACCAGTGCAGCGAGCGCCGCAGGCTCTGCCACCGGCAACACTGCAGGTCAACAGGGGCAACGCGGCGGCTTCATGGGGGCGCCAATGTCGCAGGGGCGCGGCAAGGATGACAAGAAGCAGCGTCCGAAGGCGGTCACCAGCGCCGTCGAAAGGGAGGGCAACATCCACGCCCTGCTTGGCGACGCCCCCTTAGTCAACCCCGGCGTCATCGGCTTCAACGTGCGTGGTCGGTAGGCAGTCCAGCGCGCTGGCGTAGTTCGGTGGCACGCTCGGGGCGTGGCCGCAGCCGCCAGATGTGCGCGCTCACCGCGGTGCTGATCGCGGCGAGCAGTACCGCCACCGGCCACAGCCCAACTACCGCAATCACCACCCATATGGAGGCGCCCATCCCCAACCACAGCAGCCCCAGAATCCGCAGCTTCTGCGCCCGCGTCAGCTGGCCTGAGTAGTAGTCAATAATGAACGGCCCGAACGTGTCGTGGCGCAGGAGGTAGCGCTCCAACCTTGGCGAGCTCCTCGTAAAGCACACCAGCGCAAGCAGCAGAAACGGCGTCGTGGGCAGGATCGGCACCCACACGCCGACCGCGCCCAGGCTCAGCGCCACCAGCCCCACAATCATGTACACGTACCGCATCGTCGCCACATTCTAGCCCGAACATGCAACAATAGTTGTATGACTGCCTGCACTATCCTGTACGCCTCGTTCTACGGCTCCACCAAGGAATATGCCGATGAGCTGGCGAAACGCCTCGGCACCAGCGCCAAGCCAATCCCCGATGCCGACTTCACCCCCGAAGGCCCCATCGTGGTCCTCGCCCCAATCCACGGCCCGAACAACCCCGGCGCCAGCTTCATCCGCAAGGTCCCAGCCCCACTTTTCGACGCCCACTCCGTCTCCCTCGTCACCGTCGGCATGAGCCTGGACGAAGTGGCCGTCGATAAGGACTTTTCTGCCAAACTTTTGGGCAGCCGCGCGGACAGTGTGACGCGCTTCTATCTGCCCGGGCGCATGAACTACTCCGAGCTGTCGGCTGCCCACGCCGCGACGATGGCGGGCGTCGTCGGTGCCCTGCGACTCAAACCGCGCAAGTCAGCGAACGACCGCATGATGATCGACACCTACAACAAGGACGTCGACCGCGTCGACCTCACCCGCCTCGCCCCCGTCGAGGACTGGGTGCGCGAACGCATGTAGCCCAGCAGGAAAACCTGCCGGGCTACAAGACTGCAGAATGCGCAGCGCTGATTACTTGAAGTACGTGTTCAGGAAGTTCAGCACTGGCGCTGGCAGCATGTGGCGGAACTCAGGCGAGAACGCCGCACCGAGCGCCGCGATGCCAAGGAGTGCAGGCACAATGACCGACAGCCAGTACGCTGCCGCGCGACCCTCGTGCGGTTCGACCACGGAGGACAGAGAGTTGATGGCGTTGGTGGAGTAGTTCTGGCCGTCCGCGCAGGCCTTGAAGGCGTTGTAGGCCTCGCCCCAGTAGAAGTCGTTCAACGTTGAATCGGCAGTCCCACGGAGGAATGCGGCATGATTATCGTTAACCTTCCTCTCGTCGAATGCGATTAGCTCCTGCTTTGCTTTGTCTCGTGATACATTTTCGATGGTCTCGCGAGAATTTGTGATTTTGCACGTGTTGCCAGTTACGACAGTAGTGATCCAAAAGCACCATCGCTGCTCTTGCCTTCCGCGGCACCAGCCGACGGGACTGCCAGGCCGAGTGCCATGGTTGCAGCTACGGCTGCGGTTGCGAACTTCTTCACAGTGAGATCTCCTTCAGTTGACAGGAAGAAATAAGGATTACGTTGATTTAAGCCCCCCCCCCCTCATCATTTGTCAATTCTCGTTTGTCAGCTCCTCAAGAGGATCGCTTCCCGTCGACCTCTTCCGGTCGACCAGCGCAGGTCACGGCATTTTTCGGCTTTTCGACGCCAATTCCCCCATCTTGCGCTGACCTGTATTGGTCAACGCTAAGACGTCGACCGGAGCAGGTCGACGGGAGCAGGTCGACCGGAACGCCCCGCCAGCGAACAGGCCGACAGCCGAGCCGCACGCAAATCTGTTCACAAAATCTCTAGCGCCGTTCCGATGACACATCCCACCCCATCGGCAAGCCCCACCGACAAACCCAACCCGCCACACCCCCTATCCCTTGACAATTCTCGTTTGCCAGCCCAAGAGAAGCGCTCCCGTCGACCTCTTCCGATCGACCAACGCAGGTCACGGTGCGCTCACGTTGGGGTCTACACCAGACCAGCTACATTCGGGAGCAACTTCGAAGTTGCTTTGCACAAGGTCAAGGTCGGTAATTCAGTCACGTAAACAATCGCCACGAGCTTCGTGAGTGGGATGGAAGCGGTTTTGTCAGTGTCCGTTTGTGGCAGTATCTCTGGTATGAAATCAGCCACGAGGGACACGATTGTGGGTGCGCTGGGGGACGCTCGGATGGCCCCATATCTTGCTGCTGCGGGAGGGAATAAGAAGAGAGCTCTTGCGCTGTATCGGTGGAGCGTCGAATTGGGGACATCAGTTCAACAAACGTTGGGTCTCACAGAGGTTCTTGTTCGTAATGCGATGAATGACCGATTGCAGGATTGGAACCGGAGGGAAACTGGAAATGCTAGTTGGCTTCTCGCAGAGCCTGCTTCTCCGCTCCGAAGCCTTACGCAAGGTAAGCGACGAGAGGCGTTGAGGCGTGCACGGAAGTATGCAGCCCAACGTTCTTTGACTCATCCTCGCTATGGAGCCGAGATTACGCATGACGACGTTTTGGCGAACACCATGTTCGGGATGTGGAAAGATATTCTCCCTAACCATGCCCCAGATGCTGAGCCCGAGAAGAGGGAAAATAAGAACCGCGCCCGGATGTGGGCCGAAGCGCTAGAGGCTGCGTTTCCGTATGTGGAAGATCCCGATGGTCATACAACGTATTGGAGAGTGGTGCACTTGCAACTGCTGCGTAATCGGGTGTCGCACATGGATAGCTTGCTTAACGTTGATGTTTTCGACGTTCTCAACGATGCGTTTTCACTGGTTGGAAGCATAGATCCAGTTCTTGAACAGTGGCTTACGGGCACGAGTACCGTCAGGAAAATTTACAGGTTGCGTCCTGAGTAAAAAAGAAAGCCCTACAGGCGCAATTTGTCCTGTAGAGCTTTCTCTACTCATAGCGAGGGACCTTGTCCTCACTTTCTCCTGTTTCATAATACCCCTGGAAGAGTTCAATGCAAGCTGTCTCTAAGCCAAGGCAGCGACAGGAGGGGGTTTCTCCCCATCTGCCCTTTCTAAAGCGCAGGGCCCGAAACAGGTTGAGCTTCCCGTCGACCTCTTCCGGTCGACCAACGCAGGTCACGGCATTTTTCGGCTTTTCGACGCCAAAATCCCGATTTCGCGCTGACCTGCATTGGTCGACGCTAAGAGGTCGACCGGAGCAGGTCGACCGGAACGCCCCGTCGGTGGGCAGGCCGACAGCCGAGCCGCACGCAATTCTGTTCACAAAATCTCTAGCGCCGTTCAGATGACACATACCACCCCACCGACAAACCCAACCCGCCACACCCCACGGCCGCGCAGCACCCACTACACTGTGTATCCATGACTAACGCGAGCGAATCCCCAGCGCACCGTTACGGTGCTGGCCTGGCTAATCAGATTGAGCAGAAGTGGCAGACGTTCTGGAAGGACAACGGCACGTTTAACGCGCCGAACCCGGTCGGCGACCTCGCTACGGGCGACAAGTTGCCCGAGGACAAACTGAATGTGCAGGACATGTTCCCGTACCCGTCGGGGGCGGGGCTGCATGTGGGCCACCCGCTTGGCTACATCGCGACGGACGTGTTTGCCCGCTACAACCGCATGCTGGGCAAGAATGTGCTGCATACGTTGGGCTATGACGCGTTTGGTCTTCCGGCGGAGCAGTACGCGATTCAGACGGGTACGCATCCGCGTACCACGACTGAGTCGAATATCCAGAATATGAAGCGTCAGCTGGGCCAGTTGGGTCTAGGGCATGATCCGCGTCGTTCGGTGGCGACGACGGACCCGGAGTTTTACCGTTGGACGCAGTGGATTTTCCTGCAGATTTATAACGCCTGGTTTGATGAGGAGCTGCAGAAAGCACGTCCGATTGAGGAGTTGGTGCGTGACTTGCTCACTGGCGCGCGTCTGACGATGGATGGGCGTAATTTCCGTGATTTGACGCATGCGGAGAAGCACAAGGCGATTGATGAGTTCCGCTTGGTCTACCTGTCCGATTCGATGGTGAACTGGTGCCCTGGCCTGGGTACGGTGCTGGCGAATGAGGAGGTGACGGCGGAGGGCCGTTCGGAGCGTGGGAATTTCCCGGTGTTCCGGAAGCGGCTGCGTCAGTGGATGATGCGTATTACTGACTATTCGGATCGTCTGCTCGATGACCTTGACTTGTTGGATTGGCCGGAGAAGGTCAAGGCGATGCAGCGTAATTGGATTGGTCGTTCGCGTGGTGCGCAGGTGGCGTTCGCGTCGGAGGCGGGCCCGCTCGAGGTGTTCACGACGCGCCCGGATACGCTGTTCGGCGCGACCTACATGGTGCTTGCGCCTGAGCACCCGCTTGTTGACGCCCTCATCGCCGATGCCTTCCCGGCCGACACGGATGAGCGTTGGATGAATGGGGCGGAGTCGCCGAAGGTGGCCGTCGAGAAGTATAGGGCGGCGATTGCTGCCAAGAGTGACTTGGAGCGCCAGGAGAATAAGGAGAAGACTGGCGTGTTCTTGGGTTCGTTTGCGACGAACCCGGTGAGCGGCGAGCAGGTCCCGATCTTTATTGCTGATTATGTGCTGACGGGCTACGGCACGGGCGCGATTATGGCGGTGCCTGCGCACGATGAGCGCGACTACGAGTTCGCGACCGTTTTTGGTCTGCCGATCGTGCCGGTGCTCGACGGCGACGTCTCCGAGGAAGCGTTCACCGGCGACGCGCCGCACATTAATTCTGCGAACGAGCAAGGCCTGGACCTCAACGGCCTGGGCAAGGACGAGGGTATCGCGAAGGCGATCGAGTGGCTGGCCGCCAACGGTGCTGGTGAGGAGAAGATCCAGTACAAGCTTCGCGACTGGCTCTTTGCCCGCCAGCGCTACTGGGGCGAGCCGTTCCCAATCGTGTACGACGAAAATGGCCAGGCGCATGGCCTGCCGGAGGACATGCTGCCGGTGGAGTTGCCGCAGGTGGAGGACTACAATCCGGTGTCCTTCGACCCGGAGGACGCGGATTCTGAGCCGGCGCCGCCGCTGGCGAAGGCCACCGACTGGGTCGAGGTGGAACTCGACCTTGGGGAGGGCACGAAGAAGTACTGGCGCGATACGAACGTGATGCCGCAGTGGGCGGGTTCGTCGTGGTACCAGCTGCGCTACATCGACCCGACGAACGAGGACGCGTTCTGCGACATCGAGAACGAGCGCTACTGGACCGGCCCCCGCAGCGAGAACGATCCGGGCGGCGTGGACCTCTACGTCGGCGGTGTGGAGCACGCGGTGCTGCACCTGCTCTACGCCCGTTTCTGGCACAAGGTGCTCTATGACCTGGGCTTTGTGTCCTCGAAGGAGCCGTACCGTCGCCTGTTTAACCAGGGCTACATCCAGGCGTACGCTTACACGGATTCGCGTGGCGTGTACGTCCCGGCCGCCGAGGTGGAGGAGAAGGACGGCAAGTTCTACCGCGACGGCGAGGAGGTCAACCGCGAGTACGGCAAGATGGGTAAGTCCCTGAAGAACGCCGTCGCGCCGGATGACATCTGCCGCGATTACGGTGCGGATACCCTGCGCGTCTACGAGATGTCGATGGGCCCGCTGGACACGTCGCGCCCGTGGGCGACGAAGGACGTCGTCGGCGCGCACCGTTTCCTGCAGCGCCTGTGGCGCCTGGTTGTGGACGAGGAGTCCGGCGAGGTCACCGTCACCGACGTGGTGCTCACCGAGGATGACAACAAGCAGCTGCACCGCACCATCGCCGGTGTCCGCGATGATTACGAGCACCTGCGGGACAACACGGTCGTCGCGAAGCTGATTGAGTTCACGAACTACCTGACCAAGACGTACCCGTCGGGCGCACCGCGCGCGGCGGTCACTCCGCTGGTGCAGATGGTTGCGCCGCTCGCCCCGCACATCGCCGAAGAGCTGTGGGCAAAACTCGGCCACGCCGACACCA
The DNA here is from genome assembly GCF_001875665.1 of Corynebacterium sp. NML130628. GTDB lineage: Bacteria > Actinomycetota > Actinomycetes > Mycobacteriales > Mycobacteriaceae > Corynebacterium. The sequence goes on along the minus strand of NZ_MLAL01000011.1, from coordinate 33,133 downwards.
TCACGTTCGAGCCGTTCCCGACCTTCGAGGAATCATTCCTTGTCGACGCCACCATCGAACTACCCGTCCAGATCAACGGCAAGGTGAAGGCCCGGATCAACGTCCCGACGGACGCCTCCAAGGAAGACACCGAGGCGGTTGCGCTGGCGGATGCGCGCGTCAAGGAGCTGACCGAAGGCAAGAACGTGGTCAAGGTGATTGTGGTGCCGGGCCGGATGGTGAACCTGGTCGTTAAGTAAACGTTCAGGAAACGTGTAGAAGTCGCGGAGCGTTGCCGTGTAGGGTTGGCAGCATGACTGAACCAAATACACCAGAAAACGATCCGCAAAACCCAGGTGGGATCCCGTCCTACCCGGAGTACGGCGCGTCGCCTTACGGCCAGCCCTCGGGCCAGTCCTACGGGGAGCAGCTTTCTGAGGGGCAGGCCGATTTCGGTGCGTTTGACGTCAACTCGGCCGCGCAGGCGTCCGGGCAGAGTGCGTTGCGCTACCATGGCGCCCAGCTCGCCGTCCCGACGAGCCCCGCAGCAGCGATGCTCGCGAACGACGACGGCTTCGTTGGCATCACGCCCGCCCAGTACGGCGACGGCGTCACCCCGCACCCGATCAGTAACCCGGCCCTGAACGGTGTCGCGCACCAGCTGGGTACCGGGAAGCTGTCCGTCGGTGCTGCGCTGAAGTACGGTTTCAAAACCGCCTACGCCAACCCGGGCACCTGGCTGGTGCTCGCGTTCGTGTACGCGTTGCTGAACACCATCGGCGGCGTCTTCCAGAGCGACGGCGTAAGCGCCCTGGGCGCACTCGTCCTGTTCTTTGCTGCTCCACTGTTCATCGCGGCCGCGCTGCAGCAGACCCTGGTCGGCTCGAAACAGTTCGTCCTGAAGGACATCAAGTCGGCCGCGTACGGCAAGACGCTTGGGATGACGGTGGTCGTCGGCATCATCACGTCCCTGATCCTCTTCGTGCTCATGGCCATCGGTCTTGTCGCTGGCTTTGCCGGCGCAGACCCCGAGGCACTCCTAAATGCCTCGGGCGGTGACCTGAGCGCCATCGACCCATCCGCGTTTGCCACCCTCTTCGTCGGGATGGGCATCGCGGTGCTGATCATGCTGTTTATTTCGCCGTTCTTCATCTTCCAGTCGTTCTACGCGGCTGACAACAATGGCACCTTCGGCGATGCCTTCAAGGCCGGATTCGCCTCAGCGAAGCGCAACTACGGTTCCCTGCTCGGCCTGATGATCGTCTGCGGCATCCTGATGAGCACCATCTCCGGTGGCGGCGCCGCCACCGGCGTGGCCGCTTTTGTCTCGCTGGTGCTGGGCACGCTGCTGACCGCCCCAGCCCTCCTGGCGATGGTGTACGCCTACCGCCAGGTCTCCGGCGGCCCCGTCCCTCATGAGGTAGCCGTTGCCTAAACGCAGCACCTACTACACGGCCGTGGCACTGACCGCCGCGGCCGTGCTCTTTTTTACCGTCGGCAAGGCGTACGTCGGTCTGCCCGGTGTGTGGGAAGCAACCTCTCATGAGGTCCGCCACCTGCGCCTCATCCCCTTCGGCTCCTTCATCTACTACCGCGTCTGGTGGGGGCCGTGGCTCAACCTGATCGGCAACATCGTCCTGTTCCTTCCCGTCGGTTACTTGGCCCGCCTCCGGCTCGGCACGGTGTGGAAGGCCACCCTGGTGTCGATGGTGGCGTCACTAAGCATTGAAGCAGCCCAGTACGCGCTCGCCGCAGGCTACTCAGATATCGACGACTTCCTCATCAACACCGCCGGCGGTGCCCTGGGCGCTACACTTGCCCACATGCCCAGCTTCACCCGCGCCATCTTCCCCGACGGCAACGAGCCCGACGCCCGCTTCACCCTCGCCAACGAACGAACCTTCCTCGCCTGGACCCGTACGGCCCTCGCGTTCCTCGCCGGCGGCATCGCCCTCGGCGCCTTTGACGTCACCGGCATCCCACCCGGCACCCAAACCTTCGCCGCAGCCACCGTCATCGTGATCGGCATGGCGATCGCTGCCGGCGCCGCCATCCGCTGGGTCCGCGTCGAGCGAGCACTGCGCCACGGCCGCCCCCTGCCCGCCCCCGCGATCGCGCCACTCCTCGGCGTCGGAATCCTCGTGGCCTCCCTTGTTGTGCTGGTGGGGCTGCTTTCGTGACCATCCCAGTCCCCGACCCGGGCCTCCAGCCCGAGCGCACCGCCCTGAGCTGGACCCGCACCGCCCTGGCCATGCTCGTCTGCTCGATGGTGCTCCTGCGCTGGTCACACGCCTACCCGGTGCCCGTCTTCGGCGCCGTCGGTCTGCTGCTCACGCTGGCGACAGTGCTCATCGCCAGATATCGACGCCTCTACCGCACCGAAGCCCACAACCTCGCCCAGGAACGCTCCCAGCCAAACACAGTCTCCGTCTTCGCTATGGCCTCTGCCCTGGTGGGCTTGGGTGGGCTGGGCCTGTGGCTGGTCCTCGTGAATTAGGCGTGCGCATTAGGGGTGCGCACCTTTTTCCTACCCGAGCAGCGCGCGACCTGGGGAAACGCGCCGACCCGCGCGCGAAAACAAGGAATTTGGTGCTGTCTGGCTCGGCGCAGTGACAAAGCACGCAGCTAGGAAAACCTAGCCCTTTTTCTACCGGTGCATATGAACATCTAGCCCAAAGGCGGGTGTGCATTTTTTCACCCGGTCCTGCCGGATTGCAGGTCCACAGGCGGATTCTAGGCCCATCTCAGCGACGTGCTGTCCCAGTTGAGCTCTGGCCGATCTAAGCTTTCGTCGAGTATCGGGTCGAGGAGTAGCCCGGCGACGCGCAACGCTTCATCAAGCTCGAAGAACTCTTGTCGTATGTCGTTGCCAAACTTCTTTGCAGCGATTGGGTACTGAGTTTCCCATGTTGCGTCGGGAATGCAGAGGTGCTTTGGAAGATATATGCCGCGAATGTGGCGTTGTGAATCTAAGGCTCTTTGGAGCTCACCAGCGTTCAGCACTGTTGATGAGGGAAGCTCAGAAGCTATTAGAGCTACGTCGTAGAGATCGTGGTAGCGTGTCGAAGCTTTACCTGGTGGCGTGTCGCCATGACGCTCGAACATAGCGCAAACTTTGTCAGCGACTTGGTTCGCAATGGGGTAGGAAGCGACCTTGAAGTGCCCGGGAAGGTACGGAGTGTTGACATTGTAGCTGGAGGTAACGGTGAGTGACTCCACATTGCTTGTCACTTCGAGGTCGCCACTGACGTCGATGGAAAAAGCGAGGAATCGATTCGTACCACCGAGACCGTGCATGACTGCAACCTGGAGCCGCTTGCTATCGATCGTGCCGGCGCGTTCTGTTTTCCTACTCTTCGCCACCCGAAACAGATAGGGGCCGACCCGGTGGTTGTCCATGGTAGAGATGAGGACGTCGGTTGCTTCAAGCGCTGAAGTAGGGTCGTACTGCCGATATAGATCGAGGTCTTTAGTTTGCCGCGCGCCTGGTATCCGGCAGTAAATATTCGTGCCTCCCTTGAGCACCCACCCGTCATGTAGTCGCATTAGTTCATGTAGGAATACCTCGCGGAAGAACTGGTTGTATACATCATTGGTGTTCGTCCCGAGATGCTTCGCTGTTTCTCGTAACGCTGAGGCGATCTGACCGTGTCTCGTCTTTTGCGGTGGGCGTTGTGGCATGAGGGTCTCCTAGGGGTCTTTGAATGACGTGATTGACTGCGGTTACGTAATCGGTTTGCATCTTCTTCAGCATGTCTTCAACGGGGGAGTTGCCGAGCATCGATTCGAAAGCCTTGTTGAGTACTTCGGAATGCACGGAAACCCTTCGAGTGAGTTCGTCCATCTGTTGAAAGATGGGGTGCAGCGACTTTTCGACGGCCTCCTCGACGTACTCCTGCGGATCGTCCTTTGGGAAGCAGTCCTTCCAGAGTTCTTGTAGGTCCTGTTGGTTTCCCTTTGTAGCACCGAGCAACGCTTCGCGGCCCGAGAAGGCTGCCAAAAGCTCCTGTTCTTGCACTAATTTTCTCGCTCCTGCATCAGCGATCAGATCAAGTAAATGGTCTGGTTCGTGACCATCTCGGGCTAAGTCGACAATGGTGCGGGCCGCTGTGGTGACGGGGAGGCTGTGTTCGGGGTGAAGAGTCCATTCGTGATCTTTGAGCTGATCACGATGAAACTGCACTTCTGGTTGTCTGCTTTGACGCCGTTTGCTGATGGTGAAGTGAACCCCATCCGGCCAGAGGTCGCCAATTCCCCAAAGCTCCGCCGCGGTCGTGTGAGAGATGACTGCTTCAGATGCCAGAGCGGGATCATGAATCCGATCTGCCGCCATCTGTTCGGGCTGCAACGCAAGCCATTGTGCTTTGACCTCTAGTGCTGGACTTATTGTGGTGCCGATAGTTGCGTACACTCCGTGCCGAATGCGGACCAGGCTACCTTTCTGTCCTAGGCGGGAGAGTGTCAGTGGCGTGACACCTTCGTTGCTCGCTTGTTTGGCCGTGCATAAACCCCACTGCTGGGATGCGATGTCCCCGATGATTTCAAGCGATTCAGCGTTGCTCATGCTTCAATATTTACCATAAATGATAATTTCGAAGCCTCTTAAGGGTTTTGTGTACTGCAAAAATATCAAACTAGGTTCACTCACTCTCTTTTCCGAGCGAGATGCGCACCTTTTTCCTAACCGGGGAATCTGCGACCTGGGGAAACGCATCGGGGTCTGCCCGAAAATAAGGAATTTGGTGCCGCCAGATTCGGCGCAGTGACAAATCACGCAACTAGGAAAACCTAGCCCATTCCTGACCAGGCACTATGAACATCTATATCAAATACGAACGACGGGTGCGTCTTTTGTCACTCGACTCCAGTCCTGCGCACCTTTTTCCTGCCCGGGGAATTCACGACCTGGGGAAACGCGCCGACCCGCGCCCGAAAACAAGGAATCTGGTGCGCGTACCCCGCACCGCCCGAGCGCTAGGAGGAAAAGTCGATTGCGATGCACTTCAGCATGTCGTAGCCGTCGCCGTTGAGGCTGAACTCGCCGTCGATTTTCTCGCCGAACCCGAAGGACGCGAGCAGCGTGGTGCCTTCTTTGTAGATGGTTGAGTCGGCGGTGTGGGGGGAGTCAGAGATGAGGTTGAACATGAGCTGGTTCCAGTTTTCGCGGCCGAAGGTCGCGTAGAAGCCGCGTGCGATGTTTTCGGCGAAGTCGAATGGGTTGTCGCCGCCGCTGAGGAGTTCGATGCCTTCGTCGGTGACGGTGTAGCGCCCGGTTTGTTCGGCGCGCATGAATCCGGATTCGACGAAGAAGTTGTGGAGGTGCCTCCGCCAGATGGGGTCGTCGGGCAGGAGGCCGTCCATGAGGTTGTAGAGGTTTTCGGTGATGCCGGTGTAGACGGGGGAGTCGAAGGTTGGGTTGGGCCCGTAGTAGTCTTCGAGGAATTCGCCGATGGCGGCCATGACGGCGGGGTTGCTTTCGGGGTTGGGGTCGATGGCCATGATGTCTTTGAGGTCTTCGCGGTTGGCGAGGTATTCGCGGAGCGCTTCGCGGACTTCTTCGTCTTCTTCGGTTGCGGCGTTGGGGTCCATCATTTGGCGGCTGACCATGGTTTCGACGCTGTAGTAGATGCGGTTCGAGATGCTGACGGGGTCCGCTTTGGTGAGCCTGTCGACCATGTGGCCGGGGGACATGACGGGCATGGCGGAGAACAGGGTTGGGGTGACGTGCATGTCGGCGGGTTGGCCGGCTGCGAGGCGAACGGCTTCGGTGTAGAGCTCGGTCATCATGGCGGGGCCTTTGAGGTGTTCGATGACGTCGGGGCCGAGCGCAGAGATGAGGACGGGGGTTGGCCCAGCGATGGTGGATGGCCCGAGTACTTGGACGTTGATGTTCCAGTTGGCGCCGGCGTCGTAGATGTAGCTCATTGTTTCGGGCATGTCTTGGACGGTGAGGTCGTTTTCGTCGTATTCGCCGGCGGCTGGTTGTGCAGTGTAGACGCGTTGTTCGCCGTTGATGGTTCCCGAAAACATGTGTGTTGCGGCGCTCGAGAAGCCGAGGGTGGCGTCGATAATGAGTGCGAGTTCCCCCAGGTACATCGAGTGGTCAACATTAATGCATCGTGAAATCTCGGGTCGGGAGTTTTCTACGGTGATTAATAGTGAGATGTTCATGTCGTTCACTCTATAGTTTTGTATCTTTTAGCGCTCGTAAACTACCCAGAATGTGCATCGGGTGACGCAGAGGAGCCAGTGGAGGACGAGGAGGGCGGGCAGCGCGGTGGCGATGATGGTGAGCCATTCGAGGTTCCAGACTTCGGCGAGGTGGTGGCTGCCGACGCTGATGGTGCCGGTGGGGAAGGTGGATGCCCACCAGGAAGGGGAGTAGCGGGCCCAGCGCGCGACGGCGGGGTAGAAGTGCCACATGGCAAACGCGATCATGGGGATTGCGGCGATGAGCAGGACGGTGCCGACGATAAGTTCGGCGTCCTTGCCGAAGAGAAGGTCGACGGCGGAGACGGTTTGCCCGACGACGCCGAGGGGGATCCAGGCCGTCGCGGCGTTCGGCCCACTCAGATCTACTTTTCGACGCCACGCCGCCACATACACCCTGGCAAACAGCGGGTACGCCGCGCCTATCGACGCCACCATGCAGCACACGCCGAGTATCCAGTAGATGTCGCCGCCGCCTTTGACGTGGGTGGTGGCGGCTGTGTTGGATGCCATGATGGGGCCGACAAGGGCGAGCCCCCACGCGAAGTTCGGTGGTCCTTGGAAGCCGCGGAGCTGGTTCGCGTACACGGCGAGGCAGGCGGGCGCCCCGATCCAGAAGCCGACCAGGATGTATGTCAGGTTGTCGGTGAGGTTGGTCCAGGCGGTGCCGAGTGACATGATCCCGATGAAGGTCATGGCCCACGGCGCCATCGTGTCCTGCCGGAAGCGTGGCGTGCGGTAGATGATGAACCCGACGACGAGCATCACCAGGATGGCGACCCCGATGCAGGCCACGACCCACGCCAGGGGGTCGAACCCGCTGATGACCAGCAGCGTTGCTACCAGCGAGGTCCCCATGAGGCTGCCGCCCCACGCCGGGCCCGCGGGCGGCACGCTATAGCTGGTCCTGGTTTTCACACGCGCTCACGCTGCCAGGCGCCGAATCGGAGTGCGCACGCGCACCAGTGGAACAGCAGCAAAAGGAGCAGGCCGAAGGACAGGGTGTGCCAGCCCTCGGTCCAGGAGCCCAGGCACAGGGTGCCCACCGGGAATGTGGAGCCCCACCAGCCCGGCCCGTAGGGCGCCCAGGTGAACACCGCCTGGTAGAAGCAGTACATGCCGAAGAGCACACATGGCACACCGATGGTGAACATGATGATGCCGTAGAGGTGGGCGTCGAAAAGGAAGGTGGAGGCGGCCGTCGACTGGCCGACAACCCCGAGCGGAATCCAGGCCGTGCCTGCCGCCGCGCCGCGCGGGCGTTCGCGACGCCGCCACAGCGACCAGTAGCAGTAGGCGAACAGCGGGATCGCCGGGACGAACGTGAAGAAGAAGCACACAATGCCCGCGTGGTGGTAGAACATGCCGTGCTCGGCGGCGAGCTGCCCACCCGACGTCGCCGCGACCATCGGCGTGACCGGCGCCAGACCCCACGGGAACGCCGGGGTGGTGTAGTGCTCAGAAACCTTCCAGAACCCCCACAGCTGCCACACGCACACCAGGATCGACAGCGGCGCGCCGATCCACCAACTGATCAGCTGGAAGATGTCATTGCCGGTCAGCGCCGTCCACGCCGAGCCGCACGCCAGCAGCCCCATCGTGTACATGCCCCACGCCGACATGTTCTGGTGCCGCGGCAGCTCGTTACGGATGCCCACCGTGAACACCGCCAGCAACACCGCCGCAACCAGGGCAAACCCAATCTGCCCGATGCGGAACCCGTGCAACCCGGACAGTGTAGAGGCGATCGACGTCCCCATCAGGGACCCAGCCCACGCGGGGCCATACTTAGGCAACTGCATGCACCTACGCTAAGCCTGCCGGGCCCGTTTCGCCAATTATGAAACGCGGCCAAACAGCAGCGCTCGGCCGGTTTCCTCCCCCGTATTACGCAGCGTTACCGCCAGGTGCCCCGCCGCAATCCGCCCGACCTGGCCGCGCTCCAAGGCGGTGCCGTCCAGGCGTAGCCCCTCCGACTGGGCCAGCACGTAGTGCTCGTGGCCGCTCTCGACCCACACGGTGACCTGCGCGCCGGGTGCTACCCGCAGCTCCGCGGCCAACGTGCCGTTCGGCCCTGGCTGGTGCCGGCCAGCCAGGCGCCCCGCGTAGACGCGCAGCTTCCCACCCGGCGTGGTGTCCACCGCGCGCAGCGCCACCCACTCTGACGGCTCGCGGTCTGTCAGCGCCCGCAGCGCCTCCGGCACATCGTCGATTGAAGAGATTTCTACAGTTGCACGCATGCGGCTATCCTACCGGCGTGCAGAAACTTTCCGGTGGCCTCCTGTTCGCGCTCGCCCTGCTCACCGCGGCAGGCCCGCTCGGCATCGACATGTACTTACCAGGCATGCCCGAGCTCGCCACCCAATTATCGACGTCCCCCTCCTCCGCCCAACTGACCATCTCAGGGTTCATGCTCGGGATGGCACTCGGCAACCTGGTCTTCGGTGCCATCTCTGACGGCACCGGCCGCAAGCCCGCCATCCTGGTTTCCTCCGCGGTGGCTCTCGCGGCGTCGGTGGCGTGCGCCATCGCCCCCACGATCTCCTTCCTGATCGCCGCCCGATTCCTTCAAGGCCTGGCAGGGGGCTGTGCCGTCGTCGTTACGCGAGCCGTCATTCCGGACATCGCCCACGGTCGCGAGGCCGCCCGCGGCCTGTCAGGCCTCATGGCGATCTCCGGCTTCATGCCCGCGATCGCCCCCGTGCTCGGCGGCCTGATCATCCCCACCTTCACCTGGCGAGGCGTCTTCTGGACCATCGCCGCCGTCAACCTCGCCCAAATCCTCATCGCCTGGCGCTTCGTCCCCGAAACCCTCCCGCCCGCCAAGCGCACCCGCGGCACCCTGCGCACCATCTTCCCCCGCATGGGACGGTGCCGGAGACGCCCGGCCTTCCTCGGCTACATGCTTGCTGCCGGGCTCGGCTTCGGCACCCTGTTCTCCTACATCTCGGCATCCCCGCTGGTCCTGCAGGTCCAACTCGGCGTAACACCTACCACCTTCTCCCTCATCTTCGGCGGCATCGCCCTGTTCATCCCACTGTCGAACTCCATCAACATGCGCCTGGTGAAGACTCACCAACCCCGCACCCTGCTCGTGGTCGCCCTCTCCATCGACATCCTCGCCGGGCTAGTGCTGCTCACTTACAGCCAGCTCGGCCCCAGCCTCACGATGGTCCCCTTCATCGCCATCCTCTCCGCCATGGCTGGGTTCATCATGGCGAACGCCTCCGCGCTCGCCGTCGAGGAGATCCGCGACATCGGGATCGGCGCCGGCACCGGCGCGATGGGCTTCTTCCAGTTCATCATCGGCGGGGTGGTGCCCCCACTGGTGGCGCTCGGGTCCAACCCGACCGCCTCGATGGCCACCGGCATCCTCAGCTGCGCCGGCCTGGCCCTCCTGGGAGTGCTTCTGGGGAGCGCCGCACCACATTCCAGACCCAAAAACATCTAGCACTTTGTTGACCTGCAGGTATCCTGGGGTCGCTTTTCAAAATGCTGGAATTTGGTGCGGAGATTGGGCAGCGAGTGACAATGGACGCAATCCTGTCGGCTGAACGCGGTAAAAGCCCAGGTCGTGAAAAGTGGGTTGCGTCTTTTGTCACTCGGGTCGGCGAGGGTGACACCAAATTCCCTCCCGAAGGGGCCGCGACCTGGGGAAATAACCAGGCATCTTTTCGAACCCAAGGATTTTGGTGCATACACAGGGCAACGAGTGACAAGAGACGCAACCCTGCCGACCGACCCCGGCAAAAGCCCAGGTCACGAAAAGTGGGGTGCCTCCTTTGTCACTCCGGCCGACTGGAGTGACACCACATTCACGAATTCCCCAGCAGCACCCTCGGCGTTTCCCCAGGTCGCCAATCCTGCGAACAGGAATCTGCTGCGCACCCTGGTGGAGGAGCACAATATTGCCTGCGGGTTCGTCACGCATAACGCCAGCCTGATTTCCGACAGTGACGAGGTCGTCCGCGTCCGCGCCGGCCACGTGTCGCGGGACCGCGCGCTAGCGTAGCCGGGGCCGCGACGCCACGACTAAAGTGATGAACGCGCAGGCCGCCAGCCCCGCCGTCATGCAGAGCGTGCCGGGCAGGAAGCCGGCGTCCACCACCGCGGCGCCGAGCGCCGACCCCGCCGCGATCCCGACCTGGTACGTGACCACGTAAATGGAGCTTGCCAGGTCTTCGTTGCGTTTCCCGGCGTGCAGGAAGATGGTGGTCGCCGACGGCGGCAGCGCCCCGTTTGCCAGGCCGAACACGATGATCATCGCGATGATGAGCAGCACCGACTTCGTCTCCAGCGCGAGCAGCCCCAGCACCGCCGAGCCCACCAACAGCATGGCGACGAACCCGTTGACCCGGATCATGCGCCGGTCCACCGTGTTGCCCGCCGTGAGCACACCGACCACGCCGCAGATACCGAAGAGGGACAGTCCGAAGGGGACCAGCTTCGGCCCGGCGGTCGTGGTCATCAGCAGCGCCAGGTAGGTGAAGGTGGTGAACACGGCCGTGACGTTGAACGTCAAAAAGAGGATCAGCGAGGGTATCGCCGACTTTGTCCGCTGGGCGCCCGCTGTCGGCTCGGGGTGCTTCGCCGGCATCGAGGGTAGCGACGCCACCAACGCCACCACCGAAACAATCACCGCGACGCCCAACACCCAGGTGGCGCCGCGCCACCCGATCCACCCGCCGAGCATGGTCGTCAACGGCGTACCGATCACCGCCGACATCGTCGAGCCAAACGACACCGTCGCCACCGCCTTGCCTGTCATTCCGCGCGGGGCAAGGCGTGCCGCCATCGGGTTGATGAGAGACCAGAACAGCCCGTGTGTAAACGCCGCGGTGACGCGGGCCGCGACGAGCACCGCGTAACTGTTCGCGATCCCCTGCAGGATCACGCCCCCAGCCAGGAACGCGAGGGTGGCCAGGAAGACGGGCCTGCGGTCCCAGTTGCGGGTGAAGTGCATCAGCGGGATCGTTACTACGGCGACCAGGCCGGCGTACACGCTCATCAGGAGGCCGATCTGGCCTTCTGTCACGCCGAGGTCCTGCGCCATAGGCCGAATCAAACCGACCGCGAACATCTCGTAGGTGACGTAGACGAACGCCGCGAAGCTCATCGCGGATAAGGGCAGCATCGGAAGCGACGACTGTTTACTCACACGTGACAACCTACACGCTGCGTGTTAAGCGAACGCCCCCAGTCCGAGTACCTTGAAAGCGGCGGTGCCACCCGCCAGCACCGCGCCGAGCACCCCGAGGACGATCCCGGCGATCGCGAGCGGGGTGAGCTCTTTCGTCTCGGTGGGAGTTGGCTCCGGAGAGGTGCGGGAGGTGGGGTCCGCTGCAGGCTTCACGGTCGCTGCTGTGGCAGTTGGGGTTGTCGTGCTTGGTGGTGTCGGCGTGGGGGTCGGCGTCGGAATAGGCGGCACGGAAGTATTGGTCGCGTTCGGCGGAATCGGTAGAGCGAGGGTGGTGTCGCCACCGTCGGCGCAAAGCTGGTCCGCACGTTCCCGCAGCTTGGTGTACTCTTTGACGCGACGTAGGTTGGTGTAGAAGAACGTTTCGGCGTATTGCTGCGCCCAGGCGGCGGCATCGTCGTCACTGAGCCCGGCGAAGCGACCCTGGAGTTCGCGCGCGATCCCCTCAGTCTCCGTGGCTTGGTTCACGGGGTGGAACAGTGTGCGTTCGCGGGGGCCGAGCACTTGGAATTGCCCCATGAGTTCGAAGTAGCGGTAGGTGAGCACGTCGTCCGCGGACGCCTGCGGGATTGTCCGTTGCGGACTGTACTTGTTGAGGTACCATTCGGCGACGCTCACAGGCAGCCCAGCCTCGGTGAACGCTTCAACCGCGTATTTGTGCTGGAGTGAGTCTGGCTGCGCGAAGTTACTTGGTGCGAGGTACTCGCGCCTTTCCTCTTCGCGGATTCGCTTATAGACGTCCTCTTCGACCTTTCCAAGCTGCGGAAATGCCTGGCGGAATGTTTGATAGTCGAGGTAGTACTCTTTTTCAGGTGCCGCGAAGTGGAGGCGCGCCGCGTTCATGAGCCGGGCGTATTCGGCGGGGGAGAGGTAGAACGCGCATTGTTTGGTTGTGGGGTCTTGGGGGCCGATGACGGCGGCGTTCGCAACTGGAAACAAGAAACTGGCGCCGAGCCCGAGGGCTACAACGCCAGCTAAAAATCTCCGAGACTCCATGGAGATAAGGTTACAGCATCTTGGCTGCTGACAATCCAATAGCAGCGAGGATTGCTACAACGATGGTGCCGACAATGCCGCCGATGAGGGCAGCCGAGTTATCGCTCGTATCGATTGTCTGCGAAGGCTCCTTGGTGGCGGTTGTCTTCCCCTGCAGTGGGTTTACCTGAATGTCAGCGGAGACACTGGGCTTAGGAGTGGAAGCCGTAGTGGTTGGCTGCTCCTTGCTGCGGGCCTTGCCTTCAGCGCCCTGAGAGACTGCGTCCGGGTTGGTGTTCAACGTTGGGAAGAGCACGATGCCGGTCTTGCCGTCGCGGCAGTTGTCCTTCGCCTGGTTCAGTGCCGCCTCGACGTCCGCCATGGTGCGGGTGTCTTGCAGGCCTTCCTGCTTTTCGAACTGGTCAACCCAAGCGGTAGCCTGCTCGCTGCTGAGGCCGTTGAACTGGTCAACCTTCTGCTGGATCAGGGCGTCACGGTCGCCGATGGTCGGAAAAACCGGTTTCGGCGCGAGGAACGAATGCTTCGAGGCTGGGATCTCGCCTTTCTCAAAGTACTTGTCGTATTCGAGGACTACTGGGAGGCGACCCGGGTTCTCGAAGCCTGACACCAATGCATCGCTCCACTTGCGAGTGATGTAGTCAAGTGCGGCGGACTCCGGGAGCTCTGTATCTTCGGCGATCTGCTGAGCTAGCTCGCGCAGCTTCGCCTCGCGGTTCACCTGGAACTGTTGGGCATATGCAGGATCAGATTTCACGGTGTTGTACAGCTTCTCACCGTGCACCTTGGCTGCCGGGAAAGCTTGCTCGAGTGCGATGCGCCACGCCTTGTCGACGTCGAAGCTCGCTGCCTTGTCTTTCGACTGCTCATACAGCTTTGTCTCTTCGGCGTTAAGGCGGATGGAGCATACGCCGGAGACGTTCTCACCAACGGTGGCACCTTCGGCCGAAGGGGCGACCATAGCGCACGCGCCGAGCGAGAGCGCGATTGCGATTCCTTGGAGTCTCCGATTGTTGAACATATTTCTGAGTGTAGCTGAGGGAGCCGCGGAAACGTATTCGTTCGTTGACGTATGTTTTCTGTATTTATCCAGGAAAAACCGTAAATAAACCTTAGTATTCACATACTCGCATGTACATGACATGTGTTTGCAGGATTGTTCAACATCTGCATTTAAGGAAGCCACAAACCAAACAGGGGGACACTACCTCATCTAGCCCTTTCCGGGGGAGGTTGGGGGAGAAAAGGGCAGTTCAACGGTATTAAATTACAGTGTTGTAATTTAGTGTGCCCTACACTGCTTTTGCTAAAAATGGGTACACCACGCCGTAGCGCAACGCACATTGGATGCAATTTCCCTAGCAGAAGTCTGTGCGTGACCGTACGGTGTCCGGGATGCGAGCCACGCAGCAGCTGCGTGGACCTGGACTGACTGGGCTAGCAACAGAACATCACCCATCCCGTCGCGTGCCACCCGCGCGCCGAGGACTCCAGCCAACACGTCGCCGGAGCCGGGTGTGGCGGCCCAGGAGGAGCCGGCGTCGATAAGGATGGTTGATTGACCATCCGTGACGACCGTGGCGCGCCCCTTACGGACCACCGTGCAGCCGAGCGTCCGGGCGCAGTCGACAGTCTCTTCGACGCGCCCTTTGGTCGCACCTATATATAGGCGCGAAAACTCGCCGTCGTGCGGCGTCACCACAACCTGCGGCAGCTTGCGCGGCGTACGGGCCACAAGCGTGAGCGCATCCGCATCGAGCACCACAGGCACACCCTGCCGCAACACCCAATCGACGGCAGCATCCGCCTCCTCATCGAGCCCGATGCCAGGACCGCACACCCACGCCTGCACCTGCCCCGCCTGCTCCAACTCGCCCGTGGCCACCACCTCCGGCCACGCCCGCACCACCTCAAGCGCCTGGGCGCCAGCGAAACGCACCATCGCAGGCGTCGCCGTCACCGCGCCAGCCGTGCACAGCAGCGCCGCACCAGGATACGTACCGCTGCCAGCGTGGATACCGATCACACCGCCGGTGTACTTGTCGTCAGCGGCGCCGGGCTCCTTGACGTCCACCGGCACCGGCCCCATCGGCCTGATCCCATCGAGGCTTAGCTGCGTATCGGGCACCGCGCGGTACGCCCGCACGGCACTCTCCGGCAGCGGCAGGCCAATGTCCGCGCACAGCGCGCTCCCGCATCGCGTCGAGAGTGCATGCGCGTAACGCCAACCACCGAACGTCACCGTCACGTCCGCCTGCAGCGCGTTGGCGCCGGCCTCGCCAGTGTCGGCGTCCACGCCGCTCGGCACGTCCACGGCCAGGACCTGGTTCGCCTCGATGTCGGCGACCGCGTCGGGCAGGTCGCCGGCGCCGCCGAGGCCGAAGAGGCCGTCGATAAGTAGGTCGCAGCCCTGCGGCTCCTTAACGACGCCCCCTCCGGCCCCCACAAACGCATCCAACGCCCGCTGCTGCGCCCGGCCCAGAGGCAGCCAAGCCTCAACCTGCCAGCCCTCCCTGGCCAGCTCCGCGCCCGCGTACAGCGCATCCCCACCGTTGCCACCCGGGCCCACCAGCAGCAGCACCCGCTCCCGCGGCCCCGACATCTCACGCGCCACCCGCGCCACAGCGTGCGCGGCACGCTGCATCAACGCATCAGGTGACGCCTCGGCAGCGAGTAAGGGGGCTTCCGCGGCCCGAATCTCCGCGGCGGAATAGGCAAACGGTGCAGCAAACATTCCGCCATTCTACGCCCTATTCCGCCTGGCAGGAGGGACACCAGAACAAATTTCGGCCCTCGTACTTGCGCACCTCGATTGGCGTGCCGCAGACGAAGCAGGGCTCGCCGGCGCGGCGGTACACGTAGACCTCACCGCCGTGGTCGTCCTTCCGGGGCGGCCTGCCCATCGCCTCGGGACTGTGCTCGGGGCGCACCGTATCGATCCGGCCGTGCTCCACGCCGTACTCCATCAGCTCGCGCACGTCCTGCCACAGGCGCAAGAACTCCTCGTGGTCCAGCGCCCGGCCCGGCACGAACGGGGAAATACCCAGACGGAACAGCGGCTCCGCACGATATATATTGCCCACGCCCGCGAAATACTTCTGGTCCATCATCAGCGACCCAATCGTGCGTCGCGACGCCCGCACCCGCCCCCACAACGCCTCCGGGTCCGCGTCCGGGTCGAGGGGGTCCTCGCCGCTGCGGTCCAGGATCGCCTGCTCCTCCGGCGGGGAGACGTAGCGGCAGTACTGCGGACCACGCAGGTTCGCGGCCACGTCCTCGTTGGCCAGGCGCAGCCGGATCTGCCCCCACACGTCCTCGGCGGGCTCGAAACGGAAGGAACCAATCAGGCCCAGGTGCACGTGCACCGTCGCCGTGGAGAACTCCAAGAACAGGTGCTTGCCTACCGCGCGGGCCTCCTTCAGGGTGGCGCCGGTGAGCGGGGTGACGTCGAAACGCCCTTGCGGGGAGGAAATCTCGATGGGCTGGCCCGCGAATGTGTCGTTCAGGTGGCGGGCGAGGCGGTGGATGACGTGGCCTTCGGGCATTGGTGCTGTAACTCCTTAAATCTCACGGACCAAGGTACAGGGCTCACCAGTTTTCGCTCCGGTCGACCTCCTCCGGTCGACCAATGCAGGTCACGCATTTTTGGGCTTTTCGTCGCCGAAATCCCGATTTCGCGCTGACCAGCGTTGGTCGACGCTAAGAGGTCGACCGGAACGCCGCGCCAGCGAACAAGCCAACAACTAAGTCGCACGCAATTTTGTTCACAAAATCCCTAGCGCCGTTAAGATGACACATCCCACCCCAGCGACAAACCCCACTCGCCACACCCCCTCGACCTATTGGCGTCGACGCGAAACAAACCGGGGACCAACGTGCACAAATAGAGATGCAGGCGCGCGGCCGGTATACTTCAGGTTCCATGCCATATAGCGTTGGATTTGATCGGGATAAGTACATTGCGATGCAGTCGGAGCACATTTCGGCCCGGCGAAAAGCAATTGGGGGAAAGCTCTACCTAGAGATGGGTGGCAAGCTCTTCGACGACAATCATGCCTCCCGCGTGCTGCCGGGGTTTACGCCGGATAACAAGATTGCGATGTTGGACCGCATCAAGGATGAGGTCGAGATCGTGATTGCGTTCAACGCGGGTGACGTGGTGCGGCAGAAGATGCGCGCTGACCTCGGGATTTCCTACGAGGAGGACGTGCTGCGCCTCGTGGATGTCTTCCGGGAGCGCGGGTTCCTCGTCGAGAATGTGGTGGTGACCCAGCTGGAGGGTGAGAACCCGCTGGTGGAGGCGTTCATTGAGCGGCTGCAGCGTTTGGGGCTGACGGTGTCGCGCCACTACATGATCGCCGGGTACCCGCACGATACGCAGCGCATCGTGTCCGAGGAAGGCTTCGGTCGCAACGAGTACGTGGAGACGTCCCGCGACCTGATCGTGATGACGGCGCCGGGCCCCGGCTCCGGCAAGCTGGCCACGTGCCTGAGCCAGATTTACCACGAGCACCAGCGCGGTATTAACGCTGGCTACGCCAAGTTTGAGACGTTCCCCATCTGGAACCTGCCGCTGTCGCACCCGGTGAACCTGGCCTACGAGGCGGCGACGGCCGACCTTGATGACATCAACGTGATCGACCAATACCACCTGGACGCCTATGGGGAGACCGTCACCAGCTACAACCGCGACATTGAGGTGTTCCCGCTGCTGAAGGCGCTGCTGCGCGAGGTGACGGGGGAGGAGCCGTACCAGTCGCCGACGGACATGGGTGTGAACATGGCCGGCTACTGCATCAGTGACGACGCCGCCTGCCGTCACGCGGCGAAGCAGGAGATCGTGCGCCGCTACTACAAGACGCTCGTGGACGAGCGCCGCGACGACACCGACCACACCGTCTCCGACCGGATCCTGAACATCATGCGCAAGGCGGAGGTGACCCCGCAGGACCGTGTGGTGGTCGCCCCGGCGCTGGAGGTCGCACAGGCGACCGGATCGCCGGGTGCCGCGCTGGAGCTGCCGGACGGCACCATCGTGACCGGCAAGACGACGGACCTGCTGGGGCCGTCGGCTGCGGTGCTGCTCAACGCGCTGAAGGTGCTCGCTGGCATTGATGATTCCGTCCACCTGCTGTCCCCGGATTCCATTGAGCCGATCCAGACGCTGAAGACGCGCCACCTCGGGTCCGTGAACCCGCGGCTGCATACTGATGAGGTGCTCATTGCGTTGTCGGTGTCGGCGTCGACAAGTAGTGATGCGGCGGCGGCGCTGGAGCAGTTGAAGAGCCTGCGTGGCTGCGACGCGCACACCAGCACCATCCTTGGCTCCGTCGACGAGGGCATCTTCCGCAATCTCGGCGTGCTGGTGACCTCGGAGCCGAAGTACTGGAAGAAGGGCCTCTACCACAAGCGCTAGACTCGTGGGCATGACGAGCAAGATCCTCCTGTATTACAAGTTCCAGCCCATCGCCGACCCGGACGCGGTGCGCCTCTGGCAGCGCGACCTCTGCGAGGGACTGGGGCTGACCGGCCGCATCCTGATCTCCAAGGACGGCATTAACGGCACCGTCGGCGGCGACATCAAGGCCTGCAAGACTTACGTGAAGAAGACAAAGGAGTACTTCCGCGGCATCGAGTTCAAGTGGTCTGAGGGCGGTGCGGAGGACTTCCCGAAGCTATCGGTCAAGGCGCGCGAGGAGATTGTGGCGTTCGGCGCGCCGGGCGAGCTGAAGGTTGACGAGCACGGCGTCGTCGGCGGCGGCACGCACCTGAAGCCGGAGGAAGTCAACGAGCTGGTGGCGAACAACCCGGACGTCGTGTTTTTCGACGGCCGCAACGCCCGCGAGGCCGAGATCGGCAAGTTTAAGAACGCCGTGGTCCCGGACGTGGAAACCACCCACGACTTCATCAAGGAGCTGGAGAGCGGCAAGTACGACTGGATGAAGGACAAGCCAGTCATCTCGTATTGCACCGGCGGTATCCGCTGCGAGATCCTGTCCAGCCTGATGAAGAACCGCGGCTTCGAGGAGGTCTACCAGATCGACGGCGGCATCGTCCGCTACGGCGAGAAGTACGGCAACTCGGGCCTGTGGGAGGGCTCGCTGTACGTGTTCGATAAGCGGATGCATACCGAGTTCGGCCCCGAGAATGACCCGGATTACGTGCAGTTGGGCCACTGCGTGCACTGCGGGGCACCGTCGAACATGTTCTATAACTGTGCGAACGAGCCAGAGTGCCGCCACCAGTACCTAAGCTGCCCGTCCTGCCGGGAGGAGAACCCGTACTGCGCCGACTGCGCTGAGAGCGCTAGTGCGTCGCATCAAGCGCCAGCATCCCAATCGTGACCGTCAGCCACCACATGGTGAACGGCACGATGGGCAGCCAGAACACGCCCATCCAGGGGATCCAGCGTTCGTAGCGGTTGAGTTTGCGCACCATCAACACCGCGCAGGTGAGCAAACCGGCCACTGGCGGAATCGAAGTGACGACGGCCCACCAGGTCCGCCACGTCTGGGTACACAGCCACGTCGCGTCCCCGGCCTCGCACAGCGGGCCGCCCTGCACACGGGCGACGGCGGCAAGCGCCCACGCGAACAGGAGGGTGCCCAGCACGGTCACTACCGCGAGTATGATCGCCTGCTTCGTCGACGCCTTGTTGCGCTTCGCTACCTCCAAGGGATCCGGCTCTAAGGCCAGCTCGTCGAAGCTGGCAGGCTCCGGGCGGACGCGGGAAAAACGGTCCGCGCCGGAGTGCAGGTCGTTTTCGGGGTGGTCAAACACTTCGCCCATGACTAGTGCTCCCCTCGCGGGTACACGATGACGGGCACCGGGGCGAAGCGAATGAACTCACCCTCGCGGGTGCCCACGAACACGCGCTTCAGCGGGCCTGAAGGCTTCGAGCCCAGGCACAGGATGTCGCCCTTCTTCCACTTCACCGAATCGATTGCCTTCTTCCAACCCTTGCCGGTGGCGACGAAGGAGGAGACGTCGAGACGCTCGGTGTATTCCGGACCAAGGTTCTCAGCGACCGAGAACGCCGAGTCGCGCGCGCGGTCCAGCAGGCCGAGCGCAGCCTCGTTCCACTCCATCTGGTCTTCCTGGTCGTCGAAGCCGCCGCCCTCGCTGGGGGAAAAGGCGATGATGCGCAAGGGGACGTCGAGAAGGCAGGCGAGCGTGGCGGCGTAGGCAAGGCCGGAGAAGCTTGGGCGCACCGCGCCCGAATCGATCAGCGAATAGGTGACGCGGGTGATGCCCTTCTTCGAAAGCTGCACGCCCTTCGGCGCCAACCCCAGCGGTAGCGGGGAGGAGTGCATCATCTCGTCCGCGTCGGAGGTCGGCAGGAAGCGGCCTTTCGCTGTTTTCGACTTCGAGCCGAGCAACAAAATATCGGCCTCGAAACCGTCCGCCATCTCGTAGAGGCACTCGGCTAGGCTGCCCCGCTCCAGCACCTGCGCCACCGGGTCAGCCCACTGGGTGCGCGGTAGCCCGTGTTTCAGCGCCTTAGTGGCCTTCTCGGTGATCGTCTCGCTCTGTTTCTGCAGCCACTTGTCATACTTTTTCGACGACAGCGACTTCGTCCACGAACCCGTCACCGCGGCCGCCACCCGCACCGTCACGGGCAGGCTACGCCCCAACCAGGCCGCGAACTCGATCGCCTCCGAATTGGATGCGTCCCAGCCCACAAGCACACGAAGCGGACGCTCAGCCGCGAAGGACTGGGCGAGTTCGGAAGAGAAAGAACGTGGCGCCATACCGACCTAGCCTATTCGCTTTCCGGGTTCGCGTAGACTTCCGCCAAATTAATAATTGCGTCGGTGGCGGCGTCCAGTTGTTGCAGGGAGGCGTCGTCAAGCGTGGCGAGCATATCCGCGAGGTACTGCGTGCGCTCCTGCCCTACCCGCTGCAACTCGTGTTTCCCCTGGTCGGTGAGGGCGACGAGCACGCCGCGCCGGTCCTCCGCGGAACGCGTGCGGTGCACCAGGCCGCGCTTCTCCAGCTGGTTGATGGTGTTCGAGGCCGTCGGCATCCGCACACCCTCTGACGAGGCAATATGGCTGATGCGGCTCGGCCCCTCCACCTCAAGGCGACGCAAGATCGAAAGTTGTGGCCCAGTCAGGTCGGAGCGTTCCGTATTACGGAAATACGCGACATACAAACGCGTCATCGCGGGGCGAACACGCTGTGCCAACTCCAACGGGTCGGGACGATCAGCCATAAGGACCTGCCTTGTGCAAAAGAAACCAACAAGAAAACCACGCCTACACGTGTAATGCATCATTCTATACATAGGTGTAGGAAACTTTGTTGTTGCGCTAGTATGGCGGCGATGTTCACCTATCAGCACGAAGTTTCGCACGAGTGGCAACGCCGGGCGACCCTTCGCGCCTATCACGCAGGGCTCGTTCCCAAAGAAGAGCTTTGCGACGCCGACTTCCTCCTCCGCGCCGCCGCAGAACATCACGGAGAGGCGTCGAAAAGAACCTGCCCAATTTGCGACCGTGACATGCGCGAAGTGCGCTGGGTGTACAGCGAAAAACTCGGGCGACGCACCGGCACCGCGCGCAGCGAAGCCGAGATTGACACCCTCGTGGGCGAGGTCGGCCCCATCACCGTGCACAAGGTGGAAGTGTGCCCCCACTGCCACTGGAACCACTTACTACAGGAATGGACCGCCACTCCAGTGCGGTAAAAACGCCGGATACGGGTAGTGTGTGCTGTAGCAATTCTGTAGGTGATCGTACAGGGACAATGTGTGACTAACGTAGAAGAAGAAACCAAGACCCCATCCAAGTCCCGGTCGCGGGCGAGCCAATGGGTCCTAGCCATGCTCCTGCTCTTGGTGCTACTGGCCAGCATCCCGGCTGTGTGGTTCATTTGGAACTACCAGCGGGCGAACATTCCGGAGCCGCATGAGATCGAAACGGCGCAGATCTCAAACCTCTACTTTAACGACGGCAAAACCGACCTGGCTCGCATCGTGCCGCCGGAGGGCAACCGCGTCCAGATCCCGCTGGAGCAGGTGCCCGTTGACGTACAGAACGCAGTCCTCGCCGCTGAGGACCGCGACTTCTGGGACAACTCCGGCTTCTCCTTCACCGGCTTCGGCCGCGCCGTGATCGGCCAGGTCACCGGCAACACCTCCGCTGGTGGCGGCTCCACGATCACCCAGCAGTACGTGAAGAACGCCCTGGTGGGCAACGAGCACTCCTACGAGCGCAAGGCCAAGGAGCTGGTGTACTCCATCAAGATGACCCACTCCTGGACCAAGGAAGAGATCCTCAACGCCTACCTCAACACCGTCTACTTCGGGCGCAACGCCTACGGCATCGAGGCGGCGGCGCATGCCTTCTTCGATAAGCCAGCCAGCGAGCTGACGCTGGAAGAGGGCGGCGTGCTCGCCTCCTCCATCCAGCTGCCGAGCCAGCTCGACCCGTGGACCAACCCGGACGGGGCGAAGGCCCGCTGGAACTACGTGATGGACGGGCTTGTGGAGACGAACAAGCTCGACCCCGAGAAGCGCGCCGGGCTGCAGTACCCGGAGACCCGCGACCCGGCGACCTACTCGGCCTACACCGAGGCCAGCGGCCCGAACGGCCTGATCAAGAACCAGGTGATGACGGAGCTCGCCACCATCGGCATCTCCGAGTCGGACCTGACCAACCGTGGCCTGAAGATCACCACCACGATTGACTCGAACTCGCAGTCCGAGGTCGAGCGGATCTCGCGCGAGCAGCTCTCCTACCTGCAGGATGACGCCCGCACCGGCGTCGTGGCCATCGACCCGAAGACGGGCGCGGTGCGTGCCTACTACGGTGGCGACGACCCCTCCGGCTGGGACTACGCCAACGCCGGCCTGCAGACCGGCTCCACATTCAAGATCTTCGCGCTGGCCGCGGCCCTGCAGCAGGGCATCCCGCTCAACGCGATGTACTCGGCCACGCCCGTGACGCTGCCGGGCGGCCACGTGGTGACCAACTGGGACGGCGGCGGCTCAGGCATGATCTCCATGCTGGACGCCACCCGCACCTCCTCGAATACCGCGTTCATGCGCATCCAGGACGACCTGGACAACACCACGCAGGACACCGCTGATATGGCGCACGCCCTCGGCGTGGCCCGCTCCATCCCGGGAATCCCGGTGACGCTGCGTGAAAACGGCGGCCAGCCCTACGAGGGCATAGTGCTGGGCCAATACCAGTCCCGCGTCCTCGACATGGCCACCGCCGTGTCCACGCTGACCAACCGTGGCTTGGCGCACCCGACGCACTTCGTGCAGCGCGTCACCGACGCCTACGGCGAGGTCCTCTACGAGTTTGACTCCGGCTACACGGAGCGTCGCGTTTCTCAGCAGGTGGCTGACAACGTGATCAAGGCGATGCAGTCCGTCGTCCCGTACTCCAACGCTGTGTTGGCTGGCGGGCGTCCGTCCGCGGCGAAGACCGGTACCGCCCAGCTTGGCAACACCGGCCTGAACAAGGACGCGTGGACCGTCGGTTCGACGCCGCAGCTTGCGGTGGCCGTGTGGGTCGGTACCGCCGACAACACCTCCGCGATCTTCAACTCCTACGGCGGCAACATGTTCGGCGCCGACACCCCGGGCCGGATCTGGAAGAACGTGCTGGACTCCCTCCTGCAGGGCCAGGACTTCGAGTACTTCCCTGAAGCTGCACCTGTCTACTGGGGTGTGAACCCGTACTCGGGCGGCGTGAACCTGGGCGGCTACTACGGTGGCTTCTCCGGCAATTCGACGACCGGTACTGCGCCGGATTCTGCGCGGACACCGAGCGGCACCGCAGACGCCCCAGCAGGCGAGGCGGGCCCCGGCCAGCCGGCCGCACCCGCACCAGCGCCGGCTCCGGCACCAGCGCCAGCCCCCGCGCCGGCGCCAGCACCGGCTCCCGCCCCGGACCCGGTACAGGACGCAATCGACCAGGTTATAAACGATATCTTTGGATAACGGAGCAACGATGACAGCAACCACTTGGCCTGACCCGAAGGATCGCGTGCAGCCAGCCCTCACCGAACCCGCCGCCCGCGGATGGGTTGAGTTCCTCGGCGGACCGATGGGGCGCTTCGCCCAAATTGGTCGTTCCAAGTTCTGGACGCCGCTGCGCACCATCTTCGCGCTCGCCTACGTCTTCATTGGCCTCGGCGCGCTCTCGAAGTCGAACTGCGCAATGGGCAAATTGGATGACAACGGCATCATGCAGGTCAACTGGGACGGCAACCGCCAGTACACCTCTTTTTGCTACAACGACATCCTGCCGCTGTACGGTGGCCGCGGCCTGGACCAGCCGGGCTTCGTCTACGACTTCTCCTGGGTAGAGGGGGACCTGACGCGCTACATGGAGTACCCGGTGCTCGCCGGTCTGTTCCAGCAGTTCTGCGCGTTCATCTCCCGAAACACCTACTTTGCGGTCTCCCGCATCCTGCCGGAGTCCGGCTGGTACTTCTACGTCACCGTGCTCATCCTGGCCGCTATTTGGGTGGTCACGGCGCGCATGGTGGCGGAGCTTGCAGGCAACCGCATCTGGGACACTCTGCTCGTCGTCGGTTCCCCGCTGCTGATCATGCACCTGTTCACCAACTGGGACATCCCATCCATCTTCTTCGTCGTGGCAGCCATGCTCGCTGTGCGCAACAAGAAGTACTGGTTGGCAGGCGTCCTGATCGGCGCCGGCACCGCCTTCAAGCTGTGGCCGCTGTTTATCCTCGGCGCCTACCTGGTGCTGGCAATCAGGAAGCGCGACTTCGTGCCCTTCCTGAAGATGGTGGCCACCACGGCGCTGACCTGGGTCACGGTCAACCTGCCGGTGTACCTGCACAACCCGGAAGCCTGGAACGAGTTCAACCGCCTCAACACGGACCGCGGCTGGGAGTGGACCACCATCTACGCCGTGATCAACCGAGTATTCGGCTGGGGTGGCTTCGATAGCGGTGAAGGGGCCCCCGTCATCCTGAACGCAGTCACGCTGGTGCTCTTCCTCGCTGGGTGTGCCACCGTGCTCATCCTCGGGCTCAAAGCGCCGCGTACCCCGCGCGTGGCCGAACTCTTCGTACTTATCGTCGGGTTCTTCCTCCTCTTCAACAAGGTGTGGAGCCCGCAGTACTCAATCTGGTTCATCGTGCCCGCAGTCCTGGCGCTGCCGTATTGGCGCCTCCTGCTTTCCTGGATGACGGTGGACATGATGGTCTGGCCAGTGCTGATGTGGCACATGATGGGCGAGGACCAAAAGGGAGTGCCGGGCGCGCTGCTCGACACCGTCATTATCGCCCGTGATGCGTTCATCATCGTGATCATGGTGCTGGTTATTCAGCAGATGTTCGGCAAGCGCGAGGACAAGGTTGCCGCCGCGCACAACGGCCACGACCCGCTTCTGAGCACCCCTGAAGATTGGAAGGAGCCAGCATGGGATCCGCAACAGTTACCGGAATCGCCTCAATCGCAGTCGGATTCGGTTTCATCGCCGCAGCTTTCGTAGCGACGAACCGTCAAGAAATCGCTCGCGCCGTCGGCTACGGCATTACCGCGTTCGTGTTCATCACCGTCATCCCGGTGATCCTCGCGGTCTTCGTTGCCGTACCGAACCCGCAGTAGGGGCGGAGCGGGCGTCGAGAAGTATTTTGCCCAGCGTAACGGGTGGGGTACGCTGGTGAGGTTGCTTGACGCAACGACCCTCCTGCCACCGCACAGTGCGGCGGCCGAAAATATTCAAATCTAGACCATAGGAGGTGATGAGGTCCGTGCGTCACTACGAAGTAATGATCATCCTCGATCCACAGCAGGATGAACGCACCGTTGCCCCGTCCCTGGACAAGTTCCTCGAGGTTGTCCGTAAGGAAAACGGCAAGGTAGAAAACGTTGATGTGTGGGGCAAGCAGCGTCTTGCGTACCCAATCAACAAGAAGGAAGAGGGCATCTACGCTGTCATCAATCTTGAATGTGCAGCTGAGACCGTCCAAGAACTCGACCGTGTGCTGAGCCTGAACGAATCGGTGCTGCGCACCAAGGTTCTGCGTACCGACAAGTAAAGAACGGCTTTCGGAACCACGGAAACGAAGGAGTCAAAACAATGGCACAAGGCGATACACCAATCACCGTCGTCGGCAACCTGGTTGCGGACCCGGAGTTGCGGTTTATTCCAAGTGGTGCAGCGGTAGCGAACTTCCGCATCGCGTCCACGCCACGCCAGTTCAACCGCGACACGAATCAGTGGGAAGACGGCGAGGCCCTGTTTTTGACCTGTAACTGCTGGCGGCAGATGGCGGAAAACGTTGCAGAGTCCCTCACGAAGGGCATGCGCGTCATCGTCAACGGCCGCTTGAAGCAGCGTTCCTACCAAACCCGTGAGGGCGAAAACCGCACCGTGTTCGAGGTCGAAGTTGATGAGGTAGGCCCGTCCCTGAAGTACGCCACCGCGAACGTGCAGCGCACACCGCGTGAAGGCAACTCCGGGTACGGTCGCCCGCAGCAACAACAGCAACAGCAACAGCAACCTCAGAATATGGGCGGCTTTGGTCAGGCGCCGCAGCAGCCTGCACAGCAACAGCAGCAGGTACAGCAGTCGCAGCCGCAAAACGATCCGTGGAATTCAGCTCCACCCGCCGGAGGTTTCGGCGGGATGGACGATGAGCCCCCGTTCTAAGCATTTCCCACACATAAGCATTTTCAACTCAAGGAAGGTTAGGATTCATGAAACTGATCCTCACCGCTGCCGTTGATAACCTTGGCGAGGCAGGCGAGATCGTCGAGGTCAAGGGCGGCTATGGCCGTAACTTCCTGCTCCCACGTGGCCTGGCTATCCCAGCTACCCGCGGCGCAGAGAAGCAGATCCGTGATATTCAGCGTGTACAGAAAGAGCGCGAGGTCCGCGACTTGGATCACGCCAAGGAGCTGCGTGACCAGCTTGACCAGCTGACCGGCGTGCAGGTACCAGTGCGTACCTCCGAGAAGGGCAAGCTGTTCGGCTCCGTCAAGCCTGGCGACATCGCGGCAGCTGTCAAGGCAGCCGGCGGTCCATCCCTGGACAAGCGCCGCATCAATGTACCGAAGGGCCTTGTTACCAAGACCGGTGGATACCAGGTCAAGGTGAACCTCCACGACAGCGTGGAAGGCAAAGTGAACTTCGAGGTCGTTAGCAAATAACGACGATTACCGTGAGGTAGTCCAACGACAACAGCTTGAGAACGGGTCCCGCTTGTGAGGAGCGGGGCCCGTTTTCGTTTGCCTCCTTGACCTGTGGATAACTTTCCACAGGTAGGGAGCTTTTGTGCGTATGGTGAGATGCCTAGCGCACTGAAAGGCATCGAGTCAAACCGGCTGGTTGTGGGTGATACGGTGGGGGTGGCGTGGGTCCCACCTTTGAATAAATGGCACTTGACCTGCGCATATATGGCGTGAATGTTGCCGTTTTCGCTCTTGTCCACACGTTCTCCACACGTTGTGCACAACGCCTGTGGAGAGATTCCAGGCACAACACAAAAGTATCCACACCCCCTGTGGATAACTCACCTGGTGGTACGTGAATAACCGGGCTATCCGGTACGCTGTTGTGCGACACGAAAGGGTAAAGGGTGCTGCATGGCTGAGAACTCGAGTGCTGCGAGCTTCGACGATTTTGACGACGACTACGTTCCACCACCAGAGCCGCCGGAGGCCTCAGCGCCGCCGGAGCCGAGCCAGTGGGGCGGCGGGTCATCGAACTTTAACCGGGGTCGCCAGGACCTAAAGGAGTACCGCCAGCCCCCGCACGACGAGCGCGCGGAGCGCTCAGTGCTGGGCGCGATGCTGCTCAACCAGGACGTCATCACGGATGTTTCCGACGCGCTGCGCCCGGAGGACTTCTACTTTCCGGCGAACCAGCTGGTGTACAAGACCATCGCGGACCTGTACTCGCACGGCTCCGATATTGACGCGGTGGTTGTCGCCGGGCAGCTCGACCGCAATAACGAGCTCGAACGAGTCGGTGGCGCGCCATATCTGCACACGCTCATCTCCGAGGTGCCGACGGCCGCAAACGCGCGCTACTACGCGGAAATCGTCGAGGAGAAGTCGATTCTCCGCCAGCTGGTCAACGCAGGTACGCACGTGGTGCAACTCGGCTACGAGGGCGAGGACGGCATGGAGATCGACGCGGTCGTGGATCGCGCGCAGCAGGAGCTGTTTGCGATTTCCCGCAAGAACGCCGGCGAGGACTACAAGGTCCTCGGCGATCTGTTGCAGGACACCGTCGACGAGCTTGCCGCCATCGCGCAGGGCGGTGGCTTGGAGCAGGGAGTGCCGACCGGCTTCATCGACCTGGATAAGCTCACCAACGGCCTACACGCGGGCCAGATGGTCATTATCGCGGCCCGTCCGGGCGTGGGTAAGTCGACGCTGGCGCTCGACTTCATGCGCTCATGCTCGATCCAGCAGGGCAAGACATCGGTGATCTTCTCGCTGGAAATGAGCGCGTCCGAGATCATCATGCGCATGCTTTCGGCCGAAACGGAGATCAAGCTGTCCTCGATGCGCTCGGGGCAGATGGGGGAGCAGGACTGGGAGAAGCTCACTCGTCGCCTCGAGGAGATCCAGGACGCCCCACTGTTTATCGACGACTCCCCCAACCTCACCATGATGGAGATCCGTTCCAAGGCGCGCCGGTTGAAGCAGCAGCAGGGCCTCGACCTTATCGTGTTGGACTACCTGCAGCTGATGAGCTCCGGCAAGCGGGTGGAGTCGCGTCAGCAGGAGGTCTCCGAGTTCTCCCGAAACCTGAAGCTCTTGGCGAAGGAGCTCGAGGTCCCCGTGATTGCGATCTCGCAGCTGAACCGTGGGCCCGAGGCCCGTACCGATAAGAAGCCTCAGCTCGCCGACCTTCGTGAGTCGGGCTCCCTCGAGCAGGACGCCGACATGGTGTTCCTGCTGTACCGGCCGGACTCTCAAGACCGTGACGACGAGCGCGCCGGCGAGGCGGACATCATCGTGGCGAAGCACCGCGGCGGACCAATCGACACGATTCCGGTGGCCCACCAGCTGCACTACTCGCGTTTCGTCAACATGGCGCACGGCTAACCCTGCACCCGTCCGGGGGTGCGCAGCAAAGGCTGTCCTTGCTTAGGGTTGGCTCGCCATGTATGACACGCTGCGAGTTTCTGGATAGCATTGTGACCTAACATAGGTACGAACGAAGGAAAAATCACAATGTCTGTCCGCATGATGCACGACGCACCGTCCGCGTGTGCCCATACAGTGGCCCAGTTAGAGGAACGTATTACCGTCGCGAAGAACCAGAACTCGACGATGCTGCTCAACCTGCCCCGCAGCATCGACGAGCTGGCCGCCACCTCCCGGCCGAGCGGTGTGCTACACCGCCTCCGCGGCCTGTTTAGCGCGTAGCGCGGAAGCGGCGCAGCCGCAGCGAGTTCGTTACGACGAACACGGATGAGCAGGCCATCGCTATGCCTGCGAGCAGGGGGTTGAGCAGCCCGATGGCTGCCACGGGGATGAGCACCACGTTGTACGCAAAGGCCCAGAATAGGTTGCCTTTGATGGTGCGCAGCGTCGCGCGCGAGAGGCGGATGCCGTCGGCGGCGCTCACCAGCGAGTCATTCATCAGGGTGATGTCGGAGGCCTCGATGGCTACGTCGGTACCCGCGCCCATCGCCATGCCGAGGTCGGCCTGGGCGAGCGCCGCGGCGTCGTTCACACCGTCACCGATCATCGCCACGCGCTTGCCCGCATCCTGCAGGTTGCGCACCAGCTCGACTTTGTCGGCGGGGAGTACGCCGGCGGTGACGTTGGTGGCGTCGATACCCACTTCCTGCGCCACGGCGAGCGCGGTTGCGCGGTTGTCGCCAGTGAGCAGGTGCGGCTCGAGCCCCAGCTCCCTCAGCTTTTCGACGCCCACCCGGGAGTCTTCCTTCACCGCATCGCGCACCGCAATCACTCCCTCGGTCGCGCCGTCGACCTCGACGGCGACCACGGTCGCGCCGGTCGCCTCCATTGACTCGAAGGCGTCCCGGTATCCGCCGAGGTCAACCGTTGGGCGGCCAACCCGGACGTGTTTGCCGTCAACGGTCGCGCTGGCACCGATGCCGGGCTCGTTCCGGAAATCGGTGACGGCCTCGGGAACGTCCGCAGAGGGAGCGTCCTGGGCGTACGCGGTGATGGCGCGGGCGATCGGGTGCTCCGAGTGCGCCTCCACCGCGGCGGCGAGTGCGACGGCGTCGCTGCTGCTATTCGCGTCAACCACGGTCATTTGGCCGGTGGTGACGGTGCCGGTCTTGTCCATCACGATGGTGTCCACCTGGCGGGTGGATTCCAGGATCTCCGGGCCGCGGATCAACAACCCGAGCTCGGCGCCGCGTCCGGTGCCCACCAGGATGGCGGTCGGGGTGGCTAGGCCAAGCGCGCACGGGCACGCGATGATCAGCACCGCCACCGCCGCTGTGAACGCAGCGGCCACGCTATAGCCCAACAGCAGGTGCGCCACCAGGGAAACCGCCGAGATAGCGATCACGGTCGGGACGAAGATCTGCGCGATCTTGTCCACCAGCCGCTCTACCGGCGCCTTGCCTGCCTGCGCGTCCTTGACCAGTTGGCCCATCTGCGCGAGCGTCGTGTCCGAACCAACGCGCGTTGCCTGCACAAGCAGTCGGCCGTGCGTGTTCAGGGTTGCGCCGGTGACGTCGTCGCCTTCCTTGACGTCGACGGGAACAGATTCGCCGGTGAGCATCGAGGCGTCGATCGCCGACTGTCCCTCGACCACCGTGCCGTCCGTCGCGACCTTCTCGCCTGGTCGCACCACGAACGTGTCGCCGACCTTTACGTCGGCGATCGGCACGCGCGTCTCCACGCCGTCGCGCAGCACCGTCGCGTCCTTCGCACCCATCTGCAGCAGGTTGCGCAACGCCTCGGAGCTACGCCCCTTCGCGCGGTGCTCGAACCAGCGGCCAAGCAGCAAAAACGTGATAACGACGCACACCGTCTCCAGATAGACCTCGTCCATCGCTGCCGCGTTCGGCACCAGGCTCATGTGCATTTTCATGCCCGGCTCGCCCGCGTTGCCGAAGAACAGCGCATAGATCGACCACCCGTAGGCGGCCGTGGTGCCCATGGAAATCAGGGTGTCCATGGTCATGCTGCCGTGACGCAAGTTCAACAGGGCATTGCGGTGGAACAGCGACCCTGCCGAGAAATACACCAGGGTCGTGGCAGCAAACGCCGCCCACTGCCAGTACGTGAACTGCAGCGCCGGAATCATCGACACCAACATCACCGGCAGCGACACCACCGCGGACCACACGATGGTCCACAGGAGGGGGTCGCGCTCGGGTTCGGAGGGGGCGTCGGCAAGCGGTTCGTCGGCGTCGGTGAACGTGAACGCATCAAATCCTGCGTTCCGGATCGTCGTGATCAACGAATCAGGGTCAGCGAGCGCCGGATCGTACTCGACGGAGGCGGTCTCCGTCGAAAAGTTCACCGATGCCTCGACCCCCTCCATCTTGTTCAGCTTCCGCTGCACCCGCGACGAGCACGACGTACACGTCATGCCCGAAACGCCGAGTTCTATCTGTGCATTCGACATTAGAGCAGCTTGAACCCTGCTTCCTCAACCGCCTTATCGACGTCCTCCCTGCTCACCTCTGCACCCTCAACCACAACCTTGCCGGTTGTGTGGTCAGCGTTCACCGAGGTCACGCCCGGGATTTCCCCGACCTCTTCCTGGATGCTGAGCTCGCAATGCCCGCAGCTCATGCCCTCAACCTGGAATGTTTGCGTTGCCATAATACTTCCTTCCTTCCTGCGGGAATCGCCCCGCACTTGTTAGTGTTGCACTAATAGCTGCCAATGTAACAAAAAACGAAAAGGAGCTACCTAATGGCCACAACCGACCTCACTGAGGAAACATTCCAGGAAACCGTTCTCGGAGAGGGCATTGTCATCGTCGACTGCTGGGCGTCCTGGTGCGGCCCCTGCCGCCAGTTCGCGCCTGTTTACAAAAAGGTCTCCGAGAAGCACCCGGATGTGACCTTCGCGAAGCTCAACACCGAGGAATACCAGCAGGTAGCGGTCGCCCTGGATATCCAGGCAATCCCGACGCTCATGGTGTTCCGCGACGGGATCATGGTCTACCGCGAAGCCGGTGCCCTGCCGGAGTCCGCATTCAACGACCTCGTCGAGCAGGTCAAAGCACTCGATATGGATGAGGTCCGCCGCCAGGTCGAGTCCCAAAACGCTGAGGAGGAACAGTAATGGCAAACCCATTCGTGAAGGGCTGGAAGTACCTGATGCAGTCCTTCGACACCAAGATCGACGAAAACGCCGACCCGAAGGTGCAAATCCAGCAGGCCGTCGCCGCCGCCAAGAAGCAGCACCAGGAAATCACTGAGCACGCAGCCGCCATCATTGGTAACCGCAACCAGCTCAGCATGAAGCTGGATCGCCTGCTGAAGTCCCAGCAGGACCTCGAGGCGAAGGCCAAGACCGCCCTCCAAACGAACGACGACGCCGCCGCTGAGGTCATCGCCACCCAGTTGGTGTCCGTCGAGCAGGAACTCGAGCAAACCAAGCAGGCGTACGCCTCCGCCGAGCAAGCCGCGCAGGAAGCCCAGGCGAAGCAGAAGGAATCCGAAGCACGCCTGCAAGAGCAGCTCGCCCAGGTCTCCCAGCTGGAATCCCAGCTTGACCAGGCGAAAATGCAAGAGCAGACCACCAAAACCATGGACTCCATGAACCAGTTCGGTGGCAACGACAACGTCCCGACCCTCGACGGCGTTCGCGACAAGATCGAACGTCGCCACGCCCAGGCGCTCGGCGAGCAGGAGCTGGCCAAGTCCTCGATGACCGACCGGATGACCGAAATCGAGTCGGCAGGCAGCGACGTCGCCGCCAGCGCCCGCCTCGACCAGATCCGCGCCGAACTTGCCGGCGGCAAGTCTGCTTCGTCCTCCTCTGAGGCCCCGAAGGAAATCGAGTCCAGCGAGGACTAGTTTTGAGCCGCGATCGCTGCAAATGTGAGTAACAGGATTGTAGTAATCCACGAAAAGGGAGCGCGGACATTTCGTTGGAGTGCTGAGGGCTGGAAGGTATTCCGATGCCCGCAAAGTTCCCCGACACCGTCCGCGAGGCCGCAGTCGACAAATACTTCGAAGGCATGACCACACCTGAGGTCTGTGACTGGGTAGCACACGTTACCGGTCGGCGCCCCGCACCGGCCTCGGTAAAAAACTGGATTACTGACAGACGCAACGGCTACATCCGATCTGACAGTCCCCCGGATGCTGACTCGATTGCCAAAGCCGTCGCGCGCAAACTGACCTCAACGAAGTCACTGCGCCGCATCGCGGCGGAGTTTCACGTTTCATTTAGCTCGATAAGCAGGTGGACGCTTGACTATTGGCCTGACGAAGAAGAACGACACGACGCGGCGTCTATGACGTTTGATGAGGCATTTCAAGCCACAATGAAACGCATGAGTTATCACCGCAAATCCAAACGAGCTCGCCAACATCAACGAACTAACATCAACCGCAACACCACGACACCACCACGCCCCGTCGATGAGTGGTTGCCAGGCCCTGGCCCGGTACCGGATGTAGACGCTTTGCCGGATGATCCGGAAGTGTTAAAAAAGATGCTCGCCGACGAACGCGACCGGCAGAAAGTCAAAGACGCGATCATCGAAGTACTCATGGGCGGTCAAGCCCAGGGAAAAGTCAGCGTCCGTGACGGTGTGCTTACCACAGCGGCGAAAGCCGCGGTCGTAGTTG
>NZ_MLAL01000014.1 GCF_001875665.1 Corynebacterium sp. NML130628 | reverse complement strand
GGCATGCTTGCACGCCGGCGCTTACCAGTACTGCCAGCATCGGGGTCGGGGTTGGTGTTGTAGTGTGCCCAATCCCTCTCGGGTGGGTTTGGTATCAGCGGGGGAATATCGTGCGGGGACATGGGCGTGGACCTCCTTCGGTTCGGCGCTCACAACCAGCCTGCCACCTAGGGCCTGCCGACAAACTCGGGCAAAAGCCCAGGTCGTGAAAAGTGGGCTGCGTCTTTTGTCACTCGTGCCGGCTGGGGTGACACCAAATTCCCCCACCCAAACCCAACGACCTGGGGAAACGTCCAGACGCCCTCCCAAAAACCAGGAATGTGGTGCGCAGCGCCAGGCGCAGAAAGCCCCGCAGCAGACCCAGCAGCAGGCGCAGGCGCTACTTCTTGGTGGGGTCGACGCGCTTGGGATGGTAGGCGGCGGGGCGGTCGTTGCGGCTGAGGGTGTCGGGTCCGCCGTAGAGGCCTTCGCGTCGGGCGACGCGGCCGAGGCGCTGCGCGGTGACCGGGTTGGTCATGAGGGCGAAGATGAGCAGGATGAGGATGACGCCGATGTCGTGAAGTTCGTGGGTGCCGACAGCCTCGCCGGTGCCGGCCGGGCCGCCGGCGGAGGGGTTCAGTAGCCGGATGATGGTGCCGATGATCATGAGCACCAGCCCGGTGGTCTGCGGCTTGGTGATGGCGTGGATGCGCGCCATGGTGGATTGGAATCGGGCGGTGCCGATGGCGGCGGAGAACACCATGAAGGCGCCGGGGAGGATGAAGATGAGGGATGTGGCGTCGAGAAGGAAGGCGAGTGTCATTGGTGGGCCTTTCTTAGGAGTTGTCGCGTTTGCGGAAGCGGGCGACGGACAGGGAGGCGATGAATCCGAGGAGTGCGATCACCATCATGACGTTGACCACGGTGGTGTCGAGGGTCCAGCAGATGTAGAGGGCGAGGACGCATTGGAGGGAGGCGGTGATGGCGTCGTTGCCGAGGACGCGGTCCATGGAGTCGGGGCCGACGATGACTCTCCAGGCGAGGACGAGGAAGCCGATGGCGAGGAAGACGCCGGCGACGATGAGGAATGCGTTGTAGACCTGGGGGTTCATGGGTTAGCGCCTGCTTTCGAAGATGTCGATCATTTGGCGTTCGAGTTTTGCCACGTTGGCGATTTCGCGGTCGATGTCGGTTTGGTTGTCGGCGTGGAGGACGTGGATGGTCCATTCGCGGTTGGCGATGTCAATATCCGACACGCTGCCGCCGGGCTGCAGGTTGTAGGCGCAGGTGGCGAGGTAGAGGACGAGGTCGTCGGAGACGCGCATCGGCACGCGCAGGATTGCGTTTTTGGGTGGTGCCGCGGGCCGCAGCGCGAGCCAGGAGACCTTGGCGGAGGCGACGATGAGGTCGGCGAACCACTGCAGCACGAACAGTAACAGTTTGCCCCAGTGGATTTTGTTGCCGCTGCGCGGGATCGCCGGCAGGGGCAGCACGAGGACGATGAGCACGCCAAGCGCGAGCCCGGCGGCGACGTTGCCCCAGGTCAGGTCGCCTTGCATGAGGACCCACATGAACGCGAGCCAGAGGACGAACGCGCCGCGGAAGCGGTTTCGGATGCCGGTGAGGAGGTGGTTCATCGGTTTGCTCCTGTCGGTTCGGCGGTTGCGCTTGCGGGGAGGGGGACTCGTTCTGTCGTGATGACGTCTTCTCCGTCACCTGAGCGTGCAGAAGATCGGTGGGCGAGGGCGTCTTTGCCGCCGCCGGAGTCGGTGGGTTGGCGGAAGGTGTCGAGGTCCCGTGTTGGGTTGGTGGGGTCGCCGGAGAGGACGGCGTGCTGGTAGATGCGTTGGTCGCTGGAGGATTCGGCGGCGCGGTCGGTGATGGCGGAGATCGGGCCGGCGAGGAAGGTGATGGACACGGACGTCGCTACCAGGAGTGCGGTGGATAGGAGCATGCCGGCGGGGATGCGGCCGACGTCGGCGCGGTCGTCGACGGCGATGGTGTCGTGGCGTTCGGCAAGCGATGCGGGGCGAGCCATGGCGACGGATTCGGGGGCGTCGGCGCGGTCGCGGAGGAAGCCTTTGGACCAGACGAGGATCATGGCGTAGAGCGTCAATAAGGAGGTGACGACGGCCCCTGCGATGAGTACCCAGGCGAGCCAGGAGCCGTCGGCGGCGCCGGCCTGGATGAGCATGACTTTGCCGAGGAACCCGGAGAACGGCGGGATGCCGCCCAGGTTGAGCGCTGGGATGAGGTAGAGCAGCGCGATGAGTGGCGCGGTGTAGAGCAACGAGCCGAGGCGGCGCAGCTGTGCGGACCCGGCTTGGCGCTCGATGAGGCCGACGACCAGGAAGAGGGAGGTCTGCACCAGGATGTGGTGCACGGCGTAGAAGATTGCGCCGGACAGCCCCGCTACTGTGCCGAGGGCGATGCCGAAGATCATGTAGCCGATGTGGCTGACCAGGGTGAAGGACAGGAGACGCTTGATGTCGTTTTGTGCCAGCGCGCCCATCACGCCGACGATCATGGTCAGGAGTGCGACCCACATGAGGAGGGTGTCGAGGGAGCCGTCGGTAAATATGGTGGTGCGCACGCGGATGATGGCGTAGACGCCCACCTTGGTCAGAAGCCCGGCGAACACCGCGGTGACCAGGGAGGCAGCGGTGGGGTAGGAGTCGGGCAGCCACGCGTCGAGGGGGAAGACGGCCGCTTTGATACCGAACGCGATGAGCAGCGTGGCGAAGATGGCGGCCCGGGTGCCATCGGGGACTTCGGCCATGCGCTGGCCGACCTGCGCCATGTTGACGGTGCCGGTGGAGGAGTAGATGAGCGCCAGGGCGAACAGGAACACCATGGAGGACGCCATGGACACCATCACGTAGCCGATGCCGGCGCGCACACGCCCCGGCGAGGCACCCAGGGTAAGCAGCACATAGGAGGCGACGAGGAACACTTCGAAGCCGACGTACAGGTTGAACAGGTCGCCGGCGAGGAAGGACAGGTTCACGCCCATGCACAGCAGCATGTAGACGGGGAGGAAGACGGCGACTGGGTCGTCGTCGTCGCCGTCGCGAAGCCCTTGGGAGATGCCGTACCACATGACGGCGAACAGCACGATGGAGGAGACGAACACCATGATGGTGGACAGTCGGTCCGCCACCAGCGTGATGCCGATGGGCGCTTCCCAGCCACCCATCTGGACGGTCTGGATGCCGTGGACGTCCGCGATGATGATCATGGCGCCGGAGATGACGGCCAGCGCGAGCAGCGTGGTCAGCGCGATGGTGCGCTGCAGGGTGACTGCGCGCCCAGTGACCAGGATCAGCGCCGCGGCGAGTGCTGGCAGCAGCAGCGGCATCACGGTGAGGATCGGCATGGCGGGCAGCGCCCAGTGGGCGAACTCGAAGAGATTATTCGTCATCGTCG
The DNA here is from genome assembly GCF_001875665.1 of Corynebacterium sp. NML130628. Taxonomy (GTDB): domain Bacteria; phylum Actinomycetota; class Actinomycetes; order Mycobacteriales; family Mycobacteriaceae; genus Corynebacterium. Next base: position 83,321 of record NZ_MLAL01000014.1, on the reverse strand, counting down.
GCCTCCTTGACGGGGTCTTCGAAGGAGCGGGGGCCGAAGGCGTCGCCCTCGGAGCTCATGCGTCCGGTTTCGGGGTCGTCGGAGGCGTCGTGGTCGGGGGCTGCTGCCGCGGTCTTCGGGCGGGCGGCGATTGCGCGGTCTTCCTCGTCGCGTTCGATGATGTCGTCGGTGCGGTAGCGGTACTGGCGGTAGGCCAAGGCCAGCATGAACGCGACCATCGCCATCGAAATGACGATCGCGGTGAGGATCATCGCCTGCGCCAGTGGGTCGGCGATGCGCTCGCCGAACAGGGTGGACATGCGGCCAATGATCGGCGGGGAGCCGGCCTGCCCGCCAGACTGCAGTAGCAGCAGGTTCGCGCCGTTACCGAGCAGCAGAACGCCCATGATCATGCGTGTCAGTGCCCGATCGAGCATCAGATACACGCCGGTGGCCACGAGCACACCCGACCCGATGAGCAGGAACAGGTTCGCTTCCATTACTCGCTCCTTTCGCGGCCACGCGCGGTGGTGTGCACCGGCGCCCCAATTGTCGACGCCCGGCCCCGCCCGGCCGCCGCGTCACCGTCACCAGTGACCGCTTCTCGACGGCTCTCTCGCTCCAACCGTTTCGCCGCCTGCTCAGCGCGGCGTCGTTTATTCTTCTCCTGCAGTTCGCGGGCGCGCTGGCGAGCGTACTGCTTGCGGTTGTCTTCCTCTTGGTCGAGGTAGCCGCCCATGGAGGTCAGGATGTGCAGGGTCAGGCCGACCACAATGAGGTAAACACCCGCGTCGAACACGAGCGCCGAGGTGACGTCGAACGAGCCGATGAGCGGCAGCGTCACCGTGGTGTAGCTCGACGCCAGCGGCGGGTTGCCGAAGAACATCGGGGTCACCGCCGCGGCGAAGGAGAACAACATGCCGGTGCCCAGCAGCTTCGCCGGGTCCACTGGCAGCGCCTCCTCGATTTCCTGGCGCCCGCCCGCGAGGTAGCGCAGCGTGAACGCCAGTGCCGCCACCAGGCCACCGGCGAAGCCGCCGCCTGGTGCGTTGTGGCCGCCGAAGAAGAAGTACAGGGACAGCAGGATCATCGACGGGAACAGGATCCGCGTTGCGACGTCCACCATCAGCGAACGGTTCTGCGCCGTCTCAGAGTCCACGCCGCTGGCCAACCAGCGCGCCTTCGTGGTGGACAGCGTCGGGCGGCGTGAAGCACGCCCGAACTTGCCGGTGCCGAAGATCAGGCTGGCCACGCCCGTCGCCGCGATGACCAACACGATGATTTCGCCGAAGGTATCGGCCGCGCGCAGGTCCACGAGCAGCACGTTCACCGTGTTTCGGCCGTGACCGATGTCGTGCGCCAACTCCGGCATGAACACCGAGATCGGGTCGGCGGAGCGCGCACTCATCGCGAACATGGCCACCACCACGACCGAGACACCCGTCAGAATGGACAGCCAGGCACGCGCCCGGTTGTCCTCGTTGCGGGGTTCGACCTCCGTCGGCATCTTGCGAAGGATCAGCATGAACACCACCATCACGATGGTCTCCACCAGCGCCTGCGTCAGCGCCAGATCCGGCGCGCCATGCAGGGCAAAGATCGTCGCCATGCCGTAGCCGGTCAGACCCACCATCACTACGGCGGACAGGCGGTTGCGTTGGACCGTCGCAAAGACAGCCATGCAGACCATGATGAACACCACCAGGCCCTGCCATGGCGAATCCCACACGATCATCCGAATATCGTTCGAGCGGCCCAGCACCAGCGCCGCCAGCGGCACGACGGCCAACACCGCAAAAATGACACCCAGGTTGATCACCAGGGAACCGCGCTGCGTCGACGCCGTCAACCGCAGCGACGCCGTCCGCAGCTGCGCGAGCAGCGCGTCCCACAGGTCGTCACCGTCGCCGAGCGCCGGTTTGCCCGTCTGCAGCGGCTTCAGCACCGCACGCTGCCAGAACATGACGACGCCCCCACCCACAATCACGGCCGTCAGCACCAACGGGATCGTAATCCCGTGCCACAGCGCTAACTCCTCCTGCTCGCCGCCGGGGAAACGTACATCCAGGTACTCGTTGAACGCCGTCGACAGCAGCACCGGGAAAATACCGCACACCACCGTCAGCGTGGTCAGCACCGTCGGCGAAATCCACAAGGTAGGCCCGATCGGGTGCATCTCGCGCACAGCCTTCGACTCGGCGTTGTTGTGTGCTGGCTTCGTCGAAAAGGCTGCCCACCAGAAGTACAGCGAGTACGCCATGGTCAAAATGGAACCCACGACGATCGCCACCAACGTCATGTAGCCCGGCATGCCGTGCAACATCTCCTCGTTGAGCACCGCCTCCAGCGCCGACTCCTTCGCCACAAAACCGAAGAACGGCGGGATCCCCGCCATCGACGCTGCCGACACCGCCGCCAAAAACGCCACAAACGGCTCCCGCTTCGCCAACCCCGACAGCTCGTGGATGTCGCGGGTGCCCGTCGTGTGGTCAATCGCGCCCACGATCATGAACAGGGTCGCCTTAAACATGGAGTGCCCGAACGTGATCGCCAGCCCGGCCATTGTCGCCTCACGCGACCCAATGCCGATCACCGTCGTGATAAAGCCCAGCTGGGACACCGTGCCGTACGCCAAAATCAGCTTCAAGTCACGCTGCTTCAGCGCCAGCCAGCCACCCAGAATCATGGTGAACACGCCCGTCGATAGCACCACCAGGTGCCACGTGCTCACCACCGCCAAATCCGGCGCCAGGCGCGCCACCAGGTAAATCCCGGCCTTCACCATCGCCGCCGAGTGCAAATACGCCGACACCGGCGTCGGTGCCGCCATCGCCCCCGGCAACCAAATATGCCACGGCGCCTGCGCCGACTTCGTCATCGCCCCCAACATAATCAGCACAATCGCCGTCGAAATCGCAGGCGTATTTTCAATATTCGCAAACTGCGACACCTCGCTGAGCCGCCAAATGCCCGTCTTGTAGCCCAGCAAATTAATACCGACGAGCATCGCCAGCCCGCCGAACGTCGTAATCATCAGCGCCTGGATGGCGGCGCGTCGTGACGAAGCTCGCTCACCGTAATAGCTGACCAGCATGTACGAGAGTATCGACGTCAACTCCCAAAACACGTACATCAGCAAGAAACTGTCCGAAATCACCAACCCGTACATCACGGAGGCGAACATGGTCAGCTCCCCACCAAACTTCGCCAACCTGCGCGGATTCGAATCGAAATAGCCCCAGCAGTACAACAACACCAAGGAGCCGACGCCCAAAATAATCAAACTAAACAAGCCCGCCAGCGCGTCCAACCTGAAATCCAGGTTCAACTCCGCCGACGGCATCCACGGAATCCGCGAAACGATCTCCCCACCATCCACAAAGACACCCTTTGCGAACAGGTACACCATCCACGCGAACCCGCCCAGCGGCACCAACGCCACCAGCGCAAACGCCGACCTACCGATCGTACGGATCAACAACGGCGCCGCAGCCGTCGCGACGAACAGCGCGACAAGTAGCGTCAACACAACCCGGGCCCTCCTTGTTCAGCTTCTTCAGCTTCTTCAGCTTCGGCGCACCACAGCAACGCAGCTGCCCACCATGCACCGTCGAAACTAGAAACAAGGCGCGTCATGATCAGTGGCGCGACCAACAAATTTTCACTGTACTCACAGCCCCGACATTTTGCGAACGGTTTTCAGGTCGGTTGTTCGGCCTGGCCGCCCCGCCTCCGCGTGCGCCAGCGCCCCTTCCCTCATGCCGTTGAAAAAGTTCCCACGCCCGGGAACGATTTTGCGAGTGGGGCCGATTCCGGTCGACCTGTTCTGGCGTTTCCCAGGTCGATACACCTGTCCACGAAGATTGTTCCCGGGTTCACGCAGATCGCGGGAACTTTTCCGTCGGGCCGGGCTCGCGCGCCGTGGCTTCCACGTGATCCTTGTTCGTGTCGAGGTGTTAAAGGAGTGCGGCGCTGGTCGCTGAAAATGAAACCAGGCCAGCGAGAATGCGCGACCTGCATCGCACGCTTCTAATCCCACGCTTTGAGCTCTTCGAGCTGGGTCCGCGAAGATTCAGGAGAGTAGCGGAGTGGACAAACCGTACCAAAAACGGTACGGTTTGTGCATGGAAACGTATAGGGAGAAGCTACGGCAAATCGCTTTGGAAAACGATGGGTATGTCACTCCGGCCCTCGCCCGCGCACGGGGTGTGCCCGATGTTGAGTTGCGAAAGCTTGCAGCGCGAGGGGCCGTCGAGAAGCGGGAGCGTGGCGTTTATCGGGATCCGTACTATCCTGCCGCCGACGGGTTTGATTTTCTCCGCGAAATTATTCTCACGCTAGGTGCTGGCGTGCATGCATGTGGAGAAACTGCATTGCAGGTGACCGGGATTGGTGAGCTCAACCCCAAGAATGTCTATCTAGCTTCGCCGCGTCGACACCGCCGGAAAGTGCCTCGAACATGGCGGATTAGGTCCGCTCCAGCGGATACTCAGGTGAAGAAATATCACGGTATTCCGTCGCAGCCCGTCGCGGAGGCGCTCGTGGAGGTTCGCCCGACGGTTATGGCTGACCGTTGGGAGGCGATGGTGGAAGACGCCTACCAGGAAGGGTTCATCCGGGGCAAGCAGTATCGGGAGCTGAAGGGGCTGGTGGGATGAGTCGGCCGGTAAACATTGTGTCCTTACGACAGAAGATCAGAAACATAGAAAACGATCAGGCGCGTGAGACACAGCGACAGAACGTGATGGCGCTTGTTGTAGTTGCACAGATGCTTCCACGGGGAGTGGTCAAAGGCGGAAGTGCGATGGCTGTTCGCTACGGCAGTGGAGCTCGTGCCACAAAGGATCTCGATGCCGCGCGACAGCAGGACGAAGCCCACTTCTTGGATGAGCTGGAGGGCAAACTTGAACTGGGATGGCAAGGCTTTACTGGGAGAGTGAAGCAGGTGAAGAAGCCCAGCCCCGCAGGGGTTCCGCCGCAGTATGTGATGACTCCTTTTGATATCAAGCTCCAGTACGAAGGGAAGGACTGGAAGACCGTGAGGTTTGAGGTGGCGCATAACGAGCTAAACCTTGCGGACTCTGCGGACAGGCAGATTTCGGATGAGCTCTCGTCGTTGTTCACGGACCTGGGGTTTGATGTACCGGACCCTGTACCGGTTATGAAGCCTGAACACCAAATTGCACAGAAAATACATGCGGCTACATTTCCCAATAGTCAGCGAGCACATGATCTCGTAGATCTGCAGATACTCGTGGCTAATGAAGAAATTGACTACAGCAAGACAAAAGAGCTGTGCGAGCAAACGTTCAAGTACAGAGGCGATCACTCATGGCCGCCCGAATTTGTTAGGGGCGAGGACTGGGGCGATGTTTATAAGGCTGCGGTGGAGAATATGACGCTTCCTGGAGTCGAAATATTAGACCTAGATGACGCTATCCGCTGGGGTAATGACCTGGTCAAAAGGATAGATTGTGGTTAGGAGTACCGAATTGATTGCTTCCAACGTGGATCTCGAGGATTTTGCGCGAAACACCGCGCACCATGTGTTCGGCTTGGGGCTGCATGAACGCAAGGTGATCATCGACGACGGCGAGCCGGTAGCCGTCATCATGTCTGCGGGCGAGTTTGAACGGCTCGAAGCGGAGCGGCAGGACGCCCTGGACCTGGCACTCGCGCTCACACGAATGCTGGCCGACAGCGGCAAGCGCATCAGCCTCCAGGATGTCCTGGCTGAGTTCGGTATCGACCCGTCGGAGCTTTAGACGCACTAGCTTTTCGACGCCCTCTCCGCCTCACCCGAACCAGCCAAAACCCAGCCGAAACCCAGCCAAAACCCGGCCGAAACCGCTACTTCCCGTACTGCTGCAGGAAGAGCGCTTCGGCCACCGCGATGCGTTCGATTTCGGTGGGGTCGACGGATTCGTCGACGCCGTGGATGCCGCACTGCGGTTCCTCGACGCCGTAGAGGGCGATGGCGGCGTCGGGGAAGTGGTTTTGCAGCGTGATGGTGAGCGGGATGGAGCCGCCGGAGCCGATGAGGGCGAGGTCGGCGCCGTCGTAGGCGGTTTGGAGGCATTCGCCGAATAGGGCGATGGCGGGGTGTTCGGGGTTGGTGGCGAATGGTTCGTTGACGCCGGAGATTTCGACGGTGACGTGGGCGCCGTTGGGCGTGTGGGCGTGGATGTGGTCTTTGACGGCGTTGGCGATGGCGGCGGCGTCGGTACCGGCGGGGACGCGGAGGTTGTATTGGGCTTCGGCGCGGTGGTTGACGGCGTTGACGGCGTCGGCGACGGGGGTTGAGGTGAAGCCGATCATGGTGATGGCGGGGCGGGCCCAGACCATGTCGGCGGGGTTGTCGTCGGGGGTGCCGTTGAGGGTGACGCCGTCGAGGACGCCGGCGTCGGCGGCGAAGGTGTCGGCTGGGTAGGGTTGGCCGTTCCAGGTGGCGGTGCAGTCGACGCCGTCGATGGTGGTGCGGCCGGTGTCGTCGAAGAGGGAGTCGGTGATGCGGACCAGGGCGTGGGCGGCGTCGGGGGCTGCGCCGCCGAAGGAGCCAGAGTGAACGGCGCCTTCCAGGGTTTCGACGGTCACGTTGATCTGGGCGCCGCCGCGCAGGGAGGTAGTGAGCGTTGGGACGCCGACGGCGGCGTTGCCCGAGTCGGCGATCATGATGGCTTCGGCGCGGAAGAGGTCGGGGTGGGCGTCGATAAGTTTGCCGAGGCCGTCGTCGCCGCCGAGCTCCTCGGAGCCTTCGACGACGACTTTGATGCCGAGGTCGGTGCCGCCGTTGTCCTGGATGAGGCGGAGTGCTTCGAGGTGCATGGCGATGTTGCCTTTGCAGTCGGCGGCGCCGCGGCCGTACCAGCGGCCGTCGCGTTCGGTGAGGGTGAAGGGGTCGCTGGTCCAGGCGTCGGGGTTGTTGGCGGGCACGACGTCGTAGTGGGAGTAGAGGAGGACGGTGGGGGCGTCGCCGACTGGGGCTTTGGTGGCGATGATGGTGTCAGCATTATCGACGGTCGCGTGGCGGGTCACGTCCAGTCCGAGGGCCTCGAGCGCGTTCACGGTCCAGGCGCAGGCGGCTTCGTGCTGGTCGGCGAGCTCAGGCGTGGAGTGTGGGGAGTTGAAGCTGACGAGGGCGGAGAGGTCGTCGAAAATGCGGTCACGGTTTGGGGTAAAAGCTGTTTGTGTCATGTGGTCGAAAGTACCACTAAGGCGAGGAGTACAATCCTTTCCGTTCGTTTTTATACCTATATATTGAAAGGTCTTGCAATGGCCTCGACGATGCGTGAGTTGACGCTGCGCGGGATCATCATTGGTGGCTTGATCACCTTGGTGTTTACTGCCGCGAATGTGTATTTGGGGTTGAAAGTCGGGTTGACTTTTGCCACGTCCATTCCGGCGGCGGTGATTTCCATGGCGGTGCTGCGGAAGTTCGCCGGGCACAATGTGCGTGAGAACAACATTGTGCAGACGATTGCGTCGGCGGCGGGTACGTTGTCGGCGATCATTTTCGTCCTTCCCGGTTTGGTGATGGTGGGCTACTGGCAGGGTTTCCCCTTCTGGACGACCGCCCTGGTCTGTGCCCTGGGTGGCACGTTGGGCGTGATGTATTCGATTCCGTTGCGTCGCGCGCTGGTGACTGGTTCGGATTTGCCGTACCCGGAGGGTGTCGCGGCGGCGGAGGTGCTGCGCGTCGGCGACGGCGATAATGGTGGTTCGGAGCGTGATCACGCGGAGAACTCTGAGGGGTTGCGCGTGATTATTCTTGGTGCGGTTGCGTCGGCGTTTTATTCCTTATTGACGGCCATGAAGGCGGCTGCCAGCGAGATTGCCGGGTTCTTCCGCGTTGGCGGGGGCGGCACGATGATGGGTGGCTCGTTGTCCTTGGCGCTGCTGGGCGTGGGCCACTTGGTGGGCTTGCCGGTTGGTATTGCGATGCTGGTTGGCGTCGTCATTTCCTTTGCGATCCTGCTGCCGATGAAGTCGGCGGCCCATATGGGCGACGGCCTGGAGCTTGCCGAGGTTGTCTCCACGACGTTCGCGGACGAGATCCGCTTTATCGGTGTGGGCACGATGGCGGTGGCGGCACTGTGGACGCTGATCAAGATCGCGAAGCCGATTGCGACGGGTATTGCTTCGTCGTTGGCGGCGTCGAAAAAGAGGCACGAGGGCGTGGCCGTCGATGTGACGGAGCGTGACATCCCGTTCCCGATCGTGGCGGGTGTGATTGTGGCGTCGATGCTGCCGATTGGCCTGCTGCTGTGGAACTTCGTGCGCGGCACCGATATTCACGAGCACGCGCTGTCGCTGACCATGATTTCAGTGCTGTTCATCCTGGTTATTGGTCTGATTGTGGCGTCGGTGTGCGGGTACATGGCAGGGTTGATTGGGGCGTCGAACTCCCCGATTTCCTCGATCGGCATTATTGCGGTGCTTTCGTGCGCGCTGCTGATTGGTGCGTTTATGGCGGGCACGGACGCGAATGCGGCCTCGCTGGTGGCGTACACGCTGTTTACGGCGGCGATCGTGTTTGGCATCGCCACCATTTCGAACGATAACCTGCAGGACCTCAAGACGGGCCAGCTGGTGGGGGCGACGCCGTGGAAGCAGCAGGTGGCGCTGATTATTGGTGTGCTGTTCGGCTCGGTGGTCATCCCGCCGATCCTGCAGGTGATGCTCACCGGCTTCGGCTTCCAGGGCATGGAGGGCGCAGGTCCGGACGCGCTCGCGGCGCCCCAGGCAGCGCTGATGTCCTCGGTGGCGAACGGCATTTTCAACAGCTCGCTGGACTGGGGCTTGATCCTGCTGGGCGCGGGCATCGGCGTGGTCCTCATCATTATCGACGAGACCCTCACCCGCACCACGGGCAAGTACAGCTTGCCGCCGCTGGCTGTGGGCATGGGCATGTACCTGCCGGTGTCGGTGACGGTGATCGTGCCGATCGGCGGGCTGATCGGATACATCTATAACCGTTGGGCGCAAGTGCAGCGCCACCCGGACTTCGCGCGCCGGATGGGCACCCTGGTGGCCACGGGCATGATCGTGGGCGAGTCCCTGTTCGGCGTGCTCAACGCGGCGCTCATCGCGGGCGCGGCGGGGGAGAGCCCGCTGGAGGTGTTCACGGAGCAGTCCTGGACGCCGTGGTTCAGTACCGCCCTGTTTGTTGTGTTGGTGTGGTTCGTGTACTCGAAGACGCGCTCCAAGGTCACCTCGGTTGCCGAAGATGGTTCCTTGCACTCGGCGGGCGAGAGTGCTAAAACTGTGTCTTAGCACTCGAGGCAATTGAGTGCTAACGCGGGTGAGGTTGGCCACGCGCCAACCGTGCCGTCGCGGGCGCCTGCACTTTACGACGAATACAAGGAGAAAACTTACATGGCTAAGATGATCGCATTCGACGAGGAAGCACGCCGCAGCCTAGAAAACGGCCTGAACACACTAGCCGACGCCGTCAAGGTCACCCTTGGACCAAAGGGACGCAACGTCGTCCTGGAGAAGTCCTGGGGCGCACCAACCATTACCAACGACGGCGTCACCATCGCCCGCGAGATTGACCTCGAGGACCCATACGAAAAGATCGGCGCCGAGCTGGTCAAGGAAGTAGCCAAGAAGACTGACGACGTCGCCGGCGACGGCACCACGACCGCAACGGTCCTGGCACAGGCGCTAGTCCGCGAGGGCCTGCGCAACGTCGCAGCTGGCTCCAACCCGATGGGCATTAAGCGCGGCATCCAGGCAGCGACCGAGAAGGTTTCCAAGTACCTGCTGGATAACGCGAAGGAAGTAGAGACCCAGGAGCAGATCGCCTCCACGGCTGGCATTTCGGCCTCCGACCCGGAGATCGGCAAGAAGATCGCTGAGGCGATGTACGCCGTCGGCAACGGCGCCGTCAACAAGGAATCCGTCATCACCGTTGAGGAGTCCAACACCTTCGGCGTTGACCTCGAAGTCACCGAGGGCATGCGCTTCGACAAGGGCTTCATCTCCGCATACTTCGCCACCGACATGGAGCGCGGCGAAGCCGTCCTGGAAGACCCATACATCCTGCTGGTCTCCTCCAAGATCTCCAACGTCAAGGACCTCGTTCCGCTGCTGGAGCAGGTCATGCAGTCCGGCAAGCCGCTGCTGATTATCGCCGAGGACGTCGAGGGTGAAGCCCTCTCCACCCTCGTTGTGAACAAGATCCGCGGCACCTTCAAGTCCGTCGCCGTCAAGGCACCGGGCTTCGGCGACCGCCGCAAGGCCATGCTGCAGGACCTCGCCATCCTCACCGGCGGCCAGGTCATCTCCGAAGAGGTCGGCCTCTCCCTGGAGACCGCAGAGCTGGGGCTGCTGGGCCAGGCACGCAAGGTTGTCGTGACCAAGGACGAGACCACCATCGTCCAGGGCGCCGGCGACCAAGCGCAGATCGACGGCCGCGTCAAGCAGATCCGCGCCGAAATCGAGCACTCCGACTCCGACTACGACCGCGAGAAGCTGCAGGAACGCCTGGCCAAGCTGGCCGGCGGCGTCGCAGTGATCAAGGTTGGCGCAGCCACCGAGGTTGAGCTCAAGGAGCAGAAGCTGCGCATCGAGGACGCCGTCCGCAACGCGAAGGCAGCCGTCGAGGAAGGTATCGTCGCCGGTGGTGGCGTCGCCCTCCTGCAGGCCGCCCGCGAGCTTGTCGACGACCTCGGGTTCGAAGGCGACGAAGCAACTGGTGTGAAGATCGTCCGCGAGGCGCTTTCCGCACCACTGAAGCAGATCGCCCTCAACGCTGGTCTGGAGCCAGGCGTTGTTGCCGACAAGGTTGCCAACCTGCCTGACGGCCAGGGCCTGAACGCCTCCAACGGCGAGTACGTGGACATGATGGAAGCCGGCATCAACGACCCGGCCAAGGTCACGCGCTCTGCACTGCAGAACGCTGCCTCCATCGCGGCCCTGTTCCTGACCACTGAGGCCGTCGTTGCCGACAAGCCTGAGCCAGCCGGCGCCGCCGGTGGCATGGACCCAGACGCCATGGCAGGCATGATGTAAAACGCTAGTTGCTGACTGGCTTTCTCCCGGGCGCCCCGCTTTCACGGTGGGGTGGCCCGGGATTTTTGCTTCTTTGCTTGGGTGGGATGTGTTCACAAAACCTTGCTTGAGATTTTGTGAACAGATTTACGTGTGACTCGGCATCGGTTTCGCGCTGACCAGCGTTGGTCGACCGGAAGAGGTCGACCGGAATGATTGTGACAGCAAAAGGCCCCGGAGGGAGCAGGCCTGAAACCGCGCCTGCAGCAGCCTGCGAAGTATGAGGAAATTCTTAGAGTTTTAGCGGAGAAGCTAGGCATGAATGTCTAGCAATAATGGACAGTTGGTTACATAAGCAATGGTCAACGAATAAAACCGATTTGCTCAGCGAAAATAGGAGAATATGTCGACTGAGAAACCTTGAGATTCGTTCAAATCCGCCTGGACAAAGCGGGGGGGGGGTGATTAGATTCAATGTGTTCCCAAAGTTGGGCCACTGACGTGTGCGCAAGAAACCTAAACTTCTTGAAGTGCGCTGAGGGCCCTGAGCAACCTTTTTTGGAAGGAAACCAAATGGCAATTGCCCTCAAGAAAACCGCCGCGATCGCAATCGCTGCAGGCCTGACTTTCGCCGGCTCCGCCGGCATCGCCGCGCAGGACGCGATGGCGCAGGACGCAGCACAGGCGGCGCACACATCGAATGTGACTGGTGCCGGTATCGATAGCAACAAGACGCTGTCGCTGACACTGCACAAGAAGAAGCTTTCCAGCACTGAGCAGCCAGGAGCGCAGGCAAACGGCCAGGAAATGCAGGGTGTTCCTGGATCCGGGCTTGATGGAGTTGAGTACAAGCTTGATTTGATCAAGTCCTTGAATACGGACCAGGACTGGCAGGAAGCTGCAAAGACCTACAAGGACAACAAGACTGCAGATATTCTGAAGATCACGCCGGAAAAGGCCGACGTAGCAACTGGTACGACCGCTAACGGTGGCGATGTCAAGTTCGAGAATCTCAAGCGTGGTCTGTACCGCGTCGTCGAGACCAAGGCACCTGCTGGTGTCGTCCCTGGTGCACCGTTCTTGGTTTACGTGCCGATGACGAACCAGGATGGCACCGACTGGATCTACGACGTTCATGCTTACCCGAAGAACACCGAAAACACGGTGACGAAGGAAGTCAAGGATGAGTGGGCCAACGTTGGTGATGAATACACCTACACCCTGACCACGGGTGTGCCTACTGGCACGCTGACGAAGTACATCGTGCGAGATGTACTCAATGAGAAGCTGGAAGCTCCGAAGCCAGAGAACGTGACTGTCGAAGGTTACACGGTCAATGCAGATTACCAGGTCAACATTGACGGCCAGAAGGTGGAAGTGAAGTTCACTGCTGAAGGTTTGAAGAAGCTGCAAGCAGGAGTCCCAGTAAAGACGACCATCAAGACCAAGACCAAGGAAGCTGTCCAGCACATTCCGAACGAAGGCACCTTGATTTACAATAACGGCAGCTCGGAGCACGACACTGAGCAGCCAACGAATAAGGTGCACAGCTACTGGGGCAACCTGAAGGTCACGAAGACCAACGAGGAGAAGAAGCCGCTGCCGGGCGCGGAATTCGCGCTTGTTGGTTGCAAGGCTGAAGGCGGAAAGCTTGTCGAGCTCGAGGGCGGCAACCGTAACGCAATGTCCAGCACCGCCAACAAGGTAACCAACGTCTTCAAGACTGGTGATGACGGTACGGTGACGATTTCCGGCATCCACGTCGAGGACTTCGAGAACAACAGTGAAGCAGATCCTAAGACTGACTTCTGCTTGAAGGAGACGAAGGCTCCTGCAGGTTACATCGCGAACGACGCTCTTATTCCGTTTGAGCTGAAGCGCGGTGAGGTCGACCAGAATACCAAGGCGCCGGTGAAGACCATCGAAGCTGCGGTTGAGGTCAAGAACCAGAAGTCCCCGAACACCCTCCCATCCACCGGTGGCATGGGTATTTTGATCGTGGCCCTGGCGGGTCTCGCGATCATCGGCGGCGGTGTCTACACGGCACGTCGTAACTCCCGCACCGCGTAAGTAGTACGTGATGTAGGAGCCCCCTGCGGGAAGCCCCGCAGGGGATGGCCGGTCGGCGGGAAGGCCTAAAACTCCCGCCCCAGTTTTGGAAGAAGGGGACGTCGATAAGACGTGCCAAATGAAAGGAAGACGCGGTGGCAACAGAGGTGAAGGCGAAGCATCGGCGGGAGCCGGGGCAACAATCGTTCTTCAAGCGCATGGCGCTGCCGGTCATCCTGGTGCTGGTGGGCATTGCGGTGCTCATGTACCCGGTTATTGCGACGCAGTGGAACAACCGGGTGCAGGAGCAGGTAGCGAAGCTCTACGAGGAAGAGCTGCAACAAACGCCAGTCGAAGAAGTAAATACGGCATTTGAGGCCGCGAAGGCGTACAACGAGGCGCACACCGACGGGCCGATCCTCGACCCGTGGCTCGCCCGCATCAGCGAAGACAACGCTGACTACAAGGAGTACGAGCGTCAGCTGGAGGGTGTGTCGGCGATGTCGCAGATCGCGATTCCGGCGATTGACCTGCGTCTGCCCGTTTTCCACGGCACGGCGGAGGACACCCTGCAGAAGGGTCTTGGTCACCTGTACGGGTCGGCGCTTCCCACAGGCGGGAAGGGCTTCCACTCGGTCATCACGGGTCACACAGGCTTAACGACGTCCACCCTGTTCGACAACCTCTCCGACATCAAAGTCGGCGACGCCATCTACGTCTCCACGTTCGGCGAGCGCATGAAGTACAAGGTGTACGACATCGAAGTTGTCCTGCCGGATGAGACCGACAGCCTGCGCGCCGACCCGGAGCGCGACCTGCTGACGTTGATCACTTGTACGCCGTACGGCATCAATACGCACCGGTTGCTCGTCCACGCGGAGCGAGTACCCATGGACCCAGACGAGGCCAGCGTCCTCGACGACTCCACCTCCACCCTGCAGTGGTGGATGTGGGCGCTCGGCGGGGTGTCCCTGCTGATCCTGCTGGCGCTGATCTGGTGGGTGTACCGCGAAAAGAAGAAGAGCGACCGTTCCGGCGCTGTGAACGAGGAGGTTCTGTCCTAATGCGCTTGTCCCAACTATTGGCAGCGTGTGGTGCAGCGACGATGCTCGCCGCGGGTGCGTTGACGCCCGCGGTGGCTGACGTGCGCCCAATCAGCGGTAATGACGCCAACCTGAACCCGGCGAGCATCGACAAGAGTAAGCCGATCCAGTTGCTGCTGAAGAAGCAGGGCACCAACCCATACGACCAGGTCCCGGCCGGCCAGAAGCCTCCAGCCATCGCCGGCGCCAAGTTCACCTTGTCGAAGGTGCGGGGCATCGACATCACCTCGGAGCAAGGCCGCAACGTGGCAAAGAAAACCACGCTTGACGACGCCCGCTCCCGCGGCCTCGACGTCATCGAGACGAAGGCGACGAACCAGCGCGGCGAGGTCATGTTCGACAACCTCACGCCCGGCCTGTACCTGGTGGAGGAGTCCGCCCCGGACACGAAGTACGAGTACCACCTGAGCAGTCCGAAACTGCTCATCCTCCCACTGCCTGACGAGCGCGGCATCCGCTACGAGTACGAGAACGTCCTGGTGATGAAGTGGGACAAGAGCTACGGCACCCCACCACCGTGGGAGCCTTCGGAGCCGCCATCAACCACGCCAACAAAACCCGGTAAGACGGTGACCACGACGAAGACGACGACGTCGACACCTCCTCGAGTGAGCACCACCATCCGGACCACGTACACCACGACCCCTCCTGGTGGGACCCCCACTACGGTGACGACCACGGTGCCGTCAACAATCGTGACAACGAAACCGAACGGCGTGGTCACCACCGTCACCCACCCACGCGCGGTGCCTGAGGGCGAGCGCGGGTCGCTGGCGTCCACCGGCGCGAACGTGCTGTGGGCCGCGGGACTTGGCGGACTGTTAATTGTGCTGGGGTTGTTCCTGGCGCGGCGAAGCAAGAACGAGACACGGTAAAGCGGAAGTAGGGAAAGACAAATGCGAAACTTTATCAAACCTGCAGGATCTCCTGCTCGGCACCGTGCCCGTGGACTTGCTGCCGTAGTTGCCTCGGTAGCGCTGGCCGCCGGCCTGGGCGCGTACCCAGCCGTGCAGGCGGAGGAGACCACCACGGTCTCCGACGTCACTACCGACGACGCCAGCCTGCCCACTTACTCGTGGATGGAGGACGGCACACCGCCTTCCTCCGCCACGCCTTCGGCGCCTGCCGCAGCGTCGGCCTCTAATCCGGCCTCTGCATCTGCTTCGAAACCAGCAGAGGCCCCGGCTACCACGAACCCTGTGACCGTCGAGCGCAAGGGCGACGTTGACCGTATCGTGGTCAACGACCCTGATGGCGAGGCATGGGAGTTCGGCGGCAAGGCGTCGAAGGAGAACATCTTCGCTCTGCAGCGTCAGGGCAAGGGCGAGATCAAGGAAGTCCTGTCCGTCACCGCTGATGGGCGGAAACTTGAGGACTACGACTACGGTTTCGTCAACTCCGCTGACGGCGGTTTTGTGGCGTTCAACCTGAACGCCCTGCACGCCATCCCACCGCAGGTCGTCGAGGTTGAGGTCCGAACCACCGACGCCGGTGAGTACGCGATCGCTGAGCCGAAGGAGGTGCCGACGGCACGCGAGCTTTCGGAAACCGGCTATGGTCGCACCGACCAGGCCGCGGCGACCGTGAACCCCGATGGGGTAGGTGTGGCACGTGCTGCGTCGCTGCCAGCCTCGAAGGAACAGCTCACCCTCACAGCGCTCTCATATGAATCGCCCGAAGGTGCGGCTGGCGGTAAACCTCCGCGGATTAGGCTCTCGACAAGTGTCGGAGGTGCGTTCGAGCAAAGGGATTTTTATCTCACAGAACTCGTCATCAGCTTCAGTGGGTCCTCTCGGTACGCGTTGGATGGACCAGTAACGCTGCGCAAGAACTCCAATGAGAGCTGTACCGTATCCGGCGCAGGCATCAAGAGACTTTCCAGCAAATCAATCTCAGTGGATCTCACCGGGTGCGATCCTTCAATTGCGGTTTGGAAAGGCAGTGGCGATAAAATATCTGTGGACTTTTATGGCCCCGGAGCACCTAACGCTAAGCCTTATTCACTGGAGCTGTACGGGTCGTGGTCAAAAACGCAGAGTGGCACTGCAAAGGTATCGGTTGAGCAGGGCGATCCTACAACGCCTAAAAACTACCGACCCCTTCCCAATGATAGAGGTTTTGACTCCTGCAATTATTCGGACGGGCTCCAAGTTTCCCGAACATGGTGGGACAACACACCAGATGGCGGAATGAGGGCCAAGGTCATTGAGGTGGAGACTGGCTTGGCTGATTTGAGCACTCAATTTGATGCTTCGGATCCTCGACTGAAGCTTCGGGTTGGCTCGGACCATGACGGTTGGGCTGAATTGAAATATGACGTTGATTACACTCTTTCAATGAGCGGTAGCAGTCTCTACTTCATCCTGAAGAAGGAAATTGAACGTAAACCACGTACGCAGAATTCATATGACTTTGAGGTGCGGATCCCTCTGAAGACGGCGTCCACCAACTGCAAAATTGTCATGTGGGAGCAGAACGCCCCTAATTGGTTAAGGCAAGACGCACCTAAGCTCGAATTGGATGTCCCCGAGACACCAAGGGATGAGCTGAACTGGCTGCCTGCCTCCGCCCCTAACCCACCCCTGAGGGACGACATTTGCAGCACCAAGAACATCGCTTTGGTATTCGACACCTCCGACTCGATTGGTCGCAACGGCGCCGACGCTAGTCGGCTCACTGGGCTGGAGGTTATTAATACCTTAAAAGGTACTGATAGTACACTAGCCATCTATAACTTTGCATCCCAAGGCGGTCGTGTACCCAGAATGTCGACCGGTAAACTTCGCACCAACGACGAGAACGACCTTGAGCAGTTAGTTGATGCCGTAAATGCGATCACGAATACGCCTGCGAGTGAGATGGTAGGTCGCGGTGGCACCAACTATGAAGCTGGATTAGAGCAAGTCCCGTCTGGTGAATACGACGTCGTTTACTTCATTACGGACGGTTTGCCCACTACCAGTTTCAGGGATTATCCCGGCCATTACTTCGACGTAGGGACCCTTGTGAATCAAAGCGACTTAAGTCGAGCCGTAGAGCAAGCAAATCGGCTGAAAAACTCGGGTACGCGAATCGAGACAATCATGGTTGGTTTGGAGCCTTTCAACGAGCACATTCTTAAGGACGATTACTTTATGCGTGGTAACACGCGTAAGCAGCCGGAAAACTGGCCCAAGCAGCCTGGGTACGGCTACCCGAGTTACAACATGGCGGGCGACGACGTACGAGAGGGGCTCAAGAACGATGGCAGAATCTACATGTGGGACGTGCCCGATGAAAAAACCGCCACCCAGTATGACATCACCGACCAACCCGAGATTTGGCGAGCTGGTGTACGAAATACAGCATCAATGGGTGCCGATATATCCAGCCCAGACGCGCTGACTTTGGTCAGCTCATACGACCGATTGACTGAGTCGCTCAAGAAACTTCTTGCAGAAACTTGCTACAGCGTTTCATTGGTGAAGGTAGACCACGACAATAAGTCCCAGACACTCACCGATTATAGATTCGAGGTCGTTGACAGCCTTGGCTCTAAGGGGCCCGTCCCCTTCTTTGATGAAAAAACCGCTGAGGTGGGGAATCTCGTCACGGGAAGGCGCTACCGGCTCGCGGAAGTAAAGGCTCCCTCCGGCTACAGCTTATTGACCAAGCCAATCGAGTTTGCCCTACTAAGGAATGATGCCGGCGTATTGCAACTTGATGTCAGTGGAGGCGAAAGTGCGCACCCTGAACTGGAGGTGACGCAATCCGCAGATAAGCTGCATTTCACTTTCACAGTGGCGAATATCCGTCAGGGTAACTTGCCGAGTACGGGCGGGAACGGTGTTCACCTTCCCATAGTTATTGGCAGCGTGACTATTTGTATCGGTGCATTCCTGGGAAGGCGGCGCGAACAGGCGTGAGGCCTTCGCGCTAACGGACTGGAAAGCGGGGGCTCGTGGGCGGTGCTCGCTCCCCCAACAACTGAAGGCTAACTGGACTCGCAGCAACATGGGGCTGGATTTGCCCCATGTCGGTAGGCTACCGCTGCCGAACCAGTTGCGGACTACCATCGTCTAGAACGAGTTCCAGCGGCCAGTTGAAGGAGGGCATGCGGCAGCACGTCCCGCGGGAAAACTGAGCAGCACCCCGAACTCGAGGTTGATTTGGCGATTGATTCATTGCACGTCACGTTTAGGGTGGCTAATATCCGCCAAGGTGCGCCTCCAAAAACCGGCGGTGCTGGATTGCAGCTCCCGCTAATGCTCGATGGCGCAATCATCACAGGCGGCTGAAGATTACGCCAATGCTCTTGAGGCTCAACTGCGCAAGGAGTCGAGTAGTCCAGGAAACCTTACGCCAGGTGGGGGTCTCGATTTTGCCGAACCGGAACGAAATAGGAGTGGAACAAACACAACTCTTCGTTCACTTGGGATAATCCCATATTCCGTTGGGTTCATCTGTATTTTTGTGATGCTCCTGCAGGTGCTCATTTTGCACTACGATGACGAAGATGAGGGGAAGAAGAAACTCAAATGACGACACGCTATCCGCAGCGACGTAAAGACAAAGCGCACATTTCGTCAGTCGACCCTGAAATTGTTGCAGCCCTTTTGGAAGCTGCCGAAACTTCACGTCACCGTACAGATGAATTCATGGTACGTCGCTACCCTGAGGATCGTTCGAAAAATAGGTTTTGGAAATCGTATTTTCTGAAGAAGCGCGCGTAGCATTTTCGAACAACAACGTAGTGAGGAAGTAGCCACCGCGGGGATGGCGGGTACCCCACGAATCGTCGCGCTGTCTTGCCGATAACACCCTCCGGGTGTCAGTAATTCAGCTTCTTAACGATGTTGCTGCTGGGCGCCGGCCGGTGACGTGTTCTACTCAGTCAGACCTCGGGTGTGGTCATGCCTTCGCGGTGTTTGTCGATCGCGGACTCGCGAATGAAGACCCTAGGATCTCAACCACTTTGTTTAACAGGCGACCCCAATTTGCGTATCTCTGCGCTGGAGGTTTCTAAGTCGTAGATGGCGTCGTCAATGAGGCGGACTCATGCGCGGGGTGACTTGCGCTGTATGGCTATGTTTTGTTGCTGTGAAGTTCGGGTGAAAGTTCGGCCGCTAGCTCGTACCGAGAAAACCCTAATTGCTCGATGACTTCGTCGAGTTCTGTGCGGTTGCCTTTGTCGGTGGCGACGCGAACCAGCGCCAGAGTTGCGTCCTGAAGCGTTTCTCGGTCGCGGAAACGCTGTTTCAATTCGCTAGCGTCAACGACTTCGATGACAAATCTTCCGTGATGCGGAAGGGGAACGCGAGTGCGCTCCTCAGCAGACGAAACGGGTCCAGTGATGCTGGGCCGGGACGATTCAATAGACATGTTCAGAAAAGTGTATAGAAATCAGTGGAGTTGCAGGTGGGTACGTTCGCGTGACAGGGCTTTGGCTAGCTTTTGGACTGTGGTGTGGGGAGACATGAATCTCACGAAAAGACGTTATCCCTAGGCATTAGCTTTAAAAACGGATTCTCTGAGGTGTCAAAAAGCTCTGGAGCCTACGCGGCTCCAGGCGACAATGCTCCGGTAACCGGCCCGTCGCCACGCCAGCATATCCTCTTTTGCCACCATTAGTCATAGACGTGACCCACTAATAACAGCGTGATAGAGCTCCACATGCGAAACTAGGCAAAAAGAAAACCCGCCTCCGAGGAGAACGGGGAAACTATGTATCGGATTTTACACGATTGAAAAGGTTTGTCGAGACCGCACCAACACGAGCAACTGTTGTATCGACGACAGTGATTGGCATTTGCGGCCGGGCGAAAAATCTGGGCTAAGGTGGACATGCCAATCAACATGGCTTGGGGCGTTCGGTATTGCCGAACGTTCGCTAATGCCGAACGCTTTTTAGCTGGGGTGAGAGATCGTCGTGGCGGTGGGGTGGAAGCAAAAGCCGTAACGATCCGCGCTCAGCGAACTTTCAGAAATGGGGGACCGTGAAACAATGGTTCGGGTGTCGCTCCTACACAGGAAATGTACAGAAATGGTCGACGAATAGTTCGCGGCGGTTTCCATAAACGTATTTCGGCAGCTTAGGTAGCATTTATTGTTTTGTGGAGTGTGCAGGGGAAACTCGCCTGAATGTTTGCTGTCACGTCATGTATGTAAGGTACACGCGCCGGGTGCCCCTAATGTGAGGTGAATCATTCCTAAAAGCTTGACGTGAGCTAAAAATATGTGCAAAACTAACGGCTAAGACACACCAACATGGTGTGCATCCTTAAGAAATATAGACACGCGGGCATCCGCCCACAGTGTCAAGACCTGTAAGGGGTAAGTATGGATCTCGCAGTCATCACCGACGCGCTGAAGGACTTCAACACTTTCGCATCTGCAATCGTTAAGCTGTTCCGCGCTGTTCCTGATGTGCTTCTGCAGTTCGGTGGTCTCGGTGATAAGGCTAAGGACTTTTCCGGGGCGACCCAGGTTCCTTCCAAGAAGTAATTAACCGATAACAACAACCTTTGTGAAGAAAAGGAGTCTAACATGCAGGCACTCGAGAACTGGAAGTTCCTCTCGTCTGATGGTCACGTAGCAGGCGCTCTGCTCTCAATCCTGGGCAAGCTCGGCGACATCGCTGACGCTGTAGTGAAGCTTATCGGTCTGGTTTCCTAAGACCCCCTGATACAAACCCCGCCGCGAAACGTGGCGGGGTTTCCCTTTTGGGGATGCGTGGGAAAACGGGGGTGGCGTCAATAAATAAAAACCAACAATCAGCGCCGATTCAGGGGCAATGGGGTTAAGCTGGATACATGGCTGACCACAAGGATGACGAACTCCCAATGATCGACCTCGCCGCCGTAGAAGGCTGGATCGTCGACGACACCGATGAAGACGACCCGGCGCTGCTCATGCCGGACGGGACACCAATCGAAACCTGGCGCGAAAACTACCCCTACGAAGAACGCCTCAGCCGGAGCGAGTACGAAGAACAAAAACGTGCCCTCCAAATTGAGCTGCTGAAGTGGCAAAACTGGACCAAGGATACTGGTCAGCGCCACATCATTATCTTTGAAGGCCGTGACGCTGCCGGTAAAGGTGGCACCATCAAGCGCTTTAACGAGCACCTCAACCCACGTGGTGCGCGCACCGTCGCCCTGGAAAAGCCGAGCCCACGCGAATCCACCTCCTGGTATTTCCAGCGCTACATCCAGCACTTCCCGGCAGCCGGCGAAATCGTGTTCTTCGACCGCTCCTGGTATAACCGCTCCGGCGTCGAGCGCGTCATGGGCTTCTGCACCGAATCCCAACACGCCGAATTCCTCCGCGAAGTGCCGATGCTCGAGAACATGATCCTTGGCTCCGGCATCTCGCTGACCAAGTTCTGGTTCTCTGTCACCCAGAAGGAACAGCGCACCCGCTTCGCGATCCGCCAGGTGGACCCAGTGCGCCAGTGGAAACTGTCGCCGATGGACCTCGCATCCCTGGACAAGTGGGACGACTACACCAACGCGAAGGAAGAGCAGTTCCGCTACACCGACACCGACGAATCGCCGTGGATCACCATCAAGTCGAACGACAAGAAGCGCGCCCGCCTCAACGCGATGCGCTACATTCTGAGCAAGTTCGAATACACCAACAAGGATCATGATGTGGTGGGGACGCCGGACCCGTTGATCGTGAAGCGTGGGCGTGATCAGATCGGGGACTAGGGAGTAGGCCTATCTGGGAGGCAGCAACGGAAGGGTTGGGACTTTCCCGCTTTCCGTTGCTGCTTTTTGCTGGGGGTGCTTGGGACTGTGAGTTGGCTGGGCACCACGAACTTGGTGTGGGGTTTTTGGGGGCGGAGATTTCGTGCACGATGTCACTCGAGCCGCCTGATAGGTCCCCTGGGCCGACTTCTTGGGGTAGGGATAGCCATCACGAGCGGAGTCGGGATTTTGTGAACAGAATTGCGGATGGGAGTAATGCACTTAAGCCCCTAAGTCGGCCTTTCAATAGAGGTGCAACGCAAGAGGCCCCCAAAAGATTGGGGGCCTCAAGGATGGATGCACATGCGCATGGCATGTGCTCGCTAAGCTAAAATCTTAGCATGGCAAAAATTAGTATGCAAACTGCGGAAGAGTTTCTCAGCGTTCCGCGTCTTCAGCCTTACGTAGCAGCGATAGGGGCAGCTGGTGAGGATGCTGTTCTAGCTCTGTACCAGTGGGCCGTTGAACTGGAGGGTGCGTTTCATGCAACCCTCTGCGTTGTAGAAATTTCTTTACGAAACGCGATCGACCGTGAATTGCGAAGTTGGAATTCTCTACCCAACCCTTCGGGGGATACTTTCACAGAAGAATGGACGAAACTGGGGAATACTCGGGAGGCGCTTAAGACCTTGTTAGGGCCCTCTATCGGTACCGCTAGACATCATGCGCAAAGGGAGATCGAGCGTAAGTCTCCGAGAAACGGCCAAAGGGAACCTACGCATGACGATATTGTGGCTCAACTGACGTTCGGAAACCTTAGTTCTCTATTTTGTGCACCAGGGCGTGCGGAAGAATCAGAAGAGCGAGAACAACTGAGGCAAACGCTATGGGATGAGTGCTTAAAAAATGTGTTCCCAGATCGTGGCCAGCCCGTGGAGCGTCGAATCTGCAGCGACTTTAATGGTCGGCAGCGAATCGGTCGTAGCTTGGAGGCATTGCGACGTCTGCGCAATCGGGTCGCGCATCACGATTGCCTTTTGGAGGTTGATATCAAGAAATCCGTTGACAGTATTAATTCCGTGTTGGCAAAGCTGGATCCAGAATTGCCGCGTTTTGCAATGGAGAAAAGCCAACTGAGGCGTTTACGCCGCGAAGACCCAAGGAGGCTCAATTCGATTGAGCTCTAGAAAGAGACCGTGAACAGTGAGTCAATCCGTGTAATGTGGCTTGGGGCAACTTATAAAATCGCTGATTTGCGTGGTCGTTAGCTAAACTAGTGCAGCTTAGGTGTTCGGGTTCGTCACAGGTGTTGAAGGAGCAGTCCATGAACGCACGAACGGCGAGGAGCGAGGCGCATGACAGGGTGTTAGCTCGCTCCAGTGACGGTCAGGTAATTCGGGAGGCGCGAGTTTACAATCCAGCAGAAAACCTGGAGAAAGCTTGGTTGCAGGTAGGGCAGGCGCTGCGGCAAGCAATAGACTCCCAGCGAAAGATGATGTTTTAGAAGGCAAGAAGCGCCCACCCAAACGCAAACGCCCACCGCCATTAACCTGGCGATTCTTAAGACCTTGTAAGTATTGCTGTTCTCTCCTCGAGCACGGTACGATTGCGGTGTTTTACACCAATAGAAGTATCCATAGAAGCTGGAGCACAGCAAAAAGGGCGGTTTCATGACAACAGCGGGTTGGCCAGGATTTGGCGAACCGCCTCGGCTGCGACGAGCCGCAGCGGCAGTAATTGTGTCCATGCTGCTCGCGCTGGTTACGGTGCTCGGAGGTCCTGGAGGCCTCGGAGGTCAAAGCTCAGCGAGCGCCGCGGAAGCCAACGGTCGCGTCAATATTGGGGACTGCTCGTTTCGTAAGGCGGACGGGGACGCCAAGAAGTGGGCGAACCAGATGTGCTGGATTGATGCGTCGGATATTGCGAAGCCGGGGACGCACAATGTGACGAAGCGTTTCGGGGATTACACCCTGACGTACACGGTGACGGTGGAGGCTTCGGATACGGGGGCTGGGTCGAATAAGGGCAGCTTGTCGGCGGGGCAGCAGCCGCCGTGGAGCCGGGCCGCGTTCGGGAACCAGATTGCGGGCCAGTCGTTTTTCGTTGCGGAGACGGGGGCTACCGCGAATGACATTTTCCAGACGGAGAAGAACCGCTTCGTGCGCCTTTCGTTCCGTGACGTGAAGTTCACGTACCGCGGGCAGCCGTTGCCGTCGTTTCGGATGATGGTTGCGGATGCCGAGTCGACGGGCAGCGTGCTCGGCGGCGAAATGATCAGTGTGGATATCTCCAACTCGGGCGGCACGGGTACCGTCAATCCGCCGATTAAGCTGACGCCGAACGGCAGTCGTGAGGCATGCCGGAAGACGTTTGGGGCGGGCGTCGAGAGGAATCAGTGGCAGTGGGCCGACATGGGCGGCAAGAGGCGTGACTTCATCTGTGATAACGACTCCGGCGGCACCTACGGCACGTTTCTTGTTGGGTTGGATTCGCCGACGGCGTTTGAGATCGGGATTGCGTCGAACTCGGGCGGTACGGCACGCTTCCCGGACCCGCGCGGCAACCAGGCGTTCGCGATGGCCATCGCGCTGAACCGCATTTCTACCCAGGCAGGCAAGGAGCTGGGCACTGCGGACACGGCGGCGCAGCAGGCGTTTACCGGCCAGGCTGAAAAGCCAGTGACCAGGATTTTCACCCAGGATGGGCAGCAGCGCAACTGGATTGAACCCGTCGGTGGGTCGAGCACTACCCCGGTACTGCGCCGCCTGAACGCGGCGGGCGTGCCGGAGGATTCTGTCGGGCTGCAGTCGACGATGGGTGGGAAGGAGCTGGCGTTTCGTCGTTACTCCCCGGAGTGGACGTGTAGCGCGATTTCCGCTGACGGCGCCACGGACACCTTCGTGTACGAGCCGGGGACTGGGGAGAATCAGGCCCCGGTGCGTTTGACACACAACGGTGTGCCTCTGAGCCGCGCGGATGCGGAGCGCAGTGGCATTTGGTTCCGGGAAAACCGCGCGGAGGGCGTCTCCGAGGTGCAATTCGCGAACAAGGAAAACCGGGAAATCAACTGCAACGTGCACTGGAAGTCCCGCTTCGCCTCGGCATCGCTGGAGCTGAACAAGCGGGTCACCGGCACGGCGGGCAACTACGCGGAGCTCAGCGGTAAGAAGTTCACCATCGACTACGCGTGCACGGCCCCGGAGGGGTTCAAGGCCGCGTACCCGGGCGTGAAGCTCAGTGGGTCCCGCGAGGTGCAGCCGGGCTCTCGCCAGCTTGTCGACGGCCTGCCAGCCGGCGCGACGTGCACCCTCAAGGAAACCGCGCCTGCGGCGGTGTCGGGCGCGGACCTGGATCTGCGGTGGAATGGCACCGCCCACGGCACCCCGAACCAGGGCAGCGCGCAGCATACGTTGACGCTGCAGCCGGATACCGCGCCCGCGGCTGTTGAGGCGGAGAACCAGTACACGGCGCGGACTGCGACGCTGCGGTTGCGTCATGTGGTGCAGGGCCCGGCGGCCACGGACGCGTTGAAGAATCAGGAATTCACGTTTGAGCTCAGTTGCCCGGCCACCAATGCGCCTGCGCGGCAGATCACGGTCCGCGGCGGCGCCCCGGTGACGGTGGATGGTGTGCCACGCGGGCAGGATTGCGTGTTGCGCCCCGTCGAAGGGCTGACAGCGGAGCAGCAGAAGTACATCAGCCTGACCAGCAGGGATGTCACCGGTGCCACCCAGCAGCAGGACGGGCTGGCGCTGCGCCTGCCCGCGACCGGGCCTGCGACCGCCGAGCCGGTGGAAATCCGCAGCACCTACGACTACCGCACCGCCGATGTGCAGGTGCACCAGGTGCTTGCGGGGCCGGCGGGTGCGTTGCCGTCCGTGACGGGCCAGGGTTTCAGCGCGAACTACGCGTGCACGGCCCCGGACGCGACGAAGCGCACCGGCACTGTGACGCTGACTGACGGCCACGCCGTCATCCCGAAGATGCCGGTCGGTTCCACGTGTACCCTGAGCCCGCAGGAGCCCACTGCGGCTCCCGGCGAGGGCCCAGTGCGCACGTTCGAGCTGCAGAGCACGACCGTCGCGCCGCAGACGTTGACGGTCGGCGATGGGCAGGCGGACGCATTCACCATCACCCGTACTTACGACTACAAGTACGGCACCGCACAGCTTTCCAAGGCAGTGACTGCCAACGGGGTGCGCGGCCTGCCCGCGAATTACACGTTCAACTTCGCGTGCGGTTCCCGCAACGTCGTGAGCAATGGCACGGTCGAGGCAATCAAGCTGGAGGGCACCGCAACGGTCGCTCCGGGTGCGCCCGTCACGCTGAAAGTGGGAGATCCGCGTGTCGACGACGGCCCCGGCGCCACCATGCGCGTGCCCTACGGCAACACCTGTACCTTCACCGAGGATCGCCCCCAGCTGCCCGGCGGCGTGAACTGGGACACTGACGTGGATAACGTGGCGCTGACCATCACCGGCGCCACCAACACCGCCACCGTGACCAACACGTTTACCCCTGCCGGCAACGGGCTGACCATCACGCAGCGCTACACCGGGGAGCAGGCACTGTACCCGAAGGTGGGCGTCGATTATCAGTTGAGCTGCGGTGCATTCCAAGAGACCTTCCAGCTTGCCGACGGCGCCCAGCGCACCTTCACCGCCGCCGAAATCCCCGCAGGCACCCAGTGCACCCTTGCGCGGCGCAGCCCGGTGGACACGCAACGCACCAACAGCAAGGGCGTGGACTACCCGATCACCCACACCACGGTGGGCCACTACGCGCCGGGCGGCGAGCAGGCCACAGAGCTGGCGCCTGGCGTGGCGTTTACGGTCGGAGACCGCGCCACGTTGGCCATGGAGGACGAGTTCGCCTACCAGCGCGCCACCCTCACCGGGGTCAAGCGCGTGCGGTTCGACCCGGCGACCAAGGACCTGATCGCGTCTGCGAAGCAGGAGGCGTGGCTCGGGCGGGAGTATCCGGCGTCGCTACGCTGTGTGCTGCCGGACGGCACGCCGGGGGCGTCATTGCAGGCGTCGGTGCGCAACGGCGTGGTGTTTACCCAGGGCGACCTGGTGGTGGGCAGCAGCTGCACCGTCGCGGAGAACCCCCTGACCCCGGAGCCGGGCATCCACATGGCGGCGACGACCGCCGTGGACGGCACACCGGGCAACACGTTTACCGTCGCGCGGGCTGGTAATTCGGTGGAGTTCATCAACACGTTCTCCCGCCGCGTCACCGACGCAACCGTGCGCACCGGCGTGGTGCTGCCGGGGACGACGCGTCAGGACTATGAGGCCGCCG
This sequence comes from Corynebacterium sp. NML130628, assembly GCF_001875665.1. GTDB lineage: Bacteria > Actinomycetota > Actinomycetes > Mycobacteriales > Mycobacteriaceae > Corynebacterium. The sequence goes on along the minus strand of NZ_MLAL01000014.1, from coordinate 56,221 downwards.
GTAAGGCGCTCGGCGCGGTGCTGCCCGCCCACCCGGTGACGCTGGTGTGCTTCGACGGCGACGCCGAATTGCTCCGCCGCAGCGCCACCGTCGACGGCGAAGGCGCCGTCAGCGTGGCAGGCGTGCCGGTTGGCGCGGCCTGCACGGTCGAGCTTGGCGGGTATGCGCCGCTGGACCTCCAGGCGGACACCCCGGAGGGCCCGCTGCGGGCCACCATGCTGCCGGACGCGGTGGACTGGACCGTCAGCCGCCCGGATCCGACGCTGGCGACGGGCAAGCCGCTCGAACAGGGGAATGAGGCGGCGGTTGCTCCTGCGTTCGTGGTCGAAGAAGACCCCGCGGCCAACGTCGTGCGTGCTACCAGCCGCTACGTGTACCAGACCGCGCCGCTGAAGCTGCGCAAAGACATCGAAGGCAATCCCTCGGACATGCGACTGCTCGGCGAGGCGAACACGATGCGCTTCGCGCTGCAGTGCCGGGCGCTCGGCACCGAGTTGACCAGTGTGGAAGGGCTGCCGCTCCAGCTGCAGCCCGGTGATTTCACGGCGGTTGACGGCGGGCTGCGCTACGTCTCTGCAGGCGGTGCGGAGTCCGCGGTGCCGGTCGGTGCGCACTGTCGCCTGCGCGAAATCGCGGTAGACAACGTGCCCGCCCAGCTCACCGTGGCCGCGGCCCACCCCAGCGTGGAGGCCGACGTCACCACCCAGGGCGCAGAGCTGCACCTGGTGAACAAGGTAAGCCGACGCACCACCAACCTGCAGGTAGCGATGCGCCAAACTGGGTACCTCCACGGCGCGGACCCCGCAGGCTACACGGGCACGCTCGTGTGCAAAGACGGCGACACCACCCTGGCCACCCGACCAGTCCAGTTCAGCCTGGCCGAAGTCCCCGAGCGCCCGCTGCCCGGCGCGGACGCCGTGCCGGTGACCGGGCTGCGCACCGTGGAGGTGCCGGCGGGGACCTCGTGCACCCTGACCGTGGATGCCGCGGCGGCGCTCAGCGCGCGTGGCGAGCTTGAGGTGTCCGCGGGTGATCGTCGCCCGTACCTCGGCTTCGCCGCCTGGCACAACGGCGCCTACAACGGCCCGGATACCACCGTGGACGGCGTCGCCCCGCAGGACGTGCGAGCCAAGCAGTACGAATACGCAGTTGACGTCGCCGCCGACGCCCCGGACACCACCGCGGCTGACCCGGCGGTGGTCGTCGGCGTGCAGGCGCACCACCCGCGGGCAACCGTGGACGTCGCGCTGACGAAGCAGGCTGCAGGCGCCCCCGACGCAGAAGCCACCTACACCTTCCGCGCTAATTGCGGCGACGGCACCCGCGAGCCGTTTACCCTGCGCGCCGGGCAGACCCACGTGCTGCGGAACGTCCCCGTGGGCAGCGAGTGCACCGTGGAGGAAGAGCAGGCGAACGGGACGTACACGTTCGCGCTGACCTCCCGGGGAGCCAAGTTGGGGGAGGGCTTTCTGCCTGAAACCGGCACGCCGACCGTGGCGTTTAAGGTGCTCGCCCCCAAGGCCGCCGACACCACCCGCGCGGGCGACGCCTGGGCGGCGACCGCGCTGAACAAGTACGCCAGCGTGGCCCTCGACAAGCGCATCGCGGGCACCCCGCTGTCCGGCGTCACCAACGTGGTGGATACCGCCCTGTTGCCGGATCACGCCACCACCATGGACATCACCTACGAGCTGACCAACACCGGCCAGTTCGACCTGTCCAACATGGTGCTGCGCGATCCGGCTCTGGCGGGGATGACGGTGCGCACGCCCGGCGGCCCGCGCACCATCGGCGAGCAGGGCACCATCCCCGCCGCCGCATGCGAGGCGGTGCGGGCGGCGCTGGCGCCGGGCCAGTCCGCAACCTGCGCCGTCACGGTGGACATCCCCGCGGAAGGAACCTTCCGCCACCGTGGCACCGCGACGCTGCAGGCGTCGGCGGGCGCCCTCGGGGTGGTCAGCGCCGAATCCACGTACGGGGCGCTGCGGGTGCCGTCGACCATTGGCTGGTTGTTGCCAGATACCGGCCGCACTACACTCGTGTGGATTCTGCTGCTTGGCCTGCTGCTCTTTGGCTTCAGCGCCCGTCGCTTCCTTACAGAGACTTCAACCTCAACAACTCCAACAACAGAAAGTTAGATACCATGAAACACATCATTTCCCGCACAGCACTTGCGGTATCCACCGCGGCCGCGGTCGCGTTCGTTGGGCCGGTCGGCGCCTCCGTCGTAGCGACGCTGCCAACCGCCGTCGCCCAGGCGCAGGTCGATGTCAACCGCGCCACGAAGCTGACGATCAAGAAGTACGAGGGCGAGCCGGTCGGTGAGAACGGCACGCTTGACGGCATGAAGACCATCAAGGGCGTCACCTTCAAGGTGGAGCGCATCGCCACCGCCCCGCTGAACACCGCGAAGGGCTGGGAGGACGTTGCCGCAGCCGGGGAGAAGAAGGTCTCCGAGTTGCAGGCGGACCCGAACTTTACTGCGAAAGAGGTAGCAACCAACGGTGACGGCGAGGCCATCTTCGAGGACCTCGGCGTGGGCCTCTTCCGCGTCACCGAGCTGCGCGCCGAGGGCGCCAAGCACTCCGTGGCGACCCCGTTCCTGCTTACCCTCCCGGCATTTGAAAAGGGCGTGGCGCAGTACGAGCGCACCATCAGCCCGAAGAACCAGATCTTGGAGCCGAAGAAGTCGCTCATCAGCGAAAACATCACCCTGGGAGATAACGCCCGCTACCGTATTGACGCCCCCATCCCAGCGTTCGGCCCGAACCCGGAAGGTGACCAGCTGAGGGTCGTCGATACGCTGGCGGCGAACCTTGAGTGGTCGCAGGCCGCGCACCCCGTGCAGGTGCAGGTGCTGAAGTCCGCGGACGACAAAAACCCGGAGCCCCTTGCCGCCGGCACCCACTACACCGTGGCCGACAACGGCGACAACACCGTGACCGTGGAGTTCACCGAGGCTGGCCTGCAGAAGCTGCGTGAGCTGCGCGCCACCAACCCCGGCCTGACCGTGCGCACCGAGTTCGACGCGAAGCTGGTCAAGCTGCCTGAGAACGGCACGATCGACAACACCGCGCAGGTGTACTACTCCAACGACGATCAACCGCACAACACCACCCCAACCGACGACCCGAACGACGGAAAGACGACGCTGAACTTCGCCAAGGTTGAGGTGACCAAGCTGCTGAACAAGCAGGCCAAGGACGGCGACAAGAATGGCGCCGGCGCCGAGTTCCAGATCTTCACCTGCACCAAGCAGAAAGACGGTTCCTGGAAGGTGGACGAAGGCACTGCTGCCCAGCGCGTCGTCATCAGCGGCAAGGTGGAAACCACGCTGAAGGCCGACCAGACCGTCGCCGAAGGCCAGGAGAACGCCGGGGCCGCCCTGGCGAAGGCCGAAGGCCTCAACCTGACCAAGAAGGACAGCAAGTTTGCCGACTACTGCGCCGTAGAAACCAAGGGCGTGTCCGGCTACCTGAATAACCCGGAGCCACAGCCGTTGAACTACGACGAAACCACCAAGACGCTCAGCGGCAGCGTGAACAACGTCAAGGACAACCTGTTCGGCCGCCTGCCAGCAACCGGTGAGCGCACCATGCTCATCATCCTGGCGCTTGGCGTGGTCCTCTTCGGCGGCGGCGCTGTCTACCAGCTGCGCTCCCGCAAGGCATAAGTAGAGGAGCACACAGCGGTGAGAAACCCGGGGACTGCGATGGCGGTGGCGCTGGCCGTAACGGTCGGCGTTGCCGGCGTCGGCATGCCTGCGTTCGGGCCACCCGCCGCGGTGGCCGCGGCACCGGGCAGCGTCACGGTGGACCTTCGCGCCGCCGCAGGTGTCGACGGCCTGGACACCATCGGGGAGCGCACCGTCACCGCCTCACGCATCACCACCGTGGACATGAGTACCCAGGCCGGGCGCGAGTCGCTGGCGACCCTCGACGTCCCCGCACTGCTACGCACGCAGCCCGACACGATCGTCGAAGTCGCCACCGCGCGCACCAGCGGCGGACGCGCCACCCTCGACGGCCTGCAACCCGGCGCGTACCTCTTCACGCTTGGCGACACTGAGGCGAAAGCGGCGTCGCAAGTCTTCTTTGCGCCCTTCGTGGTGCCAGTGACGGGCGGCTCCCCGCGCACCGTGGAACCGAAAGCCCAGCACCTCAACGTGGCGCTTACAGCCAGCCGCCAGCGTGTTCACCCCGGCGAGGACGTCACCCTCACTGTGCGCGGCGTTGCGCCCAACCCGTCTCTCGACGGCACCATCGGCCACTACGAGCTCACCCTGACGCTCACCGGAAACCTGGCGTTTGATGGGGACCCCACCGTGCGCATCAACGGGGCGGCGCTCAGACCAGGCGATGTCGCCTTCCACCGCGAAGGCAACCGCCTGCGCGCAGTCCTGACCAAGTCTGGCCTGCAGAAACTCGCGCGCGCCCGCGCCGCCGACGCCAGCACTACCGTCACGCTCGAGCAGCGTACCCGCGCCACCGCGGAAGGCACCGCAGGTGCCGACGCCACCCTCACCACCGACGGCATGGACCCCGAACGCAACCACGTCACCGTGCGCGCCGCCCACGCCGACGTGCTCATCGAGGCACCCGCGCAGCAGGGCTCCTCCAAGGGGGATCGCCGCTGGCTGTGGGGGCTCCTCGGGCTGCTGCCACTCGTGCCACTGCTGCCGGGGCTGCCAGGGCAGGCGGGCTCGTCGGGTACGGCCCCGGCTGGACCATCGCCGACAGGTCCAGCACCGAAGACGACCACGCCGGAAACGCCGAAACCTACAACCGAAGCGCAGCCTTCACAGGACGGCCCGCGCGGGCGCCTCGGCCAAGTACTCGCCTATACCGGCGCCAACGTCATCTGGCTCGCGCTGCTCGCCCTCGCCCTGATCGTTGCGGGATGGTTGCTGGCGCGTCGAAAAGAAGACGAGCAGGAACAGTGAGCCAACCCGCCCGCAAACGCGCCGGAAACCTCATCTCGCTCATCGGGCTGATCCTCGGCGCGCTCCTGCTGCTGTACCCAATCGTGGCCACACTCGCCACCAACGAACAGCTCCGCCGCCAAGCCGACGCCTACAGCGAACACACCACCAACCTCAGCGCCGAAGAACGCGACGCCCAACTCGCCCGCGCCCGCGACTACAACCAACGGCTCCTCGCCACCGGCACACACGCACGCCCACCCTCAACAAACGACCCCGACATGCCCGACTACCTGGCACAACTCAACCTGTCAGGCTCTGGGGGCATCATGGCACGCATCCGCATCCCCGACATCGGGGTGGACCTGCCCGTCTACCACACCACCGCACCCCACGTACTCTACGAAGGCGCAGGCCACATGTTCGGCTCCACCCTGCCCATCGGTGGCGACGGCGCCAACTCCGTCATCACCGCCCACACCGGCATGGTCAACGCCGCCATGTTCGACGCCCTCCCCACCCTCAAACCAGGCCAAGACATCTACATCGACGTGATGGGGCAGCGGCTGCGCTACCAAATGGTCAGCCGCGAAATCGTCAAACCGGACCAATACCAGGCAGTGCGCTACCAGCCGGGGGAAGACCGCCTCACCCTGATCACGTGCACTCCCTACGGCCTGAACACCGATCGGCTGCTCGTCCACGCCGAGCGCGTCCCCCTCGACCCCGACGCCCCCGAACCGCAGGTCACCGGCCTGGGAATTAGCTGGTGGATGATACTCGTGGCCTTGATCGTGTTGGTGGTGTTGCTGCTGATCCTGTGGCGCTGGTGGAAGCGTAGGCGCCGGGAGACTGGGCTGGGGTAGTTGGGGGTTGGCGTGGCACCAAATTCCTACACGCAGGGGTCGCGACCTGGGGAAATTCCCCGGGTGTGCGTTGGAAAGAGGGAATTTGGTGCGCATAGGCGTTGGGGTGACACCAAATTCCCACGCTCACAATCTGCGACCTGGGAAAACGCGACGGCACCTCTTCCAAAAGAGGGAATTTGGTGCATAGATGGGGGAGCGAGTGACAAAGGGCGCAATCTTGTCGGCAGACTCCGGCAAAAGCCCAGGTCGTGAAAATTGGGCTGCGTCCTTTGTCACTCGGGGTGGCGGGGCAGACACCAAATTCCCTCCTGCGAGCCACGTGAACTGGGGGAACGCGGAACCTTCCCCAGAAATCAAGGAATTTGGTGCGCGCAAGTCTGCAGCCCCCCAAGCAACCCAACCAAGAACTACAAAATCGCCTGCGACAGCTTCCGCAGGTTCTTGAGCTGCTTGTGGTTGGCGGCGTCGAGGGCTCGCTCCTCGGCGGCGGCCACTTCGTCCGCGAGTTTGGTCAGCGCTTTGCCGCCTTTCTCGGTCGCGGTCACGATTTGGCGGCGGCGGTCATTTGGGTCGCGTTCGCGTTTGACCCACGCGTGTTTTTCCAGGCAGTCGATGAGGCGGACCATGTCGGAGGCGTCGATGGCGAGGAGCTCGGAAAGCTGGGATTGGGAGCGTGCTTGCTCGGATACGCAGCTGAGCACCCAAAACTCGCGCATGGAGGAGTCGTGCTTCGCCAGGGTGCGCTCCACCTCATCTTTGGTGTGTCTGCGCACTCGTTCGATTTGGAACGATGGCGAGGTAGTCAGCGCCTCGGGGAGTTCAATCGTGGCCATAAGTCCAGAGTATAGGGCTGCTGGCCAGGAAGGAAACTGTGCTACTCGGTGGGCAGGCCGTTGGCGACCCACTCCATGGTGCCGCCTTCGACGTTGATGGGTTCCCAGCCGTGGACCTGTTCGAGGTACTCGCATGCGCGCGACGAGCGCCCGCCGGAGCGGCAGATGACGTAGATGTCCTGGTCGGGGTCGATCTTGTCGGTGAGTGTGGTCAGTTCGCTTAAGGGTAGGTTGGTGGCGCCTGCTGCGTGGACTTCTGCGTATTCTTCGGGCTCGCGGACGTCGATAAGCTGGGCGTTTTCGGGGACTTTGTTGACGTTGATGGATTGCATGTGCGCGATTGTAGCGGAAGTGTCGGGTGCGTCGGCTACGATTTCCACTATGCGTACGTCTCCTCGAACTCGCCCGCCTCAGTGGGTGTTTTGGGTGCGCCGGGTTGCGGCGTTGCTGCTGCTCGTGGTGCTCGTTTCGCTGCCGGTGAGGTGCGGTAAGAAGGAGGCACCTGCGCCCGAGCCCTCAGCGGTGCCCCTAGCGGAGGCTCCTGCAGCACTTGGGCAGTCGCAGCCGTTGGAGATGTTTATTCCCTCGGTGGGGCTTCGCGCGCAGTTCGAGGAGGGCCCGTGTCGCGTGCGCGCGGACGCCCTTGATCCCGCCACATTAGATAAGGCATGTGTGTATACGGCGTCGGATAGGCCGTATTCGCTGCCGGGGCCTGAGGCTAAGGACCTGGTGGTCGTTGCTGGTCACACGGGTGCAGGTGTGCATGGGGTCTTTGACCAGCTTTTTGACGGCTCCTCCGACCATCACACCGTCCAGGTGGGGGACATGCTCTACCTGCGTACCGCCGACTCCGAGGCGGCTGGCGGGAAGTGGTTGTCTTATCGCGCGACTGACCTGCATGACCCGGTGAAGGAGGTCATGGCTAGCGATGTTGATATTTGGGGCGATGGTCCGCGACCGGGGCGCCTGCTCACGATCTCTTGTATTCAGCCGCGCAACGTTTTGGCGGACTCGGTTCGCAATGCGGTGATTGGGTGGCAGTTTGCATCGGTGCTGGATGCGCCGCCGACCGAGACCGGCGCAAAGTAACTGAAGTTTTTTGTGTAAACACTTGTGACTGGGGTGAAGTGCGTCTACAGTGGGGGCTAAACCATGAAGTAAGACTTGAGACTTCATGTTGAGTAAAGGAGCCCCAATGAAGCGCAACACCGTTTTGGCCGCCGTCATGACCGGCGCGCTCGCAACCGCCATCGTCCCCATGGCACAGGCGCAGGACGTCCCGCTGCCAGCCGTGACCCACGACATCAACGGTGCCGAATACTTCCTCACCCAGGACGGCACCCACTACGTGCCGGACCGCAACCTGGTCAACATCGCGTTCGACCAGCTTTCGGCCGCTGACCGTGAGCGCGCAGTGGACGTGGCCAAGGCGGCTGTCGCCGGGCTTATCGACGCCCCCTCCGCTCCCGAGGTAACGACCCCTGTCGAGCAACCAGCTCCGACCGGCGACCACCAGGACGTCCTATTCACCGCCGAGGACATCGACCCGAACAACCCGGCACCGGCGGCTGCTGGCCTGATCGCGCTGCCGGCAGTGCTCGCCATCGGTGGGCTGACGTACTACCTCAACGCTGACGGCAAGACCTACGTCACCGACCTGGCGCGCATCAACGAGCCGCCAACCGACGCCGAGGTGAAGGACTCCAACTCGCTCCTCGCGGAAAACGCCGCTGAGGTCGCACGCCAAGGCCTGGCAACCTCCAAGGCTGCAGGTCAGACGCCTGTCGAGGTGCAACAGCAGGCCGCCCCGGCGCAGGCCCCAGTTGCGGAGCAGCGCGGTATCGCAGCTGAGACCGGATCCAACACCCTGGTTCGGGCACTGTTTGCGTTGGTGGTGGCGTCGATAATTGGTGCGGCCGTCTTTGCGTACGGGCGCCGATACCTCATATAGTAATCCCTTGTGAAAACTCGACGTGTCCTTGCTGCAGTATGTTCTTTCTCCCTGATGCTAGGGGGCACGACGCCCGCATCCGCGCACGTCGATGTAAAGTCGGATGGCTCTGAATGTCGGGCACTGAAGTCGCAGTTTCAGCGCGGGCAGAAGCTCGACATCACACGCTTTACATTCCCGGGTGACCACAACACGGGCATCCGCAACAACACCCTCTACCTGTACGACACCACCGGCCACCACGCCGACATCGAATACGCCGCGAACCTGTGGGTCGACGCCGTGCGCGCCCGCGGCGGATACCTGGACATCAAGTTCATCGACAACAAAACGCCCGAGGCCGTCAGCGTAATCGTCGACCCGAACCTGCCGGTGCTCGGCCGAGTCACCGGCGGCGGGCCGACCCTCACTGTACGGATCAGTCCAAGGATGTTCGGTCGCTACGTTGAACCGAAAAGCCGCATCATGACCATCGCCCACGAAATGGGCCACGCGATGGCGCTCGCGCACAGCTGCGACAACCTCCTCATGGTCTCCGGGTACTCCAGCAAGCCCGGCGTGGTGCCGCAGCCTCTCGACGCCGAAATCCTCATCCTGCGCAACAACCTGCGCCAGAAGCCGACGCCAACTCCTTCACCTGAGCCATCGCCTGAGCCTTCACCTTTGCCGCCGGTGGTGACGACGACGATTTCCGAGCGCCCGAAACCGACGCCAACTACCTCGTCTTCTTCGTCTACCTCGACGACGCCAACTACCTCGGCGCCGAGCCAGCCGTCCCTCCCAGACCTGCCACCGCTGCCGATGCCCACCATCCCGAGCGCCCAGCCGCTGCCAACGACCACGGTCACCTCGACGGCGCCGACTATCTCCTCTTCTTCGGCCCTTTCCTCTTCGTCTTCGTCGTCGACTTTGACGCAGCCTTCGTCCCCGAAGCCGTCGCCGACAGGGGAAACACACCGAATTGTTTTGCCGGAGTACGTCGCGCCGCCGAAGCCTTCCACTGAGGCCGAGGGCAAGCGCATCGTGGACGAGACGGTAAGGGAGTTCGTTGCTGCACAAGACGCACTCAACCAAGCCGAGAATTTCGCGGACCGAATCATTTCACAGGAGCGTGTGAAAAATGCTCGCCGAGCTTTCCAAGAAGCGCAAGACAACCTAGAGGTGCTGCGGCAACAACTCGCGAGCGAGACCTCCACGCCACCGACGTCCGCCCCACGAACAACCACAACCACGCCTACGAGTACGACCACGTCTGCAACCGCTTCCGCGCAGCCATCGGTGTCCGCCCCGCGGACAACCACGAGCAAGCCGACAACATCAAACCCGTTGACTACCGTTGCGCCGACCACGTCGACGACTTCCGCGCAGCGGACAACGCCGACAGTGGGGCCGTCGACAAGTGTGGAGACCTCCACCTCAACTACAGGGTGCTGTCCGAACTGTGGCGCTACCACCCCGCAGTTCGAAGCGCCGACCTACGTGCCTGCCGTGAAACCGCGCACCGTTGAGGAAGCGCGCGCCGTGCTCGCTGCCGCAACTGCGGAACATGAAAAGGCCGAGGACCGCATGACCTTGGCTCGACGGACGAAGTACGCGCCGATCATAAACGAGGCGCAAGCTGACCTCGACCGCACCTTCTTCCGCGTCAAGGAGGCGCAGAAGAACCTGGACGAGCTGCTGGCAAAGGAGCCGACGCCAACAACCACGGACGTCACCTCTTCTGCTGCGCCATCGTCGGTGACTACTTCGGTCGCACCATCTCTGACCACATCAGAGGTTTCGACGCCCACTTCCGCAACGACTTCCGCAGAAGCGCCGAAGGCGTCCGTCCCGCGGACAGCCGAAACGACTTCGGCTACTTTGTCGACGACTTCGGTGGAGCCTTCCGCGGAGCCTTCGACCTCGGAGGCACCGAAGGCGTCCGCCCCGCGGGCAACCGAAACGACTTCGGCCGCCCCGTCGAGCGAGTCCATCGAGCCTTCGACCTCGGAAGCTCCGAAGGTGTCCGCCCCGCGGACAACCACACCAACCACTACGCTGGTTGAGCCCGCGCCAGAGTCTCCAACAACGTTGACGACGACGGCATCTTCGTCGAAGACCGAGTCGGCTACCACGTCCGAGTCCGCCGCGCGGACAACGGAGGAGACCTCGGAGCCAGAGGTGGGGACGTCGACAAGTGAGCCGACACCCGAGCCGAGCGTCCCTGCGCCCGCTACCTGCGCGAAGGATGGTTCCTCAAGTGGATCCTCCGAGAATTGCGAAGGCAGCTCGAAGGGCGGCATCATCGCGGCGATCCTGGTGCCACTGCTCGCGTTGCTGGGTGCGGCGGCGTTCTGGGCGAAGGATCACCTCAAGTTCTAGCCGCTCGTGGTACATAGATTGCGGAGCGAGTGACACCAGATTCCCCTACGCGCGCTCGGCGACCTGGGGAAATGCCTTGGGTTGCTCGCGGAAATCCCGGGATTTGGTGCGCATAGGCTTTTGATAGACACCAGATTCCTCAATTTCGAGGAGAGCGGGTTGGAAAGGCCCAGGTCGTTGGAAGTCCGTGATGGAATTTGGTGCACAGATTGGGAAGCGAGTGACAAAGGACGCCTGCCCCCCGATTACGGCAAAACCCCAGGTCGTGAAAAAGGGGGGTTGCGTCTTTTGTCACTGGCTGAGCAGGGCAGACACCAAATTCCTTCACACAGCACCAGCGACCTGGGAGAACTCGACGGCGCCCTCCCGAAAAGCAGGAATTTGGTGCACGGTCAAGCAAGGACCAAGCAAGGACCAAGCAAAAACCCCAAGAAAAAGCCGCCCAGGACAACCCGGGCGGCAAACCATAAGGCGCTAAGAACCTCAAAGGCTTCAGAGGCAGCAGACTACTTCTCGTAGTTGTCGATGGAGGCCTGCAGGATCTTCTCGGCCTCTGCCTTGTTGCCCCAGCCGGAACCGGAGACTTCCTTGTTTGGTTCGAGGTCCTTGTAGTGGACGAAGAAGTGCTCGATTTCGTCCTTGAGGAACTGGGAGACGTCGTCGATGTCCTGGTAGTGGTCGTAGCGGACGTCGTCGATGACGCAGAGGAGTTTGTCGTCGCCGCCGGCTTCGTCGGTCATTTTGAAGACGCCGATTGGACGTGCCTTGACGATGACGCCTGGGAAGACGGATTCGGGGAGGATGACGAGGGCGTCCATTGGGTCGCCGTCGTCGGCGAGGGTTTCGTCGATGAAGCCGTAGTCGAGTGGGTAGGCCATCGGGGTGAACAAGTAGCGGTCGAGGTAGACCTTGCCGGTCTCGTGGTCGAGTTCGTACTTGTTGCGGGAACCCTTCGGGATTTCGATGGTGACTTCGACAGCCATGTGCGCTCCTTTTGTAGTCGCGTTGATAGTAGCGGTACTTATCATACGGGGCTGCGTCGCTGTGTGGGTTTGGGCTACGCTTATGCGCCGTGAAGCTTTGGACTTGGATTGTTGGTGGCGTGGCGTTAATTGCGGTGGGGGGCGCGGCTGGTTTCGGTGTGGCGGCGCAGCAGGAGCTGGGCCGGATTGAGCACGCCCCGGCGTATCAGTTGCCGCAGACGGAGCCGGTGTTGGTGCCGGCGGTGCCGCGCCCGGTGGATGTCCAAGCGTTGCAGGCGCGTCTCGCGGAGCTTGCGGAGGATCCCGCGTTGGGTACGTTCCATGCGCGCGTGTCGGATGGCAGCACGGGTGAGGTGTTGTTTGACCGGTTGGCGGGGGAGGCGTTGCGTCCGGCGTCGACGACGAAGATTTTGACGGCTGCGGCGGCGGTGTTGGAGTTGGGGGCGGATGACAGGATCGAGACGCAAGTGGTGCGCGGGGAGCAGCCGGGGTCGGTCGTGATCAAGGCCAACGGTGACGTGTGGCTCGATGCGGAGGCCATCGAACAGCTCGCCGGGCAGCTGGGAAACCAGCAGGTCACCGCCGTATTCATTGACACCAGTGCGTGGGAGGACCAGCCGTCTATGATGCCGGGCTGGGACCCCGTGGATATCGATGGTGGTTTCGTCGCGCCTCTGGAGCCGGCGATGCTTTCGGGCGGTCGGCTGAATGGGGAGACGGAGGGGGACGTGCCGCGCTCGCATACTCCGGCGTTGGATGTGGCGCAGGCGCTCGCGGACCGCGTGGGCGCGCAGACGGTGGGTCTGGGCCCGGCTCCGGCGGAGGCGGAGACGTTGGCGCGGGTGGAGTCGCCGGACTTGGTGCAGCGTCTGCACATGATGATGAAGGAGTCCGACAACGTCTATGCGGAGGCGATCGGCAGGGAGGTTGCGGCCCACGTAGGTATCGACGCCCCCTCCGCCACCCTGCACGTGTTGGCGGAGCACGGCTTCGACACGGGCGGCATTACGTTGGTGGATAGCTCTGGCCTGTCGGTGGATAACCGGATTACGCCGCGCATGTTGGACAGCATCCTGAGCGACGCCACCCAGCACGAGCAGCTGCGCCCGATGCTGGACGCACTGCCGATTGCCGCCGGCGACGGCACCCTGGCGACCCGCTACGGGGATCTGGCCGGGCGTGGTTGGGTGCGCGCGAAGACGGGCACCTTGGACGAGACGTCGGGGCTGGCGGGCACGGTGACGGCGGAAAGCGGCAACGTGTACACGTTTGCGTTGCTCTCGAACGACTCGGACATTCTGGAGGCGCGCCGGGCGATGGACATGTTCGCGTCGGCGCTGCGGGAGTTTTAACGATGGAGCCGTTCTGGCCCCGGCGCAGCCCCCACTTTTTGGCGTGTCGCCGCGCGGTGCGCGGGTGGACGGGGCCTGCGGTGATTGGGCTGTCGGGCGGGGCGGACTCGTTGGCGCTGGTGGCGGCGGCCGCGGCGGAGCGTTTGGACGTGACGGCACTGGTGGTGGACCACGGATTGCAGGAGGGCTCGGCGCAGGTTGCCGGGCGCGCCGCGGAGCAGGCGCGGAACTTTGGGGTGGCTGCGGATGTCGCAACCATCCAAATCACACCAACCGGCAAGGGCACCGAGGCCGACGCCCGGCAGGCCCGCTACGCGGCCCTGTTCGGGCACGCTGGCCCCGACCGTGACGTGTGGACAGCCCACACCGCCGACGACCAGGCCGAAACGCTGCTGTTGGGGGCACTGCGCGGCAACCCGGCGGGGATGTCCCCGCGGGCGGGCCGCCTGGTGCGCCCGCTGCTGCATGTCCGCCGCGCGGACACCGAAGGCGCCTGCGCCGAACTGGGGGTGACCCCCTGGCAGGACCCGATGAACCAGGATGAGCGTTACCGGCGTGTAGCGCTGCGCCACCGGGTGATCCCGCTGCTGGAGGAGATCGTCGGCGGGGAGGTCGTGCCTGCCCTGGCGGGCACGGCGGACCGGATCGCGGAGGCGTCGGTGCAGCTGCAACGCATCACCCCGGCCACAAGCACAAACTCGGACACGCTGGACTGCGCGGAGCTCGCAACCCTTCCGCCGGTGGTGAGGAGGGCGGTGGTGGCGGAGTGGATCGTCGAAAAGCGGGGAGAGGTCAAAGGTGCCCACCTGGCGACGATTGAGGCGCTGGTGACGAACTGGCGGGGGCAGGGCGCGGTGCATCTCGGCGGCGGGGTGCGGGTGGCGCGGCGCGACGGAAAACTCGAGTTCGTCTAAATGGTTGTCCAAGGTGGCGTGAAAGTGGCAAGATGATGAACTGATGCCAACCGAGACGGTCTTGAGAAAGGGCACCCGATGACCGAGCTGTATGACAAGAAGGATTTCAACGTTGCGCCACACCGCTACGGAGACGACGTGGAGGCGGTGTTGATCCCTGAGGAAGACCTGCAGCGGCGCATCCAAGAGCTGGCCGACATGGTCTCCGAGAAGTACCGCGACGCCGAGCAGGACCTGGTGCTCGTGTGCGTGCTCAAGGGCGCGGTGTTCTTCTTGACGGACTTCGCCCGCAAGCTCACCATCCCGTGCGAGATGGAGTTCATGGCGGTGTCCTCCTACGGTAGCTCCACCACGTCTTCGGGCGTGGTGCGTATTCTGAAGGACCTGGACAAGGAGATCGAAGGCCGCGACGTGCTCGTGGTCGAGGACATTATCGACTCCGGCCTGACCCTGTCCTGGCTGCTGAAGAACCTGTCGGGCCGCAACCCGAGGAGCCTCGAGGTGATCACGCTGCTGCGCAAGCCTGAGGTGCAGAAGGCCAAGATTGAACTTCTCGACGTCGGCTTCGACATCCCGAACGAGTTCGTTATCGGCTACGGCCTGGACTACGCCGAGCGCTACCGCGACCTGCCGTACGTGGGCACGTTGCACCCCCGCGTCTACTCCGACGCGCCTGAGGACATCTAATACACACAGAAGAGCTGTATGACCAAGAATAAAAACGTGTTGCGGTGGGGCCTGATCGGCGCCACCGTGCTTATTGTTTTGTACCTGCTCACCCTCATCGGGGATGACACCCGCGGCTACCAGCGCGTGGACACGTCGATCGCGATGGAGCAGCTGCAGAACAAGAACGCCAAGGAAGTCCAGATCGACGACCGCGAGCAGCGGGTCCGCATTGACCTGCGGGAGCCGATCACGGTCGAAGAGCGCGAGGGCGTCGAGCAGATTAGTGCGCAGTACCCGGCGCGCACCACGCCGGAGATTTTCGGCGCGGTGAAGGAAGCCGCCCCGGACAAGTACAAGACGAACGTGACGCAGGAGTCCTTCCTGATGTCGATGCTCGGCTTCATGCTGCCGATGGTGCTGATCTTCGGTCTGCTGTTCTTCTTCATGTACCGCATGCAGGCCGGTGGCGGCATGTTCGGCATTGGCTCGTCGAAGGCGAAGCAGCTGTCGAAGGATAATCCGACGAACACGTTCGCGGACGTCGCCGGCGCCGATGAGGCCGTCGATGAGCTGCAGGAGGTCGTGGACTTCCTCATCGACCCGAAGATTTACGAGTCGCTCGGCGCGAAGATTCCGCGCGGCGTACTGCTCTACGGCCCGCCCGGCACTGGTAAGACGCTGCTTGCGCGCGCTGTTGCGGGTGAGGCCGGGGTGCCGTTCTACACCATCTCCGGCTCTGACTTCGTCGAGATGTTCGTCGGCGTGGGCGCCTCCCGCGTGCGGGACTTGTTCAAGCAGGCCCGTGAGAACTCGCCTTGCATCATCTTTATCGACGAGATCGACGCCGTCGGCCGCCAGCGTGGCTCCGGCATGGGCGGCGGCCACGACGAGCGCGAGCAAACCCTGAACCAGCTGCTGGTGGAGATGGACGGCTTCGGCGACCGCGAGGGCGTGATCCTAATCGCGGCGACGAACCGCCCGGACATCCTGGACCCGGCGCTGCTGCGCCCGGGCCGCTTCGACCGCCAGATCCCGGTGACCAACCCGGACATCGCGGGCCGCGCCCAGATTTTGAAGGTGCACGCGAAGGGCAAGCCGTTGTCCAAGGACGTCGACCTGGATGCGCTGGCGAAGCGCACGGCCGGCATGAGTGGTGCGGACCTGGCCAACGTGCTCAACGAGGCCGCGCTGCTCACCGCCCGCATCGGCGGCAACGTGATTACCCCGGACGCGTTGGAGGAGGCCACGGACCGCGTGATTGGCGGGCCGCGCCGCTCCTCGAAGGTGATTTCGGAGAAGGAGAAGAAGGTCACCGCCTACCACGAGGGCGGGCACACGCTTTCGGCGTGGGCGCTCAAAGACATCGAGCGCGTTTACAAGGTCACCATCCTTGCCCGCGGCCGCACTGGCGGGTTCGCCATGACGGCCGACGAGGACGACAAGGGCATGTACAACCGCGACGAGCTCTTCGCCCAGCTCGTCTTCGCGATGGGTGGGCGTTCCGCGGAGGAGCTCGTCTTCGGCGAGCCGACCACGGGCGCGTCCAACGACATCGAGCAGGCCACGAAGATCGCGCGCGCGATGGTCACCGAGTACGGCATGACGTCGGCGCTGGGCACGGTGAAGTACGGGCAGGCCCAAGGCGACGCCTTCTCCGGCATGGGGGCGGGTGCCAAGATGGAGTCCTCGCCGGAGGTTGCGGCCACGATCGATAAGGAGGTACACACGCTTATCGACGCCGCTCACGCCACCGCCTACGGCATCCTGGAGCAGTACCGCGACCAGCTCGACACCATGGTGTCCAAGCTGCTGGAGAAGGAAACGCTGCGCCGCCAGGACCTCGAAGCGCTGCTCGAGGGCGTAGAGCCGCACCGGCCGCAGCTGCCCGCTTACGACATCCGCTTCGGCCGCCAGATCGGCCGCGAGCCCGTCAAGACCCCGGTCGAGCTCGCCGAAGAGCGTGGCGAGGAACCACCGAAGCGCTTCTCCATCCTTGAGGCGTCACGGGAGACGCGGGAGCGGCGTCGAAAAGAACGGGAGAAGGAGCACGGCGCTCCGCTGCCACCGCCGCCTGCGGGAGGCACCCCGACCTACGGCGGGCCGAAGCCGCCGAGCGACTGGACGTACCCGGGCGCGCCACAGGCGAAACCCGAGCCAGCGCCGAAACCCGAGCCCGAGCCGGATACGCACCCGGGCATGGACAACTACCGCCCGGACGAGGAGATCGGGTTCCGCCTGCCGGAGCACGAGCGCCCCGACCGACCCGACCGGCCTTCCGAAGAAGAGACCCAGCAGCTGCCACGACATAGGAGCAACGAGGATGACCAGTAAGTTCGACCGCGCCCGCGCTGAAGCCGCGGTGCGTGAGCTGCTTATCGCCGTCGGCGAAGACCCAGACCGCGAGGGGCTGAAGGAAACCCCGGCGCGAGTCGCGAAGGCGTACGAGGAAGTGTTCGCCGGGCTGCACCAGGACCCGACCGAGGTGCTCGAGAAGACGTTCGCGGAGGACTACCGGGAGCTCGTGCTGGTGCGCGACATCCCGGTGTACTCCACGTGCGAGCACCACCTCGTGCCGTTCTTTGGCAAGGCGCACGTCGGCTACATCCCGGGCAAGGAGGGCAAGGTGACTGGGCTGTCGAAGCTCGCCCGCCTGGCCGATTTGTACGCGAAGCGGCCACAGGTGCAGGAGCGGTTGACGGCGCAGATTGCGGACGCGATCGTCGATAAGCTGGGGGCTTCCGCCGTGATTGTGGTGCTGGAGTGTGAGCACCTGTGCATGGCGATGCGGGGCATCCGCAAGCCGGGCGCCGTGACGACGACCTCCGCGGTGCGCGGCGGCTTCCAGAACAACGCCGCCTCGCGCGCCGAGGTGCTAAGCCTGATAAGGAGCTAGGCATGGTCAGCAAGGTCAGTGTGCAGGACCTCACCGCGCCGGGGCGCACGACGGTGATGGGGATCGTCAACGTCACGGAGGATTCCTTCTCGGACGGCGGCAAGTGGCTCGCAGTTGACGACGCGCTCGCGCACGCCCACGACTTGGTCCGCCTGGGCGCGGACATCATCGACGTTGGGGCGGAGTCGACCAGGCCGGGCGCGACGCGTGTGCCCGCCGAGGTGGAAGCGGCGCGCGTTGCCCCGGTGATCCGGGCCCTTCACGAGGACGGCATCCGTACCTCCGTGGACACGATGCGCGCAGCCACCGCCGAGATCGCCGCTGAGGCCGGTGTGGACCTCATCAACGACGTCTCCGGCGGTCTCGCGGACCCCGGCATGTACGCCACGATGGCGCGCACGGACCTGCCGGTGTGCCTGATGCACTGGCGCGCCCAGCAGTTCGTGAACGCTTCCGGCGCCGCCGACCACGGCGGGGACGTGGTCGCAGACGTGCTCGGCGTGTTCGAGGAGCTGGTCGCCAACGCTACGGCGGCCGGGGTGCGCCCGGAGCAGATCACGTTGGACCCGGGCCTCGGCTTCGCCAAGACGCCGCAGGAGAACTGGCAGCTGCTCCAGGCCCTGCCCGCGCTCATGAACTGCGGCTACCCGCTGCTGGTGGGGGCCAGCCGCAAGCGCTTCCTCACGGGGGTGCGCGCCGCCCGGGGCCTCGAGCACGGGCCTGTCGATGCGGACCCAGCCACCGCCGCCGTGACCGCCCTGTGCGCCCAGGCGGGCGCCTGGTGCGTGCGCGTGCACGAGGTGGCCGTGTCGCGCGACGCCGTGGACGTGGCCGCCGCGTGGAAGGCGGGAAACCTTGGCTGACCGCATTGAACTCAAAGGCCTGTCCGTCTACGCGCACCACGGCGTATTGCCGCACGAGCGCGAGCACGGGCAGCGCTTCCTGCTGGACATCACCTGCTGGCTCGACTTCGCCGGTGCCGCCGCTTCTGACGACCTGACCCAGACGATGAACTACGCGGAGCTGGCCCAGCTGGCAAGCGATATCGCATCGGGCACGCCGCGTCAGCTCATCGAGACGGTGGCGACCGAGATCGCCGAGGCCGCCATGGAGCGTTTCGGCATCCTGCACGCGGTCGAGGTCACGCTGCATAAGCCGCACGCGCCGATCCCGCTGCCCTTCGAGGACGTTGCCGTGGTGGCGCGTCGTTCCCGCAAACGAATGGGGGCCCGCTGATGTATGCGATGATTTCGGCGGGTTCGAACATGGAGGATTCGCGCGCCCACCTTGCTTCGGTTGCCGAGGAGTTTGACGCGGAACTCCTCGAGGCAAGCTCGATCTACGTCACCAAGCCCTGGGGAGGGGTGGAGCAGCCGGACTTTTACAACCAGAGCTTTCTTATCGACCCCCCCCTCGACACCCCTTACAGCCTCCTTGCCCGGTGCCAGCGCCTTGAGCAGGAGGCGAACCGCACCCGCGACGTGCGCTGGGGGCCGCGGACGTTGGACGTGGACATCATCGACATTGAGGGCTACGAGATCGACGACATTGAGCTGACGGTACCGCACCCTCGTGCGCACTTGCGCGAGTTCGTGCTGGTTCCGTGGCTGGAGATCGACCCGGGGGCCTGCTTGCGAGGCCGCCCGGTGCGTGAATGGCTCGCGAAGCTTGAACCGCAGGGGGTTCGCAAGCTGTGAAACGAACACCGCTGGCCGGGGTTGTCGCCGCGTTCGGGTTTTGTACCGCCGCGGCGTTCATCGTTGTGCGCCGCCTGTTCGGCCTGCTTGAGTCGCTGAACATGGTGGTGCCGCTCAGCCTTTGGATCGTGGCCGCGGTCTGCTTTTACGTTGCGTTCATGGTGCGCAAGCGCCGCGAGGAGGGCAAGGTTGGGTTGGACCGCAGCCAACTCAACCCGATGATGGCGGCGAACTTCATGCTGTTTGGCAAGGCCTGCACGTGGGCAGGAGCGGTCAGCGGCGGGCTGTACGCGGGGTGCCTGCTCTTCGTGCTTCCGCGGTTGCACATACTGGCGGCGGCGTCGCAGGATGTGCCGCCCTTGGTGTCCGGCGCGTTAGGCGGCATCACGCTGGCGGTGGCCGGTGTGGTGCTGGAACGGGTGTGTGAGGTGTCGCCACCCTCAAGTGGAGAACAGGTTAGCTAAGGTAGTGGGCATGAAAAATACTTGGGTGATTGTTCCATTTGTGGCTGCGCTTGCAGGCACAGTGGTGATGTTGTTTACCAACTCCGCGAACATACTCAAGCTTTCGTTGATTTTGGCGTTGTGGGCGGCCGTCGCAGGCCTCATCGTGATCTACCGCCTGCGCCGCGACAACGAGGAGGTCACGCGCTTGCAGGAGGAGCGGGAGAAGACGTTCGCCGCAGAGCTCGAGGCCGCGCGCGCTGGCGCACCTTCGGGTGTCGACGCCCCCTCCGAGGAACTGCTGCGTGATATCCAGGAGGAGCTGCGTTCTTTGCGCTCCACGATCGAGGAGATGAGCGGTCACGTCTTCGAGTACGAGCCCGCCGCCGTGCACGCCGCGGCGCGCCGCATCCAGGAGATCGAATCTTTCACCCAGCCGGCCTACGAGCCGTCCGACGACCGTCCTGCTGGGGCGCCGTCCTCCGACGCGATCGCCGGCCGCATCGGTAGCCAACCAACCCGGGAGACCCAGAACCCGCTCACGGCGCTGATTAGCGAGCACCAGGCGAAGCAGGAAGCCCAGGAGTCGCAGAAGCCCGCACCGGAACCTGTACCCGAGCCGGCCCCTGAGCCTGAGCCGGAACCGGCTCCTGCGCCCGACCCAGAACCGGAGCCAGCTCCTGAGCCAACACCAGCTCCTGAGCCTGAGTACGGCCGCCACGAGCAGCCCACCGAAGTCATCGCGGCCGTCGAGACCCCACCCGAGCCGGAACCGCGCGCCGGGGGACGTCGCCGCCGCGACGCGGCTGGCGAGAATGCAGTGTCCGTCGCCGAGCTCTTGGCACGTCGTAACAAATGAGTCCAACGCTCACCGTCGCCGCCTGGCGTGGCCCCAGCGCGCTCAGCGAACAACTTGCGCGCGCCGGGCACCACGTGACGTACCCGCGCACGGCCGCGGACATCGCCCCCGCCGACCTGGTACTCATCGAAGGCCCCGCTGACCTCATCGAGCGCGCCGCCGCCGAGTGCGCGCCGTTCGTGCGGCCGAAGCAGATGTTCTGGCACACCAACCTGGACCACGGCGCCCAGCTCCTCGACGAGGTCGAGGTCGCGGGGGCCGTCGTCATGTGCGCGCACAACATCGTGGACAATGTGTGGGTCACCTCCGCGGCCGACGAGCTGGGGGATACCGTGATCGCGCTGCTGCTCGGGGAGCTCGGGCAACTCACGATGCCGGTCAGCGACGCCGACCGCCCCCTGGTGGCCACCGCCCAGCACCTGCGCGCCCTGCAGCGCGTCGTCAAAGAAGATGCGCTGAGCCTGCTGCGGCAGGCGAACCCCAACTTCGAGGCGGTCGCCGACGCCTTCGACGGCGCCGAACTGCCGCCGCTGCGCCCGCTCGACCGGGCACCGGTTGGGGGAGAAGGGGTGCGCCGATTAGTAGAAGCATTGGAGCGCCGCGCGGCGCAGCAACGAGAGGAAGACCTGTGACCTTTGAACCTGGCAACGCAGTTGTCGTGCGTGATGAGCAGCTGCTGGCCACCTACGGGCGTGCATTCCGCAAGATCGGCAAGACGATCGCGGTCGTGCCGCTCGGCGCGGATGTCCACGCCGGGCATATCGAACTGATCCGGGCGGCGAAGTCGCTGCTCGGCGCGTACGTGTTCGTCACCTACTCCGGCGAGGAGGTACCCGAGACCTTCCGCAACGAGGGCGTCGACGTGGTCTTCCACGGCGAGCTGCGCACCGCCGTGAGCGTGAACACCGGCATGGACCACCTTGACGATGCCGACGCCATAGCGCGCGACGTCGCCCGCATCCTCGCGGTGCTCAACGCCACCCATGCCACCGACCTGGTGATGGGGGAGAAGGACTTCGAGCTGCTCGTCGCCACGCAACTGGCCGTGGCTGGCCTGCGCATGGAGGTGAAGCTGCACAGCGTGCCCACCGTGCGCATGTCGGACGGGCTGGCGCTCTCGCTTCGCAATGAACGCGTCGCCGAAGACGCCCACGACCAGGCGCTCGCGCTGTCCGCGGCCCTGACCGCCGGGGCTCACGCCGCTGAGCACGGCGCCGAAACGGTCCTGGACACCACGCGTGGCGTGCTCGAGGCCGCAGGGGTTGCGCCCGCTTACCTTGCCGTGCGCGACCTAGCCATGCGCGAGGCCCCCGCCCACGGCGACGCCCGCCTGCTCGCCGCGATCGACCTGCCCGCCGCAGACGGCGGCACGGTGCGCCTCCACGACAACGTTGGCCTGCCGCTCGGCATCGGGTTCAAACACATCGAGGACTAGGACTGATACGGAGGAACGGCGAGTTATTCGCTACACTCTTTGGCATGCCTATAGACCTGATTGCTGGAATCCTGAACGAGCGCTTCGGCATGGACTTCACCCCCGAGCAAGTCCAAGCCACAGGACGCACCGAGGACTCACAGCTCTTCGTCGCCAGCAATGATGCAGGACAGGCGGTCGAAGTCGAGCTTTTCGACGCCGCCCAGCCCGAAGACCAACGCCGCGACATCGCAGGCCTGAACCGGGCGCTTGCCGCTTCGAACCACCCGGGCGCGTTCCAACCGCGCAGCGCCGGTTACACCGACGACGGCCACCTCTACGTGCTTCGTGAGGCCCCCACCGGTGCCTCGCTGGCCCGCCTCATCGCCGACAAGCGCGCCGACGGCGGCGTGTTCACCCCCGCCGAGGCCCGCGAACTGCTCATCGGCGTGGCCGAAGCCATCGACGACTATGACGCCCAGGGGCTCGGCGCGTTCGTCGCCCGCTCCGTGGATGCCTCCCGGATGCTCGTGCAGCCGGCGTGGTCCAGCGTCCCCGTCAAGCTCACCCTGGTCGGCCCGACGGCCACCGCCGCCGAGCACACTGAGGAGCAGCACGCGGCGAACGTCGCTAGCTTCATCGACCTGTTTAACTCCATGACCGGACTCGACGTCGACGAGGACGCCGCCAAGGCTGCTACCGGCTGCGTTGGCTACCTCAACGCCGTCGCTGGTGAACCGTTGGATGAGCCCGAGGTATCCCCGGTCGCGCCGGGAGCCACCGACGGCTACCGCCAGCCACCGCAGCCCTACCCATACGGGCCGACTGGCGAGTACGTCCGCCCAGAGGATGAGAAGAAGTTCAAGCTCTGGCCGTGGATCGCTGCTATCGTGGCGCTGCTGCTCATCGCTGCCGGCGGCATCTGGTATTGGATGCAGCACCGCGGCGAGGAATGGGTCGGCGTCGAAGCCGAGATTGCCGAGACCTACCCCGGCATCGTGTCTGACAAGGCCGGGCAGAAGGGCTGGCACGGCCTGATCTGTGAGTCCGCAACACCGGACGAAGGCCAGGAAGGCAAGATTAGGTGCTCGGATGAGACGTTGGGGGTTTCCGTCGCAAAATATGTGTCCTCTGATGCGCTCGATCGCGTCCTGCCGGACCCGAAGGAAGCCGTCGTGCTGGGCTCCGGCGAGTGCCTTATCTACGACTACCAGCTTCCCGACGCCACCCCGCCAGCCTTCGTGCTGACCCCGCGCGCTGAGCGCGAATACATGGTGGTCATCAACGGCGACGACGCCGAAACACAGCGCCTCGACCTGCCTCTCTGTGCCCCAGCAGCCGACGAGGAGTAGCCTTAGCGGGCTATGAAATCAACGAACCCAGTACTGCTCATTGGGGTGCTGGTGGTTTCCGCGATGATGATGATCTTCAACGAGACCACCGTCGCCGTTGCCCTGCCCGCCATCATGGAGGATTTCGGCGTTCCCGCCGATACAGCCCAGTGGCTGATGACCGGCTTCCTCCTCACCATGTCCGTGGCGATCCCGGCCTCCGGCTTCGTCATCCAGCGCCTCAGCACTCGCACCGTCTACTTCGCCTCGATGGCGTTGTTTATCGTCGGCTGTGTCATGGCGGCCACCGCTCCCTCGTTCGCGGTGCTGCTCGCCGCGCGCGTAGTGCAGGCGCTTGGCACGGCGGCGATGTTGCCGCTGCTCATGACGGTGACCGTGACCGTGGTCGCCCCGCAGCGCCGTGGCACGGTGATGGGGCTCAACGCGGTGGTGATGTCGGTTGCACCAGCACTCGGGCCCACGCTTGCCGGGTTCGTGCTCGGCGCGTTTACCTGGCACCACATTTTCTGGGTGATGGTGCCCATCCCGGCCGCCGCCGTCGCACTCGCGGTGTTCGCCCTCCCGAACGTCGGCGAGCGTCACGACGCCCCACTCGACATTCTCTCGGTGCTCCTTTCAGCACTCGCGTTCGGTGGCCTTGTCTACGGCCTATCGACGATCACCTCTCTCCTCACCGGTGAATCCTGGAACCCTCTTGTGGCCCTGGTGATCGGCGCGGTCTTCCTCGTGCTGTTCGTCTGCAGGCAGCTGCGCCTCGCGCCAACCGGGCGCGCGCTGCTCGACCTTAGCGTCTTTACCCACCGCAACTTCGCATTCTCCGTGGTGGGCGTGTTCATCGCCTTCGGCATCCTGCTGGGCACCGTGAACATCCTGCCCGTCTACATGCAGGTCGGCCTGGGGATTTCCACGGTGGCCACCGGCCTGATCCTGCTGCCCGGCGGCATCGCGCAAGGCATCGCGTCCCCAATCGCGGGGCGCTGCTACGACGCGTACGGGCCCCGGCCCTTGACCATCCCGGGCGCGGTGCTGATGCTGGCCTCCCAGTGGATCCTGGTCATGATCCTCGCCGACGACACCCCGCAGTGGCAGCTCGTCGCCGTGCTGATCCTGGTCAACGTAGCGATGTCCATGATCATGACCCCACTGATGACAGTGTCGCTGTCCTCGCTGCCGTCGCAGCTCTACGCCCACGGCTCCGCGGCGCTCAACACGCTGCAACAGCTCGGCGGAGCGGCGGGCACCGCGGTATTCATCGCCACGATGACTATGGGCACACAGGCCACCGGCAGTGCCTCCGACGGGACGGCGCGCGCCTTCATCGTTGGTGGCGTCGGCATGCTACTCGTCGTCGTGGCGGTGTGCTTCGTGGGAGCCAAGCCGAATACACGACTAATTGACCGAGGCTAACCCCAACCGACTAGGCTAAGTCAGCGTGAAGAATCAAACAACGCAGGACCTCTCCGAACAGCAACAGTTCCGTCGTGCGAAGCGCGAGAAGCTTCTCTCCGAAGGTCGCGACGCCTACCCAGTCGTCGTCGACCGCACGACCTCCTTGCGCGAGCTGCGCCTGAAGTACCGCGCCGTGCCCGAAGGCGAAGGCGACGGCCAGTTCAACCTCGCGCCGGGCGAAGAGACCCAGGACGTCGTCGCCGTCGCGGGCCGCATTATGTTCCAGCGCAACACCGGCAAGCTGTGCTTCGCCACCCTCCAAGAGGGCGATGGCACCCAGCTACAGGTCATGCTTTCCCTCGCGGAAGTGGGGGAGGAGGCACTCGCATCCTGGAAGGCCGACACCGACCTCGGTGACATCGTCTCCGTCCGCGGCCGCGTCATCGCTTCCCGACGCGGCGAGCTCTCCGTCCAGGCCCAGTCCTGGCACATGGCGTCCAAGGCACTGCGCCCACTTCCTGTCGCGTTCGCCGACATGAACGAGGAGCAGCGTGTCCGCCACCGCTACACCGACCTCATCATGCGCGAAGACGCCCGCAAGAACGCCATGACCCGTATCAAGGTCATCGCTGCTGTGCGCAAGTTCCTCACCGGCTACGACTTCGTCGAGGTCGAAACGCCGATGCTGCAGACCCTGCACGGCGGCGCCGCGGCCCGCCCGTTCATCACCCGCTCCAATGCGCTCGACATGGACCTCTACCTGCGCATCGCACCCGAGCTTTACCTCAAGCGCTGCGTCGTCGGCGGCATCGAGCGCGTCTTCGAGCTCAACCGCAACTTCCGCAACGAGGGCGTCGACTCCTCCCACTCGCCCGAGTTCACCATGCTCGAGACCTACCAAGCATGGGGCACCTACAAGGACGGCGCGAAGACCATGAAGGACCTCGTGCAGTTCTGCGCCAAGGAAGTCTTTGGCTCCACCACCGTCACCCTCCCCGACGGCACCGAGTACGACCTCGGCGGCGAGTGGAAAGTCATGGAGATGTACCCCTCGCTCAACGAGGCACTTCAGCGGAAGTTCCCAGGCCAGCCAGAGGTCACCATCGAGTCCTCCGTGGAGGAACTCAAGGGCATTGCCGACGTCATCGGCCTGAAGGTGCCGAAGGATGAGGGCTGGCTGCACGGCAAGCTCGTCGAGGAGATCTGGGAGCACCTCTGCTCCGACCAGCTCTACGAACCGACCTTCGTGATTAACTTCCCAGTCGAGACGTCCCCGCTGACCCGCGACCACCGCGAGCAGCCCGGCGTCACCGAGAAGTTCGACCTCTACGTCCGCGGCTTCGAGCTGGCCACCGGCTACTCCGAACTTGTCGACCCCGTCATCCAACGCGAACGCTTCGAAGACCAAGCCCGCCTCGCCGCGCACGGCGACGACGAAGCCATGGTCCTCGACGAGGACTTCCTCGCCGCCATGGAACAGGGCATGCCGCCAACCGCCGGCTGCGGTATGGGCATCGACCGCCTGCTGATGGCTTTGACCGGCCTCGGCATCCGCGAAACCGTGCTCTTCCCGCTGGTGAAGCCGGAGGTGTAGGGCCGGTTTCTTGCTGGTTCGCTTTGGTTGAGCCCGCTGATCCCTGTTTTCAGAAAAGTTCCCGCCATTTCAGGAATGGCGGGAACGTTTTTCGTTGACAGGCGTCGCGACCTGCAGAAACGCCTGTGCCGGTCGGCCGGAACCGGCCTCAAACACAAAATGGTTCCCGAGCGTGGGAACTTTTTCACGTGGCTCGAATACAGAGGACCATAAGAATGTGTGACCCGTGTTGATGGGGGTTGTCCCAAACACAGGTCCTCAGCCACGGAGCTGAGGGCAACCGCCGGAAGTTTACTTCAGCGGGATGCCGTTGGCGTCGGTGTCGTAGCTTCCGCCGCCGACGAGGACCATGATCATCTCGATGATGCACCACACCCACAGTGCCAGGAAGATCGGGGTGGAAACGATCCAGCCGACAAACGGGATCAGGCTGAACAGGCTGCCGGTAAGGAAGAAGCCCACTTTGACGACGCCACGGAAGTTCTGCCCAAGATAGAAGTTGCCGATGCCGAACGAGCCCAGGAAGAAGAACAACGCCGCCGCGAGGAACTTGTTCTTTTGGGGCACAGCATGCCCGTAGGCCATCTGCATCTGCTGCATCTGGGGCGGTTGTGCGGGTGTGAACTGTTGCATCTGCGGCTGTCCGTACGGTGAACCCTGCCCGTATTGCCCGAACTGCCCGAAGTTCTGCTGCCCGAACTGCCCGAAGTTTTGTGGCTGTTGGAATTGGCTGGTTGGCTGCGGGATTGGGAGCCCGTCTTTGTCGTACATGGGCTGCGGGTTGTTCATGTGCTTCCTCAATTCAAGGCGGTCGGGAAAGGATCATTCCGTAGTGTAGTTCATTTATGTCGGTTGTCATCGGTATGATGCGCAGAGTTAGGCAGCAGAGTTGGTCAACAGTGATGGGCGTAAGGCGATGCGATGGTGAAGCAGGTTTCGTTGTGGGTGTGGGTGCTTGTTGGGGTGCTCGCGGCTGCGAGTGGGCTCAGTGAGGTCTTCGGTGCTGCTGCGCGCGGCGAGCTGTTGGACGTCGGGGTGTTTCGCGACGCCGGCAACGCCCTGACCAGCGGCGCCGACCTGTATGACGACTTCCCGACGCGCAGCGGGTTCCGCTTCATCTACCCGCCGTTTGCGGCCCTGCTGTTTGTGCCGTTGACGTGGATGCCGGAGCCGGTGATGGACGTGGTGTGGACGTTGGCGACGATGGCGTGCGTGGCGCTCATTTCGTGGTTGGCGTTGCGCAGGCTGGATGTGAAGGTGACGCCGCTGGTGCTGGTGGGGGTGATTGCGTGGTCGCTGGCGATTGATCCGCTGCAGGCGAATTTCTTCTTCGGTCAGATTAACGTGTTCCTGTTTGCGCTGGTCGTGGTGGATGTGCTGGGCCTGTTGCCGAGGCAGTTGCGCGGTGTCGGTGTGGGGATTGCAGCCGGGATTAAGATCACGCCGGCGGCGTTCGCGATTTTGTTCTTGGTGAAGAAGGATTGGGCGTCGGTGGCGCGTGCTGCGGGGACGTTTGTGGG
The DNA here is from genome assembly GCF_001875665.1 of Corynebacterium sp. NML130628. GTDB lineage: Bacteria > Actinomycetota > Actinomycetes > Mycobacteriales > Mycobacteriaceae > Corynebacterium. Next base: position 28,207 of record NZ_MLAL01000014.1, on the reverse strand, counting down.
CACGATCCTGATTGGTGTGCTGATGCGCCCCGCGGAGACCTGGTACTACTTCACCGACGAGTTCTTCAATACCGACCGCGGCGGCAACGCGATGTACCCGCCGAATCAGGCGCTGTCCGGGCTGTTTGCCCGCGCTGGGCTGGACGCCCCGACGGGGGTCATTTTCCTTGTATTCGCGCTGCTCACTGGTTTGGGTGCGTGGTATTTGCTGCGTCGTGGGCTGGATGTGCACGCGCTGTTTTTTGTCGCGCTGGGCATTAGCGTGGGTGGGCCGTATGCGGTGTCGCACCACTTCTCCTGCGTGGTGTTGGTGGTCCCGCTGATTTTTGCGGCGGTGCCGTCGGTGTGGAAGCTCGCGCACGTGCTTTATGTCGCGGTGCTGTTTGTGCCTTCGTATCAGCTGTACCCGGAGGTTGATGCCTACAGCTTCTCGACGCCCCTTTGGTACATGGGCAACCTGATCGGGTTGGCGTCGCTGGCGATGTGGGCAGCGCTGCTTCTGGAGCGCTGGTTCCCAGCTGAGAGCAAACTTATTGCGCACTAAAACGTTCCGACATATAGTGGAACGTAATACCAACCACAGGGTTGTTACCTGCCGGTTCCGGCGGGGCAAGACCTGGGACGTTTTCGCGTCTCGGGTCTTTTTTCATCCCTGGATCTTTGAAGAAAAGGAGTGAACATGGCAACCAAGCAGGCCGGCTTGCAGGAGCAGGCGGCGGATATCCTTGCGGGGATTGGTGGTGCGGACAACATTGCGTCATTTACGCACTGTGCGACCCGTTTGCGCTTCGAGCTGAACGACGCCTCCCTGGCTGATAAGGAGCGTCTCGAGGCGAATCCGAAGGTGATGGGTGCGGTGCCGCAGGGCGGGTCGCACTACCAGGTGATTGTTGGCGGAGACGTCGCGACGGTGTACAACGCAATGAACAACCTGCCTGAGATGCAGTCACGTGGCAGCCAGAGCAACGACGACGTGAAGGCGGCCCAGCGCGCGAAGGCGCAGGGCAAGGTGCCTTGGATGGATGCGTTCTTCGAGTACCTCTCGGATTCCTTTAGGCCGATTCTGGGCGTGTTGCTTGGGGCGTCGTTAATTATTGCGTTTGCTGCGGTGATGGACGCGCTGGGCTTTGTTGACTTCCGTGCGGAGGTGAAGACGCCGGGTTGGCAGTTCGTCGACGCGATGTGGCGCTCGGTGTTCTACTTCCTGCCGGTGATGGTGGCGTACAACGCGGGCAAGAAGCTCAACATTGAGCCGTGGGTGCCTGCCGCTGTCATCCTGGCGCTGTTCACCCCTGAGTTCATGGGGCTGGCGGAGCACCCGGATGCTGTGACTGAGGTCAACAACTTGCTCGGCACCGAGGTCAGCCGCGTGACGGTGATGGGCTTGCCGATGCTGCTGCCTGACTACGGTGGCAACGTGTTCGTGCCGCTCATCATGGCGGTTATTGCGGCCATGGTGTACAAGGGCTTCCAGAAGCTCATTCCGTCCGCGGTCCACATGGTGTTCGTGCCGTTCCTCACCCTGCTGGTGATGATCCCAGTCACCGCGATCGTGATTGGCCCGCTCGGCTACGCGCTGGGCGCGTGGATCGGTGTTGGTCTTGCGTGGCTGAACGGCAACGCGCCGTTCGTGTTCGCCATCCTGATCCCTATGCTGTACCCGTTCCTGGTGCCACTCGGCCTGCACTGGCCACTCAACGCCCTGATGCTGGTCAACATTCAGACCCTGGGCTACGACTTCATCCAGGGCCCAATGGGTGCTTGGAACTTCGCCTGCTTCGGTGCAACCGCGGCAGTGTTCGCGCTCTCGCTGCGCGATAAGGACCCGCTCATGCGCCAGACCTCCGGTTCGGCGCTGGCGGCTGGTCTCTTCGGTGGTATTTCGGAGCCTTCCCTCTACGGTATCCACCTGCGCTACAAGAGGATCTACCCGCGCATGCTGGTGGGCTGCTTCACCGGTGGCCTGACCATCGCTATCCTGGGCACCCCGTTCGGCGGCGTGCAGACCAACGCGTTCGTGTTCACGTCGCTGCTGACCACCGTGGTCTTCAGCCCGATCTGGGTATACGTGATCGCGATTGCGGTTGCGTTCTTCACCTCGTTCTTCGTCATCTACTTCACCGACTACCGCACCCCGGAGGAGCGTGAAGAGGCCCTGGCTCGCGCACGCGCAGCACAGGAAGAGCAGGAGCAGGAGGAGGCCCCGGCAGTTGCTGCAGCACCGGCGGCAGCCGCCGCGCCAGCCGCTGCAGCAGCAGAGGCCGAGGCAGACGCGCCTGCAACCCCTGCAGTGGACACCCGCGAGGTCAACGCGCCGATTGCCGGCAAGGTCGTCCCGATGGACCAGATTCAGGACGCCGCGTTCGCATCTGGTGCGCTCGGCCAGGCGATTGGCGTGTTGCCGGAAGGTGGCGTCGAGAAGGTTGTGGCGCCGGTTGCTGGCAAGGTGATCTCTGTTGCGAAGACGGGCCACGCCTACGGCATCAAGACTGACGACGGCGTCGAGGTCCTCGTCCACATCGGCATTGACACCGTCAAGCTGAAGGGCGAAGGCTTCACCCCGCTCGTGGAGAAGAAGCAGCGCGTCGAAATTGGTGACGCCCTCGCGGACGTCGACTTCGGCGCAATCGCAGGTCACGGCGTGGACACCACAGTGATTATGACCGTGGTCAACTCCAAGACGCTGGCTGCTGTGGAAGATATCGCCACCGGCGAGGCCGAGGTCGGCCAGCCATTGTTGGGGGTAACCAAGTAGGGTCGAGTGCATGCAAATACTCCGCATCTTTAACAACAACGTCGTCCTGGCCCGTCGCGGGTCGGAGGATGTTGTGGTGACCGGTCGGGGCGTCGCCTTCGGAGCGAAGAAGGGCGACCTCCTCGACGAGTCGAAGGTGCAGCGAGTTTTTGTCCCGGTGGATGGTCGTGACCCGGACCACTCCGGCGAGATGATCGCTGGTTTTCCCGCCGAAGACGTCCATCGGGTGACTGCAGCGTTGGAGGCCGTGGGCGCCAAGCCCGGCATCACGCTGGTCACCGCGGTGACGGACCACATCATCAATGCGTTAGAGCGCGCCTCGCGAGGCGAGAACATCGCGTACCCGCTGCGCGCCGAGGTCCAATACCTTTATCCAGCAGAGTATGAACAAGGTGAGCGCCTGCTGGAGCGCATCAACGAGCTTTTCGACGCCACCCTGCCCGCCACCGAGGCCACCGCGCTTGCGATGCACCTGGTCAACGCCGGTTTCAACACTGGCGATCTGGCGCATACGTACCGGATGACGGGGTTGATTCAGCAGATGTTGCAGATCATTGAAGCTGAGATCGGGGTTGAGTTCGAAGCGTCGTCGATAAACGTGGCCCGGTTTATTACTCACATTCGTTATCTATTTGTTCGCCTTGAGCAGGGGAAACAACTCGAGCGCGGAAATTCTCCGCTGGCGCGTGAGTTGGCGCGCGGTTACCCGCGGGAAGTTGAGTGCGCGCGAAAAGTGGCCGCTGTAGTGGAGCTTCGCTTCGATACGGCGTTGACAGAAGATGAAATTGCGTACCTTGCTCTGCACGTTGCGCGTCTCAGCGCGTACCATCAAATGTAATACCATTAGCTTGATTGCTGAAAGGACACACTCATGACTGACCGCACCGTCTTGTATGGAATCGGGGTTTCCTCAGGTACTGCCTCTGGCCCGGTCGCAGTTGTCACACCCGCCGTTGGTATCGACGAGCACGAACAACCATGCACCGACCCAGACGCCGACGGCGAGCGTGTCGTCGCCGTCCTGGAAGAGGTTTCCGCGTCTCTGACGGCGCGCGCAGAGCACGCGAACTCCGAAACGTCCAAGGCCGTCCTTGAGGCAACCGCTGCCTTGGCGAAAGACCGCGGCCTGGTGCGCGGCATCAAGAAAGAGCTGAAGAAGGGCAGCGGCGTGACCAAGGCGGTGCACGACGCAGTGGAAGCGTATGCGGCGAAGTTCCGCAAGCTCGGCGGCTACATGGCGGAGCGCGTCACCGACCTCTACGACATCCGCGACCGCACCACTGCGCGCTTGCGCGGGCTGCCGGAGCCAGGTGTGCCTGCCCTTGAGGAACCATCGGTGCTCGTCGCGAACGACCTTGCGCCTGCTGAGACGGCGACGCTGGACCCGGAGTTGGTCGTCGGCATCGTCACAGAGGCCGGCGGTGCGACTTCGCACACGGCGATCCTCGCCGCGCAGCTCGGCATCCCGGCAGCAGTGCAGGTCAAGGGGGTCAGCGAGGCGCTTGCCGACGCCCCAGCGATCGCCCTCGACGGCGGTGTCGGCGAAGTGATCGTTTCCCCGAACGAGTCGGACGTCGCTGAGCTGGAGGAGCGCTCTCGCCGCCGCGCAGCCGCCCTGGCAGGTTCCTCCGGTGAGGGTGCCACCCGCGACGGCTACCGCGTGAAGCTTTTGGCCAACATCGGCACCGCGGACGACGCCGCGAAGGCCTCCGGCTACGACCTGGAAGGCTCCGGCCTGTTCCGCACTGAGTTCCTCTTCCTGGACCGCGACTCCGCGCCAAGCGTCGAGGAGCAGACCGAGACCTACACCAAGGTGCTGCAGGCATTCGGTGACCGTCGCGTTGTCGTGCGCACCCTGGACGCGGGCGCTGACAAGCCACTGTCCTTCGCCGACCTCGGTGAAGAGGAGAACCCGGCGTTGGGGCGTCGCGGCCTGCGTCTGTCGATGGCCCGCGAAGACCTCCTCGACGACCAGCTCAAGGCGCTGGCCGCTGCCCACAAGGCCGTCCCAGAGGCCGAGCTGTGGGTTATGGCCCCAATGGTGGCCACGGTAGAGGAGACCTGTTGGTTCACCGAGCGCGCACGTGCCCACGGCTTGCCGAAGGTCGGCGTGATGGTGGAGACCCCAGCGGCCGCAATCCGCTCCTCTCACATCCTGGACATCGCGGACTTCGCGTCCATCGGTACCAATGACCTGTCGCAGTACACCATGGCGGCCGACCGTATGGAGGGCGAGCTCGCAGAGCTGCTCACCCCGTGGCAACCGGCAACGCTGGCCATGATCCGCGAGACCTGCCGCGGCGGCGAAGCCACCGGCAAGTCCATCGGCGTCTGTGGCGAGGCAGGCGGCGACCCACTCATGGCGCTCGTTCTCGTCGGCCTGGGCGTGAGCTCCCTGTCCATGGCGCCGGGCAAGGTCAACGCGGTGCGCGCCGCGCTGCGCCTGCACGACCGCGACACCTGCCGCCAGATGGCAAACTTTGCCGTCGACGCCCCGACTGCGAAGGAGGCACGCGAGAACGTGCTCAAGATCGCGGATCCGGTGCTGCGCGACTTGCTTTAAGGTGTCCGGTTGGGGCCGGAGGAGACGTCGAAAAGCCTCTGTTCGCTACGAGCGAACATCCGGTCTGAGCTGGTGCGATGGCCCCTGAAGCCATGAATTGACGCCCTCGGCGGGACGATGTGTCCGCCGAGGGCGTTATGGTTGGTGACAACTCTTTAAAACCGTTATTAGTAAGGGGTCAGCCAGTTGTTTGAGAGGTTTACCGATAGGGCCCGCCGCGTCATCGTCTTAGCCCAGGACGAGGCGCGCGAGCTGAACCATAACTTCATGGGTACGGAGCACATCCTGCTCGGCCTTATTAAGGAGGGCGAAGGCGTCGCAGCAAAGGCGCTCGAGTCCATGGGTATCAATCTTGACGACGTCCGCTCCGAAGTCATCGAAATCATCGGGCATGGCACGCAGCCGGTCACGGACCAGATCCCATTTACCCCACGTGCCAAGAAGGTCCTGGAGCTCTCGCTGCGCGAGGGCCTGCAGATGGGACACAAGTACATCGGCACCGAGTTCCTGCTGCTCGGCCTCATCCGCGAGGGTGACGGCGTGGCGGCCCAGGTGCTGATTAAGCTCGGTGCGGACCTGCCGCGCGTGCGCCAGCAGGTGATCCAGCTGCTCTCCGGCTACGAGGGCGGCGAAGCACAGAACCCGGAGACCCCACAGGGCGGTGGCCCGGGCTTCGCTGGCGCCGGCCAGGGCCCCGGCATCATGGGCGGGCCGCGTCCGGGCCAGCAGGGCGAGCGTTCCAACTCGCTCGTGCTCGACCAGTTCGGCCGCAACCTCACCGCTGCGGCCCGCGAGGGCAAGCTCGACCCGGTGGTGGGCCGCGACAAGGAAATCGAGCGCATCATGCAGGTGCTCTCGCGCCGTACCAAGAACAACCCGGTGCTCATTGGTGAGCCGGGCGTCGGCAAGACTGCCGTCGTGGAGGGCCTCGCGCTCGACATCGCGAACGGCAACGTCCCCGAAACGCTCAAGGACAAGCAGGTCTACTCCCTGGACCTCGGCTCCCTGGTTGCAGGCTCACGCTACCGCGGTGACTTCGAGGAGCGCCTGAAGAAGGTACTCAAGGAGATCAACCAGCGCGGCGACATCATCCTGTTTATCGACGAAATCCACACCCTCGTCGGCGCCGGCGCTGCCGAAGGCGCAATCGACGCTGCCTCGCTGCTCAAGCCGAAGCTGGCGCGTGGCGAACTCCAGACCATCGGCGCGACCACACTCGACGAGTACCGCAAGCACATTGAGAAGGACGCCGCCCTCGAGCGTCGCTTCCAGCCCGTCCAGGTCGACGAGCCCTCCGTCGAGGACACCGTCACCATCCTGCGCGGCTTGCGCGACCGCTACGAGGCGCACCACCGCGTCTCCTACACCGACGATGCCCTCAAGGCAGCCGCCACCCTGGCGGACCGCTACATCAACGACCGCTTCCTGCCGGACAAAGCCGTCGACCTCCTCGACGAGGCCGGCGCCCGCATGCGCATCAAGCGCATGACCGCGCCCTCCGAACTGCGCGAAGTCGACGAGCGCATCGTCGACGTTCGCCGCGAAAAGGAAGCCGCCATCGACGCCCAAGACTTCGAAAAGGCAGCGGGCCTGCGCGACACCGAACGCAAGCTCAGTGAAGAGCGCAAGGAAAAGGAAAAGAAGTGGCGCTCCGACGACCTTGAGGAAATCGCCGAGGTCGGCGAAGACCAGATCGCCGACGTACTCGCGCACTGGACCGGCATCCCAGTCTTCAAACTCACCGAGTCCGAATCCTCGCGCCTGCTCAACATGGAGGCCGAGCTGCACAAGCGCATCATCGGCCAGGACGAAGCAGTCCGCGCCCTGTCGCGCTCCATCCGTCGCACCCGCGCCGGGCTCAAAGACCCGAAGCGCCCGTCCGGCTCCTTCATCTTCGCCGGCCCGTCCGGTGTTGGTAAGACCGAGCTCTCCAAGGCGCTTGCCGAGTTCCTTTTCGGCGACGAGGAGTCCCTCATCCAGGTCGACATGGGCGAGTTCCACGACCGCTTCACCGCCTCCCGCCTGTTCGGTGCCCCTCCGGGGTACGTCGGCTACGAGGAGGGCGGCCAGCTCACCGAGAAGGTGCGCCGCAAACCGTTCTCCGTCGTCCTCTTCGACGAGATCGAAAAGGCACACAAGGAGATTTACAACACGCTGCTGCAGGTCCTGGAAGAAGGGCACGTCACTGACGGCCAGGGGCGCATGGTGGACTTCAAGAACACCGTGCTCATCTTCACCTCCAACCTGGGCACCGGCGACATCTCCAAGCCGGTCGGCCTCGGCTTCACCGGTAGCACCGCTACCGACGCCGATGCCCAGTACGAGCGCATGAAGAACAAGGTCCACGACGAGCTGAAGAAGCACTTCCGACCAGAGTTCCTCAACCGCATCGACGAGATCGTCGTCTTCCGTCAGCTGTCGCAGGAAGAAATCGTGCAGATGGTGGACCTGCTCATCAGCCGAGTGGACACCAACCTGGCTGCGCAGGACATGGGCATCGAACTCACCGAGAAGGCCAAGAACCTCCTGGCGATCCGCGGCTTCGATCCCGTACTCGGCGCACGTCCGCTGCGTCGCACCATCCAGCGCGAGATCGAGGATATGCTCTCGGAGAAGATCCTCTTCGGCGAAATCGGTGCCGGCGAGATCATCACCGTCGACGTCGAAGGCTGGGACGGCGACATCGAGGCAGCCCGCAACACCCGCGGCAAGGCAGCACCGGAGGCAACCTTCACGTTCACTCCACGCCCACGCCCGCTGCCAGCGGAAACTTTCGGCGAGGAAGCAGCCGCTGAGGAACCTGCGGAGCAGGCAGTCAGGGACATCGCCCCTTCGGAGGGCGCCCCTGAGACCGAGGGCTCCCAGTTCCCGGACGAGCGTGCCGACGGCGAGCCTGGCCCCGACGCGGGCCCGGACTCCGACGCCGACGGCCGTGGCCCGGAACCGGTCTAAACAGTAGGTTGGAAAGCCGCACCCTTTGGGTGCGGCTTTCTTTTTGCCAGCGTTTGCTTCGGCTACGCACCAAATTCCATCACGGGCGATCGGCGACCTGGGGAAACGCAAAGCCCGATTCGGGAAATCAAGGGATTTGGTGCGCGGGCTTCGCAATCTGCGACCACACCAAAGCTAGGTTCGGTAGGCCGGAGCCAACGAGCCAGGTGCCCAAGCCCACGGCAGCAAGCACGCTAACGATGCCGACCAAAACCGCGTCCGCGATTGCGCCTGTGTACTGGTAGTTCGCGGCGACGTTGATGGAGGTGTCGCCGGGGATGTTGCAGGTCGGGGTGAAGACTGGACCGTTTGGGTCGAAGCGTTCATCGAGCCAGGTGATGACGTTGGAGGTCTCGAGGACGATCGGTAGGGCGTGGCCGGCCCCGACGAGGTTGGCGAAGGGGGTGGTGGAGGACCCGGAAGCAAGCGGCATAGACCGGGTGCCCGGGATGCCGACGCTGCGGTACTCGACGGGTGAGCCGAGTGCGCAGTAGTCCCGCGCGAGCTGAGTCGCCTGTCGGGCTGGGACCATGTCGTCATCGGGGTTGGTCAGCACCAGGGTCGGGACTTTGGTGGGGACGCGGCCGAGCTTGTTCTGGTCGAGGCGGGCACGCAGCACGGGGTTGTCGTGGGCGAGTTCGGCCAGGTTAACGCCTCGTTTCGTGTAGGCCTTGAACTCCTTGGGGGCGATGCGCATTGCGTCGAGGAGGCAAGCCTTCGACAAAGCGTCGAGCGTAGCGACGCCCTTTTCGTTGAGCTCGGCGTAGAGCGCTTCGCGGAAGTCGGGGTAGGTGGAGGAGTAGGAGACGGCGGCGAAACCGGCGACAGGGCTGATCAGCGGGCCGCGTGATTGTTCGAGCACGGCGAGTGGGTCGGCGGGTGGGGCGCCGACGAAGGCTGCGACGACGTTGAGTTCGGGGGCGTAGTCGGCGACGAGTTCCGCTGCTGCGGCGGAGGCGCCGCCTCCTTGGGAGTAGCCCCAGAAGGCAACCTTTTCTCCGTCGTGGGCGGCGAAGCGGGCGGCGTCGATGACGGCGTGGCCTTGGTCGACGCGGTTGAGGTAGGTGTGGGTGCCCGGGGTGCCGAGGCCGACGTAGTCGGTGACGATGACGCGGTAGCCGGCGTCGACAAGCATGTGGGCCATGGGGCGCTCGTAGTCGATGCTGAGGGAGACCCCGGTATCGGAGGACAGCAGCGCGGTGTTGTTGCTGGGTGCGCAGTGGTCGGCCATGCCGCGGGTGCCTGGGGCGATGACGACGAGGCCCTTCGCATTAGCGCGGTCGTAGAGGGTGGCGGTGACTGGCGCGAGTGCGCCGGATTCGGTGGTGGTTTCGTAGCGCACGACTTTTGGCGCAGGGCGGAATGCAGATTTGATGGCGGACGAGCCGACCGCGGCCACGGAGCTCAGTGGGTCGAGGGAGCTGGCGGTGGCGGCGGGGGCGAGGGGAGCGGCGGTCGCGAGGACGCACAGTGCAGAAAGTGTAGACCGAATGTGCATAGTCGGGCATTCTAATCGACGCCCTCCTCAGCACACAGCGCTTAGGGCAGCAGCATGAGGCTGACAGCCATCACTGCCATGCCACCCATCACCCCGTAGACACTGAAGTGATGGTGTCCCGTCGCAATCGCGTTCGGCAGCAGCTTGTCAAAGCTAATAAACACCATGATCCCCGCGATGACCGCGAAGGAGAGTCCCATCGTCGTCGGGCCCATAAATGGTGCGAGGATGAGGAAGCCGACGAGCGCGCCGAGCGGTTCCGCGAGCCCCGAAAGGGTGGCCCACCCGGCCGCCCACCAGCGCCTGCCCGTCGCCTCCCGCAACGGAACCGCCACCGCGATGCCCTCCGGGATGTTGTGCAGGGCGATGGCGACGGCGATCGGGATAGCCAGGTAGGGGTCGGCGAGCGCGGACATGAAGGTGGCGAAGCCTTCGGGGAAGTTGTGCAGCGCAATCGCCACGCCGGTGATGACGCCCGCGCGCCGCATGGCTTGGGCGCGTTTGTCCTCGTCGCCCTGGATACTTTCGTGCGGGTTGATGTCGTGGGGCACCAGCTTGTCGATCACCGCGATCAGCGCCACGCCAGCAAAGAAACCGAGGATGGCGCGCCCCTGGTCGAGCGCCTCAATCCCGGCGGGCAGCAGCTCTGCGAGCGAAACGTAGACCATCACGCCCGCGGAGAACCCCAAGCTGCCCGCCAAGAACTTGTCGCTAATCGAGGACTTGAGTGCAACTACAACCCCGCCGATGCCGGTGGAAATACCGGCCAATAGGGTCATCGCGAAGGCAATCAACACGCTCGAGGTCATGCGGACAGTCTATGTGTAGTCTGAGCGCATGGGAATTTATTATCGCAAGAAGCACAAGGTGAGTAAGAACTCGTGGCTGAACTTCTCCAAGTCTGGTGCTTCGGCCTCCACGAAGGTCGGCCCTGTCACGTTCAACTCGCGCGGCGGTGTGTGGGTGAAGCTGCCCGGTGGGTTTAACTACCGCGGCAGGTGGAAGTAACCCGACTCGTCTTGCACGGCGAGGCCGTCCTCAAGCAGCGAAAATAGCGCGCGGGAGCGTTGCGCCGCATCCGGCCACACCACGTCAATGTCGCGCTGCGGCACGGGCGCCGACGCCCCACGCAGCACCCGCATGATCTTGCCGCGCACCTGCCGGTCGGTGCCCGCAAAGCGCTGTGTCTTCTTCTTGCGCTGCTCCTCCGCGCTCGGCTCAGGCTTGCCCGCGGCGACCCACGCGCAGTGACGCACCGGGCACGCCCCGCAGTCCGGGTTGGTAGCGGTGCATACTAGAGCGCCGAGCTCCATCAGGCCGACCGAAAACGTCGGACCGTCCCACTCCGAATCGTCGGCGGGCAGCAGCGCCGCCACCTCCTGAAGCTCCGCCTTGCGCGGATGCGCCACCGGCCTGCCTCGCTCGGCGCGCGCGACCACCCGGCGCACGTTCGTGTCCACCACCGGCACGTTTTCCCCATACGCGAAGCAGGCCACGGCGCGCGCCGTGTAGTCGCCGATACCGGGTAGGGCTAGCAGGTCGTCGACGTTGCGGGGCACGTCACCCGCGTGACGCTCGGTGATCACCCGCGCGCACTCGAGCAGGCGCAGGGCGCGGCGCGGGTAGCCGAGGCTGCCCCAGGCGCGCAGGACCTCGTCGGTACCGGCGGCGGCGAAGGCCTCCGGGGTGGGCCAGCGCCGCATCCACTCCTCCCAAATGGGGGCGACGCGCGCCACCTGCGTCTGATGGCTCATCACCTCGCTGAGCAGCACGCCCCACGCGCTGGTGTCGGGCGCGCGCCACGGCAGCTCGCGCGCGTGAGCGCGGTACCACGGGATAATTTCGGCAGGGTGAAGGTTTGTTTGCATTTCGGCCACATCCTGTTTCATCTCTGCCAAAATATAGCCTATGAGTACATCGATGACGCCTCGTGAGGTGTGGGAACTCCTCAAGGCAGGAAATGAACGTTTCGTCGCAAGCCAGGAGACGCACCCGCACCGCGACCGTCTCTGGCGCGAACAGCTCCGGGATGGCCAGAACCCCATCGCCGCCGTCGTCGCCTGCTCGGACTCGCGGGTTCCGGTTGAGCTACTTTTCGACGTCGGCTTCGGCGACATTTTCGTGATCCGCACCGCGGGCGGCTGCGTCGACGCTGCTGTGTCCGCCTCCGTTGAGTACGCGGTGGAAGGCCTCAACGTGCCCCTGGTGATGTTCTTGTCCCACGAGTCCTGTGGCGCGGTCGGTACGGCGCTGCACGCAGTGGAGACCGCCGAGATCCCCGACGGCTTGGTCCGCGTATTTGTTGAGAAGATTGTGCCGTCGGTGCTCGAGGCGCCTTCGCGCAACCCGAAGGATGTGGAGGTTACGCACGCGAACCTGAGCGCACAGCACCTCATTGAGCGGGTGCCCGTGCTTGCCGAGCGCCTTGAGAAGGGCACCCTCGGTGTCGTCGCGGCACGCTACCAACTTGCCGATGGCGAGGTTCACCCGACCATGGAAACCTTCGGTATAAAGTAAGGGCATGACTAACCAGCGCCCGCTTCCGCCCGAGATCTACCGTCGCCGCCGAGTTGCGGCGCTCGTTGCATTATTGGTGATCGTGGTGCTCCTGGTGTGGGGGTTGAGCGCCATGGCCCGCTCAGGCGGCGGTGGCGCCGACGTATCGACGTCCACTTCGCCCACCACCACGCCCGTCACGGAGCCGACGGTGCCGGAGCCGGGCGCGGCCACGTCGAGCGCGTCCGAAACGGCGAAGGAAAGCGCATCCGGTGAGCCGACATCGTCGGCTGAGCACACGGAGGCGGCCCCGTCCGGCACCTGTGAGCTGAAGGATTTGCGTGTGGTGGCGTCGACAAACCAGCCGTCGTACGCGGTGGGTGAGCAGCCGGTGTTCTACATGGAGGTGCAGAACCCGACGGATGCGGACTGCGTCATCGACCTCGACGCTAATATCATGCGCTTCGAGGTCTACGACATGGCCACGAACAGCCGCGTGTGGTCCGACGTCGACTGCTTCGACCCTGTCTTTGCTGGCCAGGAGACCTTCCCGCGCGACTCGAAGCGTGGTTTTGAGGCCCGCTGGTCGGGCACCAGCTCCCAGCCGAACGTGTGCGCCGACCGTCAGCCCGTGCCGGCCGGGTCTTATTACCTGCACACCGTGATCGGCGACAACGCCTCCGACGCGGTCCCGTTCAACCTGACCTAGCTGAGGCGGCGCAGCCCTTCGTAGATATGGCGCGCCCACAGGCTGGTCACGTGGTCGGCAGAGCTTAAATCCTCCGGCTGCGCCTCCAAAATGGCGGGCAGCGTGCCGAAGACGGCCACGATCTGGTCCATCAAGAATTTCTGCACGCGAGGCACGCGCGCAAGCGCCCGGTAGCCGCGCGGTGTAAGCGCCTGCACCAGGTTCTCCTCGTTCGCGGGCAGCCCGAGTTGGCGCGCCAGCGTTGTCGTGTTCAGCAGCTCCGAATCCGGCAGGGTGTCCAAGGCCTCCAGGGCCTGGTGGACTTGCTCGTCCGTGGGCACGGTGGTCGTTGCGATGTAGTCACGCACCAGCATCTCCACGTCGTGGGCGTTGGTGCCCTCCAGCTCGGAAAGCTGCAGGCTGAGCTGGCGGGCGTCGACACCCAACTCCACGATGCTCAGCTCCAGGTCGGTGACGGCGCGTTCGAGCATCAGCTGGCGCTGCAGCACGTTGAGCGCGTCGGCGACGGTGGCGTAGTTGTTCATCTCCGCCACGAACAGGCGGTGATTCGATATGTCGAGGCGTTGACGGTAGCGCTCCACGGTGGACAGCGCTTGGTTCGCCCGACCCATCAGGACCGCTGGCTCCTCCAAGCGGTGACGCCGCCCACCCGCATACACCGTCACCGTATTCATCGACGCCGACACCGAAATCACCGGCCTGCCGGTCTGCAGCGCGGTGCGTTCCGCGGAGCGGTGGCGGGTGCCGGACTCACTGGTGGGGAAGTGTGGACTGGGTACGAGCTGCACGTTGGCGCGGGTGATGCGGGAACCGTCGGCGGAAAGAACGACGGCACCGTCCATTTTGCACAGCTCGCGCAGCAGCGGTGGCTGGAAGGGGACGTCGAAGGCGATGCCGCCGTCGCAAATCTCGACGATCTCCGTGCCGTCGCCGAGGACGATGAGGCCACCAGTGTGGCCGCGTTGGATCCGCTCAAGGCCATCGCGAAGTGCGGTGCCGGGGGCGAGGCGCTCAAGGGCGGCGCGCATCGTGTCATCACTCATGCTGTGCAAGTGTAGCGATAGCCTGGCCAACCGTGGCCACCTGCTCAATACGCAGGCCCGGAACCTGCAGAGACTCGCCTGACGGCACGATCGCATGCTCGTAGCCCAGGCGCGCCGCCTCCTGCAGTCGGCGCCCCAGGTTCGGCACGCGCCGGATCTCACCGGCCAGCCCGACTTCCCCAATCACCACCGTCTTCGGTGGCAGCGGCGTCTCGTGCAGGCTCGACCACGTGGCCAACGCCACCGCCAGGTCAGTGGCGGTCTCCGTGATGCGCACCCCGCCCACGGTTGCCACGTAGGCGTCCTTATCGTTCGTGCGCTGCCCACAGCGCGCCTGCAGGACAGCCAGCACCATCGGCACGCGGTTACCGTCCAGGCCTGTGACGACGCGCCGGGGCGACTTGTTCACCGGGTCAACGGTGAGCGCCTGCACCTCCGCGAGCATGGGGCGCACCCCATCCATCGCGACGGTCACGGCAGAACCATCCGGGGTGCGGCCACGGTGGGAAAGGAACAGCCCGGACGGGTCGGGTACCTCCCGGATGCCCTCCGCAGTCTGCTCGAAGCAGCCGACCTCATCAGTCGCGCCGAAGCGGTTCTTCATACCGCGCAGCATCCGCAGGCTCGATTGTCGGTCGCCTTCGAAGTTCAGCACCACGTCCACCAGGTGCTCCAGCACGCGCGGGCCCGCCACGTTGCCGTCTTTGGTCACGTGGCCCACCAGCAGGATTGGCAGGTGAGTCGTCTTGGCCAGGGTGGTCAGCGCCGCCGTGACCGCGCGGGACTGCGCAACGCCTCCCGGCACGCCCTCCACGCCCGGGGCGTGCATCGTCTGCACCGAGTCCACGATGAGCAGGGAAGGCTTGATCTGCTCCACGTGCCCGAACACGATGTCCAGGTTGGACTCGGCCGCCAGGTAGAGGCGCTCGCGTAACGCGCCGGTACGCTCGGCGCGCCCGCGGACCTGCCCGGCCGATTCCTCGGCGGTGACGTAGAGCGCCTTGCGCCCGTCGATCGCCGCCCAGCGCGAGGCCACCTCAAGCAGCAGCGTCGACTTACCGACGCCCGGCTCACCCGCCATGAGCACCACCGAGCCAGGCACCACGCCACTGCCCAACACTCGGTCTAGTTCGCCGATGCCGGAACGCACCGTTTTTGTCGCGGCGGCGTCGATAGTCGTGATTGGGCGCGCAGGTGTTTGCGGTGTGAGCGCGGCAGCACGCGGCGCGCTCGAGACCCCCGTCGCGCGGGTGGCAGAAACCACCGGCGCGGATTCTTGCAATGTCCCCCAGGAGCCGCATTCAGGGCAGCGGCCGAGCCACTTAGGAGACGAGTATCCACACTCGGAACAGGTGTGGATTACCCTAGGCTTCTTCGCCATAGAGCCTTACTTGATCAGGTCGCGGTGGACCTGGCCGGAAGGCAGCAGTGGTGCGGAAACAGGTGCGTCCACCTCGAGGGTGCCGGTGTCGAACGTAAAGGTCACAGGCACGGTACCGCCGTATGCGAAGCTGTCATTCGGCAGGGCGGTGCGGATGTACTCGATGCAGTTCTTACCGTCATCCTGTGGCATGCGGTCAAGACCTGCTGCGGAGTCGCCGACGAGCACGCAGTTGTACGCGATCTCCTTCGAGGAATCGATGCTGACCGGGGTGCCGTCAACAGAAACGGAGCGCAGCGAGTGCGACGTCATCGACGTGTCCTGGTTCAGGGCGCTGAACTTCAGTGCGGCGGAGCCAGCTTCGTCGAGGACGAGGGTGACGTCCTGTATGGCCAGCTCGCCGTTCTCGGTTTCGACGTTGGTGCCGTCAACTGCAGCCACCTGGTCAGAGGTCTGAGTGATTTGGCCTGCGGAGCATCCGGCCATGAGCAGTGCGGTTGCGAGTGCGAAAACCGGCTTCAGGGACTTCACGTGGGTGTCCTCCATCGTTCTTGTTTCACATATATGTTTCTCCGCACAACCCTAGCGCCTGGACCTAGACTTTTCACAGTTTCATCACACGCTCCAGGCCTCGGCGCTACGGGTGGGGTTAAACTTTAGTTGAGTTCGGCGCTTCGACGGTGTGCCTCCCCGTAACGGCCCGTAATGGTAGGGTGGTGAGGTTACTGAGCCGGTTGTCATCCTCAAGGAGTGTTCATGGAATTCAAAGTCGGAGAAGTGGTTGTCTATCCGCATCACGGTGCGGCACGCATCGCCGACATCGAGCAGCGCGAAATTGGCGGAGAAACGCTCGACTTTCTCGTACTGCAAATCCTCCAGTCGGACCTTGAGGTCCGCGTTCCTGTAAAGAACACCGAGCTTGTCGGTGTCCGCGACGTTGTGGGCAAGGAGGGCCTGGAGAAGGTCTTCTCGGTGCTGCGCGAAACCGACGTCGAGGAGGCCGGCAACTGGTCTCGCCGCTACAAGGCAAACCAGGAGCGCCTCGCTTCCGGCGACATTAATAAGGTGGCGGAGGTTGTCCGCGACCTGTGGCGCCGTGACCAGGGCAAGGGCCTGTCCGCAGGTGAGAAGCGCATGCTGGGCAAGGCGCGCCAGATCCTTGTCGGTGAGCTCGCGCTGGCGGAGCCTGTCGACGAGAAGAAGGTCGAGGAGCTGGAAGAGGGCGTCCGCAAGATCATCGAGGAGCAGGTCAAGGCTGGCATTTCCTTCGCGCCTGACGTGGTGGTTGAGGACGAGGATGACATCGACCTGGATGACCTCAGCTTCGACGACGACGAGGACGACGAGAAGTAGCGGGACTTTAGTACATGTCTCGCAGGGTAGTGGCGGTCGTCGCCGCGGCCGGCAAAGGTACGCGGCTCGGGGCGAGCGTGCCGAAGGCGTTTGTGCCGCTGCGCGGCCGCAGCCTGCTGGAGCGCTCGGTGACCGCGATGGAGACTGCCGAGGTGGTGGATTCGATCATCGTGGTGGTCAGCCCCGAGATGGAGGAGATCGCGCGCACCACGCTGCGCGGTCACGACGTCCGCTTCGTGCACGGGGGTGCGGAGCGCGCCGACTCTATCTACGAAGGCCTGAAGGCGATTGAGTACGAGGACGCCTGCGTGCTCATTCACGACGCCGCCCGGGCACTGACTCCACCCGGCATGATCGCACGCGTTGCCCGCGCTGTGCTCGAAGGGGCTGACGCGGTGGTGCCGGTGCTGCCGGTCGTCGATACCATCAAGGAGATTGACGCGGCTGGGCGCGTCGTGGGCACCCCGGACCGTGCCACCCTGCGGGCGGTGCAAACGCCGCAGGGGTTTGACCTGCGCTCCTTGCGTGCCGCGAACCGCGCCTACTTTGAGGGGGCGCCGGACTTCGTCGCCACGGATGACGCGAGCCTGATGGAGTGGTTCGGCGTGGACGTGCACACGGTGCAGGGGGACCCGATGGCGTTTAAGATCACCACGCCGATCGATATGCGCCTGGCGCAGAGCATTACGGACGAGGCGGAGCCGACCATTTTCGAGGTGCCGTCGGGTGGGACGCGGTAGGCTTGCGCGCATGACGTCGCACACAGATTTTCCACAGTTCAGGGTCGGTACCGCGTTTGATGCGCACCAGATCGAGGCCGGGAAGCCGTGCTGGATCGCGGGTATTCTCCATGAGGGCCAAGATGGGTGCGAGGGGCACTCGGACGGCGACGTTGTCAGCCACGCGGTGGTGGACGCCGTGCTTTCGGCGACCGGGCTGGGTGACCTGGGTTCCTTCGTCGGCGTTGGTAGGCCGGAGTACGACGGGGTGCAGGGCACGCAGCTGCTCAAGGAGCTGCGTGGGCTGCTCGCGCAGCACGGCCACCAGGTGATCAACGTGTCGGTGCAGATGATCGGGCAGACCCCGAAGATGGGCCCGGTGCGCGAGGAAGCGCAGCGCGTGCTCTCGGAGGCGCTCGGCGCCCCGGTGTCGGTGTCGGCGACCACGACGGACCATATGGGTTTTACCGGTTCGGGTGAGGGGCGCGCTGCCGTCGCTACTGCGCTGGTTGCACTAAGCTAAGGGCCGTGACTGCCGAGACCCAACAGATTTTTGACACCGCGACGCGCACGCTGCGTCCATTCCGCCCGCTGCGTGAGGGACACGTTTCCATTTACTTGTGCGGGGCCACGCCACAGTCCGCACCGCATATCGGGCACTTGCGTTCGGGGGTGGCGTTCGACATTGTGCGCCGCTGGTTCGCAGCCAAAGGCTACGACGTCGCCTTCGTGCGCAACGTCACCGACATTGATGACAAGATTCTCACCAAGGCCGCCGAGCACAATCGCCCCTGGTGGGAGTGGGTCAGCACGTACGAGCGCGAGTTCACGCGCGCCTACAACACGCTCGGTGTGTTGCCGCCGTCCGTCGAGCCGCGCGCTACGGGCCATGTCACCCAGATGGTCGACTACATGCAGCGACTTATCGACGCCGGCTTCGCCTACGCCTCCGAAGGCTCCGTCTACTTCGACGTGGCTGCTTGGACGAAGGCGAGCGACGACTACGGTTCCCTGTCCGGTAACCGTGTCGAGGAGATGAACCAAGGCGAGAGCGACGTGCATGGCAAGCGTGGCAGCCACGATTTCGCGCTGTGGAAGGCGGCGAAGCCGGGTGAGCCGAGCTGGCCGACCCCCTGGGGCGACGGTCGACCTGGCTGGCACCTGGAGTGCTCCGCAATGTCCACCTGGTACCTGGGTGCCGAGTTCGATATCCACGGCGGTGGCCTGGACCTGCAGTTCCCGCACCACGAGAATGAGCAGGCGCAATCGCACGCCGCCGGCGACGGCTTCGCCCAGTACTGGATGCACAACCACTGGGTGACCATGGCGGGTGAGAAGATGTCGAAGTCGCTGGGTAACGTGCTGAGCATCGACAACATGCTGGACGCGGTGCGCCCGGTGGAGCTGCGTTACTACCTGGGGTCTGCGCACTACCGCAGCGTGCTGGAGTACTCGCCGGAGGCGCTGCAGGAGGCCGCGGCGGGGTACCGCCGCATCGAGGACTTCGTGCACCGGGCCGGAACGCCCGACCCGAGCACCTGGACCGAAGGCTTCGCTGAGGCGCTTGACGACGACTTCTCCGTCCCCCGCGCGCTCGCTGAGATCCATAACGTGGTCCGCGAAGGCAACAAGGCGCTCGCCGCGCACGACGCTGCCCGGGCTGCCGAGTTGGCTGCTCAGGTGCGTGCAATGGCCGCTGTGTTGGGTGTGGACCCCTGCGTGTGGGACGATGGGGCGTCGAAAAATAATGGAGTAACTGAGGCACTTGATGTGCTGGTCGGTACCGAGCTTGAGCGCCGTGCCACCGCGCGTGCCGAGAAGGACTGGGCCGTGGCCGATGCCGTACGTGACCGCCTTGCCGCCGCAGGCATCGAGGTCACCGACACCGCCGATGGCGCGCAGTGGCAACTGAAGGAGAACTAATGGCCAAGCCATACCACCGCCCCGATAAGCAGAAGAAGAACAAGAAGACCGCCACGAAGGGCTCGGGCGGGCAGCGCCGACGCGGGCTGCGCGGCAAGGGCGCGACCCCTAAGGCCGAGGACCGCGTCTACCACGCGGCGCACAAGCGCAAGCTGGAGCGCAAGCGCCGCGACCAGGGCCGCCACGAGCGCGAGCTGCCGGACATGGTGGTGGGTCGCAACCCCGTCGTGGAGTGCTTGCACGCAAAAGTCCCCGCCGAGGCGCTGTTCGTGGCGCGCGGCACCGGGCACGACGACCGCCTCAGCGAGGCCGCCACCCTGGCGAACTCCCGCAACATCCCCGTACAGGAAGTGGAGCGCCGCGAGCTGGACACGATGACCGGCAACGGCATGCACCAGGGCATCGGGCTGAAGATCCAGCCGTACAAGTACGCCGACGTCTTCGACCTGATCGCGGGCGTGGCGGACCGCGGGGAGACCGGCATGTTCGTCATCCTTGACAACATCACCGACCCGCGCAATCTCGGCGCGGTGATCCGCTCGACGGCCGCGTTCGGCGGCCACGGCGTGATCATCCCGGAGCGCCGCTCCGCGCAGGTGACGGGCGTGGCGTGGCGCACCTCGGCGGGCACGGCGGCGCGACTGCCCGTCGCGCGGGTGACCAACGTGACCCGTACTGTCAAGCAGTTCAAGGACAACGGCTACATGGTCGTGGGCCTCGACGCTGGCGGCGAGCACACCCTGGATACCTTCGACGGCGCCACCGACCCGGTGGTCATCGTTGTCGGTTCGGAGGGCAAGGGCATTTCCAGGCTCGTACGGGAAAACTGCGACGTGATCATGTCGGTCCCCACCACCGAGTGGGTGGAGTCCCTGAACGCCTCCGTCGCGGCTGGCGTGGTGCTCAGTGAGTTCGCGCGTCAGCGCCGCGTGAAGTAGCCCACCGCCCGGCACGCGAGGTAGATGGCGAAGGACACGAACGCCACCATCACACTCACCGGCAGGCCGGGCGCCAGCGAAAGCAGCATGCCGCCCACGGCTGCGAGCTCCGCAAAGCACACCGACCACGCCACCGCCGCCGCGGGACGCGCCGTAATGGCCACCGCGGACGCGCCGGGCGTGATCAGCAGCGCCATCACCAGCAGCACACCCACGATCTGGACGGTCTGGGCGGCGGCCATTCCGAGCAGGATGGCGAACAGGGTGGCCAGTACCTTCACGCGTACCCCGCTCGCGGCCGCCATCTCCGGGTCCACGGACGCGAACAGCAGCGGGCGCCACAGCACCATGACCGCCACAACGACCAGCAGCGTGGTGGCCGTCAGCACCCCGAGATTTTCCTTGCTCACCCCAACGACTTGGCCTGTCAGCAGCGCCATCGCCGTGGTGGAGTTGCCGGGGTAGAGGTGGATGCACAGCACGGAAATGCCCATCCCGAAGCTCATCACCACGCCGACGGAGGAGTCAGTGTCGCTGCGAAGCCCCAGCAGGACGAGCACGATCGCCGCCATGATTGACCCGACGACGGCCCCCAGGCTCAGGTTCAGGCCTGTCACGAGGGCAATCGCCGCGCCCATCAGCGCCAGTTCAGAGGTGGCGTGCACCGCGAATGACATTTTCCGCATCACGATCAGTGGCGCGATCACCCCGGAAAGCACGCCCAGCAACGCGCAGGCGATCAGCGCAATGATCACGAAATCGAACCCGAGCAGGTACTGCGTTTGCTCCAGCATTTACAGGATCACCGTCTTTCCACCTACGCGCACGACCTCCACCGGGGCGCCGTACAGCTCACTGAGTACCTCGGAACGCAGCACCTCGTCGGCACTGCCGACCACGTGCCCGTTCGGCCCCAGGTAGAGCACCTTGTCCACGATGTCGATCACTGGGTCGATGGAGTGCGTCACCATCACCACCGCGACGTTGGCGGCGTGTAGTCGGGACACGAAGTCGCGCTGTCGCGCCACGTCGAGGGAGAGTAGGGGCTCGTCGGCCAGGATGAGCTCCGGCTGCTTCGCAAAGGCCTGCGCCTGCCGCACCAGCTGCTGCTGACCACCCGACAGGGTGCCCACGCGGGCGTCGGCAAGGTGCAGCGCACCAACACTTTCCAACAGCTTATCGACGTCCCCCTTCCTCGGCCGGCGCAGCGGCCGGTGCTCAAGCGATAGCGACACCAGGTCGCGCACCCGCACTGGTAGCTCGGGCGCGAACATGCGCTGCTGCGGGATAAACCCGATGTTCTTTGGCGCCGTGATGGTGCCCGAGCTGAGTTTGCGAGTGCCCAGGATCGTGCCGAGCAAGGTGGACTTGCCGCTGCCGTTCGGGCCCAGCACAGCAACAAATTCCCCCGCGGCGACATCCATGTTGATGTCGTGCCACAGGGGATCGCAGGAAGCGTTGGTCAGGTGCAGCATTAGAGCTCGTCAAGTGCCTTTGCAAAGTAGTCGAAGAAGTTCTCGCCGTTTGGCGGGGTCTCGTAGATATCGACGACCTTGACGTTGTTGGCCTTCGCCACCTCGACCAGCTTGTCAGAGACACCGTTCGGGCTTTGCGGGTTGTGAATCAGGATGTCGATCTCACCGGACTCCAGGGCTGCGATGAACTCGGCGAGCGCCGCCGAGGACGGCTCCGAGTGGTTCAGCGTCGCGTGGCGGAAGGACTCAGGCGTGACGTCTTCCAGCGCGGACTCCTCGATGATGGCGTCGGCAATTGGGTGCGTCTGCGCCACACGGGCTTCATGCAGGGAGTCCAGCTTCGCTTGCAGCTGCGCAAGTTTTCCGTCGAGCGTGTCCGTCGAGCCGTCGGTGCGCTGCGCGAGGTCCGCGCCCACCTTCGCGATCGCCTCGGTGGAGTACCAGATGTGCTCGTTCTCCTCGTGAGCATGGTCATGGCCCTCGTGGCCGTGCTCATCGTGTGCGGAGTCGTGGTCGTGGTCATGGTCGTGCGCCTCCGCCAGCGGTAGCGCAGACACGACGTTCGCAGCCTCGGCCGCGCCGTAGATGCGGGCGTCGTAGGCGCCGCCGTTGGCCACCACGAGCACCGCCTTCGCTACCTGGGCAAGGTCGGCGGCTGTCGGCTCGTAGTCGTGCGGATCTACCGAGGTGTTCGCGATGATCGCCGGGACCTCCTGGCCCGTGACCAAGCTCGCGACGTCCGCCCACACCTGGGTGGTGGCCACGATCTGGCCGTCGTCAGACGCGGGAGCGTTGGCGGCTTCAGGTGAGGTGTCGGTGCTGCTGCAGGCGCTCAACGCGAGCGTCGATGCTGCAAGGATGCCAAAGAAACGTCGTGAAAACATGGGCGCCATTCTACGCGGTATTGAAAATGAATATCAACAGCGTGCGTCGGCGAGCTGCCTTAAGAACGCCGCCATCCCATCCACGCCGGCGACGTCAATGCCCACCTTGATGCCAACATCCGCAGGCCCCAGCACCGCCAGCGCCGAGTCATCGGTGACGTCATCGCCCGCGAAGAGCGTCGCAGCAAAGCGCTGCTTGTGGGCCCTTAGCCACGAGCCTTTCGATACGTCCACCGCAGAAAACTCCACCACGTTGTTACCCGGCGTGACAGGACGAGGCGTCGCAATCCGCAGGGCCTCCGCCAGCATGCGCTCACGCAACGCCGCATCCTCCACGGGCGCGACGTGCAGTACCCGCTGGTACGGCTTGACCTCCACGTAGGCCGGCGGCACCGCGATCGTCTCTAGCTGCTGCCCAATCGCATCTAGGTACGCGACATCCTCCGACGTAAGCTCCGGTCCAGGCTCAGCGCCGTGCGAGCCCACCAACACCACCGGGTCCCCCAGTGGGAACACCCTGCGCAGGCCCTCCAGATGGCGGCCGGACAGCATCGCCACCTCCGTGCCGGGGGCGTGCGCCAGCCGCGCAATCGCGTCCAGCGCCACCGGGTGCGGCTTCACCGCGTAGGGGTCCGGGTTCAGCTCGCTGATCGTGCCGTCGAAATCGAGACAGACGAGGAGCGAAGGGGCCGTCGACAAGTAGTCGATGGAACTCACAACATCATCACCCTCACGCTCGGCTCGTTCACGTCCTCGCCGTCGAGCGTGAGCACCTTCTCAGTGTCACTGACATTGTTGATGTGGAACGTGGCCTCCGGCACCACCACCGACGCCAGCTGGTCATGCGTGTAGCGGGCAGCACCCTCGCAGCCAGCGGGATCGGGGAAGGAAATCTCGTGAATAGCGAGTGTGTCTTCAGTAACCGTGACCTCGCCTTCGACCTTGCCGCAACCCGTCGAACCGGTCAGCTTCGAACCATCGATGCTCACATTCGCCCGATCAGGCAAATCCCCCGGAGTGTCCGGCGACGTGTACACAGCAACGACCTGCCACACCGGAGGCGCAGGCGCACACGCCGCCAACCCCAGGGCTGCACCCGCAACAAGCAGACGCTTCATCGCGCAACCTCCTGCAAAAACTCCGCGGCCCACCGGTGCACATCGTGCCCCATCACCCGCGCATACATCCGGCGCATCCGCGCCGGGTCCGGGTCAAGCGCCTCACGCATCGCCCGAAGTATCGACGCCCCCTCGAAGGGATTACACAAATAGGCATCATGCAGCTCCACCGCAGCACCGGCGAACTCGGACAGCACCAACGCACCATCGCCGTTCGGGTGGCAGGCCACATACTCCTTCGCCACTAGGTTCATGCCGTCCTTAAACGGCGTCACCAACATCACGTCCGCCGCCGCGTAGAACGTGCCCAGCTCCTGCTTCGATACACCCCGGTGCATGTAGTGGATCACCGGGCGGCCCACCGAACCAAAACGGCCATTAATCCGGCCCACCGCCTCTTCGACTTGGCGGCGGGTCTCGCGGTAGTGCTCGATACGCTCGCGCGACGGGGTGGCTAGCTGGATCAAGGTGGCGTCGACACCCTCCTCAAGGAGCTGCTCGAACGCGAGCAAACGCTGCAGGATGCCCTTCGTGTAATCCATGCGGTCAACACCCAACATCAGCGCTGTCGGGTTACCTACCGACGCCCGCAGCTTCGCCACCGCCTCCGGCGAACCAACCTGCACCGCCGCCGGATCAATCGAGATCGGGAACGTGCCACTGCGCGGACTGTGCTCGTTGTCGTTGTCGCCCACGAGCGCGCGGAAATTCCGCTCATCCGCCTCACGCTGGAACCCCACGAGGTCACAGCCGTGCAAGCCATCGATGAGTACCTCGCGCCACGGAAGCTGACGGAACAAGTCCGGGGAGGGGAAAGGGATATGCAGGAAAAACCCGATGGTCAGATCGGGGCGCATCTCGCGCAACAGACCCGGCACCAACTGCAGCTGATAATCCTGCACCCACACCGTCGCGCCCTGCGCCGCCACCTTGGCAGCCGCGCGCGCGAACCGGACGTTCACGTCGCGGTAGCGCTGCCACCACTGCTCGTGGTACTGCGGCGGCACAATCAGGTCGTGGTAGAGCGGCCACAACGTCGAATTGGAAAAACCCTCGTAGAACTCCTCGTAGTCCTGAGCATCCAGCGTCACCGGGTACAGGTCAATGCCGTCGAAAGTAAACGGCTCAACCGGTTCATCGACAGCGCCGGACCACCCCACCCAGCAACCAGCGCGCGCCCGCAACACCGGGGCGAGCGCGGCCACGAGCCCGCCGGGTGACGCCTTCCACCCGCCCTCGACGCGGTCGACAGGCAGGCGGTTTGCCACCACTACGAACTCATTCACAACTACGACTTCTTCTTTACAGTCTTCTTTTTCGTGGCCTTCTTCTTTGTTGCTTTCTTCTTGGTGGCCTTTTTCTTTGTGGCCTTCTTCTTAGAAGCCTTCTTCTTGGTGGCTTTCTTTTTCTTCGTGGCCTTTTTCTTGGTGGCCTTCTTCGGCTCGTCCTCTTCCTCGGTGCCAAGGACTTCCTCTGCGTACTTCTTGTATACGAAGCCCTGTGGCTCGACGCCGAGCATGGACATCAAGGTCACGCCATCAAAAAAGTCCTCGGCGTAGGTAGCAACAATCCTGCGAGCACCAGATGCTGTCTGCTCCTCGAGGGCGTGGAGCGCCTCGGGCGAGGGGCGAGAGTCGGTGATCTTGGGTGGCACTACGGGTTCCTCCTTGTATGACGCGCATTACTAGCACAACGATTCTACGCCAATACTAGTGGCGAAGCCCGCCAGGGGGCCTCCGACGGCGGATTTGCTGGAACGTAAAACGCCCCGCCCGCTTGAAGGCGTCGTATGGAATGTAGTGCTGCGGGGACCGCAGGCGGCGTGCCACCCACTCGCCAAACACCACACCACCGGCCAGCGCCATGCAGGTCCCGACCGCCATGAACAGGTTCGTCAGCCCCACCACGATCTGCTCGTTCATCATTGCGTACATGCCGCGGTACACACCCGAACCGGGCAGGAACGGGGTCACGCCGGCCACCGCCGTGATCACCGGGTTGATCAGGAAACGTCGGGCAATCAAACCACCCGCCAGCCCCACGACGAAGGCCAGCGCCGCAGTCGCCATCAAAGCGCCTGAACCGAGCGGGATCAAAAACAGGTAGTACATACTCGAACCGGCCGCGGCAGTAAACGCCGACACCACCACGGCGGGGCGCTCCGCAAAACACGTCACCGCAAACGCCGCCGACGCCAACGTACTACCCGCAATACGCGCCGCCGCACCACTAAACGTCGGTGTACCGAGCATCGTTTCCAACGGCGGCAGGCCTAGGCCCATCATCTCCCACACGTTCAAACCAATCGCGACACCAGCTACAATGCCGCCCGTGAACAGTAGTGTCTGGAAGAAGCGCGCCGAGGCCGTCACCGGCGAGCCCGTCACCCCGTCCAGTAGCGACTGCACCAGCGTTAACCCCGCCAACAGGACCACGATGCCGACCGCGATCACCTGGCTCGGCACGATCGTCCTGCCGATCAACGGCGCGAACTCGTAGAACAACGCCGCCGGGATCGTCGTCAAGAAACCGCCGATGGCGCAGTGGAAGAAGTAGGGCAGCGAGTTGCGCGACAGGATCTTGTTGAATCCCATGATCAGAAACGACGTCAGCCCACCGATCGCCGACATGAACAAGTCCCCGCCCAGCAAAATCGCGACGGCGGCACCCATCACGAGCCAGCCCGCCAAGTAGCGCGTATTGCGCCACGGGATGGGGGAGTTATCAATATCGTCGAGGATGTTCTCCGCAAGCTCCGGTGGCGTCGCACCCGAACGAATCGACCGAATCAACCGGTCAGCTTCCTGCAGCTTATGGTAGTTCTCGCTCATCATCGTGACCACGCGGAACACATTGACCGGTGTGCGCTTATGCACACCAATAATCGTGTTGATCATGATCGTGTTCACCGTGATGTCCACATGGCAGTAGTGCAGACCATACGACGACGTCACTGTGTGAATCTGCGCAATCGCATCCGAAGACGTCGTGCCGTTCGCGATCAGGATCTCCCCAATACGCGCAGCAATATTCATCACCCCGGCCACCTGCGCGGTATCCGTCAGGTCAATTGGGGCGAGCACGGACGGCGGCGGTGACGTTCGCGCCGCGTCAATCGTTGCCACATGTTGGCGTGACCCGCGGACAAACTCCCACAGCGAATTCAAGTTCACGTACTCGACCCTAGCAAGGTACTCCGACACACCTAGAATGGCCACATGACCTGGCAACTCTACGACCAACTTATCGACGCCACCCCGACCTCCATTACCGTCACCGACTTCGGCATCGCACCCCACTGGGCATGGCTCCGCACCTCCGATGGGCACGTCGGCATCGCCGCCGTCTACCCCGGCGATGGCCGCCCGGTCCTTTCCGACTCTCCAATCGGTCGCCCCCTTGTCGACGCCGCCTCCATGCTCAAATCGTGGAACCTCGCCGAAGCCGGCGTCGGCCTCGCCGCCATCAACGCCTGGGTCAACCGCGATACGTCCCACTTCACAGACGCCCCGGACGCGTTCGTCGCCTACGCCTCGCGTTACGCTGGCAAACGTGTAGGCGTCGTCGGGCACTTCCCGGGACTGGAGCGCACCCTCCGCGACGTCGCCGACCTCTACGTATTCGAGCGTGTCCAGCGCCCCGGCGACTACCCCGACTCCGCCTTCGAGTACCTCGCCCCAGATCTCGACGCCGTATTCATCACCGCCTCCGCCCTCGTGAATAAAACGATGCCACGCCTCTTGGAACTCGCCTCCGGGATGGACACCATCATCGTCGGCCCATCAACCCCAATGACACCCATCCTTTTCGACGCCGGCGCCACCACCCTCTCCGGCTTCATCTCCACCAACCCGACCGGTCTCCTCGGTACGCTGAAGGGCATCGGTGGAGGTAGGAAGTGGGATTTCGGTAAACGGGTGAACGTTAGTGTAGACTCTTCAGCGCTGCTAGAGTGGCGCAATTGGTAGCGCAACGCACTTGTAATGCGTAGGTTGCGAGTTCAAGTCTCGTCTCTAGCTCTGAATAACACCCCCTACTCGGGAAAACGGGTAGGGGGTGCTTGCGTTGGTGTATTGGCTACGCACCAAATTCCTCCTCGAGGGACCGCCACCTGGTGTTTTGTCTTGGCTGTTTTCTGAAACCAAGGAATTTGGTGTCACCGGCGTTCGCGCTAGTGACAATGGACGCAATACTGCCGTCCGATTCCAACAAAAGCCCAGGTCGCAAAAAATGTCGTTCGGTGTCAAGTGGTTGTGGACTGGAATCATGGTTAACAATGCATCATCAACGCACACGGCGTCGGCGCGGTCTTACTTGTTGTGCGGATAATCGTGACTTTCTCAGGCAACCCAGTCGGTGTT
>NZ_MLAL01000015.1 GCF_001875665.1 Corynebacterium sp. NML130628 | reverse complement strand
TCTGCACTAGGAATGGTCAGCCCCGTCGACTTCGAAAACCACATTGGTCTAACCACCAGTAGAAAAGAAATAGCTGCCTAAACACTAGGTAGCCCCACTACGTGTCCACGATTTGCGGGCAACCCCACTTTTCCAACAAAAGTGGCGTAAGTATCGCATGGGGCATCGAAAGCCCTACGGTTGTTAAAAGTTGAGCTGCAAAATAAGGGGTTGCCGCATCTTTGAGCAACCAATTCTTTGAGTGTTTATTTGCCATGTTGATTTATCGAAGAACAGACGGGGCAATGGCTATCAACTCGCAAAGGGACATTCAATATTTCAAAAGTAGAGTTCGCGAAGCCAACTCGTTTGTTTACCGATTTGATGTGTGACTTGTCGCCAGACCAGAAATTAATAATATCGGAGACTGCCATTGCCCCAGCAAAGGAATTGTTAACCATGCAAGACGGAGCCTGATAGCCAGAACAGTAATTCGATAAGCTGTCCTCGCTGCTTAAATCCTCTTGTACTCCCAGACCGTTGAAACAGAAAGGACAGGCATCTTCAGTGTCTGTCCAGAATGGGCCAATCACGGAGATGTCGTTCAAATATCCGACGTTTAAAAACGGAACTCTATTCTCGATGAGTATCGGACAGATATTGAGCAATAGATCCTCGCTGTCTCCGGATAGCACCGCTACTGCAGGACCGCTAGTCTCATCAAGAATTTTTGTCAGGATACCGCTTTTAACAAAGTCGTTATAAGTTTGTATGTCCAGATCAGGACGGAGCGAGTGAATCTTTTTAGCTAGTACGTCGACCTTCGGTTTACCGATATCTTCAACACCGAACAAAAATTGTCTATTCAGATTAGTCTCGTCGATTATATCTCCGTCAATCAAGATCATCTTCTTGATATTGAACGAGCTTAAGCTGTAGGCAACATGATTACCGATCCCGCCACATCCTATTACGAAGATCGTCGTTTTTTCCATCCTGTCCGAAACGCTTTCAACATCGTTAGCGAAACAACTCAAATATAAAGATGATTTGTATCGAATCCCATCTGCTTTTGAAGTCGTTAACCGCTTTGAGGAGATAACACCTCCTTGCTCTAAGGCATCAAACGCGTCTCTAAAGTTAAAATCTTTTTCCTTTATCAAGTTGGCGTCAGCGTCGCTAAGCCCAAATTGGACAGCTTCTAGAATTTCTTTGTAGTACTCACGCTTGTCTTTTGAGACGACTAGCTGTCGACTACCGAGACCAATAATGATGGAAGTTTCGGTTTCTGCTATTTTTCCGGTCGGAAGTACGGTGTACATAAATACCTTTACGAGAAGCCCCTCCCCAGAAAACATCTTCTGGGAAGGGGAATTAAAATGCCCTAGTTAAAAACACGTCCCAGCATGGCGTCCTTCTTTCGGGTTGTCGTTTATTGGTACAGCGCAAAAGACTACTACACTTCGGTGACCCTTCTTTCAACATGTCTCAAAATGTGAGGAGGATCACTATTCGCCGATGCTGGCGGAGGGACGTACTGGGATCAAGCCTCCAACCCTACGCAATGGATGAGACGCGGTCATTCTGATTCGAATAGACGCGTTCGTATCTTGGGCGTCGCGGGCGCCTCTTTCCGTGTCCACCGTCGAAGCGCCCGCTTCGCCATGATGTGCAGTGGCGTGCTCTATCGAGACATCCCCCCGGTCCAGGAGGCCGCAACAGCCTAGACCCAACAGCCCCCATCTAAGCCGATTGAGCAGAAAGCACAATCGGCTCCTTAAGATGCCCAAAAACAACATCCACAAGGCGAAGCAGAAGCCTTACACCCCCAACAACCTCACCCATAGAGTTGACAAACTATATAGGAACACTCCCGCACCTGGGCGAACTATTACACGAACCAGCACACGCCCGGCCCTGTCGCCACATGGGGCAAATCAGCTCTACTATGGGACACCGAAGAAGTGAAAACCTGGCACCCAGCACGCCCGGGCTCCCCGTGAGAGGAAGCCCGAAACGTCCACTGGCTACAGCAAAAAAGACCCCGCCAGCCACACCTAGTGTTGATGCGTCCGACGGAGCCTTAAGACTTCTCACCACACTGGCAGCCCGGGTTACAGGTCAGCTTCCACGGACTCATGCACATCGATACACAGCACGGGATAGCGCTGACGCACCTGCCGCAAAAGCAGCCAAACTGAAGTTGTACTTCACTTCCAGTGCCTCCTGGCCCTCTTCGAGCTTCGCCACACGGGCAAGCAGCGTTTTCAACAAGTCCTGCATCTGCCGTTGCGCAGTATCCACCGTGTCCTTGGCCCGCACATCGCTCTCGGCTTCTCACGCGACGTCAAAAGCTAAGATGGCCGGAATCAGAGTCGGCGAAGGGGAGGAGATGCTGCACGACAAGCAGTAGAAGAAGTGTATAGCTAGATACAGCGCACTACTACGCTATGCGTGTGGACTGCGCCCTCAGCGTGGGGACTGCAAGTAGCTGAGTATGGCCTTTGGGCTGTGCAGCGGCACTTATAGGGTAAGACATGCACATGGTTTGAGCCGTGCATAAAACCGACGCTTGAGAGCTCGGCTTCTTCCATGGGGCGACCTTGGGTCGACCATGAAACATAAAGGAGCTGGCTATCTCACCTATCGGGGTAAGAAGTCCTCCCCTGGAGGACTTATCGCCAGCTGTGCCGTAATGATAACCAATGGTCCTCACCGATTCAAGAGTTTTATAAGATGTTTCATGCGCAGAAAGCACCGTCCGGTTGGTGTTGTAGCGTGCTCAATCCTCCTGTGGTGGGTTTGATATCAGCGGGCGAATATCGTGCGGGTACATCAGCGTGGACTTCCTTTGGTTCTCCGCCCAGAACCAGCCCGTCAGTTAGGGGATGGTACCGGAAAGTGTTGCTCAGCTCCCCTCCCAGATACAAGTTCCAGCCGCCGTGACGTTGACATACAACCGCCGCCAGTTATACACAGATCCGCACAAACCACACAACTCCACACACACCACACAACTCCACATAAGAGCGCTAATGTGTAACTATGACCACCGCGCAAAACCCTTTCCGTGCTTCGCTTGGGACTAGCCCACCACTTTTAGTCGGCCGCGACGAAATAATTGATGATTTCAGACTCGGGCTTGAGGAGGGACCAGGTGCACACGAACGCATCTCACTCCTCGTTGGCGCACGAGGTATTGGCAAAACAGCCCTACTCAACGAGTTGGAAGACACCGCAAAAGACGCTGGGTGGCTAACGTTTTCCGAAACGGCGACTGAGGGCTTCGTCGATAAGTTGAGAGGCCAACTCACAGATTTTCTAGACAGCGATAGGGCAACCCGGATCTCGTTTCAAGTTGGCCCAAGTGCTTTGCGTCTCAAGCACGAGTCTGAGCGGCCTGCCCACAACCCACGCCCACTCCGCGCTCTACTCACGGAGGTTCTTGACACACTCGCAAACCACAAAAGATTTAACCGCTCTGCCAGTGGTGTCTTGATTACGGTCGATGAGCTCCATTTCGTACACCATGATGAAATTGTGGAGTTCGCGACGGCTATCCAACACCTCGTCCGGGAAAACAGAGAAATCGCCGTAGTATTGGCAGGTATTCCAAGTTCGGTGAGACCTCTCCTTGCTAGTGACGAAGGGCGCAATCCGATCACGTTCCTGAGACGTGCAAATCGCGTAGATCTCGGTCGGCTCAGAGGTACAGAGGTCCGTGAGGGCCTCATAGTTCCCGTTCAGCAGGCTGACCGCTCGTGGGAGGAGGACGCCCTCGCGACCGCTGTACAAGCGACTGGAGGCTATCCGTTCATGATCCAGTTGATTGGCAACTTCGCTTGGCGCTTCGAATCCTCTGACACAATTCGCATGGACGCTACGGAAAAGGCGATCACTCGCGCCAGGAAGAAACTTTGGGCAACTTGTTCACGAACCAGCGCTCAACGATCTCTCTGCGGAGGATCGCAGGTTCCTTGCCGCAATGTCGCTTGATGATGGCGCCTCGAAAATCAGCGACGTCGCCAACCGTCTCGAGGTGAGCGAACAACAAGCTTACAACTATCGACGCCGCCTTAGCGAGGCCGACCTAATCACTTATGACCGCGGCACTGCAGACTTCGCTCTCCCCTATCTGCGCGAGTACCTTCGCACCCATGTGGTCGCAGATATTCTTCGTCTGCCTGAGTTTGAAGAGTGACAGAAAAACAGCGATCGGAACGTGGCGCGCCTATTTCCCCTCGCAATGTCGGGACCGCCATATAGAGTACGAACCATGTCCCGTATGAATCCGCTCATCCGCGCCGTCCACCAAGCACAGAACGGCAATCCGCTTGAAAACCCCGTGACAGTGTTGTGCATGCCAGGTGCACGTGATGCTGTGATGGATGCGTTGTCGCAGTCCGGCGTGGCTGTGGGCGTGAAAGTACTGTCGTTGCAGATGTTTGTGGAGTCTCAGTTTCCCGGATTGGTGGACGCTGCTGAGGTCGCCGCTTTGGTGGTCCACGCGTTGCAGGAACTCCCGGAGGATTCCGAGATCCGCGCACGTGGGCTCGCTGGAGAACCGGCGACACGAACGGGTGTACGGAAGGCGGTATGGCAGCTGCTGCAGTCCCCGCGGGAGCGATGGGGACTCACTGGTACCAGGACACTGCCGAAGGAGATCGCTGCGATTGCGGAGCGGATAACGGACAGGCTCAGGGCATCGGGTAAGGGCGCGCCGGTCAGGACACTTCCCTATGAGGCTTGGGAGCAGGCACGCATCCCGGAGCGCACGATTGTGTGGGATGTCGTGGGGCTGACGGCTGCCGAGGATCGTCTGCTCGAGCGGCTGCCGGAGCCTTTGCGTCCGGAAGGCTCTGCCCAAGTCACCACGATGGACGTTGCGGATGAGCACGTCCAGGCGTTGGCTGTGCTCAGCAAGGTCCGGGAGAGCATCGTCGAGTCGTCTGCCCCGCAGGAGGATGCGCTGGACCGCGTCGGGGTTGCGCTGATGAATCAGGCGTTCTACCCGGTGTTAGCCGATGCTGCACAGGACCTCCCGCTGGTCGGTGGCACCACCGAGTGTCTACTTGACGCCCCGGAGGTCGCCACGGTGGTCGGGCTGGTGTCGCTCGAAGTCGACACGATGCCGCGTGCGCAGCTGGCGGAGATCCTTCTGCGCGGGCGGATTGGCTGGCAGGATGCGGCTGGAAAGCGGCCGACAATCTTCGGGTTCGACTCGCTCAGTCGTCACCGGAACGGCCCGCGTTCCTGGCCTCGTTGGCAAGAGTTCAGCGTGGATCACGTGGTCAATGGCAGCACAGTGCCCGCCCGGGTGGAGGCAGCTTGGGTTGTTGCACTCCACGACGACTTGGTGGTGCTTCGCTCGTCTGATTCTTGGAGCGAGTGGGCGACGCAGGCGCTCCAGCTGGCTAAGAAGCATGTGCAGGGGCCGGTGCCGGAGGCCCTATTTACGGACTTGGCGCGGTTTGACCAGTTGGGGATCGACTTCAGTGTGCTCGCAGCACAGGAGGCGCTGCGGGAAGCTGCGGAGGCGACTCCGCTTGGTACCGATGATGCGTTTCCGGCCGGTTTGCGCGTCGGTGCGTTGTCTGGTCTGGTCGGTGGGGATCTGGACGTGCTGTTGGTATGCAACGCGTCGTCGATATTTATGCCGCACGGTGTGCCGGAGCCTGCTGGTGTGTCGCTCGGGCAGCTCGGTACTAGCGTGGAGCGCGAGACCAGCCGTCAGTATGAAATCCTCGAGGTCGCTCTGCGTACGGCAAATGAGGTGCGGTTTATCCACGCCGAGCAGCTCAGTGGTGGCGAATTTGGCGGGGAGCCCAGCCAGTGGATCCCAGCAGACAACACCCCAATTGATGGCTGTGAAGCGAATGACTTCCCGTTAGCAAGCAGGCGAACCACCAACTTCACCCACGCCCTGCGGGGAGCATGGCCGGCGTCGACGCAGCAGACGATGACAGTGGCGAAGGCTCGCAGTGAGGGAAACCCGCACAACGAGTTCAACGGCTTCGTTGAGGGCCTGAGCGACTGGATTGCGGACCATGAGTTCTCTGCGTCGGCGTTGAACCTCTATGTGGAGTCCCCGTACCTTTTCTTCATTCAGTACGTGGCTGGTATGCGCGAACTTGAGACGGATCCCACTGAGGACCTGAATTCTCGTGATAAGGGCACGATCTTCCACTCCATCGTGGAGGAATGGACGCGCCAGGTCTGGCTCGATGTGGCCGCTCGACCTGCTAGTTATGCGGAGTTGGATTGGGATGCGGCTCGCGAAGTGCTCGATTCGATTACCGCCGCGCATTTAAGTGCGCCTCTGCTCAGCGAGGTAAGCGCGTTTTCTCGGCATGCCTTCGAGCTGCGCTTGATCAAGGCCCTGGCTGACTGGTTCGAGGCGGAGCGTCAGCAGGCGGAAGCAGGCTGGATGCCTGTTGGTGTCGAGCTTGCATTCGGTCGGGGTTCAGACATCGAGGTATTTTTCGACACCTCCTTCGGCCAGGTATCGCTGAAGGGATTCATTGACCGCGTCGATTTCCACCCGGAGACCCGGCGTCTGCGCGTGGTGGATTACAAGACTGGCAGGAACCGGATCGCGAAGAAGGACGTGCTCGCTTGGGATAACGTTTCCTCGTTTACTGTCCAACCGGACTTCTACGGGCTGGCCATGTGGCAAGCCATTTCCAACGGTGCGCTCACAGCGTGGTTGGACAAGATGGGTGTCGGCGAGGACGTGGTCACAATTTCTTCGAGCGTGGACGTGGATTTCCACTTCGTGTTTGCCGACAATCCCAATGAGGAGCACTACGTTGCCGTTTTTGACCAGGAACGCTACGACGATTTCGTGTACGTGCTGGGCAGCACCCTGGAATTGATGGCCCAGGGAGTCTTCTTCCCTCGGCAGGTTGACAGTGAACGCTTCCTCCCCACCCCGATCCTGCGCTTGGGTGCGAATAATTACGCCCGCCAGGCCGACACAATCAGCGACTACCTCTTTGAGCTTTACCAAAGCCTGACACCTGCGCACGAAAATGAAGGTGAAAACTAACATGACTTTGTTGCCAGATTTTGAAAACCGTGAGCGGATCCGCACGGATGTTGACTCCACCTTATTCGTGGAGGCCGGCGCCGGAGCTGGTAAGACGTACTCACTCGTCCAGCGCCTGCTCACGCTCATTCTGGAACGCGAGGTCCCGGTCACCCAGATCGCGGCGATCACGTTTACGAAGAAAGCTGCGGCGGAGCTTTCGGAGCGTCTCGCTCGTGAGCTGGCAAAGAACGCGGGCAACCCAGTGGCGGATCGCGCTCTGCTTGAGCTGCCCAGCGCAGTCATTGAGACCCTGCACAGCTTCTGCCAACGCTTGCTGCGTCTCTACCCGCTAGAGGCCGGCATCCCGCCAGAAATCACGGTACAGGATAACTTCGCCGCCGAGCGTCAATCCGACATGCTTCGGCGTCGAGTAAACGAAGCGTTTTCGAGTGCGCTCGAAGGGGTCTTCCCGATCGCTGAGCTGAGCGACGGCAAGATTCTCGACGCCGACTTCCGCGAGGCCCTTGAGCATTTCGCAGGTGAGAACGGTTCGATGTCGTCGCTGCAGCAGCTGGCCCAATACATGGACGACAACTGGGGCGAGCTGGGCCCGACGATCGCAGCTACCCTGCCGGAGGCGTTCGTGTTCGATGAGGACGCAGCCACACGAATCGTGGATGAGCTCAGGCGCACCCTCAACGAGTGCTCGGACCCTGAAGACGCGTTTGCTTTGACCTTGAGCGAGCAAATTACGGAGCTGCAACTGCGAATCGCCGCGGGTGATTTCACCAAGGTGGGCAAATTCCGCAAGGGCAACGGCGGCCGAAAGGCGAACTGGGGCGGAGCGGTTGTGAAGGAGATCAAGTCGGCGTGTGAGCGTGTCTGGAACTCCTGGAACGAGAACGTGGAAAGGCAAGCGGCGCGTCCCAAAGCGGTGCTTCGCGCGTCATTAGCCTTGATTGTGTTGGATAACGCACGTCGACGCCACCGCACCGGTGAGCTCCAGTTCGGTGACCTGGTGTACCTGGCGGACCAGCTATTGAAGCACCACCCGCATGTCCGGGAGGACGTGCACACGCGGTTTACACACCTGCTTGTGGACGAGTTCCAGGACACCGATCCTGCCCAGTTGCGCATCGTGCGCGCGATTGCCACCGACCCTGCTACAGGGGAGCTCACTCCCGGAGCCTTGTTCACGGTGGGCGACCCGAAGCAGTCGATCTACAGGTTCCGCCACGCGGATCTCGACACGTACCTTACTGCCCGTGACACGCAGGACTGCGAGGTTGTCGAGCTGACGACGAACTTCCGCTCCACATCGAAAGTCCTGGACTGGTCCAACCAGGTCTTCGAACGCTATTTCCCGAATGCCATGGCCACAAGCAAGAAACCAAACCCGAACCTTGTGCCTCGAGAAGTTGCCTTTACCGCACTGGACACACGGCCTGGGCTGGATGATGCCCCCGAGCTGGCGAACTTCAACAGCCGCACGATCGTCGCGCATTACGAAGCCATCAAGGAGGACAACCTGTCCAAGGAGGAAGCGGAATGCCGCCTCATCCTGAGCATTATTCGGCAAGCGCTCGCAGAGGACTGGCAGCGCCGCGACAAGGTTGTACGTGACGACGGCACTTCGCATGAAACGCTGGTTGGGCTGGAGCCGCACGATATTGCGATTCTGGTGCGCACACACCGTCAGGCGGCGTCGTTAATGGCGTTCCTTGATGCGCACGACGTGCCCTACGTCCCGGAAGGCGCTGCGCTAACGTACCTGGCGCCTGAAATTGAGGAGCTTCACGTCGTGCTGCACGCCGCGGCAGACCCGGCGGAGTCACTCTCCGTGGGCGCTGCGCTACGCACGAGCCTGCTCGGCATTTCTGACCTTGAGCTTGCGCAATGGGCCGCTGCGGGGAACAGTTTGAACATTTATGGGCCCCGGCTGCACGACTTGTCTGGACGCATTCCGGATGCACTGAACCTCATTTTGAAGCTGCACGAGGCTTCCCGTGAGATGTCCGTCGGCGCGCTGGTGTCGTGGGCGTGCGACCAGCTGCACATGGTGGAGCTGGCGGCTGCGCAAAGCTCGTTCCCGTTGGAGGCGCTGCGCCGCCTCGAGTTTGTGAAACACAATGCGCGCGCGTTTACCGAAGCGACCCACGGTACCCTGCGCGAATACACCGCGTGGACAGATTCGTTGGCTAATGAGCGCCATCAGATCACCGACCCGGAGAGCACGACTGCGGGTGGGGTGCGCATTCTGACGCTGCACGCGTCCAAGGGTCGGGAGTTTCCGATGGTCATTTTAGCCGGGATGTACGGCGGCCGGAACAACAACCCCCAGGTCAGCCGCCCACACCCTGCGGACCATGTGTTGGAGTACAGCGAGTTCCGGCTCGCCTCCCCGCGTTCACGGGAGATCCTCGAGCACGAAAAGCTTGCCGACGCCGCCGAACGCGCCCGCCTCTTCTACGTCGCCGCGACGCGTGCGCGTGACCACTTAGTGGTGTGTAAGCGAACTGATAACCCGAACAGCGTGGCGTCTAAGGCCTTCAATACGGCCATCGAGAACACGATCGCCGAGGGCGCAATCCCCGAAGCGATTGCTGCGGAGGACATCCCAGCATACGACTATGACTTCACCGCTTCCGTCACGCAGCCCACAGAGCTTAGCGTTGAGGAGTTGCCAGATCTTCACGCATCGGAGATCGCGTGGCAGTCGGCTCGCCCACGCCGTGTTGCTAGCACTGCTGTGGCTCATGCTCGAGATGCGGACATCGCAAGGCTTGGCTTCACACGGGAGACCGCTTCACTCGACCCGGCGTTGGTGGTTGCTGGGGAGGCTCGCGCTGAGCATGGCGCCGCAGTGGGCACCGCTCTGCACGCGATGATGGAACATGCGACGCTCGATGGCCTCGTCGCTGCCGGTGCCGCGGCCGATTATGCGGCCACGCTTAGCCGGGATTGTGGTGCGCCCGCACAGTTCCAGGCGACGCTGGCCTCAATGGCGGAGCAACTGTTGCAGTGCAAGACCGTCACGCGCGCCTTTTCTTCCCAGCATTACAGGGAGCTGCCAGTATTCGGCCGACTCAGTAGTGGCGGCCCGATTATCGACGGCGTCGTTGACCTGCTCTACCGCGACGGGGATAGCTGGGTCATTGCTGACTACAAAACGGATGTCAGCACCGACGCCCAAACGGTGTCCGAGTACTTCAATCAGCTTCAGCTGTACGCCGAGCTCTTGGCCGGGAAACTCGACGCACCGATTGCGCGCCTGGAGCTGCTCTTCCCTCGCAAGCAAGGAGTTGTGATACGCACGCGTTCACTGGGTTAAGCCGACCGCATTGACCCCGATCAACCTGCATCAACAGGCGTGACTTTAGGGATTTGGTAAGTCACACTTTAGGGATTTGGTGAAATAGTGTTCATTCCAAGGGAATTGGGCCAGCATCTTGGGCAACTGGCATCGTGGTTTCCTATTGTCAGCGTGACCGGACCCCGACAAAGCGGAAAATCGACGCTGGTCCGCGAGCAGTTTCCGGAATTTACATACCTCAATCTCGAAGACCCAACGCTACGCGCGTTAGCCACCGAGGACCCCACGGGTTTTATCCGTGATCGTGGCTCTGCCCTCATCATCGACGAGGCTCAATATGCGCCCGAGCTATTCTCGTCCCTGCAGGTTATTTCGGACGAACGAGGCACACCTGGACAATACGTGCTCTCCGGTTCGCAGAACTTCCTTTTAATGGAGAAGATCTCACAAAGCCTAGCTGGAAGAGTGGGCATCACTCACCTGCTACCGCTATCTTTCCGGGAAGCACTCGCCGCACGACCAGACATAAGCGCTGAAGAATTCATGATTCGTGGTGGCTACCCACGCCTGTATCAAATAGATATGCCACCAGAAATCTACTACCAGAACTATCTCCGCACATACGTCGAACGGGACGTCACGCAGCTACTCAATGTTCAGAACGCGGAAGCCTTCCAAAAAATGATGAACCTGTTAGCGCTGAACGCAGGAAACCTCATCAACTACACCGGCTTGGCTCGTGAACTCGGTGTCGCGTTTGCAACCATGAAGAACTGGGTAAGCATCCTGGAATCCAGCTTTATCGTGTTCGCGTTGCGCCCATTTCACACCAATTCCCGCAAAACGCTCACGAAAACCCCGAAGTTGTACTTCTACGACACCGGCCTGCTTTGCCACCTCCTGGGCCTCCGCACAAAAGCAGACTTGGTGAGGTCTCCGGCGTTGGGCGCTGTAATGGAGAACCTTCTCGTGGCAGAAACCGCCAAGTGCTACCACCACCAAGGGGTAACTCCCGAGCTGTACTTCTATCGTGATGACAGCAAGATTGAAGTAGATCTCCTCGATATGACGCACGGGCCGCGCGCTGTGAAAATAAAGTCCTCCATGACGTTCCGTTCACGCCACGGTAAAAACGTCGCCACGGTGGGGAGCCAGTTGGACATCGATCCGGCACAGCGCTGGGTGGTCTACCGTGGCGAACATGGCCAACAATTGGAAGAGTTCAAAGTAGTGCCCGCAGCCGAGTACCTGCGGCACAATTTCACGCAATCCGAAGACCGGGTACTCTGACACGGGTACTGACTCTGGATGGTGGTGTAGCAATGCGCAAAGTAGTGTCCACGCTCGTTGCTGCGGCGGTGCTGTGTACTGCGCCGCACGCGGTCGCGAACCCGCTCGCGGGCAGTTCGCAGGCGTTTTCCCAGTCTAGTTCCCAGGCTGGTGAGGAAGTCCGCGCGGCTCTCTACCGGGCGCTGCCTCCGCAGGCTCGCAACCACCCGTTGGCACAGCAGCTTGCTCCGGCCCCTGCGCCCAGCTCACCGACGCCTGCCCAGGAACAACCTGCGGACTGCTCGAACTGCGTAGCGCTGACCTTTGATGATGGTCCGGCGGCCTCCACGAATCAGGTGCTGGATATCCTGGCTCGCAAGCGCGCCACGGCGTCGTTTTTCGTGTTGGCGCCGAAGGTGCGCGCGAACCCGGGCGCTGTGCAGCGCATGCGGGCTGCGGGTCACACGGTGGGCAGCCACACCGCCACGCACCGCGACTTGACGAGGCTTTCGCAGCCGGAGGTGCGTCGTGAAGTTGAGGAAGGCTCCCGCGCGATTGCTGACGCCACCGGTATTGCCCCGCGGTTTATCCGCCCGCCGTATGGGGCGCTCAACGCGACCGTGTCCGACGCGGCGCGCGGGCAGGGGCAGTCGGTGGTGCTGTGGGACGTCGATACGTTGGATTGGAAGCATCGTGACCCGGCGCGGACATGCAAGACTGCGGTTGACCAGGCGCGGGCCGGGTCGATCGTGTTGATGCACGATATCCACCCGACGACGGCCCAAGCCGTGGAGTGTGTGATCGACGGCCTGCGGGCAAAAGGGCTGCGGCCGGCGAGCCTGGATCAGATGGTGCCGCAACCTGCGCCCGGCAGAACCTACACCACCAAGAACAGTTAGCTCACCTGGATGCGGGTGACCATGTCGCGGGCGATCCATGCTTCCACTGATTCGCCGCCGATGGTCCACGCGGGGTGGTCGCCGCCTTCGAAGTAGGACAGGTGGTGGGCCATCATGTTCATCACGTGCGGGATGAGGTCAATCAGTGGCATCGGGACCTGAGGCGTGCCTAGCCCGGCGGCCATCGGCAGCAATTCCCGCGCAGCCACGTGAAGCAGCACCCCTAACCCCGTGATGTCCTCCCCTGAAAACGGAGCCGTCTCCCCCTGGTAATCTCGCACCACATTTGACACGGCAGCCAGCTCCCACGCCAGCGCAAGCAACGTCGCCACGGGGTTGTGCCCAAAGTCCTTGAACCCACGCCCGGCGAGCCTGTGCAGCGGGGCCGCGGCGGGCTGGGCGAGGCGCACGCCGACGCGCTGCGCCAACCCGTCGTGCTGCGTGGCGCAGGCCAGGTCGTTGCTATGACAAAACGTGAGTACCTCAGCCTCAGTGTCGTGGAACGATGCTCCGCGTGGCCCCGTGAGGCCGGAGACGTCGCTGGCAAGCTGTACGCCGTCAAGCGGGATGAGGATCTCCCCGTTTTCGCCACGGACGCCACGCACGCCGGTGGTGGTCGTCGCTGTGCGGTAGGTGGTGCGGCTGCGCCCGGGATCGGCGATCAAATAGGCGGCGACGAGGCGCGGGTCGGGCTCCTCAGCCACAAGGTCCCCGAGCAGGCCCGCCCCTTGCGAAAACCCGAGGAACAGCACCTTCGTGTCCGGGCATGCGTCGTGGAGTGCGGCGAGGTGCGCGCGCACCGCCCGTTTGCCTGTGTCTAAGGACGCCCCGTACGGCAGCGCCATGTTCGTCCTGGTCTCCCCTAGCGTCCCGAGCACGCCGACCGACGCCGTATACGGCACCTGCCAGGCTGACACGTTCCCGCCAGCTGCTTCGACGTCAGCGATTAGGGTCGAGCCGGGGCGCAGTCCGCGCACGCGCAGCGGGTCATCGCCCTGGTTGGAGTCTCCCGTGCCGGCGGCAATGACAATCTCGTAATCGGTACAGCGCGAGGGCGGGGCCGCGATGTTGCGCTCGAAGGCCTCGAGTGGGGCCGTCGGCAGAGGTTCCTCGCTGCCTTTCCCCAACAACTGCGCGTTGGCAGGAGGCGCCACAACGCACGCAGCACACAGCGCAGCTGCCAACATGGCGCGAACAACCCTCATGAGGCTTCCCTCCATGCGTTGAGGTCCACCGTAAATCCCCCGATGGATCCGCGGGAGGTGTATTGCCACACCTCGGGGGTACCCATGCCGAGTGGGGATGGCCAGGCGTCGGCACCGGGGAAGGCTGGCTCGTTGGGGCCCCAGTCGGCAAGCCAGAGGGCGCCGAACTGGGAGGGGCGGGCCAGGCGCATGTATCGGCGCCAGTACCAGGCGTTCGTGTAGATGCCAGCAACGCGCACCCCAAATCTCTGGAAGGTGTCGCAGGCGCAGCGGACGTCGGAAAGCGTGAGCCCAGCGGGGCTTTCCACGTCGAGCCACATCGGGCACTGCATGGCGCCGGGGGCACGCTGGAGTACCTCGACGCTGGCTTCCATCTGCTCGGCCACGGTGGTTCCCTCTGACGGGCTGCGCAGGAAGTGGTAGGTGGATACGTTGAGTTGAGCGGAGTGGGCGTCGACAAACAGGGTGTGGAACGCGTGGTCCTGGTAGGTGCCATCGGTGGTGCGGATGATGGCAAAGTCGAGCGGGCAGGCAGTGAAGTCAAAGCCTGCCTGGTGCTCGGATACGTCGACGCCGAACCGCATTAGTTTCGCTTGCTAAAGCCCATGCGCGGCTGGAAACCCTCGGGTCGTTTGCGCTGAGCGGCGGCGTCGCCGATGACGAGGCGCCACTTCGCGTCCGTGACCGGCATGCGGGACAGCGGGAACCAGCCGACGTCGATGGATTCGTCGTCACCGACGACGGGCTCCTGGGCAGGGTCGACGGCTTCGAGCCGGATCTGCGTCGACATGTAGCTTGCGACGTCCCCATTGCCATGGGTGACGGGGCCGATGGCGCCGACGCCGAGGATCGCTGCCGGGGTTGCCTTGATGCCCGTCTCTTCGAGCACCTCGCGCACGGCGGCGTCGTGGGCGTCCTCGCCAGGGTCGGCGATGCCGGTGACCGGGGTCCACTCCTCGTTGTCCGCGCGGCGGACGAGGAGCACTTCGGGGACTGCCCACGGGGTATCTGCGGTGGAATCCCGCAGCACGACGGCGCATACGGAGGGAACCCACATTGGGTCGGTTCCGATCTTTGTTCTGGTCTGCACGATGAACTCGGGTATAGGCATGGGTTCAAGTGTACTTCGGTTACTATTTACGGCATGTTGCACACCGCCAATGATGACTCCTCCCAGTCTGCCGCTTTGCTTCGTCGAGTGCCGACAGCAGTGTTTGTGGTGGTCTACGGCGCACTTGTGGTGGTGTTGGCGTCGCTGGCAGTTGCGCTGTACGCCTACCACCACAACGCCCCGCAGGAAACGCGGCTGCAGCGCGAGCTGGTGTTTTTGCCGGAAGCACCGCAGGCCGATGTTGCGTCGATAGAGGCGAGCATCCGGCCCTACCTGATCGCGAACGCGCAGGTGCGCGAGGCACATCGTGGCGCGGCGGTACGCGGCGATATCACGGATACCGCAGTGCAGGATGTGGACTCGTTCTCGGGCCACCTGTCGCGTTTGCTGCAGCAGAACTGCATCCCCGGCGTTGAGCTTCGCACGGGCAGCAACCTCAATGTGAGTTTGTGGGACTACTGCCACGATGCGCCCGCACCAGAATCGATTGCGCAGCTCACGCGCCTCGCGGTGGGGTACGACGCCGACTTCGTCGGGTTCCTGCACTACCCGTTCGGGCAGAAAGTCAAGGTAACGTGGATGAACGTGGCCGACGAGGCTGATCGCGACAGCCTGGTCGCAATGTGGGAGGAGGTCGGCCTGCCCGACGGCTTCGTCGAGGTGATTTACCAGGCATACGGGGCGGGCGAAGTGACCACGCTCGAGATTGATAACAAGGGCAAGCACGACCTACAGACGAACACGACGCCCGATACGCAGTAGCTCACCACTGCTGTTCGACCCACTGGGCGTCCGGCACGACGCGCTCGATGACTTGCAAGATCTGGTCGACGTTGGAGTAGGACATCATGATCGGGTCCTCCATGCCTTCCCAGCACTCCTCCCCTGAACGGTCGGCTTCCGTCCCGGAAACCACGCCGATGATGGTGGCCCGCCCGTTCACGTCGGCGAAGACGGGGCCGCCGGAGTCGCCGGAGGAGGCGCACACACCCGCGATGTCGCCGCGGGACTCACGTTGCTCTTCGTCGTCGTGGGCGGTCACGATCTGGACGCGGCTCGCGGCCTCGAAGTGGCCACAGGTGTAGCCGGTGGTTCCGCC
Organism: Corynebacterium sp. NML130628; assembly: GCF_001875665.1. Taxonomy (GTDB): domain Bacteria; phylum Actinomycetota; class Actinomycetes; order Mycobacteriales; family Mycobacteriaceae; genus Corynebacterium. Next base: position 71,047 of record NZ_MLAL01000015.1, on the reverse strand, counting down.
GGTCTTGCAAACGCGATCAACGGGGCCGATGTCGGCGCCGATGCCCGTTGGGATCGGGTCGCCGACGAGTGGCACGGCGCGGTCCGTGTCGTAGATCTCGATGATGCCGATGTCGATGCGTTCGGCCTGCGGGTCCTCCACGTCCGGGGTGTAGAGCCCGGAGTAGATAAACCTGCCGACCTCGTGCGAGTAGTCGTTGGTGTCCGACGCCCCCTTCGGCCACACGAGGTGGCCTTCGCGCCCGCAGTGCCCGGCGGTGACGGCGTAGGAGCGGCCGTCGGCACCCGAAAAAGTAAACGCTACAGTGCACGACTGCGCGGTGAAGCGCTCCCCCGGCTCCGGGTAGTGGTCTGTGGACTGAATCAGCGAACCCGGCGCCCACGGTGCGAACGCGGGCACGAGGATCCGGTTGCCCGTCTCCGCGGCAGGCGACTGCTCTCCGGGGCGCTGGACGGCTTCCTGGGCTTGGCGCTCCTCGGCCGTGCGCGTGTCTATTTCAGAGGTGTGCAGGCCCAGCCACACCACCATCCCGACCAAGCACAGCGCGGCGACGACGATGGTGAACCAGGCGCCACCACCCAGTCCGCGTCGAGGCGCCGGCTGCCCTAGCGGGGCGACCGGCTCCGGGAACGTCCACTGTTGCCCGTCTTCGGGCTGGTATTTCTTGGCGAGGTCGCCGCTACTGCTCATCGCCCGCTTCATCGTCGGCGAAGGCAGGGTCGCCCTTGGCGGCCTCTTCCTTTTGGATCTTCATGTCACGGATGAACTTCTCAGGGTCAAACTCGGTGAAGTACTCCGGGCCTGCGAACTGTTCCTGTGCCATGTGCTACTTCCCTTCGATGGAGTCTTGGATAAAGGCCTTCACGGCTTCGGCGTCATTCGGCAATTCGGTGACGTGCCGTGGTTGGTCCATGATGCCACGGAAACGCTCGGGCACCTCCGGCTGGGTCCCGGTGGCCTCGACGATGGTCTCGGCGAACTTCACCGGCAGTGCGGTCTCAAGCACGACGACTGGGGCATCGACGTCGCCACTGACGGCGCGCGCGGCGTGGACACCGTCGGCGGTGTGTGGATCGATCAGTACGCCAGATCGTTCGTGGACCTCACGGATGGTTGCCACGCGGTCGGCGTGGGTGGACGAAGAGGAGCAGAACCCGAACGCGTCGCGGATACGCTCCAGGACGTCTGCGCCACCGAAATCCTCAGCGGCGAAGCCGCCATCGTTGGCCTTGGTACCGAAAAGCTCGTTGGTCAGTGCGGCGTCGCGCCCGACGGCGTCGAACATCATGCGCTCGAAGTTCGACGCCTTCGAGATATCCATGGATGGCGAGGACGTCGCCTGGGTCTCGGCCGCGCTGCGCGGGCGGTACTGGCCGGTGCGGAAGAACTCGTCGAGGACGTCGTTCTCGTTGGTTGCCACGATCAGGCGGTCAACGGGTAGGCCCATCCGCTTGGTGATGTAGCCGGCGCACACGTCGCCGAAGTTGCCCGTCGGCACCGAGAAGCTCACCTTCTGTGAGTTGTTTTCGGTCACGCGCAGGTAGGTGGAGATGTAGTAGACCGTCTGAGCAAGCAGGCGCGCCCAGTTGATCGAGTTGACGGCACCGATGGCGTACTTCGCCTTGAAGTCGGCGTCGCCGTGGACGGCCTTGACGACGTCCTGGCAGTCATCGAAGACGCCATCGAGGGCAATATTAAAAATGTTCGGGTCGTCCAGGCCAAACATCTGGGCCTGCTGGAACGGCGTCATCCGGCCTGCCGGAGTGAGCATAAACACGCGGATGTTTTCGCGGCCACGCATCGCGTACTCGGCGGACGAGCCGGTGTCGCCACTGGTGGCTCCCAGGATGTTCAGGTGACGGCCGCGGCGGCCAAGCTCGTACTCGAAGAGCTCGCCGAGCAGCTGCATCGCCATATCCTTAAACGCCGCGGTTGGCCCCTCAGAGAGGTGTGCCAGCCACAGGTCGTCCTCGAGTTTGGTCACGGGGACGATGGCGGCGTCGTTAAATACTGGGGTGCGGTAGGCGCGGGCCGTGATCGCTTCGATGTCGGCGTGCGGGATGTCGTCCATAAAAAGCTTGAGCACTTCGGCGGCGAGTGCCGCGTACCCGCGCCCGGCGAGCAGCGTGCGCCAACTATCGAGCTGCTCAGGGGTCAGCTGCGGGTACTCGACGGGGAGGAACAAGCCGCCGTCCGGGCTTAGGCCCGTGAGCAAAATGTCGGTGAACTTGTAGGTTGTGCCTGCGGTATCGCGCGTTGAAATGTAATCCACGGTTGCACAGTCTACGTGACGCATCCGACCCGCATGCCAGATTGCCCAGGCGGAGGAGTACCTTGTACCGCATGCCCGGTTCCAACTCCCCTATTTCCCAGTCCAACGATCCGCAGCAGCGCGTGACCCGGCGCGCCCTGTTTGTGTGGTTCGGTGCGGTCGCGGTGTACGTGGTCGCCATCTTGGGTCGCACGTCGTTCGGTGTCGCGGGTGTCGAGGCGATCGATCGCTTTGGTATCGACGCCTCGCGCATCGCCGTGTTCACCGCCGTGCAGGTTGGTGTCTACTCGCTGGCGCAGATCCCGACTGGGGTGCTGATTGATAGGCAGGGGCCTCGCTTCATGTTGATCGTCGGTGCGTTGGTGATGGCGGTGGGCCAGATCCTGCTTGGGTTTACGTCCTCCTACCCTGTCGCGCTTGCGGCGCGCGTTTTGATCGGCGCGGGCGACGCCACGGCGTTCTTGGCGGTGATGCGTATCCTGCCGAGCTGGTTCCCGCCCCGCCAAACGCCGCTGTTTACGCAGCTTTCCACGGCGATTGGGCAGATGGGTCAGTTCCTGTCCGCGGTGCCGTTTTTGGCGCTGCTGCACGCGAGGGGCTGGCAGGTCGCGTTCGTTTCGCTGGGTGCGCTCGGGGTGTTGGTGGCACTCGCCGCGCTGGTGGCGGTGGCGGACGCCCCCACGACGCCTGGTGAGGAAGCTGCGGCTAAGGGTGCAAAGGTGCCGCTTCGCACCACGCTTTCGACGGTGGTGCGCTCCCTCGTGTGCTGGGAGGCGTTCTTCATCCACGGGTTTTCCATCTTCCCGATGGTCACCTTCACGCTGCTGTGGGGCGTGCCAATGATGACGCTCGGCATGGGCCTGAACGAGCAAGAGGCCGGCACGGTGCTCATCGTGCTCACCGTGTGCATGGTCGTGGCTGCGCCCGTGCTCGGGGCGGTCTCTGCCCGCATGGGGGTGCGCCGCGACGTGGCGGCCATCATGCTGTGCTCACTGACGCCACTGATGTTTTTGTGGTTCTTTTCGACGTCCACTCCGCGCGGCTACGGCGCGATCCTGAGCGTGGTGATCGTGATGGGCACGGTGGTGCCCGCGTCCAACTTCGGTTTCGATAACGTGCGCGAACACGTGCCGCCCGCCATGGTGGCAACCGGGACCGGCCTGGCGAACATGGGCGGGTTTACCTCCGCCATGGTCTCGGCGCAGGCGGTGGGCATTTTGCTGGACCACTCGGCGGATTCGGTGCAGTACACGTGGGAGGATTTCCAGCACGCCTGGATTGCCATGTACGTGCTAGCCGCCCTGCTGATGGTGGGGCTGCTGGTGGCGCGGGCGAAGGCGCAGCCACAGATGCGCAGGCTCAAGATCGTCGAGCAGGCGCCACCGCGGACTGCGAACTAAGAAAATCGCTAACGCCGCGGCGGTTCCTGGCGCCCGGTCAGGATGTCCACGACGGAGCGGATGGCGGCGTCGCCAAGCTGCGGCAGCGCCGAGGAGCCCGGCGAAGAGACCGTCGTGTGTTCCTCGTGGGAGCGCTCGGGCACGAGCCGCGGGTCGGCGTCCGCGCTGCCTGGTTCAACAGCGATGCTCAGCGTGGAATCTGCCAGCTCGAGTTCGGTGTCGGAGGTAACGCCGGCGACGCGGGCGGCGTCGACAAGTGCGACGAGGTCCGCGAACGTTGCGTGTTCAAGGTCAATTGCAATCTGTACAGCCATGGGCACCAGCATAAGTTATTCGAACTCGTGCGAGGGGGCCTCTCCCCAAAACACCTCCTCAACCACGTGGTATGCGCGGCGGGTGGTGCGCCGATAGTCCTCCAGGAACTGCTGTTGGTGCTCCGGGCTGTAGCCCGCGGAACCAGCGACGGGGCCGAGCTGCGTGCCCGGCGCGGGCAGCTGGTCGGTGCGCTTGCCGGTGACGAGCACGATGGCGTTGCGGGCCCTGGTGGCCATCAGCCATGCCTCGCGCAGCTGGCGGGCCTGCTGTGGCGCGATGACCTGCGGTAGGTCGTCGTCGGGGTCGGCGAGGTAGTCGAGGGCCTCCAGCGTGGAGGTGGTGTGCAAGGCCGGGTGGGTGTGCGCGTGCATCATCGTGAGCAGCTGGACGGTCCACTCGACGTCGGCGAGCGCCCCGCGGCCCAGCTTGGTGTGTGTGGCGCGGTCCGCCCCGCGTGGCAGGCGCTCGTTGTCCACGCGCGCCTTGATGCGGCGTACTTCCCTGATGTCGCGTTGGCTCGCGCCCTCCGGTGGGTAGCGCACCGGGTCGATGACGCGCAGGAAGTCCGCGCCGAGGTCCCGGTCGCCGGCGATGGTGATAGCGCGCAGCAGCGCCTGGCGCTCCCACACCTCGCCCCACTCGGTGTAGTAACGCTCGTAGGACTCCACTGTGCGCACCACCGCGCCGGAGCGGCCCTCGGGGCGCAGTCCGAGGTCCACCTCGAGTGGCGGGTCGGCGCTCGGTTTGGCCAGGCGCGCGCGCATCGCTTCGATGACTTTGGCGGCCCACACGGTCGCCTCGTGGTCGTCGTAGCCCTCGCTAGCTGCGACCACCACCATTACGTCTGCGTCCGAGCCGTAGCCGAGCTCCGCCCCGCCGAGCCTGCCCATCCCGATCACCGCGATGCGCGCCGGCGCTGGGCGGTCGGGGTCCTCGTGCTGGGCGCGCATCTCGGCGGCGAGCGCTGCGCGCAGGACGGCGTCCCACACGTAGGTGAGCTCCTCGCAAACCTGGCGCACCTCCATGAAGCCGAGGAGGTCGGCGGCGGCGATGCGGGCAAGCTCCGCCCGGCGCAGCGAACGCGCTACCGCTACCGCGCGGTCCGGGTCCTCGTAGCGCGCGGCGGCTGCGACGATCGCCTTCTCCACTTGGTCGGGCGCCGCCTCGATGAGGCGCGGCCCCGCGGAGCCGTCGCCGAAGAGTTTGACCACCTCAGGGGCCGCGATGATCAGCTCGGAGGCGTACGGGCTGGTCCCCAGAATCTGCATGAGTCGCTGGCTGACCACGCCTTCGTCGCGCAGCATCCGCAAAAACCAGCTCTTGTCCTCCGCGGCCTCCGAAAGCTTGCGGTAGTTCAAAAGCCCCGCGTCCGGGTCCGCGGTGCCACCCAGCCAATGCATGAGCGTCGGCAGCAGGATGGCCTGTAGCTTCGCTCTGCGCGAAGTGCCTTTCACCAGTGCGGTGAGGTGGTCGTGGGCACGGGCCGGGTGGCGGTAGCCGAGTGCGGCCAGCTGGGCTTTGACGGCGTCGGCGCTCAAAGTTGCTTCGCCGTAGCTCAAGTTCACCACCGCGCTGAGCAGCGGGCGGTAAAAGATGCGTTCGTGGAGATTAGCTACGGTGAATCGGACCTGTTTTAAGCGAGTGCGCAGCGCTTCCGTTGCGGTTGCGCGCGGGCCTGTGCGGAAGCCCGCGGTGCGGGCGAGCCACCGCAGCGCCTTCACATCGTCCGGTTTGGGCAGCTGATGGGTGCGCTTGAACCGGGTGAGTTGTAGTCGGTGCTCAAGCAGGCGGAGGAACTCGTAGGCGTCGATAAGTTTGGCGCCGTCCTCGCGGCCGATGTACCCGCTGTCGGTGAGCACCTGGAGCGCATCGACGGTGTTCTTCACCCGAATACTTGGGTCGATGCGCCCGTGCACGAGTTGTAGCAGTTGGACGGCAAATTCGACGTCGCGAAGCCCGCCGCTGCCAAGCTTGAGCTCGCGCTCACGCAGGTCTTTTGGCACGTGCTCGAGTACGCGCCTGCGCATCGCTTGGACGTCCTCGACGAAGCTTGTGCGTTGCGACGCCTCCCAGACTAGCGGGCGCAACGCCGCAATATAGCGCTGCCCCACCTCGGCGTTGCCGGTCATCGTGCGGGCCTTGAGCAGCGCCTGGAACTCCCAGGTCTGCGCCCAGCGTTTGTAGTAAGTCAGGTGGCTGTCGACGGTGCGCACAAGCGCGCCGGACTTGCCCTCGGGGCGGAGGCTGGCGTCGACCTTGAAGAAGCAGGCGGTGCCCAGCTGCATCACGATGCTGGCGGTCTTGGTGGCCGCGGCGGTGGCGGGGTCGGCGACGAAGATGACGTCGACGTCGGAGATGTAGTTCAGTTCGCGGGCGCCGCATTTGCCCATCGCCATGATTGCCAATTGGGCGTCGGGTTCGTCGTCGCCGTAGGTTTCGCGGATGGCGACGGCCAGCGCAGCGGTCAGGGCGGCGTCGGCGAGCGTGGTGACGTACTCTGTGACGTCGCGGTAGCCCACCTCACCTGCGAGGTCGGAGGCGGCGATGCGCATCATGAGGGTGAGGTAGTGCTCGCGAAGCGGTGCGGTGGCGCTGGAGTGGCGTGACCACTCCTGCCCCGCGCGGTAGGTGCCGGGGGTGGTGAGGTCCTCGCGTGCGGTGTCACCCTCGAGCGCGACCGGCACGGCGTCGACGGCGGCGAGCATCGTACGGAAGAGCTCCTCGCTGCCGGGCAGCGGCTCGAGCAAGGTGCGCCAGCGCTGCGGGTGCGCCACCAGGTGGTCGGACAACGCGGTCGACCCGCCGAGCAGCGCGAACAGACGCGCACGGAACTGGGCATCGCGCGCCAGGTAGGCGTGCACGTCTTCCCAGGATGTGGCGTCGTCAAGCGCGCTAAAGAGGCGGTAGAGCGTGTTGAGCGCGAGGTCGGGATCACCGGCGTCGCCAAGCGCTGCGAGCACCTTCGCGTCGGTGATGCCGAGCGTGGCCAGGTCCTCGGCGGCGCGCGGGCTGGTCAATCCGAGCTTCGCCGGATTCGGCAGGGATGCTGCTGCAGACATGGAGCTCCTTAGAGGCTTAAAGGTCGATGCCGTGCTCGAGTTCCCACGGGGTGATTTGGGAGGTGTAGGCGTGGTACTCGTCCCACTTCGAGCGCAGGAAGAACTCGTAGACCTGCTCCCCGAGCACCTCCGCCATGAACTCGGAGCGTTCCAGGTGACGCAGCGCCTGGTCGAGTGAGTTCGGCAGGTCGCGGTACCCCATCGCGCGGCGCTCACGGCGGGTGAGCGCGAACACGTCGTCGCGAGTTGGCTCGTCAAGCTCGTACTCGCCCTCGATGCCGCGCAGCCCCGCCGCAAGCACCGCCGCGTACGCCAGGTAGGGGTTGCAGGCGGAATCCAGCGAACGGACCTCGATGCGGCGCGAGTCCGCCTTGTGCAGGCGGTAGGTGGGCACGCGCACCATCGCGGAGCGGTTCGATACTCCCCACGTCGCCGCTGTCGGCGCCTCGGAGCCGAATTGGAGGCGCTTATACGAGTTGACCCACTGGTTGGTCACCGCGGAGATCTCGTTGGCGTGCTCGATGATGCCCGCGATGAACTGTCGGCCGGTCTTCGACAGCGAAATCTCGTCGTCCGGGTCGTGAAAGGCGTTGGTCTCCCCCTCCCACAGTGAGAAGTGGGTGTGCATGGCGGAGCCGTCCATGTCTGCGAACGGCTTCGGCATGAACGTGGCGTGCACGCCGTTGGCTTCCGCAACGGTCTTCACGATGTAGCGGAACGTGACCACGTTGTCTGCCATGGTCAGCGCGTCGGTGTGCCGCAGGTCGATCTCCTGCTGTCCGGCGCTGGCCTCGTGGTGGGAAAACTCAGTGACGATGCCCATGTATTCGAGCGCGGCGATCGCCTGGCGGCGCAGCTTCGGTGCCTCGTTGCGTTTCGCCTGATCGAAGTAGCCGCCTTTGTCCGCGGGTACCGGGTCCTCCCCCAGCGTGTTCTGTTTGAGCACGTAGTACTCGATTTCGGGGCTGGCGTTGAACTCGAACCCGAGCTCGCGCGCGTGCGTCATCTGGCGGCGAAGCACCTGGCGCGGGTCCGCGTAGAGCGGATCCCCGTCCGGCATGGTGATGTCGCAGAACATGCGGGCGGTCTGCAGGCCGGTGCCTTCGTCGAACGGCAGCGGCTGGAAAGAGGAGGGGTCCGGACGCAACAAGGTGTCGGACTCGGAGATGCGGGAGAAGCCCTCGATGGAGGAGCCGTCGAAACCTACGCCTTCGTCGAAGGCTGCTTCGAGTTCGGCGGGGCTCATCATGACGGTTTTCAGGGATCCGAAAATGTCGGTAAACCACAGGCGGATGAACGCGATGTCTCGCTGTTCAACCATGCGAAGTACGTTTTCCTGTTGCGTGTCCATAGTGTTGTACCCTACTGCGCCTGCGCTTGTGGCGTCGTGAAAGCGGGCGGACGCGTTAGACTTTGCGGTAACCGCACATACGTCGTGTTGAAAGTAGGGCTTTCCCGTGGCCGCACCACATCAGTTCGTTGAAATTGAGATCAAGTTAGCTGTCGACGATTCCACCGCCGTCCCCGATCTGCGCCAGCTTCCGGGGGTATGCGCGCTTGCGAGTACGAGCCACCAGCAGCTCTCGGCAATCTACTACGACACGGCTGACCTGCGCCTGACGCGCGAGAAGATCACGTTGCGCCGCCGCACGGGTGGCTCCGATGACGGCTGGCACATGAAGATTCCGGCAGGTCAGGGCCGCACGGAGTTGCGTTGCCCGCTCGGGGATCCGCACACGGTCCCGCAGGAGCTTGTCGACGCCGTCCGAGCTATCGTGCGCCACCACCCCCTGCAGCCGATCGCCCAGGTGAACAACCACCGTGTGGAGACGATCCTCGCCGATGCGGACGGCCGGCCCGTCGCCGAGTTTTGCGACGACCACGTCTCCGCCCGCTCGCTGCTGCCGGGAGGTTCGAGCACGTCCTGGCGCGAGTGGGAACTCGAGCTCACGGAGCAGGTTGCGGGCACCGACGCCGGTGCGTCGCTGCTGCGCCAGGCGGAGCGCTACCTGCTTGCCTCTGGCGCTCGCCCGTCTGCTTCGCCGTCGAAGCTGACGTCCGCGCTCGGCGACTCCTTGGGGAAGGCTCCCCTGCCGCCACATCTTCGCGAGGCGCACCTGCCTGCGGATTCCCCACTGCGCTTACTGCTTGCTTCCGTGCGCGAGCTTCGCGACGCCATCGTCCACGGCGACCGCGCCGTGCGCGCCGACGAACCAGATTCGGTGCACCAGCAGCGCGTGGCAATCCGGAAGCTGCGCTCCATCCTGCGCACCTTCGACGGGCTCGTCGAGGGCGATGCGTTTTCGAACATCGAGAAGGAACTCAAGCACGTCGCGGGCGTGCTCGGGGTAGCGCGCGACGCCGAGGTGGTCCACGCCCGGTGGCTGCAGCTGCTCGACACCGACGACTCCGACTGCATCGACGAGGCCGCCGCCACGCACCTGCGCGAGGACATGCAGCGCGCGTACACGCTCGCGCACCGAGACGCGGTGGAACTGTGCAATAGTGACGCCTACCTTGAGCTTCTCGACGCCATCGATGAGCTCATCGCGAACCCGCCACGCGTGCGCGAGGGCATCGAAGGCAGCGCCAAGATCGACGAGATCCTTGCCCGCCACGTGCGCAAGGCGTATAAGAAGCTGAAGAAGCGCCACGCCAAGGTCGACGACCGCTACCACGACACGTCCCTGCCTCGCACCAAGCGCGAGGCATACGTGCACGACGTGCGCAAGGCCGCCAAACGGTTACGCTACGCCGCAGCCGCCACTGGCGACCCAAAGTTCAAGCGGCTCGTCAAGGCTTGCAAGCGCCTACAGTCCATGCTTGGCGACTTCGAGGACTGCGCCACCTCGCGCGAAGAACTACTCGTGCTCGCGGACATGGCGCGTCGGCGCGACGAGGATGTCTTCGCATACGGCATGTGCTTCCAGCGCGAACTCCGCGACGGCGAAAAGGCGCTGCGCGGCTACTTCGGTGCGGTGCGCGAGGTAAAGAAGGCCGCGCAGAAAGTTCTGTAACCGAAGGAGGGGCTACTTTTCCCAGGCAGGCGGGGTACCCCAGTTATCCTCGGCGGCTTCGTCGGCGTCCGCTTGCTGGTTACGCGCTGCCGCGATGCGCAGGGCATCCTCGGCTTCCTCGCGTGTCTGGTATGGGCCCATGCGGTTTTCCCAGGACTGCACTTTGCCCTCGGTGATTTCGCCGGTGGTTGGGTTGTAATAGAAGTTTCCACTCATGGCGCCCACCTTAGCGCCACGGGTATGGTTGTGCCCTATGAATGTCCAACAGGAGATGCGTGCCGCGCATGCCCACCATGCTGGCTGCGCCCCCGACCACGTCGCTTCCGCGCCTGCGACGGTGGTGGTGGCTGGTGATGGCGTCGATAATTATGGTGGGGCGAGCATCATCGGGCTTGCCCAACAGCGGGTGTGCGCCGCGGTAAACCGCAGGTCGGACGATGTAATTTCACTCCAGTTCATGCGTGCCGACGGCCAGGTCCTCGCCGCAACCAGCACCCTCGCGGCGCTCAACGCGCCCACCGGGGGCACGGAGGAGGCACAGCTCGCACACCGGATTACGGGGCTGATCCACATGCTCATCCACCGCCAGGTCCTCTCCCGCGAGACCACGGGGATGAACATTTCCGTAGTCTCCCACGTGCCCCACGGTGTTGGCCTCGGCGAAATTGCCGCCGCGGAAGCCGCGATCACGCTGGCGTGCGCTGGCGCCCACGACGATGTCGACGCCCCTCCGCTGCGCACGAAGCTCGCGGACGTCTGTGCCCAGTCCGCGACAGCCTACGCCACGTCCAGCCCGCTGAAGGCGCGCTACACCGCAGCGCTTCGCGGGCACGGTGCCACGCTGAACCTGGTAGAGCAGGCGGACGGATCGGTCACGCAGGTCACCCACCCGGAGCGCCTCGGACTGCGGATGTTCGTGGTCGCCAAGGATCCGGCACCACAGCCGGACGCGTACGCGGATTCGATGCGCCGACGCCAGGAGTTCATCGAGGCCGCTGCCACGAACTTCGGCGTGGCCTCCCTGCGCCAGCTCCCGGATGCGACCGCGCGCGTCGTCCAATGGGTGGAGGCCCGCCACACCGTTGGCGATAGCTCCGCGCCGGATCCGCAGCGCGCCCGCGAGGTACTGCAGCGCTGCGAGGACGAAACGGCACGCGCGCTGGCCGCCGCACAAGCCCTGCGTTCGCAGCAGATCGATGCGCTTGTCGGCGCACTGAGTCCGCATGCTGGCGACGCCGCTGACGAGGCCCTAGCCACCCCGGCGCTGCTAGGGCAGCTTGCATGCGAGTGCGGAGCGAGCGTCGCACGACCAGCCGCACCTGGGGTTTCCCAGTCGGTGCTGGCGCTGGTGCCGGCGTCGAAAGCCGAAAACTTTACCTCCCGGATGGAGGAACACCTGCTGGTCATCCCGGTCACCACGGGTGAGGTTGGCAGGATCGAAGTGTAAGGCGAATGAGCCAGCCTATAAGCCGGATTCTGTACCCGCGCCTGTAAGTGGCGCGGGCGGCAACCATCCATCTGTGCGTCCCATTGCTGGGCGCATCAAGCAGCTACCTTCGGACTGGGCGGGCAGCCTCATCACGTCCGACGACCCCAGCCTTACGGCTGCGGTTCTTGCCTTGCTCCCGGTGGGGTTTACCTGGCCACGCACATCACTGTGCATGCCGGTGCGCTCTTACCGCACCCTTTCACCCTTACCTGCCCAGTTGCCTGGGTTGGCGGTGTACTTTCTGTTGCACTTGCCCGCGGATCGCTCCGGGTTGCTGTTAGCAACCACCGTGCCCTGTGGAGTCCGGACTTTCCTCGGTCCCCGCCCGCCACAACGTGTGTGGCGGTTCGGGGCGACGCGGTCGCCCGGCCGACTCATTCGCACTGTGCCACTCTACAACACGGCGGGCGGTGTGCTTTATTTTCGGTGGTGGGAAACGTCGTTGACGCAGCGCACCACACCCATCTCCCCGTAGAACTCCACCACGGAAATCGACGCCAAGTCCAAGAACAGGTGCTTGAACACCTCGGCGCTCACGTTCAGCCCCTGGCGGATCATCGACTTGATCGGTGTGGTGTGCGCCACCAGCAAGATGGTCTTGCCCTCGTAGCGTTCCTGGACGCGCAGCCGGGCGCAGGTGACGCGGCGGTGCAGCGACGCCAGCGACTCGCCGTTCGGCGGCGCGGTGGCGGCGGAGGCCTGCCAGGCCTCGAACTCCTCAGGGTAGCGCTGCTGCGCATCCTGCCTGCTGAGCGCCTCGAAGTCGCCGAAGTCCACCTCGCGGAAGCCATCCTCGGTGACAATATCTTCGCGCGCAATCCCAAGTGCTTCCGCGCAGGCCTGCGCGGTTTGCTGGGCGCGGGCCTGCGGGGAGGCCACGATCACGTCGATGTGCCCCATCTCGGCGAGCGCGGCCGCGGCCCGGCGCGCCTGCTCCTGCCCGATTTCGGTCAGTGACGGGTTGGCCTGCCCGCTGTAGACGCGGCGGGCGGAGTGCTCGGTTTGACCGTGGCGCAACAAGACGAAGCGGGTGCGCGGAGCGTCGGTGCCGGACCAGTGGCCGGGGCTGGCGGTCTCGTGGGGCTGCGCCTCTTTGGGCGCTGCCGGGGCTACTTGCTCGGCGGCCTGCTTCGGTGCTTGCGCAGGCGCCTCGTGTGCAACGAGGCCCTTTTTGCCTTTCGCGGCGGCATCCATAGCCACGTTGGACAGCTCGTCAGCTTTCTTGTTCTTGGCGCGCGGCACCCACGTGTAGGTGACCTTCTTACACGTGCGCGCCAGCTGCTTCGCCTGCAGCGCGAGCTGCTGCATGTCGGGGTGCTTGATCTTCCAGCGCCCGTTCATCTGCTCAACCACGAGTTTGGAGTCCATGGACACGGCGACTTCGTCGGCGCCTGCGTCGATGGCGGCCCTCAGCCCCTCGATGAGCCCGTGGTACTCGGCCACGTTGTTCGTGGACTTCTTGCCCACCGCGTAGACCACTTCCGCCAGGGTCTCCCCGTCCGGGCCGTAGACGACTGCACCGCTTCCGGCGACGCCGGGGTTGCCACGGGAGCCGCCGTCGCAAAACATGGCTACCTTCATGCGCTTACTCCTGCACTTGGGTGCGGACCAGCAGTGTGCCGCAGTTCGGGCACATCGGGACCTCGTCGGCCGGGGTGGCGTTGACTTGGTTGCGCTCGGTGGCGGGCAGCGCGATGAAGCAGCCGTTGCAGGTGCGACCGTTAAACGCGGCGGCCCCGATTTCGTCGTAGGCCTCGAGGACGTCTGCGGGCAGCTGGCTGCGCAGCGCCTCGGTGTCCACGCGCTCGCGTGCTGGCAACGCGTCGACGGCGCGCTGTGCGGCCTCGACCTGGCGCTCGAGCCCATCCAGGCGCGCACCGTGGTTGTCGCGGTTGTTGCGCAGCGCCGCGATCTCGTTGTGGGCTTCCTTGAGCTCGTAGTGCAGGTCCGCGATGCGGGACTTCGTGGCGTAGCGGTCGTGCTGCAGGTCCTTGCGGCGCTCCTCGTCTGTCTCGGCGCCGAGCATGCGCTTGTTGTCCAGGTCGCGGCGCTTGAGCTTGCGCTCGTCCTCCTGGATGCGCAGGATCTCCAGCTCCATGTCGTCGACTGCGAGCTGCGCCGCAGACGCCGCACCGCGCATGCGCTCAAGCTCGTCGGTGAGGCGCTTCAGCTCCTTTTCTTCTTCGCGCACGGCGTCGGGGTGGGCGGCCTGGCGGTCAGCCTTGGCAAGATTCAGTAGTACTTGCTGGAGTTCTACGGCAAGTTTCACGGGGAAGCACTGCTCCTTTACTTGGCTTGATTCGGGTGGGCGGAAACGGTCCATGGGTCCGTGCGCACGGGGATGATGCACGTTTCTACGCCTAGCGGGTTCACGATACCCTCTGCCTGCTGCGTCCACGGAAATTCACTGGCCCAGTGCGCCGTATCGATCACGGCGGGTCCGCCTGCACGCAGGTGCTCGTCGACTGGGTGGTGGCGCAGGTCGGAAGTGACATAGACGTCGACGCCGAGGGCTGCGGCATCAGCAAGGAAACTGTCGCCCGAGCCGGAGGAGACGGCGACGGTACGCACTACCTGCTCGGGGTCGCCGGCAGCGCGCACGCCCCACACGGTTTCAGGCAGGGCGTCAGCGACACGCTGGGTAAATTCACGCAGGGTCATTGGCTCAGGCAAGGTACCCACTCGCCCAAGACCGGTGGCTTGCTCGAGCGCCCCCGGCGTATCGACGTCCACATCCCCCACCGGGCGAATCGGCCTCCCGGGCCGAATCCCGACCAACTCCGCCAACTTGTCATTCACACCCGGGCGTGCCGAGTCCGCGTTCGTATGCGCCGCGAACAACGCGCAGCCGCCGCGGATCAGCGTGTGCACGACCTTGCCCTTCGGCGTGTTCGCAGCAACCGAGTGCACCCCGCGCAGCAGCAACGGGTGGTGAACCACCAGCATGTCTGCGCCTTCCTCCAGGGCGCGCTCCACCACGCTCATCGTGCAGTCCAGGGCGAACGCCACCTTGCGCACGGGCTCGTCCGGGTCGCCGCAAATCAGGCCAACCTGGTCCCAGCTTTCGGCGAGTTCGGGTGGGTAGGCGGCCTCGAGTGCCGCGACAATATCTCCTACAGTCTTCGTCGTCATGGCAACTAGCCTACAAACCTGGAATGCTGGTGGGCGTGACACTCCAAACAAACCGCCCAACCGTGCTCTTTGACGTCGACGGCACCATCCTCGACTCCTTCCCAGGAATCCGCGAAGGCTTCCTGCGGGGGCTCGCCGCCATCGACGTCACCCCGCCCGACGAAGCGTTCATCGCCAAAATACCAGGGCCACCCATGCGGGAGTCCTACACGAAGGCCGGGTGCACGCCCGCACAAGTCGACGCCGCGATGCAGGTCTACTCCGACTACATGAGCACCGACGGCTGGCAGCAGTTCACTGTCTTCGACGGCATGTCCGAACTGATCGCCGAACTCGACCGGGATGGGTTCCGGGTGGGCACGGCGACGTCCAAAAGCGAAACCTTCGCCGAACTCGCGCTGAAACGCGCGGGCGTTTGGCCGCACCTGGACTTCCTCGGCGCCGCCGACCACGAGCGCGGCCGCAGCACCAAAATCGCGGTGTTAGAGTACGTCCACGACACGTTCGCGCCGAAACGTCCCATCATGGTCGGCGACCGCACCCACGACTTCACGGGCGCCACCCACTTCGACATCCCATCCGTCGCCGTGACCTGGGGCTACGGCGGCGCCACAGAATGGGCGCAGGCCACCCACACCGCACAAACCGCAACAGAGCTCAAGGAGATCCTCTATGCATATTGATTTCGTGTGCACCGGCAACATCTGCCGCTCGCCCATGGCGGAAGTCATCATCGCCGCCAAACTTGCCGACGCCGGCCTCACCAGCAACGTCCGCGTCACCTCCTCCGGCATCGGCGGGTGGCACGTCGGCGGCCCAGCCGACCCGCGCGCCGTCGCCGAACTCGCTGAACACGGCTACGCCGGCTCCCACCACCGCGCCCAACAATTCGGCGCCAACCAAATCGACGCCGACCTCATCGTGGCACTGGACACCAACCATGTCTCCGAACTCATCGCCCGCGGCGTGCCCGAATCCCGCATACGCCTCCTGCGCTCCTTCGACCCTGCCGCACCCGCAGGCGCCGGCGTTGAAGACCCCTACTACGGCGGCACGGACGGCTTCCAAACCACACGCGAACAAATCGAGGCCGCCGCCCCAGGTATTATCAGCTGGGTCAAAGCGCAGCTAGACTAGCCGGAGTAAGTACGGGATCTGTGAAAGCGGGAGCAACAATGCAGCCTGAAACAGGTGCACAACCATGGTGGAAAACGTTTCTGACCCCAGGCTGGGTCATCGTCGCCATCCTGATCGTGCTGTTCTCCTACTTCGCATTCACCCTGCTGGCGCCCTGGCAGCTCAACAAAAACGAAGCACTCGTCGAGCGCAACGACCACATCAAGACCGCCTTCGAGCATGACCCGGTGCCGATCGGAGAGGTCGTCGACAAGCAGGGTGCCCTTGCCCCCAGCGCTGAATGGACCCGTGTCACCGCAACCGGCACCTACGCCCAAGACAGCGATGTGCTACTGCGACTGCGCCCCATCGACCGCACCCCCTCCTTCCAAGTCCTCACCCCATTCCAACTCGACAACGGACAAACTGTACTGGTCAACCGCGGATGGGTCCCCGCCATCGGCTCCACCCAAGTCCCCGACATCGACGCCCCACCCGTCGGCGAGCAAACCATCTCCGGCATGATGCGCGTCGACGAAGGCGTACACCCCTCCGCACCGCTCAACGACCAGGGCTACACAATGGTCTACTCCATCAGCCCCGGCCAAGTCGGCGAACTCACAGGCACCACCATGGCCAGCCCCTACGTCCAACTCCTCAGCGACTCCCCCGGCGTCCTCACCGCCATCCCCCTGCCCATGCTAGAGACCGGCAACCACCTCTCCTACGGGCTACAGTGGATCGCCTTCGGCATCATGGCGCCCGCAGGCCTCATCTACTTCATCTGGGCCGAAACCCGCGAACGCCGCCGCTTCAAAGAGGAACAAGCCGAACTAATCGACGCCCCCTCCGAACCTGCCGAGCCTGTTGCTCCCGCCCCTGTTCAGGAGCGATCCCGCTACGGCACCCAACGCCGCAACCCCTGGGCCAAATCATACGAAAAGGAAGAAGAACGCTAATGCCCCACCAGCTCACCCAACGCGACGTCAAACACCTCGCCCGCTGCCTCACCCTCCTCGGTGACGCCAACATCCACCTCGACGCCGCCGCCGAACCCGCCGACATCGAAGACGCCATCCTCGACGACCTCGACGCGTTCCGCGCAGCCCCAATGACCACCCTGCTCGGCCTGCGCGGCCCCCACAACGCCCCGCTCATCGACTCCGTCGTCCACAGCGTCCCCCAAACCGACAACACATTCGTCCACCTCCTCGACTACATCGCCCTCGCCGCCAAAGCCTTGCGCGCCGAACTGCGCGAAGTCGCCGTCTTCCCCGACCCCGACAACATCGAAACCGGCTCCCTGCGCCTGCGCGTCGGCGAATGGGACGTCACCGACATCGACATTCCTGCTGGTTCTGCTGATGCTGCTAGCCGCCTAGGTGTGGCCGATGCCGAGCTGGCCATCATCGGCGCCCTCATGCCCCTCGACGCCGAAGCCGTCACCTTCCAGGCCCCACAAGGCGTCGGCGTCATCCTCGCCGACGTGGTTCCAGGCACACCGCAGGCCAGCATGCAGGCCGTCTTCACCGCCATCGAGGCGGAGCTGTAGGGGTTCGGTGGGCGCTGTGCACCACATTCCTTAGCGGAACGTTCGCGAACTGGGAAAATGCACCCCACCCGAGGGGAAATTCCGGAATTTGGTGCGCTGATCCGCCGTTTGCCCCTGTGCTCTCCCCCCACCCCTCGACCACCGAAAAAGTTCCCACGCCCGGGAACTACTTTGCGTTCCACACCCATTCCGGTCGACCAGTGGCCGTATCCTCGCAGGTCGCGACGTCTGTCCACGAAAAAGACTCCCGCAATCAACAATCTCCGGGGAACGATTCCATAAAGCTCAACATGGTGTAAGCAGTGACCTGGGATTTCGTCGACGCTGCTTCCTAAAAAACTAGGAATGTGGTGCAAGCGCCCCTTCCCTGCGCACCATATTCCTTGATTTTGGAAGGTAGCATAAGCGTTTGCCCAGGTCAATGGGCTTGTGTAAAGGAATTTGGTGCCGCCCCGGCGGACTCCAGTGACAAAAGACGCAACCCAATTCTGTCTAGTCATTCAAATGCGCGGGTAGTGAAAGGGCTAGGCGTTAAAGGTTGCGTCGTTTGTCTCTCCGGTGCCGAGCGAGCGCACCATATTCCTGGTTTTCGAACGGAAAGCCCGAAAATGAGAGTGCCTTAGCGCATCGAGAAAGACCCTCCCCGATTCCTCGGGAAGGGCCTCTGACCTGGTGCGCCATGACGGGCTCGAACCGCCGACCTACTGGGTGTAAACCAGTTGCTCTTCCAGCTGAGCTAACGGCGCGCTGGGTAGAAACTTTAACAAAGCTTCCACCGAAGACAAAATCACTGCCGAAGGGGCAGTTCAAAACCTATTTTGGCTATTTTGGTATGCCCGCGGAGCGGAGGCAGGAGCCTTGCCATTCGCCGAGCCGGTCGGCGGTTGTTTGGACCAGGCCGGCGAGTTGGGCGGATTCAGAGATGACGCCGGGTTGTACGCCGCCTGGTTTGGAGGCGCCTGGGGTCATGAGCCAGATGCGGGCGTTGTCGTCGAGGTTGCGGGAGCAGTCGACGAGGACGTCGACAAGGTCGCCGTCGTCTTCGCGGTACCACAGGAGGATCATGTCGCAGAGGTCTTGTGCGTCTTCGTCGAGGAGTTGGTCGCCGATGCGTTCTTCGATCGCTTCGGAGATGGTTGCGTCGGCGTCGTCGTCCCAGCCGATTTCTTGGACGATTTCGCCTTGTTTGACCCCTAGTTGGTCAGCGTATGTATCGACACCGTTGGCGCCCAACGTTCTTATTCCTCCCAATGAGATGAGTGTTGTATGCAAATATGCCGTTTAGTTTACATCTGCGGGTTACACATTACCGGACAAAATACGCCAACTTTCGGGTGCCCTCGAGTTTTGTGACGCCCGACGCAATCGGTTGAAACCACGTATCCTGTTGTGCAGGTTTTCATTCCCGCCTGTGCTGTCACTGGTTGCAGGCCCGAAACGTGAGGAGGACGTTCCTTGGCTGAACACAATAATGACTCCAACATCCCGTTGATTCGCGAGGGTGTCGCTTCGTATCTGCACGATACGGACCCGGAAGAGACCCAAGAATGGATTGATTCATTTGATGGGATTCTGGACCAGTCCACGCCGGAGCGTGCTCGATTTTTGATGCTGCGTCTGTTGGAGCGGGCGTCGGCGAAGCGGGTGGATTTGCCGGCGTTGTCGTCGACGGATTTCGTGAACACGATTCCGACGAAGATGGAGCCGGAGTTCCCAGGTGATGAACAGATTGAGAAGCGCTACCGCCGTTGGATGCGTTGGAACGCGGCGATCATGGTTCACCGGGCGCAGCGTCCGGGTGTGAAGGTTGGTGGCCACATTTCGTCGTATGCGTCGGCGGCCGCGTTGTATGAGGTTGGGTTTAACCACTTCTTCCACGGCAAGGACGCCGAGCAGGGCGGCGACCAGATTTTCTACCAGGGTCATGCCTCCCCTGGTATGTACGCGCGTGCGTTCCTGGAGGGTCGTCTGACTGAGGATGATCTGGATGGTTTCCGTCAGGAGCATTCGCGCCCGCAGGGTGGTCTGCCTTCGTACCCGCACCCGCACGGTATGAAGAAGTTCTGGGAGTTCCCTACGGTCTCGATGGGTTTGGGGCCAATGAACGCGATTTACCAGGCGCGTTTTAACAAGTACTTGCAAGATCGTGGCATTAAGGACACGGATCAGCAGCACGTGTGGGCGTTCCTCGGCGACGGTGAGATGGACGAGCCGGAGTCGCGTGGCTTGCTGCATATGGCGGCGCTCTACGGACTGGATAACTTGACCTTTGTGGTCAACTGCAACTTGCAGCGTCTCGACGGCCCCGTCCGCGGCAATGGCCAGATCATTCAGGAACTTGAGGCGTTCTTCATTGGCGCGGGTTGGAATGTGATCAAGGTGATCTGGGGCCGCGAGTGGGATGAGCTGCTGGAGAAGGATAAGGACGGCGCGCTGGTCCACGTCATGAACACCACCGCGGATGGTGATTACCAGACGTTTAAGGCTAATGACGGTGCGTTCGTGCGTGAGCACTTCTTCGGCCGCGACGAGCGGACAATGAAGCTTGTCGAGGACATGTCGGATGAGGAGCTGTGGGCGCTGCGCCGCGGTGGCCACGACTACCGCAAGATCTACGCTGCTTACAAGCGCGCGTTGGAGACCAAGGGCAAGCCGACGGTCATTTTGGCGCACACGATTAAGGGTTACGGCCTGGGGCACAACTTTGAGGGGCGCAACGCGACGCACCAGATGAAGAACCTCACGCTGGAGGATCTGAAGCGTTTCCGCGATAAGCAGGAAGTGCCAATTAGTGACGAGGAGCTGGAGAAGGATCCGTACCTGCCGCCGTACTACCACCCGGGCGAGGACGCACCGGAGATCAAGTACCTGAAGGAGCGCCGCGAGGAGCTCGGCGGGTTCTTGCCGGAGCGGCGTGTGAAGTTCACGCCGTTGGAACAGCAGCAGGACTTTGAGAAGGCCTACAAGGCTATGTTCAAGGATTCGGGCAAGCAGGAAGTCGCCACGACGATGGCGCTGGTGCGCACGTTTAAGGCGTTGATGCGTGATAAGGAGATCGGGAAGCGAATTGTGCCGATCATTCCGGATGAGGCGCGCACGTTCGGTTTGGACTCCTGGTTCCCTACCTTGAAGATTTACAACCCGCATGGCCAGAACTATGTCCCGGTGGACTACGACTTGCAGCTGTCCTACCGCGAGGCCACGGACGGTCAGCTCCTGCACGAGGGCATCAACGAGGACGGTTCCTCGGCGTCCTTCATCGCGGCCGGTACGTCCTATGCGACGCACGGCGAGCCGATGATCCCGATGTACATCTTCTACTCGATGTTCGGTTTCCAGCGCACGGGCGATAACTTCTGGGCTGCTGGCGACCAGATGACGCGCGGCTTCATCATCGGTGCGACAGCGGGACGCACCACCCTGTTTGGTGAAGGCTTGCAGCATATGGATGGTCATTCGCCGATTTTGGCGTCGACAAATCCGGCAGTGGTCACCTACGATCCTGCCTTTGCGTACGAGATGCCGTACCTGATTTCCAAGGGCATTGAGCGCATGTACGGCGACGGCCACGGCGAGGACGTAATGTACTACATC
This sequence comes from Corynebacterium sp. NML130628, assembly GCF_001875665.1. GTDB lineage: Bacteria > Actinomycetota > Actinomycetes > Mycobacteriales > Mycobacteriaceae > Corynebacterium. Next base: position 50,101 of record NZ_MLAL01000015.1, on the reverse strand, counting down.
ACGGTGTACAACGAGCCGACGCACCAGCCGACACGCCCGGAAAACCTCGACGTTGAGGGCCTGCACAAGGGCATCTACCTATTCGACGAAGGCGAGAAGCACGAGCACAACGTGTCGCTGCTGGCCTCCGGTATTGGTATGCAGCAGGCGCTTCGCGCGCAGAAGATCCTGCAAGAGGACTACAACGTGGGTGCTTCTGTGTACTCGGTGACGTCCTGGGTGGAGTGTGCTCGCGACGGTGCGCGTGTGGCCAAGGAGCAGCTGCTACACCCGGGTGAGGACGTCGGCGAGGCGTTCGTGACCCATCAGCTCAAGCAGACGGAAGGCCCATACATTGCGACGTCCGACTTCGCCACGGACCTGCAGGAGCAGATCCGCCCGTACGTGCCTGGCCAGTACCTGGTGCTCGGCGCCGATGGGTTCGGCTTCTCGGATACGCGTGAGTCGGCGCGCCGCTACTTCAACATTGACGCGGAGTCGATGGTGGTTGCAGCGCTGATGGGTCTTGCGAACGACGGCAAGATCGAGATGGATGTTGCCGCGCAGGCCGCGAAGGACCTGAAGATTGACGACCCAACCGAAGCCTAAGGGCTAGCGCGGGAGGTACGGGGCGAGCGCCGGAAAGTTCGCCGCAAACGCTGCGAACATCGCCCCGACCACCGCGAGCGTTGACAGCACCCCTAGCGTGATGATGAGCGCCCTCGAACCCGAGGAGCCGTTCGAGTCCGCTGGGGGTGTTTGTGGTTGCGTCGGCGCTGGCGGGTTGGGTCCATCGTGCCTGAGTTGGAGGCCAGCGGTGCGGGAGGTGCCGTCTTTAAAGGTGGCGCGGACGGTAACGGCTTCGGCTGCTTGGGCGGCGTCGGTGGCGGTGCCAGTGACGGTGCCGGTGACGGGGTCGATGGTGAGGCCCCAGCCGGTAGGTGGGTCGATGAGCTCGAACTTCGCGTCGGTTGGGAGTTCGACGCGTTCACGAAGGTTAAACGGGGTCGCGGTGAACGATGCGCCGTGGGTGACCTCGACTGGTTTGTAGACGGGCTCGTAGATGAGGCGTTGGTCGGCAATGAGCGAAACCTTGGTGCGGATGTCTTCCGAGGAGCCGTCCGGGTAGGTCACCTCGATGTAGACGTCGCGTGTGTTTTCACCACGCTGGACGGTGCGGCAGTGTTTGCCGTACAGCTGCCCGGCTTCGACCTGGTCGCAGTTGAGGAACCGGAGCCGGGCCATTAGCGTGCTGTGGTCTGTATCGTCGATGCTGGCGACGACTGGCTCGCCTTCCTCTTCTTCTTGCCCCATGACGCGGAAGGTCGTCCCGGCTGGGGCCCCGGTTGGTGCGAAGCGTGTCATTTCGGTGTAGAGCTGGCCTTCGACCAGCGGCAGGTAGCGCGCTTCGGTTTGGAAGCTGGGCTGGTATTTCTCGGCGTCTGTAGGCGCAGCGGTTGCGTGTGGTGCGGCGGCGATGGCGTAGGTGGCGGCAACGCCGGCGGCAAGCAGTGTGTAATGCACGGGTTATTTCACGTCTTCGGTAATGCGTTGGATGAGTCGGTTGATGGCGGTGCTGACGGCGCCGGGGGCGTCGATAGGCGGCATGTGCCCACTTTCGGGCAGCACCTGCATGTAGGCGCGCGGCCAGATCTCGTGGAGTTTCGCGCTTTGGGAGACGGGGGTAACGGCGTCGTGGTCGCCGACGAGGATGTAGCCGGGGATGGTGGCAAGCACTTCGCCGGCGTCGAGTTCCGAGTGGTGCAGCAGGTCCTCGAAGTAGCCGGCGTAAGTTTCCAGCGGTGTTTCGCGGATCATTGCTGCGTGGAATTGCACGAGCTGGTAGCTCATGGGGCGGAAGTAAAACCCGAGCGCGAGAATCGGGGTGAGCATGTCGGTGAGGACTTGGCGCACACCTTCCGCGAAGTGCGGAGTCACGGCGACGACACCTTCGATGAAGCGCCCGATCGGTCCGGCGAGGATCTGCGGCAGGCCTTGCACGGTAAACGGTTCGACCGCGCTGGAGATCTGCACCGAGCCTGCCAGGTTGAACTCGTGGTGGTAGCGTCGCATCATCGACAGGGAAATCGGCCCGCCGAGCGAGTGCCCGACCACGATAGCGGGTCCGCGCACGTTGCGTTCGCGCATGACGGCGGCGACGTCGTCGGCGGCGGCGTCGATAGTTAAAAGTTCGGGGTCGACTTTGCCGGTCTGCCCGTGCCCGCGCAGGTCAAGTAGCAGTTGGCGCACCCCGTGGCCTGCGATGTCTTCAGTTTGCAGGAAGAATTCTTCGGCGGCGATGTTGAAGCCGTGGACGTAGACGACGGTGACGGCATCTGGGTCGTCGGGGCCGAGCTCGTACCAGTGGATGTTGATGTTCTCTCCCCCGGCGTCGACTTCGAGGACGCCCTCGCGGTCGGGTTTGAGCCCGTATTCGCCGTCGCCGGTGTGCAGCAGTTCGCGGGTTTCCACGAGCTGCCGGCGCGCTTTCGGCGTCAGCGATCGGAGGTAGGCAACTGTTTGCAACATGCTTCCACCTTATTATGTGGGTATGGAACTCTCACAACGCTTAGATTTAAGCGCCCTCAAGCTTGACGACGCCCCCTCCGACCCCACCGCGAACACCGAGGATGCCTCCACGTTCGCTCAGCTCACGCATCTCGTTGAACGTGTGACCGGTGAGGACACTGAGGGCCTGGATCGGGAGACGACACTGGATGGGGCCGGGGTGGCGTCGTTAGATCGTATTGAGCTTGCGGTACGCATCGAGCAAGAGCTGGGCGTACCGATTGACGAGGACACCTACCGGCAGCACTCGACGCTGGGTGAGCTGTGCGCCTACATTGAAGGGCACGAAGACTACAAAGGAGCGTAGCGTGACTATTTCCTATCTCACCGACATGGACGGCGTGCTGCACAAGGAAGGGCAGATGATTTCCGGCGCAGACGCCTTCATTCAGCGCCTGCACGAGGAATCGATTCCGTTTATGGTGCTGACGAACAACTCGATGCAAACCCCGCGGGACCTGTCAGCGAAGCTGGTCCGGATGGGATTGCAGATTGAGCCGGAACGGATTTGGACGTCCGCGACTGCGACGGCAACGTTCCTGTCGCAGCAGGTCGGCGAGGGCTCAGCGTACGTGATTGGTGAGGCCGGGATGACCACGGCGCTGCACGAGGCCGGGTGGATCTTGACCGACCAGGACCCCGACTTTGTGGTGTTGGGCGAGACGCGCACCTATTCGTTTGAGGCGATCACGACGGCCTGCAACCTGATTCTCAAGGGCGCGCGGTTCATCGGCACAAACCCGGATCTGACGGGCCCGGGCCCGAATGGAATTCTGCCAGCGACGGGCGCGGTGGCGGCGATGATTACGTCGGTGACTGGGATGGAACCGTACTACGTGGGCAAACCGAATCCGGTGATGATGCGCTCGGCGCTGAACAATATCGGCGCGCACTCGGAGCACACGGTGATGATTGGTGACCGGATGGATACGGACGTGAAGTCCGGCCTGGAGGCTGGCATGCGGACGCTGCTGGTCCGCACCGGAATTTCGGACGACGCCGAGATCACCCGCTACCCGTACAGGCCAACAAAGGTGATCGATTCCGTCGCCCAGCTTGTGGACGTCATTACCGATCCATTCGGCGACGGCGCCTACAGCTAGCCCTACCCTGCTTTATCCTGCCGCTTCGACGCTGGCGCTGAAGCCGTACTCGGTGGCCAGCTGGGTGAGCGCCTCGGCGAAGCTACGGGTGACGTCCGGGGTTGCGCGAAAGACTTCGCGGCACTGGTAGGTGCCGGAACTGTCGCAGCGCCAACGGGTGAACCAGGCGTCGTCCCAGAGTGCTTCCTGGTTGACTGGCGCGTCCGGGAGCATGAGCAGGAGTTCTTCGACGTGCATGCGCACTGCGGCGGGCATGTCCTGGATGCTCATAACGGAGGTCGTAGGCGCGGCGCAGACAGAGCGCCACGTACGCGGGGCAACGAGTGTTGTTGTCATTGTGGGGACCCTTCTGTGTGTGACAGTGCGGCGCACGCGTCCGGTGACTAGTCGGTTCCGCGTCCGCTGACTAGGCGGGCGCATCTTCGTGCGAGACGAGGTTCGTCTTCCCCAACGACCTCTTGAGGCACTCGAGGTTTCCCGGGTGCTCGTGTTTCACTTTGCATGACACGAGCCACACCGGGCAACCCTCAATGACTGGTTGATCCCCCTGTTTATTGAAGCTCTACTTGAGGGTCAGCAGTACTACCCGAGCGCCTTTACTGCGTCGAGCACCATGGCCCAGAAGCGGTCGGCGTCGAGCTTCGTGGCCACGGAGGTGTGGCAGTCAGCGGGCGCGGGGCTGCGGAAGTCCGCCACGGTGCGCCCGGTAGTGAGCAGCCCTTGCGTCTCGACGTCCACAGGCACTTTGACCGTCTCCACCACGGTTGGGTCGATCAGGTAAGCAACGCAGCACGGGTCGTGGACTGGCGGATCGTCGAAGCCTTGGGCGTCCTGGTAGTTCTTGCGGAACGCACCGAAGAGCCCGACCACAAAGTCGCCGACGTTCGTGCCCAGCTCCACGAACTGTTCCTCGACGTCCTTGGTTGCCAACGCCTGGTGCGTCAGGTCAAGGCCAACCATGACGACGGGCCATTGCTCATTGAAGACGATGTGGGCGGCTTCAGGGTCGACGATGATGTTGAACTCGGCGCTGGCGGTCCAGTTCCCGGCGCCGTAGGCCCCGCCCATCAGCACGACTTCCTTGACGCGCTCCACAATGCGCGGCTCGAGCCGGGCCGCAAGCGCAATGTTGGTCAGCGGGCCGGTCGGCACCAGGGTGACGGTCCCGGCGGGCTCGTTCATGATCGTGTCGATGATGAACTGCACGCCGTGCGTGTCCTGCACCGCAACTTCCGGCTCGGGCAGCTCGAAGCCGTGAATCTCCATGCCGGTGTCGCCGTGGATGCCCTCGGCGGTTTCCACCTCGCGCAGGATCGGGCGGGTCGCACCTGCGCAGAGGGGCACGTCCGTCAGCTTCGCGACGGTCAGCACCTGCGCTGCGTTACGGGTGACCTTCTCTAGCGTGTGGTTGCCACCGACGGTCGTCACGCCGAGGAGTCCAATGTTTGGGTTTCCAGCCGCGAGCAGGATGGCGACGGCGTCGTCGTGGCCTGGGTCGCAGTCGAGGATGATCTTGGTTGTCATTTACTGCACCTTCTTTCGTGCCGCGTCTTCGGCGGCGATCGTGTCAGGAAGCGCCTCTGGGCGCGGAATGAGGAAGGATGTACAAAACGCGCCGATGAGCAGCACCGCACCCGCGATCATGCCGGCGCGGTAGCCGCCGTTTTGGTCGGCGAACGTGGTCACCACCGCGAAAATCACGGTGAAGGAAATACCCGCACCCAGGTTAAACGCGCCCGCGTTCAGACCAGGCAGGTACCCCTGATTCGTCTTCGGCGCCAGCACCACCTGCAGCGAACCCAGCATGATGTTTGCGATACCCGCGTAGGTGATACCGGCTGCGATCGACAGCGCCAGCAGCAGCCCCTTCGTAGGGTTGCCCACCACATAGATACCGAAGACCACCGACAGGAAGGCGCCTGCGATGCCGATCTGCAGCATCAGCTTGTAGCCCACTCGCCCCGCGCAGAACCCGGCGATCGGGCCGAATACCAGGCCAGCCAGCGCGTATGGGGTCAGCGTCCACCAAGACACCACGCCCGCTGACATCCCCGGGCCGAACGTTTCGTCCTGGGCGAGGTTCGGGACCAAACCGTTCATGACGGCGAAGATGCCGGTCATGGTCAGGGTGGTCGTCGTCAAGAGTGCCCACGTGCGGCGCTGCTTGAGTAGGTGCGGGGCGACCAGCGGGTGTTCCGTGGAGGACTCGATGCGCCAGAACACTACCAGCGCTGCCGCGCCGACCGCGAGCAAGACGATGACCATGAACCAGTTCGCAGCGGCCAGCGCCCCTGCTTCGTTCAGCGCGGTCAAGATCGCGCCGACCGCGACGACGAGCGGGACCACGCCCTTCCAGTCCATGGCATAGCCGGCGTCGGACTTCGTCTCACGCACGCCGAAGTGCACGGCGAACACCGCCACGACCGCGAAGGCGCCGATCACCCAGAACAGGGAGCGGAAGCCGAAGGCTGCTGTGAGCCAGCCGCCCATGATGGCGTCGATACCCGCGATGCCGCCGTTCACCGAGGTCAAGATACCGATCAGTAGTGCGAACTGCTTCTCTTCGCGCACCTCTTGCCGCAGCATCACAGACGTCAGCGCCACCGTCGGCCCCGACACACCCTGAATAACACGCCCGATAAACAGCATGGTGACGTTCGCCGCCAGCGCGGCAACCACCGAACCAATCGCGGTGACCACCATCATGCCCACCAACACTTTTCGACGCCCAATCAAATCTCCCCACCGCGGCATAAACAGGGAAAACAGGGCCGCCGCGGTAAAGAACGCGGTCTGCGTCAGCCCGATCTGGGAGGTGGTGGCGTCGAGTTCGCGTTCCATCGTCGCTAGGGCTGGCGCCAGCATGGAGGCGTTGAGCTGGAACGCGAAAACGGCGGTGAGCAGGGCGAGCATGAGGGGCCAAACCTGGCTCGTTGGCAGGCGGTGGCCCGCTTCCGGGGGTGGCGTGTGTGTATCGTGCATGCCCCTGAGTCTAAGTCAGAGCGCTCCAGATGGCAGTGTTCGTTTCCTGCCACAACGGCTTCGCCCACTCCCCGAACTGCTCGTCGGTAAGTGCGACCATGGCTTGGCCCTGCGCAACCCACAGATAGGTTCCCGCCATTCCGAAGTGGCCTACCGTGTCGGCCGGCATGGTGTCCCCCGTCCAATGGGGGGACTTCTCCCCCTTGATTTCAAACCCAAGGCCCCACGGGCATGGCTTTTGCATCCCGTAGCCCGGCACGACCCCGCGTAGGTCCTCGAACTGGTTGCGGAACGCCTCCGCGACGGTGTCCGGGTGCAGCAGCGTGGGCTGGAGCAGTTCGGCGGCGAACTTGCTCAGGTCCGCGACGCTCGCGCGCGCCCCGTGGCCCGCGGAGCCCTCCAGCACGGCGGTGTCCATCCCCAATGGCTCAAAGACGCCCTCGTGCAGGTACTCAGAAAACGCGATGCCGGTGGTTTCCTCCACAAAGTCCGCGAGGATCTCGTAGCCCGCCGAGGAGTAAATGCGCCGCTCCCCGACCGGCTTCTGTAGACGCCTGCTGTCGAAACCAACGCCGCTAGCGTGCGCCAGCAGGTGACGCACCGTGGAGCCCTCCGGCCCGCACGGGGTGTCTAGCTCGAAGGCACCTTCCTCCACCGCCAGCAGCACCCCGTACGCGGCGAGTAGCTTGGTCACGCTCGCCAGCTCGAACACGCGGTGCTGGTCCCCAAACGTTTCCCCATACTTGCCGACGAGCGCCGCCGCGCAATGCTTCACCGGCCAGGATGCAAGGTGCTCTTCCAGAATCATGCCCACATGATAGCTAGTCGCGCACCCACTCGACGCGCACTTCGTAGTCCTGCATCGCAGTGCCCTGCTTAAGCGCCTCCGCGTGCGACGTCATGAGTTCATCCACGCGCGTATGCGCACGCTCGAGCAGCCCCTCCTTGACCGCGCGGTCCGCTGCACGCGTCTTCTCCTCGGCGAGGAAACCAGTGACGTCCTCCACCTTGACCTGGTTGAGCGGGTTCATTGACTGCTTATACACCTGCACGCTCGTGTCGTCGATCTCGGAGGAGGTCACGCTCACCTCCGGGACACGCACCGTGATGGTCTGGGCGGCGTCGTCAATGTTGACGCCAATCGCCTCAACGTCCGCAATACCCGCCTTGACGGTCCCGCTGTAGCTCAGCAGGAAGTTGCGCCCGGTCAGCGGCACCTTCACGCCCGCAAGCTCAAGCCCCTTGTTGTCGTAGTTGCCCACGTTCGAGTACGCATACTCTTCAACGGAGAGCTCCCCCACCTGCCTAAACGACGCCCCTATCGACGCCTCACTGATCTCCTCCCGGCCAATCTGCAAGCCGTTCGGAACCACAAACTTCAACACCGCAAACGCGGTGATCAGCGCCACTACCAGCGCAGTAAGCACCAGCGCCCCTACTCGAATTCCTCTTTTTTCCACGCTCCAAGACTACAGCGAGACCCTAACGCCCAATTTCATCGGGGGCACAAATCGTAATTTTGTCCAGGAACGACTGTGGCGCACCGCGACCCCGCAGAGCGTTGCCGTTGTAGCAGGCCGTTATCATCCCGCGCTGCGTCGTCCCGTCCGGCTTCAGCGCCACCCAACGGTCCCCCTTGCGCTCAAACGGCACAATCCAATCCGACTGTTTCTGCCCCGCCACAGCCCACCGGCCCTCGCAGTACAGCACGCCCGTCCCAGTCACGCCTGGCCAGCCGGGCATCGCCGCGTCAAAGGCCTGCGGCGAGCACCTATTTTTCGACGCCCCTCCGGACCCCAACGCCGCCAACCCCGGCACCGTCGACGACAACCCAGTCAACCCAACAAACATCGCCGGATCCACATTCGGGATCAGACCCTGGGACGCCGCGAACGCAGCCCCCGCACCAACCGCGGCCAGCACACCGAGCGTGATGCCCGCAATCGCGGCCGGGCTCAGCTCCTCGCCGTCTGAGCTGCCGGAGCTGTTCGACTTGTCCGGTGCCGCCTGATGTGTCTCCTCCGCCCACGCGACAGGTGCCTGGGCGGCCGTCACGGACACAGCCGAAGCTACAGTGAGTGCAAGCAGTGAGTGTTTCATAGCGACCACCCTACATACCACCCACCTTCCATGTCCACGAAACATGCCCTGAACTGGCGATTTTTCAAATTCCAATATCCGGGTTAAAGTATTGCTCGTTGCTTTAAAGCACATATTCCTCCATAGCTCAGTTGGCAGAGCATTCGACTGTTAATCGAAGGGTCACTGGTTCGAGCCCAGTTGGAGGAGCAACTACAACCCGAGGCGATTGCCTCGGTTTTTTGCGTTTCAAGGTAATGGTTTCGGGGCTCGGGGCTTTCGGGCCGGGCACACGCCCAGCTCGGGTCGACCTACTCCCGTCGACATCTTCCCGTCGACCTGCTCCGGTTGACCAACGCAGGTCAGCGCAAAATCAGCAAAATAGCCCCAAACCATCCACATCGCGCTGACCTGGGTTGGTCGACGCAATGAGGTCGACCGGAACACCCGAGGGCTCCTTGTAAGTTATGAGCCCTCGTTTTCCGCTGGACCGAGAATCTCTATTACCAGAGGATCCACTTCGCCCTTGGCACTCGTCAGCAGCGCAAGGCGTGCCAGACGTGTTTTCCCATCATCGGTGTCCTGGAAAACAGTGCGCACATCATTCTCATACGGAAGCATGCGCTTGCGTTGAAAGAAGCTAAACATCAGGCTTTATTCCTCCAGGGCGACGGATTAAGGATTGTCAACTACGCTATCGCAACATACTAATTCAGGATTTTCCAATGTTTATGACATGCTTTACATATGAGAAAAACAACTATTGCAGCAGCCCTCGCCTGCTCGCTCACGCTCGGTGTCGCAGCACCAGCGCACGCCGCTCCCGAAAGCCCCGCCCCGGCAACCACCACGGCCTCCAAGCCGGAGACCCCCTCAGAGGGGCTTTCCGACGGCGCCATCGCAGCCATCGCAGTCACAAGCATTCTCGCGGTTCTGGGCATCGGCGCTGGTGCTACGTTCTGGGCGGTCCAGCAGCGCATCATCCCGAATCCACTGCCAGGCATTATCCCTGGACCTCCAGCGAAGAAGCCTGCCCCGAAGCCAGCTCCTGCTCCAAAACCAGCGCCGAAACCCGCACCGGCACCGAAGCCGGCTCCAAAGCCTGCCCCGGCCCCGGCTCCGAAACAGGCACCCGCTCCTTCGCGCAGCGGCAAACTGCCCGCTAATGGCCACTACAAGTCCTGCGCGGAAGCTCGCCGCGCCGGCGTCACCCCGATCTACAGCCACGAGCCCGGCTACCGATCAAAGCTCGACCGTGACGGTGACGGCGTCGCCTGCGAATAGTCCCGCCCACAACAGACGCAATTCTGTTCACAAAATCCCGAGTCAGCTTTCGACGCCACCTTCCATCCCACCGCATCTCATCACGCCCATCCCAACCAAGACCACCCCACCCCGGCTATACTTCCTCAAATGTCCAGAAGTTCGCATCGTGTCACGCTCTCGGATATCGCTAAGCATGTCGGCGTCTCTACCGCCACTGTGAGCCTCGCGCTCAACGGCAAGCCCGGCTCGCGCATCCCGGAGGAGACGGCGCAGAAGGTCCGGGAAGCTGCCCGCGAGCTAGGTTACCGCCCAAACACGTTGGCGCGGGCGCTGAAGACTGGGCGCACGCACACAATCGGTTTTCTCTCCGACGAGGTCACTACTACCCGTTTCGCCTCCCCCATGATTACGGGAATCGTGGACGAGGCCGAGCGGCTTGGCCACGCGGTCATGATGGCGGAGACTGGCCACCGTGCGGATCGGTTTGCTCCGGCGTTGCGGACGTTGGAGTCGCGGAACGTTGATGGCGTCGTGGTCGGGCTGATGGCGTCGCGCGTGCTGGATCTGCCGAAGACGAATTTGCCTCTCGTTATTTGCAACGGTCAGGCCGGTGATCATCCCGCAATTTTGCCGGATGATTATTCCGCGGGCAGGGACGCGATTGAGTATTTGGTGGCGCGGGGGCATCGTTCGATTGCGTTGATTGGCCGGTTCCCGCAATCCGAGACGCCTTCGTTCAGTATCAGCGAGCGTATGCGCGGTATCGACGCAGCCCTGGCTCACCACGGAATCCGGCTGCAAGCGGAGGGCCACGCGTCGGTATGGGAGCCGGCGGCGGGGTATGCGCGGATGTCGGAGATTCTTGATGACGATCCAGCGAACTACCCCACCGCGGTCCTCGCTGCGAACGATCGTTTGGCGTTGGGCGTGTATCAGGCGATGCAGGATGCGGGCCTCGAGGTAGCGTCGACAATTTCGGTGTTGTCGTTTGATGATGAGGATTTGGCGTCGTTGGTGAGGCCGGGGCTGACGACGTTCCGTCTGCCGTACCAGGAAATGGGTGCGCGGGCGGCGCGGATGCTGGTTGAGCTTCTGTCCGGTGAGCAGCCTGCGGCTGAGAATCCCACATTGCTCCCCCTGAAAGTGGTTGAGCGTGGGAGCGTTTCCCAAGCTCGCTAAATCGTTTTAGTAACTTCCCCACCTTTTACATACCCCCGACGTACTATGCGCTTAAAGGTTTAAGCAGGGTCGCTGCAAGGGCCGAGAACGAACAGCACACCACGCGCACCTGCACATATCCCTGCGAAGCCATTGTCGTGCCCGGCGACCCCCGGGCCTCACACGAAAGGACATTCGGCGATGGATATGCTTCGATCGCAGTTTTCAAACCCCGCGTACCGCTTCGGTTCCGCCACGATTTTCTTGTTCTTCGCAGCGTGGGGAATCTGGTGGTCCTTCTACCAAATCTGGCTCACGTCTGAGGCCGGTGGCCTGCAGCTCAACGGCGCGCAGGTAGGTACCGTGTATGCCATCCAGGGCGCTATCACGATGGTGCTAATGCTGGTGTACGGCGTGCTTCAGGACAAGCTGGATCTGAAGCGCCCGCTGACTATTTTCATCGGCGCGAGCGCAACCCTTATTGGGCCATTCACGCAGTTCATTTACCAGCCGCTGCTTCAGGACCACTTCATCGTCGGCGCGATCCTAGGTGGCGTGGTGCTCTCGGCAGGGTTCGTAGCCGGTGCCGGGCTGCTGGAAGCGTTCGTGGAGAGGATGGCGAACCGCACCGGCTTTGAGTATGGGCAGGCCCGCATGTGGGGTTCGTTCGCGTACGCAATCGTCGCGCTGCTCGCTGGCATCTTCTTTACGATCAACCCGATGTTGAACTTCTGGATCGGCTCCGCACTCGGTGCCCTGCTGCTGTGCACGCAGTTGTTCTGGCACCCGAAGGGTACTGCACAGGAAGCCTCGATTGAGGAGGTCACGGCGAAGACCCCGCCTGTTTCCGAGATGGTCGGCCTGCTCAAGGACAACCACGTGTGGAAGGTCATCGTCATTGTGTTGCTGTCCTGGACGTTCTACTCCGTGTTTGACCAGCAGATGTTCCCAGATTTCTACACGTCTTTGTTTAGTTCTCCGGAGGTCGGCCAGCGTGCGTACGGCACGTTGAACTCGGTGCAGGTCTTCCTTGAGGCGATCATGATGGGTCTGATTCCACTGTTGATGCGCAAGGTGGGAGCCCGCAATACGCTACTGTTGGGTATCGGCGTGATGTTCGTCCGTATTTTCCTGTGCGCCGCGTTTGCTGGCCCGGTGTTGATCAGTATCGCGAAGATGCTGCACGCGTTTGAGGTTCCGCTGTGCATCCTGGCTATTTTCAAGTACTTCGCTATTCACTTCAATAAGGCGCTTTCCGCGACCCTGTACCTGGTGGCATTCCAGCTGTCTTCGCAGCTCGGCAATGTGATCTTGTCCGCCCCGCTGGGCTCCCTCCGCGACCAGATTGGCTACCAGCCAACGTTCTTCGTCATCTCAGGCGTGGTCTTCGTCGCAGGCCTCATTGCGGTCTTCGCTCTTAAGCGGGACGATGAAGCCGTGGTCAACCCCGAAGAAATCCCAACTCGCTAGCCCGCAACGTTTCTAGAAAGGTTTCATCATGCAAGCCCTCCGCCACACCAACGACCGCTGGTACCCCTCGTTCCACGTCGCAGCCCCTGGCGGCTGGATCAACGACCCAAATGGCCTCTGCTTTTTCGACGGCCGGTTCCACGCTTTCTTCCAGCATCACCCGTACAGCCCGGCGTGGGGCCCGATGCACTGGGGCCACGCCTCCTCCGCGGACCTGCTCGAGTGGCGCAAAGAGCCTATCGCGTTAGCTCCGGGTGAGCCCGGGTCTGACGACGCCGACGGCATCTGGTCCGGCTCCGCCGTGGTCCGCGATGGCACGCTGTATGCGTTCTATACGGGCAACCGTTGGGTCAACGGTGTCGATGACAAGGACGACAAGTTCCAGACCCAGATGTTGGCCACCTCTACCGACGGCGTCCACTTTGAAAAGCACGGCGCCGTGGTCCCGCCAGTCAACGCGGATGCACGCGATCCGAAGGTGTTCTCCCACGACGGCCACTGGTACATGACCATCGGCGCAGAAGTAGACGGTCGCGGCCACGTGCTGCTGTACACTTCCGAGGACCTCTACAACTGGTCCGAGGCCGGCTCCCTCTTTGTCGACCCGGACTCGAACGTCTTCATGGTCGAGTGCCCTGATTTCTTCTTCCTTGACGGCAAGTGGGTGCTCATCTACGGCCCGATGGTGCGCACACCAATCCGCTCCGGGTATGCCCTGCGCAATGGCCACAATGTTGGCTACGTCGTGGGGTCGTGGGAGCCTGGCGCGCAGTTCGTGCCCGAAACCGACTTCCGGCTTCTCGACTGGGGCCACCACTTCTACGCCACCCAGTCTTTCGCCGCCCCCAATAACCGCCGTCTGGCGTTCGGCTGGATGGGCGAGTTCGCTCACCCGCTCGCCTCTCGCGAGGACGGTTGGTCCGGTCAACTCAGCCTCCCACGGGAGCTTTCTCTTAGCGACGCCCTCACGCTCCACTGCACGCCCGCCCCGGAAATCGCTGAGCTCTTCGGCCCCGCCGAGACGCACGACGCCACCCTCCAAGCAGGCGAAACAACAACCCTTCCCCCAGTTGAAGAGGCATGGCTGCGCGTCACCCCCGACCTGGAGCAGCCTGTGCCGCTGCAGACAAACACCTGCGAGCAAGTGGTCCTCCACCTCATTCGTGACGACGCCCCCTCCGCCCACATCGTGTTCGACACCCTCGCCGAGCGTATCCACCTGGTGCTCGCGCGAGGCAACGGCGCCGGAAGTGGCTACCGGTCCATGCCCTGGACCCCGGGCGACGCCCTGGACATCTACCTCGACCGCGGCTCTATCGAGCTGTTCACCGCGGACGCTACGGAGACGCTCTCCTCCCTCGACTTCCTCGGTGAGGGGCCTCGCACCGTGGAGATCGAGTCCGTGGCGGGCCCTGTCGGTGTCAACGTCGAGGTGCGCCCGCTGAAGCGGAGTTAGCCCCGCCCACAGCAGACGCAATTCTGTTCACAAAATCCCGAGTCAGCTTTCGGTGACTGCTCCGACCCCCGAAAGCCCCCGAACCACAGCGCTACTTCGCCACGAAGTAGCGCTGCTTGTTCACAAACTCGTCCATCCCGAGCGGACCCATTTCACGGCCGAAGCCGGAGTTCTTCACCCCACCAAACGGTAGCCCGGCACCGCGAGCCTGCGGAATGTTGACGTGGATCATGCCAGTAACAACCTGGTTCGCCACCTTCTTCGCGCGCTCCTCATCGGTGGAGAACACAGCGCCACCGAGTCCGTAGCGGGAGTTGTTGGCCAGCTCCACGGCCTCCTCATCGGAGGACACCTTGTAGATCTCCACGACAGGCCCGAAGAACTCCTCGTAGTAGGAGTCGGAACCGACCGGGATGTCGGTGATGACGGCCGGGGTGAAGTAGGCGCCTTCCCCGGTGAGTTCGCCGCCGCAGTGGAGGGTAGCGCCGGCGTCGACGGCTGCGGCGACTTGGTCACGCAGCGTTTCGGCGGCGTCGCGGGAGGACAGCGGGTAGTAGTGGCCGCGCTCCGGCGTGAGCGGGTCGCCCTGGCGAAGAGCCGATACAGCGTCCACCATCTTGGAAACGAACTCGTCGTAGATGTCGTCCATGACGATGATGCGCTTGTTGGAGGTGCACGCCTGACCGACGTTGCTCATGCGCTTTGTCAAGGCGGTGCGCACTTCGCGATCAATGTCGTCAGTATCCAGGACGATGTAGGCGTCAGTACCACCGAGTTCCAGCAGAGCCTTCTTCAGGTTGGCGCCGGCCGCCTTCGCAACAACCTTGCCTGCTCCCTCGGAGCCGGTAAGCGATACGCCTTGCACGCGTGGGTCCGCGAGCAGGTCTTCGATCTGGCCGTGGCTGATGCGCCGGTGGTTGAAGACGCCTTCGGGTACGCCGGCATCGTCGAAGATTTCCTGGATCGCTTCGGCGGAGCGCGGGCAGATGGACGCGTGCTTCAGGATGATGGTGTTGCCCGCCATCAGCGTCGGCGCCGCGAAGCGCGCGACTTGGTAGTACGGGAAGTTCCACGGCATCACCCCGACGATCACGCCGAGCGGTACCTTCCGGATCACAACCTCCCCGCCGTCGTGCGGCAGCGGCTCGTCCGCGCCGAACTCGGCACCGTGGTCTGCGTAGTAGTTGCAGATTTCCACGCATTCGCTGACTTCCCCGTCGCCTTGGTTGATGGCTTTACCCATCTCTTCGGCGATGATGTTCACGAGGGTGTCGCGGCGCTCGTCGAAAAGCTGGGCGACTTTGCGCAGGTACGCGGCGCGTTCTTCGTAGCTGAGGGCACTCCATGTCTTGTATGCAGCGTCCGCGCGCTGGAGGGTGTCCTGCAGCTCTTGGTCGGTGGTCTGCTCAAACGTTGCGACGATCTCATTCGTCGCCGGATTCTGTACTCGATATGTCGTAGCCATGGCCCCACGCTACAGCTTCTTCCCACTTTTCGACGCCCACTCACGCACCTTTACGCCAGTTCCCAGTCTATGCGGACCGCAGATTTCCCTTGTTCCCTGTCATGCGCTAGAGTGTCTTTCGCACCTAGTGCGTATTCCTCCATAGCTCAGTTGGCAGAGCATTCGACTGTTAATCGAAGGGTCACTGGTTCGAGCCCAGTTGGAGGAGCAAAGTGAAAGGCCCGAGGTTTCCGCACCCTCGGGCCTTTCACTTACCCTGATGGTATCCCGTGCCTTTAAATTGAGAGGTCAGCCATGAGTTACACCACCCAGCCGCAATCGCAACGGTCTTCTTCGAAAACCAAAACAGTCTTCGCTTGGATCACGATAGCGGTCGGAATCATCCTGTTGTTTTCGGGCGAAATTGGTGGCATCCTGCTCGCGGCAGCATTCATTATGCCGGGTGCCTGGTGGATGTGGTGCGAGGCCCAAGATAAAAAGCACTACAACGAGGCACAAGAAGCCGCCGCGAATCACGAGCAGTTGCGCAAGCTACTCGATCCCCAGCGCGACTCGTTAGTCCTTAACAGCATGGGCGATGCACCTCAGTTCACCCCGGTAAACCGCCGATGGCCTGTTGTTTGGCTTACAGCACTGGTGCTGTTTATTGCCGGTGGCAGCCTCATTCCCGAATCTGAATCCACCCTT
Source organism: Corynebacterium sp. NML130628 (assembly GCF_001875665.1). Classification (GTDB taxonomy): domain Bacteria; phylum Actinomycetota; class Actinomycetes; order Mycobacteriales; family Mycobacteriaceae; genus Corynebacterium. The sequence goes on along the minus strand of NZ_MLAL01000015.1, from coordinate 33,888 downwards.
GATACGGAGCCCACGCCAACTAGCGCTGCACCGACGACTACTTCTACCGGGAGTGAATCCACCTCAGCAGCAACCACTACAACTCGTACGTCGACGACCACCAACTCTACTCACAGCAGCGCTTCCCCGAGCACTACTACGACCGAGGAGACCACGGCAGGCATCGCCAAATTTGCCGACATCCCAGTCGAAGAACCTGCACAGGCTCCCGCACCCGAGCCCGTAATCGAGCAGCCAGTTCCAGCTGCGCCTGCCCCAGTGCCAGCGCGTGTTTACTACGCCAACTGTTCTGAAGCGCGTGCAGCCGGTGCAGCACCAATCTACGAAGGGCAACCCGGCTACAGCAGGAAGTTAGACCGCGACGGCGACGGCATCGCTTGCGAATAGTGGGCCAGAAGATCCCAACCCCAGGAATCATTAGGTTCCACAGCGTTTTCCAGCTAGTCAGCAGCAGGACCTCGATACGTCTGGCTTGCTATTACTATCGGCGATTTCCCTTTGGAATTGACGAACGCAACCGCTCCGCCCAAGCATTCTGAACCATTAGGATGGAGCCCAATAAGACGACAATTCGATTAAGACCAATTTGCAGTGAGCGGAGTGACTTATGTCGGCCGAAAACATAGTTTCTCTTGAAGCCCATCGACGACAGCGTGAGCGAATCGAACTCGCGATTATCGGGGAGGTCGCTTGGGGAACAGGAACAAAACCGTTCCTTGGCCGTGCCAGTGACGGCAAGATGTATTGGTGTAAACGACTCGAAAGCGATCACGGTAGAGAAGCCGTAGTCAATGAAGTAGCGGCAAGCATCATCGGAGATAGACTCGGTGCGCGAGTTCGCCCATGGAACATTATCTATGTTCCCGAGGGGCTGCGCAACAGTATGGTTGGGGCTGGGCTGCAGCGATATCGGCTCTCCGGAACCCCATTGTTCGGCTCGGAGACATTACATAGCGGGACCCTGCAGCAGGATTTCGAAGTAATTCCTCACGTTACAGATGACTCCAATCCGAACCAGATTCCAAAGCTGATTGCCATGTGGGTACTCTGTAACGCACAAGAAGATCTACAAATACTCGTTGACAGTGCTGATGACTACGCATTGTGGTCAATAGACCATGGGCTCTGGTTCGACTCGGCGCCGTATCCCTGGGGGTTCTCCCCTATTGATTCACCAACCGGAGTGCCTCGTATTCCAATGCTGCGGGAGAAAATTCCGACACGGTCTTGGAATAAAGCGATAGACGCTCTTGATAGGCTCGATAAATCACTGTGTGATGTGTTGTGGGATGCTCTACCACCCGAGTGGGGTATTTCCGAAAGCGAAGCGAACGCGCTCATAAATTATGCCTTGTCGCGAAAAGACACTACCGGCGATATATTAAAGCGCTACCGAGACAAGCAAGGAATCTGACATGCGATTCGACTACTGGACCGTTCGGGCAGTCCCCCAGCCGATGGGGATCACCACCATCGGCGTGGGTGTAATCGTGCTCGATCCACACACGGGACAATCGCAGTTCCGGTTCAAGGATGCCCACCGAGCGCTCACTGATTCTGATAATCGAGACGCGATCAAACATGCGCTACAAAATTTTAAGAACGAACTAGAGCAGCTTTCTGCTCCTACAGAACCTCTCTACCTTGGGGATCGCTATTCACTTCGTGGCTACTTAACTTTTGTCAGTAGCCATTGGATGAACATAATCCGAGTCGACCAGGTCAAAAGCATGGATGCAGCAAACATTTCCGAGGCAACCCAGTTGCTTTTTGACACTTTGATTGGCGGCCAAGCGCAAAGCGATGTCAAACCGGGAGTCCGCCAGTTGAAGAGGGAAATCCGCACTGTGTACCGCTCGTTCCCGGAACTCGGAAAAGCCACAGTTCCGGATGCCGATGTCTCCGTTGCCAGGCGCGAGCTCGATCTCAACCTCGCCGTTGTGCGGGAAGACACTGTCTTGGAACTGAATCAGGCTTTCAATTTCCAAGTAAATAGTTCTGCTACAACACGGTCCCGCATCGATGCGTGGACGTTGAAGATCGACAAGCTGTGGCAAGAAGGCGGCATGCTCAAGTACAACGACTCCCCAATCGAGATCAGTAAAGACCACCTCTCGATCACTGCGGTTGCCCTAGACCCGACCACGTCTGCCCAGCAACAGAATTACGAACGGTTCAAAGCCTTTTGCCATGACCTCAACGTGACACTCATCGCGAGCAACCACATACGAGAGCATGCCGAGAGCCTTAACCGTCGGCTCAGTGCCTAACTGGGGACTCTGCGTGATGTGGGCAGTTTCAATGGCGAAGCCTGTTCACCAATTCATGCATGAAAATGGCTTTCATTTCCTAATAGATAAGCGAAAGCCACTTTCCCGGCGCGCCTTACCCCTACTGCAACAGCACCTTCACGCGGCAAAACTCATCGTAAATGGCGCGCTCCTGCAGCGTGAAAGAACCCGAGTCTGCAAGAAATCGTAGCCAATCCGGGGTGAGCTGGTGCCCTCCCAACCTCTCCCCAAGCCGAGCCACGAGGTCGCGTTTCCGCTCCAAAAGCTCAGCATCGTTCGTGCGGTGTAGCTCCAACTGCATCTTGAACGCCTCCTTCCACGTTGCGAATCAGCATACCGCCTTCCAACCCGCCCCACCCCAGTTACACTGATCCCATTGATCCCCCTGAACAACCGGAGTCTCCTATGCCAGACACGCACGACCTCGAGACCCGCGTGCAGCTCCTGGAGCGCGCGCTCGCGAAGCTCCTTGGCACCGATGATTTCGAGGCATTCCTCACGGAGCCTCAAATCAAGCCCCAAAAGACACCGCCCACACCCGCCACGCCACCGAAAGCATCAGAAACACCAGAACGCCCCGACTCCACGACAGTCACCAACGCCTCCTCCCCCGACGCAAAGCTGCGACTGTTCGCCGACTACTTCCGTGGCCGCGAGGACGTGTACGCCACCGCATGGCAGAACGGCGAGAAGAAGGGCTGGTCACCGGCATCCTACGGCCGTTACGACCGCAACAATCCAAATCTCAAACCACTCACTCCGCAGGTCCTCGAGCAGCACCTCCGCCGCGACAACAACCTTCACGTTGGACTCTACCCACTATGCAAGGGCGACACCTGCTTCCTCCTCGCCTGCGATTTCGACGACGCCGACTTCCGCACCGCCGCCCGCCTGTACGCCAATAGCTGCCGCGAGTACGGCCTCGACCCGCTCATCGAAATCTCCCGTTCCGGCACCGGCGCTCATGTGTGGCTCTTCTTCAGCGAGCCCGTCCCGGCTGTCCTAGCACGCGCCGTAGGTACTGGCTTGCTCGCTAAGGCCAGCCCGAAGCAATTCTTCACCAGCTTCGATCGCTTCTTTCCCTCCCAAGACACGCTGCCCGGCAAACGCCGCGGCTTCGGCAACCTCATCGCGCTCCCACTCGCGGACCAACATCGCGCCGAGGAACGCACCATTTTTGTCGACGCCTCCTTCGAGCCCACCGTGGATCAATTCGCCACGCTCGCCTCCATTTCCAAAGCGTCCAAGTCTCAGCTCAAGAGGATCGCTGCTCGCCTACAGCCAGACCCGGAAACTCAACTTCCCCAACTGCCGACCAAGGCAGAGCTCAAAGCGCTCAAGCGAACCGGCAAAGTACTCGTCACACACGATTCCCGAGTACACGTCTCACTCGAAGGCGTCGACGGTACCACGGCCACTGCACTTCGACACCTCGGCGCTATCCCGAACCCGCAGTTCTACATCCGCCAGGCCCAACGCCTGTCAACCTTCCAAACACCTCGCCTCATCATCCGCTTCGACGAGCACGACAACACCCTCACGCTTGATCGCGGCACGCTTGATCAAGCCATCACTCTCCTGAAAACCGCCGGTTACACCGTGACCCGCCGCGGCAAAACGCCCAAACCTCGCGCCATGCAGGCCGAGTTCACCCGCGAGCTGCGCCCCAAACAACGCAAAGCCGTCACAGCCATGCGGAAGCACCCCACGGGCGTACTTGTCGCCCCACCTGGTGCTGGCAAGACCGTGATGGCCTGCGCGCTGATCGCGCTCCGCCAAGTACCGACCGCTATCATCGTTCCCAATGTAGAGCTTGCTACGCAGTGGCGCGAAGCACTCACCAAGTTTCTCGACGGCCCCACCATCGGCCAATACGGCGGCAACTCCAAGAAACTCAGGGGAGACATCGACATCGTAACCGCCCAATCCATCAGCCGAGCCGACTCACGCACCGACTTCCTCACCGACTACGGCTACATCATCATCGACGAATGCCACCGCGTCGGCGCCGCCGGCCTCACCCGCGTCCTCGCAGACCTCAACGTCCGCTTCATCAACGGCCTTACCGCCACCCCGTATCGCTCCGACGGACTCGATGCCCTCCTACCGCTGATCTGCGGCCCCATCCGTCACACGATGGAACTCGAGCATGCAGGCCCCAAGCATTACGTCGTGCAAACTACGGAGTTCACCTACGACGAGCCCCACCTCTACTGGCCTGACCTCGACAATGCCCTCGCTGCCGATAGCGCCCGGAACGCGCTCATCGCCGAAACCATCGCCCGCGCCACCTCCGACGGAAGCAACGTCCTCGTGCTAGTTAAGCGTCGCGAGCACATCAGTGCCCTCGAGGGGCTTCTCACCCACAATTATCCCGACCTCCCCGTGCCGGTGTTTACGCTCCACGGTGCGCAGTCTTCCAGGGACCGCAAAGCCACCCGAAAAGCCCTCGACAGCACGCCCCAGTTCATCCTCATCGCCATGACTCAGATCGCAGGCGAAGGGGTAGACCTCCCAGCTCTCGACGCCCTCGTCCTCGCCGCCCCTGTTGCGTTCAAAGGCAACGTCATCCAGCAGATCGGGCGCGTCACCCGCGGTGCGGAAAGCACCGCCACCGTTTACGACTTCCACGACCATCATGTCCCTGCACTCACCGCAGCGTTCCGTAAACGTAGCGCGGTCATTGGAAAGCAGGGTTTTGTGTAATCCGGCACCTCAGCTTCTCGGTGCCTTCCCGGGCTACAGAATTCTTCACCCACATCCGTATGTGGTTCGCCTACCAACGCATAGCCCAAGTTTGCAGCTGACGCCCCAATTTTATATCTAGCTAAAAGTCCAATGGACTGCACGACTACGCGGAGCTTGCTCCGCGTAGGTATCCCAATAGTTACCAAACGCTCCTATGCTTAGGTTATGGACACATTCATTTCGTGGTTCACCCCTCAAAACGTCGTGGCGTTTTTGAGCGCTGCCGTCCCTTCTGTTCTCGCTCTCTTTGGTGTGTTTTATAACAATCGAAAGGCAGATAAGCGGCGCGACAAAGATCAAGCGAAGGCAGAAGAATGGCGTGAAATCGACAACAAAACACGCGAGGAAGAGCGGTTGCGACAGGTAAAAATCGAGGATTACGCACGTCAACGCCGGGCTGTATCCGATTGCATCAGAAAAATGCTTAAAGCTAAGACAGAAGTTGATGAACCACCGGTGGATTCGAACAATTATTTGAATCTTTTTGATCGTTACAAAGAGTATATACAGGAACTAGATTTGGAAATAACACAACATGAAATGCGTAAATGTGTAGAAAAATGCAAAGATGATATTAGTGACGCCAAGGCAAGACTCCTGGAACACGATCGCCGCACTGGCGGGAAGGTGGCTACCCACCAAATGCAATTGGAAGTGTCAAAGACTCTTGCCCGAACGAACTGCTTTTCTCCGCTAAGAAGAATTTACATCCCGTGAACAATGACGCGCTCAAACCCCAAGACCACTGACCGGATGACTTGAACTAGCTCCGAAAGTTGGACCGCTTAACTCAAGGCAGTTAACAGTTCAAGAGCCTGATCCCGGAACCACGTTTCGGTCATGCCAACACTGTGGAACTTCATCAACGAGCTAGAACAGTCTTCCATTCCCGCTGACATGTCGAAGCAACAATTATGACTGGCGCTGATTCGTCGACACGCGGTGGAGTAGTCCTAACAGCCACCCACTAAAAATAGCTCAATCGACGCCAGCAGGGACAAGACGGAAGAGCATCCCCTCTGCCTGAGTAAAGCAGAAAGTAACCCTACATTTAAACCTTGTGGGGCCAGCGGGGCTCGAACCCGCGACCAGCGGATTATGAGTCCGCGGCTCTAACCGACTGAGCTATAGCCCCTTCCATGAACAGGGCTCAAACGCACCAGTTCCGGGAACACATTACAACATGTTCAAGGCAATTTGAAACGGCCCCTACAGTTGCTACCATCAAACAGTTAAGGTACCAGCAAATTCAGCAGTTTCTAGAGCCAGATGAGGAATCCAGATGACCCCTGCAAAGATCATGGTTGTCTACGGCACGCGCCCGGAGGCAATCAAGCTTGCACCGGTCATTAAGGAACTGCGCGCTCACGACGAATTTGAAACGCTGGTCGTGTCCACCGGGCAGCACCGCGAAATGCTTCCCCAAGTCACAGAGCTGTTCGGCTTTCAGCCGGATCTGGATCTCGGATTGATGCATCGGAAACAGCCGCTGAACCGAATTATGTCGCGAGCACTCAAACGCCTTGATAAAGTTCTGAAAGAGTTCGAACCCGATGCACTCATCGTTCAGGGAGATACTTCATCGGCAGCATCTGCTGCGATAGCTGGCTTTAATCGCAAGGCAAAGATCGTCCACATTGAGGCCGGGCTTCGCTCATTCAACTTGAGCTCCCCATTCCCAGAAGAAGCGAACCGTAAGATCATTTCGGCGATAGCATCACTGCATCTCACTCCAACAAACCGCGCAAAAAACAATCTCATCGCCGAAGGCATTTCGGAAGATGCAATTGTCGTCACCGGCAATACTGTCATTGATGCTCTGCTCGAAACTGCAGCGAAAGAAAGCCACTTCACTAACACCTCTGTGGAAGATGCGCTGCGCAACTTCGATCACCGCGTCATCTTCACCTCTCACAGGCGAGAAAATCTTGATTCCCTCGCAAGAATCGGAGTCGCCCTCGGGACCCTAGCAGAGCGGTACAGTGACACAGCGTTCCTTGTACCGATGCATTTGAACCCTCGTATTCGGGAATGCCTCCTCCCGAGTGTCGAGCACCTCCCAAACGTAGTAGCCACGGGCCCGCTCCCCTACGACGAATTCATCCACCTTATGAAACAGTCTGACCTCATCATCACCGATTCTGGCGGAGTGCAAGAAGAAGCACCAGCACTGGGACTGCCGGCGCTGTTGATCCGAGACACAACAGAGCGCCCAGAGGCCATTGAAGCCGGTGTTGTAAAGATGATTGGCCCAGACCCGGACTCCATCATTTCGGAAGCCACGGAACTCCTCGACAATCCGGATGCTCATGCTGCCATGAGAAACGCAGTGAATCCTTACGGTGATGGCCACGCCGCTGAGCGCACCGTGAAGGTTCTCGGTGACCTCTTCAATCTCACAATCGAAACTCAGGCCCCGGCGCTTCATCCAAGGTTCTAGCCTCTTGTAGGGGTCGGCAGTCGAACGCGCTAGACTATCAACGGCATTACCCCACAATTCCGCTGAGGAGCACCATGACCGCTAATCGACGCGACCACTTCGACATTGCTGTGATTGGCCTCGGCTATATCGGGCTTCCTACAGCAGCGTTCTTCGCGTCTACGGGACTGCGGGTTTTTGGTTACGACATCAACGCGGATCGAGTAGCGACAATCGCGAGGGGCCAAGTTCCGTTCGTGGAGCCAGGGTTCGACAAATTACTCAAGAAAGTAGTCGAGGATCAGTCTCTGTCCGTTGGAACTTCGCTGACCTCTGCAGATGTTTACATCATTTCGGTTCCTACCCCTCTCTCCCCAGACAAATCGGTCGATCCCGCCTACGTTTTCGACGCAGCTCAATCGATTGCTCCCCTACTCCGGGGCGACGAACTTGTCATTCTTGAGTCGACGAGCCCTCCCGGACTGGCCGAAGAGGTCGCAGATCTTCTAGTTTCTGGACGCGTAGATCTGACCCTGATTCCCGATCATGCAAACAGTATTTATGTTGCACATGCTCCTGAGCGGGTGCTCCCCGGCAGAATCATGGAGGAGATGACAACCAACGCACGAATTGTGGGAGGAATCAATCAGACCTCTTCCGAGCGAGCAAAAAAGCTGTATGAGCGGTTCTGCCGGAACGATGTACTCACCACTGATGCCCGAACCGCAGAAATGGCAAAACTCACGGAAAACGCTTTCCGAGATGTCAACATAGCGTTTGCAAACGAGCTTTCTTTGATCTGCGATGAGCTGAATATTGATGTTTGGGAGCTGATCAACCTCGCAAACAGACACCCTCGTGTGAATGTACTTCAGCCTGGCCCAGGCGTTGGGGGTCACTGCATTGCAGTTGACCCATGGTTCATTGTTCACTCGGCCCCTGATCAAGCACGCTTGATCAAGACGAGTAGATTGGTTAACGACTCGAAGCCTGATTTTGTGCTATCCAAGATCGAAGCTACACTCACCGAAATCGCAGCCAATGTACCGCTACCCCAAATTGGGATCTTTGGAATCACATTCAAACCTGACATTGATGATATTCGTGAATCGCCAGCCCTTCAGATCACACAGAGTTTCGCGAAAGCACATCCAAAAGTGCTCCTATATGTAGCTGAACCCAATCTTCGAGAGCTACCCCCGAGCCTCAGCGCCCTTGATAATGTGCAGTTAGTTGACTTAGACAAGGCTTTAAATATCTGTCATGTATTGGTCATATTGGTCGATCACAAAGAATTTAAGGACCTTGACCTCTCCCAACACAATCCTCTTGCGATCATCGATACCAGGGGCATAGTTAAAAGGTCTGGTTTAAACCAGCATGCGTTATCTCAGGTGCAGTGGACCGAGGACCCGACTCCCGAAAAGTAGACACCATCGGGTGGTGCCCCCAGTTGACTTGCATGGTGTGTGCCGGGGCATGCGTAATGCCTGCGGTAAGTCCTGTGGCGTCGACATATTCGGCAACAAGCTGCCGGAAACGCTCGTAGCTGTAGTACCGCTGGGATGGGCTTACGGGTTGGCTGGTGTAGCGGCCCCACAAGACTTGGAGGGGGACTTTGTTACGCCCAGTGCGTGCCTTGGCCACTGCGCCGAAGTCGATGGATACGAAGTCGCCTTGGGTAGCACGGGCCCGACCCCTGAAAAGTAGACACCATGGGGTGGTCAAATAATAGGTCCAGTCACTAGTTCAACAGCGCACACCCATACCGTTACCTCGAATTTATGAATTCAACTTTCGGGTAGTTACCCTTAATCGTTGCCGTATAGATCCCTGCGGTTCTATCAGAGCTACAGCTAAACAGATAGACATCCTTGCCCATCATTGCCGCTGCGATAGCGATATAAACACGATCTGTATAGATCGCAGAATACCGATTAAGCATCTCAAAAATCAAAGCGGTTGAGCTCATGTGATTTCCATACGGAGCCAAGTCAAAAGAGTACTTGCAAATATCTCCTAGGCGCCGCCCGCCGTTTTCGCTGAAGAAGAATCCTTCTCCCAATGCAGAATCTAAGCGAGTCAGTGCAGGAACCTGCAAGTAGAAAGCCAAATCGTGACAAAATGTTGCTTCAGGACAGTATTGCACACTTTGGTGTTTCTCATTGGAAAAATACTCAATATCGGTTCCTGGGCAATCGATTATTGGTGCATCAAAAAATTGCGGCAGCGCAATGACTCTACCAAAAAGTTGTGCCAGACCCTCAGCCCGTAGCTTCGTTTCAGATGTTGAGTCCTGCGATAATAATCTGCCCCCGCCATCTAAAACAAGATAATCTTTGAAGGTGATACCTAGATTACTAGCACAATCAATTAATCCACTCAGCTCATGCCACTCAACTGTTCGAAAGTCAATCTCGTAATTTTCCAAAAATTGCTCGGTTCCCTCACGGATAAGCGAATCGCACCAGTCCCCCTCTTTTGGTACAAATATTACTGTTTTACCGTGGGCCCTCTCCTTGACTCGCTGGGCTAGCTGGCGAAACTCCGGGGAAGACCGGAGATCCTTTAGTGGACTGGAAACCCGCGAAATGCCTTTAGCTACTTGACGCAGTGCCGAAATATTCATTTCATAGGGCATAATCCCCATAACTTCGTTAACAACGGCAACCGCCCGGTCATACAGCAGCATCCAGTCTTCCTGCACATTTGCCGAGAAAACTTCGAAACCGAGCTTCGATGGTTTCTCGAAACCCAGTTCGTCTCCAAAGGCAAGCTTAAGCTGGCCTTTAAAACTAGACGCATAACCAGATTCTCGCACAACGGCACTCAAGGAGAGATCCTCCCTGATCTTAGCCAGATCAAATGCAACGTTTGTTCCGCTGGCGGGGTATTCCAGCACGAATACTTCGTCTCGCCACAACCATGCCTTTGACCACTTCTTAGAAAACGCAGGAGTCTTTCGTAATGCACTGAAAATCCAAGGCAACACTAAAGACTTATCAATCTCATACTCGATACCATCTGCTGATAAGGTTCGCTTCATGGTCATCCGAATCGCCTTCCCGGCTTCGGGCACCCGGAACGCATTTGCAATTCCCCTCATTAACAGTAACTCATCTAGAGATGAAGCCCTTAATTCCCTTGGTTCTTCCACCTTCCTCCTACCGGGTATCTTCCAACCGGAATTTAGCGGCCGAAAATGCGCGAGGAAGAAGTTCGGGTTTTCTACTCCGTCTATGCCTCGGACATAGTGAGCTGTGGGATGCACGGAAGGGTCGACCCGGTTACTGCACATAGCCCATTTGGGATTGCACTGCTGTGACGAAAAGTATGGAAAATACCAATATCGAGGAACTTCGTCCCCTGAATACCCAACGGCTTCATTTGAAATCCATGTTCCACTTACCCCAACTACGCCATCCGAGGATTTCTCCAGCGCATCGAAGATTGTCTCCGGCCCACGAGACACGAAAAGTTCATCGACATCAGCATTAATCCAACCGTTAGCAAACAACGACCATTTGAATCGACAATTCTGCAACGCACCGATCTGACAGAAGTCAGAGTCCCATGGAACTCCAGGACCGACCCAAGGACTTCCCTGAGGCCCATATTTAAAGTCCCAATCGACCACAACAACCGTTTGAATTCCCGGAACAGTTGCAACGACGTTTGCGATTGAATCCAAGCTGTATTTATCTGAACCATTGTCGTAGATAACTACGGCATCGACAGATTGGTTCGTCGCATAGTATCGCACCCAATCCTCAATCCAAAGCAGTTCTTCATTGCGCTGTAATGTCATTAAAACATTAGAACCAGCCATTACCCGGTTTACTGAGGTATCAACTTCGGATCGAAACCGCCAATCCCACTCAGGGAAATATATTTCGATGTTTACAACGTCATCCTGCGGCTGCTGCGGTAGCGAAAAAACTGTTGTTTGAGATCGTTCGAGAGACGTAGTTCGCTCAAATTGTGCACGAACCCCATCAACGTACACCTCTGAATTAATTACAAAAGACTCCAAGTTAAGTAGCGGCGGGCCAGAAAGAACAATATCTTCGCCGACAAAAACTATGTCATAAAACAAAGTGGAATCGTCAAACTTTTCCGCATAAGTTGGGTCCTGAAGGTGCTTCGGCCGGGGAGGTTGTCGTCTGATTCCAATATCTGGAACGATAACGGAAACCGGCTGTACACAAATTACCTTGGCTTCTTTTTGTGCGAATGATTCTCGCTGCTCAGTCATCGTAACTTCCCACCTTAGAGGTCAGCGGTAAAAATGCGGAACGCTCACACCGCTGCTAACAGCCGGTAATTCTAGCAGCAAAGGCGGACTCATCGCATTTAAGCGTGCGGTCAAATCTTTCCAAACAACCCTCATTGCCCTAGCATACGTTCAAACGTCCATCACACCAGCAAATGGACCGTAGTCCTTAACTGCTATAGCACGTTTGATAAGGTCAGCGCGGCCAAAATTCGCATTTTGGGACACATCCCTGATTCGCTTAACCGTTTAGCTCTCACCCTAGGGATTCGCCGCCGTGGCCAATCGCCCTACACCGTTGATTAGTTTATATAGACTTGGAGGTAGACGGTGCAGCAGGTAGACATAAGAACCACTGCAATACGCTGAGTCTCTCAAAGGCGAAGTAGTAAGACTTCGCCTTCGTAAACACGATTCTAGGAGAGTTCCGCGAGCTCGAAGGCCTCAATTACCGCATATAGCCTTCACGTTCTCAGCCAGAACCCTTGAACAGTACGCTTCCTCGTCAAAAGTCCCAGACGCGACCTTCGGGTCTTCGATGAAACGTGCCATTGCAGCCGCAATAGACGATGCATCAAAGTCAATTAGCTCGCCGTATCCTAGACTGACCACTTCAACGCAGCCGGGTAGTTTGGTGGTGATAACCGGCACTCCAAGCGCCATAGCTTCCAACAAGGTAACTGGTTGACCTTCATGTCTGGAAGGAAGAACAAAGCAATCGGCATTCTTTATTACTGGATATGGATTACTCAGTTGCCCAGTCATAAGCACTCTATCGCTCAGGTTCTCTTGAATAATCTCCTGATGCAGCTGATCTTCCAAAATTCCGGAACCTACTAGGACTAACCCAACGTCTATTCCTTGCTGCTTCAATTCGGCAACTGCGGAAAGCAGTTCGCTCTGATTCTTTTCGGGCGAAAGACGGCCAACTGACACAAAAGTTGTATCAAACCTCTCCACAAACTCCAGGATGTCTCCAACATCAGAGCTCCGCTCCGCCAGTTCTTGCATGGTCTCGAGATTAACCAAGTTCCTCGCAAATGTCTGTTGAACAGGGGTACCTTCAATGAAACGCGCAAGGGTCCGCTCGTTATGGCCAGAAAGCGCCTCGCTTACTGCAATGAGCCGATCGAAAAAGGGATACAGCGCAAAGGTACGATTCAACGTCGGATCTTTTCTGACCATTTCCTCAAACATCTGGTTATGCTGATAGCACACTGTTTCAGCTCCCACCCGGCCCCAAGAAGCCAGGAGTGATAGCCAGAAATCGGCATATCCGTCGTACTCTACAACGTAATCCGGTTTGAAGTCGCTAAATATCCTTCTGCGTTCAAGATCAAACGCCTGAAAATAAGATTCAACAAACTCATCGTTTGGAAAACAATCAATCTGCTTAAACGTCGCCACATCTCGCAACATTTCGATAGAACGGGGCAAAACAACAGAGCGACAAATAACACGCACATTGTCAGGTAATTTTTGAAATTGTTCCAAACGGTCCGGGTTTTCCCTCATCGTTTGCGGCTCAACGATAAAATTCACTACGAAATCATCCGCAGGAATACGATCCAAAAGCGCAAGGCCTGCGCTAGCAATGCCATTTGGTATCAGGCTTGCATGCCAAACGATACTTTTCGTAGATTTCGCAGCCTGTACGTCTGCGTAGTTGATTACTTCTTCAGCGCTACCGAACTTATCTTCAAAAAATGCGTCATTAATACGGCCCGAAGCTTTGCCGTCCTCATACGGGCAATAACGGTTTAGATTTTTCGGGTCAGGTGCATGTTCACCAGAAAGCGCAGCAGCAACTACATCTGAAAGCTCTTGGCGGTCGTAAACCTTAGCGCCTGGAACCTCACTATCTTCGAGATAAAGACCACGTTGCGCCTTATAGTTTTCATAGTCATGCTGATAGAGAACTATGGGCTTGTTCTGGGGAAGAAAATCAAACAAGATCGACGAATAATCCGTGACCAAAACATCTACTGCTCCGAGAAGTTCGTTCGTATCAATCTCGGATGGAACCACAGTCACTGGTATATCGACGCCTTGCAGGAGCTTCTCGCTCAACCGGTGTGCACGAAAGAGGACCTTGGCAATCCCAGCTGTATCAAGAGCCTTTAGGTCCGCGATCAGCTCATCGACATCAAGTTCTCTGTCAGAAACTCCACCGCGCCAGGTTGGTGCATACAACACAATTTTCTGCTGTTCCTGACACACTCCCAATTTCCTACGCAGCTCCAGGCGTTGCTGATCGTTCTGGCTCAACGAAGTGTCAAGGCGAGGAGAACCGCCAAGCAACACTTTCCCGGCATACACATCGTCGATCCCATGGTCATCGATAAGCGACCAACGGGTTAATTCGTTTGGAGCTAGAAGGTGTGTCGACTGAATAAAGTTTCTTTGAATATTCTCGTATTCGAGAATCCCCTGTTTCATTGACTTCCCCAGCGTCTTATAAGGGGTGCCATGCCATGTATTTAGATACAGCTGTTCTTCACGTCGCACGAAATACGGAGCGAAAGTTACATTATTGACGAGATATTTTGCTGTTGCAAGAGCAAACAAGTAGTCCCTCGAGTGCAGTGGCACAAGCACAACATCAGGGTTTGCTTTCACATCGCTTGGGACTGCTGTTAGATCATTGACAGCCCAAACATGAACGAATTCCCCTTCGGGATGTGTCGCTACGAAGTCCCGGAAAAGCGCCAGTGGATGACATCCCACGGAAGATCCGTGATTTGACTCCCAGAGAATGAGCCGTTCATTAATTTCACACTGCCGCATACACTCGACATAATAAGTGTTTAGTTTATTAGCCGTGCTTTTCCTGTAACTATCTGGGTTCATCCCATCTTTATTAGCGAAAGTGTCGCCACCTTTTAATATGTCGGCTGCAACTTGATACGGCCCCTTTCGTACCGCAGATTCAGCCAGCGCGAACCTTACCGGGCTCGGGCCGAGTGGCAAAAAACCATAGTTGAGCTGGATGCTCTCATTGCTGTAGGATCCCTTAGACACGCGATAGCGAACCAGTTCTTGCAGTTCACGATGTGATTTCCCTTTGAAAAGATTCGTTACGATCCGTTCAAATCCCCATTGATCCTGTTTGTCAGACAGCTTTATCTTGAAGTAGTCAGCATACGCACGCATTGCATCGGCGTACCGGCCCAAGCCGTAGTAAGCACTTGCTAGGCGATAGGAGTACCAATGCCCCCTTGGGTTTCCTTGCTTCCTTAAAGCATCTTTGTAAGCTAGGACGGAAAGCTCGAGATCGCCATCGCGCTCAGCATTGAGTCCGATTTTATAACTCATACGCGCATCATGAGAGTTGGAAAAAGCCACCTCCGAATAAAGTTCGGTAGCTTCAGGATACGCATGTAGGCGTTCTTTCAAGTTTGCCATTTCAGCCACTGCAATATCTGAGCCTTCATCACCCAAAAGTCCACTTGAAATCACTTCATAAGCTACTAGGTCACCGTCAGACTTGCGGATTTGTTTCACAGCCGATTGAAACTCTTTACCTTTAGGAAAAAGCTTTAAATACTCCTTGTACGCGTTTCTCGCGGAGTCAATATCATCAAGTCTCCGATAACATTCAGCTTCGATGTACTTGAGCTTTGGCGTCTTCTTCTTTTTCTCGCTAATGCTCTCCAGGGTACTGAGTACCAATTCGTAATCTTTCAGTTCCCATGCGGCCCCAGCTGTGAGTTCAAGCCACTTCGCGTCGTCGCGTGCCTTCCCACTTCGCGCCGACAGCACTTCGAGTCGCCGCCACGCTGGATCCTGACCATGTATTGCTGCAAAGAGCTCTGGGGTGTATCCGCTTTGCGCAGCTAAACCTTCTCCGAGCTTTTGAATAATCATCGCTTGTAATTCAGGTTCTTTTAAATTTTTCGCGATCGTTAGACCCTCAGCCAGTTCCGCCATCGAACGGTAGTCTGCAACAAACGCTGAGAAGATTGATTCCTTTTCCTCGCCAAGATCCAACTTGTTCACCAAAACAAGCAGACGCTCCAAGACCGCAACAGACCGCTGCTTTTCAGGAATTTCCCTATAGAGACGATATGCGGATGCCCAGTTCTTATCCGCCCATTCGCGGGCAGCTGCGTACTGAACAAGTTTTGCGCCCCGTTTACTAGTGGTCTTTCCAGCTATGGTTTTTCCAGCAAACTCAAAAGCGCGAGCAGGGAAGTCTGATTTAGCCACGGATCTCCGTCTCCTTATGAATTCTTGTTGAGCTCTTGTTTGATCTGAGTAGTAGAAATATCAGGAGTACGTGGCAAATAAATCACTTCACATTTACCCTCCAACTCGGAATCAAATTTTCCAACCCAGTCGTCCCCCATCACGAATACATCGATCTTAAGATTCTCGACGTCGCGTACTTTTTGTCCCCACTCTTCTTCCGGCACAACGAGATCAACATAGCGGATTGCTTCTAGCATCCTTCGACGTCTTTCATACGTAAAATAGGACTTCTTCCCTTTTAGCGCATTAAACTCGTCGGTCGATAAAGCAACTACGAGATAATCACCCAATGCTTTCGCTCGGTGCAAAAGTTCTATATGACCATAATGCAGAAGATCAAATGTTCCGTAGGTTATAACGCGACGCATACAAGCCCTCAATCAGTGTCCTGCTCGTAACTTGAAAACTAACGCGACCAGGTTACCACGCCCTTGCTAAAAGGTTTTCATACTGAATCTTGAATGAGTGCCTCATTACCCCCCTAAGATTCCACGCCAATCGACAAAAATCTGTATCTATGGCAGTAGTTTTGAGCTAGTAGACTCCTAAGAGAATAAACACCAGAGCATCATAATTTTCTTGTAGTCCTAAAGTAACGCAGCAATCACGATTAAGGAACTGTTTGTATGCTTTCTCATTTGCCCCACACAATTCAACGTGTGGCCACGATGATTCGTCAGCTCAAGCACGGAAACACAAACTACGTACTAGCAAGAATTAGCAGTGAAGTTCACCGATTGGTCAATCAAGTAGTTCCGTTGAATCGCAGTAGCCTCCAGAGAATCACCTTTTTTCTACAGTCGGACTCATCTCTGTTTGACCCGCTCGGCTCAAAAACTTTTAAGCAAAATGCCTATAATCTCCCGACACCGCAAATTGCAGCCGCCGTAATCCTCGATGATTTTTCGATGTTCTGCTGGAAAAATGAATTTCAAGTAGTCAGTCCGACTCCAGACAACTGGAAGCAAGTGTTTGAAGGCACGAGCATCGATTTTCTCTTTGTGGAATCTGCCCACGCCGGCAACGGTGGCGCGTGGCGAAGCAGACTAAACAAGACCGATTCAGCAGATCCAACGCTGAGTGAAATGCTGGCCTGGTGCAATGAGCATAACGTTCCCACCGTCTTCTGGAACAAAGAAGACCCAGCCCATTTTGATGACTTCATCACTACAGCCTCGGCCTTCGATTACATATTCACCACCGATTCGGACGTGATTGAAAGGTACCGTGAAATCGCGCCGGAAGCCGTCGTAGGAGTCATGCCGTTTGCGGCTCAGCCTGCGATTCATAACCCTGCTCGCAACCAGCCAAATATGCCAGGGATCCGCGATAAACGATGGCAACGAGGAGACATTGCTTTTGCAGGAACCTACTTCAATCACAAGTATCCAGAGCGCCGCCAACAGCTCGATCTCCTCCTTGAAGCAGCTGCTGCGTCAGCGTCCAAGAACGGCTTCAACTTCTGTATCTTTTCTCGACTTGGAAATGTCGACAAGCGCTACCGATTCCCGAAACAAATGCGCCGATACATCGTAGGCAGCCTGCCACCGGAGCGAATGCTTTCTGCAAACAAGGAACACAAAGTGTTCTTGAACGTGAACTCGGTGGTCACTAGCCCTTCAATGTGCGCTCGACGTCTTTTTGAGCTTCCAGCAAGCGGAGCTGCGGTCGTCACTACCCCGAGCCCAGCAACAACGAATTTTTTCTCTCCCGATGCTTTGGCAGAAGTGCAGTCTGTGGAAGAAGCTACTGCAACAATCACTACACTGATTAATTCTCCCGAGTACCGCGAAAAAATGGTCCACCGTGCCCAACGAACTATCTGGAACCAGCACTGCTATCGTCACCGTGCAGAGCAGCTTTTCACTGCAATTGGGCTTCAAACCCCTTCTCGGCCATCCGGCCTCGTATCAGTCATTTCTTCATCCAACCGGCCAGAGAATGTGATCCATGTCCTGACCCAATTCGCACGCCAGTCGATAGAAGACCGAGAACTCATCCTCATAACACATGGCTATGAACTGAAGCAGGCGCGGTTACACGAACTATGCCTCGACCTTAGCATCGACCCTTCCACAGTGACACAGCTGGAAGCGCCTCAATCTTGGTCGCTCGGCAACTGCTTGAACGCGGCAGTTTCTCAGTCGAGCGGAGACTTCATAGCTAAGTTCGACGACGACGACTATTACCTGCCGCACTACCTCGAGGACATGCGCAATGCAGTGAAGTACAGCGACGCTGATCTCGTTGGGAAACAAGCTGCATATGCCTATGTAGAAGGATCTAATGCTCTTGTTCTACGTCGACCTAATCAAGAGCATCTGTGGACAAATTTCGTTGCAGGCCCCACTCTGTTCGGACCACGCGAAACTTTTGAGCACCATCCATTTGAAGATAGAACCACCGGGGAGGATACTGCCTTTCTCAAGTCAATAATCGCAGCCAATGAACGCATCTATTCCACAGACCGGTTTAACTTCATCCAGGTGCGCGGCGACAACCACACATGGAAACTCTCCGATGCAGAGTTCATCGCCCAAGGTGAAGTACGATCATTTGGTTTGAATGAAACGCATGTGGAAGCCTAGGACTTCAACATCTGAACTATCCAGGTTTCTATCTGCTCAAGATTCTCAAGCACAGACTTTTGAACTGCAGCTTGCTGACCTGGGTCATCAGGTTTGGACTGCGTGGTTTGCCTCAGCACTATCGTAATTTCTGATTCAAGTTCCTTGGGGGTGAGTGCAACTGGTCGCCCAGAATCATTAGGCCAATCGCTATAGAACCCGCGTTCTTGCGTCTTGTATGTTTCCAAATCTGGTGCATACACAATCGATGGCTTACCAGTGAGGGCGTAGTCAAAAAAGATTGAGGAGTAGTCCGAAACCAGTAGATCTGCAATGGCAAGAAGCTCCTCCACGCACGGGTAGGAGCTGACGTTTTTCACGTTCTCGCCCTTTTTGTGCACTGCTTTCATATGATGGCCGCGAACAAGCACTACCGCGTCATTATTTTTCGCAATCCTATCCGCTGGAAAAGCTAGGTCCTCGCCTAAATAGCGCCATGTAGGAGCCCACAAAATCACTCGCTTGCCCGGAGGAATACCCAGCTTCGCTTTGATGCTTGCTGTTTCTTGCATCGCTCGAGCTAGAGCAAGGTTTCTCGGGTACTCTCCTTCCAGTACCGGGCCTGTGTAATACGCAGAGCCCGCAATTCGTTGACCTGCTTCATCGGACTGTGCAAGTAACAAGTCCCAGTCACTTGCCTGGCGCTTCATCAAACGTCGATATGAAAGACCAACAAAATTAGGGTGCGCATCAAAGAGCAACCGCTTAATAGGCCAGCCATGCCACGTTTGCACCCAACGTTGGCCAGGCCGCTTCCGAAACCACAGCGGGAAATTGTCGTTTCCGACAATAACTTTGGCTCGAGTAAGTTTGTCGTACCAAGCCTCACTGCCGGTGATCACTGGAATGGCACCCGCGGGAACCTCTGTGTCTTCATCACGAACAGATACCCAAAGCGGGACGCCAATATTTCGCCCAGAAAGATATTCGCAAATCGCACCAGGGTTGTCAGCCGTGTTCTTACCGCTAAAAGACTCGAAGAAAATTCCATCGATTAGGTCTTGTTCTTGAGTTGGAATTCCGTGGTAGGTCTCCCATCGAGTAGCTTTCGATACTTGATGCGCAGGCAAGATATACACGGCAGTGGTCCCGTTCTCCCTGGGTACAATTCGAACCGACCGCGTAGTTCCCTCAACATAGACATTGCTATCTACTTCTCCAGGTTCAACTGATGCCTTTGCAATGCGATTCGAACTGAAGATGGACCAACGCAGAAAATACGAAGTGGCTTGTACACAGGGAAGATCAAAACGTGCTCGAAAGGTACCCTTCTCCCAGGTAGTTACTGCTCTTAACGTCTGCTGTGAGGACCTCAACCATATCGTGGGGTGCAACGTTTCGGAGCTGCAGCGCCCTGTAAGAACCAGTCGGCTGCCTTTGATTTTTGCGGAATCCAACACTACCCGTATTGCTTTGTGATCAATATAGGCAACGCCTTTGTTGTCTGGACGGATTGTCACAGCTGCACAAGAATTGAGCGATTGCTCGCCTGTAACACCGTACTCTACCGGTAGGCCGTTTAACACTAGCGGAAACTTCCTTGACCGCCCCAGCAGCGCGCGGTATCCAGTTGGCCGCATTATGTAATGCAATTCCGAGGTATCCGTTGCACCGTGGACCCTCCAATTACTGGTGGTCCAATTCGTCAGCACGGGAGTTGTTGAGGCAACTTCACGCAGTTGTAGCAGGAACCGGGCACCGCCTGCATCTCGCTCAGACGATACCGTCCAGCGCTGGCCACCGATGAGAGCCCCTGGTTGCTTTGTCGCTGGCTCTCCACTGTGTTTAACGTATGTGGTCGAAGTTAGTCCATTCCAGCGTGCTTCCACGGCGATGGATACGCGCTTTTGGTTGTCGAGGTCTACGACGAGTACGAAAGAGTCGCCATTTCTGTCGAACCATGGGTCCAGTACTGCGGCGTTATTCCGCGGGTCCCAACATTTCTTTCGCTGAAGCAGGACGCGGTGTTCTTCATCTCCGTTTTCCACAGTGAAAAATGAAAGCTCTACCTCATCGCTGTTCACACCCGTCATGAATGCTCTGACTTGAAGTTCCACGCTATTTGCACCGACCCAATGGACTTTTTGGATAGTGGCGTGGACCGGTAGATCAACCACACAGGCTCGTAGGTAATCTTCCGGTATCCCTTCAATAGTTGGTCGGCAACCTACTGCCAACGCCCCGTTCGATGCGAACGCATAGGAGTGCTTGAGTTCCATGCGGAGCCCAAGTTCGTCATCAATTTCTTGTTCGCTGCCATGCGCAAGCACCCAAAACAACAATCTGCGTTCAAGTGGAATACGCTGCATAACCTCGGGAAAGTTGCTAGCCCAACCCGTAATATCGCGAGCAAGTGCTCTCATGGTTTCGCGGTACGGATCCCCGTGTGGTTTGTGGGGCAAGTGAATTGCAAACATATGCAAATCTCGCGCGATAATCCGTTCAAGCATGAACTCCAACAGTTCACGCGGGGCATCCCCGTCCTTTGCTTCCTTCCACATCATTCGTGTGATAGCAGCTCGATCTCGAACGTCTCGCAACGAAGTCTTCACCGTCGAACGCGATGTACCAGCAGAAGCCAAACGCCACGAATACACATCCCGCTTCAGCACATCGAATGATCGTGCTGCACAGATCGCCCGTAGCACTGGAGGTTGGTCCTCATAGTTCACGTCCTCGGGTATTGGTCCGACGTGTGTATTCCAGAATTCGGTGCGGAATATCTTGTTCCACAGCACTGGTTCCCCAAACGCCTGAGGAAACGTTTTCGCAGTCACATTTGCTAAGTCTTCTCGGTGCGTCGCCTCAACAATCTGGGGGCGCGAAACCGAACTGCCTTTATGGCGGACGTACCCACCAAAGACAAAGTCACTTCCTGTTGTTTTCAACGAATCAAGCATTGAAGAGTACGCACCTGGAAGCACGATGTCATCAGCATCGGCGAAAGTGAGAAACTCTCCCTGTGCCTGCTGTATCGCAAGGTTGCGAGCTGCACCGGGGCCACGCCCTTCGCCATCGATGACCTTGATCCGTTTGTCGAGCAGTGCAAGCGACTTCAAGATAGCTCTGGAAGCATCGGTCGATGCATCATCGACTACCAAGATTTCTAGTTCATCGATGCCCTGGGATTGGATTGAGTGCACCAAGGTTGCAATCCAGCGAACAGCATTGTGGCACGGGATAACAACGCTGAGGATCGGAGCTTTTGTCGCCTTCGTATGCACCCAAGTACCCGCGTGGCGAGCCTGCTTCAACCACGCGCGCGCATCATATGCATACGAGAGCGCTGTCCGGATGTTTCTCAATCCCACTCGTGTTCTCCGCTACTTAAAAACAATGTTGGGGCTAGAATATCCCAACCGGACCTGTTCGATGACTTCGTCTGCAGCAGCGAAATCATTCGCCCCTTTCAGCTTGACCCACTCTTGATACTGTGCCGAAACTTCCTCAACATTATCATCTGCAATGATCTTGCCTTCGTGGATCCATACTCCCCGGTCGCACATTATCTCCAGCTGTTTCGGTGAATGCGAAACAAGCAAGACGGTACCGGCACTATCAATCAGCGCCTGCATCTTTGCTTCTGCGCGTTGGGCGAACGCAGCATCGCCAGTAGAGAGAGTCTCATCGACGATGAGAATCTCGGGGTTCGTTGCCAGCCCAATGGAGAATCCCAAGCGTGCTCCCTGCCCGGAGGAATACGTGTTCATCGGGCGGTCGATCGCATCTCCGATATCAGCAAGCTCGATGATCCCGGGGAATGCAGCCTCGGTTTCTGCAGGCGTCATCCCCATTGCAAGGCATCCGATCCGAATGTTCTTTGCGCCCGACAGGCGTGGCTGCAACGCCGCACGCACACCCATGAGCGTCGGTTGAGATTTCACCCGTACTTCACCACTCGACGGCCGCTCAGCCCCAGCGATGATCCGCATCATGGTCGATTTGCCCGAGCCGTTTTGGCCGAAGAACCCAACAGACTGGCCTTCACACATCACGAGGTTGATGCCGTCGAGCGCGCGAACTGTGTCCCAACCGAAGCGCTTTTCCTCGGACTTCACTGGATAGTCCATCGTGATGTTTTGAAGCACGATCGAAGGAACCATCGCACTGTCATTGCTATTTGACTGTGACATAGCGCTCTTCCGCCCTCCAGAAGAAAAGGAATCCAACCGCGAAGGTAGCAAACGACCAAATAATGATCGGCCCCCAGAGATCCATCGACGGCACCTGACCATACATGACACAATTACGAGCGGCCATCAGGAACTGGTACCCAGGATTGTTTTCCATGGCGTCTTTCAGCACCGGTTGGTGGACAAAACGTTCAACGGAGAAGAACACACCGGAACTGTAGAACCAGAAACGCTGCCCAAGGCGGAAGATAATCTCTGCGTCCGGATAAAAGGCGGTGACACGCGCAACGATGAACATGATGCCCGTACCGAAAATGTGCGCCAGGAAGAAAAGTGGAATGAGAAAGATGATCGTCCAGTGCAGCGACTCATGGATCTGCGTTAGCAGGGTAAAGACCGTCGCAACTCCCACAGGTAGCATCGTCGAATAGAAAAGCCGCAAGCTCTGCGAAAGCACCAGCGCCGCACGTGGGAACATGAACGACTTGATCAGATTCTGCTGTTTCTTCACCAAATCATTACCGTCAGTGATGTACTTCTGGAAAATCTGGAAAACCGTGACACCCAGCACCACATACCCAGGGAAGTTCTGAATACCGTTACTCGTGCGAATGATTAAACCGAAAATTACGGCGTACATCATCGCGTCAATTAACGGCGAAATGATAAGCCAGACTTTGCCCATCCAGACGTCACGCGGCGTGCGAAACGCCTTCGCTGTTGCATCTGCGTGTAGAAAGTAGCGCCGTTGCCAGATCTCAGCAATGTACTGCCCGATAGGCGGTCGCGCTGAAAGCTTCTTCAACGACGACGTATCCACAACGACAGTGTTGGAAGGCTGGTGACTCTCTTCGTCACTGTTCGTATCAAGACTCATCAACAATCCTTCCACTGGCGGTGCAACAACTTTCCGTCATTCAAAGCCTAATTGTTACAGCTTAGTAAGCACGCGGTAGCAACGCTATTTTGTTCACTGCCGGTATAGCGCGGAGTATTCCTGCGCCACAGCGGACCACGCTCTCGTTCGCGCCCATAATATGCGCTTTTCGTTATGTTCGAGGCTTGCCGCAACGCGGATTCCCTCCGCCAACGACAAAGCACTTTCCGGTGCCACGTACGTTTCTATACCACCGGTCACTTCACGCAGCGCTGGCAGATCAGAAGCAACAACAGGGATATCGAGAGCCTGTGCCATCACCGACTTAATAGGAGTCACGTTCCTACACACGACAATGTCCTTGCGTGGCACTACAAACACGTCGAGCGCCCCGTACCATTTGTGAATGCTGTTCGCTGGCTGTCGGCCGACGAAACGCGCTCGCTGTTCAATGCCGAGCGCTTGGGCATGTTTCTTCAGCCCCTCCAGGGCTACCCCATCCCCCACTACGACGCCACAGAAAGACTCATCGAGATCTGTGAGTGCCTCGAGGAAGTACTCCAGGCCTTCGTAGTCGACAACTGCGGTGATGGCTCCCACAAGCGTTTTCCCCTCTGGAAGGCTGAGCTCCCGGCGCAGTTCAAGCTTCGAATCGCGGCGCTGGAACACCTCATCGGGCACGCCGTTCGGCGCGACCACAATCTTTTCCGCACTAATTCCGCGCTCAGTCAGAGACCGTTTTGTAATCTCGCTAAGCACCACCACTGCAGCTGCCTGACGAGCGGCCTCGAGTTCCTGGCGGTGTGCCGCTTGGTAGTACTCGGATTGCTTCGCAGTCTCCCGTTTGTCCGTTGGCTGCCTTGAAAGCCATGTTTGTTCCGGCGCGCCACGCATCTCGTACACCCACGGGATGCCAAGCCGTTTTGCTGCGCGGCTGACGATCAAGGCATTTTCAAAGCCCGTCGTAGTGTGCAGTACTTCCGCACCGAACTTCCCTGCATACCGTACTAGCTGTTTTACAGCTCGATCTTGCTGCGTAAAAAAGGAACCCGATGGCCACAAGGGCAGGATTCGAAAATAATCGACTCCATCTACTTTCTCATGTCCGTTCGCAGCAAGCTTGCCAACGATATTCGGGTATCCATATCGTGTCACGGCTGCTACCTGGATGCCCGCGGACTGCATGCATCGCAGTACCGCATGGCTTCGCAGTGAGTATCCCGCGCTTGTGTGTGGCAACGAGTTGGTCAGGTAGTGAAACACGCGTTCCGCTCCGCGCAGTGGCAAGGACGATTCAATGCCTTGATGTAGTTTCGCCTGCTCAAACTCATAACGTTGGCGTGTCAGCCGGTAACGCCGACTGCCTGAGAGCAAGTCGATGGCTTCCGAGAAATTACCAGATTCGAAAGCATGACGAGCAGCCTTCGCCGTGTCCTGTCGATCGTTGTCTCTGTTCTGAAGCGCCCGACACTGCAGTAGCGGACCCACGATCTGAACGTGCTTAAGCCGTTGCACTACGTTGCGTGCAAACGCATCAGCGTCAGTCCTGCACTGCTGTGCGATAAATCCCGCAGTAAATACGGCTTGGCGCAGATACGAAACTTTGAGCAACGATTTCACGGTACTGCCTTAGTTCGAGAGGGCGTCGAGAAACTTCTGCAGCGCGGCTGGGCTCGCGACGTCTCGTTCGTGAACGACCCACTGAGCCGCATTACTCGGGACTTCCAATTGCTCCCGATTGTGAGCCAGCCGTACCCAGAGCTGTGACAGCGCCTGTGGGTCCTCGGCGGGCACTGTGTGCCCCGCGTGCAGCTGTTCAATCAAGCGAGCAGGTTCACCCTCTACTGCCCCACTGATATGGATCCCGGCTTCCATGAGCTCGTACGTTTTCGAAGGTACTGCGCGCTGTAGTGGTGCCCAATCAGCAAGATGTACCAATGCGGTATCAGCCCATGCGTAGTACTGCTCAAGCGCATCTGCTGAGGTTCTAGGCAAAATCTCGATATCGGTGTCAAGTTCCCGTGCTTGGTTTTGCAGAGCTTCCTTGGTCACTCCAGCGCCGATGAGCTTCAAGTGCACATCGACGCCTTGTCGGTGGGCTATCTCTGCTGCCTCGATCGCATTACCAAGTTTCTGGGCTCGGCCTAACGTTCCGGCGTACAACACGTTGAGGTACGGGCAGTCACTCTCCACATGATGCACAGGGGTTGCATGTTTCCTCGAATATGCGCTTTTTACTGGAAACACATTTCGCACGGTACAAACGTTCACCGGAACGCCTGTCCCTCTGTGAGCTAGCTTTTTCTGAAGCTGTTCCCCCAAATCGTCAGCGGTAACAATCACTCCGGCAGCGTTTCGCAACGACTTCTTCAACAGGTGCGAGACGATGGCGATCACAACCTGCTTTGGCCCCTTACCAAAGATTCGTTCCCGCCACGAAGATTCACCCAGTCCAGAGTTCCAGTCATTCGAGTACTTCAACAAGTCCGGCCAGGCATCCCGCAGATCAATCACATACGGCACTCCAAGCAGCTTCGCGGCAAGCGGAGTAATGAATGCCGTAGGCAGCGCAGGAACCGTACCAATGATGAGATCAGGCGTCGCTTCCTCCGTCTTATCGCGCTGTTTGGCGACTGTCAGCAGCGTCGAGAGCGCAACAAATCCTTGGTTCAAAGCCTTCGCTGTCAGTCCTGACCCACCGGTTAGATACTGCGTACGGAAGATCCGCTCCCCCGATGGGCCCCACTCAACTTTGTTCACTCCTCGAATGCGGCGCCGCGTGCTCACTCTTGCATCCTTGGCGCGTTCTGCCCAATCATTCACACGATTGTAATGCGGAGGAGGCGCGATGACACTGACGGAATGCCCCTGCTCGTGCAGCATTTCAGTGAGCCACGTCCACCTCCGCTGTGGGACCCCATTTTCTGGCGCCCAATAATGCGATAGCACCAAAATACGAGCCAACTTCATTCCCTTCTCACAGAGTGCACCAACAGTCATCGCAAGATCGGCGTGTGCCTTGGCTTCCAGGATAACGGTTAGCTTTCTTAAAACCTTAATTGTGGCAGTACTGAAGCAAGATCGTAATTCTCTGTACTATGGCACCCATGATTCAATTCGTTGTCGGAGCAGCCGCCGGGTACGTGTTCGGCACGAAAGCCGGGCGCAAGCGCTATCACCAGATTGTCAATGCCACGCAAAAGGCGGTGAACTCACCGGTAGCCAAACAGGTGGTGACCTCCACCCGTAAGGCCATCGCGAACAAAATTGATCCGGAACCCCGAATGCGCGAGATCAAGGATTTACGGAGCAAGCGGGAGCGTCAAGACCAAATCTTGGAACCAGATGAGGACTAACTTCGCTATACGTTAAGATAGTTACTCGTGGCTTGCCAACGAGGCCACGATGCCGTCGAGGATGTCTTTCTCACTGATCACAATCGAGTCAAGACCAGTGAGTTCCTCGACGGCTTTCAATATTTCCTCGACGACGGCGGCGCCGGCGGGGATGACGTCGGCACGCCCGGGGTGGATCACCGGGTGATCCTTGCGATCCTGCACGCTCAGCGCCTGGATCTCCGCGATGGTGGCGCGCAGGTCCTCGAAGGAGAGTCGTGAAAGGTGGATGCGGGTTGGGTCGTACTCGGGAAGGTGCTGGGTGAGCGCGGAGAGCGTCGTAAAGGTTCCGGCGCAGCCGACAACCGTGCAGGCCTTCGCCATGTCGACCACCGCCGCCGCGTGCTGGACCTGCTCGCGCGCGTAGTCGCGGGCTGCGCGCAGCTCCTCGAGCGCTGGCGGGTCCGAGCGCAAGAAACGCTCCGTAAGGCGCACGCACCCCATCTGGGTGGAGATGCGGCCCTCGATGGTGTCGCCGTTGCCCACAACGAACTCGGTTGAGCCGCCGCCTAAGTCGATGACGCAGAACGGACCAGCGTCGGCGGGGAGGTCCATCGTGGCGCCGATGAAGGAAAGCTGGGCTTCCTCCTCCCCCGTAATCACCTCGGCCTGTGTGCCGGGCTGGATCTGGCTGAGCAGCTCGCGGGTCATGTCGAAGAAGACGTCGCGGTTGGAGGCGTCGCGAGTCGCAGAGGTGGCGACCATGCGCACACGCTGCACACCCTCGGCAACCATGCGCTCGGTGTAGGCAGCGAGCGCCTTGCGGGTGCGCTCAATCGCCTCCGGGTTGAACGCGCCGGTCTCGTCCACGCCCTGGCCCAAACGCACGATGATGTTGTCGCGACAGACCTCCTCGAACGTGTTCGTGGCGGGGTCGAAACGGGTGATTAGGAGGCGGATGGAGTTCGTGCCGCAGTCGACCGCGGCGAGCGTTAGCTGCTGGCTCATGCGAGGTGCTCCCCCGCCTCAGCGAGCGTAATACCGAGCTGCTCGAGTGTTGGCCAGTCAGCCGGAATCGCGGTGCCGCGCAGGTTGCCGTGCTCAGCAGCGAGCGCCACAGCCTCCGTACCGAAGCGAAAGTGGTCCGAGCCCTCCGCCAACGCGTACGCAATCAGCACGTGTAGGCACTTCACACGATCCGGCATGCCGCCGCCAGAGAAATCCGTGCCCAGATCCTCAATCTCGTTTCGCTTCGCCAAAAAATACTCGTGGGCGCGACGATAGTCCTTCTGCAGGTCCTCGTCCTCGGCTAGGCGGGCCTCCATCCACTTCATCACCTGAGCGCCCTCCAAACGCGAAGCCTCGGCGGTGAGGCGACGGTCCGTCAGATAGTAAAGCGTGGGGAACGGAGTGCCGTCGTCAAGCTTTGGTGCAGTCTTGACCACCGCAGGCTGACCATCGGGCGTGCGGTAGGAAATTTCCAGCACACCGCGAGGCGCGCGGCCGAGCTGCTCCTGAATGATATTGAGATCCTCTTGAGTCGGTTGCATGAGCAACATTGTTCCACACGCGGCGAGCGGAGTGGAACGGTGCGGCGAGATGGGTTGGAAACCCACTTCAGACTGCGTACAGTAATGTTCCGCAGCACCAACCCGAGAAGGATACAGCTGGGTTCCCGAATGGGAGTAGGGCCAAGCGGCTCGAGAATTCTACGGATCGATACGGCACCACCCGGCAAGTTAATGCGCGTCTCACCAGTAGCCGGAACCACATCCGTCAATGGCCCTCCTCAATCATCGGAGTCAACATCGCATAAACATTCGCCGTCTGATCCTCGGACGAAGCTGTCACATGTATCAATGGCGTCGCCCAAGGCACACCAACGGGCTCACTGTGGGCATCCCAGGCCGCCGAATCGCACAGGGCCGATAGCCTCTGCACAAATCATCGCCGCCGTCAACGGCGACTTGCCCCACCTCTGTGGACGCACCAACTGCGAACGACGGTAAACCCACGCAGAGGAGGCCTATCTGCTGATGCATCCAGCTTCAACCGATAATGGTTAACCAAAACCCAACTTACTCATCAGTCAACAAGTACGGCTTCCCCTTATCCTCACGGTCAGGAATGACACAATTCGCCTCAATCCAATCCGCACCCCCACTCCCAACGAACGGAACTCCCACTCAAGCTCTGCTCCACACCCCGGCATCATAGGGGTACGCCCAGTCAGTAACCACCGCGGCGCGGTGCCTTTTCGTCTAGCAGCAGGCAAGTTTTACTGTATTAACCATCGGAGCATTACAGCGCCTCCGCTCAAAGTCCTTTTCAACGTTGGTGCTGGCATTTCGTTTCACCTCCAAACACCAAAATGGCCCCAAAACAGGTTTTGAAACCTGTACACAGCCTTTTCATCTGGCGCGCGGTCAGGGATCTGGTCAGCGTCGGGGTTAGCCTCCGAGGTGTGGTTGGTCACGTCTGCGGCGTGTTAGGAGTTGCATGAGCGGCACAAAACTGCTGATGGTTGTTCGTTCCTGCCGCCGAGTGTGAGTGCGTGGGTGTGTTGGACGGTGAGGCCGGTGGCTTGGTGCGGTTGGCATCGGCAGCCGGAGCAGGTGTTGCCGTAGCGCTTGCGCCATGCTGCGACGACCTGGGCTCGTTTGCGTTGCTCGCTATAATTGCACGCGGCTGCTTTGGTGGGGATACGCTTGCGGTCCTCGCGTTGAGCCAACGCTTGACATGGTGCTTGGCGGCGTCCAAGGTAGCTGACTGAGTCAAGGCATTCTTGTTCGCGGCATAGGAATCGTCCTCGTGCCATTCACATTACCTCCTGTTAGGCATGAGTAAATCCCCTGACCGGAGACCGGTAGGGGATGTCATCGCGTCAATTACATCACATAGTGCGACGGTTGTTTGCTTCTTATGTGTTTTGATTAAGTAACTGCTGCCTAAAGTAGCTTTGCATCACACCCTTGTCGATTACGTCATCCGCCCATGCGCCATCTCGAAGTCCACGTTCGGAACGGGTTGTTGACCAGGGCGTTCCCTGCTTGTGGGTTAGCTCGCTTAGATCAGACCCGCTGAGCGCTCCGTAATTTTGAAGCACTCCATCGATGAGACGCTTTTGATATGCGCCCAATCTGTCGGGGTTTCCTCGCCAGTCGGAGATGAAATACTGCCCGCGATGACGCTGGTAAAGCTCATAACAGACAGGGCCATGTCGCCATGCCTGGAACTCTTCCTGGAATAAGGGCTCGTCAAGGAGGCCTAAAGACCATCCTTGGGAGAAGAATGCCAACTTCTGTAGCTTCATGGTCGTAATCGGATGATTGAAGTACTGCAGCAGATAAGCTGCAACATCATGAACTGATGGATTACACATTTCTACCCCTCTCCCAAGTCATTGGACTCGCGCATCTTCTTTAATTCCAAATATAGCTGCGGAGCAACATCATTGGTATCTTCCCCTCCACGTTTTACAGTCTGAAAACCAACTTCAAACATATGAGCAATGCACAGGAACATATACCGATGATGAAAGTGAAAAGTCTTCTTCTTTGGAAAATCTATGGACAGAACCCCCTTGACTTTTCTTTCATCCCCTTTTTTATTTGAAATCCCCAGTACCGGAATCAGCACAAAAGAACCATACTCATTCAATGGATTAGGGCTGATTGCGCGCATATTTCTCGGAGGTTTCTCGATATTGGAAACTACAATTTCTTTTCCTTTTAACACCTCTTGGACGAATTGGGTTCCTTCCACCGTACTACGGTCAAACATTCGCCTTGGATCTCCCGGGCGCCCTTCAACTTGATCTAGAACAAAAGCGCCTTCTTTTTCATCGTCTTCTTCTTTTTGTATGAACTTGTATACGCACACTCGGGCCCCATTTCCAAGTGCAGAGGCGGATTGAGCGGCGAGCGATTTACGCATCCGCTCGGCGCTTTCTATAGTCATGTCAGAAACGATGTAGTCGTTGAGCGGCTGAATGATTCGAGGCATCGTACCGGTGAATCTTTTGAGGTCATCGTAAGTGCGTGTTGGGCCTTTCCCAAGCTTTTCATAAGCGTAGGGAAGCGCTGCAAACACCAAAAGGGCCGCAAACACGAGGATTCTGAGCGGCCAATTATCCCCGTTGATTGCATCCGGGATGAAAGCACCTGCAAATATCAAACCGATAGCGCTGGCAATCTGGCAACTTACTCGAGCGTAAGATCTCGGTCTTTTGAACCCGTTTTTTGACAAAATGATTCTCCTTGGCGGATGACTGACACACTGTCGGAGAGACGATAACAGTTGCTACTATTTCGGCTTTTCGCAGACTTTATTTTCCCTCGTTCTGCCCACTTACGGAACAGTGCGGGTTTAACATCATATCCTTTTTGTCGGAGTTTATAGCAGATGGTGTGCGCTGTTAGCCACGTCTCTTGTGGCGTGCTGGGGACAGCGAGGATGTGTTTTGCATTGTTGTGATCACGTCCTTACTTCCTGGCACGGGTCGCGTCACTTCCTTGCACGGGTCGCGTCGACATAAAAGAAACTCTCCTACTATCAAGCATCAAGAGAGTTTCTCGAGTATGTAGAGTTCGATTGACCGAACTCATCTTATCAGGACTGCGGGCATTATCGCAGCTGAGCCTCAGGGTGGTGAGCGCTTGGCTCAAGTCCCAAAGCAAGTCAAGCATAAAACGCTGCGCGTGCGCTCGTCCAGTTGCCTCGCATGCTCACCGCCGAATGAGGCAATACAGAGACCTAGAAACCAAGGACCCAGCCGAAGAACTCAGTGAGCTTCGAGCGCTTCTTTCTCTTCGGGAGCGTGAGGTAATCAACCAGCCACTGCTGGTCGATGGGCTGCTGTTTGGGGCGGGGGTTCTCGCTTCGGCGTTGGCCCAGAGGACTGGTACTCATCGGTCGTACTCCTCTCGTTGTTACGGGGAAACGATGCTGATTTCAGGCTACACAGTTCACGTCTTTAGTTGCGCCGCTCGCTTGTTGGAATCTAGCGCGAACGTTAAAGGTGCGATATTTGCCATCATTAGAAGCCGTTTGCCCCACAACTACCGGCTCTAGAAGATTTGTGGAGGTGACAAGGCTCATCCGCGCGCTTGTTTAAATCGTCTGCGGAGAACTATCTGTCCTCAACCTGTGTTCGTCTAGGTGGTAATGGTCCCCTGAGCCGAATAAGATGAACGTTAAATATTTCGGCAAGTCATTGGGAGGTCGAGCTGATGCGACTATCTGTAGAACAGATCGCCAGTGGGTTCAGAGTTGACCAATGCGCACTGCAGCGAGCGATCGAAGAGAAGGTGGTTCAGCTTGATGCTGCGGGAACCTTGAACCTGATGCTTGCCCAGGCACTATCCCGATTTGTTTCAGACGACTTCGAGAAAATGTTTGGATCTGAGGCCACGTTCTTAGGGAGTCAACTTGTGTACTCAGAAGCAATCAGATTCAGCAGTAACAAGATTGCGCGGGCGGGTTGGAGCCTCCTGGGTCCGAATAACCTCGGCATCGTTGCGGGCGGAAGAGAGTTATTCCAAGTAGAGAGCGTCGAGCAGCTTTATGCCGCTGGTGTGATTGAAATTTCTGATGAGATTTCCGACTATGGTTTCGTAGTCCGCAAGAAGAACGTCACCGAAATCCAAGCACTGGCTGATGCCTACATGTTGGGTGACGCACGAGTACAACAGGCAGTGAGAGATCGTCTCTCGGTAGGAACTCGCGTGGTGGCGTAGAGATGGACGTCGACGCGTTTCCCCACGTTACTGAAATCGTTGACGTGCTTGCAGGGGAAGACTGGTTGCTCGTCGGCGGGGCAATGACCCTGCTACATTGCGCTATTCAGAATGTCGAATACGCCCGGCCTACCGTGGACGTCGATATCGTTGTAGATCCTGTCCACGGTTCAACCCTTTTCAAAGTTGCAGAACTACTGGAGAAACGTGGCTATCGCAAACGGGAGCCACTTCGCAAGGATGGGTATTTGCACCAATTTACACGACCGGATGGATTCTCTGTTGATGTAATGGGGAAAGACAGTAGTCGGACGCCTCAACGATGGTTTGGGCAGCGAGTCGTCGAGTGCCCTGGATCTAAATCTGCGTTAGGAAACCTTCACAACGGCGACTGGAAAGAAGTAGTTCAGGTAAATCTTGGCGGCGGGCGTATCGTCCGAATTCCGAACGTTTGGTCAGCATTAGCACTCAAAGGTTGGGCACTAAAACTGCCGAGTCCGAATCGCGAACGACACGTACAAGATTGTCTAGCCCTGTTTGCATGTGCTGCGAAGACCAACCCAAAACGAGCGCTGACTAAATCTGAGCGCGAAGCGGTCAACTTCGTCCTATCTCAAAGCTATCTTGGCGATTTGAATAACTGGACACCGCTAAAGCAAAGCCACCAACTGGAAGCGCTAGCGGAGATCCGTCGCCTTCGCCCACAAGGCGACATTGGCGTGCCCGTGCTACTAAAGCCGCTTTTGCCTGAATCAATGTAATGCCTCAACGAGTCGCTTTTTGTGTTTTGATCGCGGGCGCTGTTTGAAGTGAGCATCTCTGCTTTGGTACTAGGTGTGGTACTAGGTGTCGTGACGTGAGCGCTTAAAAGCGTGCGCTAGATGTTGAGCGATGCAGGTCGCGCTGTTTGGACTAGGTTTGGTGGTTTTCGGCGACCAGCATCGCACTCCTTTAATCCCACGCTATTAATCGGTCGATGGGAACGCTCAGGACGCCGTAGAGATGTCAGCCCCGTGGTTTTCCAAATGGGAGCATGAGGATTGGAGTATTCCTCGAAAAGGGCGAGGAAGGGGCTGCGGATGTTTTGTTGGAGTGCATCTGAGGGACTTTGTCTCGTAGTTATGCACTCAGTGCCTGTCGATGCTCGGCGATGGTCGTATATCCATCACCGAGTGTCGACTTCAACCTTGTATTGA
>NZ_MLAL01000018.1 GCF_001875665.1 Corynebacterium sp. NML130628 | reverse complement strand
GGCATGCTTGCACGCCGGCGCTTACCAGTACTGCCAGCATCGGGGTCGGGGTTGGTGTTGTAGTGTGCCCAATCCCTCTCGGGTGGGTTTGGTATCAGCGGGGGAATATCGTGCGGGGACATGGGCGGGGACCTCCTTCGGTTCGGCGCTCACAACCAGCCTGCCACCTAGGGTAGCAAAAACTAGCCCTTTTCCTACCAGCACGTATGAATGGCTAGCCCAAAAACGACTGCGTCTTTTGCCACTCGGCCGGGTGGGGTGACACCAAATTCCATCCCCGACAATCCGTGACCTGGGAAAACGCAAAACCCCGATCCAGAAATCAGGGAATTTGGTGCGAGCATCCCTAGGCTCCGCGGCGGCGGCGCTTCGCCGCCACCTTCGCCACGATGGCATCCACCCGGGCGCGCTCCTCAAGGAACTGCGGCGGGGCGACACCACGCATCGTGCGCACAAACGCGGGGTGGTCGATGCAGACGGTCTCCATCCAGCCGTCGACTGCGGCCTCCACAAGCTCGCCGACCCGCGCGTACAGGTGCGGCAGGCTCACGGCACCCAGCTCCCTGGCGACCATCTCGGTCTGCTCAAGCGTGTACTGCACGATCTCGCCGAGGTGCTGCACCGTCAGCTCCGTGCGGCCGACAAGGGCGTCCTGCATGGTCTGCACAGAGAACGGCGCCTGGAGCGGGAAGAGGTCTTCGAGGCCGTCGGCGTCGAGAAACTCGGGCTCGGGAACCTTCTCCTCCGGCCGATAGGAGGCGGAGAGCACCCCGGCGCGCATCCCGGTGGTCAGCGCCTGGCGAAGCCCGATGAGCTCGCCGACGATACGGCGGGCGTCGTTGCGGGCGTCGTCGACGATTTCGACGAATTCGGCGAGGCAGTCGTCGGTAAGTTCACCATCGTAGTCTGCGATCGCCTCGGCGAGGTGCTCGGTGTATTCAGCGACCTCGTCACCGATGTTGTAGATCTCCTGTGTCAGTTCGCGGTGGCGGAGCATCGCGGCAGTTTTATGCACGAATAGCCCCTTTCTGGTTCACAGGAAGTACGGATCAAAAGTCGATGGAAATACTAAGTCATGGGCGCCCCGAACGGGTCGAGGCGCGCCGGGTTCTAGCGCTCGTAGAGCTTGTCGATGTCCTCACGGAAGCGCTCGAACACCACGTTGCGCTTGACCTTGAGTGTCGGCGTCATCTCGTTTTCCTGCTCGCTGAGGTCGCGGTCGAGGATGCGGAACTTCTTGATCGCCTCCGCGTGCGAGACGGTGCCGTTGGCGACGTTGATCGCGTCTTGGACCTCGGCGCGCAGGACGGGGTCGCCGGCGAGGTCGCTGAGTTTGCGGTTCTCCGGGATGTTGTGGGTGGACTTCCAGCGCCGCAGCTCTTCCTCGTCGAGGGTGACGAGCACGCCGACGAATGGTTTGCCGTCGCCGACTACGAGCGCGTTGGAGATCAGCGGGTCCTGGCGGATGATGTCCTCCATCGGTCCCGGCGAGACGTTCTTGCCGCCGGCGGTGACGATGAGGTCTTTCTTGCGGCCGGTGATGCGCACGTAGCCTCCGTCGTCGACTTCGCCGAGGTCGCCGGTGTTGAACCAGCCGTCGGTGAAGGCTTCCTGTGTGGCGGCTTCGTTGTTCCAGTAGCGGTCGAAGACGCCGGGGCCCTTGAATTCGATCTCGCCGTCGTCGTTGGTGCGGACCCGGTAGCCGTTGACGGGGCGGCCCACGGTGCCGATCCTGTTACCGTTCTTATTATTGACGCAAGCTGCGGCGCAGGTTTCGGTGAGCCCGTAGCCCTCGTAGATTGGGATGCCGATGCCGCGGAAGAAGTGTAGGAGGTCACCGCTCATGGCGGAGCCGCCGGTGATGCCGTACTTGACGGAACCGCCGATGGCGTCCTTGATCTTGGAGTACACGAGGCGGTCGAAGACACGGCGCTTCGCCTTCAGTACTCGGCTTGGTCCCTCAGGCGTGTCCATCGCCTTGGAGTACTCGATGGCGACCTTTTCCGCTTCCAGGAACGCAGCCTTGCCGATGGCGGAGCCGTCCGCAGCCTTGTTGTAGGCCGCGTTGCGGACCTTCTCGAAGACGCGAGGCACGCCGAGCACCATGTTCGGCTGGGCACGCTGCAGCTCCACGGTCAGCGTGTGGGTGTCCGCCCAGTGGGATTGGGTGGCGCCGGCCATCGTCAGCGCGAGGCTCACTGCGCGCTGTAGCACGTGCGCCAGCGGCAAGAAGGTGACCACGCGTTTGCCGGGGCGTGCCACCTCGCCGATGTCGTTTGTGATCAGCGCCCACGTCTGGTGCGCCCAGTTGCCGTGGGTGAGCGCCACGCCTTTCGGGCGTCCCGTGGTGCCGGAGGTGTACACGATGGAGCCGAGGTCGTCGTGGGTGAGGGAGGCGGAGCGGGCGTCAACACGCGATTGCTCGACGTCTCTGCCCTCAAACTTCAGTGTTTCAACCCCGGAGGCGTTGAATTCGTAGATCTTGCGCAGCTTCGAGCTGGAGTCCGCCAGGCGTGGCTTGCCATCTTCCTGGAGGAGGAAGGCGCTCATCAGCTGGGTGTGGTCGCGCGACTCAGTGAATGCGATCTCGGCGCCGGAGTCCTCGAGTATCCACTGGATCTGGTGCATGGAGCTCGACGGGTAAATCGGGACGCTGACTGCTCCCGCGGCCCAGATGGCGAAGTCGACGAGGGACCACTCATAACGGGTGGAGGACAGGACAGCGATCCGGTCGCCTGGTTCGACGCCGTTCGCAATGAGTCCCTTGGCGGTTTCGTAGACCTCCTCGAGGAACTCCCCCGCCGTCACGTTGACCCAGTCGTAGTTACGCGGGCGGGAAAACAGCACGATGTGAGGCTTTTTCGTGCAGATATCCACGAGCGCCGACAGGCAGGTATCGGTTGGGTTCAGGCTGAATCCGAGCGGAGTTGTGTACGTTTCTGAAGCCATGGTTGGCAACGTTACCTGACAGAAACTACCTTTTGCGTGAGCTCCACTCTGCAAAACATCAGTTCTTTGGCAGAATGGGATGATGTGACCAACGTAGAACTGCTCCATTCATTAGCTTCCGCGTACGGGTTCGGCACGAGCTACCGCGCTTCGAACGGTGCGATCACCACCCCGCCGCCGGAATCATTCATCTCGCTGCTGCAGGCCATGGGCGTCAACATGAGCGACGCCCCCTCCGACGAGGAGCTGCATCACCTCATTCACGCCAGGCACCAGTACTGGGCTACTCGCCCGCTGCCGCCCTGCGTCGTGGCTACGGCCGGGCAGGAGCGTCACTTCAACGTCCACGTGCACGACGGCCACCCGGCCCGCACCTGGATCCAGCTTGAGGACGGCACCCCGCGCGAGACCTACCAGGACGAAAACTGGGCGCCACCAACTACCGACGTTGCCGGCGTCGTCTGGGGGGAGGCCACCTTCCACGTGCCGGGCAACCTGCCTCCGGGCTACCACACGCTGCACCTGGAGTCCGATAACTTGAAGGATTCCTGCCCGCTGCTCGTCGTCCCGGCTCGCCTGGAGAGCAACCAGCGCTACATCGACAACCCTGTCTTCGGTGTGATGGCCCAGCTGTACTCGGTGCGTTCCGAGCAGTCCTGGGGCATTGGCGACTTCGAGGACCTCGGTACGCTCGCAGTGCTGCTGGCGGAGCAGGGTGCTGACTACCTGCTGATCAACCCGGTGCACGCCGCGCAGCCTATTCCGCCGGTGGAGGACTCTCCATACCTGCCGACGTCGCGCCGCTTCGTCAACCCGATCTACATCTCGGTGGAGGCGGTTGATGAGTACTACAAGTTGGACAAGGAGGCGAAATCCCAGATTGAGCGCATGGTCGCTCCGCTGAAGGCGCGCAACCGCAGTGCGGAGCCGCTGCGTCGCAACGAAATCTTCGAGACAAAGCTCGCCGTGCTTCGCGAACTGTTCTTCATCGCCTGCGCCGACGAGCGCCGCTCCCACGACTTCGACCTGTTCTGCCTCGACGAGGGCGAAGGGCTCGAAGAGTTCGCCCGCTGGTGCGCCGTAGAGGCAATGGAGTCCGCGCCCTCGCGCCACGAGCACGACGAGGAGCTCGAGGAACTCACCCGCTTCTACATGTGGCTGCAGTTCATCGCCGACGAGCAGCGCCGCCGCGCGCAGGACAAGGCACTGGCCGCCGGCATGAAGGTCGGCATCATGACTGACCTCGCCGTGGGTATTCACCCCGATGGTGCCGACGCCAACACGCTCGCCAACGTGCTCGTACCTGAGGCCTCCGTCGGCGCCCCGCCAGACCAGTACTCCCAGCAGGGCCAGGACTGGTCACAGCCGCCATGGCACCCGCAGGCGCTCGCCGAAGCCGGCTACGAGCCGTGGCGAGAACTGCTGCGCACCGTGCTGCGCCACTCCGGCGGCATCCGCGTCGACCACATCCTTGGGCTCTTCCGCCTGTTCTGGATGCCACGCAACGTCTCCCCGATGTTCGGCACCTACATGAACTACGACCACGAGGCCATGGTGGGCACCCTGGTGCTCGAGGCGCAGCGCGCGAACGCCGTGGTGGTTGGCGAGGACCTGGGCACGTTTGAGCCGTGGGTCCAGGACGTCCTGCAGGACAAGGGCATCCTTGGCACGACGGTACTGTGGTTCGAGTCCTACGACGACGGCTCCCCGCTCCACACCTGGGATTACCGCCGGTTGGCGTTGTCGGCCGTCGGCACGCACGACCTGCCACCGACCGCCGGCTACCTGCAGTTCGCGCACAACATCCTGCGCGACGAGCTCGGCCTCATCGAGGAGCCCCTCGAGGAACTCAATGAGCAGGACCACCAGTGGCAGGCCCGCGTGCTTGACCGCGTGCGCGAGGACGGCCACTTCCACGGCACCTCCCTTGAGCACACCGAGTTCACGCACCTGAGCGCGGAGGAGTTCGCGCGCGACGTGGACGTGGAGGACCTGCTTGTTGGTCTGACCCGCTTCATCGCCGCTACCCCATCCGCGATGACGGTGACGAACCTGGTGGACATGGTCGGCGATATCCGCATCCAGAACCAGCCGGGCACCAACGCGGAGCAGTACTCCAACTGGTGCATCCCGTTGACGGATAACAGCGGCAAGGCGGTCCTCATCGAGGACCTGCCAAGCATCGAGTTGTTCGGTCGGGTCGCAGAGGCGTCGAAACGCTAGCGCGCTAGAACAGCCCTGCCAGTGCCGCGACGACGACCAACGCAATCATCACCCACAGTGCCTGTGTGACACGGGACTGTGGGTATTTGCGTTTCTGCCTCGGAAGCTGCTGATCACGCTTGCGGAGTTCTTCAGGGTTGGCCATAGTTGACCACCTTACTTCTTCGAAATTTTGTACGCGATCCAGTCACTCACACGCAGCATCGCCCACGACGCCACCCCTGCTAGTGGCAGCGCCACCAGCAGGATCAGGGGTGTCTGCAGCCACGGCGACAGCTCAAACATCGCTGCCCTCGAGCCCGCGGCGCACCAGCAGGGCGCGGGTGTCCTTCTCGCGGCCGCGGAAGGCGCGGTACGCCTCGACGTAGTCGCGAGCGGCACCAACCGAGAGGACCGCGTCGCGGAAGCGTTGGCCACTGTCGCGGTTGATGCCGGACTCCTCGATGAGCTGGTAGCCGTCGGCGTCCAACGCCTCCGCCCACAGGTAGGAGTAGTAACCCGCCGAGTACCCGCCCGCAAAGATGTGGTTAAACCACGTGGAGCGGTAACGCGGCTCGAGCCCCTCGACGTCCAGCCCAACCTTCTCGAGCGCCCGCTGCTCAAACGCATCAATATCCTCCGGCACCTCACCGTCCAGCGAGTGCCACGCCAGGTCGATCGCGCAGGCCGCCAGGTACTCCGCGGTGGCGAAGCCCTGCCCGAAGGTCCGGGACTGCTGCACCGCCTCCAGCAACGCATCCGGGATGACCTCGCCGGTGTCCACGTGGCGCGCATAGTTGCGGATGATCTCGGGTGCGAACGCGTAGTTCTCGTTGATCTGGGAGGGGAACTCGACCCAGTCGCGCGGCACGTTGGTGCCGGAGAGCGTCGGGTAACGCACGTTGGACAGCAACCCGTGCAGCGCGTGGCCAAACTCGTGGAACACCGTCGTGACCTCATCGATCGTGAGCAGGTCAGAGGTCAGCGACATCACGTTGACCACCACTGGTTTCGTGCCGGTCAGCGTCGCCTGGTCCACGAACGAGCTCATCCAGGCTCCCCCGCGTTTCGACGGCCGCGCCCCATAATCCGTCAGCAGCAGCCCGATGCCGGTGCCGTCTTCCTCCTTGACCTCCCACACGTGCACGTCATCGCGGTAGCCGTGCAGGTCTTCGCGCTGTGTGACCGTAATGCCGTAGAGCAGGTTCGCAGCGTAGAAGACGCCGTCGCGCAGCACCTGCTGCAGCGGGAAGTACTTGCGAAGCTCCGCGTCGTTGACGGCGAACGCCTCTTCCCTGCGGCGCGCCTCCCAGTACGGCCAGTCGGCGCCGTCGAGCTCCACGCCTGCCAGCTCGCCCGCGAGCTTGCGTTCCGCGGCGGCGTTCGACGCGGCGGCCGGTGCGAGGTCGCTGATAAGTTTGCGGGCCGCGGCGGCGCTGCCCGCGGTTTCCTCCGCGATGACGTAATCGGCGTGCGTGTCGAAGCCGAGCAACTTCGCGCGCTCCTGCCGCAACCGCACCGACTCGACCACGAGCGCACTGTTGGTGTCGCGGCCGCGCTGGCGGGAGGCGTCGAATAGCTTGTGGCGGGCGCTGCTGGACTCGAGTTCGGCCTGCAGCGACTGGGTCGTCGGCAGCTCAATCGGTACGACGTAGACGTCGGGGTCTTCCGAGTCGCGGTAGGCTGCGAGCTGCTCCTCACTCAGGCCCGCGAGCTCCTCGCGGATCATGCGCACCGCAAGCTTGGTGGTGTCCGCCAGCAAGTTGCGCCCGAACTGCTCGGAGAGTTCCGAGAGGCGCTGGTTCAGCTCGCGCAGGCGCTGCTTGCCAGCCTCGTCGAGCTCCGCGCCACGGCGGGTGAAGCGGCGCAGCAGCAGATCGTGCAGGCGACGCGATTCCTCATCCACCGGAGCCTCTACCGCACGCAGGCGACCATACAACTCCTGGTTCTGGTAAATGGCGTCGGTATGCGCGGACAGGCGTGGCACGATCGCGTCCGCGACCTCGTCAAACTCAGGCGAACCATCAGTGCCCTGGAGGTTAAAAAACCATGCCACGACCCGATTGAGATCGCTGCCCGCGCGCTCCAGCGCCTCGACGGTGTTCTCCCACGTCGGGGTGCTTTCTGCGCAAATGCGAGCGATTTCTTCTTCATGAAGAACAAGCGCCCGCTCGAACGCGGGCAGCACGTGTTCAAGACGGATCGCCTGGAAATCAGGCAGACCATATGGCAAATCGGATGGGTGCAGCAACGGATTGTCAGTCATGGCACCCTATCCTACTTGGCGTGCGTGTCAGGCCGACTTACGGCCAATCACCAGGAAGTTCGGGCGCGATTCGTGTCCCTCCGCCGCGCCGAATTCCTCGTCAATCTTCGTAATCTCTGGCAGTTCGACAATCTCCACGTCTTCTAAGCCCGCAACACGGAACGCCTCCGCGTACGCCTCCGGGGACTCCGCCGTTGCAAGCGGCAGCTCCCCAAGGACATCATCGGAGTAGGTCAGCACGAAGGAGTCTGGGCCGTTGTCAGAAATGACCTGTGTGTCTTTCGAGATACCGTTCGGGAACCAGATCGCGTCCGCGGCAATCACAAGACCCCCAGGTTTCAGGGCCTTGAGCCACCCGCGAATTGCCTGCATCGGCTCACGCAGTGTCCACAACAGGTAGCGACTCACTACAACATCGAAGTCGTAGAAGGACGGCGGCAGGTTCGTCACGTCGACCTCGGCGAATAGTGGGGTGTTGATGCCTTCTTCCTGGCGGAGCTCCGCTTCGTCGCGGGCCTCGTCGAGCATCGGCTCGCACGCATCCACGCCCACAACTGCGTAGCCGAGCTCCGCGATGATGTGCGCAATGTAGCCATCGCCTGTGCCCATATCCAGCACGCGAACCGCATCCTCCGGCATAAAGCGCTTGAAGATGTCAGTCCACGCTGCACGGTCCGCCTTGGCGCGATCGGAGATCAAGTGCTCGCGGTGGTACGCCTCCGCCCGGCCAGCCCAGTACTCAGTAATGCGTGCTTGGGTATCTGTCATTTGGGACAACTCATT
The DNA here is from genome assembly GCF_001875665.1 of Corynebacterium sp. NML130628. Classification (GTDB taxonomy): domain Bacteria; phylum Actinomycetota; class Actinomycetes; order Mycobacteriales; family Mycobacteriaceae; genus Corynebacterium. The sequence goes on along the minus strand of NZ_MLAL01000018.1, from coordinate 80,893 downwards.
CCTACAAAAGAAAGACAATAATCACTCACTAGCATAAGTCACCTTCGGCAGCTCGTCGAGAAACTTGGCGGAAGCTTTTCGAAATGTCAGCACCAACCCGTCCTCCGTCTCTAATCTGCGGACCGGAAGCTTATACACTGGCTCCAACAAATTAGGGCGAAGCACATCCTGCGTGGGCCCGGCCGCCACTACGCGCCCGTCATGGATCAGCATGACATCTTCGCAGTAACGCGCCGCAAGGTTGAGATCATGCAGCACCACAACTGATGCGCACGGAAGCGACGCGATCAGGTCCATGACATCGTATTGGAATCGTATGTCCAAGTGGTTAGTCGGCTCATCAAGAAGCAGATGTGTAGAGCGTTGCGCCAACCCGCGAGCAATGAGCGCCCGCTGCTTTTCTCCCCCAGACAGGGCAGAAAAGTCCCTCGTGGCAAGGTCGATCGCTCCCACGTCCCGCAGCGACTTTTCAACGATCGCTTCGTCGTCCGCCGACGGTTTGCCCGTCAGACCAAGGTACGGCAACCGCCCAAGCATGACGAGCTCAGCGATGCTCACCGGCATGTCAGACTCATGCTCCTGCGTGACCACCGAGAGCTTGTGCGCAAGCGCTTTTTTATTTATCTCGCTCAACGGTTCGCCATCTACGGTGACGGTTCCCGAATCAGGCTTCAAGGACCCAAACAGGCACCGGAGCAACGTGGTTTTCCCTGAGCCGTTCGGCCCAACCAAGCCCAGCACCCGGCCATCTTGGACCGTAATGTCAATGCCGTGCAGAATCGTGCGGTTGCCACGCTGGAAATGAATTCCGGTGCCCTCAATCATTTAGCGCTGCTCCAAAAACTCGTTGAGCTGCTCCAGGCCATCAATAGACATGCCTGATGGTGGCTCCGCCAAGTAGAGCAGCATCGGCATGATCGCGCCGTTCTTGCCAGCATTGGTGTCGTTGATGCCCTTGATCTGCTTCACGCCCTCGATGGACGCGGCCGCGGCCTCGTCGCCGCCCTTGGAGTGCAGCGAGATGATCACGTCGGGGTTACGGGCGATCAGTTCCTCGTCGCTGACCTCAAAGACGCGGTCAGCGGAGTCGCCGAAGACGTTGATCATGCCGGCGGACTCGACGATCGGGTTGGACATGGAACCGGCGCCGTAGGCGTAGTTCACGGAGCCGTCCGTCGCCGGGTAGAGCACCGCTACGCGCAGACCCTCACCGGCCTTCTTGGCCTCGGCGGCCTCGAGGCGCGCCTTGGTCTCGGCGGTGAACTTCTCGGCGGCCTCGGTGGCGTCGAAAAGATCCCCGTAGAACTTGATGTGGTCCCAGACGTGGTCCCAGCTCGCCGCGCCGTTGAGCGCGCCACAGAAGCCTGGCTCCTCGATAATCGGCACGCCGGTGCCCTGCATCGCGTTGTAGTCGACGTTGCCTGCGTAGCCGATGATCAGGTCGGAGTCCGTCGCCACGATCTCTTCCTTCGATATCTGCAGGTGGCCGCCAGCATCGACCTTGTCGGTCAGCAGCGGGATTGCGGCCACTTTCTTCGCCAACTCAGGCGAGAAGTACTCCTCCGGGAACGGGCCGGCAACCATGTGCACGTCGTCCAGCACGCCGAGCGCCTCAAGCGTCGGGACGACGCCCACGCGGTTGACCAGCATCACCTTCTGTGGCACGCCGTCGATCTCCATCGAGTGGCCACAGTTTTCAAACTTGTGTACCTCTGCCGCCGCGGTCGCGGAGGTCGATGCGCCGTTCACTTCGGTACCTGCCTCGTTGCCGGAGCAGGCCACGAGCCCGAGGCTCAGGGCGGCCGTCGCAACGAGGATGCCTACCCGGTTCACTGTGCGTTTCATGATTTACCTTTCGTGTGGGTATTAGCTTGCGGCGCGCATGTTGCGCACCAGGATGAGCAGGAATGGGGCGCCGACAAGCGCCGTAATAATGCCGATGGACAGCTCGCGCGGTGCAAGCAACATCCGGGCGCCGATGTCCGCCCACATCAGCAGCACCGCGCCAAGCAGCCCCGCGATCGGGAGCATCGTGCGGTGCGCGCCACCAACGGCCCGGCGCGCCAGGTGCGGGATAACCAGGCCGACGAAGCTGATGGAGCCCGCCATCGCGACGATTGCGCCGACGAGTAGACAGGCCACCACGAGCATTGCCAGGCGGAAGCGCTCCGGGTTGATGCCAGCGGTGAGCGCCGTTTCGTCGCCGATGCCCAACGCGTCCAGGTTCCTGCCCCAGATGACCGCGACGATGAGGCTGAAGAGCACCACGATGACGGTGATCAGCAGCGAGAGGTCCCAGGACGCGAGGCCCAGCGAGCCGAGCAGCCAGAACATCACGGAGCGGGAGCCTTCGGCATCGCCGGAGGCGAAGATGAGGAAGCTGGTGATCGCGGAGAGCGCGTAGCCAAGCGCGACACCCGCCATGAGCAGGCGGATTGAGGTGAGGCGGCCCTGCGAGCGCGCCACCGCGTACAGAACAAACGACGCCGCGATCGCGCCGAGGAACGCGCTGCCCTGCAGTGCGTAGTCGCCGAACGCTGCACCGGCGCCGAAGAGGATCGCCAAGGCCGCGCCCGTCGAGGCGCCGCCGTTAATACCGATGATGTAGGGGTCCGCGAGCATGTTGCGCACGAGCGTCTGCAGGATCGCGCCTGCGATCGAGAGGCCAGCGCCAACGAACATGCCGAGCACCGCGCGCGGCATGCGGATGTCCCACACAATGGTGTTTTTCACCGGCTCCACCTCCAGCGGTGTGCCGAAGAAGTGGTGCGAAATGATGTTGAGTGTCTCGCTCGGTGCAACGGGCACGGAGCCGTAGCCCACGCACATAATAAAGGTGAAAACGAGCGCCACGCTCAGGCCGATCGCCCAGGCGGTCGCTTTCATTCGGTGTCTGCGAAAGCCGAGTATATCGGCGTGTTCTGTACGCATAAACCTAACCTAAACAACCCACCCAATTTCGTCAATTATCCAATTGAATCTCCCATCATGGAGCAGGCGTTTACACTGGCCTGTCATGGACGTCACCATCACCTGCCCCGCCGGCGCGATCACCGGCACCGCCACCGCCACAATGCGCGAGTTCCACTCCATCCCCTACTCGCGTATCGACGCCCCCTTCGACCCACCACGCCCCGCCCCCGAGGGCCATCTCATCAACGCCACCACGCCGCACCCCGACACGATCGGGCTGAGCATCATCACCCCGGCGACTGCACGCGCCCTCGACGACTACCCCGTCATGGTGTACCTGCACGGCGGCCGGTTCGAGGAAGGCAACCACTGCGAGACCACCTCGCAACCGGAGGCGTTCGCTTCGCAGGGTATCGTGCAAGTGCGGGTGGGGTATCGTCGAAAATTTCCTGGGCTGCTCCCCTTCCCCAACGACACGTCATTCCGCGCGGTGGAGGACTGTCAGGAGGCGCTGCGGTGGGTGCAGCGCAACATTGAGTACTTCGGCGGCGACCCAACCAACGTCACGCTGGTCGGGCACTCGGCGGGGGCGGCGCTGGCACTGTGGTTGGCGCGCCGCGACCACTTTCAGGGAGCGTTCCGGCGTGTGCTGGCGCTCTCCCCCGCGTTCCCGCGGACCCCGTTTGGTCAGCGCAAGTGGGCGGCGCGCGGGGCGATCGGCAAGCCACTGACACGCCACGAGCTCAACGCACACGCCGAGCGCCGCCCGGATGCCATCGAGCGCGCCTACCAGCGCTTCCGCACCCAGTACTTCCACGACATCGCGCTTGGCCCGGCGCCGTTCGATCCAGCTGAGCTCGCCGACGTACCAATCGTGGTTACCTCCACCCGTGAAGAGTTCCACCAGTCCGGCGAAGGGTTCAACGCTTTCGGCGCCGCGTTCATCCGCTGCTTCGGTAAACTGTTCGGCGCCAAAAGCAGGGCGGCCCGGCGCGCCTACATCGAAGCTGCGCGAACCACGGACCCCGGCGCACTTGCTGGCAGGTTCTTGTCCGACGCGCTGATCCGCCGTTGGGTCGACGTCGCCTGCGAACACGGCCCTGCCGACATCCGCCAGATCGAGTTCTGCACAGATACCCCACTTGGCCACAGCTACGAGCTGGACACGCTGTTCGGCGAGCCTGCGACCCACATCGGCCGACTCGTCTACGACTACATCTGCAGCGGGCAGGCCGACTGGCCCGCCTACCGGCCGGGCCGAAACGTCCTGCGTGCCTCGCTCAGCGCTGACACGACGACGGTCGTGGAAGACCCGTTGCGCCACGTGCGCGCGGCGTTCAACCAGTAGTTAACGCCCGGCGCCCTCCAGCACAGCGCGCAGCCGCGGGTCCGCCAGCTCTTCGACCAGCCACGGCGAAAACGTGAACGGGGTGGCGTCCACCGCGCGGACAACATCGGCGGGATCCGCCCAGTGCCACGAGTCCACCTCGTCCGGGTTCGGGTCCAAGTCCTCGTGGCCCGGCGCGAGGCGCGCCGAGTAGACCGGGCAGATTTCGTACTCGACGATGCCGGAAGAATCCACCGCGCGGTAACGGAACTCCGGCAGCACCGGCGTGACCTCTAGCACGGCCCCTTCCGGAAGGCGCAGCTCCTCTACGGAGCGCCGCAGGATGGCCGTCGGCACGTCCTCGCCGGGGCCGGGGTGACCGCAGAACGAGTTCGTCCACACCCCGGGCCACGTCTTCTTCCCTAGCGCACGCCGTGTGAGCAACAGCTGGCCATCCTCGTTAAACAGCCAGCAGGAAAAGGCCAGGTGTAGCGGGGTATCCTCGGTGTGGACCTCGGACTTGTCCGCGGTGCCGATCGGGGATCCGTCGTCATTGAGCAGGATTACTTCTTCACGCATTAGTTGTTCAGATTCCCCTTGAACTTCACGTTGCCGATCGTAAATTCCGCGTCCCAGAGACCATCTGGGGTGACGTCGAAGGCGTACTTCGCGTTCGTGGTGGCCCCTGGCCCCAGTGGGCGGTCGACGCCGAGGATGTCTACCCCGGCCTGTTCGGCGTTAATTGGGTTGGCGTCGACAAATTTGTTGTTGCCGGTGTTGTAGCGCAGCTTCGGCTTGAGCGCGTCAACGGGCATTGGCACGTCGCTCTTGTTCGTCACCGCAACGACAATGATGCCACCGGAGCCGGTGCCGTAGCTGCTGCCCTGCCACTTGTAGGACAGCTCCATCTTCGGGTCATCGACGCTCTTGCCGGTGATCTCCGTAGAAGTCACCGGGTCACCATACTCTTGGTGGAACTCGGGCTGTGGGGCGCCAGTGGGCGTCGTCACCTCGATGTCAGTGGGGGTTGCAGTGTCATCCTCTGCCACGCACCCGCCCAGCGTGAGAGTAGTAACGAGCAGCAAGGCCGCAGCTGAAAGTATGTGGTGGCGCATCAGTGCCCTTTCGTCTGGTTCGTCTGATGTAAGCGAAAACAATTGGACACTATTGTACGAGCATCTCCCATGCGCGCTACGCTGGGCACCCTATGCAATCTCTCACCCGTGTGTTAAGAAGCGCTTCCGCCCTGTGGCCGTTCTACCTCGCCATCGTTGTGATCTCGACGGTTGTCGCAGGCCTCGGGCTGATTTCGCCATTCATCGTCCGCGAGGCAACCGACACAATTGTCGACGCCCTCAATAACTCCGACAACGCTCCCGCCGACCCGGTGCGCACCGTCCTGTGGCTCGCGTTCGCACTGTTCATCGCAACCTCGCTCAGCGGGCTGGCGAAGAACGTTTCCGGCTACCTCGGCGACGTCATGGCGGCGCGGATCCGGCAGATCCTATCCACCCGCTATTTCGCAAAGCTTCTTTCGCTGCCACAGCGCTACTTCGACACCCAGGTCACCGGCACCATCATTGCCAGGCTGGATCGTTCGATCGCCTCGGTGACGCAGTTCATCCAGTCGTTCTCCAACAACTTCTTGCCGATGATCATCCAGATCATCGCCATCCTCGTCATCACCTCCTTCTACTACTGGCCACTGACCCTGTTGTTGTTGGCGCTCTTCCCCGTCTACACGTGGCTTACGGCGCTGACCTCGAAGCGGTGGCAGAAATGGGAAGCGGAGAAGAACGCGCAGATCGACGAGGCGAACGGGCGTTTCGCGGAGGTCGTCGGCCAGGTGAAAGTGACGAAGTCGTACGTCGCCGAAGTGCGCGAACTGGATAAGTTCGGCAACCACTACAACAACACGGTGAACATCACTCGCCCGCAGTCGCGCTGGTGGCACTCCATGGACGCCCTGCGCGGGCTGGCGATGTCGCTGATTTTCATGGGCATCTACATGATCCTGTTCGTGCGCACCATCCAGGGCCACTTCAGTATCGGTGACATGGTCATGCTCATTCAGCTGGTCACGATGGCCCGCCAGCCGGTAATGATGCTGAGCTGGATCGTCGACAGCGCCCAGCGGGCCGTCGCGGGTTCCCGCGACTACTTCCATGTCATGGACGAGATGGTAGAGCCAACCGCGAACCGCGAGCTCGTTGCTGCGACCCAAACCTCAGGCGTGCCGGAGCTCACCGTCGAGGAGCACCGCCCACTGCCGGTCCACGAACCCGTCGTGGAGTTCGACTCGGTCACCTTCGAGTACGAGCCAGGCGAGCCCGTCATTCACGACATGAGCTTCCGAGCCCACGCCGGGGAGAAGATCGCCCTGGTTGGCGAGTCCGGCGGCGGTAAGTCCACCATCGTGAACCTGCTGCTGGGCCTCTACCCTATCCAGGTGGGCACCCTGAAGGTATGCGGTCGGGACTTGGCGGAGCTGGGCGTCGAAAAGCTGCGCGCGACCACGGGCGTGGTGTTCCAGGAGGCGGCGCTCTTTTCAGGCACCGTGTTTGAAAACATCGCCTACGGCAAGCCGGACGCGACGATGGACGAGGTGGTCGCGGTGGCCAAACGCGCCAACGCGCACGACTTCATCATGAAGTTCACCGACGGCTACGACACCGTCATCGGCGAGCGCGGCCTGCGCCTGTCCGGCGGGCAGCGCCAGCGCGTCGCGATCGCACGCGCGATGCTCAAGGACGCACCACTGCTGATTCTCGACGAAGCCACCTCCGCCCTCGACACGAAGGCGGAGCGCGCCGTGCAGGCTGGACTCGACGCGCTGATGGAGGACCGCACCACCATCATGATCGCGCACCGGCTGTCCACCATCGCGGACGTCGATACCATTATCACGTTGCGCGACGGCCGCATCGACGAAATTGGTACCCCTGCGGAGCTCGCGGTCTCCGGCGGTATTTATTCAGAGCTACTGCGGCTTACCGCGTCCTCGTCTGCGGCGGATCGAGCCAGGTTACAGGCGTTCGGCTTCCACTCCGACGACCATGATGAGGAGTAGCAAGCCTGGAGTCTGTAATGGCTGAGGCAATCAAGCTACTGTGAGAAGGCATGGACGAAAACACGAAACTCCCTACCCCACAGGCCACTGACTTCGCCACGCCGACCCCGGCCGCCGAGCCGTGGGAACGCCCCGACCCAGAGTGGTACAAGGACGCGGTGTTTTACGAGGTGCTGGTCCGCGCCTTCTTCGACCCGAACGGCACGGGCTCCGGCACGCTGCAGGGCCTCGAGTCCAAGCTGGACTACCTGCAGTGGCTCGGCGTCGACTGCCTCTGGATCCCACCGTTCTACGACTCGCCACTGAAAGACGGCGGCTACGACATCAGGGACTTCCGTAAGGTGCTGCCAGAGTTCGGCACGGTGGAGGACTTCGTCTCCCTTATCGACGCCGCCCACCGCCGCGGCATCCGTATCATCACCGACTTTCCGATCAACCACACCTCCGACCAGCACCCCTGGTTCCAGGAGTCCCGCCGCGACCCGAACGGCCCGTACGGGGATTACTACGTGTGGTCAGATGACCCGGAGAAGTACGCCGGCACCCGCATCATCTTCATCGACACCGAGGAGTCCAACTGGACGTTTGACCCGGTACGCAAGCAGTACTTCTGGCACCGCTTCTTCTCCCACCAGCCGGACCTCAACTACGACAACCCGGCGGTTCAGCAGGAGATTTTGGACGTCATCCGCTTCTGGCTGGACCTGGGGATGGACGGAATCCGCCTCGACGCTATCCCGTACCTCTTCGAGCGCGAGGGCACGTCGTCGGAGAACCTTCCGGAGACGCACGAGTTTATTAAGAAGGTCCGCGCAATGTTCGACGAAGAGTACCCGGGCCGCTTCTTGCTTGCGGAGGCGAACCAGCTTCCGGAGGAGGTCGTCGCCTACTTCGGTGAGGGCGAGGGTGACGAGTGCCAGATGGCGTTCCACTTCCCTGTCATGCCGCGCATCTTCATGGGGATTCGACAGGAATTGGCGCAGCCGATCGTCGATATCCTGCGTGAGACACCTCCGATTCCGGAGTCCGCGCAGTGGGGCATGTTCTTGCGCAACCACGACGAGCTCACGCTCGAGATGGTGACGGACCAGGAGCGCGAGTTCATGTACCGGAACTACGCGTTCGAGCCACGGATGCGCGCGAACGTGGGCATCCGCAGGCGGCTTGCGCCGCTGCTGGGTGGGCACCGCGATCGCCTGGAGCTTGCGCACGCGCTACTGCTCTCCCTGCCTGGGTCGCCGTTTTTGTACTACGGCGACGAGATCGGGATGGGCGACAACATTTGGCTGCCGGACCGCGATGGTGTGCGTACTCCGATGCAGTGGTCGAACGATCGCAACGGTGGATTTTCGCACGCGGATCCGGAGCGTCTCTATTTGCCGCCGGTGCGCAACGACCAGTACGGCTACGACATTGTCAACGTGGAGTCCCAGATGAAGCTGGAGAACTCGCTGCTGCAGTGGGTGCGCCAGATGATCATGATCCGCAAGCAGTACCGCGCGTTCGGGCGTGGCTCCTACATCGAGGTTGACCATGAGAACCCGCAGGTGTTGGCGTTTATCCGCGAGTATGAGGGCGAGCGAATCCTGTGCGTGCACAACATGTCCTCGCGCCCGCAGGCCGTCGAGATGGATCTGTCGGGCTACAACGGCGTGGTGCCCCGCGAGCTGACCGGCGGTGAGGAGTTCCCGGCCATCGGTGAGCTGCCGTGGTTGAGCACACTCGCGCCTCATGGCTTCTTCTGGTTCGATATCTCCTAACATTGGTCACATGATTGATATTGCTGCGCAGCGCTTCTACGGCGCGAAGTCCGAGCCGGTCGACGCCATTGACGTCGTCGCCGCGGAAACTGTCACCTCCCCCACCACCGGGGAGCAGTTCACGTGGCAGATTCTCGCGGTACACCATGGCGGCACAGTCGACCACTACCAAGTGTTTGTCGACGCCACCGGCACCCAAGACGTCCTGCACACCCCAGAGGGCGCCGAGGCCTACCTGGCTAACGTCGCAAAGTTTGGCGCGGTAGAGGGCGCCATCGACGCTGCTGGTGCGCGTCCACTCGGGGCCGAACAGTCGAACACCTCGCTGGTGGTTGGCGATCACATTGTGAAGGTGTTCCGCCGCCTCGAGGACGGGCTGAACCCGGATGTGGAGCTGCTGAGCCAGATCGCGGACTGCCCCGCCGTCGCCGCGGTGCGCGGCTACGCTACCCGCGACGGCCAGACCCTGGCGATGCAGCAAGACCGCATCGTGGGTGGCACTGACGGGTTCGTGCTCGCTTCCGGCGGCACGCTCGACACCGACGACACCGAAGCGCTCGGCGCGGCGATCCGCCAGGTACACACCGCGCTCGCCGACGCCTTCCCGACCGAGACCGCCAGCCCGTCGGCGCTGCGCACACGGCTCACGCAGCATCTCGACTCCTACATTCAGCGCGCGCCGGTGCTCGAGCAGTATCGCGAGCGCATCCTGAAGCTCTACTCGCTTCTCGACGCCAGCTCCGCCACCACCACCGCCACAGCTCTGACCACGCAGCGTGTCCACGGCGACCTTCACCTTGGGCAGACGCTCAAGACGGATGCGCAGTGGTTCCTCATCGACTTCGAAGGCGAACCCGCGCGTCCTCTGCAGGAGCGCCGCCTACCCGATCACCCGCTGCGCGATGTCGCCGGGATGATCCGTTCCTACGGGTACGCCGCGGCAGTGGGCAACTTTGACGCTGCCTGGGAGCGGGAGCACGTCGAGAAGCTGTTGGAAGGCTACGGCACTGCCCCTGCGAGCGAGGACCCAGTCCTTGCTGCGTACGTGGTGGATAAGGCGGCGTACGAGGTGGTGTACGAGGCAAACAATCGCCCTGATTGGGTGGAGATTCCGTTGAAAGCGATCGAAACACTCGTATAAGCGTCTCACAGAATGGAAAAGATTTCCCATTTTTTCGCTGTGTGTTGTATTGTGTGGCAATGGACCACACACAGAACGCTCAAACGGGCACGAAACAGGGGAACTCCACCCAGGCGGTCATCGTCACCGCGCTGGCGCTGTTTTCCATGTTCTTCGGTGCCGGCAACCTGATTTTCCCACCAATCCTGGCTGTACAGGCAGGCGATAACTTCTGGCCTGCCATCCTCGGCTTCCTCAGCACCGGCGCTCTGCTGCCGGTGCTCGCCGTCATCGCGATTGCCCTGTCCGGCACGAACGTCCGCGACCTTGCGCAGCGCGCAGGCAGCATTTTCGGCGTCGTTTTCCCGGTGCTCGCCTACCTGTCCATCGGCGCGTTCTACGCCCTGCCGCGTACCGGCGCGGTATCAATGGAGACCGCGATCACCCCATTGTTCAACGTCTCCGGGCTCTTCGCCTCCGGCGTGTTTAACGTCATCTTCTTCGGCATCGCCCTGGCGCTGAGCTGGAACCCGAACACAATCATGGAGAAGCTGGGCAAGTTCCTCACCCCGGCGCTGGTCATCCTGCTGGTCGTGATGATTTCGGTTTCCCTGTCGCGCTGGAGCGCAGAACCATCCGCGCCTTCCGAGCACTACCAGTCCGGCCCCTACCCAACCGGCCTGCTGGAGGGCTACCTGACGATGGACTCCATCGCCGCGCTGGCGTTTTCCATCGTTGTAATTTCCACGCTGCGTTCGAAGGGCTTCCCTGAAGGCAAGAAGCTGGTCAACGGCACCATCGCGGCCGGTGCTGGCTCGGGCGCGCTGTTGGCACTCATTTACGTTGGGTTGGGCATGATCGGCCGCGTGATGCCTGATTCTGACCAGTTCGATAACGGCGCTGGCCTGCTGGCAGAAGCCGCCAACCTGACGATGGGCCAGGCTGGACAGATCGTATTCTCGCTGATCGTGTTGCTGGCGTGCCTGACCACCGCGGTCGGCCTGATCACCGCAACCGCGGAGTTCTTCTCCACCGAGTTCGCAGGCTCGTACCACACCTGGGCTGTCATCTTCACCATCACTTCCATGGTCATCGCTACCCAGGGCCTGGACTTCGTGATGACGATCGCCGCCCCGGTCATCGGTTTCCTGTACCCGCCGGCGATCGCGCTGATCTTCGTCACCCTGATCGAGCCCGTGTTCAAGCGCCGCATGGCGTTCCACTGGGCGCTCTTCCTGCCGATTTGGGTTGCTGTGGTCTGGTCCGCAATCGAGACGTTCATTTCCCTGGGCTGGGCTGCCGGCGCCCTGACCCCGCTGGTGAGCTGGTCAATACTGCACGATGCTGGCCTGGGTTGGGTCCTGCCGGTAGTCATCGCGTTCATCGTTGGTCTAGTGGTTGACTTCGCTCGCCCGCAACAACACGTGGAGGCAGCTACCGCGTAGGGTGGGGGCCATGTCTCTCCCACTCTCACTGATTGATTTTTGCACCCGATACTCCGGCGAGTCCGTCGCCGACGCAATGCAGCGTTCCGTTGCATTCGCGCAGAAGGCGGAGTCGCTGGAGTTTTCGCGTATTTGGTATTCCGAGCACCACAATATGCACAGCATTGTCTCTTCGGTGCCCTCGGTCCTCATCGCCCATATCGGCGCGAAGACTGAACGTATTCGGCTCGGCGCAGGTGGCGTGATGCTGCCGAACCACTCGCCGTACGTGGTTGCAGAACAGTTTGGGATGCTTGAGGAGCTTTACCCGAAGCGTATCGATCTCGGTCTTGGCCGCGCCCCGGGCACCGACCAGCAAACGCTCGGCCGGGCGCTGCGGCGCGACCCGCGGGCGGCCGAACACTTCCCAGAGGACGTGTTGGAGCTGCAGGCGTGGCTCAGCGATAACTCCCCGCTGGCCGGAGTCACCGCCGTGCCCGGCGCAGGAACGAACGTACCGCTGTATATCCTCGGCTCCTCCATGTTCGGGGCGTCGTTGGCAGCGAAGCTCGGCCTGCCGTACTCGTTTGCCTCCCACTTCGCGCCAAGCATGTTGGAGCAGGCCACGGCGTACTACAAGGAAAACTACGAGCCGTCTGAGCGCTACCCGGAGCCCTACTGCATCGCGGCCGTCAATGTCACGGCGGCGGACAGCGCCGAGGACGCCGAGCGCCAGACCCACCTGGTGCACCGCAACCGGGTACGCGCCATGATCGGTCGACGCGGCACCATGCTGAGCGACGAGCAGCTCGACGAAGTTGTGCGCTCCCCACAGGGCCAGCAGATTATCGGCATGCTGCGCTACACCGCAGCCGGTACCGGTGAGCAGGTCCGCGGCTACCTCACCGACTTCGCCGCCACCGCGCACGCGGACGAACTGATGATTTCCCTGCAGGCCCCGACGCACGAAGAGGCGCTGCGTTCGATGGAAATTCTCGCAGGAGTCTGGGACCGCTAGACTCTACACCCATGCATTTCAGCACCCTGTCGCGCGGGCTGGTGGCGTCGACGCTCGGCGCCGCGCTTGGGATGAGCCTCGCCGCGTGCGGTCCTGCGGCGCCGCGGGAGGATGTGGTCGTCGCAACGCAAGGGCCGCCAGCGGGCCTCGACTTCACCTCCATCGGCGGTGCCGCGGCGCCCCAGGCGTTGATGGGCAACATTTATGAGACGCTCGTGCGTATCGACGCCCACGGCGAGCCTCAGCCGTGGTTGGCGACCTCGTGGCGCGTAAGCGAGGACGGGACCGTCTACACCTTCGATCTTCGCGAGGGCGTGACGTTTTCCGACGGCTCCCCCTTCGACGCCGACGACGCCGTCTTCTCCATCAACTATGTAAAGGACTCCTGGGTCAACGGCATCAAGGAGAACATGGACCCGGTCGCATCCGCCCGCGCGGTGGACCCGCGCACGCTCGAGGTGACGCTGAAAGCCCCGAACGAGCAGTGGCTGTGGTCCATGGGCACGATGACGGGGGCGATGATGACGCCCGACTCCGTGAGCCGGCTTGCCCGCGACCCGCTGGGCACCGGCCCATACACGCTGCGCTCGTTTGAGCCCGGCTACGTGATTTCTTTCGACCCGCGGCCCGATTACTGGGGCACAAAGCCGCAAAGCGGGGCGATGATCCGCTACTTCGGCGACGCCATCGCCGCGGTCAATGCGCTGCGCGTCGGCGATGTGGACGTCGTGTGGGCAATGCAGGCGCCACAGTTGATCGACGCCCTGCCAGACGACATCACCACCGCGGTCGGTACTACCAACGGCGAGGTGATCTTCAGCATGAACAACAAGGTTGAGCCTTTCGACGACGTCACCGTGCGGCAGGCCGTCGCATACGCCATCGATCGCGACGCGCTCAACGCCGTGGTCTACAACGGGCTTGCCACCGACACCGGCGGCGCGCCCGTCCCGCCGACCGACCCGTGGTTTACCGGCACCAACTACTACCCCTTCGACCCCGACAAAGCCCGCCAGCTGCTCGCGGGGCGCACCCCAGAGATCACCATCGAGGTGCCCAGCAGGCCGTACGCGCAGACCGCCGGCGAGCTCATCTACTCCCAGCTTCGCAGCGTCGGCTTCCGCGTCACGCTGCACACCGTGGAGTTCCCGGCGGTGTGGCTGAACAAGGTGCACAAGCAGCACGACTATCAGGCGTCGATTATCTCGCACGTGGAGCCGCGCGACATGGTGCACATGTTTGGCAACCCGGACTACTACTTCGGCTACGACTCCGCGCACGCCCGCGAGCTCATGGCGCAGGGCGACCTGCGGGCCGCGGTGGACACCATCATGGCCGACGCCGGGGCGCTCACCCTGGTCAACGCGCCGAACATCGTGCTCTACGCGCCGGGCGTGCACGGGCTCGACCCGAACGTGGTCACCGACTCCCTGCCGCTGAACGAGGTGCGCCGATGAAACACGTTGCATCAACGCTGCTGCGGCTGCTCGCGCTACTCGCTGCGGCCAGCGTGGTGATTTTCCTGCTGCTGCGCGCCATCCCGGGCGACCCGGCGCGCATCGCGCTTGGGCTCAACGCCTCGGATGAGGCGGTGGCGGAGCTGTCGCACACGTTAGGGACGGACCGCCCGCTGGTGGCCCAATACGTGAGCTGGATTGTCGCGATGCTGCGCGGTGACTTCGGGGTGTCGCTGGCAAGCGGCGCGGACCTGGGCCCGGTGATCTGGCAGCGCGCGGGGGTCTCGCTGGTGTTGGCGGTGGCTGCGATGGCGCTGTCGTTGGCCATCGCGCTTCCTGTCGGGATCTGGCTGGCGCGGCGAAACAGTGCGGTGCTGTCCGGGCTGACACAGTTGGGCATGGCGGTGCCGAGCTTCGTTGTCGGCATTGTGGCCGTGGCGGTGTTCTCGGTGCGTTTGGGCTGGTTGCCTGCCAACGGGTGGGGCACGGCTGCGCACGCGGTGTTGCCGGTGCTGTCGCTGACCGCCGTGCAGACGGCGATCCTGGCGAGGTATATCCGCACCGCGGTTTCCGAGGAGCTCGAGCGCGACTACGTGCGCACCGCGCGCTCTACCGGCGCGAGCATGACGCAGGTGGTGCGCGAGCACGTGCTTCGCAACGCCGCGCTGCCGGTGCTCACGGTGGTGGGGATCCAGCTGTCCGCGCTGGTGGTCAGCGCCGTGGTTGTGGAGCAAGTCTTCGCCATCCCCGGCCTGGGCTCCTTCCTGCTGGACTCGGTGCGCAACCGCGATATCACAGCGGTGCAGTCCACGATGATGCTGCTGGTGGCGTTTACGCTACTGGTCAACGCGCTCGTGGACATCGCCTACGGGGTCGTTGACCCGCGTGTCAGGAGGGCGAAGTGAATCCGAAACGAGTTGCCGGGTGGGCAACCCTGGGGGCGATCGTGTTCGTGGCGGTGCTCTCCCTGGTGTGGACGCCCTACGACCCGCTGCAGGCCATGCCGGCGCAGCGCCTCGCCGCACCAAGCGCCACGCACTTGCTCGGCACCGACGAGCTGGGTCGCGACCTACTCTCGCGCATCATGATGGGCGCGCGCTACACCGTTGCTGCGAGCGCAGGTGCCGCGGCGCTCTCCCTGCTCGTGGGCGTGCCGCTCGGGGTGCTCGCGGGCATGCGCCGCTCCTGGACGGAGCGCACCGTCATGGGCGGCAGCGACGTGCTCATGGCGTTTCCGGCGCTGCTGCTGGCCATCGCGCTCACGGCGGCGTTCGGCGCCAGCATGTGGATCGTGGTGCTCGCCCTTGGCATCGCGGGTATCCCCGGGTTCGTCCGTGTCTCGCGCGTGGCCACGCTTCGCGTGATGTCCCAGGACTACATCCTGGCCGCGCGCCTGAACAAGGTGCCTGGGATTATGGTGGCGTGGCGCCACGTGCTGCCGAACATCCTGCCGGTGGTCATCACCCAGATCGCGGTGGCGTTTTCCATGGCGGTGCTGGCCGAGTCGGGCCTATCCTTCCTGGGCTTCGGCGTGCAGGCACCCTACGCGTCCTGGGGCCGGATGCTGCAGGCCAGCCAGCCCTACCTGGCCGCAGCCCCGCACCTTGCGCTGTGGCCGGCGCTGGCCATCGCGCTGACGATTCTCGCGTGCAACGTAGCAGGGGGCCACCGTGATCAACGTTTCTAACCTCCGCATCGAGGGCCTGCTGCACGGCATCAGTTTTACGCTCGAACGCGGCCAGCGCCTCGGCATCATCGGCGAGTCCGGGTCCGGCAAGTCACTCACGGCGCTGTCCATCATGGGGCTCACGGACCTACCGGCCGAAGGTTCCATCACCGTCGACGGCGTCGAAATGATCGGCACCTCCGAGCGGACCCGCCGCCGCGTGCGCGGCTCTCGCGTCGCAATGGTCTTCCAAGAACCCATGACGGCACTCGACCCGCTCAAGAAGATCGGCAAGGTCGTGCCGCGGCACCTGCTGCAGGAAGTCGGCGTCGACCGCCCCGAGGCTTACCCACACGAGCTCTCCGGCGGGCAGCGACAGCGCGTGCTCATCGCGCTTGCCCTCGCCGGCGACCCCGACTTCTTACTTTGCGACGAGCCCACCACCGCCCTCGACGTCACCGTCCAACGCCAGATCCTGGACCTCATCGACACCGTGGTCCGCCGCCGCGGCATGGGGCTGCTGTTCATCTCCCACGACATGCCCGTGGTCAACCACATGACGCAGGAAGTCCTGGTGTTTCGCGCCGGGGCGATCGAGCCGGCGGACAGCGCCTACTCGCGCAAGCTGCTCAACCCGACGCTGCCGCGGCTCGCATCCGCCCCGCGTGAGGTGAGTGTGCCCGTGGTCACCCTTCGTGATGTCTCCGTCACCCGCGGCACCACCAAAGCACTACGCAACGTGAACCTTGAGGTCCGCCGGGGCGAGCGCATCGGCATCGTGGGCGGTTCCGGCTCCGGAAAGACCACCCTCCTGCACGTCATCGCGGGCTTGCGTGGCGTCGACTCCGGGGAGGTCCGCATCAACGGCGGCTGCCAGATGGTGTTCCAGGACCCCTACTCTTCCCTGGACCCTCGGATGCGGGTCGGGGCGTCGGTGGAGGAGGCGGGCGTCGATACGCGGCGGGCCAGCGAGATGCTTGCCGCGGTCGGTCTTGAGGGCACCGAGCGACGCTTCCCCCGCGAGTTCTCCGGCGGGCAGCGCCAGCGCATCTCCATTGCCCGCGCGACCGCCGCCACCCCCGATATCCTGCTTGCGGACGAGCCCGTCTCCGCCCTCGACGCCACCCTGCGTAACCAGGTGCTCACCCTGCTCGACGAGCTCGCCTCCACCCTCGTGTTCGTCTCCCACGACCTCGGCGTGGTGCGCGCGCTGTGCCCTCGCACGATCGTGATGCACGAGGGCGAAATCGTGGAGGAGGGCCGCACGCAGGACGTCCTGCGCAATCCGCAGCACGAATACACGCGGCGCCTCATCGACAGCATGTTTTAGACGCTACTGTGGGTGGGTATGAAGATCGTAGTAGTTGGTTCCATTAACGCAGACCTCACCGTCAACGTTGCCCGCCACCCTAACCCGGGCGAAACCCTACTGGGCGAAGGCGGCGGGCTCACCGCCGGAGGCAAGGGTGCCAACCAGGCGTGCGCAGCCGCGAAGCTGGGCGCGCATGTGGCGCTGGTCGGCGCGGTGGGCAAAGACTCGAACGCGGCGCCGGCGCTCGCGCTCCTGGAGGTCGCGGGCGTGGACCTCACCCACGTCGAGCAGAAAGAGGAGGTCACCGGCCTGGCCGTGATCACCGTGGCCGCCGACGGCGAGAACACCGTCCTGGTCGTGCCCGGCGCGAACGCCGAGGTGGACGCGAACCACGTTGACCGCCACGTCGCCGCCATCGAGGACGCCTCGCTCGTGTTGCTGCAGGGCGAGATCCCCGCGGACGGCTTCGCCAAGGCGGTCGAGTTGGCACAGGCCCACGGTGCGCGCGTCGTGGTCAACCTTGCCCCCGTCGTGGAGGTGGACCGCGCAGCACTGCTCGCCGCCGACCCGCTGCTCGCCAACGAGCACGAGGCCGGCCTCATCCTCGAGCAGCTCGGCGTCTCCCCGCAGGAAACCCCGGAGCAGCTCGCCCAGCAGCTTCTCGACGCCGGCTTCGCCTCCGTCGTGCTCACCCTCGGCGCGGCCGGAGCGCTCATCGCCGACGCGGAGGGCTTGCGCCCGGTGGATACGCCGCGTGTGGAGGCCGTCGACACCGTCGGCGCTGGCGACGCGTTCGCCGGCGCGCTGTGCCACCGACTCGTCGAGGGCGACACGCTGGATGAGGCCGCGAAGGTCGCGGCGAAGGTCGGCGCAATCGCGGTGACCAAGCCGGGTGCCCAGCCCTCCTACCCGAGCGCCGCCGAGCTAGACGCCTACGATTTCTAACAGCGCACCCAGCACGGCCTCGCCGTGTTTACGCAGCCCGTCGTGCTGCATGTGCTCGTTTTCCCACACGTTGATGCCGAGCGCCTCGGCGGTCTCGAGGGAGAACTGGCGCGGCACGTACATATCCTGCGTATAGACGGCCGCCGCGGTCCGAATGCCGTGGTCGGCCGCGTTGAACCCCGCAGCGCCTGCGTAGAGGTTTGGCCAGTCGTCCTTGGCCGCCAGCTCGTGCGCCGCCTGCTTGAAGGGGCGCAGTGCCGGGTCCTCGTCGAATTGGAACGGGAAGACGTGCTCACCGGTGAGCAGCCCTTCGTCGGCGCCGAAGCCGGGAGTGCGCTCGGCGACGCGCTGCGCCGACCACGCGGTCGCGCCCGGCACGGTACCGCCGTAGATGGATTCGTGGATCACCCCGTAGAGCGGGCCGGACTCGTAGCTGACCAGCGCGCCGATCTGTGCAAGCACGTCCGTGCGCATCGCACCGTTCGGGTGGAAGGGGGCCTCGAGCAGCGTCGCGATCGTGCCCGCGCCGCCCTCCTGCCCCAACAGCGTGCCGATGGTCCGGAAGCGCCGCGCACTCAGCCGCTCCCCGGTTGGCAGGAACTCCTCGCGCTGCTCGAGGTGCTCGCACACCTCCGCGATGCGCTCCTGCGCCCACGGCACTGCGTTGAAGAGCTCCTCGTGGCGGGCCCGCACGGTGGCGAACGTCGCCTCGTACACCTCGTCCACGCCCCTGCTGATCGAGGGCAACCCACCCGTAAACAGCGCCGCACGCAGCGACTCCGGGTAGCGCAGCATGTAGTGCACTAGGCAGAACCCGCCGAAGGACTGGCCCAGCACGTCCCACTGCGCCAGCCCCAGTGTGTGGCGCAGTGCTTCCGCGTCGTCCACGATGGCGTCGGCACGGAGGCAGGTGAAGTCGATGGTGGCGTCGTCAAGCATGGCGCGATCGATGCGGGAGGAGCGGCCCGTGCCGCGCTGATCCAGCAGCACCACTTGGTAGCCGCGCTTGGTGGCGTACTCAATCCACTCGAAGCGCTCGCGCGGGCTCGGGAAGCCCGGGCCGCCCTGGAGGAAGAGCAACGCCGGTGCGTCCTTCGCGGTCGTGGCGCTGCGCACGATGCGCGCGAACAGCTGCATGCCTTCGCGCTCGAAGGGGACATCAACGCAGTGTAACGGGGAAGCAAACAGAGACATGGCCCTCATGCTATACCCCCACTAGCATTGGGAGCCGTGACGCAACCACTGTTTTTTCATTCCCAGCACAGTCCGGCCCACGGAGGAATCCCAGTTGTCGCTCCGTGGTTCGCACAAACTCTCGGCGAGCAGATGCACGGCTGGGCAACCAGCCTCGAGTGGCAACACGACGGCGACACGATGCGCGTGAGCCACGACAACTTCCACCTCGTCTTCCGCACCCAGCTTGACGACGCCCGCTCGCGCTTCGAACTGACCATCACCAACGGCGCGTCCACCCCGCGGCCCGTCCAGATCGCACTGCACCCCTACTGGGCCTGCGACGCGGCGACAGCGGAACTCTCGGGTGTCGACGGCTCCCGCTTCCTCGACAAAACCGACGGCGAGTTGAAGACGGTGGAGGGATCGCTGCGCTTTGGCAAGGAGACCGACGCCGTGATTGCCGGGGCGACCAGCGCCGTCCTCCGCGACGCCACCCGCGAGCTCACGTTTACCTGCACCGGCACCGACCACCTCGTGGTGTGGAACCCGGGCCCCGACGTGTGCCGCGAAGCCGACGATCTCGGCGATGACGACTGGGCCCACTTCGTCTGCGTGGAACCCGCCCTACTCGGCGAAGACCGCCGTGGCGTGACACTGCTGCCTGGCGCTTCCGCGAACATCGCGTTGGAGGTCGCCGTTGCAGCCCTGCCTTGAGTACCACCTCCTCGCCGCTGAACGGCCGTGGTGGCGCGCGCTCATAGAGGCGCTGCTGCTCGTAGCGTTCTTCCTCACGCTGACGCTGGCTGCCTTCTTCTTCCTGGACGCCACCGGTGACATGGAATCCCAGCTCGCCATCGTGCTCAGCCTTGCGCTGACGCTGCCGGCGGCGTTCCTCGCAGCACGGGTGGCCGGACGCGATCCGGCGCTGCTCGTCAGCGTGGCGGGCCGCGTGCGCTGGCCAATCGTGCTTCGCAGCAGCCTGGTCATGCTGGTGCTGTTCGGCCTGACCACGCCGTGGGAAGACATCGACCTCACGCCAATCCTGCTGATGTACGTGCTCATCACGCCGTTTCAGGCAGCAGCGGAAGAGTTCATGTTCCGTGGCGCTATCCCCCAGATCGTCGGCACGTGGGTGCGCTCGCCGTGGGTGGCGTACGCGGTCCCGGTCATCCCATTCGTGGCGTTGCACGAGTACAACTGGATCGGGTTGACCGACATCCTCGTGTTCACCATCTGCGTCTCCGCCCTTGTCTGGTACACCGGCGGACTCGAGGCCGCAGTGGTGATGCACGCGTTTAATAATATCTCTGTTTTCTTCATCGAACCCGACGCCAGCCCTACCGAACTTGATTGGGTTGACCTCGCGTTTTCCTCCGCGTTCACCATCGGTACGACGCTGCTCCTCCTGACTATCAACCGCCGAAAACGTCCGGACCCAACTAGCCATATCGTCCCGGATGCGGTTAACTAAGAGACTCACAATCGCAAGGAGCACCTCATGTCCAGCACCAATGCTGCACCCGCCTATCCCGACGACATGCACCCCGGGCTCGTCCCCGGGATCAGCGTGGAAGAACAACGCAACCGATTCGGGGTGGACAAGCTCGTCTTCGGTGTCACCGCGGTGCTCATCGTCGCGTTCATCATTTGGGGCATCGCCGCACCAGATACCGTCGGCGAAGTAGCCGGCAACGCACTGAACTGGGGCATGTACAATTTCGGTTGGCTGTTTAACATCATCATGTCCGGCTGCGTCGTCCTGATGCTCGTCATCGCGTTCTCACGCTTTGGCACTATCAAACTCGGCAAGGACGACGAGGAGCCGGAGTACTCCTTCTTCTCCTGGATCGCCATGATGTTCGCCGCAGGTATTGGCGTCGGCATCTTCTTCTTCGGCCCCTCCGAACCACTCAGCCACTACATCACCCCACCACCACTGACTGTCGACGCCGAAACCCCCGAAGCCCTCCACCAAGCGATGGCGCAGTCCCACTTCCACTGGGGCGTTTCACCATGGTCGGCCTACGCGCTCGTCGGCGGTGCGCTCGCCTACTCGACGTATCGCCGCGGCCGCGTCTCCCTCCTGTCCTCCGTATTCACCCCCCTGACCAAGGGTAAAGGTGCATGGACCGACAAGCTCGTCGACATCCTCGCGATCGTTGCCACCCTCTTTGGCACCGCGGCCTCTCTCGGCGTCGCAGCGCTACAGATCACCGAGGGCGTTTCCATCGTCGGTGGCATCGAGGTGTCCACAGGTGTGCTCATCGGCATCGTCATGCTGCTATCCACCGGCTTCATGATCTCCGCCGTCTCCGGCGTTTCCAAGGGCGTGCGCATCCTCTCCAACATCAACATCACCCTGACGCTCGGCGCGATCTTCTTTGTGTTCGTCACCGGCCCGACCCTGTTCCTCACGAACCTCCTCCCGTCCGGCGCCATCGCGTACGTCGACAAGTACATGGACATGGCGTCCCGCTCACTGACCTGGGGCCAAGAAACACTCGACTTCCAGGCGGCCTGGACCGCCTTCTACTGGGCATGGTGGATCGCCTGGACCCCGTTCGTCGGCATGTTCATCGCCCGCATCTCCCGCGGCCGCACCATCCGACAATTCACCATCGTCACCATCGTCGTGCCGACCACCGTGCTCATCCTCGCGTTCACCATCTTCGGTGGCACCACCATCTCCTTCAACCGAGACAACATCCCAGGTTTCGACGGCACCAGCTCCACCGAAAGCGTCCTCTACGCCATGTTCGAGCAGCTCCCCCTCTACGGCCTCACCTCCGCCCTCTTGATCGTCATCCTCTCCATCTTCTTCATCACCTCAGCCGACTCCGCCTCCGTCGTCATGGGCACCATGTCCTCCAAGGGCGACCCGGCGCCAAAGAAACCGATCGTCCTATTCTGGGGTGCGTGCATGATGGGCATCGCCGTCGTCATGCTCCTGACCGGCGGCGAAGACGCCCTCTCCGGCCTGCAATCCCTCACGATCCTCTCCGCGCTGCCGTTCTCCGCCATCCTGATCTTCATCGGCGTCGCATTCCTCCGAGACCTGTCCACCGACCCTCTCGCGATCCGCAACACCTACGCGCGATCCGCAATGCGCGCCGCCGTCATCAAGGGCCTCGAAGAATACGGCGACGACTTCGAACTCACCGTCAACCAAGCCGACGAAGGCAAGGGCGCCGGCGCGGACTTCGACTCCACCGCCGCCCACGTCACCGACTGGTACCAGCGCACCAACGAAGACGGCGAAAACGTCGGCTACGACTACGAAACCGGCACCTGGGCCGACGGCTACGAGCCAGAGACCCCTGACAGCAACGACACTGATTCGGAGTCTGGTTCGGGGGTTGGTTCGGAAGCCAAGTCCAAGAAGGACTAGCTGGGCGCCACACTCAACAACACAGGCAGTGCCGTCAGCACAAAAGGCAGTAACAGGACTGTAGTAATCCTCGTCCTGTTACTGCCTTTTAGGTTTTATGGCAGAGCCTCACCTCATCAATGCAGCACCCCAGGCAGTTTGAGCATGCCGGTGTGCAGCCCGAACGCTACGGCGCCACCGATCAAGGCCGCCAGGATGCCGAGCACGATGCCAACGATACTGCCCGTCGACGAACTAGGTGTTGGTTCTTCAGTCGGTTTCGCCTGAACAGTCGTCCTCGTTTCGTTGCCCGCAGCATCACGAACTTTCACGACATCCCCCGCACGCAGGGGCTGCGATAACTGCACACTCCAGCGATGGTTCTTGTCGGTTCGTACCGTGACATCTTTCTGACCAGTTACCGATACAGTCAGCTTTTGGTTGACCCCATCGGCACTGCCGCGGAGCATTGTGTCGCCTTCGACAAGCGCTTCCAGGGTCGGTGCCTTCATCTTGCGAGAGGTAGTCGATGGCTGTGCCGACGTGGTTGGCTTCTTCGGCGAAGCAGACGGTTTAGCCGAAGCAGACGGCTTGGCCGAAGCAGACGGCTTGGCCGAAGCAGACGGTTTAGCCGAAGCAGACGGATTGGCAGAGGCAGACGGTTTAGCCGACGTAGACGGCTTAGCCGAAGGGCTCGGCTTCTTCGGAGAGGCAGACGGCTTGGCCGACGTGGACGGCTTAGCCGAAGTAGACGGCTTGGCCGGCGGGGTCGGCTTCTTCGGAGAGGCAGACGGCTTGGCCGACGTGGACGGCTTAGCCGAAGTAGACGGCTTGGCCGGCGGGGTCGGCACAACGCTTGGCGGCGCCGTCACCGTTACTGCAACGCTCACCGTTTCTGTCGACGTATCCGGGTACGTCACTTTCACGGGGACGTTGTGCTTCCCTGCTTTCATTCCGGCTGGTGGGTTGATAGTCAGTGACCCGTCTTCGACGACGTTGACCCAGTCAGGAGTTTTTGCGTCACGGGCGAATACTACGTCTTGGCCTGGGGTGAGGCGCTCAGTGGTGGTGGAACGGGTGTCGTCAAGCGTAGGGGCCGGAGCGGTGGCTTTCTTGCCCGCTTCAACCGTGATGTTGCTCCATTGTGGCTGGTAGTCTTCGGCGAGTTCCTTCGTGCCGACTTCGAACTGAGCCGAAGCCACAATCTGTCCTTCGACCATGAGCCGGGCCTGGAAGATAGAGCCATCTTTGGCGTCATCAGGCACGGTAAAAGAGCAGGTGTTCAAGTTGTCGTCGTTGCATGCGCCGTCGGGGCGACCATCGGCGTTGGTCCATTCGACGTCTGCGGATTGGCCTAGCGCCGCCACCATTTCGACGAATGGCTGGACCACGTCGCCTGGTTTCGCACGGTGCGTGCCGACGGAAGCACTGATGCTCAACATGGGATCCGCGACGTCTGGAACGAGGGCGAAGTTCACGCCTTCAGCAGCGTAGGTAGCAGTTGTATGGTACTTAGCTGCTGGAAGCACGGAGTTTTCACCGGCGGGGCCGAATTCCGGCACAGACCAGCCGGAGAAGGCAGGGAGTATCTGCTGTGTCGGGCCGGACTTTCGCGTCCCGGCGACTACAAAGCCATACAGCGATTCTTCGGTGATTCGCCCCTTGAAGCGCACGGTGTAATTGCCGTCTACAACTTTGCCAATCACAGTCTCGGCGACAGTATCCGGGTGCTCTTTGAGATACTCAGCCTGCGCACGGGAGCGCTGAGCAGGATCGGAGATCTGACCGACGGCTTCTTTCAGCTTTTCGACGCCCTCTTCACTCAGCCGGCTCATGACTACGTAGTGGCCATCCCCATCCTGACCTTCAGTTTTGCGTGGGAACCCGTCAAGGTTGTCGATACTGGACCAGTACACCTTGCCTGAAACTGAGTATTGCGGCCGATCAGTGGAAGGGCCTTGTTCGTCGAGCCGCCAATCGTTGCGCGGTCGAGCGAATGGGAAGGGTGTGTCCGTGGCCAAAGGCTGCTCTGCTGTGTAAATAGTCGCGTGGGTGAGAGCATAGCCCTCAATCACCTTGGAGCCTCCCGGCCCGTCGAAGTCGGGGTTCATAAAACCAACTCCGGAGCCTGGCGCTTGACGCAGTGTGACTAGTGGATTGCCAGCAGGGCCTTGCTGATTGGGACGCATCCACAGTTTGTAGCGGGTATGCTCCCCATCCGATTCAGGGTTGAAGTGGTGCAGGGTGCCCTTCGCATCAATCCAGTTGAGGTTATCGAACGCGAAGTAGCCTTCGCCGGGAGGAGTGCCGTCGGCCAGTGTGTGTGTTTTGGCTGAGAAGATAGGCGATGCCGGCGATGTGTTGTCCATCCACTGAAGGTACACGGTGTAACCGTTGCCGATTCCTTGCTGTGCCGCGTTGAGCGTGTTCGCATCCGTGGCCAGTACGACTCGGCCTTGCACTACGCCCTTCGCTCGTTGTTGTTCAATTTGTTCGAGGGAAGTGACACGTCCGGCTGCAATCGCGTCACGGTCGATAGCTTGCCGCGCATCTTCCGTAACTTCGGGGCTTACTGCCGGGACGACAGAGCCGTTGGCATCACGCCAGTTCTGGTTCCCGTCGAGTTGCTGTGCAGCGCTCTCAGGGTTCACCGCGTAGTGTGGCGTGACTGCGTTCGCTGACACTGTGTTAAGCGCAAGTGAACAGATGACGGTTCCGGCGATCATTGCACGTCGGCGTGCAGCGCGGGACGCTCCAATTTTTCGCATGAGGGGTGTCCTTTCAGGGGCAACAAATTCGTCTTAATACTACGACAGAGTTTTCTGCAAATTAACACCGTACTTTTTGGAACAAAAATATATCAGGCACGGTAGACAATTCCCCTACCTGCACATTTACTTGATACGCGAGTTTTAGAAACCACATATTTACGCTCCTTTTATCTCCTCTATTCCTTCGGGAGTTCTTTGAGCACTTCTCATCCATTCAGCAGTGGGGAGCGAAACTACAAGGTCATAAAAACATCCACCACGCACACGCGCGGTGGATTTTCTTGCGGAATTCATTCCCCAAAAACATGCGGTGATTTCCGCCACATACAGGGGTAAAAGCTACGCTTCGTCGGTCGACAACGCCGCCACGAATGCTTCCTGCGGCACGGTGACCGAGCCGATCGCCTTCATGCGCTTCTTACCAGCCTTCTGCTTCTCCAGCAGCTTGCGCTTACGCGAAATATCACCGCCGTAGCACTTGGACAGCACGTCCTTGCGCAGCGCACGGATGTTTTCGCGCGAGATGATCTTCGAGCCAATCGCCGCCTGAACGGGCACCTCGAACTGCTGGCGTGGGATGAGCTCCTTGAGTTTCTTCGTCATCTTGTTGCCGTACCACTGCGCGGAGTCCTTGTGCACGATCGCGGAGAACGCGTCTACAGGATCGCCCTGCAGCAGGATGTCAACCTTGACCAGGTCTGCTTCCTGCTCGCCGGCGTCCTCGTAGTTCAGCGAGGCGTAGCCCTTGGTGCGGGACTTCAGCATGTCGAAGAAGTCGAAGATAATTTCGCCGAGTGGCATGTGGTAGCGCAACTCGACGCGATCCTCCGAGAGGTACTCCATGTTCTTCATGGTGCCGCGCTTCGACTGGCACAGCTCCATCGTGGAGCCGACGAACTCCTGCGGGACGATGATCGTCATGTTGACGATCGGCTCGTACACGGCCTGCAGCTTGCCACTCGGCCAGTCGGATGGGTTGTGCACCATTTGCTCCGTACCGTCCTCGGCGATCACGCGGTAGGTGACCGACGGCGCGGTGGAAATCAGGTCCAGGTCGAACTCGCGCTCGAGGCGGTCGCGGGTGATTTCCATGTGCAAAAGCCCGAGGAAGCCACAGCGGAAACCGAAGCCCAGCGCCACGGAGGTCTCGGGTTCCCAGGTCAGGGAGGCGTCATTAAGCTGCAGCTTCTCCAGCGACTCGCGGAGCGCCGGGAAGTCCTCCTGGGAGACCGGGAAGAGGCCCGAGTACACCATCGGCTTGACCTCTTCGAAGCCGTCGAGCGGCTCGGCAGCCCCCTTGGTTGCCCAGGTGACGGTGTCGCCGACGCGGGTTTCGCGCACGTCCTTCACACCTGTGATGAGGTAGCCGACCTCGCCGGGGCCGAGCCCCTTGGTTTTCTTCATGGTTGGTGAGACCACACCGATCTCGAGGATCTCGTGGCGCACGCCGGTGTTCATCATCTGCACCTGCTGGTTCGGCAGCAGCTTGCCATCAAACATGCGGATGTACGTGACGACGCCGCGGTAGGTGTCGTAGACGGAGTCGAAGATGAGGGCGCGGGCTGGAGCATCGGCGTCGTATTCGGACGACGGCGCAGGGATCAGCTCCACGACCTTATCCAGCAGCTCCGGGACGCCCACGCCCGTCTTGCCCGATACGCGCAAAACGTCCTCCGGCTCGCAGCCGATAATGTTCGCGATTTCCAGTGCATACTTTTCCGGGTCGGCTGCCGGCAGGTCGATCTTGTTGAGGACCGGGATGATTTCCAGGTCGTTGTCCATCGCCATGTACAGGTTCGCGAGGGTTTGGGCTTCGATGCCCTGGGCGGCGTCGACAAGCAAGATTGCGCCTTCACACGCCTCGAGTGCGCGTGACACCTCGTAGGAGAAGTCGACGTGGCCGGGCGTGTCGATCATCTGCAGGACCATTTCCTGCCCCTCGTACTCGCCCGAACGTGGAGTCCATGGCAGGCGAACGTTCTGGGCCTTAATGGTAATGCCGCGTTCGCGCTCAATATCCATATTGTCCAGGTACTGATCACGCATCTCACGCGCCTCAACAACGTCAGACAGCTGCAAAATGCGGTCCGCGAGCGTGGATTTTCCGTGGTCAATGTGGGCAATAATGCAGAAGTTCCGGATCCGCTCCGGGTCAGTGAACGTCGTTTCCGCGAAATTTCGTTTTTGGGCAGCCATAATTGTGTCACTCTACCTGCCGAAGGCCCATTTCGAAACACACCCTTGCCCAGGTCAGGCAAAACACTTAGAGTTTGCACCATGGTCATCTGGCGCAAGCTCCAACAGCAACGACGTGCCTCCCTCAAGGAGGGGCTTGCGCTGCTCAACGAGCGCCTTGGGCTCACCCCCGGCACCAAGACCCGCACCACCGCCACGCGTATCGACGTCCAACCTACGGAGCAGCACGCGCGCAATATCTATTACGGTCCGGATATGGACGGCAACGCCGAGCCCGGCGAGGTCGTGTGGGCACTCGTGCCGTCTACTCCCCCGGAAGAACGCGCGATGCTTGTCGTGGGGCGTGACCACCACGACGTGCTTGCGCTGCTCATCCACTGCGGTGAGGAGCCGGTGGCGAACCCGGAGTCCACTACTGAGGAATGGCTCAGCATCGGCACCGGCGACTGGGACGCTTCTGGGCAACCCGGCTGGCTGCGCCTTGACCTACTGCTGGTGGTGCCGGAGGCGAGCATCCACCGGCGGGGTGCCACGCTTCCCGCGCGCCGCTTCGAACGAGTAGCCAACCGCCTGCGCGACAACTACCACTGGACCTAGCAGGCCCAGCACTTGCCCCGTTTCGCGTGGTGGGGTATCTTGGTCGAGTTGTTTGTATCCGGTTTCGGGTGCGTGATCTACGCGGGCAGGACCTTGGGTTCGCGTCAAGTTCAAAGCATTGCGCATATACAACCCGTCGCCGAATCTTCGACATTGCAATCGATATCAACTTATTTAAGAGGTGCACATTATGGCTAATATCAAGCAGCAGAAGAAGCGCGTTCTCACCAACGAGAAGCGTCGCGTTCGCAACAAGTCGGTCCGTTCCGCTGTCCGCACGGAGATCCGTAAATTCCGTGAGTCTGTCGAGTCCGGCGACAAAGCCGCTGCTGAGAAGCAGCTGCGTTTCGCTTCCCGCAAGCTGGACAAGGCTGTGTCCAAGGGCGTGTTCCACCGCAACAATGCGGCGAACAAGAAGTCGAACATGGCTCGCGCTCTGAACAAGATGGCCTAAGCTTTTCGCGCATAGCAATCCTGTGCCCCGGCCCCGCCCGGTGCGCAGGATTTTTTGCATTCGTAACATTGCTGAATCTGTTCTACGATACTGAATTTGTGAAGAATTATCGTCGTGCGCTTTGCGCAGCAGTTTCAGCTACAACTCTGACGTTGGGTGCCGTCGCGGTGGCCCCGGAGCAGTCCGCCGTCACCCCTACCGCGCAGGCGCAGCAGTTGCCTGACCTACGTGAGCTTCAGAAAATGCTGAACCCGCAGAATATTCGGCTGGACCGGCTGGCGCTGCTCGTCGGGCTCGTGGCAGCCATTGTGGTTTTGGGTCCGGTCACCGGCACGATCGGCTCCTCGCATGAGCCGGGTCGTCGCGGTTCCCAGGAGCGCCGCACCGTCAACGCGGACGGTCTGTCGCGCTCCTACAACGTGGTGCTGCCCTCAGGCTATGAGGAGGGCAAGCACTACCCTGTCATTATCGGCTACGGCGGTTGGCAGCACACCGCTGATCAGATGCAGAGCTACGCCAACCTAGAGTCCGCTGCTGCGGGCCGCGCTATTGTGGTGTACGCAGAGGGCGAGTCGCAGGCCTGGGCCGGCGCACCATACGCGCGGACCTCGACCAAGCAGGACATCGCTTACACTCGCGCGATTATCGACGACCTCGTCGAGCACTACGGCGCCGACCGCGACCGCGTGACCGCGGTCGGCTTGTCCAACGGTGGTGGCATGGTTGCATCGCTTGCCTGCCACGCACCTGAGCTGGTCAGCGGTATCGCATCGGTGGCGGGCGCCTACTACAACCCAACGGTCGAGGGTTGCAAGAGCGGTGCCGTCCCGACGTTGATCATGCACGGCACCAACGACAACGTCGTGGGTTACAACGGTGGCAACCGCCACGGCAAGCCGTTCCGCTCGGTCAACGACGTGTTCAACCTGTTCATGGACAAAAACGGCTGCTCTGTCGGCGCGGTCAACGAGTCACAGCTGGGCAACGTCACCCGTTTCACACCAGCATCATGCGTCGCACCAACGGAATTGCAGCGGATCGAAGGCGGGATCCACCACTGGTTCACGGACCCCTCCGCAAGCAACACCACCGTGGACTTCCTGCTTAGCCAGCGCTAAGCAGGCCGCGCACCACGAGCAGCACGCCAACGACGCAGAAGAAGCCGCCGGAGCCCATATCGATTGCGGGCCCGGTGGCTAAAAGTTTGCGCCGCACCCGGTTCGTTGACACAACCTGCGTGAGCACACCGAACAGGATGAACGAACTAGCCCACAACGACAGGATCACCACGATCTGCGTTGCCCACGAGGGGCTCGTCGGCAGCAGCGGCGCAATCATGGCGGAGAGCGCCACAACAATTTTTGGGTTCGCTAGGTTCGTCGATAGACCACGAACAAAACTGGCGCGCAAGCTCCCAAGACGCTGCTCCGCCTCCTCGAGGGAAAGGGGTGGGTTGCGCCTATCGCGCCAGCCTTGACGCGCCGCATTGATGCCCATCCACACCAGGTACGCGCCACCAATCACTTGCACCACCTGCAGCGCGCGAGGCACAGCGGTCAGTAGGGCCGCTGCTCCAAGCACGGTGAGCGTGCACCACCACAGCACGCCGAGTTGGATGCCGCATGTCGTCGCCCAAGCGTGAGGCCGAGAACGCGTCGCGGTACGGGTTACCAGGATGACGTCGGGCCCCGGCGCGGCTGCACCAACCAGGTTGAGGCCGACAATGACCGCGAGATCTGCCGGCGCGATCACCGCTGAGCGCCCTTGAGCAGGTCGATGAGGTCCTCGCGGCCGAACATGCTCGCTGTGTCGATGGCGGTTGGGGTGCCGGTGGTGGCGTCGGCACCCGCGCTGATGAGCGCGCGGGCGATGTCGTCTTCCTTCTTGAAAATCGCCCCGGCCAGCGGGCTTTGCCCACGCGAGTTCAGGGCGTTGACGTCTGCGCCGCGCGCGATGAGCCCTTCAGTGACGGCGAGGTGGCCGGAGTAACTGGCGAGCATCAACAATGAGTTGCCGTCCTGGTTTGTCAGGTTGACGTCGACGCCCTGGTCAACGTAGTCAAGCAGGCTCATGTCGCCGTCCCGCGCCATCTGGAACAGGCGGGTGACGAAGGCTTGGACGTCTTCGGGAATCTCGTTCGGTTCTTGCTGCGTCATAGTTTTCTCACGCTATCACGCGAGTTGGGCAATCCGACGAACTGCTTCTTCCACTGCGTACTCTGGTTCCCCGCCGCCACCTTTCACTGTCGACTCCAACTCAGCGACGATGATGACGGCCTGCGACACGGCGTCCCCCGACCACTGGCGCGCAACGTTCATGGTTTTCTTCACCACAAAGGGGTGCATCCCAACCGTGCGAGCGAGCTGGTCCGGGTTGCCCCGCACCCCATACAGTTTGGCGATGTCACCGACCTTGTGCGCGAGCGCCGCCGCGATCGCGACCGGGCTCGTGCCCAGCTGCAACGCCCGGCGCGTGGAGGCGAGTGCGCGGTCAGCGCGCCCGGCGATGGCTTGTTCTGCGATGTCGAAGCCTGCGACTTCCGCCACGCCAGTGTAGTAGTTACGCACGGCAGTCACGTCGACTTCGCCGTCGGTGTCCGCCACGAGCTGGCTCACCGCACTGGCGAGTTCCCGCAGGTCAGAGCCTACCGACTCGAGCAGCGCCGCGACGGTGTCCGGCGTTGGTCGCTGCCCGTAGCGCCGGAACTCCTGAGTGAGCCAGGAGTGGCGGTCGCGGTCGCGCAGGGAGTCCACCCGGTGGACCTCGGCGATCTTCTCGAACTTCTTCACATAGGCTTTTTGACGCCCACCTCCGGAGTGCTCGATGATCAGCGTCATGCCTGGCGCTGGGTCCACGCAGGCGCGCAGCAGGGTTTCGAGTGGCTCTTTGCCCGCCATTTCTGTGTTCTCGATGACGACGATGCGCTCCTCTGCGAACAGCGAGGGGCTGGTCGCCATGGCCAGTTCGCCCTCGGTGACGTCGCCCGCGCGTAAGGTGGTGCGCTCCGCAGCTGGGCTGAGCTGGGCAATGATGGCTTTGGTGGCGCGTTCGGCGAGGAATTCGTCTTCCCCGAGGACCAGGTGTACTGGGTTGAGCATGCTTCTTAGCGTAGCTGTTGCCTCCCATCTGCGTAGAGGACGGGCACGGGTCCCCGGTTGGGGAAGATGACGGGGATTCCTTCCGCTGTGGCTGCTGGTCTTTCGAGTGCGCTGCCTTTTTCGAGTACCACCACCAGCTCGGTACCGGTCGGGACCGGGAAGACGTCCTCTTTGGTGGCCACGACGTGGCTGCGTAGCGTAGCGGGGTCCACGACGGTACCGCGTGGCCAGGTAATGCAGACGCCGACTGCCACCGCGCAGACCAGGCTCAGTGCAAGGGTGCGGCCCCGCCACGGCACAAGCAGCAGCACGGCAACCACCCATCCGTATCCGATGAGCACCGTCACCGGATTTGCGGCGACTGTCGCGGCAGGCAGCGCAGCGCCACGCTCAGCCACGGTGTGCACCCACCAGGTCAGCGGGGTAATCGCCCACAGCAGGACTGCCTCTAGGCCACCCGGCAGCACTGCGAGCACCACCGCGCTCAGCCCAAGCACCGTCACCAGGGGCGTGACCGGTGCGACGAGCACGTTTGCACCAACGGAAACCAACGAGACCTGCCCCGCCATCGCGGCCACGAGGGGCATCGTCACAACATCGGCAGCAATGGCAACCGCGACAGCGCGCACGAAGATATCCGGCAGCGCAGTCGGTGCCAGCGCCCTGTAGAACAGCGGGAAGAGCACCACGATGCCGACGGTCGCCGCCACCGACAGCGCGAACCCATAATGCAGCGCCAGGTCGGTATCGAAGAAGATGAGCGCGACCACCGCCAGGCACAACGCGTGGATGACCTCCGTCTGGCTCGAGGCGACCACCGCGACGAGCCCGACCAGTCCCATGACGGATGCCCGCAGCACGCTCGGCTCCGGGCCGACCAATACGGCGAAGACCGCCAGCGCTGCACTCGCGGCGACGAGCCTGCCATACAGCCCGATACGAAGTGCTGCCGCGACCATCACTGCAAACGTGGTCACAATGGCCACATTCGCCCCCGATACCGCCGAGAGGTGCGAAAGACCCGTAGCGATGTACGCCTGCTGCTCCGATGCACCCTGCATCGAGGTATCACCCAACACCATGCCGGGGATGAGCCCCTGCGAGTGCTCGCCAACATGGTCGCGCACCGCATCTGCAAAGGCAGAGCGCACGTGCTGTGCCCACCCGGATGCACCCGTCGGCCCCGCCACGGGCTCGACCGCTCCGTTGACCGTCCACGGGTTCACTCCTGCCCGCGAGGACTCCGACACCGTGCCATCCACCCGCACTGTGGCCCCGCTGACCACCCCATCAGGGACATCATCGCGAACAAACACCGGCAGCTCCGCGCCGCCAGCCTTCGTGCGCACCCGCACCAGCACCCCGCCGGAGGCAAGCTCCTTCGGCGTCGCTGTCACGGTGGCCTCCACCGGCAGCCGCAAGGTCCCCGCGCGTGCCACCGCGACACGGACCCACGCCACCACGACAGCCGCCAGACCCCCAACCCCGACCAGCAGCGCCTGCCCCACCGCACGCGCCCACCCGCACAGCAACACCACCCCTGCAACCACCGCGAAGCCCGCCCACGGCGCGACGCCAACAGCCACGATCGTCGCCAACCAGACACACAGCGCGGTGGGCACCAGCCGAAGCTCCTGCACCGCCTACAACCCCACCAGCGGCGCAATCGCCTCGAACTTCGCAGGCCCAATCCCCTTCACCTGCATGAGGTCCTCGACCTTCTGAAACGGCCCATTCGCCTCCCTGTGAGCGATAATTGCCGCCGCTGTCGCCTCTCCCACCCCGGGCAACGTGACCAGTTCCGCCGCCGAGGCACTGTTGAGTGAAAGCTGCCCACCCGCGCCCGCAAGCGCGCCATCCCCAGCAGGACCGGCAGGCCCGGCAGGCGCGGCAGGGCCCTCACCGATTGCCACGACGTGTAGTTGTTGGCCGTCGACAAGCACTTGAGCCAAGTTCAACTGCAACAAATCCGCATGCTCAAGTGGCTGGGCAATATCCAACGCATCCGCCACACGCGACCCCTGATTCAACGTCACCAACCCGGGGTTAGCCACCTCCCCAACCACCGCCACAACCACACGCTCAGGCACATCCGTCGCCGTGGCGACGTTCTCCCACACCGGTGTTTCCACCTCTGCGGGATCCAGGCCACGAATCTGCAGGAGCGCCCACACCACCAGCACGCAAACAACCACCCCAGCCACCGCCGCAGCCGGCTTCGCCGGAACATGCACCCGCGGGGCAGGGTACTTCACCTGCAGCAGCGCCTCCTCACCAGTCGGGCGCGTAAGCTCTTGAATCCGTTCACTGACCTGCATAACCACAGGCTAAAACCAGCGCCACCACCCCGGGCAGCACACACAAACCTACTGTGGATAACCCCTCACCCACAGGCCCCGCACAGGCCACGTATCCACAACCGCAGGAATCCCCCTTGACACCGCCGCTACGTACGTGATCCGAACACAACCGACAGCCCGATCGCGCCAGGCCCTGTGTGCGCCGCAAGCACGTCGACCATCGACTCCACTAGCACTCGCGAGTGCCGCGGCAGGACCTCTTCGAGCATCCTCGCCAGCTGTTGCGCAGGCTCCTCCGCGTCCGCATGCTGCACCGCAGCGAACACCGGTTGCGAGTCTGCGCGTTCCAAGACAAGCTCGGTGAGCTTGGAAAACGCCTTCGTCTGAGTGCGGGTCTTGCCAGCAAGTTCGAGCTTGCCGTTGTGCATCCGCAGGATCGGCTTCGTTGCCAACAACGCTGCTGAGAGCACCGCAGTACCCGTCGAGATCCTGCCAGACTTTCGCAGCCAGTCCAGTTGATGTAGGTAGCACCACGTCTCGGAGCGCTTCAGCGTGGAAGACGCCATCGCCTCCACCTCTTCGAGGCTCGCACCCTCGCGTGCTACAGTCGCCGCCGCCATCGCGGCCGCTCCAACCGCCATGCCGACGGTACTGGTGTCGAGCACCCGCACGTTCCCCGGGAACACCCCCGACGCAGAGACCGCCGCGGACCAGGTGGAAGAAAAGTGCTTCGACAGGTGCAGCGCCACCACACCCTCGTCCTCGGAGCGCTCGAGCTGGCGCCCGTAGGCCGCCGCGAGTTCCAACGCCGACAGCCCGCTCGTCGATACTTCTTCGTCTTCGGCATGCTCCGTGACGTGCAGCGGGAGCACTGTGATGCCCAGCTCGCTGACAATATCGTCAGGCAAGCCCGCGGAGGAATCAACAACTACCCGTACCGCCATTTAGACCGTCAACCCCTGGTTCCACGCCTCGAGGTACCACTGGACACCGGCATCGGGCTCGCCGTAGCGGGGCAACGCCTGCAGCTGTGCGAAGTTCGCGTTACGCAGGCTCTTCATCATTGGGTACTGCGAAATCTCCAAGTCCAACAGGCTCGACGTCAATGCCGCAATCGTGCCTCCATGTGCGACAAGCAGCACCGCCGTATCTTCCCACTCGTCAAAGCTCTCGAGCAGCTCATCGACCACTGGGCGTGCGCGCTGCGCAACGTCAATTCGGCTCTCCCCCTCCGGAGGCGCCCACGTTGGGGTATTGCGCCAGTGGGCGCGAACGCTGCCGTCGACGCCATCAACCTCAGCGTGGGTCTTGCCCTGCCACTGCCCAAGGTGGGTTTCGCGCAGGCGCGCATCATAGGTCACCGGCAGCCCGAGGTGTTTCGCGACGATCTGCGCTGTGTCCGCGGCCCTGCTCAAGTCCGAGGCAATTATCTTCGCGACGCCCATCTCCGTCAACACAGGCGCAATATTGCGCGCCTGCAGCTTCCCCTCCTCCGACAGCTCCGTATCGAGCTGTCCCTGCATCCTCGACGTTGCGTTATACGTCGTTTGGCCGTGCCGCAGCAAGATGAGTCGTCGCGCCATGGTTCTAGAGCTCGTCCTCGTCCTCGGGCGCGTCGCCCGCTAGTGGCAGGTCCTCAATCTGCTGCGCCGAGCGTACGCTCTCTCCGTCCGCGAAGGCACCGGGGCGCTCGTAGTCCGGCAAGCCCTCGACGCCGATTGCTGGGCAGTCCGCGTACAGGCGATCCAAGCCGTAGAAGTCGCGCTCTGGGCTGCGCTGCACGTGCACCACGATGTTGCCGTAGTCCAGCAGCACCCAGCGGTTTTCGCGAACGCCCTCGCAGCGCTTCGGCTCGAAACCGGCGTCGGTCATGTCGCCTTCAATCTCTTGGACAATCGCGTTTACTTTGCGCTCGTTGTCCGCGGAGACAATCACAAAAATGTCGGTAATCCCGATCACGTTCGACACGTCGATCACGCCAATGTTCTCGCCGAGTTTTTCGTCGGCAGCTTTCGCAGCGATCGCGGCCTGATCAAGAGAGATCTGCAAAGCAGTCAAGTACTCAGTCCTTCGTCAGTAATGAAAAGTAATGAAAAATAGCAGTAACGCGCCTATTGTCCCACGCTACGCATGTTGTTCGCCACTTGAACGGTAAAGATCGTTTTTCGCGATGTACTGCACCACACCATCCGGCACCAGGTACCACACCGGACGGCCCTCCCGAGCGCGATCCCGACAGCCGGTGGAAGAGATCGCCATAGCGGGAATCTCGATAAGGTGCACCCTTTCTTGCAGATCCTCGGGCAGGAAAGATTCGCTCAGCTCGTAGCCCGGCCGGGTCACTCCGACGAACTGCGCCAAGTCAAACATCAAGTCCCAGTCGCGCCACGACATTATCGATGCCAACGCGTCCGCACCCGTAATAAAAAACAGGTCTGCCTGCGGCAACAGGGCGCGCAAGTCCCGCAGCGTGTCCAGGGTGTAGGTCGGGCCTGCACGGTCAATGTCCACCCGAGAGACCGAGAAGCGCGGGTTCGAAGCCGTCGCGATGACCGCCATCAAGTAGCGGTCCTCAGAGTCAGTGATCTGCCGGTCAGCTTTCTGCCAGGGCTCCCCTGTCGGGACGAACACGACCTCATCCAGGTCGAAGCGGTCAGCGACTTCACTCGCTGCCACCAAGTGACCGTTGTGGATCGGGTCGAACGTGCCACCCATGACTCCCACGCGTCGTGCACCACGCAACGACGCCGCTACAGCTTCTGCCACGTACTTATCCGATCCAGATGTTGGCCTGCTCGAACGTCAGCCAAAACGCGGTAAGCGCTACGCCAACGATTGAGCCAAGCACGATGAGCAGAATCCCCCACCACGACAGCTTCTCTTTGCCTTCCACGGAGGAGCCCCCGTTCTGCTTTAACGACGACATCGAACTGGCGTTAAGGTCCTCGCACACCGGTTTGCCGTGCTCGTCGAGGACCGGGATGCGCTGCCCGCGGGCGTCGACAAGAACATTGCCGTTCCCATCGGTGCGGAACTGGCACCTTTGCGACTGGATGTATACACCCCGCGTCGGCGTCGGCACTGCCACACCCGCTTCTGCCTCTTGAGCCTGCGCCACCGAGACTCCGCTGGTCATCAGCGTTGCTGCCACGAGAGCGCTGCACGCTGTATGCTTCCACGAAACCATGACTGTGTCTCTGTCCTTCCTTAACACTTAGCGGTACCGTACCTGGTCGACGAAGCGCCCAAAGGAATCCGCCACCTGGTCATCCCAGCGGTTCCACCGCAGGAAATACTGTCCGTGAGTACCTCCTGTCGGAGCAGCCGCACGCAACACGGGCACGGAAAGGTCACAGACCGCATCGAGCGGCAGGCAGTAGTTGACCCTGTTCGGCGTCGCGCCCGCGGTGCGCGTGTTGAACGGCAGGAAGCCAAGCATGCCGCCAGCGCCACCGTTTGCTACACCAACCGTGCCACCATCGCGTGCTGCGGTCATCGGGTTGCCGAAGTAGACAACGCCAGCCAGCTTGCCGCGGCGTGCCAGCTCACGCTCATGCTCCAGCAGAATCATCGCGCCCTGCGAGTAGCCGGACAGCACGTACTTCGGGCGGCACCCGCTTGAGCGCTCGTAGTCGTTGACCAGCGCCATCACGCCGGTGCGCCCAATGTTGACGGAATCCATGAAGTCGGTGCCAGCCTGGCGCGCCATGGTAAACAGTGGCACTGCGTACTGCACCGCCAGCCCCAACGCCTGCAGCAAGGTAGCTGGAACCGCGACGGAGGGGACGTCGTAATCCGGGTACACAGCCGGGTAGTAACGTGGCTCCATCCCGAGGACTTCCACGTCCTTCATCAGGGAATTCCCGCCATGCGTGGCGCGGTAGCGCGACTCCGAGTAGCGCAGGAACGCCCGGATGGTCTCCCCCTCCCACCCATTCGACGTCCATGGTGCTTCCCCTGCGTAGCGGGTGCGGTAGATCTGGTTGTTTTGTCCCGAACCACGCGCGGCGATCACGGCAACAGACGGGCAATGCTGCTGCGCGTCCGCCTCATGCGTCGGCAGCACCGGAGTAACCACCGCCGCTGCTGCGGCGGTGAACGCAACTGCAGTCACGGACAGCCGACGACGGAAAAACGTACGCATTTTGCGGATCACTGTGCACCTTCTTCGTAAATGAATCACACCTGGGAGTTTGGGCGTGAAGAACTGCGCATTAGTGTAGCCCGCTTACACCATTTTCCTAACTTCGAGTGTGCCCGTTTCCTTCCAGTATCCACTTCGTGCTCATCAACTCAGGCAGCGCCATCGGTCCACGCGCGTGCAGCTTCTGCGTCGAAATCCCGATTTCCGCACCCATACCGTACTGCTCGCCGTCTGTAAACGCGGTCGACGCGTTCAACATGACGGCCGCAGCATCCACGTGGTCCGCGAAGTACTGCAGCACGCGCGCGTTGCTCGCGACGACAGCTTCCGTATGCCCCGTCGAATACCGCGCGATGTGCTCCGCTGCGCCCTCCACTCCATCAACGACGGCGACGGCCACATCCATCGAGAGGTACTCCTCCGACCAATCGTGCTCGCCCGCTTTGACCACGTCACGCGCACCAAACGCGCCGAGCACCTCCGGGTCACCGTGGACCGTCACGCCGGCTTCTTGCAACGCATTGACGACGGCCGCCTTGTCCTCATCCGGCAGCGTCGCATCAAGCAGCACCGTCTCAGTCGCGTTGCACACCGACACCCGGCGCGTCTTGCCATTGACAACGATGTCGATCGCCTGCTGAAGATCCGCGGAAGCGTCCACGTAGGCGTGACAATTGCCCGTGCCGGTCTCGATGGTGGGCACGGTTGCTTGGGTAACGACGGCGTCGATAAGCCTGGCGCTGCCGCGCGGAATGACAACATCGACGAGCCCACGCGCCGTGATGAGCGCGGTGACGGAATCGTGCGAATCGCTCGGCAGCAGCTGGACTGCCTCGACCGGCAGCGCCTCCTTCGCAAGCACATCCTGCAGCACCGTGACCAGCGCCGCGTTCGAGTGCGCCGCAGACTTCGAACCGCGCAGCAGCGCCACGTTGCCCGACTTCAGAGCCAAACCGAACGCGTCCACAGTGACGTTCGGGCGGGCCTCGTAGACCATGCCCATCACCCCCAGTGGCACGCGGACCTGGCGCATCCGAATCCCGTTGTACATCGTGCCCCCGCGCACCACATCCCCGACCGGATCGTGCAGGGCTGCGACTTGGCGCAGTCCGTCCGCGATGCCGCTGATGCGTTGCTCGTCCAGGGCGAGCCGGTCCACCAGCGCCTCGTCCATGCCTGCCTCGCGGGCTTCCACAATGTCGTGGGCGTTCGCCTCTAGGATTTCCGCGGTGCGTGCCTCGAGCGCCTCCGCAGCGTGCAGCAGCACGGCATTCTTCCGGGCAGTCGGCAGCGTCGCGATCACCGGCGCTACCTTCTTCGCGGCCTTCGCGAGGCGGTGCACCCGCGCCTCAATCTCAATACTGGCCATTAGTACCCTTCCTCCACGTCGATCTGCGTTGGCATCGGGCGGCCGTCCTGCAGCGCTTCCCAGTTGCGGCGTGTCAGCTCGCCCAGGCGTGCCTGCATGTAGCGCGGAATGTTCGCGGTATGCGGGGTGATCAGGCAGCGGTCCATCTGCCACAGTGGGTGATCCTCCGGCAGCGGCTCCGGGTCAGTGACGTCAAGGCCAGCGCCGGCGATCGTGCGTTCCTGCAGCGCCTTGGTCAGCGCCTCGGTATCCACCAGCGGGCCACGGCCCACGTTGACAACCACCGCGTTCGGCTTCATCGCACGCAGCACTTCCGCGTTGATCATGTGATGCGTCTGCTTCGTCAACGGTGCGATGAGTACAAAGTAGTCCGCTTGCGACCACACGTCCTGCGCCTCATCCATGGCGACGGTGCGCGTCGCCCCCGGCACCGGGTTGCCAGAACGGTTCACCGCGATAATCTCCGGTCCAAACGGCTCGAGGAAGCGAATCAGCTTCTTGCCGATGCCACCCGCCCCAATGACAGCAACCTTCTTGTTGTCGAACAGGTAGTCCTTCTCTTCGTGCATCTGCCGATCGTTCCACTGCGGTGTCACCGCCTTGTGCCGCTGCAATACGCCCAGCAGCAACGCCAGCGCAGACTCAGCCACCGTGTCGTCGTAAATCCCGGCGGCGTTCGCCGTCGGCACATCTGGGTCAAGCACCCCTGCCTCTACCAGCTTTTCGACGCCCGCATACGCCACCTGCACAAGCTTGATGCTCGGCGGCAGCTCCTCCGGGAAATCTTCCGGGCCCCCGCGAAACACCAATACATCTGGAGACTCGTTGAGGTCCACAAACGTGTGGCCGTGCGCGGTCAGATCATCGACGACTGCGTCCCAAGGCTTCGGTAAGAATGCAAATTTCATGCACCCCAACCTAGCGTGGATTTACAAGCGGGTGGCGTAATTCGATAAATAGTCGGCGTGCACGACAGGTTTGCGTTGGCCTTCCGGCAGTTCATCGGTGTGTTTGCCCAGCATGTTTGCAAGCTCTGTGGCGTCGTAGGCGACCTCGCCGCGCCCAACGGCTTCCGAGTCCGGCCCCAGGATCTCGACGATGTCGCCCGCGTGGAAGTCTCCCTCGATATCCGTGATGCCGACCGCGAGCAGACTCGTACCACCGCTCGTGACCGCGTTCACCGCACCCCTGTCGAGGCGCACCACGCCCTCAGCGTCCGCAGCGTAGAGCGCCCAGAACTTCCACGCCCGCAGCGTCGACTGCTCGCGGGTGTGGAAGACGGTGCCACAGCTCGCGTCCTGTAGCGCTTGTGAAATCTTCGACGCACTGGTCAGCAACACCGGCACGCCGCCGCGGGCAGCCAGGCGCGCGGCGGATACCTTCGCCGCCATTCCACCAGTCCCGAGCACACCACCATCACCGGCCACGACGCCTTCCAGGTCAGCGCCGGTACGGACCTCGGACACGAGCTGCGCATCAGGGTCGGCAGGGTTGCGGTCGTAGAGGCCGTCGACATCTGAAAGCAGCACGAGCGCATCTGCCCCGATCAGCGTCGCCACGATCGCTGAGAGCCTATCGTTGTCGCCGAAGCGCATCTCGGAGGTCGCCACTGTATCGTTCTCGTTGACAATCGGCACGGTGCCCAGCTGCCGCAGCCGGTCGATTGTACGCTGCGCGTTGCGCGCGCGCTCGCGCACGCCGGCGTCGGCTTGCGTCAGCAGCACCTGGCCCACAGTGCGACCATGCCTGGCGAAGGAAGCGCCCCACTCCTGCGCGAGATGCACCTGCCCCACCGCCGCGGCGGCCTGCTTCGTTGCAAGGTCGCGCGGGCGGGTCCGCAACCCCAGTGGGCGCATCCCGGCAGCAATCGCGCCGGAGGACACCACCACGATGTCGGTGCCCGCATCCATGCGATCCACCAGCGCATCCACGAGGCGATCAATCTTGACCCTGCTCACTGACGAATCCTCGTTGACGAGTGAGGTAGTACCAAGCTTGACGACGACCCGCTTCGCACCAGCAATGTGGCTGCGAAGCTGCGCCTCCGTAGTAGTCGCTGCGTTCATAGCAGCTCAGTGTAGCGCTACCCCTGCCAACGTTCCCGGTCGGCTGTTGCGCCGTCGCCGTAATCGAACTCGTCGATCAGGCCGCGGCGCGCCTGCGACGCACGCTTACGCTCCGCAGCAGAAGCACGCGTGGTGTCGTAGAGGCGCGCATCCTGGCCGCGTCCCGCCAAGGTTGGATCGCCGGCTCGCGATGGCTCCCACTCAAACGAGATTTCGCCGATAGTGACGGTATCGCCCTCCATCGCGCCGATCTTGCGCAGCTCGTCCTCCACACCGGCTTTGTTCAAACGGTCCGAGAGGTAACCAACTGCCTCATCGTTCTCGAAGTCAGTCTGGCGAATCCAGCGCTCCGCCTTCTCACCAGTGACCAGCCATGCACCCGGCACCATCGGATCCGCAACGACCTCGATACCGCCCTCCTGCGCGTGACCACGCCGCTTCGGCGCTACTGCTTTCGGGCGGATCACCTCAGCTGGAGCCGCCTTCGTAGCTTTCACGCGGCGCTTCCGGGCGCGTTCAACGATGGTCCACAGCGCCCACTTCAGCGGGTCAAGCCCTTCACGGGTCGCGGTAGAAATCATGTACACATCCCAGCCGAATTTTTCCTTAATATCGTCTTCCAAGAACTCCGCGAGCTCCCGCGCCTCCGGGACGTCCATCTTGTTCAAAACGACGATGCGCGGGCGCTCCCGCAGGTCACCGAGGCCTGAGTCCATATCAAGCTGCTCCGCGTAGGTATCCAGCTCATGTTCAAGCGCCTCAATGTCAGAAATCGGGTCGCGCCCGGGCTCCATCGTGGCAACGTCCACGATGTGTGCCAGCACGGCAGTACGCTCGATATGGCGCAAGAAGTCCAGGCCCAGCCCCTTGCCCTGGCTCGCCCCCGGGATCAGGCCTGGCACGTCCGCGATCGTGTACGTGTCATCGCCGACATTGACCACGCCAAGGTTCGGAGCGAGCGTCGTGAAGGGGTAGTCCGCAATCTTCGGCTTCGCTGCAGAAAGCACCGAGATCAACGAGGACTTCCCTGCCGAAGGGAAGCCGACCAGCCCCACATCCGCCATTGACTTCAGCTCGAGGATCAGGTCGTGAGCTTCGCCCGGCTCGCCCTTCAGCGCGAAACCTGGGGCCTTCCGCTTCGCGGTGGCCAGCGCCGCGTTGCCCAGACCACCGAAGCCGCCCTCCGCGGCAAGGAAGCGGGTGCCCGGCACCGTCAGGTCAGCGAGCAGTTCACCGTCTTCGCTGCGCACCACGGTGCCCACCGGGACCTCGAGGATGAGGTCTTCCCCGCGAGCGCCGTTGCGGTTGTCGCCCTCTCCGTTGCCGCCACGCTTCGCTTTGACGTGCGGATGGTACTGGAAGTCGAGCAGCGTGTGCACCTGGTTGGATACCTCCAGCACGATGTCGCCGCCGTGGCCGCCGTTGCCTCCATCCGGTCCGCCGAGGGGTTTGAATTTTTCGCGGTGGACAGAGACACAGCCATGTCCGCCGTCACCGGCCTGGAGGTGCAGCACCGCGCGGTCAACAAATTGGGCCATTATTTCCGCCTTCCTTGCAAAAGAGTTCTAGTAGTGGAGGGTACCGGGTTGTGGGAAAGAAAAACACCGCGCACCCGGTCGGGGTGTGCGGTGTTTCAAGTATTGCTACGGGTTACGCAGTTTCCTGTGCCACGCCAGCTACCTCTGCAGCCTCGAGCACCTCTGCCGAAACGCCCTCGCCGTCCGCTGGGACGATGTTGACGATGCGACGGTTGCGCTTAATGCCGAACTGGACTGCGCCAGCTGCAAGCGCGAACAGCGTGTCGTCGCCACCGCGGCCGACGTTGTCACCTGGGTGGAACTTGGTGCCGCGCTGACGAACGATGATCTCGCCCGCCTTTACCTGCTGACCACCGAAACGCTTCACACCGAGGCGCTTCGACTCTGAGTCACGACCGTTCGAGGAGCTTGATGCACCCTTCTTCGTTGCCATTGTCTATTTCTCCTTAGTGCAAGTCTTACTTGATAGCAGTGATCTTGATGGTTGTCTGTGGCTGACGGTGGCCCTGGCGGACCTTGTAGCCGGTCTTGTTCTTGTACTTCAGAATGTCGACCTTCTTGCGTTTGCCGTGCTCGACAATCTCAGCTTCAACAGAAACCTTGGACAAAGCATCAGGGCCTGCGGTGACATCCGCGCCATCGACGAGCAGAACCGGGGTGAGGGCAACCTTGTCGCCCGCTTCACCCTCGATCTTCTCGACCTTGACGAGGTCGCCTTCGGCAACCTTGTACTGCTTGCCGCCAGTCTTGACGATCGCGTACATAGAGGGTTACCCCTTATCTAAACTCGTTGTGTCTCCCCGCATGCTGAGCAGACAGTTGGTACAGTTCTCTAGCGCTTTGTGGCCTTTCGCGTTCCACCATGCCTGCATGCGTAAACGGCGCGGCTTCACAGCCCAAAACAGCGACTGTCAAATACTACACAGAAGCGGGTGCGATTATCAAACCGCACCCGCTTCCCTCTACTTAGAAGAGGTTCGGCGTGTCGCGCGTCGACGCCTGCGGCGCGCACTCGCCTTCGACTCCTGCTTCTTCCCCATCGGCTTTACCGCCTTCGGCTGGCTCTCCTTTGCCTTCGGCTGCTCCTGCTGCGGCTGAGAAGTCCTGCGTACTGCGCGGCGGCGCCCACGTCGACGAGGCGACTCCGTCACCTTCACGGCCGGCTTGTCCTGTGATTCTTTCTCCGGCTCCTTGATTTCGAAGTCCTCACGCTTCGGCTTGTGGTCGGAACGGGAGTTGCCGCGGGTCGCCCGCTTGCGGCGTGGAGAACGCTCGAAGGCCTCGAGTGCTTCTTCGTATGTCTGCTCAGACTTCGGCGTCTCCTGCTCCTGCTGGGACTGCTGGGACTGCCGGCTCTCCCGCTGCTCCTGCGCGCGACCACGGCCACGACCCGTCCCGCGACGGCCGCGACGACGCGAGCCGGATTCGCGCTGAGAAGACTCACCTACTACAGGTGGCTTCGGTTCGTTGTTCTCGGCGTTGTCGGCGTGGTCCTCAACGTCTTCGGAAACAACCGAGCCCAC
Organism: Corynebacterium sp. NML130628; assembly: GCF_001875665.1. Taxonomy (GTDB): domain Bacteria; phylum Actinomycetota; class Actinomycetes; order Mycobacteriales; family Mycobacteriaceae; genus Corynebacterium. Next base: position 36,282 of record NZ_MLAL01000018.1, on the reverse strand, counting down.
CAGCTCGTCGATAGCCTTCTCGTCGAGCTTGTTGCGGCACTTCTCCGCCGTCTTCTTGTTCGTGCGCTCACCGTTCGACTTCCCGCGCTTCTTGCCGCGACCACCGCGGTGTTGCAGGTCGTCCTCCTCCGGGTTGTACGTCGCGTGCTCCACCGGTTCCTCGGTGATGATTACACCGCGGCCACCACAGCACTCACACGGCTTGGAGTAGGTCTCAAGCAGCCCGTCGCCGAGCTTCTTGCGGGTCAGCTGCACAAGCCCGAGCGAGGTCACCTCGGAAACCTGGTGGCGGGAGCGGTCTCGGCCCAGCGTCTCCTTCAGGCGACGCAGCACTAGCTCCTTGTTTTCGTCCAGGATCATGTCGATGAAGTCGATGACCACCATGCCGCCAATATCTCGCAGGCGCAGCTGGCGCACGACTTCCTCCGCGGCCTCCAAGTTGTTCGCGGTGACGGTCTCTTCGAGGTTGCCGCCGGAGCCGGTGAACTTTCCGGTGTTGACGTCGATCACCGTCATGGCCTCGGTGCGTTCAATGACCAACGTGCCACCCGATGGCAGCCACACAACGCGAGCAAGCGCCTTCTGCACCTGCTCGTCAATGCGGTGTTCCGCAAAAGCGTCGGCACCGTCGTGCGCAACACGGTCAAACTTGGTCACACGGTCCAACAGGTCCGGCGCGACAGATTGCAGGTACGCGTGCGCAATGTTGTACGACTTCTTGCCGTCGATGATCAGCTCGGAGAAGTCTTCGTTGAAGACGTCGCGGACCACACGGACGATCAGGCGCGGCTCTTCGTAGAGCAGCACTGGGCGTGAGCCTTTACCGCTCTTCGCGGCTTCCGCCTTCTCCTGCACCATCTCCCACTGCTTATGCAGGCGCTGCACGTCCTCGGCAATCGCCTCCTTCGACATGCCCTCCGCGGCCGTGCGGATAATCGCACCACCCTTGCCAGGCACGACTTCGTTGAGGATGCCCTTAAGGCGCTTGCGCTCGGTGACAGGCAGCTTGCGGGAAATCCCAGCGTTACGGCCACCCGGCACGTAGACAAGGAAGCGCCCTGCCAGCGATATGTGCGTTGTCAGGCGAGCACCCTTGTGCCCGTTAATATCCTTCGAGACCTGCACCATCACCTGGTCACCGGACTTCAGCGCGTGTTCAATTCTGCGCTTCTTGCCGCCAAGCTTCGCCGCCTTCCAATCGACCTCGCTGGCGTAGAGCACCGCGTTACGCCCAGTTCCGATGTCAATGAACGCCGCCTCCATACCCGGCAGCACGTTCTGAACACGGCCCATGTAAATATTGCCGATGATCGAAGCGTTGTCATCCGTCGACACAAAGTGCTCCGCAAGCAGACCATCCTCCAGGACCGCTACCTGCGTGATGCGGCCCGGGCCATCGTTACGGTCGCGCTCGCGTACCACCATGGTCCGGTGCACCGACTCACGTCGAGCAAGGAACTCAGCCTCAGAAACAATGCGGGAGCGCTGACGCTCTGCTTCTCGACGCTCACTCCGCCGACGACGCTGCGCCTCCAGACGAGCGGAACCGCTGATCCCCTTCGGTTCATCAATAACTTCAACCTTGGGCTCCTCGGCCTCATCGTGGTCCTCGCCCTTGCCGGTGTCTTCGAGTGCGGTATCTGCCTCCGGTTCCTTCGGTGCGGCAGTGCGCACTGCACGGCGGCGCTTCGGTCGCGTCGGCGCCTTGAAGATCGGCGCGTATTCGACCGTCGCCTCTTCCTCGTGTTCTGGCTCTTCCTCAGCTTCCGGTTCAGGCTCCGGTTCCGATGCTGGTTCCTGCTCCGGCTCGTCGGCCTCCTCATCAGCGGACTCGAAGGTCGCGTCGACCTTCTCCTCGATCTGGTGGATTTCGTTCTCCACGTCCTTGCGCACCCGCTCGCGGATCTTTTCGTCGCTGTTATCCTTCGACTTCTTCGCCTCAGCCTTATCCGTTGGCTGCTGCAGCGCATCGATGACCTTTTCGGCTTCCTCCCGCGTAATCGAGGACTGCGCAACCTTTGTAATTCCCATCTCGGTCAGCGCGACTACAACGTCCTTGGATGCCACCCCCAACGCCTTCGCGAGTTGAAATACCCGCATCTTGTCTTTCAGGGTGGATCGATCAAAGTCCTGAATTTCGGTATGAGATTTTTTCGCCACGTACGTGCTCCTATTTTTTGCATCTGCAAGCGGGGTCAACCGGGCGCGAAGCCGTTGCCGCTGCCACACGGCTGACACACGTTCCTACAGAAAGTTGTAAAAAGCTTGCCCCCATTGTGACACACCACGCCGACTGTGCCTATTTCAGCACCGCCGCGCGTGGCCATCCAGCCGTTCGGCGCACCACGATGAAATAGTTCCCAAGCTCGGGAACTATTTTGCGTTTTGGGCCTGCTCCCGTCGACCAACGCATCTGTATCCCCAAGTCGCAACACTTGTCTACGAAAATCGTTCCCACTATCCAGGAAATCGCGGGAACTTTTTCGGCAGGAGGGGAGGCGGCAACACAACAAAACCGCCCACCCTGCCATACACAGCAGGATGGGCGGCCGAAGTGTGGTTCTTACTTGTTCGGGAACCAGATTGCGATCTCGCGCTCGGCGGACTCTGGGGAGTCGGAGCCGTGGACGACGTTTTCGCCGACGGTAAGGGCGAAGTCACCGCGAATGGTGCCAGGGGTTGCCTTGGCGACAGGGTCGGTGCCACCCGCGAGCTGGCGCCACGCCTCGATAGCGCGCTCGCCCTCGACGATGCCAGCGACCAGCGGAGCGGAGGTGATGAACTCAACGAGCTCACCGAAGAACGGCTTGTCCTTGTGCTCTGCGTAGTGCTTCTCAGCGGTCTCGCGGTCTGCGGTACGCAGGTCCATCTCGACCAGCTTGAGGCCCTTGCGCTCGATGCGGGAGATGATCTCTCCGACGTGGCCGTTTGCGACGCCGTCTGGCTTAATCAAAATCAGTGTACGTTCAGTCATGGTTCCCTACCCTACTAAACAACAACCACCAGGTGTGAACATCTTGATGCGGGGATGATTAAAGTTTGCTCCATGGCTTATGAGAGTCCCCTGCCGCCCATTCCGGACGTCGGCACGCGTGCGAGTTCCATCACTGATCTGCTGTTCGCCGATCTTGGCGAGCACGCGTCGGCGCCTGCCCTCATGGAGGTTGAGTCGGGGCGCAGCGTGACCTATGCGCAGCTGCGCCGAGAGGTGTTGGCGCTCGCCGCCACGTTGCGCCGGCGGGGCATCGGGCCCGGCGATTGTGTGGGGGTGCAGTTGTCGAACGGCATCGACTTTGCTGTTACTTTTCTTGCGTTGGTGCACGTGGGGGCGTCGGCAAGTTTGTTGGGTACGAGTCTCACCGCTGGCGAGCGCGACCACCTCTGCGAGCTCGCTGGGGCCTCAGTACTTTTCGACGCCCCCATCGCCCCCACCGAACCCGCCGAGCTCACCGCGTGCCCCGCCGCGCCCGACGACGTGGCCGCGGTGGCGTTTTCCTCCGGCACCACCGGCCTGCCGAAGGCTGTGGAGCTGACTCACCGCAACTTGTGTGCGAACATGGTGCAGTTCTCGACCGCGCTGCGCGCAAGCGGCATCGGCGCTGGCACGCCGACGCTGGCGCCACTGCCTTTCGCCCACATCTACGGTCTGAACACGCTGTTGTTATCGTCGTTGTACGCGCGGCACCACATTCACACGATGGCGGGGTTTGACTTGAGCCTGTTCATTGAGGCGCAGCGCAAGCACCGTATTGAGTTGGGCTTTATTGCACCACCCATCGCGCTTGCGCTCTCACGCCACCCGGAGGCGACCGCGGAGGCGTTTGTGGATTCCCGGTTCATGGTGTGTGGCGCCGCCCCGCTGGATGCCACGCTGGCGGACACCGTTGAGAAGCGTCTCGGCACCGTGATTCTGCAGGGCTACGGCACCACAGAGTCCTCGCCGGTGACTCACGTGGGCATCGCCGGGAAGTCGAAGCCTGGCTCGATTGGGTTCGCGGTGCCGAACACGCAGTTCCGCATCGTCGACCTTCGCGACGGCCACGACGTCGCCCCCGGTGAACCCGGCGAAATGCTCATTCGGGGGCCTCAGGTGATGCGCGGCTACCGCAACGACTCGGAGGCAACACGGGCGACGCTCGCTGATGGGTGGCTGCACACTGGTGATATCGTCACGCTGGCTGAGGACGGCACCGTGTACATCGTCGACCGCGCAAAAGAAGTGATTAAGTACAAGGGCTTCCACGTCGCCCCCGCGGAGCTCGAGGCGCTGCTGCGCACGCACCCTGCAGTTGGTGACGCCGCCGTAGTTCGCCAGATCGTGCGCACCCACGGCGTGGATTGCGAGGTTCCGCGCGCCTGCATCGTCGTCGCCGAGGGCGCGACGCTGGGCCGCGAGGAGATCATGGCGTGGGTCGCCGAGCGGGTGGCCGGGTATAAAAAGATCCGTGAAGTCACCTTCACGGATCACATCCCGCGTAACGCGGCGGGCAAGATTTTACGGCGCGAGCTCTAATCGGCGTCCAGGTGCTGCGTGGTCAGATAACCCCCGCGCATGCGCTGGACGATGTCCGAGCGCAGCTTCACGATGAAGAACCACACCAGGCCGAACATCAGCCCCACCACCGTGACCGACCAATGCACGAAGAACCCGAAGATGAGTGGCACCTGCAAAGCCAGGTTGATCCACATCGCGCCCGGCACCTTCTGTGCAAACGCCATCACCACGTGCGCCACACCAATGACCGTGATGTAGACCCAGTTGAACGTGGTCCAATAGGCACCATTGTCGACCTTGAGCACCACGAGCAGGATGAGCAGCACGGTGATGGACTCCATGATCAGCGTGCCGGAGAGCACTCCGCGCAATCCTGCGATCGGGTCCTTGACTGGCTCGTGCCCGAGCCCGAGTGGGCTGATCGGCGGTTGGCGTTTCTCTCTGGTCACTCTGGGTCCTTTCCAAACATGGTGCGGGCCTCCCCCGCGGTCACGACAGAGCCGGTGATGATCACACCGGAGCCTGACTGCACTCCAACCTCCGCCAGGGCGTCTTCGGCCAGTTCAACGGCCAGCTCATAAGCCGACGGCAGGTGTGGCTGCACGTGCACGCGTTCATCACCGAAGATGGGCCGGGCGATCTCGGCAAGGTCCTCGGCCTCCATTGCGCGCGGCGAGGAATTCTGCGTAATTACCACTTCCGTCAGCGCCGGTTCCAGCGCCTGGAAGATCCCAGCGGCGTCCTTGTCGCCGAGCACGCCCATCACGCCGATGAGGCGGGTGAAGTCAAAGTCGTGCTGCAGCGCCTCAGCGAGGGCAGTCGCGCCGTGGGGGTTGTGGGTGGCGTCGATAAACGTGGTGGGTGTGGCGCGTACTCGCTCAAGCCTGCCCGGCGAGCGCACCGCCGCGAAGCCTTCTCGCACCGCGTCGATGCTGAGCTGGTGCTCGGCGTGCGCGCCGTGGAACGCCTCAACCGCCGCGAGCGCGACAGCCGCGTTGCGTGCCTGGTGCGGCCCGGACAGCGGCAGGAAGATGTCCTCGTAGCTGCCGGCGAGTCCGCGCAGACGCAACTGCTGGCCGCCGACGGCCACACCGGCTTCCTCGACACCGAACTCGGAGCCGAGGCGCGCGACGGCACTGCCGACCTGGACCGTCTGCTCGAGTAGCACGCGCATAGCTTCCGGCTGCTGGTCCGCGATGATAGTGACGGAGTCCGGGTTCGTGATGATGCCGGCCTTCTCGCCCGCGATCTGCTCAAGCGTGTCGCCAAGGTACTGCGTGTGGTCAATGCCGATCGGCATGATGACGTTCACGTCCGCGTCAATCACGTTGGTCGCGTCCCAACGACCACCCATGCCGACTTCCACCACGGCGATGTCCACTGGGGCGTCGGCAAACGCGGCGTAGGCAATGCAGACCGTGGCCTCAAAGAAGCTCAGTGGCTGGCCGAAGTGCTCGTCGGCCATCGCGAGGTACGGCTGAATCTCTTCGTGAATGCGAACGAAGTCCGCGGGGTGGATCGGCTGACCGTCGATCGCGATACGTTCGGTGATCAGCTGCAGGTGCGGGCTCGTCGTGCGCCCCACCCGGTGCCCGAGGCTGCGCAGCAGCGACTCGATCATCCGAGTTGTCGACGTCTTCCCATTCGTCCCCGCGACGTGAATCGCCTTGAAGGAACGCTGCGGGGAACCCAGCAGGTCCATGACGTACTCGACGCGCTCCAGTGTCGGGTCGATTTGTGTTTCGCCCCAGCGTTCCTCGAGCTCCCGCTGGACTTCGCGCAGCGCGGCAAGGTCTTCAGGCGTGACTTCACGCGCGACGGTGTCTTCCGTCTCCTCCGGCTGCGGCGCTCCCAGGTTCAGGCGCAGCCCGGACTCTTCGACGGAGATGTCGAACTGCTCTGGCAGCTCTGGAAGCTCCGGCAAATCAGCATTATCGGCCATTTACGCCTCCGGCAGCTGCGCCAGACGCGCGGTCACGCGTGCGAACTCTTCCTTCGCAACCTGCTGGCGCACCTTAATCTTCTCGACGACCTGCTCCGGCGCGTTCGCCAGGAACTGCTCGTTGCCAAGCTGGCGGCCAGTGGTGTCGAGCTCCTTCTGCGCCGCAGCAAGTTCCTTCTCCAGGCGCTTGCGCTCGGCAGCAACGTCGACGGTGCCGGAGGTATCCAGGGCCACGTCGAGCGTCGCCTGGCTCAGGCGCATTTCAATGCTTGCCGACGCCGCAAAGTCCTCACCAGGCGCCTCTACCCGCGCGATATCGCGGATGACGTTCTCCAAGCCAGCCAAGTCCGCCTTGGCAAAGTCGAGCTTCGCCGGCACCTTTTGGTTCGGCTTCACACCCTGGTCCGCGCGGAAGCGACGCAGCTCAGTGATCAGCTTGATGGAATCCTGGATCCTGCGGCGCGCAACATCATCCGTATCGACGCCACCGTTGGTGTCCTCCGCAGTCGGCCACGGGGCCTGCGTAATCGAAGGCTGCTGCGTCAACGCGGTCCACAGGACCTCCGTGATGAACGGCATCGTCGGGTGCAGCAGGCGCAGCACCACGTCGAGTACGCGGCCGAGCACGATCTGCGTGTTGCGACCCTGCGCGGTCTCACCCTCGCGCGGGATCTGGGTCTTTGCGATCTCCAGGTACCAGTCGCACAGCTCGTCCCACGCGAAGTGGTACAGATCCTCATTTGCCTTCGCGAACTGGTAATCATCCAGGTAGGCGTCGACCTTCGCCCGAACTTCCTCGGCGCGGTCCAGGATCCAGCGGTCAGCGTCCGTGAGCTCTTCGCGTGCCGGGAGCGGGCCAACGGCTGCGCCGTTCATCAGGGCGAAGCGCGTCGCGTTGTACAGCTTGGTGGCGAAGTTACGCGCAGACGTGGCGTTATCTTCACCAATCGGCAGGTCCACGCCCGGGTTCGCGCCGCGGGCAAGTGCGAAGCGCAGCGCGTCAGCACCGTAGCGCTCCACCCAATCCATCGGGTCGATGCCGTTGCCCAGAGACTTCGACATTTTGCGGCCCTTCTCGTCGCGAACCAGGCCGTGCAGGTACAGGTCCGTGAACGGGATGATCGGGCGGCCGTCGACGCCCTCACCGAGGACCTCCGGGGTATTCTTTCCTGCAAAGGTGCCGAACATCATCATGCGCGCGACCCAGAAGAACAAGATGTCGTAGGCCGTTACCAGCACGGACGTCGGGTAGAACTTCTCCAGGTCCGGGGTCTTCTCTGGCCAGCCGAGCGTCGAGAACGGCCACAGCGCGGAGGAGAACCAGGTGTCCAGCACGTCCGGGTCCTGCGTGTAGCCGGCTGGCGGCTCCTCATCGGGGCCGACGCAGACCACTTCGTCATTCGGTCCGTACCAGATCGGGATGCGGTGGCCCCACCACAGCTGGCGCGAAATCGTCCAGTCGTGCATGTTGTCTACCCAGTCAAAGTAGCGCTTCTCCATCGACGCCGGGTGAATCTTCGTGTCGCCGTTGCGGATCGCGTCGCCGGACATCTTGGCCAGCTCTTCAACCTTGACGAACCACTGCAGGCTCAAACGTGGCTCAATTGGCTCGCCGGAGCGCTCCGAGTGGCCCACCGAGTGCACGTACGGGCGCACCTCCTTGACGATGCGCCCCTGCTCCGCCAGCGCCTCGCGCACCGCGACGCGAGCTTCTTCGCGGCTCATGCCGTCGAACTTGGTGCCGGTGTCGGCAATATGGCCGGTCTCGTCCATGATGATCGGCATATCCAGGCTGTGGCGCAGGCCCATCTCGTAGTCGTTCGGGTCGTGTGCGGGCGTAATCTTCACCGCGCCGGTGCCCAGCTCCATATCAACGTAATCGTCAGCGATCACCTGAATCTTCAGGTCGTCGCGGAACGGGTGGTCGAACTCCTGACCAACCAGGTCCGCGTAGCGCTCATCATCCGGGTGGACGGCAATAGCGACGTCGCCAAGCATGGTCTCAACACGGGTCGTCGCAACGACCAGGTGCGGTTCGTCGTCGTTCAGCGAGCCGTAACGGATGGAGACGAACTCGCCCTCAACATCCTTGTAGACGACCTCGATGTCGGAAACCGCAGTTTCCAGCACGGGCGACCAGTTCACCAGGCGGTAGTCACGGTAGATCATGCCCGCGTCGTAGAGCTGCTTAAAGATTGTCTGCACTGCGCGCGAGAGGCCGTCGTCAAGTGTGAAACGCTCGCGTGACCAATCCACGGAGTCCCCAATCGCCCGCATCTGCGTAGTGATGGTGCCGCCGTACTGATGCTTCCACTCCCACACCTTGTCCACGAACTCTTCGCGGCCGTAGTCGTAGCGGTCCTTGCCCTCTTCGGCCTTCAGCTTCGTCTCGACCTTCGTCTGCGTAGCGATGCCCGCGTGGTCCATACCTGGCAGCCACAGGACCTCGTAGCCCTGCATACGCTTGCGACGCACCATAACGTCAATGAGCGTGTGATCCAGGGCGTGGCCCATGTGCAGCTGGCCCGTCACATTCGGCGGGGGCAGCATCACAGAATAAGCAGGCTTGTCCGAGGCGGCGTCGGCGGTGAAGTATCCCTTCTCCACCCAGCCCTCGTACAAAGCCTGCTCGTGTTCGCCGGGCTCCCAAGACTTCGGGAGCGCATCGGCCCGGTTTTTGCCTACCAAATGTTCAGTCGCGTCAGTCACGGTTGACTATCTTAGCCATCAACCTCCGGTAGGCGCGACCGACTAGAAAAGCTTGGAAGCAATCTCCCACTCAGCGCGCATCGCTTCGACGTTCTTGTCGATGCGCTCACGCTGGAAGTCGCTGATCTCCAGGCCTTCAACAACTTCCCACTTGCCATCGCGGCCGATGACCGGGAAACCGAAGAGCAGGCCCTCTTCGACGCCGTACTGGCCTGTGGAAGGCAGCGCGGCCGTCGTCCACTTGCCGTCGGTGCCGTTGACCCAGTCGCGCATGTGGTCAACCGCAGCGGAAGCAGCGGACGCCGCCGAAGACTTACCGCGGACCTCGATGATCTCGCCGCCGCGCTTGGCAACGCGCGGGATGAACTCGTCGACGTACCAGTCGCGGTCCAGCTTGTCGGCGATCTCCTCGCCGCCGACCTCTGCGTAGGTCACGTCCGGGAACTGGGTATCCGAGTGGTTGCCCCACACCACCATCTTCTCGATGGTCGACGACGGCACCTCAAGCTTCTGCCCCAACATGGACAGTGCACGGTTCTGATCCAGACGCATCAATGCGTTGAAACGCTCAGCAGGGATGTCTGCAGCTGCCTTGGCTGCGATGCGCGCGTTCGTGTTCGCGGGGTTACCCACGACGAGCACGCGGATATCGTCCGCAGCGCCGGCGTTAATGGCCTTGCCCTGCTCGACAAAGATCTTGCCGTTCGCCGTGAGCATGTCCGCACGGGACTCACCCTTGCCGCGCGGCTTCGCGCCCACCAAGAACGCGGCGTTCGCGCCCTCGAATGCCTTGTACTGGTCATCGGACACGTTGACGCCAGTCACGAGTGGGAAGGCGGAGTCGTGCAGTTCCATCGCGGTGCCTTCCGCCGCGCGGACCGCTGCTGGGATCTCAAGCAGGGTCAGCTCAACTGGCTGATCCGCACCGAAGACGTCACCAGAGGCAATACGCCACAGCAGGGAGTACGCGATGTTGCCTGCTGCGCCGGTGACAACGACTTTAACGGGAGTGGAAGAATGGTGTGTCATAGAAAAACCTCGGGTCAATAGAGTGCGGTACCTGACATACAAAGTATAGGTAGTACGACTGACGCACTACCCCCGAAATCGTGCACACCCTCCCCCTTTCAGGCCTAAATCGCTTGATGCTCCCCAGAAATCCCCGTTTCCCGGCAAAAAAGTTCTCAAATGGGGGCATCATAGGGAACTGTAGATGACACCAATAGGCCAGTAGCCACGCGCGTGAACCGAATGCACTGAATCAGGAGCGGATACAACGATGGACTTCCCTACCGACCCCACCTCGGCGAGCATCAAAGCGTCCGAGCCTGATATCAGCGCGGAAATCGACAGTGTCGTCGATATTGCCCTCGACATGTTTGCTCGCGGCGGCTTCTCTCAAACCAAGCTGGGCGCCATCGCGAAAGAAACCGGGATGTCGAAGCGGATGATCCACTACCACTTCAATGACAAAAAAGGCCTGTACGCAAAAACGATCAGGCGTGCGCTCGACCGGCTGACTCCGCCGGAGGGGGTCCTCCAGCGTTCTTCCGCTGTCCCGGTTGACGGCATGCGCCGCTTCGTGGACAGCATGTTCCACTCATTCCAAGAAAACCCCGAAGCCGTCCAACTGCTCATCAGAGAAAGGCTTGAGCCGGTGCTCGCGGACACATCGGCCGACATTGTTCATGGTCGCAACGAAATCACGCTCCACGTTGAGCGCCTCCTGCTCGTGGGCCAAGACGCCGGAGCGTTCAGACCAGGAATCTCAGCCGACGATGTCCTTGCGTTGCTCACCGCGCTGAGTACGCTGCGGGTCTCGGGCAACGCGGCATCGATAATTACGTCCCACCTAGACCTCGACGAGCCTCGCAATGTCGAGGGGATGCGACGCATGGTCATCGATAGTGTGCTGGCGTTTTTGACGTCCAATTTGGCACCGTCGGGCTACGAAAGCTACCTCGAGGCCACCGCCGCGCCTGCCAGTGAAGGCACCGGCGCCAGCGATGACCTCTACGACATCTACTAGCTGCGACTAGGAACCCCTACGCCGAGCGCTGTCCTTCCTCTTCCACGAACTGCGGCTCAGCGGTGCCCCGCACCACGTCGCCGTCAATGACGACTTCGCTGACGTTTTCGCGATCAGGCAGGTCGTACATGATCGGCACGAGCACTTCCTCCATGATGGCGCGCAAACCGCGGGCACCGGTGTTGCGCTCAGCGGCGCGGTCCGCGATTTCCTCGAGCGCGTCTTCGGTGAGCGTGAGCTCGGCGCCGTCCATCAAAAAGAGGCGGCTGTACTGCTTTACCAGGGAGTTCTTCGGCTCGGTCAGTACGCGAACCATCGCTTCGCGGTCGAGGTTTTCAACGTTCGCGATGATCGGCAGGCGCCCGATGAACTCAGGGATCAGACCGAACTTCACCAGATCCCCGGGCTGCACCTTCGCCAGCATGTTAGCCTCGTCGCGTTCCTGCTTCGAATCAATCTCCGCTCCGAAGCCAATACCCTTCTTGCCGACGCGCTCCGCGATCACCTTATCCAGGCCCGCAAACGCACCGGCCACGATGAACAGGATGTTCGTCGTATCGATCTGGATGAACTCCTGGTTCGGGTGCTTCCGCCCGCCCTGCGGCGGGACTGAGGCAACGGTGCCCTCCAGAATCTTCAGCAGCGCCTGCTGCACGCCCTCGCCGGAAACATCGCGGGTAATCGACGGGTTCTCGGATTTGCGCGAAATCTTATCCACCTCGTCGACGTAGATGATGCCGTGCTGCGCCCGGTTGACATCGAAGTCCGCGGCCTGCAGCAGCTTCAGCAGGATGTTCTCGACGTCCTCTCCGACATAGCCGGCCTCGGTGAGACTGGTGGCGTCGGCAATTGCGAATGGCACATTGAGCATCCTGGCCAGCGACTGCGCAAGGTACGTCTTGCCCGAACCTGTCGGGCCAAGCAGCAAGATGTTCGACTTCGCAATCTCTACTTCTTCATCGCGCTTGCGGTTCGCCACATTCTGAGACTCTGCCCGGATGCGCTTGTAGTGGTTGTACACCGCCACCGCGAGCGAGCGCTTCGCCGCATCCTGTCCGATTACGTACTGGTTCAGGAACGTGGTGATCTCGCTCGGCTTCGGCAGACGATCCGCAGCCTCATCCTGCTCAGCCTGTGCTCCGCCGAGTTCCTCCTCAATGATTTCGTTGCACAGCTCGATGCACTCATCGCAGATGTACACGCCGCCGCCAGCAATGAGCTTGCGAACCTGCTTCTGCGTCTTGCCGCAAAAGGAGCACTTCAACAGGTTTGAGGTGTTTTGGGATGTTGCCATAGATGCGTTGGACTCCAGCTTCTTCGTCTCGCCTAAGTGTTGACCTTAGAGCTTAGCTGGTGCGTCAAACTCACACATTCTCGCACATGTTCGCTGTTCAAGGCACAATGGGGAGCATGACGCATATACATACAGTGGAGTACGGCAACAAAGACAACACCAGCACCGTCGTGCTGCTCTCTTCCATCGCGACGACGCACGAGTCCTGGTCGAAGCAGATCCCCGAGTTGGCGAAGCACCACCGGGTCATCGCCGTCGATCACCGCGGTCACGGCGGTTCCGACATCGCCGAGGCAGCACCTGGCACCGCGACTGTGAAACTGCTCGCGCAAGACATTCTGCAGGCGCTCAACCGCGAAGGGGTTGACCGCTTCAGCGTGGTCGGGCTTTCCCTCGGCGGCGCCATCGCACAGTGGCTCGCGGCGTACAGCGGGCGCGTCGACAAGGCGGTGTTCGCTTGCACCGCGACCTACCTCGGCGGCAATGCGCAGTGGGATGAACGCACTCGCGTCGCACGCGAGGAAGGCATGGGTCCCATCGCTGACATGCTCATCCCGAACTGGTTCACACCCGAGTTTATCGACGCCCACCCAGAGGAAGTCCAGCGCATCCACGACATGGTCAGCGCGATCAACCCCGAGGGCTACGCCCAAAACGGTGACGCCCTGGCCAAGTGGGACTTCGCCTCCCACCTTGACCAGATCACCTGCCCGGTGCTGACCATCGCAGCCACCGGTGACGCTGGCACCGGCCCGGACAAATTGGCCGAAATCGCCGACGGTGTCGCGGGTCCTGTGGAGTCCGTGGTCATCGAGCCGGGCTCACACCAAGTGCCCATTGAGAACCCCGCGCCCTTCAATGCAGCCTTGCTCAAGTTTTTGGGCTAAGATTTGTCGGCTACGCTAGACGCAGAAGTCTGTCAGAAAGGATCCCCCAGTGATGAACACCCGGCCCAAACTTGTGCTTGCCGCACTTTTGACGTGCACGACGCTGCTGGCCGGATGTAATTCATCGCCGGAGGATCGACTGGCGGAGCCTCACGTCACGTTCCCGGCGAAGGAGACGTCGACAACTCCGACGCCCGACGAGGAAAAAGACGACGCCGACGCGACAGAGACCAAAACCTCCACCTCGACGAAGACGTCAACCAGCACGTCGAAGAAGAGCTCCAGCTCTTCCAGCTCCTCAAGCTCCTCGAAGAAGTCGACCTCATCGGAGGACAGCCGCGACGATTCGCCCGCAGCGGTACAGCCTGCCGAGCCTGCCCCGCAGCACGGTGCGGTGTGCGCGTGGCCGAAGCAGGGCCAGCAGTCCGCGAGCGACGAATACAGCACCTTCTGCGACGGCGACTGGGCCCGCACGGTGATGCCAAACGGCCAGGAGTACTTCTGGTCTTCCAACGGCAACTCTTGGGCCTCCGTTGACCCCGTCGGCGAGCACGAGGGTAACGCCTGCTGGGACCGCAAGGACTTCACCTCCGCGCCGGCCGCAGTACGCGACGCGGTCCCTTACTGCCCTTAAGCGCGAAGCGCCTCCCCCGGTTCCTTGACGACAGCGGGCCACACACAGACCCAACCCTGCCGACAGCCAGCGCCACACCGACGCCGACGTCACCGTGTACATGCCGGTGACACACGCGTTCAGCAGCATGCCGGCCAGCACCCCGAGCGGGAACGCCACCAACGATGCCACCGCTGAGAAAATGAAAACCACTACGGCACCCGCCCCACCGATGGCGAAGGCGATGAGCAGCACACGGGTGTCCACGCGCGTGGTAATCACGCCGAAGATCAGCGAGCCGATCGTGCCGCCGAACGCAATCATGATGCCACCGAAGATGCCCTGCTGCGCCGACAGCCCCAACTCGTTGAGCAACTTGGGAGTCCAGCTGTTTACAAAGGCAAAACCGAAGCTGATCAGGGAGAATGCGATCCAGATCCGGAGGGTCGTCGGCAGCCACTCTGGGGAGACAATCGTGCGCAGCGCACCTGTCGCGGAAGTCGGGGCGCTTGCCTGGGGTGGGAGCATCGCTCCCCCATGCCCTATGCGGCGCGCGATTCGCTCGACCCGCGCCGAATCCCCGTGGCTCGCAAGCACATCCACTGACTCAGGCAGCAGCGCGGTCGCTAACGCCAGCGCCACAGCGGACAGTGTCGCGCCAGCGAAGAAGATCCATTGCCACACAGCGTCGCGCCGACACCGTAGCCCGACGCGTAGATTGCCACCGTCAGGCCACGGAAGCGGTCGTTTGCGTACTCGCTGACCAGTACAGTCACGCACGCGAGCACGCTACCCACGCCCACGCCGGTGACGAAGCGCGACACAATGAACGCCGCGGTGCTGCCCTCGCGAAGCTCGACAACAGTAGGCCCACCGGGTCAATCAGCAGCGCCACAAGAATTACGTTTGGACGCCCCCAACCGGTCACCAGTTGGCCCGAAGGCCGCCGCGCCAACTCCCACGCCGAGCAGCGTCGCAGAGAGCACCCACCCCAGTAGGGACGAACCGATCGCGAACTCCTCCGCCAGGTGGGGCGCCGCGAATGCTGTCGCGACGAGGTCGTAGCCGCCATGGGCATTCAAGTAGGTAATAACGGCGATGATCAGCCACTGGTACGGGCTCATCGGCAGGGTGTTAATCGAGGTTCTAATTTCCACCGCGCAATATCTTTCATGTTCGCCACTAGCGTTTTGACAGTTGAGTGAAAAATGTAGTGCACGGTCTGTCTATGCGCGCCGTTTTATTCACGATTCTTCAAACACACAAAAGACGCCACCCGGTTGCCCGCGGTGGCGTCGAAAAGTGAAGAAAACTTAGCCGTTCAGCTTGCGGTAATCAAAGACCTGGTCGATGATGCCGTACTCAACAGCTTCCTGCGCGGTGAGGATCTTGTCGCGGTCAGTGTCGATACGAACCTGCTCCGCAGAACGGCCCGTGTGGTGCGCAAGCGTATCCTCCATCAGGCGACGCATGCGCTCGATCTCATTGGCCTGAATCTCGAGGTCAGAAACCTGGCCCTGAGTACCCTGCGTCGCGGGCTGGTGGATCAGCACACGCGAATTCGGCAGCGCGGCACGCTTGCCCGGGGCACCTGCGGCAAGGATGACCGCCGCGGCAGATGCAGCCTGGCCAAGACACACCGTCTGGACGTCCGGACGGACGTACTGCATCGTGTCGTAAATCGCCATCAGCGCGGTAAACGAGCCACCAGGCGAGTTGATGTACATCGTGATGTCACGGTCCGGGTCCTGGGACTCTAGCACCAGCAGCTGCGCCATGATGTCGTTCGCGGAGGTGTCATCGACCTGGGTTCCCAGGAAGACGATGCGCTCCTCGAAGAGCTTGCCGTACGGATCGATCTGCTTCGTGCCGAAGGAGGTCTCCTCCAAGAACTGTGGCAGCACGTAGCGGGAGGAAGGCATTTGGAAAGACATACGTATATTCTCCTGTCTACTTAGTTGCTGATCGAGCCCTGGGCGCTCTCAATAACGTGGTCCACGATGCCGTACTCCTTCGCCTCGTGGGCGGTGAACCAGCGGTCGCGGTCAGAGTCCTGCGTGATCTGCTCGAACGTCTGACCGGTGTGCTCCGCGATAAGCTGCGCCATCTCGCGCTTCGTTGCAGCGAACTGCTCAGCCTGGATAGCAATGTCGGCAGCGGTACCGCCGACACCTGCGGATGGCTGGTGCATCATAATCCGCGCGTGCGGCAGCGCGAAGCGCTTACCCTTCGTACCACCAGAGAGCAGGAACTGCCCCATCGAAGCAGCCAGGCCCATTCCGTACGTCGCGATGTCGCACGGGGAGTACTTCATGGTGTCGTAAATCGCCATCCCTGCAGTCACGGACCCACCCGGGGAGTTGATGTACAGGGAAATATCGCGAGTTGGATCTTCCGCGGACAGCAGCAGGATCTGCGCGCACAGCTTATTCGCGATCTCGTCGTCGACCTGCTGGCCCAAGAAAATAATGCGCTCGCGCAGCAGGCGCTCATAGACAGAATCACCCAAGTTCATGCCCTGCGTCGGGGATGTCATAAAAATGGCTCCTTCATTGTTCAAACAGTTTTATGTAGCGACAACAATGCCACCACCCTACTCTGATAGTCCACTTTGCAGGTAGCTGTTCGCTGACGGCGTACACAAGCTTTGTTGCCTCGCAGCGGGCAACAAAACGCCCCGGCGAACGCACAGCGTGTGTGCATTACCGGGGCGTTTTCTCAAACGATTTAGTCCTCGGAAGCCTCTGCTTCTTCCTCTTCAACCTCACCGAAGTATTCATTCGGGTCGACGGTCTCGCCCTTGTCATCCTTGACGGACACACGGCAGATAGCGGTTGCGAGAGCCTTGCCACGGCGGACGTCCGCGAACAGGTTGCCGATCTGGCCTGCCTGCTGCAGCTGTGCCACGAACTGGTTCGGGTCCATGCCGTAGGACTGCGCGGTGAACAGGATGTGGTCGGTCATCTCCTGCTGGGAAACCTCAGGCTCCTCCTGATCAGCGACAGCGTCCAGGAACAGCTGGGTACGGACAGCCGACTCGGCCTGCTCGTGGTTCTTCTCGTCGAACTCCTCGCGGGTCATGCCCTGCGCCTCGAAGAACTGTGCAACAGCAGCCTCGTCGTGCGCCAGCTGGCCGAGCATCTGGTGGAGCATGTTGTGCTCCTGCTCCTCGACGGCCGACTTCGGCAGCTCGAACTTGGTCTCCTCGAGCGCAGCCTTCAGGACTTCGTCGCGGATGTCAGCTGCCTGCTGCGTCTTCTTGTCCTCAGCGAGCTGCTCCTTGGTGGACTCGCGAAGCTCCTCAGCGGTGTCAAACTCGGAGGCCATCTGTGCAAACTCGTCATCGAAGTCAGGAAGCTTGCGCTCCTTCGACTGCTGGACGTGCACCTTGATGGTGGCTTCCTTGCCCTTGTGCTCACCGAACTCGATGGTGGCGGTGAACTCGTTGTCCTCGCCGGTCTTCATGCCGCGCAGCGCGGTGTCGAGGCCCTTGATCAGGTCGTCCGAGCCGATCTGGTAGGTCAGGCCCTCAGTGGAAGCCTCCTCAACCTTTTCGCCGTCAACCTCAGCGTGCAGATCGATGACCGCGAAGTCGTCAGTCTTCATCTTGCGCTTGGTGTCCTTCAGCTCACCGAAGCGCTCGCGAAGCTGGTCGATCTCCTTGTCGACGTCCTCGTCGCTGACCTCGAGGGCCGGAACGGTGACGTCAATCTTAGAGAAGTCAGGCACAGTGATCTCTGGGCGGACGTCGACCTCAGCGGTGAACTCGACGACGTCATTGTCCTCGATCTTCGTGATGTCGATTTCTGGCTGACCAATCGGATTCAGACCGTTTTCCAGGACAGCCTTCTCGTAACGGGTTGGCAGCATATCGTTGACAACCTGCTCCAGGATCGGGCCGCGACCGAAGCGAGCGTCGATCAGCTGACGGGGAGCCTTACCGCGACGGAAGCCAGGAATGTTGACCTGCTGCGCAATTGACTTGTACGCCTGGTCGATTTCCTTGCCGAGCTCATCGAAAGGAACGCTGACGTCCAACTTGACACGAGTCTCACTGAGCTTGTCGACGGAAGTCTTCACGGATTACTCCTGTATTTAATCGGGTAAATAGTACGAATATGTAAACAAGCCCGCTATTTCTAGCGGGCTTGTTGATGTCGGGGCGACAGGATTTGAACCTGCGACCCCCTGCTCCCAAAGCAGGTGCGCTACCAAACTGCGCCACGCCCCGCGAATGATTGCTCATTGCGACGTTGGAAACTATAACCATACGCCCACACAATACGCAAATCCACAGTTCAACATGACTTTTGCCTGCACCCACAGATAGAAAAACGCGGTCACACATCTCGTGCAACCGCGTTCTCCAGTGTTTTATTTGGAGGGAATGACGGGAATCGAACCCGCGTCTTCAGCTTGGAAGGCTGAGGTATTAGCCACTATACGACATTCCCACATCGCCAAAAGGTGATGGGCGCAAGTGTAACCCACGGCCCACGGTGAAACAAACCACGCGCTTAGCGTGGAACTTTCTTGCCTGCACATGCGTTCCCTCTTGTAAGCACTGATTCTTTTCTGGCCGATCCCGAAGGAGCTTTTTGCAGCTATGAACCTCATTTTGATCCTTGTCATCGTTGGCGCCGCCGTATACCTGGTCAAGAGTCGCCAAAGCGGCGCAAATAACCAGCGCGAACAGCTCCAGCTTGAGGACGCACTGGCGGATGCTCGTCGCTGGACGGAACGGCTGGGTTCCCAGGTTCTGAGTATCTCGGGCAACGACGCCGCATCGACCCAGGCGATGGCAGATGCTTCCGAACGCTATAACGCTGCAAGTGGCGCGCTCGGCCAGGCAACAACACCGAAGCAGGCGATGCTTGCCCGCGAGTCAGCGTTGGAGGGGCTGCACTACGTCCAAGCGGCTCGCGAGATTATGGGGCTGCCTGCCGGCCCTGAACTTCCTGAACTTGAGGGCCAACGCCGCGCAGGCCGAGTGACTGAGGAGCGGACTATCCGTCAGGAAGACGGCACCACGGTTACCGCCTCTCCGTACGCGTCAGCACGCACCCCGAACTACTACCCCGGTGGCGTTGTCGCCGGCCGTCCGGTCCCCGCGGGCTGGTACTCCACCGCATGGTGGGCGCCCGCGATGATGACCGGGATGTGGGCTGCAAGTTCGATGATGTTCTACTCCGCGATGTTCGCCGGCATGGCGGGCACGCCGTCACCCGAGGCGTTCGAAGCTGGCGACTTTGGTGACGCCGGCGCGGGCTACCTTGGCGAGATGGGTGACGCGGGCACTATCGGCGACGGCGGCGAGATGGGCGACATGAGCGACGCCGGTGGCGAGGGCCTGTTCGGTGACGGCGGTCTCTTTGGTGACGGCGGCGGCTTCGACTTCGGGGGATTTGACTTTTAGTCCAGGCCAGTGCGGTAGAATGCCTACCGTTTAGCACCCCACTGCATAAACCGTATAAGGAGCGTTTCGTGAAAATTGCTGTGTTGCTGAAAGAAGTCCCGGACACCTACGGCGACCGCGACCTGAATCTGGAAACCGGCCTGACCGACCGCTCCGGTGACGTTGTCGCTGACGAGGTCTGTGAGCGCGCTGTCGAAGCCGCGATGCGGCTGAAAGAGGCTCGTGGCGACGGCGAAACGACCATCGACCTCATTACAGTAGGGCCAGAATCAGCACACGCCAGCGTGCGTAAAGGCATCGCGATGGGCGCGGACGACGCTTATATCATTGCAGACGACGCGCTGCTCGGCGCAGACGTGACACTAACGGCAGAGGTGCTCGCAGCGGCGCTGCGTACACAGGATTATGACCTGGTGGTGCTCGGCACCGCTTCCTCGGATGGTGGCGGCGGCGTCATGGCCGGATTGCTTGCTGAATTGCTCGGCTGGCCCGCAATTGCGAATGCCACCGAAGTCGCGCTCGAAAACGAGACAGTGACGGCTACGCAGGTCAGCGACCACGCGACACTGGCCCTGGCGGCACAGCTCCCGGCTTTGGTCGCGGTCTCGGACGAATACCCCGATGCCCGCTTCCCAAACTTCAAAGGCCTAATGGCGGCAAAGAAGAAGGAACTACACACGGTGACGCTGGCGGACCTCGGCGTCGACGCGGAAGATTTCGCACGTCCGCGAGCAATCATGGTGGACGTCGAAAAGCGTCCTGCGCGTGAACGCGGCGAGATCATCGACTACGGCCCAAACGCTGTGGGCCAACTGGTGGATTTCCTCGCAGAGAAGCACTACATCTAACCCGCCGAACGAACGCACACGCTTGAAGGACCTTGAAGGATACTGACATGGCAACCTCTCCCCGCACAGTTTTGGTCGTGCTCGACGCGACGCACGACGACCAGCTTGACCCCACCGCCGCCGAACTCATCGGTGCAGCTGCACCGCTGGGCACCCCGGTCGTACTCACTACTAGCCCCGCGCACGCCGACACGCTCGGCGAGCTCGGCGCAGCGGTCGTGCTCACCGCGAGTATTGACGCACAGCAGCAGACCGTCCCTCTAGTCGATGCCGCCGAGGCCGCATTCAACGCCACTGATCCGGCAGCCGTTATCCTCGCCCACTCCGTCCGGGGCCGCGACGTCGCGTCCCGTCTGGCGGTACGCAAAGGCAAGGCACTGCTGACCGACGCAATCGATGTCCGCCGCGACGACCAGGGCATTGTGACTGATCACGAGAACTACGGTGGCGCCTACACCGCCACGGCCGCAGCGACGCACTCGGCGCCGATTATTACGGTGCGCGTCGGCGCGATCGATCGCCGTGCGGATGCGACAACGCCCGAGGTTCACGAGCTGGATATTACCGCGTCCGGCACGCGTGCGGCAACGGTGACGTCGGTGACGCCGGTGGTGCGTACGTCGACACGCCCAGAGCTGCTCACCGCCGACCGTGTTGTCGCGGGCGGCGTCGCCTTGGGCGATGCAGACATGTTCGAGCAACTTGTGGGCGGGCTCGCTGACGAGCTCGGCGCCGCAGTCGGCGCGACACGCTCCGCCGCGGACGAGGACCAGGTCAGCCACGACGCCCAGATTGGACAGACCGGCGTCGTGGTCAGCCCGAAGCTCTACATCGGCATCGGTATTTCCGGCGCGGTGCAGCACCTTGTGGGCATGCAGACGGCCGATACCATCATCGCGATCAACAACGATGAGGACGCGCCACTGTTTGATATTGCGGACTTCGGCATCATTGGCGATCTCTTCGACGTTGTGCCAGAGCTCATCGAGCAGATCGCCACACGTCGCGGCTCGGAGGCGTCTGAGTAATGCAGATGCACCTTCGTCGCGGTCTGCCCCGTGTAGCGGACGGGCAGCCCTGGCCACCAGTCGATGCCGTCGCGGTCGAACCCGACCCGGATGTGAGCGGCGATCTCTCAGGCGCTCCAGCGGCACCAGCCACTGAACCCGCCGTACTCACCGACAGCGTCTCGACGCCTCTTCGTCGCGGCCTACCTCGAGTCCCGAGCGGCCAACCGTGGCCACCCGCGGACACAGCCGCAGTCGCAACGGACCCAGACGTGGAGCAGGCCTTCTCGGCGGCTACAGCACGCACTGCCCCTGCACAGCCCGCAGCAGAGCAGCGCGCCGAGGCATTGAGGACAGTCGCGGTCCGCCGAGGTCTGCCTCACACGCCTGACGGCGAACCTTTCCCACCTGTGACCAGTGTGGACGTCCCGGAAGACTCCGCTGTGGCGGTTCCACCGCTCTACGGTGCCACGGCGGAGCCCGTGGCCGCTGCTGCTGCGTCCGCTCCAGAAGCGACCCCAGTGCCTACAACAACTGAACCTGAACGCCCAAAGCCGGCGGCGCAGTCTGTGCCGGAACCGACCCAAGCACCAACGCGTCGCTGGTGGGCGTACGGCGGAGTCGCGTTACTCGCTGCTTTCGTGATGGCGATCCTGGTTGCACGGTGGTTTGTCGGCACCCCGACGGGCAGCAGCTTCATTCAGCGCTACACCGGCCAGCAGCCCCTGCCGGAAGGCGCACCTGTTGGGCTGCCAGCATGGCTGGGGTGGTCGCACTTCTTCAACATGCTGTTCATGGCGCTCATCATCAAGACGGGTATCACCGTGCACCACGAGCGCAAACCCGAAGCGTATTGGGCGCCGCGCAAGAACCCCAAGAAGAAGATTTCGCTCACCCTGTGGCTCCACCTCACGATTGACGTGCTGTGGGTGGCACTCGGCGTGGTGTTCTACATTGTCCTGTTCGCCACTGGCCAGTGGATGCGCATCGTGCCTACGAGCTGGGAGGTCATCCCGCAAGCTATCTCCGCGGGGATCCAATACCTCAGCCTGGACTGGCCGACGGAAAACCCATGGGTGCACTACAACGCGCTGCAAGAGCTGTCTTACTTCGCAGTAGTGTTCATCGCCGCGCCACTGGCGATCCTCTCCGGCGCCCGTATGAGCGAGTGGTGGCCGAAGTCCTGGACTTTCTTTTCACTGAAGGCGGCGCGTGCCATCCACTTCCCCACCATGCTGTTCTTCGTACTGTTCACCGTGGTGCACGTCTTCCTGGTGCTCACCACGGGACTGCGCAGGAATATGAACGCGATGTTCGCCGCGTCCGGCGACGTCAACCCAGATGTGTACGGCACGAGCTGGACCGGCGTGATCCTATTCCTTGTTGCCGCGGTCGTTATCGCGGGGGTGTGCAAGCTGGCGCGGCCTGCATTGGTTGCCCCGGTGGCGCAAGCGACTGGCAAGGTGACAAGCCGCTAAGGTAAAGCGCATGGTACCCATGTTTGCGCTTCACGACGGCACATCAATCCCCCAACTCGGCTACGGCCTCCACCGCGTAGACCCGCAGGAGGCCGAGCGCCTGGTCAGCGAGGCGTTGGAGGCCGGTTACCGCCACTTCGACACCGCCCACATTTATGGCAACGAAGAGGGCGTCGGCAAGGCAATCGCGAAGTCGAGCATCCCGCGCGACGAGCTGTACATCACCACGAAGCTGTGGAACAACCGCCACCACGACGCCCCAGCGGCGCTCGAAGAGTCGCTGGAAAAGCTCGGGCTTGACCACGTGGATCTCTACCTCATTCACTGGCCCCTACCCGGGCAAGGTGCCTACGTGGATGCGTGGAAGTCCCTCATCAAACTCCGGGAGGCGAAACTCACCACCTCAATCGGCGTTTCGAACTTCCTCCCCGAGCACATCGAGCAAATCGAGATGCACACCGATGTCACCCCGGTGGTCAACCAGGTAGAGCTGCACCCACTGTTTCAGAATTGGAAAGAGCTCGACGCGATGCGCGTGCACAACATCGCCATCGAGGGGTGGGCACCACTCGGTGGCGGCGCCTACGACCTGACGGACTTTCCCGAAATCACCGACGCCGCCGAGGCACACGGCAAAACGCCAGCGCAGGTAGTTCTACGCTGGCATCTGCAGAACGACGTGATCGTGTTCCCCAAGACCACGTCCGTGGAGCGGATGCGTGAAAACATGGATATCTTCGATTTCACGCTCACCCCCGAAGAAATGTCCTCCATTGTCGCGCTCGACGAGGAAGAGTTCGGGCGCCACGGGCCGCACCCCGCGGACTACGAAGAGCTGGGTTAGATAGCTGGGGCCTCGCCGGTCTCCTCGTACTTGGACAGGATGTCGATGCGACGCTGGTGGCGCTCCTCGTTGCTCCACTCCTGGCCGATGAACGCGTCGACGATCTTCAGTGCTTCTTCCTCGGTGTGCATGCGTCCACCGATACCGATGAGCTGTGCGTTGTTGTGCTCACGTGCCAGGCGTGCGGTCTCCTCTGACCACGCAAGGGCACAGCGCGCGCCCTTCACCTTGTTCGCGGCGATCTGCTCACCGTTGCCGGAACCACCCAGCACGATGCCGAGGGAACCTTCGTCAGCTACCGTGCGCTCAGCTGCTGCGATACAGAACGCTGGGTAGTCGTCGAGTGCGTCGTACTCGTGTGCGCCACAGTCGATGACTTCGTGGCCCTGCTCCTCCAGGTGAGCCTTAATCTGATTCTTTCGTTCAAAACCGGCATGATCTGCCCCAAGGTAAATACGCATGCGCTCTACACTACCTGCCTGCTAGCTCACCTGCGGCGGTTCCGTGCGAGAACGCTTCAATTCGAAGAAGTAGGGGTATTCGCCGAGGGCCAAAGAGGCGTCGAAAAGCTTGCCAGCCTCCTCGCCCGTTGGGACGCGGGTGATGACTGGCCCGAAGAAGGCAGTGTCGCCCAGCTTAACCACCGGGGTGCCCACCTCGTCGCCGACGGCGTCCATTGCGCCCTGGTGGTAGGTGCCAAGAAGCTCATCCATCTCGTTGGTATTGGCAAGATCGGCGTAGCTGGCGTCAAGACCTACCTCTTCGAGCGCTGCCACGATGATCTCGCCGTAGGCACCATAGCCCTTCTTGCCGCCCTGCTCCCCGGCGTGGATCGCGGTGCCCATCGCGGTGTAGAGGGCGTCGATCTTCTCAGGGTGGTCGCGCTTGACTGCGGCAAACACTCGCGCGGGGCCCCAGTTCGCTTCCATCATTTTGGCGTAGTCGGCGGGAATGTCGCGGCCGTCGTTCAGAATCGAAAGCGACATGGGCACCCACTCCACAGTGATGTCGCGGACCTGTTCTACTTCCTTCATCCAACGCGAGGTGAGCCAACAGAATGGGCAGCTTACGTCGAACCAAAAGGTAACTGGTGCTGTCACGAAATCATCCCTTCTCATGATGTGTTGAAATTCTGCAGCCACCATAGCGAAAACCACACAGGTACGGCGAGTATGTTGGAGTGCATGAAGACAAACCTCAAGCGCAGCGACGCACAACTTCGCGCACAACTCATCTCAGATGTCCATTACGATATTGCGCTCGATGTCAACGGTGCAGAGCAGTTCACGTCGACCACCGCAGTCACGTTCCGCTCGGGTGCGGGTGAGACGTTCTTCGACCTCGTCGCCGACGAATTCTCCGCAACGCTCGACGGCGCCGCCGTCGACGGCCGCACCCTCAAACTCACCGAGGGTGAGCACACCTTAGTTGTCGACGCCACCATTACCTACAACCACACCGGGGAGGGCCTGCACAAGTTCATCGACCCGGTGGACAGCAAGGAATACCTCTACACCCAGTTCG
Source organism: Corynebacterium sp. NML130628 (assembly GCF_001875665.1). GTDB lineage: Bacteria > Actinomycetota > Actinomycetes > Mycobacteriales > Mycobacteriaceae > Corynebacterium. Next base: position 11,196 of record NZ_MLAL01000018.1, on the reverse strand, counting down.
AGCCCGCGATGGCAATGAAGGTGTTTGCCTGCTTCGACCAGCCGGATATCAAGGCCACGTACAAGATCGCCGTCGATGCCCCGGAGGCCTACACGGTCGTGCTCAACGAGGAGGCGACCCGTGAGGGCAACGTGTGGTCCTGCACCATCGATTATCCAATGTCGACGTACCTGGTGGCGGTCTGCGCCGGCGAGTACGAGTTCGTCGAAGACGAGTACGTCGACGATCTGAAGCGTATCCCGCTTCGCATCTTCGCCCGTGCGTCACTGATGAAGCACCTCGACGCGGAACGCCTGTTCCGCCAGACGAAGGATGGTTTCGCGTACTACCACGAGAACTTCGGCATTGCGTACCCGTTCGGCAAGTACGATCAGATTTTCTGCCCCGAGTACAACATGGGCGCGATGGAGAACGTCGGCGCGGTGACGTTCCGCGACGAGTACGTCTTTACTTCCGAGCCAACCCCCTACCGCCTCGAGCGCCGCAACGACACAATCCTCCACGAGATGGCGCACATGTGGTTCGGTGACCTCGTCACGATGCAGTGGTGGGATGACCTGTGGCTCAACGAGTCTTTCGCAACGTGGTCCGCGGCCATTGCCCAGACCGAGATTGGTGAATACCCGAATGCGTGGACGACGTTCGCGGCCGTCGAGAAGGCGTGGGCGTACCAGCAGGACCAGCTGCCAACGACCCACCCCATCGCCGCTGACGCCCCGGACATCGAGACCGCTGAGCAGAACTTCGACGGCATCACCTACGCCAAGGGAGCGTCCGTGCTCAAGCAGCTGCAGGCCTACGTGGGACGCGACGAATTCTTCGCCGGAGTTCGTGATCACTTCAAGAACCACAAGTTCAGCAACGCCACCTTCGACGACCTGTTGGGCGCGCTCGAGAAGTCTTCTGGCCGTGACTTGAGCGAATGGTCCCAGCAGTGGCTGCGCACCACTGGCGTGTCCACGCTTCGCCCCGAAATCACCGAGAACGCATTCACGGTTGTGCAGGAATCCGATGTGCTGCGCACCCACCGCGTCGGCATCGGGTTGTACAAGCTGGACGGCGACAAGGTCGTGCGCACCCATCATGTGAAGGTGGACATCGAGGGAGCACGCACCGAGGTTCCCGAGCTCGCCGGCATCGACCACGACCTCGCGTTGGTCAATGACGAGGACCTCACATATTGCAAGATGCGGCTGACGCCAGCACACACCGAGTTCGTGCTGGAGCACATCGGCCAGATTGAGGACCCGCTGGCTCGTACGCTGTGCTGGTCGTCCCTGTGGGAAGCGGTCCGCGACACGCTGCTGCCAGCACGCAAGTTCGTGATGGCCGTGGCCAACTTCAGCCGCCTTGAGGACCAGGCGAGCGTGCAGGAGCGCATTCTCGCGCAGGCAACCTTGGCGGTCAAGCAGTACGTGGCGTGGTCCTGGCAGCGCACCGGCTTCTACATGCTCAGCGAGGCGTTCCGTGGGCAGGAACCCGCCGGTATTTACCAGCGCGCCCTTGCCCGTCTACAGCCATCGAAGCAGAACACGACGTACTTCCACGAGCTCCTACAGTCGCTGGATAATCAGGAGATTCGCTGGCTTATCCTCACGAACCTCGTTGCAGGTGGTGCAATCCTGGCAAAGACAGCGAAGGGCGAGGATGACCCCACGTCCGAGGGCGCACTTTCCCGCCTGCGGATCGACGCAGTGACGAACAAGCGGTGGGCGTGGGATGAGATCGTCAGCGGTAAGCGCACGAACCTTGAGGTTCGCTTCCTTATCGACGGCCTCACGTTCACCAGCGAGGGCTTGGACGGCTTGAGCGAACGCTACTTCGAGATCGCGCCCGAGCTGTGGGACAAGCTGACGAACGAGATGGCGCAGAATACGCTCGAGGGCCTGTTCCCGCTCTGGGACGTCTCGATTGCCACGGTTGAGCGTGCCGACGCACTCCTGGGACGCGAGGATATTCCAGTCGGCCTGCGCCGTATCGTTTCGGAGGGCAAGGCCCGTCTCGAGCGTGCGCTGCGCAACCGTGTTGGCGACGCCGGCGCAGAAGGCGCAGCGAAAACGCTGCGTTAGTGGCTAGTTCTCCTCGACGATGCGGATCTGCGCCGCATCCGTGCGGGCCACGATAGAGGCGAACATGACCAATGTTTCGCCCTCGAAGAGCTTGCGCGTGATGCGGTGCACCGGGGTGTTCGCTGCTAAAGAGAGGCTCTCGCGCTCCTTATCGGTCGGGTTGGCCGGGAACAGGATGTCTTCGCGGCGCAGGCGAGGAGTCACGCCACCTAGGTCTGTGCGCTGGCCGCATGCGTAATCGACGGAGCTGCGATTGTACTTGGACTCGTAGCCCGGACGCACATAGGTGGTTTCAGCGAACACCGGGTTTCCGTTAACGAAGTGGACGAGCTCGCTGGTCAGCAACTTGTCGCGGGAATCTACACCGAATGCAGAGACGACGACCTGCGGTGCGGGCGCAGCGGTCTCCGAAATGAGTTCGGAAGAGACCTCCAAGCCATGCGCAGCAAGCTGCTCCGTCAGCGATACCTTACCTGTCAGATCAATGATCGGAGGCAGTGCACGCACGAAGGTGCCGCCGGTGCGGCCACGCTTTCGCTCAATGATGCCCTCGAGCTGCAAGAGGTCTAGCGCGTGGCGTACGGTCATGCGAGCCACGCCGTACATGTCTACAAGTTCGCGCTCCGGGGGGAGCTTATCCCCCGGTTCTAGCTCGCGTGATTCAATTTTGCTTCGCAACGCGTCCGCAATTGCTACATATGCTGGCTTTTTAGCCACAACTTCCTCCTCTTTTTGCGGTCGCCCTTAGGTACAGTCTCGTACACACAAAACGCCTGGTGCACCACGATATGGTCCAGCACCGTAATCTCAGTTCTTTTTAATATAGTTCATTGGACCATAAAAGTGCCTAACAATAAATTTGGACAAAACACGCACCATTTACCACAAACGCAAATTAGCATCTCCTACTTTCAGTTGAACCCCCTCTACGTGCCAAATCCAGGAATCTCCAACCCCAAATGCAACGTCGTCCAAGCTCAGCCGGGCACCCCCGTTTGCGGTAAGCCTGGCGCTCTGCGAGCATTTCAACATAGCGCGTAAACTCGTGCGGGATGTTTTCTCTTACACAGTTTTCCATGTCAGCTCCAACCAAATCAGTGAGTGTTCCCGAAGTCGACGAAGCCGTCGACTCCGTCACTTCGTGGTGGAACGATCCAGCCACACGGGACATCTTTGTCACCCGCCCACTGTGGATCCTGGTCATCCTTGCCATTGCACTCGTGCTGCATCTCGTGGTGCGCAGGATCATCACGAAGGCGGCGAACAATGCCATCAATTCCCAGGGCAGTGCCCTACCATTGCGACGCCGCGCCGGCGCTCCGAAGCCAGATACTGCCCACTCACGCTCGCAGGAACAACGGCGTCAGCAGCGCATCCTCACGCTGGCGAACGTGGGGCGCTCCGCGGCAGCCATCGTCATCTGGGTGTGGGCGGTGCTTGCAGTGCTGGACCAGCTCGGAGTCAACGTCGCACCCCTCGTCGCCTCTGCAGGCGTTGTGGGCGTCGCTCTCGGCTTCGGTGCACAATCGCTGGTGAAGGACTTCCTCAGCGGTATCTTCATGCTGCTAGAAAATCAGTACGGTGTCGGTGACGTCATCGCCGTCAACGACGTCGAGGGCACTGTCGAGCACGTCACGATGCGCATCACTACCGTGCGCGATATTGACGGCACGTTGTGGTACATCCGAAACGGCGATATTGACCTGCTCGGCAACCAGAGCGATATCTACTCGGTTGCCCGCCTCGAGATCCCTGTTTCTATCCAGGCGGACCCGGACCAGGCCGCCAGCGTCGTCGAAGCCGCGATGCAAGACGCGGTAACTCGCCCTGAGATCGCGGAGAAGCTCGTCGGCGAGGCGACCATGCTGGGCATTTCCAAGTTCGACCCCGAGTGCGCGACGCTGCGTGTGATGGTCAATACGCTGCCCGGCGAGCAGTGGGGCGTCTCCCGCTTCATGACCGCGGTTATCCTCGAAGCACTCCACACGCACGGCGTGCCCCTGCCTGGCACGGAGCCGACCTACATCCGGCACCTGGACCACACCTCTGGGGGTGAGAACAAGGATGCAGATCAGCAATAATAGCGCGGCACAGCAGACGCTCTACGAGGCCGTCGGCGGCGAAGAATTCTTCCGCACTCTCGTGCACTGCTTCTACGCCCAAGTCAAAGAGGACGACCTCATCGGCCCCATGTACCCCGACGACGACTGGGAAGGCGCCGAATCACGCTTGCGCTGGTTCCTCACCCAATACTGGGGCGGTCCACGCACCTACCAAGAGCGCCGCGGCAACCCGATGCTGCGCCGCCGGCACTTCCCGTTCGCAATCGGGGAGGCAGAGGCGGACCGCTGGCTCGAGCTGATGGGTAAGGCTGTCGCCGAGTTTGACGACGCCGCTTTGCCCCAGCCATACCGCGATGCCCTGTGGAATCACATGCAGCGGGTCGCGTACATGATGATCAACCAGGGCTCGCGGTCATACGAATAGGCTCAGCGACTTGCTGTGGTAGACGGTGCCGAAGGGGGCGTCAATACGCACCCACCTGCCCGCGCTTGAAATCCGCAGGTAGCGAGGCACCTCGACTGGGGCTTCAAACCCCGGGATGAGCCCAAGCGAAGTGCAGGTGAACACCGCGCGCATGGGGATTTCGAGTTTCGGGCCGCGCTCATCCGCTTCGATGGTGATGACGACGCCATCCAGCAGCGAGACCGGCGGGCCAAGCGGGCCCGCGAATTGGCGCGCGAGATTTCGGCCTTCGTCGGCGAGCTGGCGCGCGGTCGCAATCGGCACCTCTTCGCGCAGTGTGAACCCCTGCGCCGGTGGCAGCGCCCCCGGCCAGTTCTGGTCCTGCGCTACACCAAGCTCCCCCGGCTCGCCCGACACTGTACCGAGTGCGTCAAGCACCCGGAGCGCAGGCACCACCGCACCGTCACGGGATACGGTTCCGCGGACCCGGCGCGAGGCGACGCAGTCGAACGGGGTGGTGACGAAGACGTCGACGTCGTGTTCCCCGACTCGTTGGAACCGCGCGTAGGCGTCGTCCTGGAGGGCAAGGGCACGCTGCAGCAAGGCGCGCAGGCCGCGCTCCCCCTGCTGAACGACAAGCGTTTCGGTGGTAGACAACTTATGCCTGCCCGATCTCGTCGTCGCCCTCGAGTGTCGTGTAGGCGCGGGCGAGGATGCCGAGCTCCTGCGAGGTGATTTCCCGCGGGGTTGCCGTCCGCCTATCGACGGTGACCTGCACGCAATCAATCACGCAACAGACTCTGCCTTGCGCATCCTTGATCTCCTGGCGCGTCGTAAACGACGTATTGCCAAGGTGAATCACCTGCGTATCAACAGTCACCGCCTGCGTGTTCGGCAACACCGGGCGAACATAGTCCGCTTCGATGCGCCGAACGAACGCTACAAACTCGTGGCCCTGAGATTCGAAGAACTCCTGGGCAAACTCGAGTCGCGCCTGCTGCGCGATCTCGATGTAGGCCGAGTTTGTTACGTGGCCGTACCGGTCAAAATCGTTCCACCGCAGGGGGATGGAGTGCGTGTGAATCCTGCCGCGCATATTCTGTTCCGACATAGCCAATTCCTATCTGGTCCGCTGTTAGCGGCTGAGCTTACGGTGCGTGACGCGCGATGGCTTCGCTGCTTCTTCACCGAGGCGCTCAACCTTGTTCTTCTCGTAGTCTCCGAAGTTGCCCTCGAACCAGTACCACTTGCCCTCCTCAACGTTGCCTTCCCAGGCGAGGATGTGGGTACAGGTGCGGTCCAGGAACCAGCGGTCGTGCGAAATCACGACGGCACAGCCCGGGAACTTCTGCAGCGCGTTCTCCAGCGAGCCGAGGGTTTCGACGTCCAGGTCGTTGGTCGGCTCATCGAGCAGGATCAGGTTACCGCCCTGCTTCAGCGTCAGCGCCAGGTTCAGGCGGTTGCGCTCACCACCGGAGAGCACCTTGGACGGCTTCTGCTGGTCAGCACCCTTGAAGCCGAATGCGGAGAGGTAGGCACGCGACGGCATTTCGTTCTGGCCAACCACGATGTAGTCGAGCCCGTCGGACACGACTTCCCACACCGTCTTTTCCGGGTCGATGTTTTCGCGGTTCTGGTCGACGTAGGACAGCTCCACAGTGTCGCCGACCACGACGGTGCCTGCGTCTGGCTCTTCCAGCCCAACGATGGTCTTGAACAGGGTGGACTTACCCACACCGTTCGGGCCGATGACGCCCACGATGCCGTTGCGCGGCAGCGTGAAGGACAGGTCCTTGATCAGGACGCGGCCGTCGAAGCCCTTGTCGAGGTGCTCGACCTCGACAACCTTGTTGCCCAGGCGTGGAGGCGTCGGGATCTGGATTTCTTCGAAGTCCAGCTTCTTGTACTGCTCTGCCTCGGCGGCCATTTCCTCGTAGCGCTCCAGGCGCGCCTTGTTCTTCGCCTGACGTGCCTTCGGCGAGGAACGCACCCACTCGAGCTCGTTCTTCAGGCGCTTCTGCAGTTTCTGGTCCTTCTTGCCAGCAACCTCGAGACGCTCGGCCTTCTTCTCCAGGTAGGTGGAGTAGTTGCCCTCGTATGGGTAGAGCTTGCCGCGGTCGACCTCACAGATCCACTCGGCAACGTTGTCCAGGAAGTAGCGGTCGTGGGTAATTGCCAGGACTGCGCCCGGGTAGTTCTGCAGGTGCTTCTCCAGCCACAGGACACTCTCGGCGTCCAAATGGTTTGTCGGCTCGTCGAGCAGCAGCAGGTCCGGCTCGGACAGCAACAGCTTCGCCAGGGCGACGCGGCGGCGCTCACCACCGGAAAGCTTGGTCACCGGGCTATCGGATGGTGGGCAACGCAGGGCCTCCATCGCCTGCTCAATCTTGGAGTCGACCTCCCAGGCGTCGGCGGCGTCGACCTCCTCCTGGAGCTTGCCCATTTCTTCCATGAGCTCGTCGGTGTAGTTCGTCGCCATTTCTTCGGCGATTGCTTCGAAGCGCTGCTTCTTCTCGAAGATATCGCCAAGGCCTTCTTCGACGTTCTCGCGTACCGTCTTTTCCTCGTTCAGCGGCGGCTCCTGCAGGAGGATGCCAACCGTTGCACCCGGGTCCAGGAATGCTTCGCCGTTGTTTGGCTGGTCAATCCCCGCCATAATCTTGAGCAGCGAGGACTTACCCGCGCCGTTTGGCCCAACGACACCAATCTTGGCGCCGGGATAAAACGCCATGGTGACATTGTCCAAAATGACCTTGTCACCGATGGCCCTGCGAACGTTTTTCATCGTGTAGATGAACTCAGCCACGTAAAAACCCCTTTAACTGAAGCGGACATACATCGTTTCACAGGGTACATCAGCGAAAGGTGAACGTGCGCTTTCCAGCGTCAAGCGGCCCCGCCGTCGGAGTGCTAGAAGGGGGCGGGGCCGTCGTCACTTTCAGCGCTGCCAGCGCCCACAGCCACCGGCTCGAGCTCAGGCGACTGCGATTGTGGTTCCGTCGCTGACGCCGAGTCCGACGACGACGCGGATGCCTGCATCTTCATCTGCTCGAAGTAAAACTCGCGCTCCTCCTCCGTCATGAAATCGACCGCCGTCTTAATCTTTACCGCAGGCTGGCCTTCGAGCGTGTGGCCGTTCTCGGTGATCTTCCAGGAAGAGATCTGGTGCATGCCGAGCTCGAACGCGACCTTGTCGGCCTTGAGCACGGTGCGATAGCGGTTGAGCTTCTCACCTGCGTCGTTCGTTTCCACCCAGGTCTCCGTGACTAACCTGCCGGACACCATCACCGGCGCACCGCGGAACAGCGAGGTGCGCGCGTTGATGGCGAGCTGGTTCCAGCACTCAACGTCGATGTAGAGCTGGTCCGTGTCCTCCCAGATGTCCCGGCCCTGGTTGTCTTGCTCGCCCGTGCGGCGCCTACGGGAGGATGCGATGCGCATCTTGCACACCGAATTTCCCGACGCCGGGAACCACTTAAAGTACGGTGCTGCCGTCAAATTTCCGCATACGGTGACGTTCATCTGGCTCATTGTTGTGTCCTTTCAAATGTTTCCTGAACTGGTACAACTCGGAGCTTTCCAGTGCAGAAACGGAAAAGAAAGGATGCGGCCTGGCAGCCTGTGGATGAAAAATGTAAATTCCACAGATCTCAACAGATCTTCGGTTAGCCCTTGCGCTGCGTGGTATCCGACGTGTACTGTGCCAGCATTTCGTTGTAGGCGCGCCACTCGGCGTCGTCAGTTTCGTCCGCGCGACGGTCGACCTCTGCGGTTTCTGCGCGGTCCTCGCGCCACCACAGGATGAACAGCACACCGAACACGATGACCAGCGGGAACGAGCCCGACGCCCACGCGATACCGCCACCGACCTTTTGGTCCGCAAGCAGATCTGGCTCCCACGGCAGCAGCAGCGAACGGTAGAACTCCTCCCCCATCACGGTGTTGAGCTGCATGAGGTACACGCCCATGAAGAGGTGCACCGGCATGGAGATCCACAGCCACAGCAGACGCGTCTTCGCCGTCACGCGGCCCTCAATATAGTCCGGGCCGATGAGCTCCCAGAAGTAGAAGTAGCCCGACACCAGGAACACCGCGTTCATGATGACGTGGCCCGCGTGCTCAGAAATCATCAGCTCGTACAGATCGGTGAACACGTACATGACGTAAAAGAACACCAGGAACTGCACCGCTGACACCGGCGGGTACGTCACGATGCGCAGGAACTTACTGCGCTGGAAGGACTCCGCCCACAGCCGGGGGTTGAAGTCGCCGGACGGGTAGGCGTCGATAATGAGCGACAGCGGCGCGCCCAGCACGAGAAACACCGGCACACCCATCGATAGAATCATGTGGACCGTCATGTGCGCCGAGTACGACGCCGGCATGTGCAGCCCAATGCCGGAGCACATCGTGAGTACGACGGTCGCGCAGCCCAGCAACCACCACGCCGTGCGCCCCTTCGACCACCCACTCACCCGACGCGTCAGCTGCAGATAGTAGACGGCCAGCAGCATCGCGATGACGCTGTAGAGCAGCTCGAAGCGCCACAGCCCAACCCAGTTCGACCAGGTCAGTGGATCCTCGAGGTTGTAGCCCATCTGGATCTGCATCGGGGTGAGGTTCGGGTCCCGCGGCGGTGGTGGCGGAGTGCGCCCGAGTGTGACCGCAAGGCCGGTCACGGCCGCCATCACCAGCACTTCCACCGCACCAAGACGTACGAACGCCCTGCGTTGCGACGGCCCCTCCGCCTCAAGCGCCGGAATCGTCCGCTCGCGGTGCGCGTACCCCATCAAGCCAAGCACCAGGATGCCGACCAGCTTGCCCACCAGCACCCAGCCGTAGGCGTAGCGGGTGATGTCGTCCAGGTGCACGCGGATCGCTCCATTAATAACGCCAGACACTGCCATCGCTACGAATGCGAACAGCGCGATTCGCGAGTATCGCCGCACCGCCGGCGCCAAGTTCGGCCCCAACCTGAACCCGTGCGCCACCAGCGCCATCAGGGCGCCAACCCACACCAGCAGGAATACCAGGTGCCAGATGAAAGAGTTCGTGCCGAAGTCGTGGTCGCCACCGGTCGCCGAGTGACCGGTGAGTGCTAGCGGCATAATCGCAAGCAACGATCCGATGAATAGCGCCACCTGCGACCACCAGCACGACACGCGGTACCCCGCCACGGCCACACACGCCGCGATCGCGGCAACGATGAGCCAGACGCGAGCGTCAGCAACCTTGTCCAGCGCCAGGGCCCACGCGTCGACTTCAAACATCACGGTGCTCAACGGCTGGCCCGAGACGTCGGAAAGCACCAGCGGCACCATCACCACACCGATCAGCGCCAGTCCCGCGGACGACGCCGCGCCCGTGCGCGACGCAATCACCCCGTCGACAGTCAGGCGCGCGCCGTTGAGGTCGGACCCCGTCTGCTTCGGCGGCAGCAACCACGCGGAGAAGAGGAAGGACCCGGCAGCCAGCGCGGCTAGCACCCACGCGGTGCCGCGCAGAGCCGGCAGGCCGAACGTCGTCACAGCTCCCGGATCCGGGATACCCAACGCTGCGAGCGAGGCGCCCGCGAACATCTCCGAAATCACCCCGGCGATGAGCGCCGCGACGAGTCCCGCCGCAAGATACAACGGAAACGCCGCTTTCACCGCCGACTTTGAGGCAACCTGCGCATTTGACATGCTCACTACCCTACGTTCGAAATCTGCATGTTCCCAAGTTTTTCGACGCCCACTTCTCCCTCACTATTCGTTAAGTAAGGACAGGCGGATTGTAGTTTGCCGGCATCTGCAGAACTCGAACCCCTGAATCGCACGCTCGGTTTTCGCGGCGACTAAAAACTTTCTACCTCTTCGACGCGCATCAATACATCATCACAACGGATTGCAGTTCTTCCGACAACTGCGGAGTTTTTGTCTTTCTCTCTAACTATCTAGCTCTTTACCGCTGCACGCGTAAGTGCTTCCGTAACTCACCGAATTCGCGCGTGTATCGAATACGTCACCTTCACAACCGGCCGCAACCTCAACAAAGAGAATTCACCAGACTCGCTCACTGCCCAATGGTGTGAAAAGCGCAAAGAATTGCCATCCTCTGCAAATCGTCCGACGCAAAACATACCCGGCTCAAGCACTACTTACCGCTGCGTCCAGAAACGACTACTCTGCCCGTTTCTTCCGCACAGACACTCTGGCCAACAAGCTTTTCAGGTGCGGGAATAGTCCCTAGGTGTCGTGGTGAGTACCTAGGGACTATCTTCTGCGTCTTACCCATCCGCCGATCTCTTTGACGGTTATGAAGCGACGTCTTAATTTGTCCCAAAAGTCAGGAGAAGGACTTGGGGTCGCTGCCCAGTTTTAAAACTTGCCGATAATGACTAGCTTAAGTTCAGCAGAAAGCTGTTATGTCCATAGGGTTTTTGGACACGGAGTCCGGTGGCTTCTTGGACACGGGAGCCATGGTGTTCTTGGGCACTTCTAGCGGTTTACGGTTGTAGCCTGCGTTTGCCCCCTAGCACCCCTAGCACAGTAATGTGATGTCTAGCGACTTTTTGGACACGGAGTCCAGGATGTTTTTGGACGGGATGTCTAGTGGCTTTTTGGACGTTCTCGGCGGTGGAATAGCTGGATGGCTATTCCATTGTATAAACGTAGAAAGG
>NZ_MLAL01000016.1 GCF_001875665.1 Corynebacterium sp. NML130628 | reverse complement strand
GCGGCGGGGAAACGCCCGGTCCCTTTCCGAACCCGGTTTAGCTAAGCCCGCCCGCGCTGATGGTACTGCACCTGGGAGGGTGTGGGAGAGTAGGTTACTGCCGGCCTTATAATTTCATGGTGGTGGACGTGTGTTGTTGGTGGCACACGTTCACCACCTTTTTTGTGCTTTGTGGGGGGTTGTTGGGGTTGGGTGCCCCCACGTCTGACGTTGTGTTCTGGGGTGTAGTGACAATGGACGCAGTCCTGTCGATCGGCCTCGGCGAAAGTTCAGGTCGCCGAGCGTGGGGTGCCTGGTTTGTCACTGTGTTTATGGGGAGTCGGGGTTGTGTGACACCAGATTCTGTTGCCCAGGAGGCGTGTACTGGGCAAACACCATGACACAATCCCGAAAACCCGGAATGTGGTGCACAGGATTGTTGTGATGGTGGGGGTGTGCACCAGATTCTTAGGATTCGTGGTACACCGCGCCGCGTTATGCCTGGTCACCTGTCCGTGGTGCCGGAATGTGGTGCACGAAGAAAGGCACCAACCTGCATACATATAGAGGTGTGCTGTGTTTTGTTTTCTAACACCGGAATAAAGATGAGTGTGGTCGGTCTGTGGCTTAAAGTTCTTCTTTTGAATGGGTACTGTTTATAATGACTTGTTCCAATAGAAAGGTGTTTCATGTCCGAGCGCTCTAACGAAAGACCCCGTCGTACTCACGGTTCTTCTTCCTCCAATGGTCGAAATGGTCGTCCAGGAGGTGGCGATCGGAGGGGTCGTCGAGAAGACGATCGAGGTCACCGTAAGGGGCGTAATCGGGACGATCGCGGTAGGAACCGGAAAGACCGCCGTGGCGGCGAAGACGAGCGGAAGTATACGAACCGTCATAACCGGTCGCAGCCGCGGAGACACGGATATCGGGAAGACCGGATGGCGCAAAAGCTCTCAGAGCCGGATTTGCCTTCAGATCTGGACATCAGCGTTTTGGATCCATCGGTGCTGCAAGACCTAAAAGTGCTGTCACACGATAACGCGACTCGCGTTGCTAAGCATATGATCATGGCTGCGGATCTGTTGGATGATGATCCTGCTCTTGCTCTGCGTCATGCTCGTGCTGCGAAGAACCGCGCTGGGCGTGTTGGGGTGGTGCGTGAGACAAACGGTGTTATCGCTTATCATGCGGGAGAATGGAAGGAAGCCTTGTCCGAGCTGCGAGCGGCTCGACGTATGAGTGGTGGTCCCGGCCTCTTGGCTGTTATGGCTGACGCGGAGCGCGGTTTGGGGCGTCCTGAGAAAGCTCTGGAACTCGGGCGGAGCCCTGAGGCTCGCCAATTGGACCGTGAGGGGCGTATTGAGCTCGCAATCGTGCTCTCGGGAGCTCGTCGGGATTTAGGCCAGGTTGATTCTGCTATTGCAACGTTGGAGCGTGCCCGGCCAAATAAGGACGAGCGCGATGTTTCTGCGATGCGACTGTCATATGCCTATGCTGATGCGCTGCTTGCTGCTGGTAGGAAGCAGGAAGCCGCAGAATGGTTCAAGCATGTTGTTGAGCTAGATCCGGAGATGCTTACGGATGCGAAGCAGCGACTGGAAGAGACGGAGTAGATAATGCCAGCTCTTGCGCATCATTATGATGTTTTGCTTTTCGATCTCGACGGTACGGTCTGGGAGGGAGGCCGCGCTTTGGAATATGCGGTTCCGAGCATCGTTGAGGCTGGTGTGAAGCCGTTCTACATTACGAATAATGCTTCGAGGCCGTCGTCACTTGTTGCGGAGATGCTCGCAAAGATTGGGCTGGATTGCTCAAGTGATGAAATTATTACTTCGGCGGAGGCGGCGTTGGAGCTTGCTCGTCCCTTCCTGAATGAACGTGACGCTGTTCTCGTGCTTGGTGCGCCTTCATTTAAGGAACTGGTGATGGGCGCCGGGTATCGTGTTGTATCGAGTGCGGATGAGTCCCCCGTTGTGGTGCTTCAAGGTCATAGCCCAGAAACGGGGTGGCAGGAGCTTTCTGAAGCTGCGTTGGCGATTCGGAACGGTGCTGTGTACCTGGCGTCTAATCTGGATACATCGCTACCGATGGAACGAGGGCTGATGGTTGGAAATGGTTCGATGGTGGCGGCGGTAACTTCGGCTACCGGCGTCGTACCTGAAGCCGCTGGTAAGCCTGAACCCGCAATGTTCCATCAGGCAGTCTCCCTTTCAGGAGCGAAGAAAGCACTGGCGGTTGGTGACCGACTGGATACCGATATTGCCGGTGGAAACCGCGCGGGGATGGATACGCTCCAAGTACTTACTGGTGTGTCCGGTCCGTACGCGCTGTTGAAGGCACAGCCCGCGGAACGCCCAACCTTCATCGCCGATGATCTACGCGGTTTGTTGTTAGACGGCGGCGACCTGAAGCCAGGTCCACAAGGTGGGTTTGAAGCGACGCTGCAAGGGGATACGCTGCTCCTCAGCGGCGGTACAGAGTCTTCGACGAGCACGGAGGCGCTTCGTACAGCGCTGGGAGCAGCGTGGGCGGCGGACACCGAAGTGCACACGGTTGAACCTGCGTCGAAGTGGGCGCAGGGCGCAGTGGAGGCATGGTGGTAGGGCCAGCCCCGAAGCCCCACGACCCAAGGCGGGCGCGTACTACGCCTGAGGATTTGCGTTCCCAGGTAGACAACTTGCTATCTCAGGCTCCGTCTACCATGAAGGAAGAACTTGAACAGTTGGCCGAGGCTCATGAAGTGTTAGCAGAAGCGCTCAAGGATTGAGTTTCGCCGTAGGAGAGGAGAACGGGTGGCACCTGGACGACGACGCCTTGACGCAGAACTAGTTCGACGAAAGATTGCCCGTTCAAGGGAGCAAGCACGCGCATGGATCCTCGAAGGGCGAGTTGAGGTTGGCGGGTTTCCAGCCAGGAAGCCCGCCACGGTGGTTGAACCCGATGTGTCTATTAAAGTCAATGTTGATGAGAGCGATGACTGGGCGTCTCGTGGAGCACATAAGCTCCTGGGGGCTCTTGAGCACTTTGAACAGCTTGGTTTCTCGGTCAAGGATAAAACAGTGATCGATGCGGGGGCGTCGACGGGTGGTTTCACTGATGTGTTGCTTCGCCGAGGTGTCCGTAGGGTGTTCGCAGTGGACGTCGGCTATGGTCAGTTGCTCTGGCGACTGCAAAATGATCCGCGGGTAACAGTGATGGATCGGGTCAATATTCGTTCGTTGACATCCGATATGTTGAGCGAACCAGCTAATTGCATGGTGGGTGATTTGTCGTTTATCTCCTTGAAGCTTGTGCTGCCTGCGTTGGTTGCTTCCCTTGAGGAAGATTCGGATCTTTTGCCCATGGTGAAGCCGCAGTTTGAGGTGGGTAAGGACCGCGTTGGTCATGGGGGCGTGGTTCGTTCGACGGAGCTGCGTCGAGAAGCGGTTGTAGATGTAGCGTTGTTTGCACAGTCACTGGGACTTGAGGTGAAAGCGATGGTCGCATCGCCATTGCCAGGACCGAGCGGTAACGTAGAATACTTCCTGTGGCTGCGTAAAACATCGAATGCGCAGGAACAATCTGTCGAAGCCATTGTCGAGATGGCGTCACGGGCGGTGCAGGAAGGGCCAGCGTAGGAATGTCTGTGGATCAGCGGCGACGCATTTTGTTGGTGCCTCACTTTTACAGGTCGGACAATATTGAGGCTGCCTCGACCTCTGCCAGAATGCTGCAGCAAGCTGGCCTTGAGGTGCAGCTGCTTTCTGCCGGGGAGTCGAGCCCAGCAGAGGAGGACCCTGTGCTCCGGAAGCTGGAACATGTGAGCCCTGGCGATGGGGCAGGGCGCGGGTGCGAACTTGTGTTTGTGCTTGGGGGTGATGGGACATTTTTGCGGGCTGCAAACTTTGCTCACTTGCAGGATATTCCGGTGCTTGGCGTCAATCTTGGGCACGTGGGGTTCTTGGCAGAGTCGGAGGCGGAAAGCCTTGAAGAGGTGTTGCCTGCCGTGATTCATCGTTCCTACCGGGTGGAAGACCGCATGACGCTTGACGTACGGGTTATGGATGCTGCGGGTGTAGTGCTCGGTGAGAGTTGGGCGCTCAATGAGTGCAGCATTGAGAACTCGGATCGTACGAGAGTGCTTGACGCGTTTCTCGAGATTGATTACAGGCCCGTCTCATCGTTTGGTTGCGACGGCGTGCTGGTGTCTACGCCTACGGGGTCAACCGCGTACGCGTTTTCGGCAGGTGGCCCCGTGATGTGGCCTGAGCTCGATGCAATCTTGGTGGTGCCGAATAATGCTCATGCGCTCTTCGCGAAGCCGATGGTTGTGTCACCTTTGTCGACGGTGGCAGTTGAATCCTTTTCGACGATCAGCTCCGCCGCTGTCGTGATGGATGGGGTTCGCCGAATCACGATGCCGCCGGGGTCGCGTGTGGAAGTGACGCGTGGTCAGCGTCCTGTGCGATGGGTTCGGCTTGATGATCGCCCGTTCACGGACCGCTTGGTGGAGAAGTTCCAGCTTCCAGTTTCTGGGTGGCGTGCGCCGGATAAGAAGAGGTAGAGCGACGTGCTGTCGGAAATTGCTATCAATAACTTGGGTGTGATTCCTCACGCCAGTGCGGAGCTTTCGGAAGGGCTGACGGTTCTTACCGGTGAGACTGGTGCTGGTAAGACGATGGTTGTGACTGGGCTTCGCCTCCTTACGGGTGGGCGTGCGGATGCATCACGTGTTCGCACAGGGGCCACGGAAGCAGTTGTGGAGGGCGCGTTCGCGGTCGATGGGATCCATGCGGATAGCCAAGAGGCTCTCGAGAAAATCGCGGAAAATGCTGGTGCGGTGCTCGACGAGAACGGGGAGTACGTCGTTGTTCGATCCGTGAAGGCAACGGGGCGTTCGAAAGCCCATTTTGGGGGTCGGGCGGTTCCTGCGGCGACGCTCAGCGACGTCGCATCACATTTGTTGACGATCCACGGGCAGAACGATCAGTTGCGCCTGATGTCCCCTGAGCAACAGTTGCACGCGCTGGATCGTTTCGATCCGAGTGCTGCGAAAGTCCTCGGTGTGTATTGGGAAGCGTGGAAGCGGTGGCGTGCTGCGAAGAAGGATCTGGAGGAGCGGACGAAGCGGCGTCGAGAATTAGCGATGGAGCAAGACCGGCTCTTGTTCGCCGTGAACGAGATTGATGAGGTGGCGCCAGAGCCCGGCGAAGATGTCGAGCTAGTGGGAAGCATTCGACGGCTGCAAGATATCGATGGGCTGCGCTCTGCAGTACAGGAGGCGTTGGTAGCGATTGACGGTGCTGAGGCCGTCGGGGAATATGGTGACGCGTCGTCTGCATCAGACTTGGTAGGCCAGGCGTCGAATGCGCTTAGCGCTGCGACAGATCCACAGCTGCAGGAGCTTGGGCTTCGACTGGAAGAAGCAGCCTCGGTACTTTCGGATGTGTCGTCGGAGCTTGGAACGTACTTGTTCTCGTTGGATGCGGATCCGCATGCGCTGGAGAACATGCTGCAGCGTCAGCAATCGTTGAAGGTGTTGACTCGTAAGTATGCACCCGATATCGATGGCGTGCTTCGCTGGAGAAATGAGGCACAGCAGCGGTTGGCGTCGATTGATACATCGGATGAAGCGCTCGCGGAACTTCAACAGGAAGTGGATGAGGCAGCCGTTGAGATACGACAGCTTGCTGCACAGTTGACGTCGATACGTCGGGATGCAGCGGAGCGGTTCTCTGCAGCGGTGACGCAGGAACTGCACGGGCTGGCGATGCCGAAGGCCGTACTCAGTGTCAATATTGAGGAAGTGGACTACGGCCGTGATGGCGCAGATGCTGTTGAGATCCGGCTTTCCCCAAACGCAGCAGCTGAGCCCAAGCCGTTGGCTACGAGCGCGTCAGGTGGCGAGCTCTCGCGCGTCATGCTGGCTATTGAAGTTATCTTAGCTGGATCAACCCATGGCGCGACGCTCGTCTTCGACGAGGTTGACGCTGGAGTCGGTGGTCAGGCTGCGGTGGAGATTGGGCGACGCCTTGCAAGGCTTGCTGTGAACAATCAAGTGATCGTGGTGACACACTTGCCGCAGGTTGCGGCGTATGCGGACAGACACTTGCACGTTGCGAAGGACGTCAGCGATGAAGCTGTTACCTCCGGTGTGCTTGAGCTTGATGAGGCTGCGCGTGTAGAGGAACTTGCTCGCATGATGGCGGGCATGACGAATTCGGAAACCGGGAAAGCTCACGCGGCGGAGCTTTTGGAGCAGGCGCAGCGCGAGACAAAAGAGTTTCGTCTCTAGCCCGCGCGCCTAGCAGCACTTAACGAGTGCGGCAGGCACAATTCAACGTATGACTGATTCTTCTGCAACTTCTGATTCGACGCGCGCGCCGTTGCAGGGGCCGCTTCGCGATTGCACACCGCAAGGCAAGGGGCGTGGTCGCCTCCGCGCTGGTGATATCGCCTTTGTAGACGCTCCGGATATCAGCCGTCGTGAGGCCGAAATGTTGATCAATGGGTCGCCCGCTGCGGTAGTCAACATTGCGCGCTTCAGCACCGGGTCGGTGCCAAACTACGGTCCGCATTTGCTTCTCGACGCCGGCATTCCACTGTTTGAGTCTGCCGGTGCCGCGATGAGGGCGTCGATTCGTGACGGGAAGAAGACGACCGTGAGTTCCTCTGGTGGTATCAAGGTTGGCCGCAAGGAGGTCGGGTCCGCGGCGCCGGTGGTGCGCGCTGATGTTGATGCGACGTTCATTGAGGCTCAGCGTCACCTTGTGGACCATATGGAGGCGTACTTCGGAAATACGATTGAGTTCATTCACTCCGAATCGCCACTGCTTATCGACGGAGTGGGCGCTCCTGAACTGGGCGACGTGATTGCGGACCGAAAGGTCATTATTGCGAGTCCATGCCCTGATTTGAGGGAGCGGATTGAATCGTTGCGCAATTTCATCCGGGAGTTTACTCCGGTGATGATTGGCGTCGGCAAGGCCACGAATACGTTGGCAGAGATGGGGTACGCACCCGACTTTATCGTTGGAGACCCTAGCGACGTAGCGGAGGAAAACTTACGGAGTGATGCGCGGGTAATTTTGCCAGCGGATCCCGACGGCTACGCACCGGGTCTGGAGCGCATCCAGGATCTCGGTGTTGGCGCGATGACGTTTCCCGCCGCGACTGATTCAGCAACGGACTTGGCGGTATTGCTGAGTGTCTTCCACGACGCGGAAATGATCGTGATGGTTGAACAGCCAGTGAACCTTGACCGCATTTTCACTGATGCAGAGGAAAGCTCGCCTGCGGCGCTGCTGGCTCGCCTCAAGGCGGGGCAGAAGCTAGTGGATTCGACTGTGATTGCGGACTTGTACCATCTGACCACGGGGAGAGGAGTCGCGTGGGCATGGGCAGTCTTAGGTTTGCTTGTCGCAGCAGCGACGATCGTGTTGATTGTCGGACTCGGCGGGAGCGGAACGTTTAGCGCGAACTTAGCAGATACGTGGGACACGATTATTACGCAGTTGCAGAGTCTGTGGAACTAAAAGAAAGTAGGTGGTTTTATGTCTTCAGGAAGTAGTTCGGCAGGTTATGTCGCTGCGGGTCTCGGGTGGGGGATTGCAGTCGGAGTGGCTGCTGGGATGCTCGTGATCGCACCGGCAATGGGAACGTTGGACTTCTCGACGTCACCTCAAGTAGGGGAGACGCAACAAGAAGAAGGTGCCTCGCAGGAGGCTCGTTTTGCGTTCTCTGACAATGTAATTGCCCAGCACTCGACGGAACTGGTAGCGAACGCTTTGGACGGCAGGTCCGTCCTGGTGCTTCGCACGCATGATGCGTTGGCCGACGACGTAGATGCTGTGGCATGGCTGCTTCGAACCGCGGGTGCGTCAGAAGCAGGTCAAGTTGTGCTGGGCGAGAAGTTTACGGAACAGGAGTCCGCTGATGCGTTGAGCACGATCATTGCGAATACGCTGCCGGCTGGTGCGCAGCTCTCGGTCGATCGACGTGCTCCGGGCACCCATGCCGGGCAATCACTGGGAAGCGTTTTACTCAAAGACCAAGCGACAGGTGAACCAGTAGCGCCGGAGTCGGACCGAAACTTTGTTATTGAAGCGCTTCGTGGTGGTGGTTTTATCGAGGAGGCTGAGATATCGGGCCCAGCGGATGCGATTGTCGTGATCGGTGCTGGTGACGGCGGGCCGGAACGTTCTTTTGGCACCCAGCTGCTGACGGATATGACGAACGAGTTGGACGCCCTGGCTTCGGCGGTCTATGCCGCCCCGGATGAGAATGGTGGGTTCGTTGATACGGAGGCAGGAAAAGTGTCAATGGTGTTGAAACTCGCAGAAGATTTGGCGGCAAAGTAATGCATGAGTTCGAGGTTGAACAGTCTGAAGTGGTGCTGGATGCGCCGATTATTGGCGTGCGTAGAGACGTCGTTTCGATGCCGGGAGGCGTAACAGCTGCACGCGAAATCGTCGAGCACTTCGGTGCGGTTGCGGTGGTCGCTGTCGACTCGCAGCGGCGGATCGCTATGGTGCGACAGTACCGCCACAGCGTTGGTCGGCGCTTGTGGGAATTGCCCGCGGGCCTTCTCGATATCTACGCGGAGGACGCACTGGTGTGCGCGCAACGTGAGCTAGCAGAAGAGGCGGGCTTAGCCGCAACGCAGTGGTCGTTGCTGCTGGATTTGGTGACATCGCCTGGATTCGCAGAAGAGGCTGTGCGCGTATATTTGGCCTCAGATTTGTGTGAAGTGCCGCGCGGAGAAGCTGAGTACGAGGAAGCCGACATGGTGCTCGAGTGGGTGCCAATTGAAGATGCACAATCGATGGTGCTACGTGGCAGTATCGTGAATTCGATCGCGATTGCCGGCGTCATGACAGCTGCAAGGGTGTTGGCTGGCGAAGCGGAACCACGTGATGTCACCGAACCTTTCGACTTACGCCCGAGTTCACTCGCGGAACGGCGCGCAGCGCAGGGGGTCACGCCTGACATGAAGAGGATCTAAGTGGGCGTTGATGAGCTTGCAGCACGCTGGTTGGAGCATCTTGCTGTTGAGCGGGGGCTTTCGGCGAACACGCTGAGTAACTATCGCAGAGACCTTGACAGGTATGCCTCGTGGTTGCATGCGAATGGGAAAGCAGACCTCACTGAAGTGGAAGCTGCAGACATCGAAGCGTACCTAGCGGATTTGCGCCGGGGCGTTGATGGCGCTGCGCCGTTGGCTGCATCGTCTGCTGCGCGAGCGCTCGTGGTGGCCCGTGGATTGCATAAGTTCGGTGTGCTTGAAGGAGTACTTGCTGGTGATGAGTCTGCCCAGGTGACGCCACCTTCGCCTGGTAAGAAGTTGCCCGATACGTTGAGTATTGAGGAAGTCGGCGAGATGCTCGACTCCTGCCAGACGGAGGATCCGATAGGTCTGCGCGACAAGGCGTTACTGGAGTTGCTTTACGCCACAGGTGCACGTGTGTCGGAAGCGTTGGCACTTTACGTCGATGACTTTATGGCATTGGAAGATGACCAGCACGCGGTGTTGACACTGACGGGTAAAGGCAACAAGCAGCGAATCGTCCCGGTGGGATTATTGGCGAAAGAGGCCGTCGAAAAGTACTTGGTGCGTGGACGTCCGGCGCTGGCCAAGGGGCGCTCACATTCGTTGTTCTTGAATGCTCGCGGTGGGAGTTTGTCGCGACAAAGCGCATGGGCGGTGATTAAACGAGCTGCGGAACGTGCAGGAATTACGAAGCATGTCTCACCGCACACCCTGCGCCATTCTTTTGCAACACACATGCTCGACGGCGGGGCCGATGTACGAGTGGTGCAAGAGCTGCTCGGGCACGCTTCTGTGACAACTACGCAAATTTATACACATGTCACTGCGGAAAGCCTTCGGGAAGTCTGGCACGCCACACACCCACGTGCATAGGTATGTAAGGTTGACATGTTCTCACGACCGGAAGGATTCTTGCCACATGGCTTTTCGACGACCACACGCTTTCGCAACTGCTGTCACAGCTACCTGCGTGCTCGGGCTGAGCGCCCCAGTGTTCGGCGCGAGTGCTCATGCGCAGTTGCCTGAAGGACTTGACCCTGCTGTAATTCAGCAGTCGATTCCTTCCGAGATTCACGTAGCGGCCGGGCAGACAACAACTGTAGATACTGGTGTGCCGTTAAACCTCAATTACAGTTCCGGGGGATGGACTGTTGTGTCGTCGGGAACTTCCGTTTCAGTGACTGCACCGGATACGCCGGGTGCGACGGTGAGCGTGCCCGTTTCAGCAGGGGGTTACTCCGCAACCGTGAACCTTGTCGCGGTTGGCAGTGGCGAAGCCGTCGATGCCCCGGCGGAGAATGCAGAGAACTCCGGAAACGGAGGTGGTTCTGGCGAGCAAGATGGTGCCAGCGGGGATACCTCGAATGAGAAAGAACGAGGGGCCGGGTCCGGGTCAGGTACAAGCACGCACGAGCATGATGCACCTGCTGCGGGAAAGGACCGCGCTCCAGCCAAAAAAGTGGACACCTCAAATGCTAAGCGTTTGGAGTTTGAGGGATCCATCGAAGGCAACAGCATCGTGGTAAAGGTGCCATTGAGCAAGGCCGGTCAGTTGATGAAGTACTCCAAGACTGACAAAGAAGGCGCCACACTTCGTTACGTCGATGTGGATGGGAACATCATCGAGGGGGTGAAGCGAGATGTGGATGTGGCGTCGCGGACGCTGACGCTGACATACCCGGAGGGAGAGACTCCGGATAACCCGTTCATCATGGAGGTCATCCGGGACGGATCAGCGGCGGAGTTCATCGCGGTGATTACCTCGAAGAACGCTCCAACGGCTGGCCCGACCGAGGAATCGCAGGATAGTGGTGAAGGTCAAGTGGAAAAGCTTGACGAATCTCGTTCGAATGATGGCCTGCTGGCGCTAGGGATTGCCGGCGTCGCGGTCTTTGTAGCGTTGGTGCTGATTGTTTTCCTGGTTCGGAAGAGGCGACAGGCGCATAACTAGGAGTGACACTGTAAGATGATTGCGTCAAGGGCTTACACGTGACGCGCATTCGACGGAAGGGATGACGATGGCAGGCAACGCATTGTTTGACGCTGCTGAAGAAAAGAAGTTTCTCACGGGACGTCCATTCCGCGAGTTTCCTCAACCTGAACCGCTCGATCATCACGGCCCAGCGACGATTTTGTCAATGGTCAACCAAAAAGGCGGCGTTGGCAAGACAACCTCGACCATTAATCTGGGTGCCTGTCTTGCCGAGCAAGGGCGCAAAGTGCTGCTCGTTGACCTCGATCCGCAGGGTGCGCTTTCTGCCGGGCTAGGTGTTTCCCACGATGAGGAACAAGTCACCGTCTACGATCTTTTGTTTGACAACACTGCCTCGATCCACGCGGCAATTCGCCATTCGAATATGCCAGGCCTGGACCTCGTGCCTGCAAACATTGATCTTTCTGCAGCGGAGATTCAACTTGTCAACGAGGTTGGTCGCGAACACACGTTGGCCCGCGCGCTTCGCCCGGTCCGCAATGAGTACGACATCATCATTATTGACTGTGGGCCTTCTCTTGGGCTGCTGACGGTCAACGCACTGGCATGCTCGGCTGGGGTCATGATCCCGATGGAGTGCGAGTACTTTTCTCTGCGCGGGCTTGCGTTGCTGACGGACACGGTGGAGAAGGTGCGCGACCGCATTAACTTTGACCTTGACATTGTGGGCATTTTGGTCACGATGTTTGATCGCCGCACGACGCACGCGCGCGAGGTGATGGAGCGTGTCGTCGAGGTGTTCGGCGAGCGCGTTTTCGACACAGTGATCACCCGCACTGTCCGATTCCCGGAGACTTCCGTGGCTGGTGAACCGATCATCACGTGGGCCCCACACTCTCAGGGCGCAGAACAGTACCGGCAATTAGCGCTTGAATTGCTTGAGCGCATTGATAAGTAGTTTGCGGCACCGTGCTTGAGGACGCCACCACGGGAGTCCAGCCCGAAATCACCGGCTTTACGTTAGCCCTGCAGAACTTCGAGGGTCCTTTCGACCTGCTGCTTCACCTCATTCACTCAAAGAAGCTGGATGTGACTGAAGTGGCTCTTGCAGAGGTGACCGATGAGTTCATTGCATATACTCGAGCGCTCGGTGCTGCAGCGCAACTCGACGAGGTCACCGAGTTTCTGCTTGTTGCCTCCACGCTGCTGGACTTGAAGACAGCCCGACTGTTTCCACGAGATGGCGATTCAGAGATTGAGGATCTTGAGCTCCTGGAGGCCCGTGACCTCCTCTTTGCGCGGTTGCTGCAGTACCGCGCGTATCAGCAGGTTGCTGAAGAATTTGTGGCTTGGCAGCGCAACGCTAAGCGGAGATATCCACGTGCAGTGGCCATGGAGGAACGCTTCGCTGTGCTTCTTCCGCCGGTGCAGCTGGGCCATACACCAGATTCTTTCGCTCAGCTAGCGGCTGCGGTATTCAGACCACGGCCACCGGAGGAAGTCAGAACGGACCATCTACACGCCGTGAGCGTTTCGGTGCCTGAGCAGGCCGGCAAGATCCTGAGCGCGCTGCATCTCCTTGGCGCCGAACAATGGATTGCATTTGAAGTGTTGACGAAGGACTGCAACTCCTCGATGGAGCTTGTCGGACGGTTTTTGGCGCTGTTGGAGCTGTACAAGGCCCGCGCAGTTGAAACTGAGCAGCCGGAGGCCCTCGGCTCGTTAGAAGTGTCCTGGACTGGGATCGAGGTAGATCCCGCTGTGGTTGCGTCGAGCAATTGGGAATAACGATAGAATGCCTGACCATGGACGCTCCCCACATGGTTTCCCAACTTCGTGCACGCATTGAGTCGATTTTGCTGGTGACGGACAATCCAGTCACTGCTGACGCGTTAGCATCGGCACTTGGTGCGGAGCCGGAGGACGTCGAAAAGCAGCTTGAGGAGTGGTCGGAGGAATGCGAGCTGCGAGGCAGCGGAATCGATGTGCGGCGCAATGCAGAGGGGTGGCGGCTCTACACGCGTCCCGAGTATGCGGATGCCGTGGAGGCATTTTTGCTCGATGGAGCACAGACGAAGCTGAGCCGGGCGGCGATGGAGACTTTGGCGGTGGTTGCGTACCGTCAGCCCGTGACACGCACACAGGTGTCGGGAGTGCGTGGCGTCAATGTTGATGGCGTGATGAAAACGCTGACGCTGCGGGGACTGATTGCCGAGGTCGATCCCGACGAGTCGACTGGTGCGCACCGTTACGTCACCACTGAGCTCTTTTTGGAGCTGCTAGGTATTGATTCGCTTGAACGGCTCCCGAACTTGGCACCGCTGCTTCCAGAGATCGACGATATCGAGGATGTTTGGTGAAGGCTGCTAAACTAGCGAGCGTTCGAAGAACTGTATAACTCGCAAAGAGAAAAGGACTCAAGATGAATCCTCCCGCTCGCCGAGATGGCATACCGGAACAAGGAAAGAACGAACCGTTCTATCCTTCGTATGCGAAACCGGCACGTAAACAACATGTCAAGCGCAGTAAACCTGCCGCGAAGGGTGCCAAGGAAGCACCGAACCCACTCGATGACAACTGGTGGGACGACGAAGAGACGAAGCGGCGCAAGAAGAACACCGACGGGATCCGTCTGCAGAAGGTGCTTGCGCAGGCAGGCGTCGCTTCGCGACGCCACTCCGAGATAATGATCGATCAAGGCCGCGTTGAGGTCAACGGCAAGATCGTGACGGTGCAGGGGACTCGCGTGAACCCCAACGTCGACGTGATTCGAGTCGACGGCGCGCGTATCAATGTCAACGAGGAGTTGGAGTACTTCGCGTTTAATAAGCCGCGTGGGGTGCACACCACCATGCAGGATGAGCATGACCGCGCCTCTGTGGGCGACTTTGTTGCAGAGCGCGTCGCGGCTGGTCAGCGACTGTTCCATGTCGGGCGTCTTGACGCTGACACTGAAGGGCTGCTGTTGCTGACGAACGACGGTGAGCTCGCAAACCGGCTGATGCACCCACGCTACGGAGTACGGAAGACATACCTGGCGACCGTGCTGGGTGAGTTCAAGTCCGCCGATGCTAAGCAGTTGCGTGAAGGAATCGAGCTGGAAGACGGCTTTGCAAAAGCCGATTACGTCCAGATCGTTGACGTGCATAATGGTCAGTCGATTGTTCGTGTCGAACTGCATGAGGGCCGCAAACACATCGTTCGCCGAATGCTAAAGGCCGCTGGTTACCCGGTGCAGCGCTTGGTTCGCACGAAGGTGCATACGGTGCAACTCGGTGACATGAAGCCAGGCTCGATGCGTGCGCTTAACTCGTCTGAGTTGGCGTCGCTATTCAAGGCGGTGGGGATGTAAATGGAGGAATCAATGTTGAGCAACCAGCCAAACGACGGTCTGCTGCTTGCAGTGGACGGGCCTTCCGGTACGGGTAAGTCTACGATGTGCCGTGCGCTGGCGAAGAAGCTTGATGCAAAGTACATCGACACGGGTGCAATGTATCGTGTGGCGACGTTGGCAGTGCTGGACGCAGGGATTGATCCGAAAGATACCGACGCCGTGATTGCAGCTACTGCGGACCTGCCGATGGAAGTTTCTGACAATCCCGATGACAAAGCAGTGATTTTGGGCGGAAAAGATGTTTCCGCAGTGATCCGTGGCGCTGAAGTGACTCGCTCGGTCTCCGCAGTTGCTGCTATTCCGGAGGTTCGTGAGAACTTAGTGGCGCTGCAGCGTCGCCTTGCAGCCGAAGCACACCGCGCGATTGTTGAGGGGCGAGATATCGGCACCGTGGTGCTGCCAGAGGCACCGGCCAAGGTGTACATGACGGCGTCAGCGCACGTTCGTGCCCAGCGTCGTTTCGACCAGGACATAGCAGCAGGCCGTAAGGTTGAGTTTGATCAAGTGTTAGCGGACGTCGAGCGCCGTGACGCCCTCGACTCCTCCCGCGAGACTAGCCCACTGAAACCAGCCGATGACGCTGTGGTAATCGACACCTCCGAGATGACCCCAGAACAGGTTTTGGCGGCGCTCGTTGACGTGATTGAAAGGAGCAGCAAGTGACCACAGAAGATTCCTTTCCACAGGATTTTAACGAGGCCGACTTCGATGAAGCTGACTTCGGCGAGGCTGACTTCGGTGAACTGAACTCTACGGAGGAGTACACGGAGGAAGAATGGGCCGCGGTTGAGGAAGCCTTTGGTGTCTTCAACTCTGACTACACAGAAGAAGCGCTGCCAACGGTAGCGATTGTCGGCCGCCCGAACGTGGGTAAGTCAACGCTGGTAAACCGGTTTATTGGTCGTCGTGAAGCGGTGGTGGAGGACCACCCCGGTGTCACGCGCGACCGGATCAGTTACATCACTGACTGGGGAGGTCGAAGATTCTGGGTCCAGGACACTGGAGGTTGGGACCCAGACGCAAAGGGCATCAATGCGGCGATCGCACACCAGTCGGAAGCCGCGATGGAAACTGCGGACGTGATCGTTTTTGTGGTCGACTCTCATACCGGCATCACGATGTCCGATGAGGCGATGGCCCGGAACCTGCAGCGCTCCGAAGTTCCAGTCATTTTGGTCGCGAACAAGTTTGAATCAGAGTCGCAGTGGGGTGACGTCGCTGAGCTCTATGCGCTTGGTCTCGGTGATCCGTGGCCTGTTTCCGCGCTGCACGGACGCGGGGGCGCGGATGTGCTTGACGAAATCCTGCGGCTGTTCCCGGATGTTCCACGCGCGAAAGACTCAGTTACAGAAGGTCCGCGCGCGGTTGCCTTGGTTGGGCGTCCGAACGTGGGTAAGTCGAGCTTGCTCAACAAGCTCTCGAAGTCGAAGCGTGCGGTCGTCGACAATGTGGCTGGTACCACCGTTGATCCTGTTGATGAGCTGATCCAGCTCGACGGCAAGCTGTGGAAGTTCATCGACACCGCTGGGCTGCGCAAGAAAGTGAAGAACGCGCAAGGCCACGAATACTACGCGAGCCTCCGTACCCGAGGAACCATCGAGGCGGCAGAGGTGTGCGTCGTACTTATCGATGCCTCCCAGGAGATTTCCGAGCAGGACCAGCGAGTGATCTCCATGGTGCTCGAGGCGGGCAAAGCAATGGTCATCTGCTTTAACAAGTGGGACCTGATGGATGAAGACCGCCGCTACTATTTCGATCGCGAGTTTGATGAGATGGTTGGGCACTTACCGTGGGTGACGAAGCTGAATATCTCGGCGGATACCGGGCGTGGTCTACACCGCCTTGAGCCGGCGATGGAAGAAGCGCTTGAGAACTGGGATCGGCGCATTTCTACGGGGCAGCTCAACAACTGGCTACGCGACGCAATCGCGGCGAACCCTCCACCGATGAAGAACAATCGTCTGCCGAAGGTGTTGTTCGCCACGATGGTTGGCACGCGCCCACCGACAATCGTGCTGTTTACGACAGGTTTCCTGGATGGCAGTTACCGCCGTTACCTCGAGCGAAAGTTCCGTGAGCAGTTCGGTTACCACGGCACGCCGATTCGAATCGCGGTTCGCGTACGCGAGCGTCACCCTCGGCGCCGCAAGTAACTCTAGCTACGCCCGTACAGGAACGCGTCCGTCCTGTACGGCAGCGGTACAAGCTGCCCTGGATCGAATCCGAGGCGATCAAAGAGGTACCAAGTAAGGTTGTCTACCATCTTTGCACGTGTGCGTTCGTTAGCGCGAAGCCAGTAGGAACGGGTCGACATGAGGGTAAACAGCTGATCGGTATGGATCGGTTGGATCCAGGTTGTTCGAAGCTCACGCTTCAGGTGCCACGGCTGGTGCACGGTGGGGTAGAAGCCCTTGGTGAGCACATCGCCAGAGTGCATGATTTTTGCCAGACGCAGCACCCACGGGTGCTCAACCTCGAGGGTGTTCCAACATAGGAGTAGCTCGCCGTCAGGTCGCGTGATCCGGGTGGCTTCTGCGCTTGCTTGGCGTGGGTCGACCCAGTGCCACGCCTGGGCAAAGGTGATGGCGTCGAAAAACTCGGGAGCAGCTGCGGTGTGCTCAGCTGTGGCGCGCCACACAGGGAAGTTCGGGTGTTGGTCGCGCAGAGTATTCGCCATGTCTTTCGAGGGTTCGCAGCACGCAACTCGGTGCCCGGCCGCGTGTAGTTGGGCAGCAAATATGCCTGTACCTGACCCAACATCGAGGATCCTGCGTGCTATGCCACGGTTGCCGAGCAGCTCAACCACCTCAGAGGGGTACGACGGCCTGACCGCATCATATGTATCCGCACCGACCGCGAATGCGCGTGATGAATCAACCCGGTGCTCGTTGCTACGAAACAGTGGCTGGTGCTTTCCGCTTGGCTTCATAATCAACTAACCTATCAACCTGTGACTGTCAGGAGAATGCACGAGTGAACACTTCCAACACGATGAACCGGCGCTGGTCAGTGCGTACGGTGCTGCTCGCTGTGCTGTTCGGCTGTGCAGTCATGGCGGGCTGTAGTGAGGACACAGACGAATCAGAAGCTTCCGACGCGTTGCCGAACCCACTGCGAACAGTAGAGAACAGTAATCGTCCAGATACGGTTTCGGAGGTAGAGCCGTGGAGTGCTGCCTCGGTTGAATCACGAACCATTCCGGCAGGCGGTCTGCAGCGCGAGTACATTCTTTCGCTGCCGAAAGGCGCACAGCAGCGAGAAGGATTGCCACT
This sequence comes from Corynebacterium sp. NML130628, assembly GCF_001875665.1. Taxonomy (GTDB): domain Bacteria; phylum Actinomycetota; class Actinomycetes; order Mycobacteriales; family Mycobacteriaceae; genus Corynebacterium. Next base: position 422,281 of record NZ_MLAL01000016.1, on the reverse strand, counting down.
CATTCTTGTATTCCATGGCTACACGAGTACTGCTGCATCGATGCAGCGCACAACAGGCCTTAACAACGCCGATGCCGTGGTGGCCTACCTGCAAGGCGTGAATAAGGCTTGGGCGCCAGCGCCGTACGCAAACACGAACGCCCGCCAAGACCTCGAGTTCGCGGACGCAGTTCGTACGCAGCTCCAGCAGGAGTTCCATACCCAACCTGCCCGCACCTTCGCGGCCGGTTTTTCAAACGGCGGTGGGTTCGCAGAATTCTTGAGCTGCCAGCGGCCGCAAGACTATACAGCGGTGGCGACCGTATCAGCAGCGATATACGACGCGGTGCTAGAAGGGTGCTCAGCGATTCCCGTCAAACGCATCGACATCCACGGTACGAGCGATAACGTCATCGACTACCAGGGGGGTACCCGGCACAAGACCCACTACGTCGGTGCGTATCAAGACGTTGAACGAGAAGCTCGGCGCAACCACTGTAAAGCCACTGACGACGAGTCACCGAAGCCAGAATGGTCGGAAGCGCTTCCCGGCGTTGCAAAGGCTGAATGGAATGGGTGCGACGCGGGTCTCGTGCACTACAAAATCGAAGGCGGCAAGCACGAATGGCTCGGTCCGGGCTCCACACCGCCATCCGCTCTTCCCATCGGCTTCGCTAGCGAGGCAGTGCTTCGCTTCTTTGGCGTGGGAGTGCAGAAGTAGTGCCATACGACAAGTTTCAACGCACCGCGATCGTTGTGTACAACCCGACGAAGATTCAGTCATCGGTCTTGGAACGATTTGTCGAGCTGTACGCTGACCCCCGGCGCGAAATTCGTTGGGTGCCGACTACAAAGGAGGATACGGCACTCGCGGGGTTCGCGGCCGTGCTGACTGAAAATGTGGATGTGGTACTCGTCGCGGGCGGTGATGGCACAGTCCGCCGCATCGCACATGTTCTCGCAGATACTGGAATCAAAATGGGGATTATTCCGGTAGGTACTGGAAACCTGCTCGCGCGCAATCTTGGTCTGCCCCTAGACCCTGAAAGCGCAATTCGTCGCGCGTTTACCGGGGAAGAGCACGCAGTCGATTTGTGTGAGGCCACCGTCACACGACGGGACGGCTCCCAGGAAACCTACGGATTTACAGTCATGGCTGGAGTCGGCCTTGATGCGCAGATGGTCGAGCGAACCCGTGAGGAACTGAAGCGGCGTATTGGGCCGCTTGCGTATATCGGCGGCATCGCACGGTCGTTGGGTGGTGGTAACAGTGTGGAAGCAAAAGTTACTATTGACGGCCAACCCCCGATAACACGTCGCCTGCACACCATGATTTTCGGCAATTGCGGTGACTTAGTGAATAAGATCCCGCTGTTTCCCGACGCACTTCCCGACGACGGCGAAATCGATGTTGTGGCGATGTCTCCACGAGGGCCTATCGGCTGGTTGCTGATCGGTTTGCGCATTGTGTTTAACACCCTGCGCGCGCTCCTCGGCGGTGGGTGGCGAGGAATCCCGGCGCCACAGATGGACTACTTCAAGGGCAGGAGCATTAGCGTGTCTTTCGCTGTGCCTGAGGTGTTCGAGGTCGACGGTGATACCGTCGGATCTATTGAAGCTGCTACGATTCGAGTGATACCACAAGCGTTGGTACTGATGCGATAGATCACGCTGCGGCACTAAGAGTCTTTCGGCATAATAGCCGCATGATCTACTCGTTTGAAGGTAAAACTCCGAAGATTCATCCGTCCGCATTCGTATCCGACGAAGCCACCATTATCGGTGACGTCGAAATCGACGAAGATGCAAACATTTGGCCCGGAGTGGTTATCCGCGGCGATGTTGGTGCGATTCGCATTGGCGAGAGAGTCAATGTCCAAGACGGATCCGTGCTGCACGTTGACATGGACGGTGAGACCGTCCTCGAAGCAGATGTGACTATCGGCCACCTCGCCATGGTTCATGGCTGCCATATTGAACCCGGGTGCCTGATTGGAATGAACGCGACCGTGCTTTCTGGTTCACGCATTGGTAAAGGCAGCATCATCGCCGGAGGCGCAGTAGTCCTCGAAGGACAAATGATCCCGGAGTTCTCGCTCGCCGCAGGTGTGCCAGCGAAGGTGAAGCGTGAGCTTGATGCATCGACCTACTCGGCACGTGAACGGCATGCAGCTTTTTATGTTGAGCTGGGGAAGCGCGCCACGACTGGCTTGGTTCCAGTGGACCGTTCCGAAACTAAATAGTGTTTACGGGGTTGAAAAACCCCGCTTTTCCACGGCCTATTGCCTGGCTAAGCGGGGTTTTATTGTCGGACTGACAGGATTTGAACCTGCGACCCCCACACCCCCAGTGTGGTGCGCTACCAAACTGCGCCACAGCCCGTTGCCTAAACCCGGTGAATACCGGAACAGCTTTGACAGTGTAGCGCACATTTTGGCGAACTACGAAACCTGCTGTTAGAAGGCGGTGCCGTCCAGATACACCCATGCGCCATCTTCGCGGATGAAACGGGAATGCTCCCGCTGAGCGCCACCGGGGTGGAGGGCTTCGAAACGGACCTCTCCGTAGGCATCCTTTGGGCCGCCTTGATTAGTGGCGAGGATGCGGAGCGCAATATACGGTTCCCCACCGGGAGCAAGATCCAAGGCGGGCGGTCGTGTGCTTGAGGCCCACGTGCGTAGCAAATAGTGCGCATCGCCGACGACGAACGCACTGTAGCGTGCCCGCATGAGCGATTCTGCTGTGGGGGCGGGCTTGCCGGCGTGCAGGGCACCGCAGCACAGCTGGTATGGGCGGTCGAGTCCACAGGGGCAGCGTTTCACGTCAGCGCACCACGTCGACGGTTGTGTGTACCGAAGCGCTGTGGACGTAGCCGTCGACAGTTGAGCTCGTGCCGGCGTTCATTAGCAACTGTGCCTCGGCGTCGCTGAGGTCGCCAAAGAGCGTGATGTCCCTTGTGAACTTGCCATCGCCGAGGTGGGTGACTTCCACGCGCACGTCATCCAGCGCGAGTCCTTTCGCTGCGGACCGAATTGCCTGGGAACAGGAGACGGCCAGCGCAGACATGTACAGGCCAGTGGACGTCACGCCTTGGCCTTTACCACCGGCATTCTTGGCCCGGTCAGTGGCGATCTCCCGGTTGGAGGTGCGCACCACATCGCCGTACTTCGTGCCACGAGCGGAGTATGAGATTGCATTCGAATCTCCGGTGGCTTCAGGCACGAACTCGGGGACTATGTACTGCATGACCCATGAGCCAATGATGTCGGCTGCACGCTGGGCGGTGCCTTGGCGCGTCAACAAGTGGTCAGCTTTATCCAACGCCATGAGTGACTTTGGGTAACGGGTGAGACTGAAGATCGATTGGGCGTTATCAATGCCAACCGTGACGTCGATAGGTGAGTGCACCAGCAGTAGCGGCTTGCGTAGCTTCGGCAAGTATTCTTCGGGATTCGTGTCGGCGAGGTCCTCGAGGAAGCCTCGCGAGATGATGAGCTCCCTGCCCCCGAGAATGACGGGGACGAAACCGTCGCGGTCGGCGTCACCAATCTTGTCCGCGTAGTGCAGCACTGAGTGAGCGGGGTCAAACGGAGCACCGACTGTCGCTACAGCTTTGAGGGTCTTCTTGAGATCGGGGTGGGTCGCGGCCTTCAGCGCAGCAGCACCGCCGAGGGAATGCCCCATGATGAGCTGTGGGGCTTTGAATTCATCGGCCAGCCACTTTGCTGCAGCCACGATGTCGTCAACGTTTTGGGAAAACGAGGTGTCTGCAAACTCACCCTCGGACTGTCCCAACCCGGGGAAGTCGAACCGTAGTGTCGCAATCCCAAACTCCGTGAGCCGCTTCGAGATCCTCGAAGCGCCGGGGGTATGCCTGGATCCTGCGAAGCAGTGTGCAAAGATTGCGTAGGCTTTCGCCGGGCCATCGGGCCGATCGATCGTTCCGGCCATCATCTTGCCCGTCGACGACGGCACCTTCACGTTCAGCGATAACATGTGGGCTTTCCTCCTGAGAACGGGGACGTGTTCGGTGAACTTTGCTCGAACAAGGATAGAGTACATTGATGTGAACGAGTGAGAAGCACTTACCATGTATGCCAGGTAGTGCGAGAGGCAAAGAGCCACTTTTGCCGTGACGAAAGGTCGTATGAGGAATGGCTGCATTTGGCTGGTTTTGGAAAGCAATGGGGGCGACATCCGAACGCAACAACAAAAAGTCGAAGGGGATCGTGGCGAAGGCCCACGAGCTCATCGGTGAGTTCGAAGCCCTTGACGACGTCGCGCTGGGCGCCGCTGTGCATGAAACCGTGCGTGACGGAGAGGTCGTCGATAAGCCTCGATTCCTTGCAATTTTGTCGGTTGCCTCCACTCGAACTCTTAGTATGACCCCGTTCGACGTCCAAAACCAGGCGGTGTTGCGCCTGCTCGAAGGCGACGTGATCCAGATGGCTACCGGCGAGGGCAAGACACTGGTAGGGGCTATTGCCGCGACGGGCTTTGCGCTCACTGGAAAACGAGTCCACCTCATCACAGTGAACAACTACTTGGCAGAGCGCGACGCCACTTGGATGCGCCCGCTCGTTGAGTTCTTTGGGCTCAGCGTTGCCGCAGTGACGGAGTCGACCACGCGTGAGCAGCGTGTACAGGCGTACCAGAGTGATGTTGTCTACGCCCCAGTTACTGAGATCGGTTTTGACCACCTACGCGACAACCAGATCACGCATCGCTCGCAGACTGTACAGCTGGCAGCCGACGTCGCACTTGTCGACGAAGCCGACAGCGTCCTTGTCGACGAAGCCCTCGTCCCACTGGTCCTTGCTGGCTCCGAAGGCACGCAGCAATCCACTGGCAAGATCACCGAGGCTGTCTCGCACCTTGATGAGGAGAAGGACTACGAAACGGATGCGGATGGGCGCAACGTGTTTCTCACCGATGACGGAGCGAAGAAGGTGGAACATCTTCTCGGGATTGATTCGCTCTACTCCGATGAGCACATTGGCACGACACTCGTGCGCGTCAACCTTGCCCTACACGCCCGAGCCCTGCTGATACGCGACGTGCACTACATCGTTGAAGACGGCAAGGTCGCACTTGTCGACGCCTCCCGGGGCCGTGTCGCCGAGCTGCAGCGGTGGCCGGATGGACTGCAGGCCGCCGTGGAAGCGAAAGAAGGGCTGAAGGCGTCTGAGGGGGGTCGTATCCTTGACTCGATAACGCTCCAAGCACTTATGCGCCGCTACCCGAAGGTTTGTGGCATGACCGGTACTGCGGTGGAAGCGACCGACCAGCTGCGTTCCTTCTACGACCTGCACGTGTCTGTGATTGATCGTGCTAACCCGTTGCAGCGATTTGACGAAGCCGATCGCATTTACGCCACTATGGAAGAAAAGAACCAGGCAATCGTCGAAGAGATTGCGTCACTCCATGGAAACGGCCAGCCCGTGCTTGTAGGTACCCACGACGTTGCGGAATCCGAAGCTCTTGCAGATGCCCTGAATGAACGCGGTATCAACGTGAATGTGCTCAACGCGAAGAATGACGCGGAGGAAGCCCGTATTGTTGCCGAAGCTGGCGATCTAGGAAGGGTCACTGTCTCGACGCAAATGGCAGGCCGTGGCACTGATATCCGTCTAGGGGGTGCCGATGAAGCTGATCATGACGAGGTAGCGAAACTGGGTGGGCTTGCGGTCATCGGCACAGCACGCCATCGAACTGCACGACTCGACAACCAGCTGCGCGGACGAGCGGGGCGCCAAGGCGACCCGGGGTTGAGTCTTTTCTTCGTCTCCTTGGAAGATGACATTGTGGTCACTGGGGGAGAGGACGAGCGCATCACGGTGCAGCCTGATGCATCGGGACGGATTGAGTCCTCCCGCGCACAACAGTTTGTCGACCACTGCCAGCGCGTTACCGAGGGCCAGCTGTTGGAAATCCACTCGCAGACTTGGAAGTACAACAAGCTCATTGCGGACCACCGCACGATCCTTGATGAGCGTCGTGCCTCGCTGCTCGATACCGACACGGCGTGGCGTGAATTGTCTGAACGCGCACCTGAACGTGCTGCCGAGTTGGAGTCGATTGATGCTGACACGCGCGAACAGGCCGCCCGTGAGATCATGCTTTACCACTTGGACCTAGAATGGTCGGAGTATCTTGCACTCATGGACGATGTTCGAGAATCGATCCATTTGCGTGCTATTGCACGTGAAACTCCAATTGATGAGTATCACCGCATCGCCATCCGAGAATTCAAAGAGTTAGCGAATCGCGCGGTTGATCACGCTGTAACGACGTTTGACGACGTCGTCATCGACGCCGACGGAGCCCACCTTGAGGAGGCTGGTTGGAAGCGTCCGAGTGCGACGTGGACCTACATGGTGTCAGACAATCCGTTGGCAGGTTCGGGCAACTCGGTCATCTCCGGAATCGGAAATATTTTCCGTTAATCCTCATGTTGAGGTTCAGAGCGCTACACTAGAACCGCAACAGCACGCTGACCCACAGTTGGGTAATATTGCGACTTAGAATTATTGACTTTATAAACACCGTCAGGAGTTTTGAATGGCCGAGAACAAAGATGCAGACATCGTCCAGGTCGAAACGACCTCCGTCTTTCGTGCTGACCTTTTGAAGGAGATGGAAAACGGCGCTGCTGCAGCTAACGATAACGTCACTAGCACGGAAAACTTGCCGGAGGGCGTTGCCTTGCTCGTGGTAAAACGCGGACCTAACGCTGGCGCGCGGTTTCTGCTGGACCAGGACGCAACCACGGCAGGTCGGCACCCTGAGGCGGATATTTTCCTAGACGATGTCACCGTGTCTCGTCGCCACGCTGAGTTCCGCCGCAATGGTGAGTCCTTCGAGGTTGTTGATGTGGGATCGCTGAACGGCACCTACGTGAACCGAGAGCCGAAAGACTCTCAGATGCTGTCTTCGGGAGATGAAATCCAAATCGGTAAGTTCCGTCTAGTTTTCATCGCTGACGATAAGTAGCATTGTCCGCCAGTCCGTCTCCATCCATTAGAAAAGATCATCCATCACCGTGAGTGCAATTCGTCGAACTGCTACAGAACAAGTGGGTACCACTGCCGCGCCTTCAGTGGCCAAGACCATGTCTATTGGTGTTGTCCTGAAACAGTTGCGGGAGGAATTTCCCGACGTGACAGTGTCAAAGATTCGCTTCCTTGAGTCGGAGGGACTGATCACGCCTCAGCGTACCGCGTCTGGATACCGACGGTTCACAACCGACGATGTTGAGCGACTGCGTTACATCCTGGTTACTCAGCGGGATAATTATTTGCCGTTGAAAGTGATCCGCGAACAGCTTGAAGCGATGGACTCAGGCCAAGTCACGGCGATCATGAGCGTGAGTGAGTCAGATCCGCTGGTGTCACCGGATAGTTTCCGCGCACCGACGTCGACTCACTTGAGCGACATCGATGTTGCCGAGCAAGCTCAAACGGACCAGCAGCTTGTCGACCAATTTGTGCGCGATGGTTTGATCGTTCCTGATATGGCTGGCCATTTCACTGCCGACGACGTTCGTATCGTCACCGCAGCCTTGGCGCTGGCGGAGTTCGGTTTCGATTCGCGTCACCTGAAGACGCTGAGAACAATGGCGCGGCGTCAGGCTGATTTGATCTCTCAGGTAACGGAGCCTGTGGCCAAATCCGGCAAAGAGAACTCGGCACAGCAGGCCGAGGAACTTGGGCAGCAGCTTTCTGCCCTGGTTGTTTCCTTGCACGCTTCGCTTGTAAAGAACGAACTGCGAAACTCTGGACGCTAGCATGCAGTCGCTGAATCTACTGGGTGTATACCCGGTTGGCCCTGAGCATTTCCTTTGCGCGTTATTGCATGCACCAGAGCAGGACCTCTACTTGCCTGTGTGGCTTTCGCCGTTCTCGGGCGGCAAGCTGGCCGCGTTGATCGATGATGTCGGACCTCTTAACCCCAGTATCTACGAGACGTATCTAGAAACCTTGAAAGATTTGGGTACCCAGGTCCAGGCGTTGCGTATCGCAAGTTACTACCAGGGTGTGTTTCGTGCAGAAGTCCTGCTCAGCACCGGCAGTAAAGTTGACACGAGCATGTCTGACGCACTGCTGCTGGCCTGGACGGGTGATATTTCCCTCCAGGTGGATCCACAGGTCTTGCGGCAGGCAGGTATCCGTATTTCCCCAGCCGACGCTAAAGGCTTGTTTGACCTCGACCTTCCTGACAATTCTAGTGGGGCAGAGGCGGAAAGCGTGTCTGCTAGTGGTGACCCCGAGGCGGACCGTGACTTTGAGCGGCTCATGAAGAGTCTTGGCGCTGATGACCTGTTTGCTCCAGATGGAGACGACGAGGAACGCCCTTCCCAATAGAAGCCTCTCAATGTAAAGTAAAGGTTGAGACTTCGGCGTGTCTGCCCAAGCTGATACAGTCGTATGCCTAAGCTATCGATACAAATACTGATAGCCGACACAATAGAAAACGGGAGTATGGGAAATGAGCGATCTGCAACAAGAGCTTGAGCTTTCTTCGTTGGAAGGGCCTGTTCAGGAAACGCTGTTTGACATCGGTCCTTCAGACGAAGTGGGGTACCGAGTACCGATCGCATGCCAAGTCGCAGGCATCACCTATCGGCAGCTTGACTACTGGGCGCGCACTGATCTGGTCAAGCCGTCAATCCGAGGCGCAAAAGGTTCTGGATCGCAGCGCCTCTACTCTTTCAAAGACATCCTCGTTCTGAAGATTGTGAAGGGCCTGCTGGACACAGGGATTTCGTTGCAGAACATTCGTCTGGCCGTTGACAAGCTCCGAAACCGTGGCGTGAATGACATTGCCGAAATCACGTTGGTTTCTGACGGAACGACAGTGTACGAGTGCCGAAGCAACGAAGAAGTAATTGACCTCCTTGGTGGGGGCCAAGGCGTCTTCGGCATCGCGGTCCCGCAGATCATGAAAGACCTTACAGGCACCATCGCGGACTTCCCCGCAGAAACGATTAACCCTGAGCTTAACGGCCCTCAGCCTGTCGGGTTCGACGAACTGGCAGACCGACGTCGCCGTAAGTCTTCGTAGACAGTTCCTTGAAGGCTGCAGCCCCGCCGATACTCCCCGGCGGGGCTGCAGCCTTCGTGCTATAAAAACAGGAAACCTCAGCCTACGGCACCTGATAGCGCCGAGCCGAGCTCCTCAGCCGAAGGAGCGTCCTTGACGACAGCGGCAACGTCGGCAACAACCTGATCAGCAGGGTTTGCACCAACACGAACCACACTGAGCGTGATGCGCTCACCAAGTTGATCACGCAATTCTTGTGCGGACTCCGGTGCACCGTTGTCATCGACAGTGCCTGTAGTGATCAGCACGATTCGAACGTCACGATCGAGCTCCCGCATTGCACTGGCAGCTGCGAAAAGTGCTTCTCGTGTCTGTGGTACACCGCCTGTGCCCAGCAAACTAGCAGTGTGTGCGACGTCTTCTGCGCTGTTAGTCATAGCAATGTTGCTGCGCCAGCCCTTAACCACACCAGGGTTCAAGGGGGAAGAATAGTTCCACAACGCAACTTGATGGCCAGATTCAGTGACACGCTTCGCCTCGTCACCGATCGCGGCGTCGACCGCCGACTTGAATGGTTGCATTGCATCGGAGGTGTCGTATAGGAACAAGGTGTCCCGTGGCCCCTGCTTATCCGTCGCCTCTGCCTCTGGTTTGTGTTCCTGCCCCAACCTAAGTACTGGCGTCTCGCCAACCTCGGCCCAGACTTGCTTCGACACGTCGACTACTTGGCTATTCTTATCAGCTTTCAGCGCTGAAGCGGCTTGCTTCATCAGGTCTTGGCCAGCACGGGATTTATTCTCGTCCACCGCATCAGTGCTATTGAGTGGGATGCCGACGTAATTTAGCACAGCATCCAGCGAGGTGAACACCCGGTCTCCGGTCGCATCTCCGAGCACTGCTGCGTAGAGGCCTTGGTTCAACTCTATATCATCGACATTTTGTACAGCCTGCTCCTGTAGCGTCGCCACGGCTCTGTTTTCGTCCGCGGCGAGTAACGACGCAACTGCAGCGGATGCATCCGAGCGTTCAGGCAACACAAAGCGCACTGATTCCAGTTTGAGCGACGACGGGTCAGCAGAAGTCTGTCCTTCTACGCCGAGAGGTGCTGCATAGACAACCTCAGGGTCTGACACCGCCGCGGTACGCTGCGCATTCTGGAGTAAGGCTTCGGTGTTCGCGTTCTCCGGGGCGAGCAGCAATGCCGCATCCTCAACTTTATCGACGAGCTCCGCCCGCACGCAGTAATCGCGAACGACGCGATGTGCGTCATTGTAGGCAGCTACGACAGCGCCACCGACTGCGCTATCGGTAGAAACGATGGGCAACGACAGCTCACCAGCGATGCACTCTTGCTCAGCAGAGGTTTCGGTACGGTCCGGTTTGAGCTTCATCATCAAGATGGCACTCAGGATCACCGCGAGCGCAACCAGAAGGACCATGATCGCTCCACCAGACAAGCGATAATTGCTCTTGCCATCAGAATGTCGGCCCATGTCAATACCGTCCTTAATTCATGTACAACCCGTTTATCGTTGCCACACAGTCTAACGCCCCGCCACCATGTCGAGGAGAGCGACGAGCCGGGACCGTAACTCTTCACCACGCGCAGTGAGCACGCGTTGACGCTGAACATACGTGATTTTCCCTTTCGTCGTCTCCACAGGCACGACATCGAAGCCAAGTTCGCGGCAGTCATAGGGGGAGGCTTCCATATCGAGACGCCGCGCGTCTATCGCCAGCTCGAAACAATCAAGTAGCAGGTCGCCCGGCACCAAGGGCCCAAGTTTGAGCGCCCACTTGAACAAATCCATTGTGGCGTGCACACAACCAGGCTGCTCCCGAGAGAGCTGGTCTTCCCGCTGCAACACCAACACGTTAAGTGGGCGTGCGGGAGCGGTAAAGAAACGGAACGCGTCGAAGTGCGTACAACGCAGCTGGTGCGACTCCACAACTTCGTTGGTTCCTTCACGGCCTAAGCGCAGTGGGAGATCGTGCCGTGGGTGGTCCTCTCTGTAGAGCATCGCCCATTCGTGAAGCCCGAAGCAGTCAAAATGCGCAGGACGCGACGCCGTAGCACGGAGCAGTTTATAAATCTCCTCCACATCTTGGTTGCGCTGTTTCAGCAACAACTCGACGTTAACGCAGACGTCTCCGCCGTCTTTCACGCTGTAACTGCGCCAAGACGCTTGGGGAAGCGAAGAGGCGTCGAGAAGCACTGCGTGAGCCCCAGGGTGCCACTTTTTAAGATGCGTGGGGCGAAACCTGTAATAGTCGAACAGGAAATCCCATACGGGGTGCTTCAGTGCGCGACGTCGGCGCGCTAGGTGTGGCTCAACGAATTCAGCCGCACGCTGCTCATGGTTCGCGATCCGACCCCGATAATCAGAAGGCTCGAGGAAGGTACGAATCATGAGTTTTCGTGGGTCCAGTCTGCCACTGTGCCCACATACTCCTCAATAATGTCCTCAAGGGCCAACACGCCTACGAGTCGCCCCTGATCACGAACCTGTGCCATGTGCGCTGAACGACGGTGCAGGGAGGTCAACGCGCTATCTAGCGACTCAGAACCATCAATGACCGTCAGCGGACGGATACGGCTGACAGGTACAAGGGGATCGTCCTCCTCTGACTCCATCAGGTCCAAGATATCCTTCACGTGGATGTAGCCAACGAGAATGCCAGTGTCGCGAGCAACCGGGAATCGTGAGTAGCCAGTGTCACGTACCGCCTCCTCGATGACGGAAAGCGCGACTCCCTCCGGATAGAACGGGATAGTAGTTAGGCGATCGAGAGGAATCATCACTTCTTTGAGATTCCTCGACTCGGACCGCAGGGCCTTCGATAGGCGAGCGGTCTCCTCGGCGTCCAGCAGCCCTTCTTCGCGGGACTCACGAATCATATTCGCCAACTGTTTTTGGTCCACCGTGGAGGCAAGCTCGTCACGCTGCTCTATGCCAAACATTGCTAGCGTCTTACGTGCCAACCAGTTCAAGAACCGAATGAATGGGCCTGTGACTCTCATCCAGAGCGTCATTGCAGGCGTGAGCCAAACCGCCGTCGACTCTGGCCCAGCGATTGCAATGTTCTTTGGCACCATCTCCCCAAACAAGATATGCAAGAACGAGATAAACGCCAGTGCAATGATGAACGAGACGGGGTGCAGCCACTCACTCGGTAACCCAAGCGAGAGAAATGGGACCTCAATATAGTGAGCAACCGCGGGCTCAGCGACCTTACCAAGAACCAGTGACGCTATCGTGATGCCCAACTGAGCGCCAGCAAGGTAGATCGAAAGGTGCTCTGTTGCATAAAGTACGCCGGCTACATTCGTTTTGCCCTGTGCCTGCATCGACTCCAGTCGGTCGCGTCTCGACGATACAAGTGCGAATTCTGATGCAACGAAGAAGGCATTGATCGCGAGGAGGACGACAATAAGCAGGATCGCTACCCAAATACTCATTGTGCTGACCTCCTTTGAAACTCTTCAGCTTCCTTTGGGGAAATCGGACTCAAGATTGCTCGATCGATCCGGCGGTTGTCCATTGTGGAAACTCTGGCGAGCCAGTGTCCGGCGCTGCCTGTTTCAAACTGCTCCTGGAAATCCGCGGTACCGGTTGGGAGTACTACCTTGTCACCGACGGTTGGAATATGGCCGAGCGCCGACATGATGAGACCACCAAGAGTTTCGTATGGTCCCTCCGGTGCAACGTATCCGAGTTCGTCTTGCAGCTCATCGAGCCGCACCAAACCCGAAATCTCCCACGAGGTTCCCACGTGCAAAAAGTCACGCTCGGACTCGCGGTCGTCGTACTCGTCGTAGACCTCACCGAGGATTTCTTCAACTACGTCTTCAATCGTCACTAGCCCTTGCGTGCCACCGAACTCGTCTGCAACCAGCACTACCTGCGACCCGGCAGAACGAACCCGGTTGAGTACAGCATCACCATCGAGCGTACCCGGGATAAACGGCACAGGCTTCGCAAGCGCTGATAGCTTGGTGCTAGTACGCAGCGCCTTATCCACTGAGAATGCGTCTTTAATGTGGACGACGCCAATCGTGTCATCCAAGTCGCCACGGCGAACGGGGAAGCGCGAGTGCCCAGTCTCGCGGGCGAACGAAATGAGGTCCGCCACGGTGTCCTCAGCATCGAGAGCGTTAATGGTGGAGCGGGGCGTCATCACAGCCTCGGCGGTAGTCTCGCCGAACTGAAGTGATCTATCGATCACCGCGGCAGTATCTGCATCAAGGTCGCCGGATTCCATAGAGTTTCGCACAACCGCACCGAGCTCTTGTCCTGAGCGGGCAGAAGCCAATTCATCCGCAGGCTCAATGCCTAGTTTGCGCACAATCCAGTTCGCAGACGTGTTGAGCCATCGGATGAACCAAGCGGCGGCGGTATTGAACGCGTTGACCGGAGGCACCACGACGCGCGCTGTCTTTAGCGGATCAGTGATTGCTATGTTCTTTGGGACAAGCTCGCCGAAGACCATCGACAGCAATGTCGCGATTGCGAGCGCGAGAACGAGTGCAACCGTCGTTGAAGCTGTCTCATTCAAGCCAACGAGTTCAAGCAGGGGAGTGAAGAACTTACCCAACACCGGTTCCGCGAGGAAACCCGCGGCGAGCGTTGTGACGGTAATACCGAGCTGTGCGCCGGACAATACAAACGAGAGGTTCGCGTGATCACGTGCGACTGCTTTGGCTGTCCGGTCACCGACTTCGCGGACGTGCTCATCGATAGTTGAACGTTCCAGGCCTGTCATCGCAAACTCGATTGCGACGAATAGACCGGTTGACGCCGTCAATACGATGAAGCCCAAGAGGGCAAAGACTGCAATAACTATATCCATCGACTATGACCGAGGCGTGCGTCGCCTACCGTTCCTTTCCGCCGATCGTCGTCGCTGACTGCCGGCCTTCGGACGTTTCGAGCGTCCACTGGAATTCCGGCCCTTCCCGCGTTGTTGAGGTTGGCCGCCTGGCGGTGGTAGCGGTGTGCCCGAAGGCTTCCTGGCACCGGTAATGTCCACCACCTCAGGTGAAAGTATTTGTGCATCTATTTCCGTCGCCAGCACCCCAGCCTTATCCAACAGCGCGCGAACTTCCTTACGCTGCGCGTCCATAACCAATGTCACGACGTTGCCTTCAGCGCCCGCACGCGCGGTACGACCTGCGCGGTGCAAGTAAGCCTTATGCTCTGCAGGAGGATCGATATGAACGACGAGCGAGACTCCCGATACATCGATCCCCCGAGCAGCAATGTCTGTAGCGACGAGTACGGGGGTAGAACCATCAGCGAATCCATTAAGTGCCCGGGTCCGAGCACCCTGGCCTTTATCACCATGAATGCCCTGAGCGTGAATTCCTGCGCGACGAAGCTTCCGCACCTGCCGGTCCACACCGTGCTTGGTGCGCATAAACATGATTGTCTTGCCTTCGCGTGCTGCAATTTCTATAACTCTGGCATTGCGCGTTTCACGGTCTCCGCACAGCAGCACAAAGTGCTTCATTGTTTTCACCGCAGACTTAACTGGAGCGGTTGAATGCGTAACCGGGTTGTGCATGTAGCGATCAACAATCTTCTGCACGTCCCCATCAAGCGTTGCAGAAAATAGCAACTTCTGCGCGCCCTGGGGCGCGCGGTCCAAGAGCTTGACTACCTGAGGCATAAAACCCATGTCTGCCATCTGGTCCGCCTCATCAAGCGTGACAATCTCAAGCGCGCCAAAATCGAGGACGCTGCGCTGGAGCAGGTCCTCTGCGCGACCCGGTGTCGCTACTAAGAGGTCAACAGGTGCAGCTAACGCTCGGATTTGAGTGTTGATGTTTACACCGCCGACAACATCCAACACCCGAAGTCCTAACGCATTTGCGGGATTCGAGAGGCGCTGTCGGATCTGGGCCGCAAGCTCACGCGTTGGGGCCAGAACGAGGCCGCGTGGCTTACCCGGACGACTCGGCGCGCCTGCGAGACGCGCCAACATCGGCAAACCAAACGTAAAAGTCTTGCCAGAACCAGTCGGACCACGACCGAGCACGTCCTTACCAGACAGCGCGTCAGGAATAGCCGCTTCTTGAATCGGAAACGGCTGGGAAATTCCATCTGCGGCGAGGGTATGCACTAGGGGGTGCGGAAGGCCGAGATCGGCAAAACTTTTCATTGCAAACACCCTAGTGCCTTTTGCGGGCAGGTGCTACCGCCACGCTTAGTAACGAAGCTCCTTACGGTCACCAGACCACGCAACATGGAACGTGCCATCCATATCGATGCGCTTATAAGTGTGCGCACCGAAGAAGTCACGCTGACCCTGAATCAGCGCAGCCGGCAGGCGCTGTGCTCGCAACGAATCATAGTAGGAGAGTGAGGATGCAAACACTGGAACAGGCAAACCAAGCTGCGTAGCGGAAATGACGACGCGTCGCCAAGCATCAATCACGCCACCCTCTAACTCATTGCGGAAATAAGGATCAAGTAGCAGTGACGGCAACTCCGGGTTCTTTTCGTATGCCTCGGTGATGCGATCCAGGAACTTCGCGCGGATAATGCAGCCGCCACGCCAAATCTTTGCTAGCTCGCCTGGCTTCAGACCCCAGTCGTATTCCTGGGAGCCGGCGGCAATCTCATCGAAGCCCTGAGCGTAGGCGACGAGCTTCGAAGCGTATAGCGCGCGACGCACGTCCTCGATAAATTGCGCCTTGTCAACACCGAGCTCAGCAAAGGAAGCCTCCACACCGCTTGGCAGGGCCGCCTCGAGCGCAGCGGTGCGCTGTGCGGTCGACGATGACAGCGCACGAGCAAACACTGCTTCACCGATGCCGGTGACTGGGACGCCTAAGTCCAAGGCCTCCTTCACCGTCCAGCGACCCGTACCTTTCTGTCCGGCTGCGTCAACAACGATGTCAACGAACGGCTTACCAGTCTGCTCATCAACCTGCTTGAGCACCTCAGCGGTGATCTCGATCAGGTACGAATCCAGGTCGCCTTCGTTCCACTCGGAGAAAATTTCAGCAATTTCGGCAGGCTCCAGACCAGCTGCGTAGCGCAGCAAGTGGTACGCCTCCCCGATAACCTGCATGTCCGCGTACTCGATGCCGTTGTGCACCATCTTGACGAAGTGCCCCGCACCATTGGGGCCAATGTGGGTTACACAAGGAACACCATCGACCTTTGCGGCAATATCTTCGAGCAGTGGGCCAAGCGCCTCCCACGACTCGACGGGGCCACCCGGCATGATCGAGGGACCGAGCAGTGCGCCTTCTTCGCCTCCAGAGATGCCAGCGCCAACGAAGTGTCGGCCTTTCTCAGCGACTTCTTTTTCACGGCGGATTGTGTCAGTGAACAGTGAATTACCACCGTCGATGATGATGTCGCCTTCATCCATGGCCTCAACGAGCTGATCAATCACAGCGTCCGTAGCCTTACCGGCCTGGACCATGATGACCGCACGGCGTGGGCGCTCAAGCGAAGCAACAAAGTCTTGAATCGTCTCCGACGGGATGAACGAGCCCTCATCCCCGTGCTCCGCCATTACAGCGCGGGTCTTTTCTGGGGACCGGTTGTAGATTGCCACGGTATGACCGTTGCGGGCGAAATTGCGTGCTAGGTTCGAACCCATCACAGCCATACCGACGACGCCGATCTGGGCGAGATGAGTTTGGGACTGATTCGTATCATGCTCGGTGATAGTCATGGAGACAATACTACGCTGATGGAAGGAAAGAACGGAATGGGTTTGGCATTTGAAAAAGTAGATCGCGAACTGAACGAGGAAGAACTACGGGCACTTAACGCGTACAACGACGGCTACGCCAACACCATCGGTATGGTCATCACGGCGTGCAGCCCCGCCCGAGTGACGGCGCACATTGACGTCGGCCCCCAGCACCTCCAGCCTGCGGGGATTGTCAACGGCGGAATCTATGCCGGACTCGCTGAAACGGTTGGATCGGTTGCAGCGATGGCGGTGGCTGGTAAACCAGCTGTCGGTACGAACAACAACACCGATTTTCTTCGCAGCGTTCGCGAAGGCCGAATCGAAGCTACCGCGCTTCCGATTCACATCGGACAGCGGACTCATCTCTGGCGCGTCGAAATGCGCCATGAAGATAAGCTGGTCGCGGTAACGAACCTAAAGCTCCTTGTACTCTAGAGCCACCGGTTCTTCCTGAACCACCAGTACATCAGTGCCATGGTCAGGATCATGATGCTGAGCACCACCGGGTAGGAGTACTTCCAAGCGAGCTCCGGCATGTACTCGAAGTTCATGCCATACACGCCAGCAATCATGGTCGGGGCCGCAGCCATACCGACTACTGCAGAGATGGTGCGCATATCAGAGTTTTGTTGCATCGAGACTTTCGCAACTGAAGCATCGAGCAGAGAAGAAAGTCGCTCATCGAATCCCGAGAGACGGTCGCTTACGATCGTTGCGTTATCTTGTACATCGCGGAAGTAAGACCTGAGGGCTTTCCTCATCAGATCTCGGTTGTTGGTCAAACCGTTTTTCAAGGCTGGCGCAATCGGATCGATCGCGTGGCGCATTTCCAAGATTTCACGCTTGTAGTTGTAAATCTTGTCAATATTAATGTCTCGCCGAGGCGTAAACACCTCGTTTTCCAGTTCATCGACGTCGCGACTCAGGTTGTCTGCGACCTTCAAGTAGTTGTCGACGATGTAGTCAGAAACTACCCATGCGACGGCACTTGGACCAAGCACCGCGAGGTCCTCCTCGCTCTCCAGTCGGCCAGTCAGATCAGGCAGGGGAGCGCCGTGTCGGATTGTGATGGCGAAATTCGGTCCTGTCACAATTTGGACCTCACCAGTGGAAATGATTTCACGGGCGTCCGCAACTTCCTCATCGTCGCGGTAGTACACCGAGCGCACGACCATGAAGAGCTGTTCGTCATAGCGCTCAATTTTTGGCCTCTGGTGGGCGTCGACAACGTCATCAACAATCAGATCGTCAATGTCGAAAAACGACGAGATCTTTGTCATCTGCTCGTCTGTCGGACCTTTCAACGAGACCCACACAAACGCGTTATCGTGCTCCCGTGCAACCTGCAGCGCCTGCGGGATCCGGTAGTTGCCGGGGACGCGCTTGCCGTCGACAAATACTTTGCAAAAGTCGATCGAGCGTTCAAGGGGGACCTTCACCGGAATGCGCGATGGTTGAAGCGTATTTTTCGACGACTTCCTCGACAACGGGATCCTTGGTGGCATATCGGCCCCCTTACTAGCTGCGTCGCACCAAAAATGGGCGAGGGATTCAACAACGTTCGAGATACTACGCCCTTCGGCACTGGAACACGAACGCGCCCCCTCCAAGCATTGGGTTGGAGAGGGGCGCGCAGAGAATGCTGGTTAGCGCTGCGAAATATGCCGCTGGCCCGGGGTGGTCGGGAGGTTGTAGCGTTTCGAGCTCAACGCGTTGTATACCCACGTCAGTGCGGTGACAGTCCGATTACGCAAACCGGTCAGGAAGGAGACATGGACGTAAAGCCACATCATCCAGCCCAAGAATCCGGCGATCTCGACCTTGCCCATCTTCACGACAGCGTTGAAGCGGGTCACGATAGCCATCGAGCCCTTGTCGAAGTAGGAGAATGGTTCCCGCTGTTCCGGCGCAACTTCTTCTTCAACCTGATCCTTTAAGACCTTGCCGACATACTCGCCGGACTGCATTGCAACCTGTGCGACACCTGGCAGGCGGTCGCGACTCATCATGTCGCCCACGATGAAGACATTCGACAGTTCGCCAACGGTGAGGTCGGCATTGACTGGAACCTTGCCGTTGCGCTCTGCCTCGACGCCAGCCTGTTCAGCGACCATTTTGCCGAGCGGGGATGCTTGGACGCCGGCAGACCAGATCTTTGTTGGGGTAAAGACGGTAGTCTCCTTGTCGGTCTTGGTGTCCTTGTACGTCACGCTCTCTGCGTTCACATCGGTCACAATTGCGTTCAGGATAACAGTGACGCCTGCCTTCTCTAGCTCGCGCTGTGCCTTACGGCCGAGGCGCTTACCAAATGGCGGCAGTACCTGTGGCATACCGTCGATAAGCAGGATCTTGGTCTGGTCGGGCGAGAACGAGTACTGGCCGTCGGCAAAGGCGCGATGAGCCAGTTCAGCAATTTGGCCAGCGAGTTCAACACCGGTTGGGCCAGCCCCCACAAGAACGAAGGTCAGCAAACGTTCGCGCTCTTCAGCGGAGGTAGCCAGTTCGGCTTTCTCAAACGCGTCGAGAATTCGGGCGCGGACCTCCAGCGCGTCATCCGCTGTTTTCAAACCGGGTGCGAATTCCGCGAAGTGATCATTGCCGAAGTACGACTGTCCTGCGCCCGCAGCAAGGATAAGTGAGTCGTACGCAAACTGAGACGCAACGCCATCGTCAGAAGACGTGACGATCTGGCTAACAGTATCGATCTCATCAACGTTTCCGCGGACCACGCGAACATTGTCCTGGCTTGCGAGAATCTGGCGAACTGATGAAGCGATCTCACCAACAGAAAGCAGACCAGTAGCTACCTGATAAAGCAGAGGGGCGAAGATGAAATGGTTTGTGCGGTTAATAATTGTGATGTCTACATCCGCATCCGCGAGTGCACGGGCAGCGTTAATACCACCAAACCCCGCGCCCACAATCACAACGTGATGGCGGTTTCCGGCGGGACGGTACGGCGTCTGGGTCATATCGATGTCGCTCCTTGGGAAAGCTGTTTTAAATTTCTTCACTTATAGTACGCCCATAATGTTAGAACTGTATGGTTTTGGGACAATGCGTCGAAAACTCCGCTGAAAGTTTGACCAAGTAAGGTGGGGAAGCGTGCCGATACCTGAATCATTACCACCGCATCTTCAAACCGTGGATGCTACGAAGTGGCCGCGCCTAGTGCAGCCTTTGGAAGGTTTTGCTCTCAAAACCCGTGCCAGATTGGCAGAGTCCGAGTTTGCACGAGCCTGTGAAGCTGCTGGTGTGACCCTCTCGGGTGTTGATGCTCAAATTCGCGTGAACCACGAATTGCTCTTTGAACGTATCGCGTGTTCTGGTTGGACCGGTCTCGCGGAAGGATATATGGCAGGTGAGTGGTCGGTAGCGTCCTCGGATGTGCTTGTAGATGTCATCACCAAGTTGTTGCAGCAGGGCTACGTGCCACGTCGAACTGCATGGAAGCCGCAAGCTGAGACGGCCGGTGCCACATTGCCGCATTCGCTCGTGCAGCACTTTTCAGGCGACGGTGTCAGCGCGTTCCAGGGGCACTTTGCTACCGGCGTGGCTACCACGGAGCGACAATTGACAAGGTCTTATCCCGAACAGCGCACGAAGCAGCAGGGCGCAAAGCGCCGCTTCATTGATGTGACGACTTTCGAAGCGCCAATGAGTGCGGAGCGGTCCGATCTGGGGGATATTCAGGCGCGAAGCGCTCGCCAACTGCTCGACCTTGTGGGGGCCGGGCGTGGGATGAGAATCCTTGAATATCCAAGTACAGGCGGTGCTGTAGCGCTAGCCGCCGCATCTCGTAGATCAGTCGTAGATGCACTAGTCGGCAGCCACGAAATTGCCGCTAGCCTGCGTGAATATCTCATCCTTAATGGTGCTTCGACTGACGTCCGTGTGGCAGTCGGCAAGCTTGGAGATCCACATTGGGCCCAGCAACATGGACCGTATGATGCAATTGTTTCCTTCGGGCAGCTTGAGGCCTGCCCGAAGAAAGATAAGGTACATTACCTGAGTGCGATGGATCGCATGCTGTTGCCAGGCGGAAGGATTGGCATGCAGTCGGTGATGGCGCGCCAATCGGGGGCAAAGGCGGTAGATCGTGCATGCCGGGTCGCGCTTCAGGTTCTAGGGGCATACGTCTGGCCGGGTATGGAGTATATGCATGAGCGAGAGTTTCTCAAGCTAGTTGAGCAGCAGACGCGCTTGCAAGCGATTAGTGTCAGCCGGGCGCCGGAGCATTTGCGGCTCTCGCTCCGCCTTCAGCGGCAAATGTTTGATGGGCGACTCCGTGAAGCTGCGGCGGATGGCTATGACGAAGTTTTCCGACGACTGTGGTTGTGGCAGTTCGCGGTCCGCGAGGCGGTGACCGCGGTAGGAGGTTTGGATCTCGCGCAGGCGGTGCTGGTGCGTAAGCACAGGGGTGGGCGTCGATGAGCGCGAAGCCGACGGATTAGTTGACATAATGTACATTATCGGACATTTGCGACCAGCGGTGTGCACACAAGGAAACCCGCCTAATTACGTAACGTGACGCAATTAGGCGGGTTTATGTGCATGACCTACTTTGTCATGTTGAGGCGAATATTGAGTGTGCCAGTCTCGGCGATCTTCGCTGCGACAAATTCTGGTGTCTCGACGTTGTAGTCAAGCCGGTTGAACGGTATGTCACCTGCCACGATGAGATGGCTACCAGACAGGGCAACGTCAAGCGGCGCTTTGATATGGTTTGTCTCACCGCGGATCGTGAGGTCTCCGACCACTTCGACGGTTCCGATCGAGCCGTCTGTCGGGAGTTCAGAGAGATCGATCGGTTCGGTAACCGTGAAGCTTGATGTTGGGAACTGATCGGTGTGAAGAATCTTTCGGCGTACATTGTTGTCGCGAACGTCGCTGTCTGTGGTGAGGTTTGTCATATCGACAACGATCTCGCCGACCTGTAGTACGCTTGCGTCGATATGTACCTCGCCTGCAACGCCTGTCGTCGAACCTGAGGTGGTTTTTGCTTCACCCGGTAGCACCTCGTCGAATGTGAAACCAGCGGACGTCGCATTTGCTCCCGGTCGCTTCTGGACCTGCCAAGTGCCATTGATATCTGTTTCCGCGGGCTTGAGACGGCTGGCGTCGATGCCGGCAGTCTTGACTCCGCCACCACCGAGCATGCTGAAAAGCAATGGGACCATCGCAACGAGCACCGCGACCACTGCAATCGCTGCGACGACCACCATCAAGAGTTTCTTCTTGCGGTCGCTGGGAGCTTGCACTTCCTTCATGGACATTTACCTCAACTTTTCAAGGGTACGCGCTAATTCAATTAATTCGTCACACATGTTACGTAATTCCTCCGAGTCAGCGTTTTCTTCGACTGCAGTACGGATATCTTCTGCCGTGCAGCGCAAAACGAAAAGGTTATCTCGCAAGTTCGACACTGTTTCTGGTTTGAGAATGGCTGCTCCTGCATCAATTGCTGTGCCCGCCACGAAGTTGCGCTGCTCGTACGCGCGCTGTTTGCATGACTGGCTGCAATATTTACGACGACGCCCTCTTCCCTGTTGCTGCGCCATTTCTTTGCCACACCACTGACACGTAGGCGATTCATTCTTCGCATACACATCACTTTTTGGCATACAGGTCAGCCTAATACACAACTCTAAGAGAATGCATGTCTAACTCAATCCCGTGGGAACAAAAACTGGAAGGTGGACGTTATAATAGTGCGACTGCATTTATATGTGTTTAGAAGGGACTATTGAGTATGGCTGATCGTGTTCTTCGCGGAAGTCGAATGGGCGCAGTGAGCTACGAGACGGACCGAGACCATGATCTCGCGCCTCGGCAACAAGCGCGATACCGCACTCCGAATGGCGAGATTTTCGAAGTGCCGTTCGCTGACGACGCTGAAATTCCAGAGGAATGGATGTGCAAGAACGGCCAGCTCGGCACCCTTATGGAAGGCGAAGGCGTCGAGTCAAAGCCAGCGAAGCCTCCACGTACTCACTGGGACATGCTCCGCGAGCGTCGCACCATCGAGGAACTCGACGTCCTCCTCGAAGAACGCCTTGACCAGCTGCGGAAGCGTCGTCGCGCTGCAGCCCGGTTGGCGAAGGAACAGGCAGCAGAAAATAAGGAATAAAAGCTGGTTATACCCCCTAGCGAGAGACTACCGAATGTGTGGTCTCTCGCCTTTTCTTTCGTCGGAACCGAAAACTATTTACGCTTTGCGGAGATGAAGCTTTTTGCTACATTTACAACGTCTCCTACCAACTGGGGAACTGCCTTAGTTTTGTGCAGGGCAGCGTTGGTCCGCGAGCGCTTCGCCTCGTAGCTGACCAGACGGAATCCTTCTTTCGCCATCTCACGAGCGGTTTCGAACTTCTCGGTCGCTCCCCATTTCGTAACCTCCCAGAGAGAGGTCGTAGCAAAGCTGGCGTCCAGCTTGGATTCTCCTAAGGTGCGGTCTTCGAAAGTGATTGGAACCTCTCGCACATCGAAGCCAGCAAGTTCGGCTTTGTGCGCCATATCGACCTGGAAAATGTATCCCTTGTTGGATAGCTCCTGGAGGTCGATCGTTTCGAGGACTTCGCGTCGAAAAGCGCGATATCCTGCAGTCATGTCGCGAACGTCTCCGCCCAGCGCGAGCGAAACGTATGCGTTTCCGAGCTTGGAGAGTAGATAGCGCTCTTTCGGCCAATTCTTGACCTCGCCACCATCTACGTACCGCGAACCAATGACCATGTCCGCACCGTTTTGGATTTCGTCGAGCAGTCGGTGAAGTTCCTCTGGTGCATGAGACCCGTCGGCGTCCATCTGACAGATCACCTCGTAGTCGCGCTCGAGGCCCCAATTGAAACCATCACGGTACGCGGCGAGCAACCCCTCTTTACCTGCGCGATGAAGGACGTGAAGCCGGCTATTTGTTTCAGCCAGTTGATCGGCCTTCTCCCCCGTTCCATCGGGAGAATTGTCGTCGACAACAAGCACGTCTACATCATCGTTTGAATCGAAAACCCGGCCGACAATGATAGGGAGGTTCTCGATCTCGTTGTACGTCGGGATGATCACTAATGTCGAATTTGCCACGGTGACTGCTCCTTTTCCAGCAACATTACTCGCCGTTGTTCAAATGTTGTCTAGCATACTCCCTGGGTCTACGGACTGCTGCACCGAGTATCAGCATGATCCCGAGCCAAACTATTGCAGCCTCAAGGAAGTCTCCGTAACGCACCGCAAACGTCCGCGAAGTTTTTAGCGGCAAATGTTCTATGAGGTGCGCCGGCTCAAAGATAGAAGTCTCCTGGCTTACCGTCCCATCCGGATGCACGATTGCGGATACACCCGAGGTTGCCGCCACAACTACTGCCCTATCCGTTTCGATCGCACGCAGCCTGCTCATTGCTAGCTGTTGGTAGGTCATGTCGCTAAACCCAAATGTCGCGTTATTTGTCGGCGTCGCAAGAATTTGTGCGCCATTTTTGACCGCCATGCGGTACGCGGGATCTTCTGCCACTTCGTAGCAGGTAGCGACTCCAACAGGGATACCTGCCATATGCACGACCCCTGGACCGTCACCAGGCTTAAAATCGCTGGCAAGGTCCACGAGATCAGTAATTTTACGGAAGAAATCACGCATTGGCATGTACTCGCCGAATGGCTGCAAGAACCGCTTATGGTGCATCTCTCCTGCACCCTTTTCAGGGGCGAACACAACCATGGTGTTGCGAGCACCGACCTCATCACGTGTCAGCGTACCCACGAGTACAGGTGCATCAATTGCGCGAACAGCACGTTCGATTGACGACGCCGCCAAAGGATCTTGAAACGGGTTCACGTCCGATGAGTTCTCTGGCCAAATAACGAGGTCAAGTTTTTCCCCTTGGCTTCGGGCGTCATCCGCCGCTCGAACTGTTTCATCGACGTGATTCTTTAAAACCGCTCTGCGCTGAGCGTTGAAGTCGAGCCCGAGGCGCGGCACATTGCCCTGAATGGCTGCGACCAATACAGAGTTTTCCTGTGGCCTGGCATCTTCTGCGTCTTCGTTAGCGAAACTCGGGCTAATAAGCCCTCCAAGCCCGATCGGGAGTGCGAAACCCAAAGCAGCTACCCTGCGAGGGCTCCCGCGGGTGACAAGAAACGTCACGAGACTCACACCCGTGAGACAGGCGGCAAGAGAAACCAGTGCTGGGCCACCGACTGAAGCTAACCACACGAGGGGCCCATTGACCTGTCCCCATGCCAGCCTGACCCACGAAAAACCGCCGAACGGGAGCGAGGACCGCAGGAACTCCACCGCAATATACACAAATGGGAAAGCGAGGAACCCATATTGGCTCCGGGCTATGCGAGCACCAACAGCGCCGGTAATGATCGCGGACAGCGCCAGCGTGATTGCGAGTGCAACGTAGGGCATGGCACCAACAAACGCGCCGATCCAGGGCAATAGGATGAGGTAACACGTGACAGCGTGGACGAAGCCAAGGAGGCTACCGAATCCAGCCCCGGGGAAAGGTCGCGTTGTCTGGCCAAAACGAGGCCACGGCATCAGACCGAGGTACAACGCACTGATGCCGAGGATCGCGAGGAACCAGTACCCGAACGGCTCATAGGAGTATGCGACCAATACACCTGACAAGATAGCGAGGACGAGCCGCAGGGAGGCAATCACGATTGTGTCCCCTCATCCCCACGCTCTTTGCGACGCTTGTGTTCTTCGTAGAGCCAGTCTTCGATTTCATCCGTGTCGATAACCGGGTGCTCATCCTCCGAAAAACCTTGTTCCGGGGTGGGCTGGCTAAACGAACCGTACGTCGTCATGTTGCGCGACATTGGCGTCGATTCGTACATCTTGATTCCGAAGGACTCGATGCGCTGCCGTAGAGAACGCGAGAGATGGTTTCGGAACAACGAGCGTGTTGGGGTGAAGATCAACAGAAGGCCCAGGAGTGAAGACATGAAGCCTGGAATGATACAAAAAGCCCAGCCAACCATCAGAAGCGCGGAGTCTCCGGCCAGCTTTCCCATGGAAGTTCTGCCTCTTGCAGCTTTGGCAAGTTCGCCACGGAGCGTGAGTGTAGCGAGCGCTCCGCCAAGGATCATCAACGCGAAGATAGCGAGGAGGGCCCAGCCAACCCCGATTGCCTTTGCGACGAGGAAGAAAGCCAGCGCCTCTACGAGGAAATACGTCAAGATGTAGATTGGCATGCCGACCATCATAGCCCGAGGGCACAACTACTCACTCCGTGACTCAAGCATGTCTAACAACCATACGATGTCTTTTCGGAGGTGCTGAAAATACGGGGTGAAGTGGTTGATACCTGTTCTGCCAGGCAGTTTGGGCAGTTTACGCATTTGAACAGGCCTCCCCCACTTCTTTCCTAGTTCGACGACAACCTGCCACGGGACGATGTCGTCGTTCCTGCTGCCCCACAGTCTGAGAGGAATGTCGAGGGGCGTACGCGTGCCTAGCGCGTTAGCCTCGAGCGCCGCAGCTGTCTTAGGGAGGTCTTCGAGGAGCGCAGACATCGGGATACCGGAGTTAGTCCAGAGGGATGTGTTCGCCCAGGCGTGCCGGATAACCGCGCCCACTGCGCACAGGTTGGCGTCGAGGATGACCGCGGACATACCGACGGGGCTTAAACGCGGCATCAGCTCCTCAGCGATCTCCACATCGGAAGCCAATAAAGCAGCGACAGCGTAAAGAATCATGATGGATGGCAGTGTTCCATCAATTTGATCCAGCATCGCAAGCAGGTCTGCGGGTGGTGCACCAACGACAGCGGCGCGCAGGTCTAACTCCGGCGCATATTCGGGGCGTTCTAGCCACGATGCAGCCGCTCCCCCGCCTTGGGAGAAACCCCAGAGTCCAAGTTTTTCGACGCCACAACCAAGCTCCGTGCTGGCACGGACGGCGTCGGCAAGCGCGTGGGCTGCCGCACGATGGAAGCAGTAAAGCTGTACATTGTCTTCGGGATCCCGTGGATAGTCCGTCAACACAACATTTGCGCCTGTCGCGAGCAACATGTTGATCGCCGGCTGCTCGTAGGCCGCGATGAGGTCCAGAGGCTTTCGGCGTAGGCGAACTCCCACGGTGCATGAATAGGAGGGGTCACATGCAGGTGCGACGCCCTGTGTGGAGGGAGCGAAGGCAATGGATGGGCGATGACCGTTGCCACGCCAGGGACGTTTGCTGAGGAACACTGCCCCGGTGGCAGACATCACGCGATCGTGTTCATCGGTTGTGACGTACTCGATTCTGAAAGCATCAGCGCGATTCAGACGGTTTTGGAGACCAACCGGGCGGATAGGGGTTGCTTGTAAAAGCGTGCCCGGGGGCGCACCGACAGCCCACGTGGCCCTGCCGTACTCGGCATCCGTGGTCGGATGTGAATGCGTGAGGTCAAGGATCAGCGGCAGTACTGTCCGAGGTGTCAATCCGAAATCCATAGATGTGCTTTCCTAGGTGATCGGGTTGTCTCGAAGATACGGCTGCAAACTCTTTGGCTGTCTGTTCAGTGCACGTGCACCGTCGGCCTGAAGATGCACGATGTCCTCGATACGCATTCCCCAACTACCTGGCTTGTAGATTCCGGGCTCGATAGAAAACACCATGTCTTCCTGTAGGACGAGGTCATTGCCTGCTACTAGGAATGGTGGCTCATGGCCAGCCAGCCCAATGCCGTGCCCGATTCGGTGCGTAAACCACGCTCCGTACCCATGCTCGGAAATGATGTCCCTGGCTATTGCGTCGAGTTCTTCTGCGCGCATACCTGGACGCGCGGCATCGCATGCCGCCTGTTGTGCGCTCAAGAGCACGTTGTAGGCGTCGAGTTGCTCTTGGCTGCATGGTGCGCCCTCGACGAGGTACGTTCGCGTGCAATCGGAGTGGTAACCGCTTGCAATGGTTCCTCCGATATCGACGACTACGAGGTCGCCGGCTTCAATGATTCGATCAGAGAAATCATGGTGCGGGTTCGAGCCGTTAGAGCCGGAGCCAACGATTACGAAATCCACTGCAATGTGCTCCTCCAGGATTGCCGAGTGCAGGGCCTCAGCCACAGCTCGTTCGGTGGTACCGGGCGTCAAAAGCGAAGGTACACGGGCATGGACGCGATCAATGGCCTCGGCGGCCTGGGCGAGCTGTTCAACCTCGTCTGGATCCTTGATCATAAAGAGAGCAGCGAGGGCTTCTTGCGCAAGGCAGGTATTGAGAGGGTATTGCTGCAGCGCAAGCACGTGGTCCGCGGTCAATGTGCTTCCTAGGCCGACGACGGGTGACACTCCCGCCTCAGCAGGCGTTGTGATGAGTGCATAGACAATCGAATAAGGGTTTTCCCCGTCGCTCCAACCAATGCAGGTAAGCGTCGGGTCATCTGCGGGGAACGATCCTGCATCAGTGCTTGGGAGGACAACGGTTGCTTTCCCTTCGTCGGTGAGAACGATTGCAGAAAGCCGCTCGTGTGTGTCGATCTGCACCCCGGTGAGGTACTCGAACTCTGGACCAGGGCCGATGACAACGGCGCGCAGCTGGTTCTCGTCGAGAAGATCGCATGCAACTGTGCGCCGACGCACGAAGGTGTCGTTACCGAAGAAAGTCATGCGTCCATCGTAGGCGTACCATGCAGCAGGCTAATTACCGATGGCAACGACGCCACGCCGGATAGCCTCGATGGCGCGATTCGCATTATGTCGAATCTCGTCGCTGTAGCCGACCTTTCTCACTTGTTCTAGCAGGTCAATGACCTGTCGGCACCATCGTACAAAGTCACCTGCGGTCAACTCCGCACCTGATTCGGCCGCTGCCGCGAGTGCGTAGCCAAGGGGGGCGCCTGCCGTCCACTGGTGCAAGGCGAGTGAGAAGTGTGGGTCCGGCATCCTGGTCAGTGGAAGCTTGTGCCGTTGCTCGTCGGAGACGAGTTCGCCGTACACGCGCATGGTCTCGTTCATCGCGTGTGCCATTGGTTCGGTTGCAGCGTCCGGAGAGCCTCCTGTGGTGCGTCGGTTTTCAAACACGACCATGGAGGCGACGCCAGCGAGCTCTGCAGGGTCCAACTCGTCCCAAATCCCACGCTTCAGACACTGTGCGACAAGGAGGTCCGAGACATTGTGCAACTTCGCTAACCGCTCGCCTTCGTCGGTTAAGTGGAAGTCCCCTTCTGCATGTTCTACGTAGTCGAGCTCCTGCAACAAACCGATGAGTCGCTCGAATGTCCTACCGAGGGTGTCGGTCGCACTGTCTACTTGCCTACTCATTCGGTCGAGAGCGCGCTGCTCACGAGCAAGCTTCTCGCCGACTCTGGCTAACATTTCCCGGTCTGTCGCCGGCCACGAGTGCACAGGATGCGAGCGAAGCTGTTGCCGCAGCTTCGTGACTGACTTTGGCGTGCGATACCGTGCTTTCTCGCGTAGCCGCTTCGGCGCGTGCACAGGGGCGTGGCGGAGCTGGCTCGCAATCTTTTTTGCGAACTTACGTGGTTGGTCGCGCGTATGGCGCGGGACTTTCATACGCCCAACAACGAGTGGAACGTTTTTGAAGAAGTCGGTGTTGATGCGGCTCGACCAGCCTCGCTCTGTAGTCACCCAAGGTCTGGGATCGTCGTGCCGACCGGCTGGCTGCACAACGACAGCGAGTTCTGGTTGGCGCTTGCCGGGGAGAGCGATGATCTCTCCAACTTCCAGTCGCGCGAGCACACGGGTGATCTCGGTTTGCCGGTTATCGAGCGCGTCTCTCCGTGCTTTCTTCTCCTCTACGCTGAGCGCATGTCGGATGTCCAAGTACTCCAACAGATCCTCAATCGCATGATCAGATGGCGGCGCGTACGAAGAGATATCGCGGGACAATTGGGCACGAAGGCGAGCAACTTTGCTCTCTAACCGTTCCAAATCTCGCACCTCGCCGACAACCGATCGGTCGGTTTGGAACTGCGCGAATGACTGCTCTATGAGCCGAATCGAGTCATCGTAGCCGTTCATAGAAAGCATGTTGATTGCCATGTTGTACCCCGGGGCAAAGGGCGAGATGAGTGGGTACGTTCTTGTCGACGCCAACCCCGCTACATGCTGTGGATCCATAGCGGGTGCCCACTGGACCACGGCGTTTCCGAGTACGTCGATCCCTCGTCGACCGGCGCGTCCTGTGAGCTGTGTGTACTGGCCTGGAGTGAGGTCCACGTGGCCTTCACCGTTGAACTTCACGAGTTTTTCAAGCACGACGGTACGAGCTGGCATGTTGATGCCTAGCGCGAGAGTCTCGGTCGCGAAAACGACCCGGACGAGCCCCTCCACAAACAACTGCTCGACGATGTGCTTGAACGCTGGTAGTAAACCGGCGTGGTGCGCGGCGAACCCTCGCAGCCACGCGCTACGCAGTTGGCGATAGTTCAGTACTTTGAGGTCTTCTTCTGGGATGCCTGCAACACCAGCGTCGATGATTTCGGCGGCGCGTGCACGTTCTTCTTCTGTCGTAAGTTCCTTCCGCGATCGGAGACACTGGTAGAGAGCACCATCGCAGCCGGCCCTCGAGAAGATGAACACGATTGCCGGAAGCATCTCGAGTCTATCAAGGACCTCGACGACTTCCGGTCGACCAATCGGACGGTACCGGTCTGGTTGACGCGCCCTGCCGTGTCGGCGTCCGCTCGACCGGGCTCGAAATCCACGGCCTTCACGAAAATCATCCGCGCCTTCATCGGTAGTACGAGACTCGATACGCGCAATCTGGTGTGCTAACGCCTTGTTGAGCTCTGGCTCAGCGGACGCTGTGGTGGGTTCGAACAGTGGGAGGACTTTCTTGCCTACCATCATGTACTGGCTTAGGGGGACTGGGCGGTCTTCAGAAACGATGACCGAGGTATCACCACGAACGGTATTTAACCATTCACCAAACTCTTCCGAGTTAGACACGGTCGCGGAAAGGCCAACGATCCGTACCGAGTCATCCAAGTTGAGGATGATTTCTTCCCAAACCGGACCGCGTTCGGGATCCGCGAGGAAATGGATTTCATCCATCACGACGTGGGTGAGCCGGTCCAGACGCGGTGCTTCCGCATACACCATGTTGCGCAGCACCTCGGTCGTCATCACGACGATGTCCGCCGAGCCGTTAATGCTGACGTCACCCGTCAGGAGTCCGACGGCATCTTCACCGTATGCTGCAACAAAGTCGTGGTACTTCTGATTGCTCAGTGCCTTAATCGGCGTGGTGTAGAAGCATTTCGTTTTCCGCGACAGTGCTAATGCAACAGCGAACTCGCCAACGACAGTCTTCCCCGACCCCGTCGGGGCACAAACAAGCACTCCCCGATCATCTTCGAGCGCCTGGCAAGCTTCAATCTGGAAGCTGTCAAGAGGAAAGTCTTTCGAAGCTTGAAACTGTGCGAGAAACGAGTCAGAGGAAGCAGACATGCTCCCTACAGTACGTCGTTGAATGGATCCTCGGTAAACGTGCGTACGGGCTTTGGCTTCTCGACGGCCCCTGCGCTCCCAATCGGCGCTGCTTTCTCGACGGGGGCGGCTGCATCGATCGGCCCGGAGGATTCATCGTCGTCAAGGTCGAGCCAATCCGGCCTGTTCCTATTGTGGCGCTTATCGTTTATCCGGCAGAACTGAAACGCGAGCTCTACGAGTAGCGTAATTGAAAGCGCCAATGCGACCATCGAGAATGGGTCTTGGCCTGGGGTCATAAACGCCGCAAAGATGAAGATAATGACAATAATAATTCGGCGCTTGTCTTTGACTTGCTCGTAGCGAACCATGCCTGCGACGTTAAGCATCATGATGATGAGCGGGACCTCGAAGCTGACACCAAACACGACGATGAGCCCGAGCAAAAAGTTATAGTAACTTCCACCCGACAGCGCGCCGATCTGCACTTCACTGCCCATCGTCATCAGGAAGTACAGCCCCTTATCCAAGACGAAGTAAGCAAGGAGCGCACCTGTTACGAACAACAGCACGGCAAGCGTCACAAACGTAAAGGTGTACTGCTTTTCGTTTTTATGCAGTCCGGGTGTGATAAAACGCCAGACCTGCGTAAGCCAGACCGGTGAAGCGAGCACAAGACCGGCGAGTGCGCCTACTTTCAGGCGTAGCATGAACATTTCGAAGGGGCCTGTCGCTAGGAGGCGACAGTTGCCATCTCCTGTGAAATCTGCTCGTAGTTCAGTCGGGAGGTTACAGTACGGGCCCCGAATGATCTCACCGAGTGGGTACCAGTTAAAAGGCGCAGACTGATACCAAATAAATCCCACCACAGTGCCGATGCACACCGCAACGAGCGAAATAATAACACGACGTCGTAGCTCTTTCAGGTGCTCAACGAGCGTCATTTCGCCGGTAGCGTTCTTCGGCTTTCGGCGAAAACGGCGACCTGCCTTTCGGGAAGGCTGGACTTGCTGCTGCCCCACTGAACTACGACCTCCAGGTACTACTTAACAACAAACGCTATTGGCGGTGCTGGTTTTCAGGTGCATCCCAAAAACCCTGCTGGGCGTTAGGGTTGGGCTGCTGCTGGCTCGTTGGAGGGGCGATTTCTCTTGGCTCTTGGTTCTGCGCAGGTTGCTGTGGAGCGGCTTGGGCTTCGTCATCGTTGCGCAGCTCCTTTACTTCAGACTTGAAGATGCGCGCCGAGCGACCCATCGAACGTGCAAGATCGGGAAGCTTGTTTGCCCCGAACAACAAAAGCACGATGGCAAGAATAATGAGGATTTCCATCCAACCTAAATTCGGCATTGGATTCCTTTCACACTGCTTGAGTAGAGTCCTCCGCTATTCTAATGCCTCCAGGGCAGCAAGCGCACGACGGCGTGTCTCAACAGCTAGCTTTGGCGGACCAATGAGTTCGATGCGGTCTCCTTGGCTGAGGCAGAAGCGGATGAGCCAGTCTTCGGAGCCGTAGACCATGGTTGCCTGGATGCGGCCGTCGTTGGAGGGTTTGCCTATTTCGATTTCCCAGTAGTCAGCAAGCCATGTGGCATCAGGAGACACGAGAAGCGTCGCTACGTTCGTGGCATCGAAACCGAATGGATCCGAGCCGTCGACAGTGGCTCTCTTTTCGACGCACTCCGCAGGAAACGTTGTCAGTTGAGCCTCGCGAATACGGTCAATGCGGAAGCTCTTTTCCTCCCCTGCGTCTAGCGCATTGAAATAGGTGTGGCCACCTTGATGAAAGAATTTGATGCCAGTCAACTGGCGTGCGCGAAGCGAGTCCGAGGACGGTGAAAAATAGGTCACCAGCACCTGAACCCCCTTCTGCATTCCTGCTTGCAGCACGTCAGTGATGGAACCTTGACTGTTCTGGTCTGCCTCAGCATCAAGCACAGCGGTGGTACCGATCGCGGTCCTCAGCTTTTCAGCCGCTGAGCTCAACGCGGCTTGATTGAGTAGGCCAGGCATGGTTTCGAAGGAATCCAGTAGCAGTAGCAGCGCGTTGGCTTCCGTTGGCGTCAAACGCAGCGGCCGACTCAACCCCTGATCATCGATGACGACGACCTCTTTCCAAGAGTGTTTGAGGTCAATCATCTCCCCGGGGCCGTTCCCTACGCCTGATAAGTGCAACATTGCGAGGTCGCTTTTCACCTGCTCGGCGTCTGTGCCGATATCACGCGCAATTTCCATAGGTGAGCGTCCCGGATGTTGCGAGAGATACGACAATAGGTTCAAAAGACGTGCGAGGCGTACTTGGCGTTCGACGGCAGGGTTCTGCTTCATGCTTCAATTCGTTCCTGTCCACGGAGCTGTTGGCGCAACAGTGCGAGTACTTCTGCTTGGATATCGGGGGGCGTGATTGAGTACACGTTCGGGGCGAGACTCGCGAGGGTGCGCACGAGCCAATCTCGTTCGACGCCTTGTACCACGATGCGATCGCGCCCCGGCGTAGGGCTTTCGTAGCGTTCCCCCTGCAGCGAGAGCTCCTCGCCAACCCCAGAGGAAACCTCCACGGTGGCGTCAACAAGAGGTCCGCGCAGAACGTTTTGAAGCACATCAAGTGGATTCTCGGAGGGCTCGTGAAAGTCTGTCTGGTCTTTCGCCTTTTTAATGTTGCTAATCTTCATCAATCTGAAGACACGTTCCTGTTGGCGACCGCAGTCCCAGCCCACAAGATAAGTCTTATTGTTGAGCGGGACGACGCTCCAAGGATCGAGTATGCGACGCTGCGATGGAGCTCCCGGCGCTGCCTGAAAGTCGAAGGTCATGCGTGTTTTTGTCCGAGCGCACGCAAGCACCGCTTTGAGCACATCAGGATCAAGGTTGATGATGTCGTTGTCGACGAACGCAATTGTTGGGCTGTCGAACGTGCGCGTCACGCCTGAGGCTGCGATTTTTGTCCACCCGGAACGGGCAAATGCACCGAGGCGTCCCGCCTGGCTGAGATCAACCACAAGGCCGAGAGCGGTCGCTTCGTCGTCGGTGAGGTTCAGCGGCGCGAGTTCATACTTATCGTGTTCGATCCAAGCCTCGCCAGCTTGGATTTCTGCGGGCACTCCCACTCGTCGAAGGTCGTCGACATCACGTTTGATCAGTTTTTCTAGCGCCTCTGGAGTTCGATCGGCATATCCATCGACGTGTTGAGCAATCCAGTTTTGTGTCCTTGGTCGCGTGGAGCCCAATAGTGCGAACGCCAGGTTGAGCTGTCGGGCGGTCATCGCATCGCTACGTGTCATGACGCTCCTGTGGGTGATTGTCGATTATGTACTGAATCAGTGCATCGACTTCGACGTTCTCGGTTTCGAATGGGTCGAGAAGCTTTAGCGTTTGTGGCTCAGGACGGTTGACCTTCAGATGTACCCAGTCGACGTTGTGCTCCGCGTCGTGGTCTCGAGCAGTTGAGAGGAACCTGCCTCGCAATGCAGCACGGGTGGTAGCCGGTGGCTGTTCAGCCGCCAGCCGGATTTCTGCGTCGCGTGTCCAACGAGCTGCGAGGCCCTTGTGCTGCAGCAGGTAAAAGAGACCACGGTCCGGGTTGATATCGTGGTACGTCAGGTCGATCTGCGCCAATTTCGGGTGGGACCAATCAGCGCCAAGTTTTTCACGGACCTGCTCTAAGAGTTTGCGTTTGATCACCCAGTCGATCTCGGTGTCCACCGCAGCAAAGTCTTGTGTCTCGATCGCGCACAGCACACGCTGCCATAACTCCACTACCCTTTCGAGTTCCTCGTTTGGGGTTCCCTCGTTGGGACGTTGCGTCAGCCATTGTGTAGCGGCGTCGAGAATTTGCTGCTGCACCGCAAGCGCTGTGACCGTTGATCCATCTTTGCAGGTGAGTTCGGTTTGTCCAGAGGCGTCAAGCGCTATTGCGCGAATGTGCGCTATTGGGTCCTGGAGTTCGAAGGTCGGCATCGGGAAGCCTGCCTCGAGCATCTCGATGACCAATAGTGTTGCACCAATTTTGAGTGCAAACGTGGCTTCGGACATGTTCGAGTCCCCAACAATGATGTGCATCCGCCGAAATCGGTGGGAGTCTCCGTGTGGCTCGTCCCGCGTGTTGATGATGGGGCGTGTACGCGTAGTTGCGGACGACACTCCCTCCCACACCTGGTCGGCACGCTGGGACAGAACGAATCTACCCTTATTGATCATGCCTGCACCACAAATCAATTGGCGTGTAATCAAGAACGGGAGGAGTTGTTTGCTAAAAGATTTCAGGACAATTTCGCGACTCACTAAGTAGTTTTCGTGTGCACCGTAGGAGTTGCCCTGCGAGTCGACGTTGTTTTTGAACAGGTACACCTGGGCGGGTGTCCCCTCTTGCGCGAGTGCGTCCTCTGCATGCAGCGCGAGCTGATGATAGAGCAACTCTCCAGCTTTGTCGTACTGCAGCAGCTGCGTTAGCGAGTCGCATTCCGGCGTCGCGATTTCAGGGTGCGCGCCAACGTCGAGATAGAGCCGTGAGCCGTTCTGCGTAAAGATATTCGACGACCGATAGCGTGCAACCACGGGTCGGAACAGGTAGCGTGACAGCTCCTCCGGGCCTAGGATGGACTGCCCGTTTGCGTAGGCGGCGAGCCCAAATTCAGTCTCGACCCCCATGATTCGACGCGCATACAATATGGCTGCTTCGGAACTCATTGGCCACCTTTTTGGACGAATGACCGCACAAACTCCTCAGCATTCGTGTCGAGCAAGGCGTCAATCTCATCGAGCAGATCATCAGTGCCAGTCGCATCGACCTGCGCCTGTGCGTTGCTGCCTTCCTCATTCTGCGATTCCGGGGTGTCTCCTCCACCGAACATTTGTTGCTGCTTAGACATG
The DNA here is from genome assembly GCF_001875665.1 of Corynebacterium sp. NML130628. Taxonomy (GTDB): domain Bacteria; phylum Actinomycetota; class Actinomycetes; order Mycobacteriales; family Mycobacteriaceae; genus Corynebacterium. The sequence continues at coordinate 386,305 of NZ_MLAL01000016.1, read as the reverse complement.
CTTATACCCTAGCGCGTTTAGCAGCTCTGAGGCCTGCGAAGCGCTATTGATAATGTCCGCGGTTTTTTCAAAGGTCCAGCCGTCGACGTCATCGAGTGGCACACGAATCATGCGGTCGTCAATCTTGAAAACAATCGACTGCCAGCTCGATGCCGCAATTTCGTCCCCGAACTTTTCGGTCACCTTGCCACGGAAGTATGCGCGGGAGTTCTTCGGCGGGTGCTGCGCTGCGTGCGCAATTTCATCCTCACTCACCAGCGTCCGCAACGATCCCTTGCGTACGAGTGCGTGGTACAGCGACTTCGCAGGATCAATGTCCGCGTATTGGATGTCGAGCATCTTCAGCTTCGGGTCGTCCGCAGCAACTCCGCGGTCCATGAAGGAACGCACAAGCGCCCACTTCGCCGTCCAGTCGAGGCGATCAGAGGTACGAAGTGGATCAATCTCGAGGTCATCGAGCACTTCACCCCACAGAGCAAGCACCTGATTATCGACGTCCCCTTTGCCATGAAGCCTCTGTACCCGGTTTCGATATTCGCGGAGGATGTCGATCGCAGTACAGCGTTTCCCACTGGCAAGCAACAGCTTGTGCGTGCAGGTTGGATCATGGGAAACCCGCTGTAGCTCTGCGACGGGGTCGTGGATAGCCAGGTCAGAAAAGTCTATATCTGCTTCAATCGCGTCGAGTACGAGTTTGGTCATCCCGAGCTTCAAAAAGTTGGAGTACTGGCTCATATTTGCGTCACCAATGATGACGTGGAGTCGCCGAAACTGAGTCGCATCAGCGTGTGGCTCATCACGCGTATTGATGATGCCCCGGTTCAGCGTGGTTTCGAGTGAGATTTCTTGCTCGAAGTAGTCTGCGCGCTGAGAAATCTGGAAGCCAGGGTGCTCACTCGCACGGCCGATGCCGACGCGGCCTGCGCCGATGATGACTTGACGGGTGACAAAGAACGGGATGAGTCCTTGTACCACCGCTGCGAAATCGGTATGGCGTGAGTACTGGTAGTTTTCGTGACTTCCATACGACTGGCCCTTGCCGTCCACGTTGTTTTTGTAGAACTTGACGGGTGGGCATGGATCGGCACCGTCAAGCACGGAGATGCCTTCGTCCCAGAGCTGCCGGATGTCTTGCATAGATTGCCGCAAGTACAGGTCGCCGGCGGCGTCGTACAGCATGGCGTCCCAGGCGTTGTCGACTTCTGGGGAAGAATATTCCGGGTGGCCGTGGTCGACGTAGTAACGAGCACCGCTAGTCGTCACCACGTTTGCGACGCCAATCGCGTTTGGGTCGACGACAGGAACCGTCCGATAGCGCTGCAGGTCGTAGCCACGGGAATCTTTCAGAGGATGCTCTTCTGCGTAGTCCCATCGGCTGCGAGCGCTTGTGTTCATCGCGGCATACGCCACGACGGCGTGTGTGGAGGTAATCAGCGGGCTGAGCGTCGGGTCGCTCGGCGTCGTGATGCCATACTCAGTTTCTGTTCCCATGAAACGTCCCATGGCACACGACTGTACCGCGACCCTACTGCCGGTGCTGGGAATTACCAGCCGCGCTCAGCCAAGCGGTGTGGCGCAGGGAGATCGCTGACATTGATGCCAACCATCGCTTCGCCAAGACCGCGCGAAGCGGCCGTAACTTCTGCGATGTTTTGCCAGTTGCGAGTAGCTCGCACGACAGCTTCAGCGCGCTTTTCAGGGTGCTCAGATTTGAAGATGCCGGAGCCGACGAAGACGCCGTCTGCGCCAAGCTGCATCATCAGCGCTGCGTCGGCCGGGGTTGCGACGCCACCGGCGGTGAACAGTGCAACAGGGAGCGCGCCGTTTTGTGCAACGTACTTGACCAGTTCGTATGGAGCCTGCAGTTCTTTGGCGGCGACGTAGAGCTCATCTGGGTTCGAAGCTGCGGTGGCCTGCAGCTGCGCGATCTGAGCTTTGATGGTACGGATGTGCTTCGTGGCTTCGGAAACATCGCCGGTACCGGCCTCACCCTTCGAGCGAATCATGGAGGCGCCCTCCGTGATGCGCCGAAGTGCCTCGCCTAGATTGGTCGCCCCACACACAAACGGGGTGTCGAACGCGTTCTTGTCAATGTGGTTGACGTAGTCGGCAGGACTGAGCACCTCGGATTCATCAATATAATCAATCTTGAGGTGCTCCAGGATCGCGGCTTCGATGGTGTGGCCGATACGGGCTTTCGCCATCACTGGGATCTCCACTGCGTCGATGATTTCTTCAATGAGATCTGGATCAGACATGCGGGCGACGCCACCTTGCGCGCGGATGTCTGCTGGTACGCGTTCCAATGCCATGACAGCAACTGCTCCGGCATTCTCCGCGATTCTTGCCTGCTCAGCGGTCACAACGTCCATGATGACGCCACCGCGCAGGCTGTTGGTCAACTCTGCATGTTTCGAAAAATCAGTCATGGATTCCATCATGCGGTACAATCTGGACGATTACGAGGTCCAGTTTTGCAGCAATATTTTGTACCAGTTGGTGTTTATGTTCTTCTCCGTCTCGCGTGGCGCATCGCTTTCACTTCCTGCTCAGATCGCAGCCCAAGTCCGCACAGCTGTTGCCGAGGGAACGCTGCGCCCCGGGGACACCATTGCTTCTACACGCGAGCTTGCTGCCCAACTCGGGGTCTCCCGCGGGACTGTGGTGAGCGCGTTCGACCAGCTCATCGGGGAGGGCTACTTGCAAACAGCGCAAGGAGCTCCAACAAGGATCCATCCAGCGCTGCGCGTACCTCACCAGGTGCAGCAGCCCTCGCAACGGGCGACCACCGCGGAGTCGGTACCCGGATTGATTTCGCTGGCACCCACTTCAGGTATCGATGGCATGATTCGACCAGCTGCGTGGCACCGAGCATGGCGCGAAGCCTCATACAGCCTTCCAAAACAGGCGGATCCACAAGGAGAACCAAAACTGCGGGCAGCCATCGCGGAACACCTCCGGGTTGCTCGTGGACTTCACGTTTTTCCTGAAGAAGTAATCGTGACCGGGGGAACTCGCGAAGGGCTTCTGCTCACATTGATGTCTATCGGGAACAATGTTCGAGTTGGGATTGAGACTTCGGATGCAAGCGGATTGCGTTCCGTGATTCCTCTCGCTGGTCATACAACGGTGCCTTGTCTGTGTGACGGCGAAGGCGTGCTCGTTTCGCAGCTTCCCGATGATATCGACGCGCTCCTCATCACCCCAGCCCACGTGCCACCCTTTGGTGGAGTCATGACGGTGCGCCGACGCATAGAGCTACTCGAATGGGCGGCGGCGACGAACACATTGCTTATCGAAGACGACTTCAATACAGAACTGCGCTACAGAACTGCTCCCCAACCAACGTTAAGTGCCTTGCCAAGTACCTGCAATGTGCTCACGCTCGGTACATTCACAACGCTACTTCATAAACAGCTTTCCGCTGGGTACATTGTTGCCACCCCCGACACAATGAGCGCGGTGCAAGCGATCCGGCGCGTGCTTGGCATGCCGGTATCGACGGTCACCCAACACGCAATCGCCCATCTCCTTACTGACGGCACGGTCAGGAAAAGCACCAAAGCATTCCACGCGCGGCTCACGAAGAGGCGTCGGCAATTGGTCCCGTACATTGAACGTCTCAGCGAGGTCCCCGGCGCGCGCAACGCGTCTATGAGCAACGCGAACAGCGCCGACATTTTTGTCGAGTTTGACCACGAGCACCACCTGTTGGGCTTCAGGGAGGAGCTCAGGGGCGCGGGCTGTGAGTGTGCAATCAGTGGCCCTGCCAAGACTGGTGAGAGGCAATTCGCGCTATTGAGCTTCTCGACGCTCAGCGATCAAGATTTCGATGCCGCAACGCGTGCACTCACCGCCGTGCTAGATCTCTGAACTCGCAACAACCTCGACCGCGATCACGCGCTTTCCATGCCGCCCCGCTAAACGTGACCATGTGTCAGGGTCGGCAGTATTTGGGAGGTCCTCGTTCTCCTGCTGCTCTGCCTGAACCGCCGCACGTAGATGCGATGCGGATACGCCTGAATCGGACGCGCCAGATATGGCGTCCTTAATAGCGAGTTTCTTTGCTCGACTTACTATGTTCGCGATCATTGCGCCAGAGACAAAATCTGAATAGTGCAATGTCTCCTCAGAGCCATCAACCAGCCGTAGTCGAACAAATGGTCGCGGAGCGAACAACTCCTCCACAGCAAGCTGAGCTAGCTCATCAACAGGTGCTGCGTGCGGCACCTCCGGTCTCAGATAACGGCTGAAGATGTCGAGCGCTTCCGCCTTGGTTGGCCGAGACACACGCACCTTGATGTCGAGGCGGCCGGGCCGCAAGATGGCCGGGTCGATGAGCTCTTCCCTATTTGTTGCACCGATGACGATGACGTTCGAAATATCTTCAACACCGTCAATCTCCGTGAGCAGCTGCGGCACAACGGTGGTCTCCATGTCAGAGGACACCCCCGACCCGCGGGTGCGGAAAATCGACTCCATTTCGTCGAAGAAAATGATGACTGGGCGGCCATCCGAAGCCAGCTCTCGGGCGCGCTCGAAAATCAACCGGATTCGGCGTTCGGTTTCGCCCACAAACTTATTCAGAAGCTCCGGACCTTTGACGTTGATGAAGTGGGCCGATGCACCATGGCCCAGCCGGTGAGCTAACGAATTCGCGACTGCCTTTGCAATCAACGTTTTGCCGCACCCAGGTGGGCCATAAAGCAGCAAGCCTTTCGGCGGTTTCAAATCATACTGCTGGTAAAGATGCGGATGCGCGAACGGAAGCTCAACCGCATCATGAATAAGCTCTATCTGCTCTTGGAGCCCGCCAATGTCCTCATACGTCACGTCGGGTACTTCTTCGAGCGAAAGCTGATTTACCTCCGTCTTTGCGATACGTTCAAACGCAAACTGAGCGCGCACATCTGTGAGTAATGCATCCCCGGCGCGACTTTCGCGCTGCAGCTCATCTGTGAGCCGCACCACGTGTTCGGTGCCCTGAACATCCTGGACGATAGCGCGGCCGGCGTCCAGTTTTTCAACGAGCGTGGCCAATTGCCCTACTGCGGGGTAGCGGCAGACTTCGAGTACCACGCTGCCGTCGCCAAGCCTGACGAGTGACCCTGGTTTCACCCGGTCTACCGCAATCGTCGGTGCAACTTTGACACGCATGTGCCGGCCGCTTGTAAAGACTTCAGCATCGCTACCGTTTCCAGTGGCTTTGAGAAACAGCCCGTACGTCGAAGCTGGATCACCAAGGGACTCGACCTGTTCGTAGAGCTCTTGCAGCTTGTCCCGACTGGTTTTGAGCATGTCCGCAAGTTGCGCGTTGCGTGCGCGGAGCTGCTGGTTGTCGCGTGTAAGAACTTGGACTTCGGGCGAGCGTTCAGTCATACATGGAATCTTAGCGACGTGCGCGCCGCTGCGGGCGAGGTGGTGTCACGCCGTCTGCGAGTCGGCGTGTCCACACAAGAAACGCGGTGTGCGCGTTCATGCGGTGTTCTGGTCGAGTTGCCAGCCCTTCGACCTTCCACTCGCGTAGCAGCGTCTCCCACGCGCGTGGCTCAGTGAAGCATTTGGCTTCCTGAATGCCTTCCATAATGTTCATCAGCTGCGGGACAGTTGCCACATACGTCATGAAGACACCGCCCGGGATCAACACGTTTTTGACGGTGTCGATGAAGTGCCACGGTTCAACCATGTCCAAGATAACGCGGTCAACAGGTCCGCCAAGGTCTTCTTGAGTGACTTCACCGAAGTCGCCCAAACGCGGGGTCCACCAATCAGGACGTCCGTTGAAGTAGTCTTCGACGTTATCCTTCGCGAACTGCAGGTGGTCATCGCGGATCTCATAAGAAAAGACATGACCTTCGGGGCCAACAGCGCGTAAGAGAGACATCGTGAGGGCGCCGGAACCTGCACCGGCTTCAAGCACCCGTGCCCCCATGAAGATGTCGCCCTCAACGAGGATCTGTGCGGCATCCTTCGGGTAAATAACTGCCGCGCCACGTGGCATCGACAGCACGTGGTCGACTAGTAGGTGTCTGAAGCATAGATAATCTGCGCCGAGGGTGGACTTCACCACAGACCCTTCGTCAGCGCCGATGATGTCGTCGTGGCTGACAATCCCCTTATGCGAGTGGAACTGACCACCCTCGACGAGATGGATAGTAAAATGGCGACGTTTTGCGTCCGTGAGTTGAACTTTATCGCCAACGCGAAATGGGCCTGAGTACATGACGTTCAGTATGCCTTACGCACTTGCTTGAGTATAAAAAGCGCGGAGGGCCTCGACGAACCACTTTATGTCCTCCACCCCGCACATCTCACGGGCCGAGTGCATCGACAACAGCGGAACTCCAACGTCAACGGTAGGGATGCCAAGGCGCGTTGCGGCGATTGGGCCGATCGTCGACCCACAAGGTACATCGTTGTTTCCGACGAACACCTGGTTCGGTACATTCGCTGCCTCGCAAGCACGGACCCACATCGCTTCAGTTACTGCGTCGGAAGCATAGCGTTGGTTCGCGTTGACTTTAAGCACCGGACCAGCATTCAGTAGTGGTCGGTGTGACGGGTCATGCTTCGTCGAATAGTTCGGGTGCACCGCATGGGCCGCGTCCGCCGAAACCATCGAAGACCGCGCACAAAGACTGAGGAAGTCCTCGACCTCGAGGCCCGTCGCGATCCGTCGAAGGTAGCGCTCGAGAAGAGGGCCAGCTGCACCGGTCGGTGAGTTCGAGCCAACCTCTTCGTGGTTGAACGCGACGAGAACCAATACATCGGAATGCGTTGCCGCACGTTGGGCTTCAATCAGCGCTTCCAGGCTGGCCCACACGCTTGAAAGGTTGTCCAGCCTGCCTGCCATCAGCATGTCACCAACGACTGCCCCCTCCTGCGTGTCCACCGAGATCAGTTCATGTGCAACTATCTGTTCACCGTCGAGCCCAATCTGCTCAGCGATGATTTCCAGCAGCGGGCGATCCACGCCTAGCACCGGCTGCGTGTGTTGCTGGCGCTCAACAGGAGGCGTGTCTGCCCTGTAAAGGTGAATCGCAAGATTCGGAACCCGAGCTATAGGGCCGGTATATGCCAAGTGGGCCTTCCCGCTCGAGTCGACCACACGCCCCGCAAACGCAAGGTCCCTGTCGAACCAACTCTGCAGAATCGGGCCCCCGTAGACCTCAACCGCAACTTGGCGAGCCCCCTCTCCCACCACGTCTGGATTCGGCTTCACCATGAGCCCCGGGGAATCTGTATGGGACCCAAGGATCCGGAACCTGCTGGAAGTCGGGTCGAAGCTTTCAGGAACCCACCATGCCACAACCGCGCCGCCCTCTACAGCCACGTGGCCACCTGGAGCAGCCGGAGATGCACCGGTGGTGGCGTCGTCAAGAAAACCTTGCTCGATGAGTGTCGCGCGGACAGACTCTGCTGCGTGAAACGCACTCGGGCTCTCATTCAGGAATCGAAGAAACGAATCGATCGATGTAGTCATAGATGTGAGTCTAGCTCGAGAAAACCACTAGGATAGAACGCCTATGAACGCCAAACCCTTAGCCCTGTCCCCCTCACGTGCCTCCGACTATCAACAATGCCCGCTGCTCTATAGACTCCGGGCAATCGACAAGATTGAGGAGCCAAAGACCGAAGCTCAAGTTAAAGGCACCCTCGTGCATGCCGTACTAGAAGAACTATTCGCGCTGCAACGAGACCAACGCACCTACCCGGCAGCAGTCAAACTCATCGTGCCAGCGTGGCGCAAGATGTGCGAGCAAGACCCAAATGTCGCTGAGCCCATCCAGGACGAAAAGACACTCTTTATCGACGCCCGCACGCTTCTCCGAGGGTACTTTCAGATGGAAAACCCACTCGGCTTCGATGCCCATGAGCAAGAAATGTATGTGAATACTGTCTTGCCCAACGGCGTACCGGTACGCGGTTTTATCGACCGCGTTGACATCGCGCCTACAGGTGAAATTAGAGTCGTTGACTACAAGACTGGAAAGAAGCCACTGCCTCGATATTCGCACGACGCAAAATTCCAGATGCGCTTTTATGCGTTGGTTTACTGGAGGCTTTTCAACGAGATACCGACTCAGCTCCGTCTGATGTACCTGAAAGTCGCTGATTCTCTCTTTCTCACCCCTTCGAGCGAAGAACTTGAGTACTTTGAACGCGACCTTGGTGAGCTGTGGGCCAAAATAACTAGAGATGGAGAAACAGGACATTTTAGACCGAAAAAGTCCAGACTCTGCGATTGGTGCGCATTTCAGTCATACTGCCCTGAGTTCGGCGGGACTCCGCCGCTCTACCCGGGATGGCCCGGGTCCGCCGCGGAAAATCAGTAGTCACCGCAACGGACATAATCACGAAAGGGATTAAAACAGGCCCTTGATGGCGCCACTGGAATCGACGTCGATGTTGTTCGCAGCTGGCTTTTTCGGCAAACCAGGCATGGTCATAACAGCACCCGTGAGAGCGAGAACAAACCCGGCGCCCGTTCGAGGAATGAGCTGACGCACGTGCAGTGTGTGTCCCTCGGGCGCGCCAAGCCGCGACGGGTCATCGCTGAACGAGTACTGTGTCTTCGAAATGCAGACCGGTAGCGCATCTGCTCCACTCGCGCGCAGGCTTTCAAGGTCCTTCCTCGCAGCATCCGAGTACTGCACATCAGCAGCGCGGTACACTTCGCGAGCGATCGTCGCAATCGAGTGCTCGATGCCCTCTTCAGGGTTGTACAGGGAAGCAGACGCGCCATCAACCAAGTTGTCCAGCAACGTGTTGGCGAGCGCCTCAGCGCCTTTGCCGCCATGCGCCCATACTTCGGCTTCTTCCAACGCAACGTTGAAGTCCCGCGCCCATTTCGCCATCCATTCGCGCTCGGAGGCGGTATCGGACGTGAAGAGGTTCAGCGCAACAACTGGGCGCACTCCGAACTTACGCAGGTTTTCGACGTGGCGTTCAAGGTTTACAATGCCCTTTGCTAATGCGTCCAAGTTCTCTGATTTGAGATCTGAACGATCAACGCCGCCGTTGTACTTAATAGAACGGATGGTAGCCACGACGACCGCCCCCGCCACATCGAGGTTGCCGTAGTGAGCCTTGATATCAAAGAACTTTTCCGCGCCGAGATCTGCCCCAAAGCCCGCCTCCGTGAATACATAGTCAGCACATTGCTGAGCCGTCTTCGTGGCGATCAGAGTATTGCAGCCGTGAGCGATGTTCGCGAACGGGCCACCGTGAATGAATGCAGGCGTCTCGCCCATCGTTTGCACGAGATTCGGCTTGAGCGCGTCTTTTAGCAGTGCTGTCATAGCACCAGCCGCATTAAGCTGCCCCGCTGTTACTGGTTCTCGATCATAGGTGAACCCGACCGTGATATTAGCGAGGCGCTCATGCAGATCCTCGAGATCATGTGCAAGGCCAAGGATAGCCATAATTTCCGAGGCAGCCGTGATTGTAAAACCAGTTTCGGTAGGCACACCATGAGCGGGACCACCGAGACCCGTGACAACATTTCGTAGCGAACGATCATTCACATCGAGGCACCGCTGCCAGGTAATACGTCGCGGATCGATGTTGAGCTCGTTGCCTTGGTGGATGTGGTTGTCAATCATCGCGGCCAATGTATTGTTCGCACTCGTGATCGCGTGGAAGTCACCGGTGAAGTGCAGGTTGATGTTCTCCATTGGCACCACCTGGGAGTAACCGCCACCTGCAGCACCCCCCTTTAACCCCATTACTGGGCCGAGTGACGGCTCACGCAGAGCAACGATTGCGCTTTTACCAAGGCGGGTGAACGCATCTGTGAGGCCGATCAGCGTGGTGGACTTACCCTCCCCCGCGGGAGTCGGGGAAACACCAGTGACGAGGATGATCTTACCTGCCTTGTCTTTTTTGAGCAGTGCAGGGTCAACCTTTGCCATGTACTTCCCATAGGGAATCAAAGCTTCTTCAGGGATACCGGCCCTGGAAGCAATAGTGGAGATCGGTTCAAGCTTATGAGCTTGAGCGATCTCCACATCTGTTAAAACTTCGGACTTGGGGCTGTCATGCTGCTGTGTAGACATGCCCCTAGTTTAGCTCTAAATGAGCACCGCCCCAATGAGGTAACCGAGGACCACCGACACCGCGATGCAAACAATACCCGGCAGGATGAACGGGTGATCGAAAACGTACTTGCCAATTCTGGTCGAGCCAGTATCGTCCATCTCCACTGCAGCAAGCAGGGTTGGGTAGGTAGGCAGCACGAACAGCGCAGACACTGCAGGGAACGCCGCAACAGCGGTCAGTGGGCTGACACCAATTGCAAGGGCCGCAGGGATAAGGGCCTTTGCGGTGGCAGCCTGCGAGTAGAGCAGCGATGCGGCAAAGAACAGAACGACTGCTAGCAGCCATGGTTGTGCTGTAAGGACGTCACCAGCGATGTTCTGAATGTCCTCGATGTAGTGGTTAATGAAGGTCGTACCTAGCCATGCAACACCAAGAACACAGACAGAAGCGGACATACCGGAGCGGAACACCTGAGTGTTCAGGACCTCAGCAGCACGCGACTTCGTGATAAGCAGGATTGCGGCAGCTGCCGAAAGCATGATCGCCATAATCGCTTCGTTACGTGGGACAGTCGGGTTCTCGATCAGACCAATCTGATCAGAGATGATGGTCGCGTAGAGCATGACGATAACGATCGCGACGAGGAAGATCCACACGGAGGCCTTCGCGCCATCCTTAGGTTTGTAGCTGTCTGATGTGGTGCTCGACTTTGCTACGAGACCGTCTGCGAGGCGGCGTTGGTACACCTCGTCATCAACAAGGTTTTTACCAAGCTTGTTCGAAACCCAAGCGGTTGGGAAAATCGCAAGGAACGTTGCTGGAATCATCACACCGAGCAGTTGCAGGTATCCAACGCCAAGGGGCTCCAGCACCGAAGCCATGAAGACGACTGCCGCCGAAATCGGCGAGGCAACAATTGCCATCTGCGAGGCGATAACCGCGACTGAGAGCGGACGGGATGGGCGAACTTCGCCTTCCTTCGCCACCTCGACGATGACCGGAAGAGTCGAAAACGCAGTGTGGCCGGTACCTGCAAGTACGGTCATCAACCACGTAACGATTGGCGCGTATACCGTCACGCGCTTTGGATTGCGACGCAGGAATTTCTCGGCGAGGTAGACAAGGTAATCCATGCCTCCCGCCAGTTGCATCGCGGAAATCGCAGCAATCACACACATGATGATGCCGATGACATCGAATGGGATGTCATCGGCGGTAACAGACATGCCAGTGACGCCGAGAAGTAAAACGCCAAGGCCACCGGCAAAGCCGATAGCAATGGATCCCATCCGGGCACCGAGAACGATGGCGCCGAACAGGATAATGAGTTGTATCACAAGTAACACAGGAACTCCCCTGACTCGGTCGAATTAGTATTCGTTTTCTATTATCGCACTTAAAGGCGATAACTACCGAATCAGGGGAGTGTGAGATTTACTACTTTTGGTTGACTAGTCTTCGTCGAAGAACTCGCCGCGGTACTCAGGGTGCATCAGGTTATCCTTGCCGAGGACAACCTTGAGCTCTTCCTCCGTAATGAGGCCACGCTCGAGCACCAGATCCCGGACGCTCTTACCAGTGGCAGCAGCCTCCTTGCCAATGACGTCACCATTGTGGTGGCCAATCACTGGGTTGAGGTAGGTGATGATGCCGATGGAGTTGTTAACGTAACCTTCACACACGTCCTTATTCGCGGTGATGTCGACGATGCACTTCTCGCGCAGCGTACGGGCTGCGTTGGTGAGGAGGCGGATCGAGTTGAACAGTGCCTCTGCAACAACAGGCTCCATCACGTTGAGCTGGAGCTGACCGGCCTCAGATGCGGTAAGGACAGCAACGTCGTTACCGAAGACCTTGAAGCAAACCTGGTTTACAACCTCTGGGATGACCGGGTTCACCTTTGCCGGCATAATCGAGGAGCCTGCCTGCATCTCGGGCAGATTAATCTCGTTCAGGCCAGCGCGTGGTCCGGAGGATAGCAGACGAAGGTCGTTGCAGACCTTCGAGATCTTCATCGCCGCGCGCTTCAGTGCGGAGTGCAACCATACATAGTCGCCAGTGTCAGACGTTGCCTCGATCAGGTTTGGTGCACCCTTGATGTCAAGGTCCGTGACCTCGGCCAGCGCCTCAACAATCTTCTTCCGGTAGCCGTCAGGCGTGTTCAGCTCAGTACCGATCGCAGTTGCGCCAAGGTTTACAGTCAACAGCGCCTCAGCTGCGGACTTGATGACGTCAAGCTCCTCACCAATGAGCGTGCCGAAGCCGGCGAACTCCTGGCCGAGCGTCATCGGGACTGCGTCCTGAAGCTGGGTGCGACCCATCTTGATGACGTCGTCGAACTCTTCACCCTTGGCGTCGAGTGCCTTGGTCAGTTCTTCGAGCTCAGTGAGCAGCCCCTGCACTGCGTAGTACAGGCCGAGACGCAGACCGGTTGGGTATGCATCGTTGGTGGACTGGGACATGTTGACGTCATCGTTCGGGTTGATGACGTCGTACTTGCCCTTTTCCTCCCCGAGGACTTCGAGCGCGAGGTTGGCAACGACCTCGTTGGTGTTCATGTTCAGGGAGGTGCCAGCGCCACCCTGGAATTGGTCGATTGGGAACTGGTCCATGCAGCGACCATTGACGAGAATCTCGTCGCAGGCCTTGACGATCGCGTCTGCCTTCTTCTTTGGCAGTACGCGCAGGCGGTTGTTGGCCAGTGCTGTGGCTTTCTTCACCTCCACCATGCCCCGAATGAACTCTGGCAGGTCATTGATTGTCTGCCCAGAGATCGGGAAGTTGTGAACGGCGCGCAGGGTGTGGATGCCGTAGTAGACGTCGGAGGGCACTTCGAGTGTGCCAAGCAGATCTTCTTCAATGCGATTACTCATGGTTCTGATTGTACGCAAAATGAGCGAGATGCAACTTTTGGACTACTGATACCACCCTATTATTAGGGATAGGGAGGGGTTATCGGTGCTTAATTGAAAATCTATAGGCGGGCAATGCGCAGCTGAGTGGCTAAAATAGCCTCCGCACCAATCTCCGAAAGTGCATCCATCACGGCATTTGCCTGCGTTCGCGGGACCATTGCACGCACCGCTACCCAGTTTTCACGCGAAAGCGGAGAAACTGTCGGGCCGGTCATGCCAGGGGTCAGTTCGCTCGCCTTGTCGAGGTTGTCCCGACACACGTTGTAATCGAGCATCAGGAAGTTTTCTGCATTCAAAATGCCGCGGATGCGTTGTAACACGACCTCATGATTGCTCGTCAGCGCCGCACCCTTTCGCTTGATAACGACGGCTTCGCTGGCAAGAATTGGGTCCCCGAACGGAGCCAACCCATGTTGCCTCAACGTGGTCCCCGTGGAAACGACGTCTGCAATAACGTCGGCGACGCCAAGCTTGATAGAGATTTCGACGGCTCCGTCGAGCTCGACGACTTCCTTTGGCGTGATTCCCAACTCATTGAGGTAATCCACGACCAGATGTGGGTACGAAGTAGCGATCCGCTTCCCCTCCAGATCAGGCACCGTCCATGTTTCGTACCGTGGAGCCGCAAATCGGAAAGTGGATGCGCCGAAACCTAACGGCAGCACCTCTTTTACCTCCGCGTGAGAGTTGAGCGCCAGGTCGCGCCCCGTGATGCCAAGATCAAGGTGGCCTTGGGCGACATAAATTGCGATATCGTTTGGGCGGAGGAAGAAGAACTCAATCCCGTTCTCCTCATCCAGGATATTCAGCGCCTTCGATGCGCCTCTCCCCTTGTATCCAGCCTCTTTGAGGATTTGGAGAGCCTTTTCAGACAAGGAGCCTTTGTTGGGAACCGCAAACTTAATCATCAGCGTAGTCCTTAGAGGTATTTGTAAATGTCGTCCGGGGTAAGCCCACGCTGCAGCATCATTACCTGGGTCCAGTACATGAGCTGACTCATCTCTTCGGCTAGCTCGTCATCGGACTGATACTCAGCCGCGATCCACACTTCACCAGCTTCTTCGATGATTTTCTTCCCAATGAAATGGGCGCCTTTCTCCAACGCCTGTACCGTGCTTGAATCCGGGCGCTTAGAGATTGCGGTTTCGGTGAGCTGAGCAAAAAGTTGATCGAAGTCTTTCACGCACAACACCTTAGCGGAAAACCCAGTGGTGTGAGCGCGCTTTAAGCCATTGTGTACCACGTCGCAACATCATGTATCGATGCTTCCTGCAAATCGGAAAACGTGATCTTCTTGACCGGACTTGGAACGGTATCTGCTAGCCCGAGGACGCGCGTACCTGCTTCTACCGCTGCTTGCATACCGTCTTGAGAGTCCTCAATAACAATGCAGTGCCGAGCCTCTGCCCCTACTAAACGTGCTGCTTCCAGGTATATATCAGGAGATGGTTTTGGGCTCGAAACCTCATCGCCCGTTACTGTTGCCTGAAAGTAGTCCTCATCGATGAAATCAATGCAGGTTTGAGCGAGCGCGCGCTCTGTATTTGTCGCAATCGCCATTGGAATGCCGCTGCTCTTTAGCATCCTGAGCATGTGAGGGACGCCAGGGTTGAGCTCAAATCCTTGCGAAAAAAGCTGCTTCATTCGGTTCTGCATCCATTGCTTCAGCCGCTCGGTGTCTCCAGGCTGCAACGTGTGCCCCGTCCAATTCGTAATGATTTGGAGGGCGGCGGGAAAACTAACGCCTTCAGCTTTCTGACGCTCCTCTGGAGAAAGCCGCTTGCCTAAAAGCTCGGAGAGCTCGAACGTCGCCTACTCCCAAAGTGGCTCCGTATTGATGAGCGTACCATCCATATCCCAAAGCACTGCTTGAGGGATGCAAATCCTACTCACGATCGAATAGCCCCTGCACGGTAGATGGATCGGCGCCGAGTTGTGCAGCAACCTTCGCGAACAGCCCTTCAATATCCGCCATTTCCTCCGGCTCAAGCACTGCGTACTGATGCTTTGCGTTGAACTCATTCAGGTTGGACCTGAGACCAGTGAAGAGGTCTTCGATGGTGGCGTCGTCGACTGGCTGAGCGACGAGCGAAGCGGTGTCAAGAAAGATCTCAAGGATCTGTTTGAGCTCAGGCAGCACTGCAGAATCGAAGGGGGGCTCCCAGAGTGCAAGGTCCTGCTCTTGCAGATACTCGCCCGTCGCAAAGATTCTTAGGTTGTCGATGAATTCGTCAACATCCGGTTGGAAAACCCTGCGGAGATTATGCATCGCAGTTCCCCACCTTTACCCCTAAGAGACCATCGATTGCTTGTCGAAGTCGGCCGTCAAAGTCACCAGTGGCGGCGTCGATAATTCGGAGCGCAGCTGGCGTGTCGAGGTCGTTGGCAAGTGCTTGGCGCAAATCCTGGATGGTTTGCTCCACCTGTGAAGGCTCCTCTGTCTGGCGGAGCATCTTGCCCCATTCGCTTAGTCGACGTTCAGCCTGTTCAAGCACCTCGTAGGAAAAATCACGGTCTTGACGGTAATGGCCAGAGAACACAGCGAGGCGGATTGCGGAAGCGGGATGGCCTTGTTCTGTCAGCTTGTGAACAAAGACCAAATTGCCGAGAGATTTCGACATCTTCACTCCGTCAAGCGCGATCATGCCTGTGTGCACGTAGTGATGAGCCATCCGAGGTACGCCTGAAGCCGCCTCAGCATGGGCTGCGGAAAACTCGTGGTGTGGGAATGCAAGGTCAGACCCACCACCTTGGATTGCGAATGGCAGGCCAAGCCGATTAGCCGCAATGGCGGAACACTCCACGTGCCACCCTGGGCGACCTGGGCCGAACGGTGATTCCCATGCTGGTTCCCCTTCGCGGTGCCCACGCCACAACAGCGCATCGAGGGGGTCGCGCTTCCCCTCGCGATCGGGATCCCCTCCGCGTTCAGCAAAAAAGTGCTCCATCTGCTCACGAGTCATGTTTGACTCGTAGCCGAACTGCTTCGTCGCTGTAATGTCAGCATAAATATCGCCGTGGTCAACCTTGTAGGCTGCCCCGACGTCGAGGAGACACTTCACCATGTCGATCACTTCGCCAACTGTCTCCATAGCGCCAACGTAATCCTGCGGAGGGATGACGGACAGCACCTCCATGTCGCTACGGAAGAGGTTGATCTGCTCGGTTCCCAGCTCGCGCCAGTCCACGCCATCTCGCTCTGCACGCTCAAACAGCGGATCATCGACATCAGTGATGTTCTGCACGTAATGAACATCGTGGCCATTGGCAAGCAACTGACGATAAATCAGGTCAAAGGAAAGGTAAGTAGCCGCGTGTCCAAGATGAGTGGAGTCGTATGGCGTAATGCCACAGACATACAGCCCCACCTTTCCGGACTGATTCGGCGTCGTGTCAATGGGTTTTACCACTCCATCAGCGGTGTCGAACAGAGACAGGGGCACAGGAGTACCAGAAACAGCAGGAACAACAGGTTGTGGCCAAGAATGCATAGTGACCACCATACCGTGACATTGCGCTTATGCACGGTTCCCGGTAGACAGGCCTAAGCGCCATTAAACCGGTTGCATAACTCCCGTCGCGAGCAGCAACATCACGATAACGCCGAGAGGAATACGGTAGGCGGCGAACCACGAAAACGAGTGGTGAGACACGAACTTCAATAGCCACGCAATTGAGGCGTACCCCAGAACAAACGCGGTACCACTGCCAATAAGCAGCTGAAGTCCAGTAGCAGCCTGTCCTGCTTGCGGATCGAACGCATCAGGCAGCGAAAAAATACCCGAAGCAAGGACTGCCGGGATGGCGAGCAGGAATGAGAAGCGAGTCGCGACTTCTCGCTCGAGGTTCAAAAATAAGCCACCAGAAATCGTGCCACCGGAACGCGAAACACCGGGTATGAGTGCCAAACATTGCCACAGACCCATTACTAGCGCATCTTTGATCGTGAGCTGATCGAAGCTGCGCTTTTTTGTCCCCGTTCGTTCGGCGAGAATAAACACGAGCGAAAACAGGATCAAAACCGTTGCGGTAATCCAGAGGTTTCGGAAATTCTCGCGTATGAGATCTTTCAACGCGAAACCGAGCACGCCGACAGGTATCGTGCCGACGATGACCATCCAGCCCATCCGGTAATCGAACCCGCGCTTGGTTTTATCGAAAAGGCCCACGCACCAACCGGAAAGGAATCTCCAGATGTCTTTCGCGAAGAAGACTAGGACGGCAAGTTCGGTACCAAGCTGAATCACTGCGGTAAAGCTCGCGCCGGCATCCGCTCCCCATAAGAGTTCGGAAACGATTCGGAGATGGCCAGAAGACGAAACTGGAAGAAACTCGGTTAAACCCTGGACAACCGAGAGGACTATCACTTGTCCCCACGACATCGACTCTGCTAACTGGGACGTGGCAATCATGTTGCAAAACTCTACCCGTGCAAAGTCAAAACCCCACATGGAGACAGCATTGATAAGGTTGACCTCTGTGAGAACAAAAATACAAGTCGCCTCGATGGTGCCAATTACTATCGCTGCCCTGGCGGTTGCGGCGTGCACACCTGATGTTGTTGATCCGAACGATGCCATAAACATGGGAAGTGCCGAGCCCGTAGCATCTCCCCCGTCAGAGCACCCAGATGGCCAGCTCCTGCAATTTGGCCAGATTTTCGATGTGGACCAGACGGATGACCTAATCGCTGTGCGAACACCTGACGCCCTCGTCGTGGGGAGCCTCGAGCAGTTTAAAGACAATCGCACGCAGAAGTTCGAGATGGGCACAAACTGTGGTGACGTCTCAGCAAACGCAGGGCATTTCGCGGTAGGTTGCGGAGACTATATCGCTCTTATCGATAGCGAAGGCCTGCGCAAACTTGCCACCGATATGGCCGTAAGTGCAGCTACTGTTACATCAGGCGGTGACATACTCGCGGGAAGCAACAGCACCAAATCGGTATGGCTGTACAGCAACGGTGAATTCAAGAAAGAGTTTTCAGTTGCAAGAGAAACCGATCAACTACAAGCTGTTCCCGTCGACGATGGCGCGGATTCCGTAGTGCGCGTCAATAAGTTCGATACCACTATCCAGGACCTTGACTGGGGAACTGGACGTCAGGGGGCAACGTTGCGCGCTGGTCTGGGCGTGGGCAAAGTGTCAGCTGGTGAGCACGGGTTGGTGCTCGCTGCGGATGCAACTGGAAACCAGCTTCTCGTATATACCACCAACGACGTCATTCGGCTCCAGCAGAGCGCTCCCGTGCCAAGTGGAGCCTGGGATGTCGCGTGGGACAGCGCAAACCAACTAGCCTGGGTCACCTCAACAGCGGAGAACCTTGCAACCGCCTATGACATTTCCCACGGTGTGCCTGTTGAGCGTGCCCAGGTGAGTACAGTTTCAGATGCGCAGAGCATTGCGTCGCTTTCAGACGGAACCCTGCTCATAGGTTCTGCGTCAGGCAATGGACTACAAATCATTTCACCCGTAGACAGTGAGGCCGAGTAGATATGAAACAACGTAATTTGTACGACACAGCGTATGGGCTTGCTCTTCGGGCAATGTTTAAGATCCCGCCGGAGCGTATTCACGACATCATCATGGGTGGACTCAAAGTGCTGCAGCGACTCACTCCAGTGAGCCGCGCAATGACTCGCGTCGTCCGCGTCGACGGCACACCTCTTGAACAGGAGCTTTTTAGCATCCGCTTTCCCGCTCCGGTTGGTCTCGCGGCAGGGTTCGATAAGAACGCCGAAGCTCCGGACACATGGTCTGCAGTAGGGTTCGGCTACGCAGAGCTCGGGACGGTGACGCCCAAGTCCCAGCCAGGTAATGAACGACCACGGCTCTATCGACTGCCGAAAGACAAAGCGATTTTGAACCGTATGGGCTTCAACAACGATGGAGCGTTGCGAATCGCTGAGCGCCTGCGCGGACGGAAGACATCCGAAATCGTCGGTATAAACATTGGAAAGAACAAGCTCTCGGAGGACGCCGTTGGAGACTACCGCGCTACAGCAACAGTGCTTGGACCACTTGCAGACTACCTAGTGGTCAACGTTTCCTCCCCCAACACCCCAGGGCTACGTAATCTGCAATCAGTCGAGTCACTGAAACCGATCCTCGAAGTAGTTACAGCAGCCACGACAACACCAGTACTAGTCAAGATTGCCCCCGACCTCAGCGACGAGGACATCGATGCCGTTGCAGACCTTGCTGTGGAAATGAACTTGGCAGGCATTGTCGCAACCAATACCACCATTTCTCGAGAGGGGCTGCAGACGGATGCAGCCGAGGTCGCAGCCATGGGTGCCGGTGGCATTTCAGGTGCACCATTGAATGAGCGCGCACTCGAGGTTTTACGACGCCTCCACGCGCGGGTCGGTGGCAAACTCGTTCTAGTGAGCTCGGGCGGTATTTCGACGCCAGAACAAGCCTGGGAGCGCATAACGTCCGGTGCGAGTCTCCTCCAGGGATATACGCCGTTCATTTACGGTGGTCCGGGCTGGATTTATCGGATCCATAAAGGTCTGAAGGCGCAGCTTGAAGCTCACGGACTGAGCAATATCACGGACGCCGTTGGTTCTGAGCTGCCTTGGATAGGTGCATTGAACCGCTAATCTAGCGAGGCTGATTCGGCACTTGTACTGGCGATTTGCATCTTGGTTCAGCGTCCCTCTATAGTAGTGCAAGTGCCCAGCCGAGAGGTTGAAAACAAAACACCCGGCCCGGGTGGCGGAATGGCAGACGCGCTAGCTTGAGGTGCTAGTGTCCTATTAACGGACGTGGGGGTTCAAGTCCCCCTCCGGGCACAGTGACCGGCTTCCGAGAGGAAGCCGGTTTTTCTTATCTACATCACAAGCGAGGAGCAAACAGATGCGCCAACAATCACCGCTCCGCGTAATGATATTCCTGGTGCTTTTCGCTGTAGCGCTGTGGGTATGGCGGTTCTTCGAAGTGCCTTCACTATCAACATTTCGACAGTGGGCGGATAGTACGGGTGTCTGGTTCCCCATCGTGTTTTGGCTACTCTACGTTCTGATTACCCAATTCCCGATTCCCCGCACATTGCTAACAGTTTCTTCCGGCGTACTTTTTGGAGGATGGTTTGGGATCCTCCTCGCAATCACCGCGACCACGGTTTCAGCAGGCCTATCGCTCACTGTTGTTCGCTTTCTGCTTCGAGATTGGGTTGAAAGCAAAATATCTCACCCGAAGCTGCATATGATCAATGAGCGTTTGGAACAGCGAGGATGGCTGGCAGTGATGAGTTTGCGGCTCATTCCCGGGATCCCCTTCTCGGTCATGAATTACGCCTCTGCGCTGAGCCGCGTTCGACTGTTACCGTTTATGGGTGCGACGTTGATTGGTTCCACGCCCAATACAATTCTGGTTGCTTTGTTCGGCGATACCCTGAGCAATCAAGCCAACCCGATACTAATTGCCGCGGTATTCGGTCTGTCTGTGCTGGGCGTGACCGGTCTCGTCATCGACGCGAGGCACCCCGCGCAAAGGCGTCAAGAAGAAAAGTAAAGGCTGCGCCATGTACTTTCGCGATGCGCGCTAGTATGAACGCATGATTGCTGTGCATGCACGCTACCGTGGACGCGAAAAAGGGCGTGCCGCGTTCGTGGAGTCTTCGGCCCATGCGCTTTCTACGCTCCCGGGTGTTTCGCCATTTGAAATCGTGGGCGTTGAAGATATCCGAGCAACTGTCAATGGGCCAGAGACCGCGCTGAACCTCATCATGGCGTTATTGTCAGACGGAAATTGGGCGATCGGCCTCGGGATCACGCGCAAGCGTCGAGCAGAGTTTGCCGCGACTGAAGCCGTCGGTACTCGTGCGGCTCAAGTTAATGTCATCACCGACGCGACAGCAGCATACACCGAGGCGGAGGATATTTCTGCAACATTTGCTCTGCTTGCCTATATTTTGCATAAGCGAACGATTGAAGGTCGTGAAGCCACAGCGCTCGT
Organism: Corynebacterium sp. NML130628; assembly: GCF_001875665.1. GTDB lineage: Bacteria > Actinomycetota > Actinomycetes > Mycobacteriales > Mycobacteriaceae > Corynebacterium. The sequence goes on along the minus strand of NZ_MLAL01000016.1, from coordinate 365,387 downwards.
ACGCTCCGGATTGAACCAGAACGAAGCTGCGGCTGAACTGGGTATATCGAAGCAAGCCATGAGCCAGCGCCTGCAAGCGGCCGGGTGGCAGGCTGAGCAGGCAGGCTGGAAACTTGCGCTACATCTTATTCGTCGCGCGACTCAATAGCTTTGTATTCGTCCGGTTTCGCGAACTGTGGCGCCTCGGTCTGTGCCCTACCGCCGTCGAAAGCGTTCGTCGGGTCGGGGTCATCCACATGTTTATTTGCGACTGCACGTGCCTCCGCCAGCGCGCGAGCAAGCTCAGGGTCAGTAGAAGTGTCAAACCACTGATCGGTACTGTCATCTTCGCCAGCCATCGCGCGGGTTTCTGAATCCGCGCGCTGTGGCTCATACCGGAAAACACCATCGCTGTCTTTGCCAGCGAACGCCTTGGCAAACTGCTCCAGCGAATCGCCAAAGCTATTCGGGATCATCCACATAGTAGACGCTTCATTCGCTGCGATCTTTGGAAGTTTCTCGAGGTATTGATACGCGAGCATCTCCGGAGTAACTTCAGAAGACTTGATTGCAGCGTTGACCTTCTGGATAGCTCGAGCCTCGCCCTGTGACTCAAGGTATTTGGCAGCTCGTTCGCCTTCTGCTCGCAAAATCATTGCCTGGCGTTCGGCTTCTGCGGCAAGAATTGCAGCGTGCTTTTCACCTTCAGCTGAAAGGATGCGGGCCTGCTTTTCGCCTTCTGCGGTCTTGATATCTGATTCCCGCTTACCTTCAGCCGTAAGAATCATTGCGCGCTTTTCGCGGTCAGCTTTCATCTGCATCTCCATCGACTGCTGAATCGATGGTGGCGGATCAATTGCTTTCAGTTCAACACGGCTGATTCGAAGCCCCCACTTGGCCGTGGCCGCATCGAGTTCACCTCTGAGCCGCCTGTTGATAGTTTCCCGAGAAGTCAACGTCTCCTCTAGCGTCATACCGCCAACGACATCACGCAGTGTTGCGACGGAAATCTGTTCAACGCCGACCAAATAGTTATCGACACCGTAGATGGCCTTCGCTGGATCATTGATCTGAAATGTAACGACGATATCGATTGCGACTGTGAGGTTGTCCTGCGTGATTACCGCTTGGGGCGGGAACGAAACGACTCTCTCGCGTGTATCAACGCGTGCCCGCACTCGATCAATGAACGGTACGAGTAACGTCAATCCCCCGGAAACAGTCCTAGTGTAGGATCCAAGACGTTCAATGACTGCTGACTCACCTTGCGGGATAAGCTTCACAGATGCGAGCAACACCGCGATTGCCAAGACGAGCAGCAGCCCTAGTATTACCAAGGCCATTATGGCGACTCCTTCCATACGACCGCTATCGGGCCATCAATATCCGAAACAATGACTGTGGAACCAGGCTTAATGGTGTGGCTGGGATCGATTGCTCGCGCGGACCAAAGCGATCCGTCCAATTGAATCTGCCCGCTGTCCGGTGTTATCTCCTCAACAACCTGTGCCGTTGCGCCAATGAGTGACGGCCCCAATTCGCCTATCGCAGATGAACGACGAAGGCGCCGGTGCAGATACGGCCTGAGAAGAAACCAGAAGCCGGCCGAAGCAACGATAAACGCCCCGATTTCAGCCCCGAGAGGCACCCCGGCAAATGCGATTGCAGACGTAGTCAGTGCACCGGCCGCAATCATGAGGAAAGTAAATTCTCCGACGGCGAGTTCAGCAACTGCGAAAGCTACGGCAATGCCTAGCCAAATAAGACTACCCACGATTTCACTATACAAAAGACTCCGATTAGCAGTCTGATTTTTTCAACTGTTCGTTGGTTACAAAATCAACGAGCCTCTCAACTGCGCTAATGAGGGTCGAATCGAGGTCTCGGTAGGTTTCGACAGCGTCGTAGACTCGCCGCCAACCATCTTTTGGACTTCCCCACCCCGCACGTTGGCACACCCCGGTTTTCCAATCCTCCCCGTAAGGGATTTTCGGCCAGCTCGTTAATCCCACTTTCTCTGGCTTTACTGCTTCCCAAATGTCGATATATGGATGGCCCGTAACAAGTACATGCGGACCAACGCCCTCGACAAGCCGAGACTCTTTCGTCCCCTCGATGAGGTGGTCTGCAAGCACACCGATGCGGCGTCCGGGCCCTGGTTGGAATTCCTTGAGCCTTTCGTTCAGGTTGTCGAGCCCCTCAAGATATTCGACTACTACTCCCTCGACTTTAAGGTCGTGGCCCCATACTTTCTGAACGATTGCAGCGTCGTGAATGCCTTCCACCCAAATCCGACTTGGCTGGGCAACTTTCGCGCGAGCATTTTCAACCCTGCGGGAACCAGAATTGGAATGTGTATTCACAGGCTGCTTAGGAGCCACATAGCGATGCAAAGAGACACGCTGCCCTTCCACTTCGAACGCTCCGGGAAGCATTTTAAAAAGGCGCTGTCGTCCATGTCTGTCTTCGAGGCGAACGAAGTCGCCGTCATATGTACGTTCGAACCCAACTAACGCACCGACGAAATCGTCACCGACGATCTCGACAATGATTCCCGGTTCCGCGGGAATACTGGGGTATTCAGGTCTCCGATTGCGCGCATGGCCTCGAAAAATATCTCCACTGTAACGATTATCCGGTGTCATAGTGGCACTAGTGTATCGGTTACTATCAGTCGAATGAGTCTCCGCGCGCAAGTTTATTCACCGCTTCAAAACACTGCTGTTTGGATCGCGGCGTGGCTGTATCACGTCACATCGACAGATGACACGCTCACAGCGCTAGAAAATCTGGGCGGGGTCTACCAATTCGGCACTGGTGGTGGTGTGGAGTTGCTTGCAGAGATTCGGCGTGTCGCTGACCTGGAATCTCGAGAGCCCGTCGTACGCCTGGTCCTCGGAGGAGCCGGGGACGCGCCCACGTTGTGGGCGCACTCGCCGGCAGCGCAAGCACTCACAGATGCCGGAGCATTGATAGTTATCGGAAATGACGGTCTCTATCACATACTGGTCCCCAGTTTCGAAGATCGCGGTGTTTACTGGCGTTGGTTCGAAGATGCTCTACGCCCACCTGAGCCTGACTGGCTTTCTCCCGGAGAAGCCGATCATATGCTGCGGACAGCCACAGATCAGGCAGCGGCAATGATTGAAGCAGTGGCGCACCCCAACGAAACTCTTTCGGCGCCTCGGCTGACTGTCGGTCACATCAGCGACTTTTATGACACCCCGGGGCTGCCTGGTACAACTAATCCGCGAGCGGCCCAAATCTTTGCCCGCGCTGACAGAGTGTCCGCCATAATCGAGACTGTTAAAGAGCGCCTTGGGGACCACACCTTTGACCAACACCTTCTGGTCCTGGGTAAGAGCATCCGGGCGGCCCGGACCGCAGGAGTCGCCGAAGCTGTGCGAGATTTTAAGACTACTTAAGAGGCCTTGGGCGGACTGGAGTACAGCAGTCAATGCGACAGGGCGTGCCGTTTTCAGTGCAACCCTGAACCGTCAGGGTCGACAATGTGGGAGGCGTTTTTTCATCGCCGATGCACTCCACGATGTCGACAATCATCGCAGCGAACTCAGGTTCCAGACCAATAGTTGGAACCCGCGTCAATCCAACGCCGAGGGCATCACACGTCGCTTTTAACTCGGTATCCAGGTCCCACACGACTTCCATGTGGTCGGTCAAAAAGCCGATCGGTACGCAAATGATGTGCGTAACGCCCTCTTGGTGGAGTTCCTTCACCCGGTCGACAATGTCCGGCTCTAACCACGGAGTGCGAGGATCCCCAGAGCGCGACTGCCAAACGTTTTCGTACACCTGTACTCCAGCATGCTCTGCGACGAGTTGCGACGATTCAAGGACCTGCCGTGAGTAGAGGTTCGCGTCATCTTTGCCACCTGCAGCGTCGTCCGCTGCAGTGGGAATTGAATGCGCCGAAAAAAGGATCCGGGTAGTCGATAGTTCCTCACGATCTATCGACGCCACCGCTTTCCTCAAAAAGTCACCGGTGAGTTGCACAAACGTGGGGTGTCCGTAGAACTGCCACAGTTTTGTGAAGTTCAGCTCTGGGTAGGCCTGGTGCAGCTTCGCGATATCTTCATCGTACTGGCGACAAGCGGAATATCCACCCCAAGCGCTTGTAGCGAATACTAAAACATTACGGTGTCCAGCTTCAAACATCTCGCGAGCGGTATCTTCTGCGAAAGGATGCCAGTTGCGGTTACCGAAGTACACAGGAAGCTCATGCCCGCGTGACCGCAGGACGACACGTAGCTGTTCTACGATTTCCAGGTTTTGACCATTGATAGGGCTTACACCATCGAAGTGGAAATAGTGCTCGCCGACCTTTTCTAAACGTTCCTTTGGGATACCTCGACCTCGCGTTACGTTCTCGAGGAAAGGAATTACCTCGTCGTTTCCTTCTGGCCCACCGAACGAAAGTAAGAGCAGCGCATCGAAATCTTTGAGTGACATGGTGCTTGATTCTAATGAACTAAAGCAGGCGGACTGCATTCGCGGACATACCAGCCCATCGAACTGGAGCAATTTGTACATTTTGACCAGCTTGAGGGGCCTCGATCATCATGCCATCACCGAGATAAATCGCTACGTGTTGGCTACCGCCGGGCCCCCAGAATAAAAGATCGCCTCGCTGCGCTTCGCTCGGAGCCACGGGGGTTCCGCGCTGATACTGGTAGCCCGTGTAGTGAGGCAAGGAAATACCAACGCCAGCGAATGCGTAGAGCACAAGTCCAGAGCAGTCAAAACCAGACATGCTTCCACCGTTGACGCCGACAGTCGGGCCATTAGCGTCACCACCGCCCCACACGTACGGTGTACCGATCATCGCCTCGGCACGTGCAATTACTGTCTCAACCGATGAAGAATTAGCTGACGGAGTCAGAGCAGACCGAACCTCATTCGTAATGGATTCGAAGGTGCCCACAGCAGGAACGACCTGAGATAGGTCCGAAGCACCAGTCTCTGGTTGGCTCGCGGAGGAGTCGGCAGCGAGAACGCTATTAAGACCTTGTGCGAATGCAGCGATGACCTCATTGGTACTCGAGCCTCCGTAGGGGCTTAGCGTTTCGGAGTGGTCAGGCTGCGACGACCCTACGAGAGCTTCTGCTGCAGCGATGGTCGCTGCCTGCGTGAGCAAATCAGTGACCTCGCTTCCTTCGGAGTACTCCAGCCGCGCGGTGTCCGATTGGTCGGAAACTTCCACAAACCCCCCGGTGCGCTGGGCGGTGTTGACCGCCTGAACAAGTGCCTGTTCATTTGGGGCACTTGTTCCAGGAGCAATTTCGCTTACTCGCTCTTCGACGGCGTCGAGAAGTTCAGGCGAAACGTCATATAGTTCGGTCGGTGCGTCTTGCACTTGCTCTCGGCTTGATGCCGGTTGGCCAGACGCACCGCGTTCAAGAGCAACATCCTCTTCAAGACTGCTTAGCTCGGCAGAAGCCGCTTCACGCTGTTGGAGAACGCCTTCGAGTTGAGAAGACAAAGAATCGAGCTCAGAACGGGTCGCGGCTTCAGCGGCTACAGCCTCATCTGCTGCCTGCTGTGCTAGATCGCTAGCCTGACGCTGAAGAGACTCATCGTTTGCGGCTTCGAGGCGAGCTTGCTCGACCTCTGCTAATCTCTGCTGTTTCTCCCCACTACGCTGGCGGAGGAAAAGTGATCGATCCAAAACATCCTTTTGCGTCTGCTCACCACCAAGTGACTGGAGTGGGCCCCCACCAGCAGAATTGCGGTACTGTGATCGAGTTACAGCTGAGAGTTCAGCCCTCGCTTTCTCAACAGCGAGCTGGGACTGTTCCAAACGTCGCTTGGCCTCCTCGGCGCCACGACGCGCCTGTTCAGAACGGGACTGAGCATCGTGCAAGTCCACAAAGGCACGGTTCGCGGCCTCTCGAAGCTCGCCAATCTTTAAATCCAAATCCGCAATCTCAGCCTGCGATGCTGACAGCTTGGCAATGAGTGCAGACGCCGTGGACTGACCTCCAGGTGCAGCTACGGCAGGACTTACGGGTGAGCTCATGGAAAAGGCCAATGCAAAAGTGGTTGAACACGCAATAGCGCTGGACCAAAGCTGGCGAGCACGCGAAGGCGTGCGCTTCGATGGGGTAACCACGAAGGTGCTCCTCACGCCACACCCAGCTTGAAGCCGTGCGGGGTGCCCCTCGTGTTCGCCAGCGAGTGACTAGCTCGCGTTTAGGCGCGCACGACTTTCGAGGACCCCGCCCGCCAAGGCAAGTGCGGCTCTGTTAAATCGACTACTGAAAATTCGCCCCATGGTTGTGGGTGTCACAAAATTCAAGCGTGGTTTGACTAAAACCACTTATGTTTAAGGTCAGTGCAAAATCCTTGACTAGAGGGTTGCACCAGATGCATTTGTGGCACACCTCAGCTCGTGAGGCAACAAATAAACCATACGACACTTAATCAATTTGTTACACAAACTTTACCTCTGGCAACAATAGTTAAGCTTTTTCACTTGACACCCAGGGCTTTGACCTGGCATTATCTCCCGACGTATCCCACAATGTGATTATCGTTACACTGAAACCGCTTTTCGCACCGTCAAGGTGTTAGGCTTGACGAACGCTTTGGGTGACAGTTGCAGCGCAAGCCAGAATTAGCACTGCTGCTATGGCCAGAGGTGTTAATGGCCAACTGAGTTGCTGCGTGGATACCTCTTGGAGAAATTGAGCAACCCCATCCTGGTAATCGTTCGCCTGCACGGAGGCTAGCTGCCCAGCCTCGAGTGCGGACCGATGAAATTTTTCAGACGCAGCAATAGCGACGTCAGGAGTGCGAATGTAGATGGTTTCTATTCCTGTGGCGAGGTGCAGGTCCTGCGCAAGATCCCGCAAATTGGGGATGTGTAGCGGGGTAGAGTCAAGAAAAACTAGCCCAACGTTAGACCCCGCACCTTCGTGGGCATCCTCCAGAGTTCTGAATAACGACTGCTCAAGCCTGCCAGTGTCGTCATTGACAGTTTCGAACGCAATGCCGTCGCTATTGAGTTGGCCTACAAGACTCTCGAATCTTGGGTCAGGGTTTTGGTATTGCATGGCTCGACTACATCTCTCTTTGATTGGTTGGGGGTTCATTTTATCCGCTCTCATCATGTTGGCTCTGAGCTCCCCCGTATTGACACCGCCATTGACATGCCCAGCCTTGCCAGACATGTGGATCGTGCCCCAAATGGGGGGGTTAGCTTTAATTCTTTGCGAAATAGTCCTGTTGGGCAACAAACATTACATCCGTACTGTTATCATTGCTACGCATAGGCGGTTAATCGCATATCTTTGAGGTTGACCGTTTGGAACTTGTTCCAAGTTATCTGGTTTACGACGAGAAACGGAGCTTACTGTGACCGAAAGCAAGAACTCCTTCAACGCCAAGAAGTCGCTTCAGGTCGGCGAAAAGTCTTATGACTACTTCGCTCTTGATGCGGTCGAAGGCATGGAGAAACTTCCATACTCCCTCAAAGTTCTTGGTGAAAACCTCCTCCGTACCGAGGACGGCAAGAACGTTACCAAGAAGCACATCGAGGCTATCGCGAATTGGGACGCAGATGCTGAGCCATCTGTGGAGATTCAGTTCACACCAGCCCGCGTGTTGATGCAGGACTTCACCGGCGTCCCTTGTGTCGTCGACTTGGCTACCATGCGTGAAGCGGTCTCGACTCTTGGTGGCGACCCTGATCAGGTGAACCCGCTGAACCCAGCTGAAATGGTCATTGACCACTCGGTGATTATCGAAGCGTTCGGTTCTGCCAACGCGCTTGATAAGAACGTGGCAATTGAGTACCAGCGCAATGAGGAGCGCTACCAGTTCTTGCGCTGGGGTGCGGAAAACTTCTCCAACTTCCGCGTTGTTCCGCCAGGGACCGGTATTGTTCACCAGGTCAACATTGAGTACCTGTCCCGCGTTGTGTTCGATAACGACGGCGTTGCTTACCCGGATACATGCATCGGCACCGACTCCCACACCACCATGGAAAACGGTCTGGGCATTCTGGGTTGGGGCGTTGGTGGCATCGAAGCTGAAGCTGCGATGCTTGGCCAGCCAGTGTCGATGCTGATTCCACGCGTTGTTGGTTTCAAACTCACAGGTGAAATTCCCGCCGGCGTAACCGCTACGGACGTAGTGCTGACGATCACCGAGATGCTCCGCGAGCACGGTGTAGTCCAGAAGTTCGTTGAGTTCTACGGCAACGGCGTGAAGCAGATCCCGCTTGCAAACCGTGCAACGATCGGCAACATGTCGCCGGAGTTCGGTTCCACGTGCGCAATTTTCCCAATCGACGAAGAAACCATCAACTACCTGCACCTCACCGGGCGTTCCCAGGAGGATATCGACCGTGTGGAAGCATACGCTAAGGCACAGGGCATGTGGCTTGAGCAGGACGCTCCTGAGGCCAAGTACTCCGAGTACCTGGAACTTGACTTGTCCACGGTAGTACCGTCCATTGCTGGCCCGAAGCGCCCGCAGGACCGCATTCTCCTGTCTGAGTCCAAGGCTACGTTCCGTAAGCAGTTGCCAGACTACAACGACGCTGGCAACGAGACCTTCGAGCCGGTTCGCGCCGCGAAGGTTGAAACAGTTGATTTCAATCAGTCCTGGCCGGCAAATGGCGAGTCCGCCGCGGTTGGTGCTGAGGGACGCGCATCGAAGCCAGTCATTGTTGAATCCCCTCAAGGTGGCGAGTACACCCTTGACCACGGCATGGTGGCGATCGCAGCAATCACGTCGTGCACCAATACCTCCAACCCATCGGTCATGGTTGGCGCTGCGCTTCTCGCGCGCAAGGCTGCCGAAAAGGGTCTGAAGGCAAAGCCATGGGTCAAGACGATCATGGCGCCTGGTTCCCAGGTTGTCGATGGTTACTACGAGCGTGCGGATCTCTGGAAGGATCTCGAGGCTGTTGGCTTCTACCTCACTGGATTCGGCTGCGCATCGTGCATCGGCAACTCTGGCCCTCTGCCTACGGAAGTTTCCGACGCCATCAACGAGTACGACCTAACGGCTACGGCAGTGCTGTCCGGCAACCGTAACTTCGAGGGTCGCATTTCGCCAGACGTGAAGATGAACTACCTGGCATCTCCTCTGCTCGTTATCGCTTACTCCATCGCGGGCACGATGGATTTCGATTTCGAGACGCAGCCACTTGGCCAGGACCAGGACGGCAACGACGTCTTCCTGAAGGATGTTTGGCCTTCCACTGAGGAGATTGAGTCGACCATTGCTGGTACGATCTCTCGCGAGATGTACGAGGCTGACTATGCTGACGTATTCAAGGGCGACAAGCAGTGGCAGGAACTCGACATTCCTACCGGGAAGACTTTCGAGTGGAACGACGACTCCACCTACATTCGCAAGGCGCCGTACTTCGACGGAATGCCAGCGGAGCCAAACGATGTTGCCGATATCGCTGGCGCTCGGGTCCTCGCCAAGCTGGGCGACTCTGTGACGACAGACCACATCTCTCCTGCTTCGTCCATTAAGCCTGGTACGCCTGCCGCAAACTACCTGGATGCAAACGGTGTGAAGCGTCAGGACTACAACTCCTTTGGTTCCCGCCGTGGTAACCACGAGGTCATGGTCCGCGGTACGTTCGCGAACATCCGTCTTCGCAACGAGCTCGTTGAGGACGCCGGTGGCTACACCCGTGACTTCACCCAGGAAGGCGCACCACAGGCGTTTATCTACGACGCCGCGCAAAACTATGAGGCTGCTGGTATTCCGCTTGTTGTCCTCGCTGGTAAGGAATACGGCACCGGTTCTTCTCGTGACTGGGCAGCTAAGGGCACGAAGCTGCTTGGTGTCCGCGCTGTGATCGCTGAATCCTTCGAGCGTATTCACCGCTCGAACCTCATCGGCATGGGCGTGCTGCCACTGCAGTTCCCTGAAGGCAAGTCGCATGCATCGCTCGGACTCGATGGCACCGAGACGATCTCAATTAGTGGCATCACTGCTTTCAATGAGAACGGCACGATCCCTCAGACCGTCCGCGTTTCCGCAGAGAAGGATTCCGGCGAAACCGTCGAATTCGACGCTGTTGTCCGTGTAGATACACCAGGTGAGGCTGAATACTACCGCCACGGTGGTATTTTGCAGTATGTTCTTCGCCAGATGGTTAAGAACTAACACCGTAGGTACGTAAACACGCTTGAGGGGTCCCCGCGGCATGTGGTGGCCCCTCAAGTCTTTCTTTTTCTATGTACGCAATTAGTAGGTCGAAAGGTTGAACGCCTGACTATGCCGATCATTAGTGATACAGAGCTTGCGCGGCGTCGCAAAGAAATTTTGGATGCATCCAGGGCATGCTTCGCCAAGTACGGGTTTGAAGGAGCTACTGTAGCTCGTTTGGAACAGGCCACTGGTAAGACCAGGGGTGCCATCTTTCATCACTTCGTAGACAAAGAGACGTTGTTTCTCGCCATTGCGAGTGAGGACGCAGAACGTCAAGCTCAGGTAGTGAGTCGGCAAGGTCTTGTCGAGGTTATGCACGATCTATTACAGCACCCAGAAGAAAACGACTGGTTTGTGACGCGTTCGGAAATCGTTCGAAAGCTCCGTACGGACCCAGCATTTGAGACCCGGTGGCGGAAGCATCAGGAAGTGCTTGACGAAGCCGTGCGCAAAAGGCTGGAGTCGAACACTGCTATGCGGCAAGATGTGCCGATTGAAGTGATGCAAACTTACCTAGAAACTGTACTTGAAGGATTCATTATTAAGTTGGCTGCAGGCGAACCGCCTGAACAGCTTGAAGCAATGCTTCACGTTGTGGAGCAATCCGTTCGTGCTCCGGTTTCTAGCTAGCTACCGGGAGATATAGACTGTTCGTCATGTCTAAGTTGCTTATGGTGTCGCTGCGAAATGGTGAGATCGGTGCTGACGTTGCTCACGCCGAATACAACGACGTACTGAAAGCAACGAAGATGGAACGAACAGCTATAGAGCTCTGCCATATCTCTGACGAACACGCACAGCTGAGTTCGCTGGATTCAGTTGATGGCGTAATCGTTGGGGGTTGCTCGCTCAACGTTTCCGATGACGACAGCTCTGAGTGGTCACAGCATGTCGACGCAGTGCTCACTGACGTGGTGGAGTCTGGAAAGCCAGTGTTTTTTGTCTGTTTCGGCACGAGTTGGCTGGTCCACTACCTCGGAGGGAACATCGTGCGCTCGCACCCAGAGGATTCCGGTCCGACTCAAGTAGCGCTCTCTGACGCTGGCAAACGCGATGTGCTGCTTCAGGGTTTTCCGGTGAACTTCACCGCATTAACGGGGCACACGGAGAACCCTGACGAGGCCACCCTCCCACCCGCTCTTGAGGTATTGGCAGTGGGCAGCACCTGTCCAGTACAGATGGTGCGATATGGGGACCATGTTTGGGCGACGCAATTTCACGCGGAGATGGACGCTCAAGCAATGCACACTCGCATGGATTTTTTCGCTAATTACGGGTACTTCTCACCGGAAGACTATGACACCATTGTCCAGGGGTTACCTCTCCACGATGTTTCGTGGGCCAACAGAATTTTGGAATCATTTGCGCAGTACAGCGCGGGTTGAATAGATACAATGGGCTGCTGATAGCTACAATTCCTTGTTATGCATGCAATCATTACAACCACTGGTAAAGACCGCGTAGGCATTATCGCAGGCGTTGCTATCGCCGCGGCTGAGGTCAACCTCAATATTGTAGATGTTTCCCAGACTCTTATGGATGACTTCTTCACCATGATCATGCGTGTGGAACTTCCCGAGGGCGATGTGAACATGGAATCCCTGCAGAACCATCTTTCTGTGGCGGGTGAATCACTGGGCGTCGTTGTCCGGATTCAGTCGGAAGACCTGTTCACCGCTATGAACGAAATCTAAGGAGACACTGCTGTGGCTGTAGATTTTGATTTCAAGTCTCAACATATTCTTGATGTCATCAAGATGATTGAAGACTATCGGCTGGACATACGCACAGTGACGATGGGGATTTCACTCATTGGTTGTACGCGTCCGACCATGGAGGCAACCCGCCAGGCGGTCTACGACCGCGTCACGACCCAGGCGGCCCGACTTGTAGAGGTATGCGAGGGCATCGAGCGTGAACTCGGAATCCCGATCGTGAACAAGCGTGTCTCTGTCTCCCCCATTGCCCTCGTAGCAGCTGGGGTGGATGGCAACCCAGTAGAGATTGCTAAGGCGCTTGATAAAGCAGCTAGCGAGCTGGGGGTCAACTTCGTTGGAGGGTACTCGGCACTCGTCGAAAAAGGTGCCACAACTTCTGATATGCGACTCATCGAGTCCATTCCAGAGGCTCTAACCGTTACTGACAACGTGTGTGGCTCGGTGAACATTGCTACTTCTCGTGCTGGTATCAATATGGATGCTGTCGCGAAGATGGGGCGCGTCGTGAAGGACGCAGCGGAGCTAACCAAGGAGCGCTCGTCGATCGCATGCGCAAAGCTTGTCGTGTTCGCGAATGCTGTGGGCGACAACCCGTTTATGGCGGGCGCATTCCATGGCATTGAGGAACCAGATGCGGTTGTTTCTGTCGGCGTATCAGGACCTGGTGTTGTCGACAATGCGATTCAGCGACTTGGAAAAGCCAGCTTGAATGAGGTAGCTGAAGAAATCAAGAAGGCTGCGTTCAAGATCACCCGTGCAGGCCAGCTGGTCGGAAACCTTGCTTCGGAACGCCTTGGGGTCCCGTTCGGCATCGTCGACCTTTCTTTGGCGCCGACTGCTGAAGTTGGTGACTCCGTTGCGCACATTCTCGAGCACATGGGACTGGAGCAAGTGGGCACGCACGGCACGACGGCCGCGCTCGCGCTTCTTAACGACGCCGTCAAAAAAGGCGGCATGATGGCATGCTCTCGCGTTGGTGGGCTTTCAGGCTCCTTTATTCCGGTTTCGGAGGACAAGGGCATGATCGATGCAGTACGCGCGGGTTCGATTTCTATGGACAAACTCGAGGCTATGACCTCGATCTGCTCCGTCGGTTTCGACATGATCGCCATCCCGGGCGACACCTCCGCGGAAACCATCGCTGGCATGATCGCCGATGAAGCTGCCATCGGCGTCATGAACCATAAGACAACCGCTGCTCGCCTCATTCCCGTCCCAGGCACAAAACCAGGCGACGAGGTGAACTTCGGCGGACTTCTCGGCTACGCGCCAGTGATACCGGTCAATACGAAGAGCAGCGCAGAAATGATCCAGCGCGGTGGATTTATCCCTGCCCCGGTGCACGGATTCCGCAACTAAAAGCTGAGCGGTGGGCCTATTTTCAACCAAATAGGAAGTAGGCCATCCACCCAAACATATTTACACCACCGACCACCGGTGCCCAGCCCCACTTTGGTCCCCGAACGTTGCAACTATCGGTGCGCGCCAAGTGTACAAGCGCTGTAGTTTTCCCCAGCAAGTCGATTGTGGCGAGACTCGCAATGAGCTTCCTTTCCCTTGCGGACATGCCACTCCAACTATTGCGAACATCTAGTAGCAAAGCTTCGAAGCGTTTCTTATTCATGGACACCACGTTACCCCGAGTTCACTATGCCAATTCGACGATCTCCATATACTCGTCACTCCACAGGTCTTCATCACCTTCAGGCATGATGATCACTCGCTCTGGCTCGAGCGCTTTGACGGCTCCAGGGTCGTGCGTCACGAGTACAACAGCGCCGGTATAAGTTTTCAGCGCATCTAACACCTGCTGCCGGGACTGCGGGTCCAGGTTGTTCGTCGGCTCGTCAAGAAGAAGGACGTTCGCGCGCGAGGAAACGAGCGTTGCCAATGCCAGCCTCGTTTTCTCACCACCTGATAGTGTTCCAGCTGGTTGGTCTAGCTTGTCTCCTGAAAACATGAACGCCCCAAGTAGCCCTCGAAGATCCTGCTGCCCTGCATCAGGGCAGGCTTCGATCGTGTTTTCCCAGACTGTTTTGTTGCCGTCGATCGTGTCGTGCTCCTGAGCGAAGTAGCCAATCTTTAAACCGTGCCCTGATACGACTCCACCTTCCCCGTCAGTGCATTCGACGCCGGCAAGCAATTTAAGCAACGTCGTTTTACCTGCACCATTCGTGCCAAGCACTACGACACGGGATCCTTTATCTACTGCCAAATCGACGCCAGCGAATACTTCGAGGGACCCATACATTTTGGTGAGCCCTTTGCCAAACAACGGAGTCTTGCCGCAAGGTGCTGGCGTCGGAAAGGAAATAGACGCTACCCTATCCGCGACACGAACGTCATCAAGCTCACCCATCATGCGCTCTGCGCGAGCAAGCATCTGCTTGGCAGCTGCAGCTTTCGTCGCCTTCGCTCCCAGTTTTGCAGCCTGCTTCTGAAGCGCAGAGGCTTTCTTTTCCGCATTAGCGCGTTCACGACGCCTCCGCGCTTCGTCGAGTGCCCTGGCATCTTGATACTTCTTAAAGCCCATGTTGTAGACATCGGCCTCAGCGCGTACAGCGTCGAGGAACCAGATCTTATTGCACACCGCGTCAAGCAGTTCGACATCGTGCGAAATCATGATGAGCCCACCTTCGTGCTTGCTCAAAAATGAACGCAGCCACGTGATCGAGTCCGCGTCGAGGTGGTTCGTAGGTTCGTCCAGAAGCAACGTGGTTTGGGACTTGCCTGATCCAGCGCGGGACGCGAAAAGAATCTGCGCTAATTCCACACGACGCCTCTGCCCACCACTGAGTGTGCTGAGCTGTTGATCAAGTACGCGTGCAGGAAGACCGAGGTTATCGCAGATTTGCGCTGCCTCTGCGTTGGCCTCGTACCCGCCCAAGGCGTGGTACTGCTCCTCGAGACGTGAAAACTTCTCAATCGCCTTATCTCGTGTGGACCCGTCTGACTCTTCCATGATCGCCCGCTGACGATCCATCGAACGTTGGATCTGATCGAGACCGCGCGCAGAAAGAACCCGGTCTCGCGCGCTCTGCTCAATATTGCCTTCTTTAGAGTCTTGCGGAAGATATCCAATCTCGCCGGCACGGGTAACCGTTCCCCCGTAGGGTTCTGTTTCTCCCGCAAGGATACGCATCGTGGTGGTCTTCCCGGCGCCGTTGCGGCCGACAAGGCCGATTCGGTCACCGGGTTGGACCCTGAGATGCTGTCCCGGGGCTTCGAGAAGCGTCCGAGCCCCTACGCGAACTTCGAGATCAGTAGTAACAATCACAGAGGGTTACTCTACAAGGCCGGGTCAGTAGACGAAAACGTGATTTAGACGGCGAATCCCAGCGCGCGCAGCTGTTCGCGGCCTTCCTCCGTAATCATCTGCGGCCCCCACGGTGGCATCCACACCCAGTTGATAACGACCTCTTCGCATGCAGTGTTTGACGTAATAGCCTGATTTGCTTGCTCCTCGATGACGTCGGTAAGTGGGCATGCAGGCGAAGTCAACGTCATGTTCACAACAGCGCGGTGAACATTGTCTGTGGTCTCCACCCACACGTCGTAGACAAGGCCGAGGTCCACAACGTTAATCCCCAACTCGGGGTCGATGACGTCGTGCAAGTACTCCTCTACTTCTGCACAAATCTTGAGCTGCTCTTCAGTCTGCTCTGGCCGCTCATCATTGTCACCGAGATTCGAAGCGTGATCGTTGTCCACCATATTTTCGCCTTTCTATTTTTCTAGCGCCTCGGATGTGGCAGCTTCAAACGCTTTCCAACCCAACAACGCACACTTGACGCGTGCTGGGAATTTGGAGACACCACCGAACGCGATGCCGTCCCCAATTACTTCCGGGTCTCCTTGCTTCGTTCCACGAGAAGTGATCATTTCCTCAAAGGAATGCAGTTTCTCCATCGCTTCTTCCACAGGTAGTCCGACTATTTCCTCGGTCATCACACTTGTTGAGGCCTGGGAGATTGAGCAACCTTGAGCATCGTAAGACACATCTTCAACAAGCTTGCCGTCAGGAGAAAGGTGAACACGAAGCGTCAGCTCGTCACCGCACGATGGATTCACGTGGTGGACTTCCGCTTCAAACGGCTCTCGTAGTCCCTTGTGTCGCGGGTTCTTATAGTGATCCAAGATTACTTCTTGGTACATGGACTCTAGGTTCATTGTCTAGGACACCTCCTCGACTCCGAAAAAGCGGCGAGCTTCACGAATGGCGTTGACCAGCACGTCTAATTCTTCTTTGGTGTTGTACAGGTAGAAACTCGCTCGTGATGTTGCTTGCATACGCAGTTCCCGGTGAGCCGGCCACGCGCAGTGATGCCCTGTCCGGATAGCAACGCCATGGGCGTCGAGTACCTGGCCCAGATCATGCGGATGCACGCCCTCCACAGTAAAGGCGATCGCACCCCCTCGCTGATCAGCCACGGTAGGACCTGCTATCACGAGTCCAGGGATCTCCTGCATCTTCTCCAGCGCATACTCAGTAAGCATGTGCTCGTGGCGCTGAATGTGGCTCATGCCGATGGACTCCAGGAATTCTACGGCTGCGCCGAGCCCGACTACCTGGCTTGCCATCTGCGTACCCGCTTCGAAACGCTGCGGAGTCGGGGCATACGTAGATGAATCCATTTTGACGATCTCGATCATGGAGCCGCCCGTTAAGAACGGCGGAAGTTCCCGAAAGATTGCCTTTCGTGCATACACCGCACCAACGCCTGACGGCCCACACATCTTGTGCCCAGAGAACGCAGCGAAGTCGACGTCAAGGTCATGAAAATTCACCGGCATATGCGGAACAGACTGGCAAGCGTCAAGCACTGTGAGCGCACCCACCATTTTCGCCCGACGAACGATTTCGTCGACATCTGCTACTGCGCCAGTAACATTCGACTGGTGGGTAAAGGCGACAACCTTCACTGTGTCGTCTAGCTCAAGGCTGTTCAAATCAATGCGGCCATCTGAGGTCATCGAATACCACTTGAGAGTCGCGCCAGTACGGCGAGCTAACTCTTGCCAGGGCACGAGGTTTGCGTGATGCTCCAACTCGGTGACAACAATCGTGTCTCCTTGTTTCACTTGATAGTCCCCTGCCCGGTCATCACCGAGCACGTAAGCTACCAGGTTCAGAGCTTCAGTAGCGTTCTTGGTGAACGCAATCTCTTCCCCATCAGCACCAACGAAGTTGGCGATTCGCTCACGGGCGGATTCATAGGCATCGGTAGCCTCTTCAGCCAGCTGGTAAGAACCTCGGTGTACTGGAGCAAAGGTGTTCAGAACAAACTCTTGTTCAGCGTCCCACACTGACTGTGGTCGCTGGGAGGTTGCGCCGGAGTCCAGGTACACCAGTGGCTTCCCATCGCGCACAGTCCTACTAAGAATCGGAAACTCTGCGCGAATCGCGTCGGTGTTCAGTGTTCCATCGGAATGTACGTATCCCATTAGATGAACTTTTCGTATCCCTCTGCCTCAAGAACATCAGCCAACGAGGCGTCGCCTGTCTGAATAACCTTTCCGTCCGCGAAAATATGGATGAAATCAGGCTTGACGTACTCCAGGATTCGCTTGTAGTGAGTAATCATGAGTACGCCACCGTTGGTCTCCTCTTGGTAGCGGTTGATGCCATTGGAAACGATACGGAGCGCGTCCACATCAAGACCGGAGTCTGTTTCATCCATGACGGCAAACTTCGGCTTCAGCAGCGACAACTGCATGACCTCGTGACGCTTCTTCTCACCACCCGAGAAGCCTTCGTTCACCGAACGCTCCGTGAACGACGAATCCATCTTGAGCTGGTCACGCGCATCATTGAGCTCACGGACCCAATCGCGCAGCTTTGGTGCTTCGCCGCGAACAGCGGTTACAGCAGAACGCATAAAGTTCGAGGAGGAAACACCCGGAACCTCGACTGGGTACTGCATAGCTAGGAAAAGACCGGCACGTGCTCGTTCATCGATATCCATCTCAAGGAGGTTCTCGCCGTCAAGCAATACCTCGCCTTCGGTGACCTCATAGCGTGGGTGGCCTGCGATTGTGTATGCAAGCGTGGACTTTCCGGACCCATTAGGCCCCATGATGGCATGAGTCTCACCGCCCTTAATGGTGAGGTTGACGCCTTTGAGAATGGGAGTGGGTTCCTGGCCTTCTTCGGTTGGCAGGACATTTGCGTGCAGGTTCTTAATTTCCAGGGTAGACATAGTTTTACTGGCTCCTTTTCGTATTACTGGTTCGTTTGCTCGAGCTCTCCGGCGACTCGTGCAACGAGTTCTTCACGGAGGTCTTCGAGTGGGATCTGGTTGAGAACTTCGTTGAAGAAGCCACGAATAATCAGACGCGTTGCTTCATCCTCTGGGATGCCCCTGGACCGCAAATAGAATACTTGCTCGTCGTCGAAGCGGCCTACGGTAGCTGCGTGGCCAGCCCCGGCAATTTCACCGGTCTCGATTTCGAGGTTTGGAATCGCGTCAGCGCGGGCACCATCCGTCAACACCAGGTTTCGGTTCGTTTCATACGTGTCTGTCCCGTGCGCGCCCGCCCGAATTAGCACATCGCCGACCCAGCAGGTTCGTGCCTCTGGCAGGTTTGATGCCTTGTCACCTTGCAGTGCGCCCTTGTACAGCACGTTCGAGCGACAGTTCGGGACGCTGTGGTCGACAAGCATGCGGTTTTCGATGTACTGGCCAGCGTCAGCAAAGTACACACCGTTGAGTTCGACGTCTGCACCTGGAGCCGCAAACTTGACTCGAGGGGTGAGGCGCACGATTTCGCCACCAAACGCAGCGACGTTGTGGCGCAGCACCGCGTCGCGTTCCATCAAGATGGACTGCTGGCCGATGTGGACTGCATCCAAGTCCCAGTCGGTGTCTACCACCGCACGCACATGGGCACCTTCACCGATATGCCAGTTCACATTGTCTGCGTGAACACCGGTGCCACCATACTTGACTACGATGTCTGCCTCTGCGTGCGTTCCAACCTCGAAGAGGATCGTCGCAAATGATGTCAGGTCTGTGCCTGCTCCAGTGACGGTAACGGTGATAGGGGTCGACAATTTACTGTTCTCAGGCACAGTAATCAAAGTGCCCGCCTTCGCATTGGACCATGCTTGTGCTGCAACTCGATCTACAGGTGCGCCCGCTACCTTAAGTCGCTCGTCAGTTGCGTCTAGTTCCTCGACGACCACCTCATTTGGAGCATCGATCGTAATCTTAGCGGTCGCTTGCTGCGAGAACTCTCCGGTGTGCAAACCACGAATGCGGCGAAGCGGAATAAACCGCCAAACTTCGTCGCGACCGCGTGGAACGGGAAAATCCTCTACGCTGAACGAGGAAAACAGGTCCCCCTTGTTGTTGTGGGGAGTCGCATTCGATACGGGATTAATCGTTGAAGTCATGGTGATTAGCCCACCGATCCTTCCATTTGCAGTTCGATCAGACGGTTGAGTTCCAGGGCGTATTCCATCGGGAGCTCCTTGGCAATAGGTTCGACGAAGCCACGAACAATCATCGCCATGGCTTCTTCTTCAGCAATGCCGCGGGACATCAGGTAAAACAGCTGCTCTTCGGAGACTTTGGACACCTTTGCTTCGTGTCCGAGGGTGACCCGATCGTTCCTAATATCGTTATAAGGGTAGGTGTCTGAGCGAGAAATATCGTCGACAAGCAGTGCATCACATTCTACGTTTGATGCAGAGTTATGCGCGTTTGCGTTGATCTGGACAAGTCCACGGTAGGCGGCACGGCCACCACCGCGTGCAACTGATTTCGAAACGATAGAGCTCGATGTGTGAGGCGCCATATGTGTCATTTTGGCACCGGTGTCCTGGAACTGCCCTTCACCAGCGAACGCAACGGAAAGTACCTCGCCTCGCGCATGCTCACCAGTCATCCACACTGCCGGGTACTTCATCGTGACCTTCGAGCCGATGTTGCCATCGACCCATTCCATTACCGCGCCTTCCTCGGCTTTAGCACGCTTCGTCACAAGGTTATACACGTTGTTCGACCAGTTTTGGATGGTGGTGTATCGGCAGCGGCCACCCTTCTTAACGATGATTTCGACGACTGCGGAGTGCAACGAATCCGACTTGTAAATTGGAGCCGTGCAACCCTCAACGTAGTGCACATATGCATCCTCATCAACGATGATCAGTGTGCGCTCGAACTGTCCCATGTTCTCGGTGTTAATGCGGAAGTACGCCTGGAGCGGGATATCAACGTGAACGCCTGGTGGAACGTAAATAAACGAACCTCCGGACCAAACAGATGTGTTCAGCGCCGAGAACTTGTTGTCGCCGGCTGGAATTACTGACCCGAAGTATTCCTTGAACAGGTCCTCGTGCTCGCGGAGTGCGGTGTCTGTATCAACGAAGATGACGCCCTTCTTTTCGAGGTCTTCACGGATTTGGTGATAAACAACTTCGGATTCGTACTGTGCGGCAACGCCTGCAACAAGTCGCTGTTTCTCTGCCTCAGGGATGCCCAGCTTGTCGTAGGTGTTCTTGATGTCCTCCGGTAGGTCTTCCCAGCTCGTAGCAGGTTGCTCGGTAGAGCGCACGTAGTACTTAATGTTATCGAAATCGATGCCACTAAGGTCCGCACCCCACGTAGGCAATGGTTTCTTTTCGAAGATGTCCAACGCCTTTAGACGCTGTTCCAGCATCCACTCTGGCTCTTCCTTAATGCCTGAGATTTCCTTGACAACTTCGGTGTTCAGGCCACGCTTAGCTGCCTGCCCCGCAGTATCTGGGTCATGCCAGCCGTAGTTGTAGCTACCGATCGACTCGATAATTTCATCGTCGTTCATTGGTTTCTCTAAACCGGGTGCGGGATTAGCTTTTGTCATTATTTTCCGCTCCTTTCAGATACGTTATATTTCGGCCCGTGAACAGCAGTAAGCGGGATGTTCGTTGTACAGACGCCGTTTCCCTCAGTGATAGAGGCGAGTGGCTGAATATGTCGTCCCACAATCGCAGCGATCATCTCTTGCTCGGCTTCACAAATCTCTGGATGTGCAGAAGCCACTTGCGATACCGGGCAGTGGTGCTGGCAGATTTGAATCCCTCCGCCTGCTTGAGTGACTGAAGCGACATATCCGTGACGCTCTAACACGGACACGAGTTCCGCAACGACGGATACGACCTCGTCTCCGGTTGAATCTTCCGATATGGACTCAACACCTTCGACGATTCTTTCTATTCTGGCTTTGGCGAACTCTTTAACGGCTTCTGGACCGCCAAGTGCCTCGATAGTTTCGATCGCTTCCAGCGCCATTTCTTCATAGTTGCTGCCGAAACTGTTGCGGCCCTCTTCTGTCAAACAGTAATGTTTTGCGGGACGGCCACGAGGAGTTTCCTCCCCAGCAACCGGCAATGGCTCACACGTCTCTACGAGTCGAGCTTCGGCGAGTTTATCTAAGTGTCGCCGAATACCTGCGGCGGATATCCCTGTTCGCTCACCGAGTGTTGATGCGGTCACAGGTCCGTACTTCAGAAGAAGAGACATCACTCGCTTCCTGGTACCGCCATCAACCGACCGCGCTTGGTTCAACACTCATTCACCTCGCTTTGATCTCTGACTTTCCAACCGACTGGCTGTCTACCGACCGGCTTTACACAACACTACTGTGTCCTAATTCATTGTGCACGTTTAGCTCGATAGTTCGGCTACAATCTTGCCTGTGCTGTTCCAGGATTCACCGTTTCGGTCATTGTTCGATGCAGTTCCTCGCATCGGTAAACCTGGTTCACGATCGGCGGGGCTTCACCGTTCTTCGCAAGAAGTGTGGCGGAGCCAGGACTTTCGGTCAACCAATTACGCAGAGCAGAACCGATTCGCGCTCTGTCGCTGGCTTGGATTGGTTGGCACGCTTCTCATCGGTTTAGGTGGCCTCGGCGGCGGGGCTTTGCCAGTTGTCGACAACCCGTGGTTCTCACTACCCGGTGGTGCGTTCCTTGGCCGAATGATGCACGCCTCGTCCTCGATCGTCTTGTTCGGCGTGGGCCTGCTTGTCACTGCTTGGCTCTGCATGGGTCCATTCGTGGGGGTAAGCGGCCACCGACCACGGGTATCGACGTCGCTTCTCATGCGAACGTTTGTGGCTTGGGTAGTGCCCTTGCTGATCACCGCCCCCCTTTTCACACAAGACATCTACTCTTATTTAGCGAACGGTGCCATTGTCCGCTTTGGCCTTGATCCTTATTCCGCCGGCCCGGTCGAACTGCTGGGAACAGAGCACCACCTAGCACGCTCCGTTCCTTTTATTTGGGCGCATTCGCCGAGCCCCTACGGCCCTGTCGCATTAGGCATCGCGGCGGCTATTTCGAGTATGACTGCGGACTCGATTGTTCTCGGGGTTATTGCTCACCGTCTTGTTTCGCTCGGTGGTGTATTAGCAGCAGCGTGGGGCATCCGTAAGATTGCCCGTCGCTGCGGAGTTCCCGGAACCGCCGCTCTGTGGCTCGGGATCTTGAATCCGCTTACAATCCTTCATCTCATCGGCGGTATTCATAACGAGGCGATCATGCTCGGATTTGTACTGGTCGGATTCGAGCTAGGCCTACGTGGAATCGACCTACTGAGGGTCATCAGCTCGGGGCAGGCGTGGGGCTGCCTGACTCTTTCCGCGATTTGCATTACCTGTGGCGGGCTCGTGAAAGTGACGGGCTTTATCGGTCTCGGGTTTATTGGGATGGCAATCGCTCGAGTGCTTGCGCAACGCCAACGAAAGGCTCCGGCTCTGGGCATCGCGATTGCGTTTCAGACTATTATGCTCCTATTAACGATAGCCGCTGTTTCTGTCGTAACTGGTATCAGTCTCGGATGGGTCACTGGACAAGGCGGTGCTGCGTCGATTAGAAGCTGGCTTTCGGTATCGACAGACGTCGGCGTGGTCAGCGGTTTCGTCGGGATGCTCTTAGGCCTTGGAGATCATATCGATGCAATACTCATTGTCACCCGTGGCATAGGGATTGCGATCGCGGTGGCTTTTCTCATTCGTTTGCTTTGGGCCACGTTGCGGGGTGCCATCCATCCTGCGGGTGGTCTTGGCGTCGCAACGCTTGTGCTTGTTATCTTTTTCCCCGTCGTCCATCCCTGGTACCCGTTGTGGGCGATTTATCCCCTTGCCGCGTGGGCGAACAGGTTCTTTTTCCGTGCAGGCGTTGCGGTGTATTCGGCCGCGTTTAGCTTTTTAGTGTTACCACGTGGGCTTGGCCTTCAGGCAAAAACGGTTTTCACGATCTATGGTGTCGCGGCCTGCTGCTTTACAGCTTTTCTTGCTATTGCGTTTCTGTGGTACCGACGCTCCGGCGCAAGCAAGCTAAACTAGCTATCCATGAACGTGCCTGTTCTCTCAGTTGATAATGTGAAGAAGACTTTTGGGGCAGTTACAGCGGTCGATGGAGCGTCGTTTTCAGCTAAGCAAGGTACCGTGCTGGCCCTGCTCGGTCCGAATGGGGCCGGCAAGACCACAACCATAGAAATGTGCGAGGGGTTTACGCGGCCTACTTCCGGAACCATTACTGTGCTGGGTGAGAATCCCGCGACGCACCCTCAACGCGTACGGGACCGGATTGGGATCATGCTGCAGGGTGGCGGGTCCTATTCGGGAGTTAAAGTTCGAGAAATGCTGAATTTGTCGGCTTCATACAACGCGAATCCCCACGATCCGCAGTGGCTCATGGAGCTCCTGGGGCTCGAAGGAGTGGCTAATACGACGTATCGACGCCTCTCTGGCGGCCAAAAACAACGCTTGTCCCTAGCGCTAGCACTCATCGGGCGACCTGAACTTGTATTCCTCGACGAGCCAACCGCTGGGATGGATGCACAGTCCCGCAATGCTGTGTGGGACATTGTTTCAGCTCTGAAACGCGACGGTACGACCATCGTCTTAACCACCCACCTCATGGACGAGGCAGAGTCACTCGCTGACAACATCGTGATTATGGATCACGGAAAGGTTGTCGCGGAGGGAACACCGACTGATCTGACTAGTGGATCTTTCGAGGCGCAGGTCTCCTTCGGCACAGCGCAGCCACTGGATCTGGATGCGATCGAGAGGAATGCAGTGCAGCTCCAACTTGAGGCAACCATCTCGCAGGTTCGTCCGCTGCGTTACGTAGTTCGTGGCACGGTTTCGCCCGAACTCGTTGCATGGATAGTCCAGGAAGCACTCAAACAGTCTGTACTGATTAGAGATATGCAGGTCAGCCATATGAATTTGGAAGAAGTGTTTTTGACGATCACTGGTAAGGAACTAAGGAGCTAGCGGTGCACATCAAGGCAGGAACCTTTACACCCGCCCCACAGCGGTCCTCAAAAATAGCAATGGCAAGCGCCCAAGGGGGCATTGAAAGCAAGTTGATGCTTCGCCATGGTGAGCAATTGGTGCTCAGCATATTTATCCCAGCGGCGCTCCTCATTGCATCGGTGTATTTGCGTATTTTTGGGGATGATTACAGCCTTGACACGTTAGTGCCGATGGTATTCGCCGTTGCCGCTACAAGTTCTGGGTTTACCGGACAGGCAATCTCGCTTGCTTTCGATCGCAGATACGGAGCGCTGAAGCGAGCGGGCGCTTCAGGAGTGCCACCGTGGACAGTCATCGTGGGAAAGATTCTCGGTGTGGTGTCAATGGTATGCGTTCAAATCGCCGTGCTGGGGGCGGTGGCAGCATTCCTTGGTTGGCGCCCCTCGCTTATTGGTGCGGTACTTGGTGCTTGCGTTTTGTTTTTGGGGGTAGCCTGCTTCACCTCATTGGGGCTGCTGATGGGGGGCTCCCTCAACTCGGAGATGGTCCTGGCCATCTCAAACTTGTTGTGGGTGATCATGATGGGCATCGTTGGATGGGTCGTCTACTCGGGTGACCTCAGCCATGCCGGGTGGTGGAATCTGGTTCCAACGGTATCCCTTGCCGCGGGCATTTCAGACGCCCTCGCGCTGACGGCGAACGTACCCGCGCTGCTTAGCTTATTGGCATGGTTCGTCGTTGGTGTCAGTGCGAGCGTTCGCTTCTTCCGATTTGATGATTAGGCGTTTGCGCCCATCGACTAAGCTGGCAGTCTGAATACTCAAACATGTTTGATAATGCCAAGGAATATTCATGACTCTAGAGCAGACCGATACACCGGTAGCGCGTCGGGACGGTAAACACCCTCCCACACTTAAGTTGCAACGAACACTAGCAATGGTCCTGTTGCTGTGCCAGGGAGGAATCACCGTCACTGGCTCCCTTGTCCGTGTGACAGGCTCGGGTCTCGGGTGCAATACATGGCCACTGTGCCATGAAGGTTCGCTCGTCCCCGTGGCTGGCGCTGCGCCTTGGATACATCAGACGATCGAGTTCGGTAACCGGCTACTCACTTTCGTGGTTGCTGCAGCTGCAATAGCTGTGCTGTGGGCGGTGTACCAAGCCCGTCGAGGGAAGCCGGTGAAGTCTCTGGCGTGGTTCTCGCTCGCTGGTGTTGTTGTGCAGGCGGTGATAGGTGGAATCTCAGTGCGCCTTGACTTGCAGTGGTGGGCGGTCGCTGTCCACTTCTTGCCATCAATGGTGCTCGTGTGGGTCGCAGCGGTACTCTACATGCGGCTGGCTGAAGACGAGTCGACACCTCCTGAGGCTTGCTACCCGAAGCGTATACGCACGATCGCAGTGATCGCTGCTGTTGCGTTGAGCTGCGTGCTTATAACCGGAACGATGGTCACGGGTTCAGGCCCCCACTCAGGCGATGCGAGTGTGGGTATGGAAGGTCGCCTTGCAATCGACACAGCGTTACTGGCGTATGTGCATGCAGCTTGCATGTACGTATACCTCGGTTTTACGGTGATCACGTTCTTCAAGCTGCGTAAGGCGAAAGCGCCACATGCAGCACAAAAAACATCCTGGATACTCCTTGGGCTGATCGTGGTTCAGTGGGCAGTAGGTTTGAGCCAGTACTACATGGGAGTCCCCCGCTGGACGATTCCTATTCACATTGGCCTCTCGTCTCTAGTCGTAGCTTTCACTGCGTTCTTGTACGCACACGCTGTGCGTCGAGAGTTGCTATAACGTTGTGTACAGACACCATGTAGCCTGTTGAAGTATGAAAGCGATTGATGTACACGCGCAGCACGCGCGTTGCATTGACGTCGCTTCCCCACGCCCCAGCGAGAGTGAGCTTCTAGTCGAAGTTCTCTACGCTGGGGTTTTTCTTGACGACGCCTCCCCGGGTAACCAGGGGTGTGGACGTGTCGTGATGGACCCGCTAGATGAGGTGGCGCCGGAGACCATGGTGGCGTGGAGCGAAGCTCCTGGGCTCATCGCTGAACACGTAGTTGTGGACCGAAACCGGGTGGTGGCGGTATCGGATGCTATACCTCCACAGGTGGCTGCCTCAATGCTACGGCCAGGGATCGCAGCCGATTATGCGCTATTTGAGTTGCTTGATCTCGTACAGGGCGAAGCGATCGTCGTTACTGAAGCAAACTCCCCTATCGGGCTTTACGCCATCGCGCTCGCTCGTAAGCGGGATGTCATTGTGTATGCCGTTTCTGGTACCTCAGAAGGGCAACGCGCAGCGCGAAGCGCCGGCGCCACAGCTGTGTTCGGAAACGACGTGAGATCTGTTTCTGAGATCATGGCACTGAACGATGGCATCGGAGTGGACGCCATGATGATCTCACAGAGTGCGCTTGACAGCGGATTCGCGCGCGATGTTGGGCGCAGCTCTGCACGTACGTGCTTTTACGAAGACTTGGCGTCGATACGAGTGGATACGAACGAGTTCCGAAAGCACGCGCAGGCCGTCACTCGGATGCTTGAAGACGTCCGGTGGCAACCCCCAGTCGAGCTGCTGGAGTCGTTAGACGAGGCCGACCCGTTGTCACACGAAAGCGCAGCACCGCCTCACCAGTCAAGACTTGCAGCTATTCATGTTCGCGGGTGTTCGCACTAGAAGAACGACGTAAACAGTGGCGTCCAACCCAGGACCGCATCAACGGAAAGGCCTAAGAACAGCGCGGCCAAGTAGTTGTTGGAAAGGATGAATAGCTTCAGTGGTTTCACCTTTTCCCCACGCTTCACCCCAGCGTGTAGTTGCGTGGCAACCGCTAGGAACAAAGCGCCTGAGACCAGCGCGGTCACGAGATAAATCCACGACGTGGCAGGAACCAAGAGCAGAGATACGCCAACGGTCCACCAGGAGTAAATAAGGATCTGGCGCGTTGTCTCCGCTGGAGAGGCGACTACTGGCAGCATCGGGACGTTGGCGCGGGCATAATCTGCGCGATACTTCATCGCGAGCGCCCATGTGTGGGGTGGCGTCCAGAAGAAGATGATCATGAACATGACGATCGCTTGCCACCAGGCATCCTTAGAGCCATCGGTGACGTTGTCCCTGATCGCTGCCCATCCGACCATTACAGGCATACAGCCCGCGGCTCCACCCCAGATGACGTTTTGCCAAGTCCGGCGCTTCAGCCACTTGGTGTAGACGTAAATGTAGAAGAAATTCGTCAGGATGATGAAAAACGCGGCGAGCCACGACTTGCATAGCAGCCCTAGCCAGAGCACGCTCGCAATTAGAAGCGTCCACGCAAAGACCGCGGCCTTTTGTTTGGTTACTTTGGCGCGGACGAGTGGACGGGCGCGTGTGCGCCCCATTTTCTGATCGATGTCATAGTCGGCAACCATGTTAAACGCGTTCGCCGCGCCGGCACCCATCCACCCCCCGAACAATGTCGCGAGGATAAGCCACACGTGAACTGTGCCACGGTCTGCTTGCAGTATTGCTGGAATTGCCGCCACCAGAAGAAGTTCAATGACCCTCGGCTTCGTCAGCGCGAAGTATGCCTTGATGGTCTCCAATACTTCTCCTCCACATTGAATTTCAACCGCCCGGCTTGAACTTTGACGCAACTCTGGTTCGCGTTTGGGCGTCGAGTGCTTCGACTGAAATGGTACCGCACCACAGTGTGTGAAGATCTTTTCAGCTTTCGTATGCTTTAGCCCTCCCGGAGATGTTAGCCTCCGCTCACTCATTTGTCAGAATTAACGCCACATCTACACCCGGGGATTCCATTTGAGCATACGAGGCAGTAGCACGCATCGCGTAGATGCGTGTCACCACCATAAGAGGATTTTTACACTAGGCTTAGTCCTGTTCTGTTTCCATAACATGAATCGAGGATTCTGTGACGCTTTCAGCTGAACTTCAAGCAAAAACTGTACGTAACTATCCTGAAGACTGGACCGACGTGGATACGCGGGCAGTTGATACAGCCCGAATCCTCGCGGCGGACGCTGTAGAAAACTGCGGCTCTGGGCACCCGGGAACCGCCATGTCGCTTGCTCCCCTTGCCTACACCCTGTACCAGCGTGTCATGAATGTAGATCCTGCCGATCCGCACTGGGCCGGCCGTGACCGGTTTGTGTTGTCGAACGGGCACTCCTCGCTCACGCAATACGTCCAGCTGTACCTGGGAGGCTTGGGCCTCGAACTTGAAGACCTGCAGCAGTTGCGAACGTGGGGTGCCAAAACACCAGGTCATCCTGAGTACAACCACACCGACCATGTAGAAATCACCACGGGTCCGCTCGGTCAAGGGCTCGCGTCGGCAGTTGGTATGGCAATGGCCGCTCGCAGAGAGCGTGGCCTGCTTGATCCGGAGGCTCCAGCTGGTGAGTCGCCATTCGACCACTTCATTTACGTCATCGCCGGAGATGGATGCCTCCAAGAAGGCGTCACCTCAGAAGCTTCATCACTGGCGGGCACTCAGCAACTCGGAAACCTGATTGTGTTCTGGGACGACAATCGAATTTCGATCGAGGACGATACCCAGATCGCCTTCACCGAAGACGTCATGAAGCGCTACGAAGCCTATGGCTGGCAAACGCTGACTGTTGAGTCCGGCGAAGACGTCGTCGCAATTGAGAATACGGTGAAGGAAGCCCAGGCTGATACTCACCGTCCGACAATCATTCAGGTGAAGACCGTCATTGGTTTTCCAGCTCCGACGCTGCAAAACACAGGTGCAGTGCACGGCGCTGCGCTGGGTGCGGAAGAAATCGCAGCGGTCAAAAAGATTCTCGGTTTCGATCCGGAGACTCACTTCCCTGAGGAAAAGACCGTTATTAGCCACACCCGGAAGCTTCAGGAGCGTGGCGCGGCGAAACGCGCGCAATGGGACGATAAGTTCGCCACATGGGCTAAGAAGAACCCTGAGCAGAAGGCGCTCTTTGACCGTCTGACCGCTCGAGAACTTCCATCGAACTGGGCGCAGGACTTCCCTGCTTGGGATGCGGACGAAAAGGGTCTTGCGACGCGTAAGGCCTCCGAAGCCGTCATCCAGGAGGCAGCTAAGGCGCTACCGGAATTATGGGGAGGCTCTGCGGACCTCGCTGGTTCAAACAACACCCTCATCAAGGGGGCTGCATCTTTCGGTCCGGAGTCGATCTCCACCGAGATGTTTACCGCCGAGCCTTACGGCCGCAACTTGCACTTCGGGATTCGCGAGCACGCGATGGGCGCGATCATGAACGGTATCGCATTGCACGGCAATACCCGCGTCTACGGCGGTACGTTCCTGATTTTCTCGGAGTACCTGTACCCAGCCATTCGCGTTGCAGCGCTTTCGGGGATTGACGGCTACTACGTATTCACGCACGATTCGATTGGCTTGGGCGAGGATGGACCGACCCACCAGCCAGTCGAGACGCTCACAGCGCTTCGTGCTATTCCGGACATGGCTGTCATCCGCCCGGCAGATGCCAATGAGACTTCTGCAGCGTGGAAAGCCGCACTAGAGGCCAAGCCAATGCCGAAGGCTCTTGCGCTGTCTCGCCAGAATCTCCCAGTGCTTCAAGGGACGAAAGAAAAAGCCTTTGAGGGCGTCGCTCGTGGAGCCTATGTCTTGGTGGAATCCTCTACGCCAACGCCTGACCTGATTCTGATGGCGTCGGGCTCAGAGGTGCAGCTGGCAGTCGGTGCTGCGAAGACGCTAGAGGCTGAGGGCGTCGGTACACGTGTTGTTTCGGTGCCTTGTATCGAATGGTTTACGCAGCAGTCGCCTGAGTACATCGAGTCGGTGCTACCTGCCGCGGTTCGTGCGCGAGTCTCTGTAGAAGCCGGACTTGCAATGCCGTGGCACCGTTTCGTTGGCGATGCAGGCCAGTGCGTATCCCTGGAGCACTTCGGGGCATCCGCCCCCGGCCCCGAGCTTTTTGAACGCTTTGGGTTTACAGTCGAAAACGTAGCAGCAGCCGGGCGGGCCTCCCTGGCAGCAGTGAAGCAGTAGCAACGAGGTTGTCCTGGTCAAGCCATCGAGGGCTCGACCAGGCAATTTTTTAGGAAGGACCTAGATCATGAACACCATTGACAAACTTCGCGAACTTGGCACATCCACCTGGCTTGATGACCTTTCACGTGACCGCATTGCGTCTGGCAATCTAGAAGCCGTTAAGCGCGACAAATCAATCGTTGGTGTCACCACCAACCCGG
The DNA here is from genome assembly GCF_001875665.1 of Corynebacterium sp. NML130628. Lineage (GTDB taxonomy): Bacteria > Actinomycetota > Actinomycetes > Mycobacteriales > Mycobacteriaceae > Corynebacterium. The sequence continues at coordinate 335,015 of NZ_MLAL01000016.1, read as the reverse complement.
CAATTTTTGCCTCTGCGATGTCCAGCGGCAGCGCTTATGATGAGCAAATTCAACAGCTGAAAGCTTCGAACGCAACCGCTGACGAAGCCGTCTATGCCATGAGCATTGACGACGTTCGTGACGCGTGCGAAATCTTCCAGGACGTCTTTGAGACAACGGAAGGCGTCGATGGTCGAGTCTCTATTGAAGTCGATCCTCGCTACGCACACGACGAGGCAAAGACGATCGCACAGGCGAAAGAGCTGTGGGCGAAAGTTGGGAAGCCGAATGCAATGATTAAGATTCCGGCCACGGATGCGTCGTTGCCTGCAGTCACAGCCGCGCTTGCAGAAGGTATTTCAGTGAATGTCACGCTGATCTTTTCTGTAGAGCGATACCGACACGTGATTCGCGCCTACAAAGAAGGCATTCGCCAGGCAGCGGCTAATGGGCATGATGTGTCGAAGATCCATTCGGTGGCCTCATTCTTCGTCTCCCGCATGGATACCGAAGTAGATGCCCGTCTTGAGGAGATTGCAACGGCACAGGCACTCGAGATGCGAGGTAAGGCTGGCGTCGCAAATGCCCAGCTTGCATACCGTCTATTCCTTGAGGAGTTCGATTCACTGGAGGATCTCCCGACCGGCGCGAACGTACAGCGACCACTGTGGGCTTCCACCGGTGTAAAGAACCCCGCATACCCTGCGACACTGTACGTGTCAGAGCTAGCTGGCCCCAAGACAGTGAACACCATGCCAGAAGGGACTATCGACGCCACGCTGGCCAGCGACAGTCTTCACGGCGATACACTCTCCGCCAGCGGTGACGAAGCAGAGCGAATTTTCAATGCCATGGCCGCCGCGGGTGTAGACCTATCTGATGTTGTGAGAGTACTCGAGCAGGAGGGCGTCGATAAGTTTGTTGATGCGTGGCAAGAATTGCTAGATTCCATGGCGGAAAAGCTGCAATAAAAAGGAGTACAAGTGAGTGACGAGAGCACGCATTGGGTGAACCCGCTTCGGTCCCCTGAGGATAAGCGGCTTCCCCGCATTGCGGGTCCGTCTGGGATGGTGATCTTCGGTGTAACCGGGGATCTAGCGCGGAAGAAGCTCCTGCCAGCGATCTATGACCTCGCCAACCGAGGTCTCCTCCCACCGGGCTTTGCTCTCATCGGGTTCGGACGCCGTAACTGGTCGAAACAGGTTTTTGAAGACTACGTGCGTGAAGCAGTCGAGGCAACGTCCCGCACCACGTTCAATGCGAACGTTTGGGATCGCCTCGCGGAAGGCATGCAGTTCGTTTCAGGCTCTTTTAACGACGATGCCGCCTTCGATGCATTGGCCGACACCCTTCGCTCGACCGATGAGACGCGCGGAACGAACGGTAACTGGGCCTTTTACTTGTCGGTGCCGCCCGAGCATTTTTCAAGCGTTGTCCATCAACTCGATCGCAGCGGAATGGCGCAGGCTCAACACGATGGCTGGCGTCGCGTCATTATCGAGAAGCCATTTGGACATGATTTGGAGTCCGCGAAGCACCTCAACCAGGTCGTCAATTCTGTATTCCCCGAGCGTTCTGTATTCCGAATTGACCACTACCTCGGTAAAGAAACCGTGCAGAACATCATGGCGCTGCGCTTCGCGAATCAAATGTTTGAACCGGTCTGGAACTCCCACTACATCGACCATGTGCAAATCACCATGGCTGAGGACATTGGGCTAGGTGGTCGTGCTGGTTACTACGACGGGATTGGCGCTGCTCGCGACGTCATTCAAAACCATTTGATCCAGCTGCTCGCGCTCATTGCTATGGAGGAGCCAACCTCGTTCTCCCCTGGCCGCTTGCGTGCGGAGAAGCTCAAGGTTCTTCGAGCCACAACTCCAGTGGAGCCATTCGATGAAACTACCGCCCGTGGTCAGTATGTCTCGGGTTGGCAAGGATCTGAGCACGTCATTGGGTTGCGAGAAGAGGCTGGGTTTGACCCCAATTCTGCAACCGAAACTTACGCTGCGTGCACGTTGGAAATTAACTCTCGTCGCTGGGCTGGTGTCCCTTTCTACCTGCGAACTGGAAAACGTCTTGGGCGTCGTGTGACCGAGATCGCGCTCGTGTTTAAACGACCCCCCTACCAGCCTTTCGAGAACGACCAAACAAATCTTCTCACCAATAACGCCGTGGTGATCCGTGTGCAGCCAGATGAGGGTGTACTTATGCGGTTTGGATCGAAGGTACCAGGAACCGCGTTTGAAGTGCGGGACGTCAACATGGACTTTTCCTATGCTGAGGCTTTCACTGAGCAATCTCCGGAAGCGTACGAGCGGCTCATTCTTGACGCCCTTCTCGATGAGTCCAGTTTGTTCCCAACCAACGCGGAAGTCGAACGAAGCTGGGAGATCCTCGACCCGATTCTTGAATACTGGGAGTCGCATGGTCACCCCGACGAGTACCGCGCGGGCACCTGGGGGCCCGCATCAGCAGACAGGATGCTGGCTAAGGACGGCCGTCAGTGGCGGCGTCCATAATGTGTGCAATCTACGAACGTGAGGCTTAACCCTTGATAGTCACTCTTCCTGACACAACCACCCGCGATGTGTCTACAGCACTTTTAGAAGCTCGCGAGAACTATTCGCTCGCAACTGGGCGCGTGCTCACGCTCTTGGTCGCTGCACACGCTGAGGATGACGTTGCGTCGATCTTGGAAACCGTTCGAGGCGCGACGATGGAGCATCCTGCTCGAGTCATCGTTTTATTGCTTGACAGACACAGCAGGCGCACTTGGATGGACGCTGAGGTGATCGTGGCTGCTGACGCCGGGGCTTCCGAGATGGTGGTCATGACATTGCACGGTGAGCTCACGAAACACCTTGATGCCGTCGTAACACCCCTGCTTTTGCCGGACACGCCGATTGTTGCGTGGTGGCCTACAACGGTGCCGGACGTTCCCGCTGAAGCAGAGCTCGGTAATATCGCGCACCGGCGGATCACGAATGCATGGCGGACAATGGGCGCCGAGTGCGTTGACCAATTGGCGAAAGTATACGTCCCTGGTGACTCAGACATGATGTGGTCTAAGATCACGCCTTGGCGAGGCGTCGTTGCTTCGGCATTTGACCGTTACAAACATATGCCCCGCACGATTTCTCTCAGCGGCGTTGCTGAGCATCCAAGTGTCAGTATTGCCGCTGCATGGTTGAATGCATGTTTTGGTGTTGACGTGACGATTGAAGCGGTTAATGAAAGCGAGGCCATCCCGGGCTCGCCGATCCAACGCCTTGCGCTCAGCTGCGGTGACGACTCCGTGCAGGTCCAGGCCGTCGATGAGCACACAGTACGGGTCTCTGTCCCCGGCTACCCTGATGCCTTTGTGGCATTGAGCGCTCGTTCAGATGCAGAGTGCCTCGCTGAAGAGCTTCGGCACCTTGATCCCGATGCCATGTATGCTCGGGCGTTGTTACACCGCCTTCCATAGCTTCATGACGAAAGAGGTTCAGCGGATGAACAATCCACTAACGACCAAAACATTTGCAGACCTGGACAAGCTTATCGACGCCTCCGCTGCAGCGTTCCAGGCGTTTATTTCAGGGATCCACAGCTCTCCTACCGGTGGTGTCAATGGTGATGGGACTGCGCGAATTGTGCTGACCGGCGGCACTGCAGGCATACGGTTCCTTGCGAAGCTGGCAACCGCTGATATCGACTGGTCCAGGGTGAAAGTATTCTTCGGCGACGAACGCAACGTCCCTGTTGACCATGAGGATTCCAACGAAGGTCAGGCTCGAAAGGCGTTGCTTGACCACATAGCAATCCCTGAAGGAAATATTTTTGGGTATGGTTTGAACGGTGGAGCAATGGAAGAAGCCGTTTCTCGCTACTCGGCTCTTCTGAACGTCGAGGCGCCAGAAGGGTTTGACCTCCATTTGCTTGGAATGGGTGGCGAAGGACATATCAACTCGCTGTTCCCTCACACTTTTGCTGTGAAGGAGAAAGACGCCTTGGTCGTCCAGGTCACGGATTCTCCGAAGCCGCCAGCTGAGCGAATTTCTTTGACCCTTCCTGCAGTGCGACAGGCACAGCACGTCTGGTTGCTCGTGTCAGGAGCAGAAAAAGCAGGAGCAGCTACCGCTGTTTCCGAACGGGCGGACTTCCTCGATTGGCCAGCGGCAGGCGCCGTCGGCAAGGATACCACTATTTTGTGGGTTACCGAGGACGCGGCGCCACGTTAAACTGAATTGAACAATACGTGACGAAAGGCCTCCTCGAGCTTTATGCTCCAGGAGGCCTTTTCGCTGCGGCTTAAGCTGCGAACGTCTGAATGAGATTCAGACCAATGATGCACACAATCCAGATCAGAGTGATGACGATCGTGTAGCGGTCCAGGTTCTTCTCCACGATTGTGGACCCAGACAGGTTGGCCTGGACGCCACCACCGAACAAGCTCGAAAGCCCGCCCCCCTTGCCTTTGTGAAGCAAGACGAACACTGTCATCAAGACCGCCGCGATTACGAGCACGATCTCAAGCGCCAACGTCATGGTGGTAAATCCTCACTATAAAACCTACATTGATGTAACCCGGACCAGAGTACACGAATTGCGTCAACTGGTGTTATTCGACGCGCTCTCGTCCGGGCTACCGAATCAGAATTGCCTACTGTACAGCCTGTGCTGCGGCAGCAGCCAACTTAGCAAAGTCCTGGCCGTCAAGGGAAGCACCACCGACAAGACCACCGTCAACGTCCGGTTGCGCAATGATCTCCCCGACGGTCTCGGTCTTTACAGATCCGCCGTACAGAATACGGATGCCTTCAGCGACGTCGTCACCTGCCAAATCGCGAATAAGGCCACGAATAGCCTGGCATACCTCTTGTGCGTCAGCCGCCGACGCAACCTTGCCCGTACCGATGGCCCATACAGGCTCGTAGGCGATAACGGTCTTCGCGAGTTCATCGCTGCCAAGCCCGTCAAGGGACTTCTTCGTCTGCTCGACGACATACTCCACGTGGGTGCCTTCTTCGCGAATGCTGAGAGGCTCACCAACGCAAACAATTGGGCTCATGTTGTGGTCAAGAGCCTTCTTCGCCTTACGGGAGACCAGCTCATCGTCTTCACCGTGGTATTCGCGGCGTTCAGAATGGCCAACTACTACCCATGTGCAGCCAAGCTTCTCCAACATGGAGGCCGAGACCTCGCCGGTGTAAGCGCCAGCGTCATGTGCCGATACGTCCTGTGCACCGTATGTAATCTGCAACTTATCGCCCTCAACGAGGGTCTGAATGGAACGGAGATCAGTAAACGGCACGGTCAGTGCGACGTCGACGAACTCATAGCCATCCTTAGGGAAAGCAAACGCCAGCTTCTGTGCTGAGGCGATTGCCTCAAGGTGGTCATGGTTCATCTTCCAGTTACCGGCAATAAGCGGTTTACGAGACATCTTCATACTCCTTTGTAAAAGCGACTACTTGGCAAGAACAGCGACGCCTGGCAGTTCTTTACCTTCGATCAATTCGAGGGAAGCGCCGCCACCCGTCGAGATGTGCGAGAAACCGTCCTCATCGAGACCCAGAATGCGCACCGATGCCGCAGAGTCACCGCCACCGACAACCGTAAACGATTGATTGTCCTTCGTAGCAGCGATCATTGCTTCGGCAACAGCCTTCGTTCCAGCGGCAAACGCCGGGAATTCGAAGACGCCCATCGGGCCGTTCCAGAAAACGGTCTTCGAGCTCTTCAGAGCCTCGCCGTACCGTGCCGCGGTCTTCGGACCGATGTCGAGAGACATCCAGCCTTCTGGGATGGCGTCAGCTGCAACAGTCTGCTTTTCTGCATCCTTTGCAAATTCGGAAGCTGCAATAAGGTCCTCTGGCAGCAGAAGCTTATCGCCAAAGCGGCCAATCAGGTCCTTGCAGGTGTCGATCATGTCTTCCTGCAACAGAGATTCCTGAACGTTGTAGCCCTGCGCAGCGAGGAAGGTGTAGCACATGCCACCACCGATGATGACCTTGTCCGCCTTTGCAGCGAGCGCCTCAATAACTCCCAGCTTGTCGGAAACCTTGGATCCACCAAGAACGACAACGTATGGGTGATCCGGCGCGTCCTTGACCTTGCTCAGGGTCTTGACTTCCTTTTCAACGAGGTAACCTGCGTAGGCCGGAAGCTTCTTAGCAACGTCGTAAACGGAAGTCTGTGCACGGTGGACAACACCAAATCCGTCGGAAACAAACGCTCCGTTGTCTGCAGCCAGAGCGACCAGCTCGGCAGCAAACTCCGCGCGCTCAGCTTCGTCCTTCGAAGTTTCGCGTGGATCGAAACGAACATTCTCGAGCAGCAGGATTTCGCCACCGGTAATTCCGTTAGCACGCTCATGTGCGTCCTCGCCGGAAACATCGCCGGCAAGCGCTACGAATTGACCAAGGCGCTCGCTCAGCGCTTCAGCGACAGGCTTCAGGGAGAACTTTGGGTTCACCTCTCCCTTTGGACGGCCGAGGTGAGCCATGACAATGACTTTTGCTCCACCTTCCAAAAGCGCTTTCAAAGTTGGCAGCGATGCGTCGATACGCCCGGCATCGGTAATGTTGCCATCTTCATCAAGTGGAACGTTGAAGTCGGAACGGACCAGGACATGACGATCCTCAACGCCTTCGTCCAGAAGCTGTTGTAGCGTTTTCATTGCCATAGGAACTCTCCTCTGTTATTTCGGTTGTTTGCTGTAATTTTTATTCAAGCATTAGCGAAAGAAATGGCCCGAAGTGTGCGTGCTACACACCCGGGCCATTCTAGGTCTTATGCCAAGTTATCAGCGACGTGCTTCGTCATACGGACAAACTGAGAGGTGTAGGACCACTCGTTGTCGTACCAAGCGATCAGCTTGACCAGGTTGCCGTCGATAACGCGGGTCATGCCTGCGTCGAAGATGGAACCGTGGGTGTTTCCGATGATGTCAGAGGAAACAATTGGATCCTCGGTGTACTCGAGAGCCTTACCGAACTCTGGGTCCTGCGCAGCCTTCTTGATCGCTGCGTTGATCTCGTCGACCGTCACGTCCTTGTTCAGCTCGACGGTCAGGTCGGTTGCAGAGCCGGTGATGGTTGGCACGCGCATCGCGAAGCCGTCCAATTTGCCCTCAAGCGCCGGCAGAACCAGGGCCACAGCCTTAGCTGCACCAGTCGTGGTTGGAACGATGTTCTGCGCTGCAGCACGAGCGCGACGCAGGTCCTTGTGAGGGGCGTCCTGGATGCGCTGGTCGCCGGTGTAAGCGTGAATAGTGGTCATCAAACCAGACTTGATGCCGAACTCCTCTTCCAGAATCTTTGCAACTGGTGCAAGCGAGTTCGTGGTGCAGGATGCAGCAGAGATGATCTGCTGGTCATTGCTGTAGTCAGTGTGGTTGACGCCCCAGACGTAGGTGCCATCAACGTTCTTACCCGGTGCGGAGATGATGACCTTCTTCGCGCCAGCTTCGATGTGAGCCTTTGCATCGTTGGCATCGGTGAAACGACCGGTGCAGTCAAGGACGATGTCAACGTTTGCATCGCCCCATGCAAGCTTGGATGGGTCCTTCTCCTCAGTAACCTCAATGCGGTGGCCATCAACGGTGATGGAGGATTCGTCGTACTCAACGTCGCGGCCGAGCTGGCCATACGCTGTGTCGTACTTGACAAGGTGGGCCAAAGTCTTATTGTCGGTCAGGTCATTGATCTTCACGACCTCAAGGTCGCTCGAGTACTGATCCAGAATGATGCGGAATGCCGAGCGGCCGATACGACCAAAGCCATTAATGCCAATACGAATAGTCACAGTCTTTACTCCTCTATGTCGGAAATTGTTGAGACTTGCTTTGGGCCAGTACCAATCTCTTTCCGTTCTCGGCGAGTTCGTTGGTTCAGCCCGTTGCACATCAGTTTAGCGAGAGATTTCAACGCTTGCATCGCCGCATAACGCCACAATTAGTGCCCTAACGTTGCATCAGGATCTTGGCGTCAAAACCGGGGGTATCGTCTCACACTTTCGCGCCCCAAGAATGTCTGTTTAGCCCCGCGAGCCCACCAGATATAACAAAAACGGCGATAAAGGTAATCTCTTTTACCCCCGACTGTCGTATCTTCCGGACCGACAAAGCTCGCGATTCGAGAGGCGTGATATTAATCACACGCATAGGCTAGAGCGCCATACCGCGCTCTAACTAGTCTTCGGAGTCTTTCCACGTGTATCCGGAATGCCGAGCTCAGCAGCTCGTTTATCTGCAAGTGAGAGCAGCCGACGAATACGTCCGGCCACTGCATCCTTAGTCATTTGCGGATCAGCCAGACGCCCTAACTCCTCCAGCGATGCCTGACGGTGCTCAACTCGTAGGTAGCCGGCCTCCGCAAGGTGCTCAGGAACATCGTCACCGAGGACCTCCATAGCACGTTCCACGCGTTGTGCAGCAACCGTAGCGGCATGTACGCTTCGACGGGTGTTGGCGTCGTCAAACGTGGCAAGGCGCTGTCCACCGCGCATCTGTGCCTGCTTCTCTTGAAGTTTTGCATCCCATTCCAAACGGGCAAGTGGAGCACCCATTCTGCTAAGAAGCACACCAATCGTCTCTGCATCACGCACATGCACCCGCTCTACCCCCCGAGACTCACGCAGTCTGATCTGACATCCGAGTCGACGGGCGAGCCCTACCAAGGCGAGCCCTGCTTCCTCACACGGACACTCGACTTCCAAAGCTGCAGTGCGCCCCGGCTCCGTCAATGTCCCGCGTGCAAGGAACGCACCCCTCCATGCTGCCTCTACTTCAGAAACTTCTCCCGAAACAATCTGCGGAGGCATTCCGACAACGAGATGCCCTGATTGCGTCCGAAGGTTGAGGCGGCGATAGACCGCTTCGACACCCGAATCCAGTCGTACCTCGTATTTCGTCTCTTTCGTCGCTGACCCAGGTGATACCACGGTGAATGTTGGTGAACACATAAAGAGTGTCTCTAGGATGAGCATCAACCGGCGGGCTACTGCTTCTTCTGCGAAATCCGCTGTCATCGTGAGTCCGTGAACACTCGCATCAAGCTTGCCTGCGAAGCGAACTAACGCGGAAGCCTCGGCGGCTACGACGGACTTTGCTCCAAGCGGAATTCGAAGCAGCTCGTCTTTCGTTTTGGCTGTCAGCGACACCGAGGGATCCTTTCTACAAAAACATCGGTGAATTAGTGTAGCGCACGTTACGCGTGAAACTCATGGGCAAGGGCGAGCAGTTCGTGGGCGAGCTTCTTTGGGTCATGTCTGTTCGTGCTTCTGCGCTGATCGTCGATTTCATGGATGTCACGAAACAGTACCGTTCCGCCGACGCGCCCAGCAGCTCGCGCGAGGTGAACTCGTTCGCCCTCTGTCGGACTGATTGAGTTATCGGCCAAGAACACGTCCACGTGCAAGTTTGGAGCATGCTGCTCGAACACGTGAATATGTCGTTCCGTACTAAAACCAGGGGTCTCCCCTGCCTCAGGCGAAAGGTTCAAAACCACCACGACGAGCGCTGACGTTTCATTCAACGCACGGACGATGTCCGGTACGAGCAGGTGCGGAATTACCGAGGAGAACCACGATCCTGGGCCAATCGTCACCACATCCGCATCCATAATTGCACGCACCGCTTCCTCGGTAGCCGGCGGATTGTGCGGGAGGAGGCGTACACGCCTTACGGTGCCCGGTGTCGTGGCAACAGCTACCTGGCCACGCACAGAGCGCAACACACGGGGATCATCGTCAAGCCCAGCAACATCCGCCTCAATATCGAGGGGCATTGGGCTCATCGGCACTACCCGACCATCCGCACGCGTCCACGAGCTAATGATGTCTAGAGCCTGCTGCATATCACCGAGTTCTTCGCTCAGCCCGGCTAACAGCAGATTGCCGACAGCGTGCCCCGCCATCGCACCATTGCCGCCGAAGCGGTGCTGAAGCGTTTCGCGCCACAGTACGCCGTCATCGTCGGTTGCAGTCAGTGCAGACAAAGCCATCCGTAGGTCACCTGGTGGAATGATCTCCATTTCCCGGCGGAGCCGACCAGACGATCCCCCGTCGTCAGCAACTGTAACGACGGCGTGGATAGCCTGAGCCTTAGCCGCTCGCGCCGCCAACAGGGTTTGATATAAGCCGTGGCCTCCCCCAAGGCATGTAAAAGCAGGTCCCATAATATGTTCAGTGCTTCTTTCCAACGATAAGGAGCAGCTAGTCGCGTTCTAGGTCTCGGTGCAAAATGTTCACATCTACATCATCTGACTCCCGGAGGCGTCGGACGATCTCCTCCGATATAGCTACGGACCTGTGGTGTCCACCGGTACAGCCAATCCCAACTGTGATGAAATCCTTGCCCTCGTGTCGGTACCCCTTGAGCATGTCCTTCAGCAATATCAGGAAATTATCGACGAAGGCCTTCGCGCCGGGCTGTGACAGCACATAGTCCGACACTGGCGTATCGACGCCTCGAAATTCGCGTAGCTCGGGGATCCAGAACGGGTTCGGCAAGAATCGAACATCGAGCACCAAGTCTGCATCTCGTGGCGTACCGTGTTTGAATCCAAAGGATTCCACGGTGACGTGCTGCTTTGGCGCTGAAAGGTCTCCCACGGAGGCCTCAATTGAGCGCCGAAGGTCGTGGACGGAGAGGTGCGTCGTATCAATAATTAAGTCGGCACGTTCCCGGATAGGACTGAGCTCCTTGCGTTCGCGCTCGATTCCGTCTTTCAGGGTGTCATTACCCTGCAGCGGGTGTGTGCGTCGCACGCTATCAAAACGGCGGATGAGGACTTCGTCGCGCGCGTCTAGGAACAAGATAAACGGCGAAAGGCCCTTCGCTTTAATCGCTTCGATGGTCTCCAAGAGCGAACCGTTAAACATTCTGGCGCGCACGTCTGTCACTACTGCGAGGTGATCAACCGGCGAGTCCTCCGCCGTAGACATCTCCACGAGATCGAGAATGAGCTGAGGTGGCAAATTCTGCGAAACAAAGTACCCTTTGTCTTCGAATACTTTCGCGGCAGTTGACAAGCCACCACCAGAAAGCCCGGTGATAATCACGGGGCGACGAGATGCAGAAGCAGGTAATAAAGGCGAAGTCATAGGCCCATACTAGCTAGCCTTCGTCATCTTTGTGTAGGTGCTCAAAAATTGTCTCTGCCAGCTTCGGCCCAACCCCTGCGACCTCCTGCAACTGGTCAATAGAGGCTTTACGAATCTGTTTGACACTACCAAAGTGCTTCACCAGTTCCGTTCGACGTGTGGGACCAAGGCCCGGAATATTGTCGAGAACAGACGCCCGCATTCGCTTTGATCGCTGCTGCCTGTGGTAGGAAATCGCAAAGCGGTGCGCCTCGTCACGGATCTGCTGCAACAAGTACATGCCATCAGAGTTTCTCGGCAAGATGATTGGTTCATCGTCGTCGGCGATCCAAATTTCTTCCAGACGTTTCGCCAGCCCGATGAGCTGGACATCGACGATGCCAAGCTCATCGAAAACCGCTTGAGCGGCATTTACCTGTGGTTTTCCGCCATCGACGATGAATAGTTGGGGTGGATACGCAAATCGCTGATTACCAGTTGAGGCGACCTCGCTCGCTTCCTCCGCGAACATCATTTTGGCTGCCTCTTCATCGGGATTAGCCAGTTTGTCCTCGTGATAACGCTTGAACCTGCGACGCGTTACTTCTGCGATGGATCCGACGTCGTCGGCGCGCCCGTCTCCGGCAGCTTCCTTTATCTGGTATCGCCTGTAGTCATTCTTTTTGGGAAGTCCGTCTTCAAATACGACTAGGGACGCCACAACGTCCGTGCCCTGAATATGCGAAATGTCAGTGCATTCAATTCGCAGTGGTGCTTCATCCATTCCCAGCGCCGATTGAATATCCTGCAGTGCCTGAGACCGAGCAGTCAGGTCTCCGACGCGTTTCAACTTGTGTTGGTGAAGCGCCTCCGCCGCATTTCGATGCACCGTCTCCATCAACGCGGCTTTATCTCCTCGCTTTGGAACTCGGATATCGACTTGCGCTCCTCGCAGCTGCGACAGGAGCTCGGACACGTCCCCCATCTCTTCTGGCAGCTCCGCGACAAGGATCTCCCGGGGAACAGGGATGTTCGGCGCAGCTTCTTGGTGTGATTGTTTATCGACGCCCCTTCGACGAAACTCCTCCGAGATCTTGAGGTCTTCCTTCCTTTCCTGCGCAGCGCGTTCGACGGCATCAGAGTAGTACTGCACGAGAAAGTCCTGCATTAGCGTAGGAATTGCCGGGTCCTTCTCCCCTTCCGCTAGCCTGTCCAAGCTGCCTGGCTCGTCACCTGTCTTTTCGACGACCCACCCTCGCTGTGCACGAATACGTCCACTGCGTACGTTAAATATCTGCACGGCTGCTTCGAGTTCATCACTGTCAATTGCAATGATGTCGGCGTCCGTATCGCTGCTGAGTACTACGGTCTGGCGCTCCATCACTTTGTCAAGCGCACCGAGGTCGTCTCGAAGACGGGCGGCTTTCTCGAACTCCAGCTGCTCCGCTGCGCTCGCCATCTGGTGCTTGAGCGACCTCACGACATGCTCGGTCCGGCCACCCATAAACGCGAGGAAGCCAGCAACAATATCGTCATAATCCTCTTGATTTACCCGCTGCACGCATGGCGCAGAACACTTGTCGATGTAGCCTAAGAGACACGGACGACCGAGTGACTCATGGCGGTTGAAGACACCATTCGAACAGGTGCGAATTGGAAACACGCGCGTTAATAGATCAAGCGTTTCGCGTACCGCCCAAGCATGCGAAAATGGGCCGAAGTACCGTACCCCTTTCCTTTTGGGTCCCCGGTAGAAAAACGCCCGGGGATAGCGTTCTCTTACGCTCACCGCCAGCATGGGATACGTTTTGTCGTCCCGATACATCACGTTGAACCATGGATCAAATTTTTTAATCCATGTGTACTCAAGTTGCAGCGCTTCAACTTCGCTAGCCACGACGGTCCACTCAACAGAGCTTGCAGTGAACACCATTTGCCTAGTTCGAGGGTGCAGCTGCGCTGGAGGTTGAAAATAATTGCCTAAGCGAGCACGGAGATTCTTCGCCTTACCAACGTATACAACTCGCCCGTGAGGATCACGAAACTTGTAGACGCCGGGCTCGTTTGGGATTGTTCCCGGCGCCGGGCGATAGGAGGTGGGATCAGCCAAAACGCTTAACGCTTCCTACTCCGTCGGCATGTATTTTGCTTCCAATTCACGGAAGTCCGCTACTGCCTGTAACGCCAGTTCCTTATCTGCGGCCTGAATCGCCCACAGTGGGACATATTCGAATTCCGGGAGCTCCAGTCGAGCCATACGGGCGCCCTTTGGAAACGAGAGCCCATAAATCACGAGCCACGGGTAAAAGCGCGTTCCAATAATGTTGGCCACCTCGACGCCGTCTTCGTTGACTTGAACGCAGGGGCGGGTCAACACCAACCAGGTCAGAATTGAAAGAATGATTCCCACGCCAACGAATGCGAACTTGTCCAACCACGTGATAGTCAGACCCGAAAATTCGACGTCGACGACTGCTGCCATGAAAATGTGCACCGCCATGACGATCAATATGCACACGGCTGCAACCTTCTTCAGGAAGGGAGACCTTATCGTCAGCTCCCACGGTTTTGTCGAAATCGACGCGTGCGGGTCGAGTGCGTTGAGGTATGCAAGCTCCGCTTCATCAATCTTGCGCGCAACCGACTGTTCTTCGCTCACTACTCTTTTCTCCTCGCCTGTCGTAGCCCACGCTACGTCTTTCGGTTATGAATGCTTCTTCGGGAATGCCCGAACTTTCTCAAGCTCGATCAGCGCGCCAATGGCGGCTTGTACAGCTTCCGCGCCCTTGTCTTCCTTAGCGTCCTCGCCCCCGGCGCGCTCGTACGCCTGGTCTTCCTCTTCCACGGTAAGCACACCGTTTCCGACGGGCGTCGACTCGTCAAGCGCGATGCGGGTAAGTCCTGCTGTCACCGAGTCACAGACGTACTCAAAGTGCGCGGTTTCTCCGCGGATGACACATCCGAGGGCCACGACAGCGTCATAACGCTGTGCGCATGCTTGGACTACAACAGGTAGTTCAAGCGCGCCCGCGACGGTGTATTCGGCGTACTTGGCGCCCATTTCACGAGCAGTCGTGGTGGCACGATCTCGAAGAGGTTCCACAATCTTCTCGTTCCATCGTGTCGAAACGATGGCGATTGTGTACCCCTCGCCATTCAGTGTTTGGGTATCGGGGGCACCGCCAGTGGCCATCTACTTCTCCTCCTGCTCTGTCCAAGATGCAGCCAAGGGGAGATCATGCCCCATGCGTGACTGCTTGGTTCGTAAGTACCGGATATTTTCGTGGGTAGGCACAATTTCGATTCGAGCCCGCTCCTTCACGATCGGACCAAAACCACTGAGCGCTTCCACCTTTTCCGGATTGTTGGATAACAGTGTAAACGAAATGATACCAAGGTCTTTTAACACTTGTCCGGCCACTGAGTACTCACGGGCGTCGATTGGCAAGCCTTGTTCGAGATTAGCGTCAACAGTGTCCAACCCCTCATCCTGCAGACGATAGGCCTCGAGCTTTGCAAGAAGTCCGATACCGCGCCCCTCGTGTCCACGAACGTACACGATGACGCCACACCCCTTTTCCTGAATCCGGCGCATGGACTCATGAAGCTGCGGACCACAGTCGCATCGCTTCGACGCAAAAGCATCGCCGGTCAGGCATTCAGAATGAACTCGCACCAGCGCATCATCACTTTGAGCAACGTCGCCAACGACTAACGCGATGTGCTCTGAACCGTCTATTCGGTTGCGGTAACCGTATGCAGTAAATGTTCCGAACTCAGTAGGCAGCGTGGTTTCAACAGTTCGTTCAACGGTCATCTCATGACGGCGTCGATAGGCAATGAGCTGCTCAATGGAAATCATCTTCAGACCATGCTCATCGCTGAACTTGCGCAGTTCGTCGAATCGTGCCATATCTGTCGGGTCCTCTTCGGACACGATCTCGCACAGGACACCGCACGGGGCGAGTCCTGCCATCCGGGCGAGATCAACAGCGGCTTCTGTATGGCCATCGCGCGAGAGCACGCCTCCCCGACGAGCGCGCAACGGCACGATATGTCCCGGACGTGTGAAGTCGTGTGGCCCGAAGTTCGTATCAACGAGACGCCGAATGGTCTCTGCCCTGGACGTCGCTGAAATTCCAGTCGTCCCTGTCGCGGCATCGACAGTCACCGTGTACGCGGTGCCGCGGGCGTCCTCATTATGCGCGACCATCGGTGGCAATTGGAGCTCATCCGCTCGCTCGTCTTCGAGCGGTACGCAAATATAGCCAGAGGTGTATCGCACCATAAAAGCGACAAGCTCTGGGGTAGCGAACTCGGCGGCGAAGATCAGGTCCCCTTCGTTTTCCCGATTCTCGTTGTCTACAACAACGACAGCTTCACCACGCGCTATAGCTGCTACTGCATCTTCGACTGAATCAAGCCGAGAATTACGTCCAACGATGTCCTGAGGAGCATTCATGGAACCCAATGTTAGTGCCTCACCATATTCTCAACGTATTTAGCAATGATATCGACTTCAATATTGACCATATCCCCTGGTTTCCACGCGCCTGCGGTCGTAGCCTCCAGAGTGGCCGGGATAAGAGAAACCTCAAACCAATCCTCGCCTACGGCAGTAACGGTCAAAGAGATCCCACTGATCGCGATGGACCCTTTCTCCACGACGTACCTCCGCATACTGTTGGGAAGGGAAAAGCGCAACAGATCCCAGTGCTCTGCAGGCGAGCGATGCTGCAAGGTGACCACTGCGTCAACGTGGCCTTGGACAATATGCCCGCCAAGCCTATCCCCGGCAGCCAGTGCCCGTTCAAGGTTCACGCGGGTCCCCTCCGAATACTCACCAATCCGAGAGCGCCGCAAAGTTTCCAACATGACGTCTGCCGTAAATGCGGTTTCGGTTGCTTCCACGACCGTGAGGCACACCCCGTCGACTGCGATTGAGTCCCCGAGGTTGACGTCTGCCAGCACGGCCTCAGCGCCGATACAGATCCGAACTGCGTCGTTGAGAGGCTCGATTGACACCACCGACCCGACTTCCTCAACCAGACCTGTAAACACTATGCAGTCTCCATTTCTATCAATACGTCTTCGCCAAGTCGGCGAACGTCGGAAATCTTGTATTCGAACGCGTCGCCTATCGTACGCGCCACTGCAGCGTCCAGCACCGATCGCCCCTGCCCCAGTAACTTCGGCGCAATATAGGCTTGGACCCTGTCAACGACGCCGCTGGAAATGAAGCTACGCAATAGGCTCGCCCCGCCCTCAACAAGTACGTCACGGGCGCCGAGCGCCCAAAGTGCGTCGCATGCTGCTTCCGGGGACGGATACTGCAAAAAGCCCAACCTGGTCAAATTGCCTGCAGGCACCTCCCGCGTCCCAACAACGACGCGGCGTGGCTGATGTGGATACAGCGTGCCATCTGCTCTACGCGCGGTGAGTGAAGGATTGTCGGCGATTGCGGTGCCCGTCCCGACGATGATGGCATCACGATGGGCGCGGTCACGATGTACGAACTGTCGTGCTGCGGTTCCAGTAATCCACTGACTCGAGCCGTCAATAGCTGCGGTGAACCCATCGAAGGTCATCGCAAACTTTGCCGTGACGCTCACCCGGTGATGGCGTATTGAGGAAATCCAGGGCTGCAGGGCATCAACACGGTGTGGCTCGAAGCGGACGTCAATACCCGCAGCTTGAAGCCGCTCAGCTCCGCCAGAGGCAACAGGGTTCGGGTCCGCCGTGAGATACACAACCTTGGACACGCCCGCAGCGACGAGCGCCTCTGTACAAGGCCCGGTCTTGCCTGTGTGGTTACACGGCTCTAACGTGACGACTGCCGTTGCACTTCTCGCCGCAGGACCTGCCGCGCGTAGCGCCTGGACTTCCGCATGCGGACCTCCTGCTGGGGCGGTCGCCCCGGTAGCAATGAGGCGCCCGTCGCTGTCGTAGAGAGCGCAACCGACGGGTGGATTAGGGCTCGTCGTTCCACGGACCGAATCGCCGACTGCGATAGCTGCTTCGATCACGCGATGCCAGCCGCTTCTTTCGCCATCCGGCGCAATGTGTCTACAGCTTGCGCTGGATTATCGGCGCCGAACACTGCCGATCCAGCGACGAACGCGTCGACCCCGGCTTCCGCTGCCTGTGCAATCGTAGCGTTCGCAATTCCGCCATCGATGCCAATGACTGTCGACAATCCAGCTGCCTGGATGTGGTCGCGAAGGGTAAACACCTTCGAAAGCACCTCGGGCATGAACTTCTGCCCACCGAAACCCGGTTCAACACTCATCACTAGC
This sequence comes from Corynebacterium sp. NML130628, assembly GCF_001875665.1. Taxonomy (GTDB): domain Bacteria; phylum Actinomycetota; class Actinomycetes; order Mycobacteriales; family Mycobacteriaceae; genus Corynebacterium. The sequence goes on along the minus strand of NZ_MLAL01000016.1, from coordinate 317,670 downwards.
ACCTCTTCAAAGCGCTCGAGGTCGTCGAGGTATGGCTCGATTGGGGTTCCGGGTTTAATCGCAAACCCCGCCTGTACTCCCAGATCATGGCACTGCTGTGCAGCAGCGACGTGATCATCCGTTGCCTCGACGTGGAAAATCATGCGATCGCCACCAGACCGGGCGTAGGTCTCGAACCAACGCTCCGGCTCCTCGATCATCAAGTGCATATCGAGGAATTGGTCGGTGACACCGTTGACGGCTTTTGTCACATCTGGCCCAAACGAGAGGTTTGGAACGAAGTGGCCGTCCATAATGTCCACGTGGAGCATGTCGGCGTTCGGAACTTTTTCGATATCCTCACCCAGAGCTGCGTAATTCGCTGCAAGGATCGACGGCGCAATATAAATCATGCCTCTACCCTAGTGTTTTCTTGCGAAGTACCGCGAAGAACATTGCATCAGTTCCGTGTCGGTGAGGCCACATCTGCACGCTCTTAAAATCGCCAACGTTCTCCATCGGCGCGACGAGTGGGTGCGCGTCACATTCTTCGACTGCACCAGAAGCCAACGCGGCGTCTACGATTCCGCGCGTCTCCCGAATATCCGGCGAACAGGTCGAATACAGGATCACCCCGCCTGGCTTTGCCGCGGCGATGGCAGTGTTCAGCAAGTTAAGTTGTAATTGCGTAAGCGAGGCGATATCCGATTCGCGCTTTGTCCAGCGTGCTTCAGGCCGACGCCGAAGTGATCCCAGGCCCGAGCAGGGGGCGTCGACAAGCACTCGGTCGTACCCTGTCTCGAGGGCGATCGCCGTGGCGTCACCCGTGCGAACGTGCACAGGTAAGCCTTTAGTTGCTTTCTCCACCAGTTGAGCACGATGTGGTGCGACCTCAATCGCATCCACACGCGCCCCGTCAATTGCCGCTAGAGAACCGATGAAAGCAGCCTTCCCGCCTGGGCCAGCGCAGAGGTCGAGCCACCGTCCCTGATCATCGGCGACTTCTGCTTGGACAAGCGCCCTTGCTATCAGCTGAGATCCTTCGTCCTGGACCGCAGCGAGTCCGTCACGAACCGGCTGCAACTCGCCTGGATTGCCCTCCGGCAAATAAACTGCGTACGGGGAATACTTGCCGGTGTCTCCTCCGGTGATGAGGGCTAGCTCCTCCGCGGAGATCTCGCCAGGTCGCGCAACAAGGTGCACGATTGGTCGTTCCGAGTCAGCCTCAAGAGCGTTCGCCAGTTCCGGGTCATCAGCATCAACCCCCAAGGTCGCGGCAAACGAACGCGCGATCCACACGGGGTGTGAGTGTTCGAACGCAATACGCTCCAGCGCGTCTTCTGGTTTACAGCTATCCATCCAGTGCTGGGGAGTTTGGCGGCTCACAGTCCGCAATACCGCGTTTGCAAAGCCCTTCGCCCCCTGACGCCCCGCGCTGATGACTAACTGAACCGACGTATCAACCGCGGCGTGCTGCCCAACTCTGGTAAACAGCAACTGGTACGCGCCAAGACGCAACGCTGCGCGCACCTCCGCATCCAGGCTCGCGATGTCGCGGGTCGAGCACTCCTGGAGGACAACATCAAGCACACCCAACGAACGCAGCGCGCCGTACGTGAGCTCTGTTGCGAAGGCAGCATCTTTCCCACGCACTTTGTGCGTGCGGAGGATACCCGGAAGCACAAGGTTTGCAAATGCGCCATCAACATCGACGCGCATTAACGTCGACCATGCCGCTTCCCTGGCGGGATCACCGATTTCTACCCGAGGTATTTCAGTGCTGGGGCGCTTCTTTCCTCTCTTTGGTGGCTGTTTGCTTCTTGGTGTTTCTTTACGACGCCCCGCAGACCTGGACCTAAATCCTCCACTCATGCAAACTTCACTCCCGCTTCCACGAACTCAGTTGAGAGGCCACGGCCCCACGCGTCTGCAGCCATACGCTTCTTCCCTGGTGGTTGAATCTCTTGCAGGATGACATCAACGCTGCCAGTTCCTACTCGTACCTGATTCTTTTCGACGGCAACTTCGCCCACTCCAAGCGTATTCGAGTCGCTGAGCGTCACAGGACCAATTTTAAAACGTTGTTCTCCGAGCATTGTCCACGCACCGGGACCCGGGGTGTATGCCCGGATCGTGCGATCAACCACATCGGCGTCGAAGTCCCACCTGATGCGGGCGTCTTTGCTTTGGATCTTCGGCGCATAGGTGCCTTCGGCGGGCTGTGGTCTAGCAACAACGCTGTTGGTACCGAGTCCGTCCATTGTTTCCACAAGCAAGTCTGCGCCCTTGTACGCCAGTCTGGTCAGGAGGTCATCTGCTGTATCGGTCGGCGCAATTGTTTCCTCGAACGTAGCTAAGATAGGCCCCGTATCGAGTCCTTCGTCGATGCGGAAGGTAGTAGCCCCCGTCGTCGTCAAACCAGCCAGGATTGCCGCCTGTACAGGAGCCGCTCCTCGAAACTCAGGGAGAAGCGAAAAATGAAGATTCACCCACCCATGTCGCGGTAAGTCTAGTAACGAGGCCGGAACGAGGTTTCCGTATGCCACAACGGGGATGGCATCCGGGGCCAACTCGCGTAACCGGTTCGCGATCTCCTCGTTGTTGCGAAGCGTTGTCGGTTCGAGCACCTCAATGCCGTGCTCAAGCGCGATTTGTTTCACGGGCGAAGGATGAAGCGTCCTCCCCCTCCCTTTTGGAGCATCTGGTCGCGTGAGCACCGCGACCACTTCATGATTTGACTTCAACAACGCTTCCAGGGCCACGACGGCTGGCTCTGGCGTTCCCGCAAACACAATACGCATTACTGCTCCTTCCACCACATGGATGTACGAACTTGAGACAATGCTAGTTTCTTTTCCTCTGCGGACAAACGCTCCAGGAACACGGTGCCGTCGAGATGGTCAGTCTCATGCTGGATGCACCGTGCAAGCAGTCCTGTTCCCAAGATTGCTACCGGACGCCCTTCTATGTCGACGCCATTGCAGACTACCGAGCGAAACCGATCGACGTTCGCTCGCACCCCAGGGATGGACAGGCACCCCTCGACACTAAGCTGCCGCTGACCATCAAGCGCCCTCCAGGTTGGATTGACGATATGACCTCGCATCCCCTGGCAGTCAAAGACGAACACTCGCAGGCTGTGACCAATCTGATTCGCAGCCAGTCCAACCCCTCCTGCGTCATCCATCGTGTCGAACATGTCGTTGACCAGTGAACGAATCCCGATACCGAACTCAGTAACCTCTTTTGCGACCTGGTTAAGCACGGGGTCCCCGAGTAGTCGAAGTCTACGAACTGTCATGGCTCGATAGTCTACCCAGCCGTAACATTGACGTTGCAACGCTATCCGATATGCAACGGGTCAACCTGCACCCGAAGCGGCAGATCCTGCTTCCGAGTAGCCCGACTGATTAACCCTGCCCGCAGTGCTCTCCCCAACCCGTTGCGGTCTTGCACCGGACAACGCACCAACATTCGTTGTGCAGGGCCATACTGTCGTTGATCCCAGGTACCTGGAAGCGTAACCCCGGATGGCAAATCCACCGGGCCTAACAGCTCAGTGTTTGGGGGCAGCGAAACATTGGCAAAATAGTCTTCCAAGGCAACCCGAGGAGCATCCACAACTGCGACGTGCGCAGTCGGCGGGAACGACACCTCTCGTCGGTGCTCTAATTCAAGCTCCGCGTACCCCGATGGGTCCCAACGAAGAAAAAACTGCACTACCGCGATCGCTGGGTCCGCCGTCACAACGACTTCTCCCCCACGTGTGTGTGGCTCGACCAGCGCTGCAGCTGCGATCCATTTGGAAAACGTCTCCTCCGCGGCGCGTAAGTCCGGCCGTTGCAGTAACGCCCAAGGATCCATCAAGACTGCGGCTCCATACCCGCCCTGTACGAACGGTTCTGCCCCGGGTGTCGCAACGACAAGCTGAGCCCGAGGTTCAACTTCTGCCAGTATCTTCTCACCTGAAGAGTTCCGCACCCGAACTTGGGGAAACGCTCTTCCGAGCTCCTCCGCAGTCCGGTCGGTCCCTAGCACCACCGCACGTAGCTTCCTCGACCCGCAGGCAGCACAGCGAAATGATGGATCGATTCGGCCACACCATCGACATGTGGGCGCAGAAGCATCCCCGCTTTGCGGTAACTCAAGGGGTCCGTTGCAGGAACGGCAGCGTGAAGGCGTTCGGCACTCCCCACATGCGAGAGCACGAATGTACCCAGCACGTGGTACTTGGAACAGCACTGGACGATCCCGCTCGAGCGCCCGGTTCGCAGACTGAAACGCCACCGAAGGCAGCCTAGCCTGCCTCGCCCGTGGGTCACGCTCCAACGCATAGTCTGAGTCTCCTGCCGCGTAGATTCGAGGCATCCGCTCCCGGATCGTAGTTTTCGACGCCTCCAACCCATGCATCCATCCAGATTCAACAAGCATTTGGGTTTCTGCGGTCCGCGCAACGCCGCCGATAATGAGCGAGACGTGCTCCAGCGCGGAGCGCGTCGTCAATACCTCTCGTGCATGGACATAGGGTTCGCGTGGGTCAACGAGGTTATCGTTGCCGTCATCCATAAGCACGAGCAGCTGGAGGTTCTGAACCGGCGCAAACGCTGCGGAGCGGGTGCCAACCACAATCCTGGCCTGTCCGTGCAGCGCCGAAAGATAGCGCGAATACCGCGCCTGTGGTCCCAGCGCCGAAGTCAGCGTGCTTATCTGCCGAGGACCTACAACTTGCTTTAGCTCCGCCTCAAGGCTGTCCACATCGCGTTGGTCAGGAACTACTACCAGTGCGCCGCCACCATCAAGCGCGACCTTGGCTACCAGGGCAGCTACCGCCTCCGCCCACGACGTGTCTGGCGCCACCTGCCACGCGGCGCGCACCAACTTCCCGGCCAGCACCGCGTCGACGAAGGATTCGCCGAATTGATACGTACTCCACGCTGAAAGATCAGGCTCGGTAGTTTCTCCGAGCTCTCCCCACGGCGTTGATGTGTCTGTCTCCTCGGCTTTCTTATGCCGAGGAGGGATAGCTGAGCGGTATATGTCAGATCTCACCCCGGCGTAGCGCTCGGCGAGTGCGTCAACAAGTTGACGAAGCTGGATGGGAGCGACTATCTCTGGGGAAATGACTCTCTCGAGATAACGGAGGCTACCCGCATGCTCGGGAGCATCTGTCCTATCGAGCACTAGTCCGTCGACGAGGCGACCTGCAAACCGCACCCTCACCCGCGTCCCCGGCTTCGCGTCCTCCGACTGCTCTTCTGCGACGTAGTAGTCAAAGGTACGGTCAAGTTGCACCAATCCAAGCTGCGGCAGCACCTTGGCAATAGGAAGGGTTGACGCGGGCTGTTTCGACATCAAGCCTTGCCTTACAGCCCTGCGGCTGCTCGCAGGTCGTCCACCTTATTGAGCTGTTCCCACGGCAAATCGACGTCTGTGCGGCCGAAGTGGCCATACGCAGCAGTCTGAGCATAGATCGGCCGAAGAAGGTCAAGCTCTTGAATAATCGCAGCAGGGCGCAGATCAAAGACTTTTTCAACCGCCTGCTGGATGGATTCATCTGTGAGTCCTTCGGCCGCGGTGCCGAATGTCTCAACGTAAAGTCCAACCGGCGTGGCCCTGCCGATCGCGTACGCAACCTGAACCTCACAACGGTCCGCCAAGCCGGCAGCGCAAATGTTCTTTGCTACCCAGCGGGTTGCATACGCCGCAGAACGATCAACTTTTGAAGGATCCTTACCGGAAAACGCGCCTCCTCCATGGCGCGCCGTGCCACCATAGGTGTCCACGATGATCTTTCGGCCGGTCAGCCCGGCATCCCCCATCGGCCCACCTAATACGAACGACCCAGACGGATTCACCAAAAGCTTGGTGTCTTCGGTGTAAAACTTCTCCAGTCCTGCGTCTGCAATAACCCACTCGAGCACATGCGTACGAAGCGCGTTTTCGAGGGCCTCCCCGACAAAGTCAGGGTCGTGCTGCGTAGAAATAACTACCGTGTCCAAAGCCACTGGCGTATCGCCGTCGTAGGCGAACGTCACCTGGGTCTTCCCATCTGGTCGCAGCCCAACGACGGTACCCATCTTTCTTACCTCGGTCAGGCGTCTTGCCAGACGATGCGCGAGAGCGATCGGAAGCGGCATGTACTCTTCGGTTTCATTGGTCGCATAGCCGAACATCAAGCCCTGGTCGCCGGCGCCAGTCTGGTTCAGTACTTCGATCGTGTCGTTCTCTCGGGACTCCTGAGAGAACGACACGCCATCAGAGATTTCAGCAGACTGATCTCCAATGGCAATATTCACCCCACACGTGCGGCCATCGAACCCAACCTCAGACGAGGAGAACCCGATCCCAACCAACTTATCGCGCACAATCTTGGCAATATTCGAATAGGCTTCAGTTTTCACCTCGCCGACGACGTGCACTTGCCCGGTCGTAACGAGCGTTTCGATGGCAACACGCGATGTCGGGTCCTGCCTGAGCATATCATCGAGAATCGCATCTGAGATTGCGTCGCAAATCTTGTCTGGGTGCCCTTCGGTCACTGATTCGCTGGTGAACAATCGGTAGTACTTACCAGAATCACGTGTAGACAAAGCGGTCTTCCTTTTGCTCTCAAATTCCTACGGAAAGTGGCCTGCGAAGACTGACAATCGCCGACCGTTGATTCAATGCACTTTAGGGTAGACCACTCGGTCTAATATTTCAAACACCGCACGCTATCGAGCGAGGGACTCAATCCTGTCAAACAAGTGCACTGCAACCACCAACTTCGTACCACGTGGAATCGAATGCTCATCACCTGAACTGTCAAGAAACCAGCCTTGGTTATGCATCTGGCCAAACACTGCCCCCTCTGAGACTGAGTTGACCATGAGACCGTCTACCCCTTTACGCTTCAATTTCCGCCGAGCGTTCTCAAGCTCGTTGTCGGTCTCCGCAGCAAACCCGATGATCGTGGCGTTGGTACCGCCTTCTTTCCGCATTTCGCCCAACCCCTGCAGAATATCGGGATTGGGTACCAAATCTACTTGTGTAAGCGCTTTGCTGTTTGCGTCCTTCTTCAGCTTTGTGTTGGATACGTTGCGAGGACGCATATCGGCAACCGCTGCAGCCATGACGATAATGTCGGCGTCGGACGCAAGGCTACGCATGACTTCGTTCATTTGTTGGGCCGTGGTGACGCGGTGGACTCTAGCCCCAGCGGGAATGCTTAACTCACTAGTAGCACCGGCGACTACATCGACGTCCGCGCCTCGTTGGGTCGCAATTTCTGCAAGTGCAAAGCCCTGCCTTCCTGAGGAGTGATTCCCCAAGAAACGTACTGGATCGAGCGGTTCGTGGGTGCCCCCAGCACTAATCAGGACCCGTTTTCCCTCCAACGATCGTTCAATAGGCCCTGTAGCTATGACCGTTTGTGTGAGAGCCACAATCTGTGAGGGATCAAGGAGTCGCCCCACGCCACTGTCTTTGCCCGTCAACCGGCCATGGGCGGGCTCCAGGACGGTGTATCCACGGGAACGAAGCACCGACACATTGTGTTGCGTTGCAGGGTTGTTCCACATCTCAGTATGCATTGCTGGTGCGATTACGACAGGACAAGTTGCCATGAGAAGAGTGGAAGTCAAAAGGTCGTCTGCGCGCCCTGTTGCAACACGCGCTAGAAAGTCCGCGGTGGCCGGAGCGACGACGATAGCATCTGCATCTTGCCCAATACGTACATGCTGTACCTCATCGACTCTCGAAAACACATCGGTATCGACTGGTGCACCAGAAAGCGCCTCAAACGTTGCTGCACCAACAAACTTCAGTGCATTCACCGTGGGAATGACGCGCACATCGAAACCTTGCTCACGAAAATCCCGGACGATTTGGCAAGCCTTATAGGCAGCAATTCCGCCTGCAACTCCAACGACAACTTTCTTCACTTCACTCATAGCAAGAAAGTGTACGCAAAACCCCGCAATCACTCCTACTGGGGAGCCATTGCGGGGCATGTGTACGAAAGTAAGAGAGCCTCTACAGACCTTCCTCATGTTCGAGCAAAGACGAGTTGATTTCGCGAAGCGCAATAGAAAGTGGCTTCTCACCCGGCTCTGGCGTGACCAAAGGACCGATGAACTCAAATACGCCTTCGTCAGAGTTCTGGTAGTAGCTGTTGATTTGGCGAGCACGCTTGGCAGCAAAAATAACCAATGCGTACTTCGACGACACCTTCGTCAGCAGCTCATCAATCGGTGGTGCGGTAATACCATCGGGCGTGTCGTACGCTTTCTCTTCCGCGTCACCCGCAGAGCTATCTTGCAACAGATCGCTGTTGATCGTGCTCAATTCAACCTACTTCTCGTTGTACTTCTATTAATTGACAGTGTCTCTGTGTTCCGGTCTTAGCTAGCAGATCCCTCAAGGAGATCCACTATAGCAGCAACAGCATCATCGATATCATCATTGACAACAATATTGTCAAATTCGTCCTGCACAGCAATCTCGTTACGCGCAGTTTCCAAACGACGCTCAATGACCTCTTGGGTCTCCGTACCACGCCCGGTGAGACGTTCGACAAGGATCTCCCATGACGGAGGCGCAAGAAACACAGTTGCCGCCTCTGGCATCATGCCCTTGATATTTCGCGCACCGACCAAGTCGACTTCGACGAGGACGGGGCGTCCGGCTTCCAACGCTTCTCGTACGGGGGAAGCCGGAGTACCGGAGCGCTGAAGGCCCCCATGGATATCGGCCCACTCAAGCATCTCACCCGCATCGATCTTCTGCTGAAATGCATCGGGTGTCACAAAGAAGTAATCTTTGCCGTCCTGTTCTCCTGGCCGTGGCGCCCGAGTCGTCATCGAAACGGAGAAGTACAACTCAGGAACCTCTTTCCGCAAGCGCTGCACAACGGTTGACTTCCCTACCGCAGAGGGTCCAGCCAGAACTACGAGATTGCCGCGTGAAGTGGGTGTCGACACTGGATTAGTCCTCGGAGAAACCAAAGCGCTCGAGCAGTGCGCGACGCTGACGGTCGCCCAAACCACGGAGACGGCGAGTTTGGGCAATTTCCAGCTCTTCCATGATCTCGCGCGCCTTGACCTTACCAACCTTTGGCAGGGCCTCCAGCAGCGCAGAGACCTTGGTCTTGCCAATGATCTCGTCGGTAGCTGCCTTCTCCAAGACCTCGGCGAGGTTGGTGTCGCCACGCTTCAGCGACGCCTTCAGCTCCGCACGCTGTTTGCGTGCTTCTGCCGCCTTCTCGAGTGCTGCCTTGCGCTGCTCATCGGTCAACTGTGGAAGTGCCACGGTTTCCTCCATGTAGATAGTAGTTCTATTCCTCCAGTGCATTCACACCGGACCGCGATTTACCAGCCCCGATAGTACCGGGTTAAGCAATCGGCTCCGAGCCAGTGTAGCACTAGGACGTTTTACACTTGATGTATTGCGTGGTGTTTAGCCACGTCAACGCATCGACGCACCTAAACTACCAGCAATTATGCAATCTCGTAAATAGGAACTTTTCCTATTTCCAATTCGCCAGGTCAATCGCACGTTTACGCAGTTCAACGTGGTCAGGGCCAGCAGCGAGAATCCCACGAGACATGTTGGGGTAAAACTGTTCAAGCCTCTGCCCTGCAATAGTGCGAACATCGCTGAAACTCGCTCCCTGCGCTCCAACTCCCGGCATCAGGACGGGACCTGAGAAACCAGAAAAGTCCAGCGGATAGGAAATCGTTGCGCCAACTACGATCCCTACATCACCAAGACTGTGCGATGCATTACTTCGGTATTCGGCGTTCAGCGCCTCGCATGCGTCGACCATGCTCTGTGCAATGGTGATGCCATCGATCCGCTTGGACTGGAACTCCTGGGCCTCAGGGTTGGAATTCGCAGCCATGACGAAAACACCTTTACCGTGCTCATGGGCGGTCTCGATCGCCGGGGCGAGCGAGCCCATCCCAAGGAATGGAGTGAGCGTAAGCGCATCTACCTCGAGGGACGAGCCAGGGCGCAGCCAAGCGTCGGCATACCCTTGCATCGTTGAACCGATGTCGCCTCGCTTCGCATCAGCAATGACGAGCGTCTCCGCGTCTCTGAACCTCTGGATGAGTTCTTCCAGGACCGTAAACCCTGCGGATCCGAAGCGTTCGTAGAACGCAACTTGAGGCTTAACTACAGCCACGTGGCCGGCGAAGGCTTCAACACAAATATCAGAGAACGAAGCAAGGCCCTCGACGTCATCTGCCAACCCCCACTCATTGAGAAGCTGTGCGTGAGGGTCAACTCCCACGCACAACTGTCCGTGCTTTTGGGCCGCGTTTTGTAAATCCTGTGCGAACGACACAGCTACTTTTCTCCGTTCTCCGACCTGGCCTCGGTCTCAAGTTCCTGCAGGCTCATCACGGCGATCTCATTGTCGCGCAGCGCTTCAATGCCTTGCACTGCTGCGGTAACACCTTGCACAGTCGTCATCAATGGCACGCCGTGTGCAACAGCTGCTGCACGAATGTCGTAACCGTCATGGCGAGCACCGGATGATCCGGCTGGTGTATTCAAGATGAGGTCGATGTCACCGTCATTGATGCAATCCACGATCGATTTGCCCTCGGCGCCGTTTCGCACGTCAGAAGCCTTGAGCACGACCTCGCAAGGGATGCCGTTTCTACGAAGCATCTGGGCAGTACCGCCAGTGGCTAAAATCTTGAAGCCCATCGTGGAAAGTCGCTGAATCGGGAAGATCAGCGTGCGCTTGTCGCGGTTAGCAACTGACACGAACACAGTGCCTTCCGTCGGGAGGGCACCGAAAGCTGCCGCCTCGGCCTTCGCATAGGCGACGCCGAAGGACGGTGCCAAGCCCATCACTTCGCCAGTGGATTTCATCTCCGGGCCGAGAATGGTGTCGAGCATCGCACCGTCTGGGCGACGGAAACGGTTAAACGGTAGGACAGCCTCCTTCACCGCGATCGGGTGCTCGAGCGGCAGTGAGCCGCCATCGTAGTCACTCGGGATCATGTTCTCGTTCTTCAGATCAGCGATGGTCGCGCCCATCATCACGCGGGCAGCTGCCTTTGCAAGGTGTACACCGGTTGCCTTCGACACGAATGGCACTGTTCGAGAGGCACGCGGATTGGCTTCAATCACGTAAAGAATGTCGTCCTTCAGCGCGAACTGTACGTTCATCAGACCCGTCACGCCGATCCCGTGTGCCAGTGCTTCCGCGGAGCGACGCACCTTCTCAATATCCTCAGGGCCAATGGTCATTGGTGGCAACGCACAGGCCGAGTCGCCCGAGTGGATCCCTGCTTCCTCGATGTGTTCCATGACGCCACCGAGGTACACGTCCTTACCGTCCGACAGGACGTCAACGTCAATCTCGATGGCGGAGTCAAGGAAGCGGTCCACAAGCACTGGGTGATCCGGCGAGAGTTCGGTCGCACGGTTGATATAGTCTTCGAGGCTTTGCTCGTCATACACAATCTCCATGCCTCGTCCACCCAACACGTAGGACGGACGAACGAGCACAGGATACCCAATCTCGTTTGCTACTCGACGTGCCTCTTCGAAAGAAACAGCCGTGCCATACGCAGGTGCGGGAAGTTTCGCAGCGTCAAGCACCTTGCCGAACTCACCGCGATCCTCCGCGGAATCGATGGCTTCGGGAGTCGTGCCGACAACCGGGACACCGGCGTCAGCAAGTCGCTGAGCAAGACCCAGCGGTGTCTGACCGCCCAACTGCACGATGACGCCTGCAACGGTGCCCGACAGGGACTCCGCACGGTAAATTTCCATAACGTCTTCGAAGGTCAACGGCTCGAAATAGAGACGGTCTGCAGTGTCGTAGTCAGTAGAAACGGTCTCTGGGTTGCAGTTGATCATCACGGTCTCGTAGCCCACTCGAGAAAGCTCCAGAGCTGCGTGGACACACGAGTAGTCAAACTCGATGCCTTGACCGATACGGTTCGGACCGGAGCCCAGAATCAGCACCTTCTCTTTTTCGGATGGGGCGACCTCGGACTCTGCCGCAGGGTCCCACTCGTAGGCGGAGTAATGATATGGCGTCTGAGCCTCGAATTCACCAGCGCAGGTATCAACAGTCTTGTACACCGGGTGAACGCCTAAGGACCAACGGAGTGAGCGCACACCGTCTTCGCCGGCGAGCTCAGGTCGAAGCGCCGCGATTTGTGCGTCGGAGAGACCAAACACCTTCGCTTCACGAAGCAGTTCAGCGTCGAGGACGGGGGCGTCGATAAGCTGCTGGCGGAACTCTACGAGTGCCGCAAGCTCGGCGAGGAACCAAGGATCAATCCCGCTGGCCTCGTAGACCTGCTCGATACTTGCGCCGAGGCGCAGAGCGAGCTCAATGTCGTACATGCGCTTATCTGTCGGGATGCGCAGGTCCTCGAGGACCGCAGCAACGTCATTCTCACGGCCTTCAGCAAAATAGCTGTCCGGCTTCGTCCAGAAACCATTCGGTTTCTCTTCCATGGACCGCATGACCTTATTCAAACCCTGAATGTAGTTGCGGCCAATGCCCATCGCCTCGCCAACAGCCTTCATGGACGTGCCCAGGGTCTCATCGGACCCGGGGAACTTCTCAAACGTAAAGCGTGGCATCTTCACGATGACGTAGTCGAGCGTCGGCTCGAAAGCAGCTGGGGTAACCCCCGTGATGTCGTTCTGGATCTCATCCAGCGTGTAACCGATGGCTAGCTTCGATGCGATCTTCGCGATTGGGAACCCGGTCGCCTTCGACGCAAGCGCCGACGACCTCGAAACGCGCGGATTCATTTCAATAGTAATGATGCGCCCGTCGTTCGGGTTGACTGCAAACTGAATATTGCAGCCACCCGTATCGACGCCCACTTCGCGGATAATCGCAATACCCTGATCGCGCATTGTCTGGAATTCCCTGTCCGTCAGCGTCATTGCTGGCGCGACGGTCACGGAATCTCCTGTATGGACGCCGAGCGCATCAACGTTTTCAATCGAGGCGATCACGATAACGTTGTCGTTGCGGTCGCGTACCAGCTCAAGTTCGAACTCCTTCCAGCCGAGGATGGACTCCTCGATCAGTACGTTCGCTTCTGGTGAGGCGTCGAGCCCTCCACCCGCGATGCGGTCAAGATCCTCCATAGTGAAGGCAAGACCGGAACCAAGCCCACCCATGGTGAAGGAAGGACGCACAACCACTGGAAGACCCAGTTCCTGAACTGTCTCGTGGACCTCATCCATCGAGTAGCAAACACGCGAGCGCGCGGATTCTCCACCGATCTTCTCGACGATGTCTTTAAACTTCTGTCGATCCTCACCTCGCTCGATGGCATCAATGTTCGCGCCGATCAACTCAACATTGTGCTTAGCCAAAATGCCCTGTCTTTCCAGCTGGATCGCCGCGTTCAGCGCTGTCTGGCCACCAAGGGTTGGAAGAATCGCGTCAACTGGATTTCCCTGCTCTGCTTCGCGAGCCAAAATCATGTCGATGTAGCTCGGCTCAATCGGTTCGACATAGGTGTGATCTGCGAACTCCGGGTCAGTCATAATCGTTGCAGGGTTCGAGTTAATAAGAGTGACGCGCAGTCCCTCTTCCTTCAGAACGCGGCACGCCTGCGTACCCGAATAGTCAAATTCACAAGCCTGACCAATAACAATTGGTCCGGAGCCAATAACCATCACATGGTTGATATCTTCACGCTTCATAGTCTTTATCTCCTCTAATGCTGGTTATTGCTTGTTCGGGCTCTTCGAATCCATCAGCGAGATGAACTGATCAAACAGCGGGTTCGCATCGTGTGGGCCGGCCGCTGATTCGGGGTGATACTGCACGGAATACGCCATGTCGTTGTTCAGCGCCACGCCCTCGACAGTGCCGTCGTTCAAGCAGACGTGCGTGATAGACGCCGGACCGAAATCCGTCTCGAAGCTGTCCCCTGCCTTGCCCCGAAGCGCGAAGCCATGATTCTGGCTGGTGATGTCAATCTTGCCAGTGCGCAAGTTCTTCACCGGTACGTTGACACCGCGGTGACCGTAACGGAGCTTGTACGTCTCCAGTCCAAGTGCCCGGCCCAGGATTTGGTTGCCGAAGCAAATCCCGAAGAACGGGATCTTTGCAGCGAGAATCTCGCGAACAACCGCCACCATTTCATCTGCGGTGGAAGGATCGCCTGGACCGTTGGAGACGAACACGCCATCGGGACGGTACCTCTCGATCTCTTTCAGCGGGGTGTTCGCCGGGACCACGATGGTCTCAATGCCACGCTTTGCAAACTGCGATGGAGTTGCAGTTTTAATACCCATGTCATACGCGACAACGGTGTACCGCTTCTCCCCCTCCGCTGGAATAATGTATGGCTCAGCCGTCGTCACTTCGTCACTAAGGGCGGCGCCTGCCATCGCGGGCTGCTCGTTGACCAGATTGACCAACTCATCAACCGGGCGCTCGGTATCTTCACCAACGAAAATCCCTGCCGAAATGGATCCATGATTACGCAGGTGACGCACCAGCGTCCGAGTGTCCACCCCGCAGATTCCCGGGATGCCTTCGTTTTCCATCTGCTGTGCAAGGCTGCGCTTCGCGCGCCAGCTCGAATGCACTGTTGAGAGATCACGGATGACGAGGCCAGAGGCCCAAATTTTATTGTCGTGCGACTCGTTGTCTTCGTCGTTCCAGCCGGTGTTACCGATTTGTGGAGCCGTAAGCGTCACGATCTGCTTGTGGTACGACGGGTCAGTCATCGTTTCCTGGTACCCGGTCATTGCGGTGCTAAACACCGCCTCGCCATAGACCCCCTTTTGTGCACCAAATGAAAAACCGCGAAATACTTTTCCGTCGCCAAGCACGAGAAGCGCCGGGATACGTTCGTTAACCATGTTGTTTAGTTCCTTTACTCGTTATCGGCTTGGTAGGTGACTGCGCCGCGCAGCATGGTCATTTTGACCTGCGCACGGAACTGCATCCCTTCGTACGGTGTATTTGAGGCTTTCGACGCCAGCTCTTCCGGCTCTACCGTCCACGGCGAATTCGGGTCGACCAGGGTGAGGTTCGCTGGCTCGCCAGCCGCGATGGGTCGCCCTTGGTCCTCCAACCGAAGAATCTCAGCTGGTCGTTCACTCATCACCTTCGCGACGAACCGCCAGTCTGCCAACCCTGCTTCAACAAACACGCGCGCGATGATCGCTAGCGAGGTCTCAAGGCCCAGCATTCCTGGCTTCGCATGCTCGAACTCCACGCACTTCTCTTCTGAGCCATGTGGCGCATGGTCGGTCGCTACGACGTCGATGGTTCCGTCCAATAACGCGTCACGAAGCGCGATCGTGTCCCTGTGCTCACGCAGCGGTGGGTTCACCCGGAAGTTTCCGTCAAAGGTTTCCAGCTTTTCATCGGTCAGCAACAGGTGGTGCGGTGTTACCTCAGCAGTGACATTTGACGAGTGCGTCTTCGCCAACCGCAGCAGCTCTACGGTTCCCTCTGTCGAGGCGTGGCAGACGTGGAGACGCCCGCCGTAGTCACGCGTCATGATCATGTCGCGAGCCACAATTGACTCTTCAGCGACACGAGGCCACCCACGAAGCCCAAGCTTCGCAGCCGTTGGTCCCTCGTGCGCGCTGGCGTCGTCAGTCAAGCGGTGATCCTCAGCATGCTGCGCAAGGAGCACATCGTATGCCTTGGCATACTCGATCGCGCGCCGCATGATCTGTGGATCATTCACGCACTTGCCGTCGTCGGAAAACATCCGCACGTGCGACTGCGACATCAACCCGATCTCAGTAAGCTGTTTCCCTTCAAGCCCCTGCGTGATGGACCCAACCGGGTACACATCACACTTGCCATAACTTTGCCCCTTGTTCCATACCGCCTCAGCAAGGAAAGGCTGGTCAATGACGGGACGCGTGTTCGCCATTGTGAATACAGCAGTAAAACCGCCCTTGGCAGCTGCGTCCGAACCAGTCGCGATAGTCTCAGTATCCTCGCGACCGGGTTCTCGCAGGTGCACGTGCATATCCACCAGCCCGGGCAGGAGCACCCAGCCGCGACCATCAACTACTTCATCCGCAGCCGAGGTATCGACGTCCTCTCCGACCGCAACAATCTGCCCATCCTCAATGAGGACATTCGCAGTGGATTCGCCGTATGGCCGAACGTTTGTCAATGCAACTACTGACATTTCTAGCTTTCCTCCCCAGCCAACAGAGCAAACAGCACAGCCATTCGCGTGTAAACACCGTTTGAGACCTGCTGCAGCACAGCTGTGTTTTCGCGGTCTGCTACATCGAAATTGATTTCCATTCCCCGCAACATCGGCCCCGGATGCATGATGATCGCGCCGGGTTTCATCTGCTTTGCGCGTTGCTTACTGAGTCCGAACAACGTGGCGTACTCACGATGGGAGGGGAAAAACCCGCCGTGCATGCGCTCAGCCTGCACGCGCAACATCATCACGACATCCGCGCTTGAGATTTCGGCGTCGAAATCATAGCTAACACGACATGGCCAGTACTCGACCCCGACGGGCAACAAGGTAGGTGGCGCAACAAGCACAACCTCTGCGCCAAGCTTCGACAGCAACTGCACGTTGGACCGCGCCACCCTTGAATGCAAAATATCGCCGACAATAATGATTTTCTTGCCAGCGATCTCACCAATTTTTTGACGCATAGTCACCGCATCGAGCAACGCCTGAGTCGGGTGCTGATTCTGTCCATCACCCGCATTGACGACCGAAATATGAGGTACCCAGTCAGCGATGAGCTTTGCCGCCCCAGACGATGGGTGGCGAACCACTATGGCGTCAGCACCAACTGCAGCAATCGTCGACGCAGTGTCTTTCAGCGATTCCCCCTTTTTCACAGAGGACGAAGACGCCGAAATATTGATGACGTCGGCGCTCATCCACTTACCTGCGGTCTCGAACGAGGAGCGGGTACGCGTTGAGTTCTCGTAAAACAGTGTAAAGATCGTTCGCCCACGCAGCGTCGGAAGTTTCTTGATTTCACGGCCTTCGAGTGCTTCGCGGAAGCGATCTGCCTCATCCATGATGAGATGTATGTCGTCGACGCTGAGATCGTCGATCGAAATCAGGTGCTTCATTCGGTAGTGACCTCCTTGGTCAGCGTCACCGCGTCAACGTCATCAATAGGGGTCAACGACACTGTGACGTCCTCTGCAATGGCGGTAGGAATGTTTTTGCCAACGTAGTCGGCGCGAATTGGCAGTTGACGGTGCCCACGATCAACTAGCACTGCAAGCTGAATAGTGCGTGGACGCCCGAGATCCCGCAACGAGTCAAGTGCAGCACGAATCGTTCGGCCTGAGAACAGCACATCATCTACGAGGATGATCGTTGCATCGTTGATCTCGACCGGGATGTTCGTTGGCATCAGTGCCCGATGAGGCTTATCACGAAGGTCATCACGATACAGCGTGATGTCGAGACTGCCCACAGGGACCGTGATACCTGTAAAGGACTGAATCGCTTCCGCGATTCGCTCTGCCAGTGGCACTCCCCCCGAAGGAATACCTAATAGGACCGGAGTGTCTGACGACTCCGATTCAAGCGCATTCTTCTCAATAATCTGGTGCGCGATGCGTGCAATGGTTCGCTCAACGTCCCGCTCAGTTAAAAGCGCAGACGTCACGCGTTGCTTGTCACTCATCGAACCTCCTTCCCCGCCTCTCTGTGCGGAATTTAAAGGATGTCGAAAATAGTAATTGTCTATGTTGAGACTCCCCGGAATTTTAGCACTTTAGAAAGCGTCCAAAGTCATATCGGGCGATTTCTCTAGACATCCGCCTTCAACTTCCCCTATACAGGTGTACTCACCATACTCATTGCGCAGATTCGGAGACCTGTCTGAATGTGACAACGCAATCGTGATCATCCCCCACGAGCAGGCCTGCGAATCGTTGGTAGGGTTGGAACAATGACAACGCAACAAAACAATGACCTGCCCAGAACGGTCTCGCTTGCAAATGTTGCATCCATCTTTGAGAACGAGAACCTTGAGTTTCGTGTCGAAGAAGACATTTTGCGAAGTGGATTCGTCAACTGCGCGATTGTGTGTGCTCTGGATGACGACTACTTGATCGTTGAGTCGATTTGGCGTGGTGCCGTGCCGCAGGAGATGGCATCGCATTTACTCCTAGCAATCAACGAGCACAACCAAACGCACTTCGCGCCGACCCTTCGTTTCTTTGAGAACGAGTGTGGTGACGACGAACCGACCCTCGCTGTCAGCGCAATTCGCACGACCGACGTAACCGATGGCTTGTCGCTGAATCAACTGGGAGCATTCATCGTCACCTCGATTGAATCGACGCTGCAAGCTTTCGACTTTTTGGAGACATCGTTCCCCACGTTAGTGAATTGGAAGGACCCTCACGTTGAGCACTAATACTCCTTCATCCCAAGTCACGATCGACCGCATCATCGACCAGATGAGAGGACACGGAGTCGAGCTTGCCGATGATCCAACGGGCCGTGTATCCCACGCCAACCTCAATGACTTTCACGTGCTGTTTGTACTCTTGGACACCGTGCTCATCGTCCGTGCCGATGCTGAGACAGATACACCTGCAGACGCGACAGATCCTTCGCTCTACCTTGCGGCAAACCAGACGAACTCCTCACTGCTCGGCTGCCGCGCTGTTGTCGCCAACCGGGGAGAAACAATCGTCGTGCGGACGGAAAGCGAGATACACGTTGCCGCTGGCATGACCGATGAGCAGCTGTCGAGTGCTCTGCGCCGAGCCACCGATCAAGTAATGTACGCTCAAAACACCATGAAAGTGCTATCGGAAACGATCGCTGACGCAGCCGCTCAAGAACACTAAAAGAGGGAGGCAGCGCTTGAGTGCTGCCTCCCTCCGTAAGGTGGAAATTCTCGCTATGCCTCTACGTCGTCAGTAGGATCCCCAGTATCTGCTTGAGGCGTTGGGGCATGCTCAGAACGTGACTGCACAACTCCATCAAGCACCGCGTGAATATACGGCGCAGCTTCTGCGCCCGAGTACTGCGTTGCGAGCTCAGCTGCGTTCGAGATCGTAATTGGGGCATCGACCTCTGAGTTGAACAGGACCTCCCAAACACCCACGCGCAGAATTTGCCGGTCGACCGCGGGGATTCGATCCAGCTCCCAGTCATGGCTGAGGAACTTTTCGATTGCATCATCGATGTCGTCCAGCTGCTGGGCCACGCCTTCGACGATGATCCGAGTATACGGAGCCACCGGAGCAATCTGATTCAGTGGATTCTCCGAAAGCTTCTCACGGTCCTCGACAATCGCAACCGGGTCAATGTCCCTCGCCTCAGCTTCGAAGAGGATGTCGACGGCTCTACGACGCGCACGGTAACGTGCGCCATGGCGCTTAAAGTTGTCCATTAGTTGTTCACGCGCGAGAGGTATTCACCAGTACGCGTATCAACCTTCACCACATTGCCGGTTTCAAGGAACAGCGGAACCTGAATCTCGGCACCGGTCTCCAACGTAGCTGGCTTAGTGCCACCGGTCGAGCGGTCGCCCTGCAGACCAGGCTCAGTGTGCTCAACTTTGAGATCGACGGAGATCGGGAGCTCAGCAAACAGAGCGTCACCTTCGTAGAACGATACCTGCACACGCATGTTCTCCAGCAGGAACTTGGCTGCGTCACCAAACTTCTCTTCTGGAAGCTCATACTGCTCGTAAGTCTTGTCGTCCATGACCACGTAGTTGGTGCCGTCGTTATACAGGTAGGTCATGTCGCGGCGGTCAACTGTAGCCGTATCAACCTTCACACCTGCATTCCAGGTCTTGTCGACAGTCTTGCCGGAGACGACATCCTTCAACTTAGTGCGAACGAAAGCTGGGCCTTTACCGGGCTTCACGTGCTGGAACTCTACAATCTGCTGGAGTTTCCCATCAACCAACAGAACCAAACCGTTTTTAAAATCAGCAGTAGTTGCCACTTGAAGCCTTCCTTCTTTCTAACAGTAGATGTGCTCTCGCAATCACAATTATGCTACAGCACGATGAGTTCCTTAGGGAACTGGGTAATGATGCGCGGTGCACCGCTAGTGATAATAAGCGTATCTTCGATTCGGACACCGCCCTTACCCGGAACGTAGATGCCTGGCTCGATAGTCAAAGTCATCGATGGTTCCAGCTCTCCGGTACCGGTCACGGCTGCATACGGGCCTTCGTGCACATCGAGCCCAATGCCATGACCAGTTGAATGAACGAAATACTCACCATATCCGGCGTCCTCAATCACGCTTCTACACGCTTTATCGACCTCTACCAGTTTCGCCCCTGCAACAGCAGCCTCGACACCGGCCTCTTGCGACACACGCGTGACCTCATAGATCTCCCGGAGGAACGGCGATGGCTCACCAACTGCAAACGTTCTCGTCATGTCTGAGTTAAACCCAGCGCGGTACATCCCGAAATCAATTGTGACGAGATCGCCTTGCTCAATAACCCTGTCGGAAGCGCCATGATGCGGCTTAGCAGAATTGAGACCTGACGCAACGATGGTATCGAAACTTGGACGATCCGCCCCGAGTAGGCGCATTCGGTACTCCAAGTTGGCAGCAACCTGTCGCTCAGTCTGTCCAGCAGCAAGCTCACCGGCGTCGATAAGCTCACGAAGCGCCGTCGACGCCAGATCGGCCGCCTCTGTCAATCGTTCGAGCTCCAGCTCATCCTTCACCAGACGAATAGCCTCGATTTCGCGAGTGACAGGAACAAGCGTCACGCCCTCAGGGCATGCGGTCTGCAGTGCCTCGAGCTGCGAAGCACTGACGTAGTCCGCCTCGTAGCCAACGCGGTGGCCCTCCACGACAGAACTCAAAAGTTCTGAAGCCACCTTTCGCGTGATCGTTGCCTCAATGTCAGGTACCTCCTCAGCTACCTGCGTCGCGTAGCGGCCGTCCGTTGCAATTCGGGCTGTACGATCCTTCGGCACAAGAAGTGCCCCATTCGAACCAGAAAAACCAGAAAGGTAACGAACGTGCGTCAGGTGGGTGACCAGCATGTCGTCAACTCTCCGAGCAGCCAAGAGCGACGCAAGCTTTCGGCGACGGTTTTCAAAACGAGTATCTGCTAAACCCATTGGAACTCCTTTGATTCATTGATGAACACTTGCATTGCGAGTTCGTACCCAAGCAGTCCAAGACCAGCGATAACGCCGCGGGCCACCGGCGAAAGGTACGAATGGTGTCGAAAAGACTCACGCGCATAAACATTTGAGATGTGCACTTCGACAAAGCCAGGGCCATCTCCCAGCTCAACGGCTGCGTCGCGCAGCGCCACCGACGTATGGGTCAATCCACCAGGGTTGATAATAACTGGCCACTTGTTATCTGCTGCCTCATGCACCCAGTCGATCAAGTCGCCTTCGTGATTGGATTGCCGAACCTCGATATCTACGCCCTCGGCCGCACCTTTCTCTTTCAAGCGCTGCGTGAGAGTCTCCAACGTCTCTGAGCCGTAGATCTCCGGCTGACGTTTACCTAATCTGTCTAAATTTGGTCCATTAAGCACCAGAATTTTCATCGCATTACCCCTTCATCATGGCATCATACGCAGCACGCATTTCGTCCTTGGAGGCGTCCTCAATCCTTGTGCACGACCCGATGCCATCGAGCACGACGAATCGAATGTGCCCGTCCTTATTCTTTTTGTCGCGTGTCATCCCCTCATAAAGCTCATCAAAAGCACCGTGCTCGTAGCGAGTCGGTAGCCCGGTCTCCTCAAGGATCGTGCGATGCAACGCGACGACGTCTTCGTCGATTAGCCCCCTGTGTAAAGCGAGATACGCAACGAACATCATCCCGACGGCCACAGCATTTCCATGCCGCCAGCGATATTGCTCACGCCGCTCAATCGCATGCCCCAACGTATGCCCATAGTTCAAAATTTCGCGAAGGCCGGACTCTTTGAGATCTTCGGCCACAACACCGGCTTTGACGGCAACAGAGCGTTCAATGAGCTCCGGCCAGTGTTTATCTGCACCTTCCTGGAAAAGCTCCAGGATTCTAGGATCAGCAATGAAGCCAGTCTTAATGAGCTCAGCAGAGCCAGAAACAATCTCTTCTTGTGGAAGCGTGTAGAGGCGCTCTAGATCGATGAAGACCCCCTTTGGCTCATGAAACGCACCGACTAAGTTCTTGCCTTCCGCAGTGTTCATCCCTGTCTTGCCGCCTACTGCGGCATCCACCATTGCAAGCAACGTCGTGGGGACATGCACGACGTCGATGCCACGCATCCACGTTGCAGCGATAAATCCGCCCATGTCCGTCGCGGCGCCACCCCCAACCGTCACCACGGCGTCCTGTCGAGAAAAACCCGCGCGGCCAAGCGTGTCCCAGAGTTCACTCGCAACACCAATGCTTTTGCCCTCCTCTGCATCAGGAACAGACACCAAATGTGGCTCAACGTTGTTGTTTTCTAGATCCTGAGCAATACACCGCGCCACGGCAGCTAATGGGGGCTGGTGCACAATGAGTGCTTTCCGGGCACCAATCGTCTTGACGTGATTTCCGACCATCATCGTGGTGTCATGATCGATAAACACCTGGTACGGCTGGGGTCCGCGAACGTCCACTACTGCCATGCCATGCCTCATTTCTTTCTACGAATCGACTTACTCGCTATCGATAACGCCCAACACTTCTGCAACAACTCGCTGTGGTGGGCGGTCATCAGTGCGAACGCGGTAGTCCGCTACTTCCCGATACAAAGGTTCGCGTTCACCGAGCAATGCCCGGTACCTCTCCTCCGGATTCTCAGCTGCCAGCACTGGACGACTGCCGTCGCCAATGGTTCGCCGAATCCCCTCCTCAACGCCAACATCGATCCACACAACAAGGTGCTGAGTTAGCAAAGCCCTGGTTTCAGGTCGGATCACAGCGCCACCGCCCAAACTGACTACGCCCTTGCGCCCTAACGCCTGTTTGACAAATTCAACCTCGAGATCGCGAAACGCATCTTCTCCAAGTTCCGCATAAACCTCACCGCATGGCTTTTCTTCTGCATGCTCGATTAACACATCAGAATCGACAAACGGGAGGTTCAAAGCCCTCCCTAGCCGACGTCCGACTGTCGTCTTTCCCGCGCCCGGCGGACCAACAAGCACCACTGTGGGAGTGCCAGTTTCAAGCGAAGTCAGTACTTCCCCGTGAACCAACTCGGTGTCTGTCTCTGCGTTCACAGTCATCCTTTCTTTGCGGATTACTCCCCGTCAAAACGGAACCGCTGCGCAACGTACTGTTGATACGACGCAATATTACGCTTCAATTCCTGAAGACTATCCCCGCCGAACTTCTTCAACACGGCTTCCGCAAGCACGAGAGCGACCATTGCCTCAGCGACAACTCCGCCTGCGGGAACAGCGCAAATATCGGAACGCTGATGAATACCTGTTGCCTTCCCACCAGTTGCCATATCAATGGACTGCAGCGCTCGCGGGACTGTAGAAATTGGTTTGAAAGCGGCGCGAACTCGAAGTTGCTCACCGTTCGTCATGCCACCTTCGATGCCTCCCGCGCGGTTCGATAACCGTTCCACTCGCCCATCGGCCAACGCTATTTCGTCATGAGCCTCGGACCCCCTTCGAGCGGCGGACTCGAAACCGTCACCAATTTCGACTCCCTTAACGGACTGAATGCTCATGAGCGCTCCCGCAAGTTGGGCATCGAGACGCTCCGTTCCCGAGATGTGCGAACCCAAACCGATGGGGAGGCCGTCGACAATTACCTCAACAACACCACCAAGGGTGTCCCCCGCCTTCTTTGCAGCTTCTATGCAGGCGACCATTGAGGCCTCGGCTTCCTGACTTGCAGCGCGTACTGGAGAATCATCAATCGCATCAATATCACTAAACGACGGCGCCACCGCACGATCCAGAGTCGAGTCCCCGATGGAGACAACATGCGAAAACACCTCCACTCCAAGTGCCTCGCGCAACAACGAGCGAGCTACCGCACCTGCCGCAACTCGCGCAGCAGTCTCGCGTGCAGACGAGCGTTCCAGCACCGGTCGCGCCGAATCGAAGCCGTACTTGATCATGCCAGGCAGATCTGCATGACCTGGTCGCGGGCGAGTCAGCTTCGCACCGCGGCCAGAGGCCATCGCCTTCTGAACTTCTTCGTCTGCGCCATCCAGCGGGTGAGGAGACATAATCGTGGTCCACTTTGGCCATTCGGTATTCCCAATCTGAATTGCAATCGGGCTACCAATCGTTGTCCCATGCAAAATCCCTGCAAGCAGTTCCAGCTTATCTTGTTCAAACTTCATTCGCGCACCACGCCCATATCCAAGGCGCCGACGTGCAAGCTGATGAGCAATCTCCTGCTCAGTAATCGGCACGCCCGCGGGCATATTTTCTACAAGTGCAATGAGGGCTTGGCCGTGGGATTCTCCGGCAGTCGTCCAGCGAAACATGTTGGATATTCTGTCACACATCGCCCCAAAAAATGCCGTTTCCAACCTTAAGTGCAACCAGCGCCCAAGAAGCGAGCAGCATTGAAGGACCGTGAGGTACACGAGAAGAACGTGCAAATCCAGCGAAACACAAGGTGCAAAGACTGCTTACAAGTATCACCAGGTTGACCCCGATCAATCCGCCCGATGCAGCGGCGGCAATTCCCAAAGGAAAGGCGAGTTTAATATCCCCACCGCCAATTCCTTTTCCAAACAGAAAGTACACAGCAGGCCAAAGCAATCCCACGAAAAGCTCTGGCTGCAGCACAACCGCACCAGCCGCCAAAACACATGCGGGCAGCGTAAGGCGGTCAGGGAGACGAGCATACTTCAGGTCGTACCAGCACAACCGCGCGGACCAACCGGCGGCTAATACACCCCCAATCCAAACAACGCCCCCCATAATGTTCTCTGTCTCCGCTACTGCCGCGAATTCCAATGCTCCAAGAGGGCCTGCTCCATCTCTCGACGGGGCGCCTGGAGGCCGGTGAACTGCTCGAACTGTGAGAACGCTTGCCCAGCGAGCATCGTAAGCCCACCAACTGTCTTGTACCCATTTGCAGCAGATTGGGCAACCAGTGGCGTCGGCCAAGGATCGTAAATTACGTCGAGCAACGGGGCGTGAGCCAACTGCTTCACATAGGGCCGCAAGCTATCAGCGGGAACCGTTGAAACGATCACATCAGCGGCGGCAGTAATTTTGAACAGGTCGCTGTCAAACGAGACAAAGTGGCAGGTAATGCCCTCTGTCAATTGTTGGAGTTCGTGACTCCTGTCGGATCGGTTGATAACAGTAATCTCTTCAGCGCCACGCTCGCGCAGCGCCCAAATGACTGCACGAGATGTACCGCCAGCGCCGACCACAACAGCTCGCCGGACCTCTGTCTCGCCGACCAAGCGATCGAGGGCGTATAGAACTCCCTCGCAGTCCGTATTGTCGGCTCGCCAGCCCTGTTGAGTACGGACTAAGGTGTTCGCAGACCCGATTGCCAAAGCTCGGTCGCTCACGCGGTCTGCGACCTTCAACGCCACAAACTTTCCAGGCATCGTTACCGAAAACCCACGGAAAGTCTCTTCGGCTTCGAAAACCAGCTTTGGTAAGTCGTCTTCGGTGCATTCGATTTTTGAATAGCGCCAGTCGTTAAGACCAAGCGCCTTATACCCAGCATGATGCAACACCGGTGACAACGAGTGTGCAATCGGAGAGCCGAGAACGGCTGCTTGATACATCATTACTCCGAAGGCGCGTCTCGCTGCGAATCAAGAATGCCCGAGTCGTACGCTCGCTGCGTGTCTTCCAAATGCTGATCAAAGGTGCGGTTAAACACGGTCGTGCCATCCTTGTCAATAGTGACGAAGAACAGCCAGTCGCCCTCAGCAGGCCGCTCCATCGCCTCAATTGCCTCCAGCGACGGCGACGCGATCGGTGTTTGCGGCAACCCATCCATAGCGTACGTGTTCCACGGAGTTACCCGTTCACGGTCCTCACGCGAGGTGGCAACTTCAACGGAGGGCAGCCCGTAGTTGACGGTGGAGTCAAACTCCAGACGCATAGGCTCTTTCAATCGATTCAGGATAACGCGCGCAACCTTATCGAACTCACCGGCAGGGGCCTCGCGCTCAACCAAAGATGCAGCGACAACAAGCTCATACGGGGTTAACCCCACAGACTCGGCGCGTGAAACAATGTCAGTTGCCTCGTACTGCTTCGCGGAACGGGTGATCAGATCAGTGAGCACGGTCTCTGCCGAAGCACCAGGATCCACAATGTATTCGCCCGGAGCAATGAGACCTTCGAGGCGCTTTGCGTCGCCCGCACGTGCTCCCACAACCTCGAGTGCCCACTCGGGGACGCCAAGGCTTGCTGGATCAGCGTCTGCCGCAACCCGGTGCAGTTCCTCAGCAGTGATGCAGCCAGGCTTTATTTCCTCGCCACAAGATACTTGCTGAATCATCGACAGGATCCCTAGACGCCGCTGGCCGCCAACGACGTTGACGTCCATCAGTGTGGCTCCCCCATACACCTGCAGTGGCGTGACACGCTTGGAAGGATCAAGAAGCGCAGCAACTGCGCTTTCGGCGCTCATCTCGCCCTCCAAACGGTAGAAACCGGGCTGAATATTGTCCGAATCCGCGTTATTAGCAGCCGCAGTTTGGAACGCTCCGTTGGAAGCGACGATCCCTCGTTCCTCAAGCTCAGGACCAAGCGAAGAAATGTTGGAGCCTTCGGCGATCTCGACGACTTGTTCCTCACCGTTACCTGTACCGTTGTAGTCGGCGTTCGTGCCGTTACGCACCACTGCTATCCAGGCAATCAGGCCAATGATCAGCAAGATCGACGTTACGAGCACCGCCGTGCCCCGTGTACGTCTTTTTGAGGTTGTTGGGGTCGTCACGATTGATTCTCCTTGAGGTAATTCATTCGGCCGTCCAGCCAAGACTGCAAAATCTCAACCGCCGCAGCCTGATCGATCACGCTGCGTCCGGCCCGTTCGTTCACACCACTCGCCCGCAACGCTTGAGTCGCGGCAACAGTTGTTAAACGTTCATCGGCCATTCTTACGGGAAGCCCCGATCGGCGCCTTATTCGAAACGCGATTTCCTTCGCGTGTTTGACGCTTCGTGAGCCGTGCCCTTTCAAATCACGTGGAAGGCCAACAACAACCTCGACGATCTCGTACTCATCGATGATGTCGATGATTCGGTCGATATCGGCTCCGTCGCGATCCTTAAAACCAGTAACGCGGGCAACAGTCTCCACCGGAGTTGCTAACGTTGCTTCACGGTTTGACGATGCGACGCCGATACGAACCGTACCGACGTCGATTCCAAGGCGACGTCCCGGCCCGGGATCTTCAACCCCGGGAAGGTCGGGCTGCACCGTCATAACATCACTCCTACCGCTTACACTGTGCCTTCCCTTAAAACCTACTGGTTTTTTGGCACAACGTATACCCAAATACGGCGTGTCGCCTGACCGATCTTGGCCTTTGGCACTTATGCACCAAGCAGATCGCGGATCGCCTTGAATCCAGCGTCGAGGCCATCAGCTGAAGAGCCGGAACCTTGCGCAAGGTTTGGCTTACCGCCACCGCGTCCACTGACGTACTCGCCGAAAGTCTTCACAAGGTCTCCAGCATTGATGCCGTTGTCCACTGCAGCACCTGTGACGGCGAATACGAAAGGCACCTTTCCTCCGTTGTCAGAGGCTAAAGCTACGACCGCAGGCTGCCCCTCCAGCTTGCCACGAAGGTCATTCGCAAGAGTGCGCACATCCCCAGCTTCGATGCCCTCCGGCAGCTTCGCAGCAATCAATTTGTACGCGCCGATGGTTTCCGCGCGCTCCAAGAATTCGCTGGTCTTCGACAGCAACTGCTGACGGTGAAGGTTCTCAATTTCCTTTTCTGCGGCACGCAGACGCTCCGTAAGCTGAGCAATGCGTTCGGGCAGTTGACCGGTCGGAGTCTTAAGTTCAGCGGCAAGTCCTGATGCCAAAGCAGCCTCCTTCGAGAAGTACTTGAAGGAATCCATGCCGGAGTACGCCTCAATACGACGCGCGCCGGATCCTACTGAAGACTCACCGAGCACAGCCACCGGCCCGATCTGCGAAGAATGCTCGACGTGCGTACCGCCACAGAGCTCAATAGAGAACGGCCCACCGATCTCTACAACCCGAACTTGGTCCCCATAGTTCTCGCCGAACAGTGCCATAGCACCCATCTCTTTCGCCTTCGAAAGCGATGTTTCAATCGTGTTCACGGCAAAGTCCGCGTCCACCGCTTGGTTTGTAATGGTTGCGATCTCCTGCAGTTGGGCGTCCGTCAGTTGATCCGTGTAGTTGAAATCAAAGCGCAGGTAGCCCGGCTTGTTCATCGATCCAGCTTGGACCGCAGTCGGTCCAAGAACCTCACGGAGCGCAGCGTGAATCAGGTGGGTGGCGGTATGCGCCTGCCGTGCCCCATGACGCCACTGAGCATCAACCTTTGCCTGCACCTGGTCCCCAAGACCAATGCCGCCATTTTCTACGGTGGCCTTGTGCACCCACAGCTTCTTGCCGATCTTCTGCACGTCATGAACCTGCAGCGTTGTATCACCAACTCGGATCAAGCCACGGTCAGCCATCTGACCACCGGCCTCGGCATACATCGGAGTGACGTCGAGAATTACCTCGACCTCGTCGCCTGTAGCGACCTCATCCACCTTGGCACCATCGCGCACAAGTCCAAGCACTCGTGCGTCATGTTCAAGCTCTGAATAGCCCACGAACTCGGTCGGATGATTATCCACCCACTCTCGGTAAATTGATTCGTCGATATTGCGGTGCTTCTTCGCCTTGTTGTCTGCCTTTGCGCGAGCACGCTGTTCCTGCATCGCAGCATCGAACGCCTCCATATCGACGTCCAACCCAGCTTCATGCGCCATTTCCAGCGTCAGGTCAATCGGGAACCCATACGTATCATGGAGTTCGAACGCCTGCTGCCCTGGCAATGTCTTCGCACCGGAAGCACGAAGCTGCTCGACAGTCTCGTCGAAGCGGTGTGTGCCAGATTCGAGAGTCTTGAGGAAGGCGCGCTCCTCTGCCAAAGCCACTCGCAGAATACGCTCGCGATTCTTAGCGATCTCCGGGAAGGACGGCGTCATCGTATCCATGATGGTGTTCATGAATACCTCAAGAACGTTTCCAGTCGCCCCCAGAAGACGTGCCGAACGAACAATTCGTCGCAGCAGACGGCGCAGAATATACCCGCGTCCCTCGTTCGACGGCGTTACACCGTCAAGAATGATCATCATGCCAGTACGGGAGTGATCCGCAATCACGCGGAAACGAACGTCGTCTTCATGGACACCGGCATCGTACTTTGTACCGGTGAGCTCGACAGCGGCATCAATAACCGGGCGGAGCAAATCTGTCTCATAGACATTATCGACGCCTTGCAGAAGGCAAGCTACTCGCTCGATCCCCAAACCAGTATCGATGTTCTTCTTCGGCAGTTCGCCGACAAGTTCAAAGTTTCCCTTCTTATCGCCCTCGCCACGAATCGACTCCATGAAGACCAGGTTCCAGATCTCCATATAGCGGTTATCATCCGCAACCGGGCCGCCTTCCTTACCGTATTCAGGGCCACGGTCGTAATAGATTTCCGAACAAGGGCCACACGGTCCAGGAATACCCATGGACCAGAAATTGTCCTCCATGCCCATGCGCTGGATACGCGACGGGTCTACCCCTATCTTGTTCTCCCAAATCGACGCAGCTTCATCGTCATCCAGATAGACGGTAACCCACAGTCGCTCCGGATCGAGACCGTAGCCCCCATCCTCAATGCTGCCGGTCAGCAGTTGCCATGCGTGAGTAATCGCACCCTCTTTGAAGTATTGACCAAACGAGAAGTTGCCGGCCATCTGGAAGAACGTATTGTGGCGCGTCGTAATGCCCACTTCTTCAATATCGAGCGTGCGTACGCACTTTTGAATCGAAGTTGCTTTCCCCTGCTCAAAGGGAGGGTTTTGCTGCCCAAGGAAATACGGCTTGAACGGAACCATGCCCGCATTCACGAACAGCAGCGTTGGATCGTCCAAGATGAGCGAAGCGCTTGGAACCGGCGTGTGCCCTGCGCGGACGAAGTGCTGCGTGAAGCGCTCACGAATCTCATGGGTTTGCACGGAGTATTTTCCTTTCAAGTTCGAATCAATCTCGAACTACTCTACCCCTCAACCGCGCACTAACCTACGCAGCCTACCCAAGAAACCGGAAATTCTCCGCTCGTCGCCATGGTCAGTTGGTGTGTAATAGACCGCATCCTCCAAACCTTCAGGGATGTATTGCTGTTGCACTACCCCCTTTGGGTCATCATGCGGGTAGACATACCCAACTGCATTCCCCATCGCTTTCGCCCCCTCATAGTGACCGTCGCGCAAATGTGCAGGCACAGGACCGATCTTCCCAGCGCGGACATCGTCTTGGGCACGAGTAATCGCCTGAATCACCGCTGGCGACTTCGGCGCCGTGGCTAAGTGAATAGTGGCTTGGGCAAGTGTTAACCTGCCCTCCGGCATTCCGATGAACTGCACTGCCTGTGCTGCAGACACTGCAGTTTGGAGTGCCGTCGGGTCTGCCATACCGATGTCTTCGGATGCGTGGATGACAAGCCTGCGAGCTATGAAACGAGGGTCCTCACCGGCCTCTATCATCCTCGCTAGGTAATGCAACGCTGCGTCGACATCCGAACCCCGTATCGACTTAATGAATGCAGACACGACATCATAGTGTTGGTCGCCATCACGGTCATAGCGCACGACGGCCCGGTTTACGCTGTCACGAACCACATCAAGGGTAATGGTCTCTCCGGGATCTACCGCAGCTGCAGCTGCCTCCAGATACGTCAAACTACGGCGTGCGTCGCCACCCGCCAAAGCGATAAGCTGCGCCCTCGCATCGTCCGCGAGCTTCACTGCCCCAGCAAGCCCACGTTCGTCGTGGACTGCCCTATCAATCACGATCCCAAGGTCCTCAGAGGAAAGAGACTCCAGCTTAAGAAGTAGCGAACGCGACAACAGCGGAGCGACAACGCTAAACGAGGGATTCTCCGTCGTCGCCGCCACGAGCAGCACTGTCCGATTCTCGACGGCGGCTAACAGCGCATCCTGCTGTGTTTTTGAAAACCGATGCACCTCGTCAATGAACAGCACGGTGTTTTCCCCAGCGATCAAATCTCTGCGAGCTGTGTCGATAACCGCGCGGATCTCTTTGACTCCGGAAGACAGTGCGGATAGCCCGACAAAATTCTGTCCCATCGCCTTCGCAATCAACGATGCGATCGTCGTCTTGCCGGTGCCGGGCGGGCCGTAAAGGATCACGGAGGCTGCACCTGATCCTTCGACGAGACGGCGAAGGGGCTTGCCGTCGGAGAGTAAATGCTGCTGCCCAGCAACCTCCTCCAAACTCTGGGGGCGCATTCGAGCGGCAAGAGGTGCACTTTGGCCCGCTGCGAAGAAGTCTGAGCCGCGTTGCGCACCTGAATCTTGAGCTGGCGACTGGCCACCTACCGGCAACGAATTACCAAACAGATCACCTTGCGACATGCGAACGCTTCTCCTCTCAATCCGCTTCTTGTACTAGGACGACTAGCTACTACCAAGAAAAGCCGGAGCCCTCAGCAACCTTTACGGCTACCGACGCTCCGGCTCACGTTGGCCAAATTATGCTCGCTCAACCGCGCGCAAGACCCACGCTACTTCTTCGGCTTGAAATCGACGCCCGTTTCCTTACGCTGCTCGTCTGGAATTGGAGCAGGAGCATCCGTCAATGGGTCGACGCCACCACCAGACTTCGGAAACGCGATGACATCGCGAATTGAATCAAAGCCAGCGAGCAGGGACACAATACGGTCCCAGCCGAACGCAATACCCCCGTGTGGTGGAGCACCGTATGCGAATGCCTCGAGCAGGAAGCCGAACTTCTCCTTCGCTTCTTCCTCGGTAATGCCCATGACCTCAAAGACACGCTGCTGCACATCCTGCTCGTGGATACGGATAGAACCGCCACCGATCTCGTTGCCATTGCAAACGATGTCGTAAGCATAAGCGAGGGCCTCGCCTGGGTTTTTTTCGAAGTCAGCCTTGAATTCTGGCTTCGGCGAAGTGAAGGCGTGGTGCACAGCGGTCCACTTGGAATGTCCAAGAGCAACGTCGCCGGAAGCAGTAGCATCAGCAGACGGCTCGAACATCGGGGCGTCGACTACCCAGGTGAATGCCCAGTCGCCTTCCTTAATCAGGCCAAGCTTACGGGCAATCTCACCGCGTGCTGCGCCGAGCAGCGCCCGCGCACTCTTCGCATCGCCTGCTGCAAAGAAAATGCAATCGCCGGGCTTCGCCCCAACGTGCGCCGCAATACCGGCCTTCTCTTCTGCAGTAATATTCTTTGCGACGGGTCCCCCAAGCTCACCGTCGTCCTGCACGAGGATGTACGCCAAGCCCTTCGCACCGCGCTGCTTAGCCCATTCCTGCCAAGCATCGAGCTGGCGGCGAGGCTGAGAGGCGCCACCTTCCATAACAACGGCGCCAACGTACTCATTCTGGAAGACGCGGAACGTCGTGTCCTTGAAGAACTCGGTGCAATCCACCAGCTGGATGTCGAAGCGCAGGTCCGGCTTGTCCGAACCGTACTTCTCCATCGCATCCATGTAGGTCATACGTGGGATTGGAGTAGTGATCTCGTAGCCAATTAGCTTCCACAACTCCACGACGACCTGTTCGGCGAGCGCAATGATGTCGTCCTGATCGACAAAGCTTGCTTCAATATCAAGCTGTGTGAATTCTGGCTGACGGTCTGCGCGGAAGTCTTCGTCGCGATAGCAACGAGCAATCTGGTAGTAACGCTCCATACCGCTGACCATCAAAAGCTGTTTAAACAGCTGCGGGGACTGCGGCAGCGCGTACCAAGACCCCGGGCGCAGACGCGCCGGAACAAGGAAGTCTCGAGCCCCTTCCGGCGTGGAACGGGTCAAGGTTGGCGTTTCAATTTCGGTGAAGTCATTGGCGTCCAGTACCTTGCGCGCTGCACGGTTCGCCGCTGCACGCAAACGAAGTGCCTCAGCTTGACGCTCGCGACGAAGGTCGAGGTACCGGTACTTCAAGCGTGTTTCCTCACCAACCTCGTTGGAGGAAGCATCCTCAATCTGGAATGGCAACGCAGCTGCCTTGTTCAGCACCGTCAATTCCGAAACGTTGACCTCAATCTCGCCCGAAGCCAAGTTCGGGTTTGCAGAGCCTTCTGGGCGAGGTTCAACTACACCGGTGACCTGAATGCAGTACTCGCTTCGCAGATCGTGCGCGGCTTCCGCGACATCCGATTCCCTAAAAACCACCTGTGCGTAGCCAGAGCGGTCACGCAAGTCGATAAAGATAACGCCACCGTGGTCGCGCCTACGGCCTACCCAACCAGCCAGCGTGACGGTTTGTCCTTCAAGGTCTTTGCGGAGTTCGCCCGCGAGATGAGTGCGCAGCACAGTCTGTTCCACGTCCTTCCACGTGAGGTACAACATTAACTGTTGAAAGTGTACTCCCTTTCGCCCGCGTGCAAAGGAGCGGGTCCAAAGTCTGCATCAACTCCCCATAAAGGCCTATGTCTGTGGCATGCTTGTCCCATGACGTTCAACAGCAATTATCAGCGCGGTAGTGGCTACGCAAAGACTGGCTCGGGCGGACGGCGTGGCGTCCCAATCGCCGCAGGCGGCGGCCTCGGCGGCCTTGTACTTATTGTCCTCTTTATCGCACTTGGCGGGAACCCAGCTGACCTTATCGAGCAATCCCCTTCTGAAACGGAGCCGGACTCCAGCTACTCCTTGGAACATTGCAACGAGGACAACGCTGCGAACAAATACGACGACTGCAGAGTTGAAGCTGCCGGAGTCTCCGTTAATAGAGTGTGGAAGACACTCTTGCCGGAGCAGGCCGGGCTCGATTACACGGAGCCAGGCCTCGTATTGTTCCGCGACGCCACCCAAAGCGGTTGCGGGTATGCTTCTTCGGCTACAGGACCGTTCTACTGCCCCGTCGATCAAACCGCATATTTTGATACCACCTTCTTTGAGCAGCTCAATGCGCTTGGCGGTAATGACGCACCATTCACACAGATGTACGTCACAGCCCACGAGTTTGGACACCATGTCCAGCAGATAG
Source organism: Corynebacterium sp. NML130628 (assembly GCF_001875665.1). GTDB lineage: Bacteria > Actinomycetota > Actinomycetes > Mycobacteriales > Mycobacteriaceae > Corynebacterium. The sequence goes on along the minus strand of NZ_MLAL01000016.1, from coordinate 283,572 downwards.
AGGGGACGCTCGGGCTGAGCAACTACAACGATCCTGGTGAGGATTCTGCGGCCGTCGCTATTGAAATGCAGGCCGACTGCTACGCCGGCGTGTGGGCTCACTACGCCGATAAAGGCGAAAACGCCTTGCTTGAGCCGCTTACAGAAAAAGACGTCATCGCCGCAATTGAAACTGCCCAGGCAATCGGAGACGACAACATCCAGCGTCGCTCCGGCGGTGACGTCAACCCTGACACCTGGACACACGGGTCTTCTGAACAGCGTAAAACCGCGTTCATGTCCGGCTACCAGAGCGGCAAAATGTCTGCCTGTGACACGCTCAACCGTGGAGTCTACAACGGATAAATTTTTCCTTGTGATGTAACATCGCGCGCATGCCACACAATGCAGTTAGCGTCGTTGATTTGTTCAGCATCGGAATTGGCCCATCGTCATCGCATACGGTGGGCCCAATGCGCGCAGCACTTGCATTCATCGAAGGGTTAAGTGAAGCCCCCGCCGCGGTGAAAGTTGAGCTACGAGGCTCCCTCGCCGCAACCGGTGTGGGCCACGGCACTGACCGCGCCGTGCTATTGGGGCTCGTCGGCTACACTCCTCTCACAACATCCGCCGACACCAGGCCACTTCCTGGGGACCCCATTTCGGAACACGGACATATCAAGGGACCGGATCGTGAACTGGACTACGAGATCGCGATGAACCCGGTGCCCGTTGCGAATCACCCAAACTGTCTCATTTTCGATGCCTGGAACGCCGAAGGCGTTCGTATCGCATCGCGCAAGGAGTACTATTCCGTGGGTGGTGGATTCATTCTCGACCGCACACAAATGGAAGCGAAACGCGATCAAGCCGGTGTTGCGACGGTACGCGATACAGTGACCGTGCACTACCCATTTTCTGACAGTGCGTCGTTGATGCAGCAGTGTGCAACCCATCAGCTCTCCATCGCAGACCTTGTGCGCGCCAACGAAGAATCCATCCACGGCAAGAAAACCGTGGATGAACACCTCGACGCTGTTTGGAACACGATGCAGGAGTGCGTGGCACACGGCTTAAAAACTGAAGGTGAGCTGCCGGGTGGGCTGTCTGTCGTTAGACGGGCACCACGTCTCCACCGCTTATTGACGGCCGAATACAAGGCATCTGCATCTCGTGGCCTAGACGCGATGGAATGGGTGAACCTGTACGCACTCGCAGTGAATGAGGAGAACGCCGCTCACGGGCGTGTTGTCACCGCCCCGACGAATGGGGCAGCAGGGATCATCCCAGCAGTCATGCACTACTGCCGAGACTTCACCGATAATTTTGATCGGGATGCGGCACATGAGTTTCTCTTGACCGCTGGTGCAATCGGCGCCATCATCAAAACGAACGCCTCGATCTCCGGCGCCGAGGTTGGATGCCAAGGCGAGGTTGGGTCCGCATCATCAATGGCGGCAGCAGGTATGTGCGCAATCTTGGGTGGAACTCCTCAGCAGATAGAAAACGCCGCCGAAATCGGGCTAGAGCACAACCTTGGATTGACGTGCGACCCAGTTGCAGGGCTGGTACAGATTCCTTGTATCGAGCGAAACGCCATCGGAGCCGTGAAGTCAATCAATGCAGCGCGCCTCGCGAAGCTCGGCGATGGCACCAATAAGGTGACACTCGATGATGTAGTCGAGACCATGGCCGCCACCGGGCGCGACATGATGAGCAAGTACAAAGAAACGTCAACGGGAGGCCTCGCTATCCAGCTCGGCCTCCCGGTAAACATCACCGAATGCTAATACCTGCTAGCTCACTGCCTGGATAACTGACGTTGCCTGAAGTGCAACAGCAACCTGCTCGTGGCTCTCAAGATTTTTGACAGCCACCTCCCCGTTCGCCAGCTCTTGGTCACCGAGCACCAACGCGAAACGGGCACCAGCACGGTCGGCCCCCTTCATCGCCCCCTTCAAACCACGGCCCCCGTACGCCATATCTGCCGATATACCTGCGGCGCGAAGCTCGTCGATAAGCGAACTCATCTTGCGGCGGGCGTCCTCGCCAATAGCCACGCCGAACACATCAACGCGACGGTCCAGGTCGGGCAAGGCGACTTCCTCTGCCTCTAGCGCGAGTACGGTCCTATCGACGCCAAGGCCGAATCCGATTCCCGATAGGTCCTGGCCACCGATCTGCGCCATCAGCCCGTCGTAGCGGCCACCGCCACCAATTCCCGATTGTGCACCAAGGCCGTCGTGTACAAACTCGAAGGTGGTTTTCGTGTAATAATCCAGGCCACGTACCATGCGCGGATTAATGACAAACGGAACTCCCATATCCTCAAGCACGCCGGTGACTGTCTCAAAGTGTTCGCGAGACACGTCCGAGAGGTGATCGAGCATCAAAGGTGCATCAACTAACAGCTCCTGCACCTCCGGACGCTTATCATCCAGCACACGGAGAGGATTGATTTCTACGCGGTGTTGCGTTTCCTCATCCAACGGTAGCTTCTTCAGAAACGCTTGGAGCTTTTCGCGGTACGCGGGCCTGCAGGTGTGATCGCCAAGGCTCGTCAGCTCAAGGCGGAAACCTTTCAGTCCCACGCTCCTGTAGCAACGGTCCGCCAGTGCAATAATTTCAGCATCGAGCAACGGGTCGTCGACGCCAATCGCTTCCACACCTACCTGCTGAAGCTGACGGTAGCGACCCGCCTGCGGTCGCTCATACCGGAAAAACGGCCCTGCATAGTTCAGTTTCACCGGCAGATAACCTCGGTCGAGATTGTGCTGGATCACCGCTCGCATGACGCCCGCGGTGCCCTCAGGACGCAGAGTGACTGAACGCCCACCACGATCTGCGAACGTATACATTTCCTTCGAAACAACATCTGTCGACTCCCCCACACCACGCGCGAACAGCGTTGTATCTTCAAATACCGGGAGCTCGATGTGCTGGAAACCCGCTAGGTGCGCCTGCCGTACGAAAGAATCTCGAACGTAAAGGAACTTCGACGATGCAGGAGGCACATACTCTAAGACTCCTTTGGGAGCGCTCAATGCCTGGAACTTCTGTGCTTGGGGTTTCTTGGAATCACTCACGGAGACCGAGTCTAGCTGTTCTCAGCCACCACCGCAGCTAGAGCTCTTGCTCACGCACCTCTAGAAGAAAGGGATTACTCGTTCGTTCGTGTTCCATCGTGGTGGCTGGCCCATGTCCGGGGAGCAAACTTGTCTGATCATCAATCGCCCACACGGGACCGGACAACGAGGCCTTCATGGCTTCCGGATCAGAGTAAGGCAGGTCAGTCCGCCCTACCGAACCCGCAAAAACTACGTCGCCGGAAAACACGACGTCGCCCATTTGGTACAGCACGCTACCGGGTGAGTGGCCAGGTGCGTGGATCGCCTCAAAGCTAAACCCAGCCAAGCCGACGCCACCGTCGGTACTAAACGTTCGAAGATCTGACACAGCCGACATCGAAGCGGCGTCGAATAGCTGGAGCGTTGAAGCAGAAAGCCCGCGCCCATGATCGAGCATGAACGCGTCCGCCTCGTGGATAAACACAGGAACTCCGAACATCGCAGCATCCCTTGTGTGATCTATGTGACCGTGTGTAAGAAAGATCGCCTCGAGAGTCAATCCTTCTTCTTCAAGGACGCGGGTGACAATCTGGTGCGTTCCCATGCCTGCGTCAACGAGGCAGGCACGCTCCGCAGAGTCGTCAACAATGATGTAACAATTCGTCTGGAACGGGCCCGACGATAATCCTAGAATTCGCAATGCTCTACCTCCCCCAGCTCGCGCCACGTTTTCCTGCCCTTGCTTCTAGGAAAGGGCGGCCTCCGCAGCCGAGTAATCAGGCTCGTTCGTGATCTCCTCAACCAGCTCAACGTGTGTTACTCGATGATCTGCATCCGTGACGATGACAGCTCGTGCAAGCAAGCCCTTGAGCGGGGAGCCTTCAAGCGTCAGGCCGAAGGCCTCGCCAAAATCGGAACGGAATGCGGACAATGCTTCAACATTTTCAATTCCCTCTGCTGCGCAAAAACGCTGCTGGGCAAACGGCAAGTCCCGAGAGATGCAAAGCACTGCAGTGTTTTCAGCTGAACCAGCAAGCTCGTTAAACGCACGAACAGATTTTGCGCACACGTCAGTGTCGAGCGACGGGAAGATGTTCAGCACCAAACGCTTACCCTGGTAGTCTCCCAACGCCTTTTCCGAAAGATCTCCTGCTACGAGGACTGCGTCAGGAAGCGTATCCCCCACCTTTGGAAGCGAGCCAGATGTTTGTGTTTCATTTCCTTGAAAAAATACCTTAGCCATGCACACGACACTACATGAACGACGGCCAGCCAGCAGGCGCACAATTCACCGCAGAATAAGCCGGGTACAGTAACACCTGCTAGTATTTCCCAATCAACTAGTCAGAATAGAGGTACAACGTTGAGCAACAAAGAGCGCGGACAAGAAGCCCTCAAACACCTTGAGCGTGAACTCAATTCACGTGACCGCAAGCAGAACTCCAAGCCTTGGTCAATCGCGGCACTTTCCGCGGTTGTTATCGCTGCCCTGGGCGGGAGCATCTACTTCCTCGCAAACCAAGATGGCGATAGCTCCACCGAAGCGCAAAGCTCCACGGAAGAAAGCGCAGCTGCAAGTGAGTTTGACGCGAACAACTACGAGGCAATCGCAACAAAACGGGCAGAGGCATTGCCCGAAACCGTTTCTTGCCAGTACAACGCAGACGAGGCACAGGGCGACGCCAAGGTCGACCTACCCAAAACGGATAATGTCTCGACGACTGGCACAGTGAACGTCGAACTCGACACAAGCGCCGGCCCTATCGGAATGGAGCTTGACCGCTCAGTCTCACCTTGTACCGTAAACGCTATTGAGCACCTCGCCTCTGCTGGGTACTTCAATGACACCGTCTGCCACCGCTTAACTGATGGTGACGGTCTTAAAGTGTTGCAGTGTGGTGACCCCACCGGCATCGGCAGCGGCGGACCTGGATTCCAGTTCGCAAACGAGTTTCCTACTGACGAGGCACTGAAAGCACTCTCGAACACGTCCGCCCCAGAAGGCGCATCGCCAGAGGAAGCGGAGCAGATGAAGCAAATGGAGCTCCAGCAGAACCCACAAAAGTACGCACGCGGCACCATCGCTATGGCAAACGCGGGTCTGGACACCAACGGCTCCCAGTTCTTCCTGAACTACGGTGACTCTGTACTGCCGCCTCTTTACACATACTTTGGTCAGATCTCCGAAGACGGGTTGAACACCCTTGACAAGATTGCCGAAAAGGGCGTTGAGGGTGGCGGTCAGGACGGCGCCCCAGCTGAAGAGGTACACATCAAATCGGCAACAGTCAGCTAGCATACAATTGACTTTAAGCTGCACAGAAGCAGTTTTCAGGCTCCTCAAAGTATTGCAAAACGTCTTGAAGCCAGCTAGAGTTTGCACTCGTACATTTGTCAATCCCGTCAGATTGGAAAATTCATGAACTTCCGTAAAGGTATTCTCGCAGCAGCCACTGCTGTAGCTGTCGCAACTTCTGGCGTTGCTGCGGCTGAGGCTGCAGAAACCACCCCAACCACGACCAGCAAGTCGGCTTCTACTACCACCAGCACCCCGGCACCGACGGTGAAGAAGAACACTCCGAAGCCGGCTCCAAAGGATCAGTCGAGTGACGAGGGATCCTCCTCCGTCAAGGACATGTCCCCAGCTGAAATCCGTGACTGGATCGCAGTGTTCACCGCAGTAATCGGTGCACTCGGCACCCTGTTCGCGTTCTTGGACAAGCACCTGCGTAAGTAACACTTGTCGGCCAGGCGCTGGACTGGCGTCGACTGCTAACGCATCAAACTGGGCTTACCTTTGAGCGGGTAAGCCCAGTTTTCTATACGCCCACGCGATAAACGTCGAACACACCTTCAACGTTGCGGATCAGGTTCATCACAGAGGCTAGCTGCTTCGTGTCCGAAACCTGGAAGCTGAACCGAATCGTGGCAATACGGTCTTCCTTCGCCTGTGAGGACAGCGATAGGATTGCCAATTTTTGTTCAGACATTACACCGGTGAGTTCCGCGAGGAGGCCATGCCGGTCAAGAGCTTCCACCTGCACGGTCACGATCGAGATGCCCTGAGCGCCGCCAACCCCAGACCACGAAACTTCGATCAGCCGCTCGGGTTCTTCTTTAAGCTTGTTCGCGTTTGTACAATCCGTGCGGTGCACAGAAACGCCTCCACCTCGAGTGACAAATCCGAAGATTTCGTCCCCCGGCACCGGCTGGCAACAGTTTGCGAACTTCGCCATTACATCCGGGCTGCCCTGGACCAACACCACCGGGGTATTGCCTGAAGGTTCAGGGCGTTGAATCTTAGAGTGAGGAGTCCGGTCTACTAGTACATCTGCTGCATCTTCGGCATCGCCAAACTGGTCGACCAGCAGCTTTGCAACGTGTCTTGAAGACACATTTCCTGCACCAATTGCGGTGTACAGAGCGTCTACATCTGCGTAGCGCAGCCTCTTGGCAATGCTGCGCATAGACTCCGGCGTAAAAAGCCTATGGAGTGGCAAACCACTTCGCTGTACCTCAGCTGCAAGTGCATCGCGACCAACTTCTAAGTGTTCCTCACGCCGTTCTTTCGCAAACCACTGACGCACCTTCGTCTTCGCTCGTGGAGACACGATGAACTCTTGCCAGTCGCGGGAAGGACCAGCATTTGGGTCTTTAGAAGTAAAGATTTCGACCCGGTCGCCGTTCTGAAGTTGAGATTCCAACGCGACGAGCTTTCCATTGACCTTTGCGCCTACGCAACGGTGCCCTACTTCGGTATGGACCGCATACGCGAAGTCAACCGGTGTTGAGCCGGCAGGTAGGTTCACCACATCACCATGTGGCGTGAAAGCGAAAATCTGCTTGCTCGTTAAGTCGTAGCGCAGTGAATCAAGAAACTCGTTCGGGTCCGATGCTTCCTTTTGCCAATCGAGCAGCTGGCGCATCCAAGCCATTTGGTCAACCTCAGCTTGGTCGCCCTTATGCGACCCTTTGGTCTCTTTGTATCGCCAATGCGCGGCCACACCGAACTCGGCGTTGTAGTGCATCTCATGCGTGCGTACCTGCACTTCGAGAGCTCTGCCGCTGTTCGTCATCACGGTCGTATGCAGCGACTGGTAAACGTCGAACCTTGGGTTCGAGATATAGTCTTTAAATCGGCCTGGCATCGCGGAATACATCGCGTGCACTACACCAACTGCGGCATAGCAGTCATGGAGGTTATCGACTAGCACGCGTACACCGACGAGATCGAAGATCTCGTCAAACTCGTGGCCTCTCACTACCATCTTTTGATAAATAGACCAGTAGTGCTTCGGCCTACCCATGACCTCGGCATCGATCCCATTCGATTTCAGCTCGGTCTGCAGCTCTTGAATAATTTCGGCGAGCGCCCTATCTCGCGAGGGAGCCCGGTCAGCGACGAGCCGCACGATTTCTTCATACTTCTTCGGGTAAAGAATTGCGAACGCTAGGTCTTCGAGTTCCCACTTGACCGTCGCCATTCCGAGGCGGTGCGCAAGAGGCGCAATAACGTCTAATGTTTCCCGTGCCTTCTTTGCTTGCTTCTCAGGCGGCAGGAAGCGCATCGTGCGCATGTTATGGAGGCGATCGGCAACTTTAATCACCAAAACTCGAGGGTCCTCGGCCATCGCAACGATCATCTTGCGGATCGTCTCTGCTTCTGCGGACGCACCGAGTGCGACTTTGTCGAGCTTGGTGACGCCATCAACGATGCGAGCAACTTCAGGGCCAAAATCTGCTGTTAATTGCTCAAGCGTGTAGTCAGTATCCTCCACTGTGTCATGGAGCAACGCTGCCACGAGCGTTGTCGTATCCATGCCAATCTCACCGCAAATTGTTGCCACGGCCAGAGGGTGCGTGATGTATGGGTCCCCTGATTTTCGAAAGACACCATCATGCAGCTGTTCAGCTGTCTCGTACGCTCGGTTCAACAATGCGACGTCGCATTTTGGGTGGTGTCGACGGTGGATCGATAACAGCGGGTCCAGCACAGGGTTGCTCCGGACCCGTGCTCCACCGGTCAGTGATCGAGCCAGTATTGCGGACACGCTGCGCATCGTCGGCGCATTTCTCTTCGGTGCCTTTTCTTGAGCCACAGTCCGCCTCCAAACTCTCCTATTGGTCGAGCACTACCACGGGGACATCTCCCAAGCGGTTTCTACCGTCCAGGCCTTGTACCTCGAGCATTACTACATATCCAACAACGCTACCACCTGCGCGTTGAATTAAATCGGTTGCTGCAGAAAGAGTTCCTCCGGTGGCAAGCACATCATCGACAAGGACAACCTTTTTCCCCATGAGGTCGATCCCGGAAGCTGGAATCTCAAGAGCGGCGGTACTGTACTCAGTCTCATACTCTTGAGTAATCACGGGTGGAGGCAGCTTCCCCTTCTTTCGGATCGCAAGGATGCCGACGCCCATCTCATAGGCAACGGCAGACCCCAGCAAGAAACCCCGAGCATCCAGTCCGCCCACAAGATCCGCGCCGAGCTTCTCAGACACGCGCGCCATTTCCCGGATGACAACGCGCAATGCTTCTGCATCCGCCAGCACCGGAGTAAGGTCTTCGAACAGCACGCCTTCCTCTGGGAAGTCGGGCACTTTACGGATCTTCTCACGAAGCGCGTGCTTGGCGTTCTCGAATGTTCCGTCTGAATCGTGCATGGAGGTCTCCTTGAAAAGCTTCACTTGATTAATCATCTATGGTCCATCGATCCATGTTCCAACCGATTCCCGAAAGACCGGTGTAGGCCACGACGTTGCCGACACGTTGATCGATGGCAAATGCTCTTGGCTGTGCCGCGAGCGGCAGGATGGGGATCTCGTTCCAGAGCCATTTTTCCTGGCTCCGCAGTGCGTCCAGGTCCTGGACCCGATTGTTGGCTGCGGGATATTCGACTTGGGCATCGATTGGCATAAGAAGCGCATCAATCGTGCCCGCTTTCTCTACGACCTGGCCTTCTTCGTTGAATGCATATCCGGGAAGATCGGCCAAAGTCGCGAGGTTATCTGATTGATCAACGACGTCGATGCCTGCCGGCTGGCACTGGGCATGAATCGTTTGAATCATTGCCGACATCCGAGCCGAACGAATCGGCGTCGAAATCCGAAGCACGGTGCCGGCAGCGACGCGCGCTTTCTCAACGTCATAAGCTGTTGCTGCATCCCCAATGTTTTGAATTTTCGACGCCAAAGGGTCACCATGCGCCACGACCTGCACGGGTGCGTCGTCAACCTCGAGTCCCGACATTTTCGCGGAAGTTAGCGCAACCTCACGTGGATTCACGCAATGCGCGAGTGCCCTTCGCAGCTCAGGGTCTGCCCAAGGACCCGACTGTGCCATCACCAGTGCATCAGTGAGTTCGCCTACGACGTTCGTCACATCCACTGGCTCGTTTTCTGCATTGACGTCGTACCAACTTGGGGCAGGCTCTGCGAGGTTTCCAATCCGCAGACCACCTGACTTGACCAATTCACCAGCATCCGCGGTTCCAGGCCAGACAACAATCTTCTTTAAAGCTGGGGCGTCCCCGTAATACGAATCATTCGCCGCGAGCACTACTTCGCCGTCCTGCCCGACAGTTTCAATTTTGTACGGTCCGAACGACACTTGAAGCTCCGGGTCGTACTCGCTCAGATCGAAACCGTGCTGCCAGACTTCGGCGATGCTACGAAGTTGCACTGGATTTTGAGCGGCCAGGGCTCCGGCCATTTCGTCCGGTGCCATCCCCACGCGCGCGGCGACTGCATGAGAAGGCAGCACCGTTCCAGGCTCGAAGAGATCACGCCATCGAGCGCCCCTGTCTTCTTTCATCGTCAAGGTAAACGTCTTAGAGCCCGGTGCGCACGTCAGCGTGTCGGCGTCGTCAAAAAGCGGCATCCAGGAGCCAAAGAGCTCCGGAAGTTTTCCAGCAGTGAATGTGAGCAGAAAATCATTGCATGTCACTGGAGTAGCATCTGAAAACACCGCGGCGTCGGAGATCGTATAGACAACTTGCCGACGATCCCCCGGCAGCACCTGCGTCTTCACGAGGTCGGCGTTAGGGATCATCTGGCCATTCGGCCCCGGAACGTAAACACCTGGATAAAGGCGACCAGAAAGCTCTTGGGACAGCGTCGAGTGCCCCTTCGCACTACCTGCGTTGACCGTTGTCAACGGGCCCTGTACTTGATAGCCGAATTCTTCACTATTTGAATTCAATGAGCTTCCGCCAGCAGAACACGCCGTTACAAGACATGCAGTAGCAAGCACAGCAACGGCGTGGGAGAATACCTTATTCATATCCGGACAACTCAGCGGGTCGATGGCCGCCATGTACTCATCGACGGCGTCTCTTCAGTCTCCACGCCATCAGCGGAGCTTCTGGACAGGGTATCGACTGTACGTTTCGGCTTGACCGTAGTCCCCACCTCTTCGTCCTCGATGTCGCCGGAACGGTACCGCTCCACTTCGACATTGTGCTCCTTGTAGGCACGCTTTCGCTCCATAAGCGTAACGAGCAAAGGAGTTGCAAGGAACAGCGAGGAGAAAATACCTTCGATAACACCGATGAGCTGAATCAACGCCAAGTCACGCAGCGTACCTACGCCGAGCATCCACACAGCAACAACCATCAGCGCGACGATCGGCAGCGCAGAAATGACGGAGGTGGAAATCGAGCGCATAACGGTCTGATTCACCGCTAGGTTTGCTTCCTCTGCGTATGTTGATCGACGCGAATCAAGCACACCGCTCGTATTTTCTTTGACCTTGTCGAAGACAATAACGGTGTCATAAATCGAGAACGTCAGTACAGTAAGCAGACCGATGATCATTGCGGGAGTGATCTCCAGACCGAAGAGGGCGTAGAAACCGACAATCAAAATGCCATCGATGATCAGTGCAGCCATCGCCGCAATCGCCATCTCGCGCTGCAACCGAACAGCTACGTACACAGCAGCCGCGACGAGGAATACCAACATCGCGATCAGCATGCGCTTGGTGATTGTGTCACCCCACGATTCTGAAACTGTCGAATCGCCGATTGCATCAGCGGAGACTTCCCCTTCAGCGTTCTTGGTGTGGTGCTTTTCAAAAATCGCCTGGCGGGCCTGGTCAATCTGCTCTTGGCTTAAGTGCTCTGCGTTAATTTCGAGTGTCCGGGCATCGCCAGCGCCGACAATCTGAGTCAATTCGGGAGTAACGCCAGTAGCGTCAATAAACGTTTCCTCCACCTCTGCTGCGACCAAGTCATCTGCTGGCATCGAAAGCTTAGTGCCACCTTCGAAGTCAATACCGAGATTAAAGCCGCGGACAAGCATCGCAAGCAGGGAGATGACAACCAACGCCATGGTGATGCCATACCAAAGCTTACGGCGCCCGACGAAGTCGATCGCTGCGTCACCTGTGTACAAACGCTCCCAGCGCCCAGGCTCCTTCACGGTCGGTACGACGGAAGCAACTGTTTCAATTTGCGAAGACGACATTGTTACTTCACCTCAATACTTTCCGACGCGGCCTCAACAGCCTCGTCTAGGGGCGCTTTTTCGCTCAAGTCCTTATCATGCTGCGCTGCAGTAAACACCTTGGTCATACCGTTGACTGCCGGCTTCGACCAGAAGTTGGATCGAGAAGCGAAAATCATCAGCGGGGCTGTGACCAAGAACGTCACAAGCAAGTCGAATACTGTGGTCAGGCCCATCGTGAACGCGAAGCCCTTCACGTCGCCGACGGCGAGGAAGTAAATAATGACCGCGCCGATAAGGGTCACCATGTTACCCGTAATAATGGTATCTTTGGCTCGGTCCCAACCGGAGGCTGTGGCAGAACGGAACGTCTTCCCCTTGCGAACTTCGTCCTTAATGCGCTCGTAGATAACAACGAAAGAGTCGGCCGTGGTACCGATACCAATGATCAGACCAGCGACGCCCGACAGGTCCAGCGAGTAGCCGATCCAGCGGCCAAGCAGTACCAGCGAGCCGTAAACCAACAGGCCGGCGAAGAAGAGTGTGGCCAGCGAAATAAATCCGTAAAGACGGTAGTAGAAGAATACAAAGATTGCCACCAACAACAGGCCGACAATGCCTGCATAGAAGCCTGCCTGCAACGACGCCAAGCCGAGTGACGGTGGAACCGTCATCGCTGTGCCACCAGGCTCGCCGTTTTCACCAGCAAACGACAGCGGAAGAGCACCGTATCGCAGGTTGTTCGCGAGGCTTTCAGCCTCCTCCTGGCTAAAGTTGCCAGTAATGGAGGTAGCCGAGCCGACAGGCGTTGCGCCTTGGATAACCGGTGCAGAAATGATCTGAGAATCCAGCGTGATCGCAATCTGCTGGCCAATCATCTCACTCGTAAGCTGCGCCCACGTAGATGAGCCGTTGAACTCGCCCGCCTGGCTAAACGCAAAGTTGATCTCCATTTGGCTCGACTGCGGGTTGAATCCGCCAGTGATCGTGCGGCCAGTGTCGATCTGTTCGCCGGTAAGTCGTGGCCCGTCGGTGTCAGTGACACCGGCAAGCAGCGGAACCTCGTCAAGCAGTAGCACCTGACCCGATGACGGATCACACGCTACAAGTGGCGACGCTTCATCGTCGGTACCTGCCAATGGGTCGATGGGTTGTACAGCACAGAGTGCGCTCATCAGCGACATCGCAACGAACTGTTGCGTAGGATCCTCCGACTGGCGGGTTGCTTTCAGCATGTCGGTCTGGTCTGACCTGCGCTCTGCCGATTCTACTGGACCGTTCGGCTCGGGCAGTGGCTTCGCGTCAATTGTCGGGATGTCGATGTTTTGGCCTTGTTCCCCGACTTGTTTCTTCACCTGTTCACCAATTGCTTTCGCTTGATCGGCAGTCAGGATTCCATACTTCACCCAGTCACTCGCGGTCGTAGCGAAAACCTCACCGATCGTATCTACAGCAGGTGCAGGCGGCTGCATTACCGGGCGGAACAACAGCTGTGACGTTTGGCCGATATTACGAACCTCTGAGGTATCGTCGCCTGCGGCCGTAATCACAAGCGTATTACCATCCACTACGACAGTTGCGCCAGAAACCCCCATGCCGTTCACGCGCTTCTCAAGAATATTTCGCGCCTCTTCGAGCTGATCACGGGTTGGCTCGTCTCCTTGAGGCACGAGCGTCACGCGAGTACCTCCCTGCAAGTCAATCCCGAGCTTCGGGGTTGCGGACCTATCGCCCGTGAAAAATACTAATGAGTACACGCCAATGACGATGAGCGCAAAAAGCGCCAGCGCGCGCGCAGGCCACTTCCGCTTTGATCTCAATTCGCCGGAACGCTGAGTGTTCTTGGACACCGAGCTAACTCCTCTATTTCTCCGTTGTTTCACTGCCACACCCCGCTTCGCCCAAAGCTTTTGGGAAAGCGGGGTGTGGCGCACATCGGTTTATCGTACGTCATCAATTGCTATATCGGTAAAGACAGCTCGACTGTGTGCTTCGTGTCTTAAGCACGACCTACTCTGGCCGTTGGTCTACCTCGTCCAGCAGAGTTTCTTCGACAACACTCTCGATCGAGTCGCGCTTCATAATTCCGGCGGTCTCCATTCGGACCTCGACCCCCGGGGCGATCTCGACACGAAGCGACGTATCTTCTACAGCAACGACGGAGCCGTGGAGGCCAGATACCGTCACAACGTGGTCACCAGGCTGGATGGACGCCTGCATTTCCTGGACCTGTTGTTGACGCTTCTTCTGGCTCCGCATCATCAACATAGACGGCAGCATGAACACCAATAGGACGAGCAAAATAAGGATAAATTCCATAGCTCCATCTTGGCATACTCCCAACTACGACGAAATACCCACTTGCCCAAGCGCATCTGGTGGCGGATCGATCCCCAGGTGCTGCCATGCAGCCGCAGTTGCGACGCGACCTCTTCCAGTCCGCGCCATCAGCCCGGCTCGAACGAGATAGGGCTCGCACACTTCCTCGACAGTGGATGGCTCTTCACCCACTGCAATCGCAAGAGTATTGACGCCAACCGGCCCACCACCGTGCCCTCGAATTAATGAATTCAGGACAGCCCGATCAAGCCTGTCGAGCCCCAGTTCGTCAACGTCGAAAACTTCCAACGCTGAGCGTGCAGCCTGAATGTCTATCTTCCCGCTGCCGTGTACATCCGCCCAATCACGAACTCGGCGCAACAGCCGATTGGCGATACGCGGTGTGCCACGTGAACGGGAAGCGATTTCCACTGCCGCATCACGATCGATCTCCACGTGAAGAATCTTCGCGGCCCGCTCTACGACGTGGCGGAGGTCAGACACCTCGTAGAATTCCATCTGCGCAGTAAATCCGAATCGGTCTCGCAATGGTCCAGTGAGCATACCGGCGCGTGTCGTTGCTCCCACCAAAGTAAACGGTGGGATTTCCAGCGGAATTGACGTCGCACCGGGGCCCTTTCCCACAATCACGTCAATGCGAAAGTCCTCCATCGCCATATAAAGCATCTCTTCTGCAGGCCGCGCAATCCTGTGAATCTCATCAATGAAGAGCACATCGCCCTCCATGAGGTTCGATAACATTGCGGCAAGGTCCCCAGCTCGTTCAAGCGCTGGCCCTGATGTCATGCGTAGGGATGTCCCGAGCTCCTGAGCAATGATCATCGCCATCGTCGTCTTCCCCAAACCAGGAGGCCCCGACAACAAAATATGGTCGGGCGTTACATTTCGCTGGCTCGCTCCCGCAAGGACGAGGCTGAGCTGTTCGCGTACCTTTGGTTGCCCAATGAATTCGTGAAGCGACTTCGGCCTTAGAGAACGCTCGATATCATGCTCATCATTGTGCGCGTTGACACTGACAGGTGCCCCATCGGGGCGCGAAAGGTCATCGGGCAACTGAAATACAGTTTTCTCAACGTCAGACATAGTGGCAACTTACTTTTTCGACAGTGTTCTCAGTGCTTCGCGCAGCAGACTTGATGGGTCCGCATCCGGCTGATCGGTAACCAACGACTCAACCACCGACCGCACGCCGCGTTCGGTAAAACCAAGCCCAATCAAAGCCTCTACGATCTGTTCCCTGACGCCTGACGCCGAAGAGACTGGCGCGCTAGGACCCAGATTTGCATCTCCCTCGACTTCAAACAGCCCAGCGACCTTGTCCTTCAGCTCTAACACTATTCGCTCCGCCATCTTCTTACCGACGCCAGGAATCGTTTGAATCTTTTTTGCATCTCCAGACGCAATGAGCTCTGCCAACTCCCCTGGGCTAAAGACGGCCAAGGAGGCCATCGCAAGCCTCGGTCCTAAACCGCTGACCGTTTGGAGCTTGTGAAACATTGTTCGTGAATCCTCATCCGCGAACCCAAATAGCGTCATGCCGTCATCGCGAACAACGAGAGCCGTGACAACATCCGCGTGCTCCCCACGGTTGAGACGTCCGAGGGTTGGTGGCGTCGCCAAGAATCGGTACCCAACGCCTCCGCAACCAATGACCGCATGATCGAGGCCAATCGAAAGTACTTCACCGTGAAGGGAGTCAATCATGTTCTAGCTCTTTCTGAGTGTTTCGTAGGCGGAAGCTCTTGCAAGTAACGGCGCGCGCCAGCAATGACACACGGCAATCGCCAGCGCATCGGCTGCATCCGCCGGTTTTGGTGGCTCGCTTAAGCCAAGGATACGTGTAATCATCGTAGTCATCTGCTTCTTATCAGCCCGGCCATTACCGGACACAGACTTCTTTACTTCCGATGGGGTGTACATATATACAGGGATGTCGCGTTCGGCTGCAGCGAGAACCATCACCCCCACCGCGTGCGCGGTATGCATCACTGTTGAAACGTTACTGCGTTCAAAAATTCGCTCCATCGCGACAACATCCGGCTTGTACTCATCCATCCAGTCAGATACGGACCGCGAAATACGCAGAAGGCGCTCGGCGAGATCCACATCGGACGGAGTGCGAGCGACACCAACCGCGATCGGAATGACCTGCCGTCCCCGCCCGGCCTGAACAACCGAAAGTCCACAGCGGGTCAAACCCGGGTCTATCCCCATTATCCGTAAACCTTGAAGGTTCACCATGTGTCCTTTCACCGCAGACTGTACTGGCACATATGTTCTACCACATTTTCAAAAAGAACCACCACCCGCCGCAGCGAATGGTGGTTAAAACACTGGCTAAACGCCTACAGCTCGACCTGCGCAGCTACCTCGTCCGAAATAGACATATTCGAGTAGACATTCTGAACGTCATCGGAGTCCTCAAGAGCATCGATAAGCTTGAGGTTCTTCTCAGCACCAGCAACATCCAGCTCCACTTCTACGTCGGCGCGGAAGTCCTGCTCCGAGCCTTCTACCTGGATTCCAGCTTCGACTAGTGCTTCTCGTACTGCTGAAAGATCAGTCGGCTGACACGTAACCTCAAATTCTTCGCCAAGGTCATTGACCTCTTCGGCGCCTGCATCCAGCACTGCCAATAGGACATCGTCCTCAGTAAGGTCTTTTTTGGCAACCGTAACCACACCGACTCGGTTGAACATGTAGCCGACAGAACCTGTTTCGCCTAAATTGCCGCCGTTCCTAGTCATCGCGGTGCGGACCTCAGTAGCTGCACGGTTACGATTATCCGTCAAGCACTCAATTAACAGGGCAACACCGTTAGGGCCGTAGCCCTCGTACATAACCGACTCCCAGTTAGATCCGCCGGCTTCTTCTCCTGACCCACGCTTGCGCGCACGCTCGATGTTGTCGTTAGGCACGGACGCCTTCTTGGCTTTCTTGATCATGTCATCGAGCGTCGGATTCGCAGCGGGATCGCCGCCACCAGTCCGTGCTGCCACCTCAATATCCTTGATCATCTTCGCCCAGAGTTTGGAGCGCTTTGCATCGTTAGCGGCTTTCTTGTGCTTAGTAGTAGCCCACTTTGAGTGGCCAGACATCCGGCATCCCTTCGCTTAAATCCTGTTAACAACTAGTAATTGAACGTCAACCTACTATACGCCCGAACGACCTGAGCTGCAGAACCACAGCTTTCCTGCGGCGCTATAACGAGAGCGAGGCGAACGAAGGCAGGGCCGCAGTGCCGCCCAAGCGCAGTAGGCGTACCACTGGCCGCAAACGCAACGAGCGGACATCACTCACAGCATCGTTATAAAACCTCAGTGCGATTGCTACCCGAGTATCCGCAGCATCTATGTCGTTGGAAGCATCCCCTTCTTGTTCCCCTACACGTCTGCGCAGATCTTGTTCGGCGCGCAGACGAGGCTCCACCTCGGTTGGTGTCAATCGCAGGGATTCGACGCTCCTACACGCATCTCGGAGATCCGGATGGAGCGCCATAATGACTACACAACGTTGGTCTAAGGCAGCCTCCAGTGCGTCGCGGGAGCGATCAAGCCGGATATGGAGGCGGTGCAGTCGTTGTGCCGTGAAATAGGCCCAGGCAAGAAACAAGGTAATGAAAGCAGCAAGTACTACGAGCACAGTAGTTGTCATGCGAGCGTCACCTTTTCTCCAACGGATACAGCTTCGTACACTGTCATGATCTGCGCAGTGACAGTCGACCAGTCGTACTGCTCTGCGCGTCGCTGTCCGCGCTTCCCCAACTTCAAGCGAGCATCTGGGTCGTCAACCAACGCCTGCAATGCCTTCGTTAGTTCAACAACGTCGCCCGATGGGAAAAGAATTCCTGCTGGATCAGGAGCCTCAGCATCACACACCAACGAAAAAGCCTCGAGATCGCTAGCAACTACTGCACAGCCGGCAGCCATTGCCTCTACCAAAACAATGCCGAAGGATTCGCCCCCGGTGTTGGGCGCGACGAAGATATCTGCTGCCCCAAGCAACCTCGCCTTTTCCTCTTCACTTACGCGACCAACAAAATGCACACCTGGGATTGCTTGCGGCTCACCTCCACCAATCACGGTGAGCTCGGCGTGCCCTTTGAGATTGGCGAACGCTTCAAGCAGCAACGACAGTCCTTTCCGGGGCTCGTCGATACGGCCCAAGAAAGCGATCTGAACCGGTTCCTCACTGTTCTCCTCCGCTACTCGCCGCGCCGCTACGAACTTCCTCGTATCGACACCATTAGGAATGACAATTGGATCGACGCCAATTTGCTCGACTTGCCATCGACGAGCAAGCTCACTGACGGCAATTCCTCCTCGAATCTTTTCTAAAAACTTGCGCAAAAAAGGCAAAGCCAACCGTAGAGCTCGAGACCCCGTCGTGGATGTATGGTAGGTCGCCACGATCGGCCCCGAAGCCAGCACGAGAGCTGTAAGCGAATAGCTTGGAGAGTTCGGCTCATGAATATGCAACACATCGAAGTCACCGTCACGCACGAACTCGCGCGTCTTCTTTATAACTTTTCTGCCAAACGCCAAACGCGCGACGGATCCGTTGTAAGGGATAGGTATCGAACGCCCACCCTTCGTTACATACGTAGGAAGTGCTGCATCTTCACGTGCAGGTCCAAGTACTTCAACCTCGTGTCCCTGTTGCAGCAGCGACTGCGCTAGGTCAAGGATATGCGCTTGAACACCACCAGGTTCGTCAAAAGAATATGGGCATACGATGCCGACTTTCATTCCTGGCTTACCTCCTCTTTCGGTCCGCAATCCAAAACGGTTGGAGCACATGCCAGTCTTCCGGATACTCCGCGACGCATTGCTCGAACCAAACCGCGAGCTGCTCTACTCTGTCTTCAACTGAGTCCTCAACGATCGGGGCAGAAACGCGGGTCACCCAACTACTCGTGTCGCCAAAGGCCTCGTAGGCGCTATGAACTCCGAGCAATGTCGCACCAGTCCTTTCAGCTAAGACTGCGGCTCCGGCTGGCATCGTCGTCTGTTCTCCGAAAAAGTCGACAGGCACCCCATGGCCCCCGAGGTCCCGATCCGCGAGCAAACAGACAACCCCGCCCATGTCGAGAACATCTTCGAGCAACTTCAACGGAGGTTTCGACGCCCCCTTTAATGGAATGACGTCGATACCCAAGCTTCGCCGAAAATCTACAAATGCTTCGTAAAGCTTTTCAGGTTTGAGGCGCTCGGCGACAGTAGAAAACCGGCCATACCGATGAGCAAACCATGCGCCTGCCAGATCCCAGTTGCCGGAATGGGGAAGAGCGAGAATTACTCCCTCGCCACGCTCAATCGCTGCATCCAGATGCTCAATCCCCTGTATCGATACGGTGTAGCTTTCGTAGAAATTCTCATCGGAAATGACGCTCTGTAAGCAGAACACCTCAAGCCAGTACCGCATATACGACCGCATCGAGTTCTTCACTAGCGAGCGGGTGACGTTTTCCGGCCCGACCACACGCGAAAGGTTCTTCCTGAGCTGCTCGGGTTGTTTGCCGTTACGCGTATAAACGTCCGCAAATAGCATCATAATGCGGTACGCCAGCCGGTACGGCAGCAACGATAGCAACTTCCACCCCAGCCAATAGCCGCAGAAGGCACACTCATTCTTCAACGTTTGTATGCGCATCTCGACCTTAGCTAGCGTCGAAAGTCTTCGCTCCTGCTGGCGCTGCGATCTGACGCTTCGCCGCGGGATCCTTTGCCGCGATAACAAGGCGCTGCACAACTGTGTAGGCCGAACCGAAGAACAACAGCCAGAGACCGCATTCAATTGCGTACGGAACCCCGAGCCCTTCCAGCCCCAATGCGACAAGCCCGATCAGTAGACGTTCCGGCCGCTCAACCAGTCCTCCAACGATCTTCATGCCCCCGGCCTCCGCACGAGCTTTGACATAGCTGATGACCTGCGAGAGGACAAGAACTGCGAGACAAACAGCGACATGCACCGGAGAGGCTTGGTCGACGTACACGAGCCAGAACGCAATCGCGCCGAAAAGCGCCCCGTCAGTAATCCTGTCGCAACTCGCGTCAAGCGTGGCTCCGAATGCAGTTCCCCCTCCACGAAGACGCGCCATTGTCCCATCGACCATATCGAATGCCGCGAATAGCCCGCTCAA
Source organism: Corynebacterium sp. NML130628 (assembly GCF_001875665.1). Taxonomy (GTDB): domain Bacteria; phylum Actinomycetota; class Actinomycetes; order Mycobacteriales; family Mycobacteriaceae; genus Corynebacterium. The sequence continues at coordinate 263,596 of NZ_MLAL01000016.1, read as the reverse complement.
AATAGCCGCCCAGACAAGATGATCATTCGGAATAAGCACGATCGCGACCAGAACGGTGAGCAACGTGCCTCCGAGCGTCGTCCAATTCGGAGTCACCCCCATCTTGAGGAGTGCGGCCGCCAACGGCTCCACGACAACGGCGGCAGGTTTACGCCCATGTACGCTGAGCATCTACTTACTCCTCTCCGGTTTGCTCGGTCGCAACTTTTCTCCAACCTTCGGCAAGCAGCTTTCGCGTGTCCCGCAACAGTTGCGGAAGCACTTTCGTACCGTTAATGACGGTCATGAAATTTGAGTCACCAGCCCAGCGCGGTACCACGTGCATATGCAAGTGGTCACCAATTGAACCGCCAGAGGCACGTCCGAGATTCAGTCCGACATTAATAGCTTCAGGGTTTGAAACAGTCTTAAGGGTTTTTACCGCGAGTGTAAGAAACTGCATCAGCTCTGCAGACTCGTCTGCGGTAAGCGCTTCGAGCTCTGCCACCTTACGGTAAGGCACCACCAAAATATGTCCTGCATTGTACGGGTAGAGGTTGAGGACTGCGTAGACAGTCTTCCCCCTCGCCACAATGAGGCCATCTTCATCATCCATCAAAGGGATCTGGACAAAAGGATCAGATGAACCCTTCTCATCGCGCGGCGTTGACGCGATGTACTTCGAACGGTACGGCGCCCAAAGACGCTGAAGCCTGTCTGGAGCACCAACTCCAATGTCCTCATACATGTTTGAGCGCCCCTCCCCTTCTACTGCTCGCTCTGGCGCTGTTCCACCAACTCTTTTGTTGGGTGCTCATTGAATTTCTCGTTAACCCAATTAGTGATCAGCGCAACGGCCTCGTCAACACCGACGCCGTTGATTTGCGTACCGTCGAGGAAGCGGAAGCTCACCGCGTTCGCTTCTACGTCGCGCGCGCCGGCCAGCAGCATGAACGGCACCTTGTGGGTTGTATGTGTCCTGATCTTCTTCTGCATCCGGTCGTCCGAGTGGTCGACCTCAGCGCGGATCCCTCGCGCCCGCAACTGTTGGATGACACCATCGAGATGCCCGGCGAAATCGTCAGCAACAGGAATGCCGACAACCTGGTGAGGTGCGAGCCAGGCCGGGAATGCGCCTGCATAGTGCTCGAGCAGTACGCCGAAGAATCGCTCGATTGATCCGAACAGTGCACGGTGGATCATCACTGGGCGCTTCTTGCTTCCGTCAGGCGAGGTGTATTCAAGGTCGAAGCGCTCAGGGAGGTTGAAGTCCAGCTGCACGGTGGACATCTGCCAGGTACGGCCGATCGCGTCACGTGCCTGTACCGAAATCTTCGGGCCATAAAACGCTGCGCCGGCCGGGTCCGGCACAAGCTCCAAGCCGGACTTGGTAGCGACTGATTCCAGGATATTCGTGGAACGCTCCCAGATCTCATCGTCGCCGATGTACTTTTCGGGATCCTTGGTGGACAGTTCCAAGTAGAAGTCATCGAGGCCGTAGTCCCTGAGCAAGGAGATGATGAACTCCAGTACGCTCGTCAGCTCGTCCTCAAGTTGTTCTTCAGTGCAATAAATGTGCGCATCATCTTGGGTAAACCCGCGGGCACGCGTCAGACCGTGGACCACGCCCGACTTTTCATAGCGGTACACAGTACCAAACTCAAAGAGTCGCAGCGGCAACTCACGATAGGAACGTCCGCGTGAGTCGAAAATGAGGTTATGCATCGGGCAGTTCATCGGCTTGACGTAGTAGTCCACCGCCTGCTTAGTCACATTGCCGTCATCGTCTGTTTCGCCGTCAAGCTGCATCGGCGGGTACATGCCATCCGCGTACCAGTCCAAGTGTCCCGACTTTTCAAACAGTTCTCCCTTAGTCAAGTGAGGTGTGTTGACGAAGGAGTAGCCGGCCTCGAGGTGACGCTGACGGGAATGCTCCTCCATGACCATTCGGATGATTCCACCGTCCGGGTGGAACACTGGCAGGCCAGATCCAACTTCGTCCGGGAAGGAGAACAGGTCAAGTTCGTTGCCTAAACGGCGGTGGTCTCGCTTCTCCGCCTCAGCGAGCATCAGCATATGCTCATCGAGCTTCTCCTTCGACTCCCAGGCCGTACCGTAAATACGTTGCAGCCCCGCATTGTTTTGGTTTCCACGCCAATAAGCAGCTGACGAACGAGTCAGCGCGAATGCCGGGATGTACTTTGTGGTTGGTACGTGTGGACCGCGGCACAGGTCGCGCCACTCGACATCGTTCGTACGCGGATTCACGTTGTCGTAGTGGGTGAGCTCGCCGTGGCCAACTTCGGTCGCTTCATCCGAGTCCGGATCAACGTTTCCTTTATCCTGTACGAGTTCAAGCTTGTACGGCTCGTCTGCGAGATCCTCCGCCGCCGCTTCAGCCGTCGGGTAGACCCCGCGAACGAACTTCTGCCCCTGCTTGATGATCTTCTTCATACGGCGCTCGAGAAGCTTCAAGTCTTCTGGGGTAAACGGCTCTGCCGCATCGAAGTCGTAGTAGAACCCGCCGTCAATGGCTGGGCCGATGCCCAGTTTTGTTCCGGGAAACTCAATTTGTACAGCCTGCGCCAACACGTGAGCACACGAGTGGCGAATCACAGACCTGCCCAACTCAGTGTTTGCAGCAATAGGCGTGACGGTGGTGTCCGCATCCGGAGTGAATGAGAGATCTTTAAGTTCTCCATCTGCAGACTGCACACAGACAACCGCCTCCGGCCCCTTGTTCGGTAGAGCAAGCTCGCGCATTGCGACACCGGCAGGAGTGTTTGCCGGGACTGTGAAGGCCTGTCCCGGGTTGTGGGTTTGGTCGTTATTCGTCATGTTCGTGCGCTCCTTTGCGCTTTGTCGGGGTACGTCATACCTGGACGCACCCAGCTGGATTCGTACAAGCTCGCCGGAGCCTTAAAAACTGAGGACGGCAAACATGGCAAAAATCATACCGCTTCCACTACCCAAGTAGTGACTCGGCCCAATAACCCAGCGATCCGTCTTCTAACTGTGTGCCCGGTGGGATCCAGTACACCGCAGAGCCGATATGCGTGATCCACTCGTTGAGGCGATCTGCTTCGTCGAGCCGCTCGAGCACCGGGGTGAACTGCGTATCTGGGTTTTCCTGGAAGGCGATGAACACAAGGCCCGCGTTGGACAGCTGGTCTTGACCTGGTTTTGGCGGCAGGTTGTAGTTGTATGGGCGCCGCTTGAACTTCTGCTCGGGGTGCCCCTCCGGCGCCATGGACCGAGCAACATGCGAGTTTCTATCCACCCTGGGCAGCCCGTATTCATCCCGAGCATTCAGGTCTACCGGGGTAAACTCCTCGCCTCCCGACAGAGGTGCACCGTTGTCCAACCGTCGTCCGACGGCCTCTTCACGCGACGTCCGGTCCAGCATTTCCCAGGTGTCAAGGTTCATCGCTATTCGACGCACCACCATCGAAGTCCCACCTTCAAACCCCGCGGGGCCTTCTGCCCACACCTGCTCATCGTATTCCTCATCAGTATGCGGATTGACTGTCCCGTCGATCTGTCCGAAGAGGTTGCGCGGCGTCGTTCCTTCGCGATGAACAGCAGGGTTATTCATGAACCCCTGCTGGACCCACGCAATGGACACGTAATCGACGCCCGCCCGCACCATATGGCGCATCGCCCAAGCGCACATCACGGGATCATCCGCACAAATCTGGAGAACCAGGTCGGTCTGGCCCCATTCCGGAACAAGCTGGTCGCGCGAAAGGGCTGGTATTTCGTGCAACCAAGATGGCTTTTGAGCGGGAGCAACAATATCGAAAAACTTCTCGCCCACCCCTACCGTGATGGTGAGGTTCGCAGGGTGTTCCGTCATTTCAGGTTCAAGGCTCGCTAACGGGTTCTCGCCCGCAGTCAGCGCCCGGGCGTCTTCAGTCCACAGCCTCATCAAACGAGCAATCGCAGGTTTATCGACGCCATCTTTAAAGTTGAATCCAATCAGGTTCAATGAAGCCTGTTGGGGCGTCGAAATGCCTGCCTGATGTGCACCATCGAACGGAACTCTCGCAGTTGCAAGATCTGGTGCAGGTTCTTGCTGAGCATTCCCTGCAACATCGCGACCATCCGCACACGATGCAGCCGCGCCAACGGCGGCGACCCCCAGCGTCCCGGCGAGAAAATGACGGCGGTTGACAGACATTCGACGTTCCTTCAACTAGTGATTGTGGCCTTCTTGCATGGAACCATGCTGGTGGCCTTGCAGCTCTCCATGCTCACCGTAGTCTTCATCACCAGGAAGCATCGAACGCACAGCGACGCCTGGAATTTCTTCCTTGGTTCCGTCGGCGAACTCAAGCGTCACGTCGACCACATCACCTGCAGGAATTGCAGGTTCAAAGTCCATAATCATGAAGTGATCGCCACCAGGCTTGAGCTCGTAGGTCCCGCCGGCGGGAATCTCAATGCCGCCTTCCTTCTCGCGCATTACTCCGTCTACCACCTCGTGGATTTCGTAGGTGGCGTCGCCAAGTGACGTGGAGAAGCCAACAATTTGGATGTCCTTCTCCGACACGTTGTGCAACGTACCGAAGAACCCAGTCATGGATTTGCCGTCTGCCGCGCTTGCTTCAGCTTTGGCTCGGATGGCCGCAGATTCAACGCGGATATCTCCATCTCCTTGGAGCTTTTCGCTGTCAACAGCAGTGGTGGTGCTGGAAGCGACAGTCGTCGTTTCAGCGGAACTTGGAGTCGCAGTCGACGGGTTCTGCTGCGAAGGCGAGCATGCGGCCATAGTGAGGGCGGCAATCCCAAGAGCAGAAACAGCCGCGATTCGGATATTCAACATGATTCTCCCTATAAGTTGTTCTAGCGTTCTAGCTAGTATGAAAAATACCGGTTTATTGTCGTTCGGATTTGCCGCGACGCAACAAGAAAACTGCCAAGACCGCGCCCGCCAACAGGACACATACGCCCACGCCTACCCAGGTTACCGAGGTGAAAGACGAACCGTTTTCTTGGCTTTCCGCAGCTGAGTGAGGATCACCATCGGTAGCTATCTCTCCTCCATCAGGCGTAAAGGAAAACGTCGTCATCCCTTTCGTAGCGTGCCCATCTGATGAAACTATCTGGAACCCAATTCGATACTCGCCAGGGGCATCATTAGCAGCGCTGCGCACCGCTTCTGGAAGCTCCAAAGAAACAAAACGGCCATCAAGCGTTGGTTCGCCTGTAAATAGAATCTCGTTGTCGGCTATCCGAGACAGCGCGAACGTGTTGAATCCATCCTGCGGTTGTCCTGAAAATTCGAGTGTCAAGACATCGGGAAATTCCGCAACAACGGACCCATTTGCGGGTTCACCGCCAATCACAGCGTCATGCGCTTCAGCCGTTCCTGCCAAAGCAGAAGCTGCGTATACGGTGCCGAGCGTTATCAACACCGATTGCCGCACCTTTTGCCATGCTTTGGCCATTTCGAATCCTCCTGCAAAATGAATCGACACAAACCAGTACAACATTAGTCGTAGCGAACTTCGGTTTAGTTCCCGAGCGCACCGAGCTGGTGATCTAAGGGGAACGGTCATCTTGCTGCCCGATCGACGAGAAGGGCTCACGTCCCTTGGGGTTTCCAAGGGACGTGAGCCCTTGCAGAGCGGATGACGAGACTCGAACTCGCGACCCTCACCTTGGCAAGGTGATGCGCTACCAACTGCGCTACATCCGCATGCACTATTTAAAAAGAGCTGTGCTGCTCTGTGCGCGATACTGGGATCGAACCAGTGACCCCTACCGTGTCGAGGTAGTGCTCTACCGCTGAGCTAATCGCGCAAGGTTGGAGGTGGATACGGGAATCGAACCCGTGTACACGGTTTTGCAGACCGTTGCCTAACCACTCGACCAATCCACCGTGAGTACCTCCGAAGTACTGAAAGTACTTGGAGCGGATGACGAGACTCGAACTCGCGACCCTCACCTTGGCAAGGTGATGCGCTACCAACTGCGCTACATCCGCATGCACTATTTAAAAAGAGCTGTGCTGCTCTGTGCGCGATACTGGGATCGAACCAGTGACCCCTACCGTGTCGAGGTAGTGCTCTACCGCTGAGCTAATCGCGCGAAGTGTGCTAAGACACTTGGAGCGGATGACGAGACTCGAACTCGCGACCCTCACCTTGGCAAGGTGATGCGCTACCAACTGCGCTACATCCGCATGCTCTCCGGAAGCTTGGCCTCCGTTGTGCGTGAACAAACATTATCGGGTGCTTCTGAGTTTTTCAAATCGCCAGGATAAAGGCGGTCTATCGGTGTATACCGGGTGGGCTAGTAGGTGCAGTCTCATTGTTTTCGTGCATAACTTAAAAATGATACTGTCCTGCGGATTCGCCGTAGCTGCGAAGGAGGTGTAAAGTGGTTCGCGTTCGGTCCTATGGCTCAGTGGAAGAGCGTTCCGTTCACACCGGAAAGGTCGCTGGTTCGATCCCAGCTAGGACCACTCGATGCCCGCAGCAGCGGGCATTTTTCTTTCTCCTCCCTCACCAGCTAGGGGTGGCTTAAGGGACATTTTGTGTGTTTTTGCGGCGTGTCGCGATAAGGGACATTTTGTGTGTGTTTAGCTGCGTCCGGCCCATCCTTTCCTCACGCCTAAGCTGGGGTTCCACTGACTATCAATGCCGGTATCGAATTCTTTTGGCCGCCCATCCAGGTGACCGCGGCGTTGTAGTTCTTCTCTGGCCCACGCAGCTCGTGCGGCCTTCTCACCAACGCGTCCGAAGTCTTGTTGCCGGGCAAGTTCAAGCGGTGGCACTGGGTCCTGTGTGTGCATGTATAGCCACCAATCCATGGTGATGCGTTGATGCTCATCGAACATGCCGCGGTGTTGGCCGGCTTTGTCTTTGAGCTGCTTGTTGATCCCGCCTTCTAGAAGGTTTGTGGTGGCTTTTACATCTTGTGTCACACCCTCTGGTGGGGTGAGGAATACAAAGAGTTGGTCGTCTTGGATGAGCTTTTCAAACCTGCGCAGGGCACGACGTGCATTGCGGTGGGTGTACCACCATTGCTGGGTGTCGTTGACCCATGTTGGTACTTGGCCTTGGGGAATATCGCGACGGTAGGTGCGCTGTTTCAGCCAGTCGTCAAAGGTGGTTCGGGTGGTGTGTACGGCTGCAATATATCGTGCGGCATCATCGGTATCAGCAACGTTGACGAGCATGTAGCCAAGCTTGCGGATTGCTTTATGTGCTGGGTGGATCGGGTTTTTGCTGATATCGCTCAACGTGTTGCGTTGTACGTGGACAAGACAGCGCTGGATGGCTACGTGAGGCCATTTACTGTGGATGGCTTTCAGAGCTCCTCCTGAGCCGTCAGTGGTGATGATCAGCGGTGGGGCGATCTTGTCGAGGAGTTTGAGGTACTCGGATGAGCTTTCACGCAAACACCAATGCCAGGCGATGACGTGCGTGTTAGTACAGGCGACGAGGAGGCATTTTTTGTGGAAGTAGGTGCCGTCGATAAAGACCTGGTCGTAGACGCGATATGGGTCTGTCATGTTGGGCACGGTGATAAACCACAGCAGTTGAAACCACCTGGTTAGGGTGCGTCTGGTCACTTTGTGTCGTGTTGTGGCGATGCGGTCTGCGGGTTCCCCGCTAAGTATCCAGTCGATGAAGATGTTGAAGTGGCGTACATCGTTGGTGTGGGCGCGGGGGTTGATTGTGGATGCGTTGCAGTTCGGGCAGCGCCAGCGTTGTGTGCCTGTGGTCGTGGTTCCGTTTTTTATCAGTGTGTGGCCGCATAGTGGGCAAGACGGCCGGTTTGTGATTGCCATAGCAATTGGCCTTACCGCAGAACGACCGGAGCCTATACCACAGGTGTGGTGTTATTCGGTGTTGATTTCTCGAAACGGGGAAATGGAACTGTTTTGGAAACCATTTCTATCTGTTGGGCGAGGTCATCCCGGGAAACCGGATCGATTTACACACACAAAATGTCCCTTAAGCCCTAGGGGTAGATGCACATGCCTAGGTCCGATTCCACCTACTCGCGGGTCACCTGGTCTTTCAGCTGCTCGAGAAACAGGCGGGCCACCGTAAACTCTATCGGCTCCCTCATCGGGTCAGAGTATTTCTTCTCCCCCGCCCTGTGCGCTAGCTGTTCCCGTACCAGCGCAACAATGGCATCCAGGCCTCCTGATGAGACTTGCATCGGGTTTTCGTGGTCTGGACGAGTGCCGGATCGATTCTCAAGTCTGCAGCGATGCGACGAAAGAGCGCTTTGTCTTGTGCGAGGTTGGTCCCGCGGGTTACTCGTGGGTGGATGCGCAGTGCGAGGTCGACTGCCTCGTGTGTCTGCCAAACCTGAATGTGGCGCTCGGGTTCTGCGATGAGGCGCTCGTAGAAGTTCGGGATGAAACGCTGCTGGGTGAAATGTGCCTTGATCCTGCGGCGTACCTCAGTATCCCAATGTTGAAGGTAATCCTCGGCTGTCGCGTCGATGGTTGTCCCGCCGAGGAACAGGGCGTCCGCGCCTGCCCCTGTGATCAGTGCGCCGTCAGCATTGTGCAGCTGCCTATGCGTGTCGACGGCTACCAAGATGGCCCCTGAGAGCACCTCCCAAGGCTCGGCTGTGCCGAGTCGCGCGATGTAGCTGGCGCATATTCGACGATCTCATATGTGCCGGGATCGATCCTGCGCTCGCCAGCAATGTATTCGCAGGCTTTATCCGTCACAACCAATTCTCGTCCTTTCTTCAAACACTGCGATTCGCTGCCGCAGCTCACGTAACAATATCCGCCACGTTTTTCAACACCACAGATTCGGCGTGAGGATGACGCTAGGCCACGTGCTATTGCTCCAATATCCTGGTACTCAGATGTGTACGCTTGACGACATGTTAGACGCGCGTCGCACTTTTAAACCAGCGGACCTACTGGGAACTGTACTGCCTACTTCGGCCCAACAACTGCGCCTAATTGCGGTCATGACGCTGTCCGGCGCGGCCTCTGTCGAAGGCACGTCCGGTTCGCTTGGCAACAGCATCGATGCCGCACTGCTCAACCTGCTGCGTGTGTGGTCCGACGCCGTCTTAGTCGGCGGAGCCACCGCACGGGCGGAAAACTACTCCGGGGTCAAGTGCACCGACGCGGAAAAGGCTGAACGTCAGACGCGAGGACAAGCGGAGGTCCCGCCGCTTGCGATCATCACCGATAGCTTCGACTTCGATGTGGATACGCAGCTGTTCTACGACACGGAGGTGCCCCCGCTTTTCCTCGCTCCGCAGCACCGTGTCGACGAGCCGGCGCTGGCGGGTCGTCGAGAAGCAATCCGGTACGCGGGCGGTCGCATCCTTTCTACTGGGGATGGCTCCGCGCACTCGATTATCGACGCCCTACACGCCCATGGCTTCAACCGCATCGTCTGCGAGGGCGGACCTGGGCTCTACGACATGCTCCTGACCGCAGGCCTTGGCGACATCTTGCACCTGACCATTGACCCGACGTTGCAGGGCAACATTGAAAAGCCACTCTTCGGCGGAGGCGGCGACTATGTCGCCTCGCTCGAGATCGAAGACGTGCGGGTGAGCGAGGACTCGATGATGTTCGTGCGTTACCGCCTGCCGGACACAGGCGCTTCCCACAAGAGGTAATCGCATTCGGTACTGTTATGCGCGTGACGTACGCACAAAACACTCCCCCCGCCTGGATACGACGCCTGAACAGCTTCTGGGTCACTCCTGGCCCACAGGATGATCCGCACACCACCGCGGCAACGCGCACGCTGCAACCCGCTGCCTACGCGGCCCGCGCCGCCTGGCCGCTGGCGCTTTTACTCATCATCCACCGCGTTGTCATCCTTGCCAGGCAAGGATCCCAGACCGACGACTTCACGACCGTGTGGGCAGCCGCCCGTCGCTTTGTCGAGCGCGTCCCGGTCTACAACGAGGTGTATCACCACGTCGATCCCCACTATCTTTACAATCCTGGAGCGACGCTGCTGCTCTCCCCCTTGGGGCTATTTAGCGATGCCTCGCTGATCCGCCCACTCTTCATTTTGGCAAACGTAGTCGCCATACTTGTAGCGCTTGCGCTCCTTACCAGGCTCAGTGGCAAGTCGCTTACCCACCCGCTATTCCCTATCAGCATTGCGCTGAGTTTCTGCACAGAATCGGTTGTCAACACCCTCGTTTTTTCAAACATCAATGGTGTTTTACTGCTCCTCTTCACTATTTTCCTTTACAGCTACATCAGAAAGCGCTTTGTGCTCGCTGGCGTGTGCCTCGGCGTTGCGATCCTCGTCAAACCAATGTTTGCCCCTTTGATTGTGCTGCCCCTGATGCAGTTACGCTGGCGTTGTTTGCTGCCAAGTGTTTTCACTCCGGTGGTGTTCAATCTCGTCGCTTGGCCGCTCACACCAGGCGCTCGCGACTACATTGACGTGGTTGTCCCGTACCTCGCTATAACCCGCGACTACGCAAATTCGTCACTGCCCGGGTTCACGACCTATTTTGGACTTCCAGCACAGTCCTACGATGCGCTGTTTATCGTCTTTGGTGCTGCTGTTGCAATCGCGGTGCTTGGGCTCGCCCGTTGGCGTTGGTCAGACGAGTATTTGTGGCTCACGATGAGTTCCACGGTGCTACTCGCGGGAGTGTGTTTGCTCTCTTCACTCGGTCAGGCTTACTACTCAATGATGCTTTTCCCTGCAGCATTTACCGTGCTCGCTCCGCGAAGCCCAATGCACACCAGCGGTCCCTGGGTCGGGCTTATGTTTTGCCTCGCACCGCTACAATGGACAACACTTCAAAACCCACTCATCGGCAGGTGGATCACCACGTTCCTTCCCACACTGGGATGGGCATTGTTTATCGTGACAACGGCAACCTGGGTGCTCACCACACTGCTGACTACAAAGAAAGGTGCATACGACACTCATGCCAGAGAATCGATTTCAGGAGATAACGGACGCGGAGTGGAAGTCTCGCCTCACCCCTGAAGAGTTCCGCGTACTCCGACAAGCAGGAACAGAAGCACCCGGCGTTGGAGAATACACTGATCACTTCGCAGAGGGCGTCTACGTCTGCCGCGCTTGTGGCGCGGAATTATTCCGGTCAACCACCAAATTTAATGCGCACTGCGGTTGGCCAGCCTTCTTCGCCCCCGATGACGAAGCGGCCGTCATCAAGCGTGCCGACCACTCACTTGGAATGGAACGTACCGAAGTACTCTGTGCGCAATGCCACTCGCACCTTGGGCACGTGTTTGAAGGCGAGGGGTTCGACACTCCGACTGATCAGCGCTACTGCATCAACTCGATCGCGCTCAAGTTCGACGACTCTGACAACTAAGTCCAACTAAAACAACTCCCCAGCACCACAGAGGTGCCGAGGGAGTTCTTTCAGGCTCGAACTAGCAGTTACGGCAAAACCTTAATGACGTCTGCGATGCCCGCGACGCGACGACCCGTCTGGAACGGAATTTCCTCACGCACGTGAAGGCGCGCCTCAGTGTAGCGCATCGTCTTCATAAGCGATTCAATGCGCTCCAGCGTGTCCGCCTCAAAGGAGAGCATCCATTCATAGTCTCCGAGAACAAAAGCTTCAACGGTGTTCGCGCGGACATCTGCGTAATCACGAGCAGCCATGCCGTGCTCCATCAGGATCCTGCGGCGCTTCTCCGGCTCCATCACGTACCAGTCGTAAGAACGTACGAACGGGTAGACCGTAATCCAATCCTTCGGCTCCTCCCCCATGATGAAGCTTGGCAGGTGCGACTTATTGAATTCCGCAGGGCGGTGGATACCGTTACCGAGCCAAGAAACCTCCAACAGCTGGCCAAGCGCCGTGTCACGACGGAACCGCGCGAGCGCATCTTGGATGTACTCAAACTCTTCTGCATGCCACCAAATCATAAAGTCTGCATCAGCTCGAATACCGGTGTTGTCGTAAAATCCCCGTACGACAACTTTCCCCTCTGTCTTCAGCTCTTCAAAGAACTTTTCTGCTTCTGCGATGATTTCGTCACGTTCGGTACCCAGCGCGCCGGGAATCGCGCGAAATACCGCATACTGCAGGTAGCGCTGGGTTGCGTTCAGTTTTTCGTAATCAAGCTTCGCCATTCAAACTCTCCTTTAGCGATTCACAGTACGTCTGTCGTGGCGCCGAAATGCCCCAACCACAGATATACAACATACATCCAACGAAAGTACTAGTTCAGTGTACACTTCTCGACGCCGAACGAATCCATTCTTCTAACTCACGGCGCGCCTCACTCCCCACGAGCCTCAATATCATTAGCTTGGTGAGCGTGATGAACCCGGATACCACCTCCCCAAGCGAGAGCAAGTCAACTCCAGCAGAGTTCACCGCTGCCGTCGAGTCAATGCACAGGGCTCAATTGCGCCCGGAAATCTCCATCGGCACAATTCGACCGCCTCAACGTCCAGCGCCTTATAGCCATGCTGTAGGCCTCGAGGTCATCCAGACGAAACCCGATCAAGGTGACGCTTTCGGGCGACTGATCCTCCTCCATTCCCCTGAGGCCGAGGAGGCCTGGGAAGGCTCAATGCGGCTCGTGGCATACATTCAGGCAGATATGGACGACGCCGTCGCAGCCGATCCGCTCTTGCCGGACGTCGCGTGGCAGTGGCTCAACGAGTCGTTGGAGGGAAACAACGCGGGGTTCACAAACCTGGGTGGCACTGTCACTTCCACGGCCTCCGTCCGTTTCGGTGAAATTGGAGGACCACCGCGCGCCTACCAGTTAGAGATGCGCGCCTCCTGGACTGCCGACGGCATTGATTTGTCATCACATGTCGAAGCTTTCGCAAACGTACTTAGTCTGGTGGCCGGTTTACCGCCCGAAGGTGTACGAACCATTTCGTAGCATTAGAATGTTTACGCATGGAAGCAAATCTGTCCTACACTTTCGTGGATCAACCCTCCCAGTTTGCTGAAGCTGCTGAACGGCTTGCTGAGGGACTCGGACCATTCTGCATTGATACCGAGCGCGCTGGCGGTTACCGCTATGACGACCGTGCATTTCTAGTCCAGATCTACCGCAAAGATGCAGGAACATTCCTCATTGCCCCGGAACATCATAGGGAGGAATTCCAGCAGCATTTCGCGCCGGTCTGCAACAACCAGGAATGGGTGATTCACGCTGCGAGTGAGGACCTTCCGTGCCTCGCTCAGCTGGGACTCCGACCGTATACAATTTTCGATACTGAGCTTGCTGCTCGTTTTGCTGGATTTCCCGCGAGTAATCTGGGCGTTTTAGTCAAAGACATCTGCCAGGTTTCGCTACCAAAGCAGCACAGTAAGGCCGACTGGTCACAAACTCCATTGTCCTCCTCGATGCTCGAGTACGCAGCGCAGGACGTCATCTATCTACCTCACCTTGAGCAGGCGTTGGTCCATCTCCTCGATTCGCAGGGCAAACTTGAGTACGCTACCCAAGAATTCGCTCATCTAGTCAAAATGCGTTCGGATCCCAGCTTGATGGAGCATTCTTGGCTCGATACGCCATATCTCTCGGATGACTTATCAGACCTCGATCTGACTCTCACCAAGTGGCTGTGGGACGCACGCGACTGCTTCGCCTATGACCACGATATTGCCCCTGGCTTGGTGCTCCCGACCAAACTGCTAGTGCCGATGGCAAAGCGTCGTCCAACGACAGTTGATGAGCTTCTGGAATTCAATCGCTCATTCGAATCTTTAACAGAGTTCCCCTACTTCTGGCTGGAAACCATTAATGACGCACTTGTCTCGCCTCTTGAAAGCTCCCTGAGGGAGCAAGTTCGGCAGCCGAGTCCAAAGAGTATTTGGGAGTGGACGAAGCACAACAGAACTGCCCTCCGTACCCAGCGAAATATCATCACGCGCGTCGAAGAAATCTGCGAGCACCTCGGGATCCGCAAGGACCTCCTTTTGACTAACAAGGTATTGAACAGAACGCTCTGGACCGCATTTCAAGAACGACTCGACTGGCCAATGGAATATACCCGCCCACTGCTGGCCAGGATGGGAATGCGTGAATGGCAGATCGACTTCCTTGCGCCTATTTTCGTCGCGGAGCAACCCTGTCGACGCCGCTAAGCAGCTTATAGTTCGGAATCCTCAATTCCATTGACCCACTCGCGAATCTTTTCCGTCGCAGAGGACTCATCCATTCCGTATTCTTCGAGCACTTCTTCGCGAGAAGCATGCTCTGGGAAAACTTGAGGAAACGCAATGTGCCGCAACGGTGTGTCGATCTCAGCGCAAGACAGCGCTTCAGCGACCGCTGAGCCAACGCCACCATGAACGATTCCGTCTTCATACACGACAACGAGATCCGCTTCAACGGCTTTGTCAAGAATATCTGGAGAAACTGGCATGACCCACCGAGGATCAATAACGGTCACGCGAATATTGTCTTTCTCGAGATTTTCGGCAACACGCAGCGCTGGCTCTGCAAACACTCCCACAGCCACAATCAGTACATCGATAGTCGTGTCTTCCTCTTCGCGATCCAATGCAGGTTCCAGGAGAACATCTACGCCACCAGGCAGCCGCTTAATTGCCGTTAGATCTTCACCGACACTGCCCTTCGGAAATCGAACTACGGTTGGACCATCTTGGACCGTCAGTGCTTCCCTGAACAGCTCCCGCAACTGCTGAGGGTCACGAGGGGCCGCAACACGAATGCTCGGAATAATCGACGTCAGCGACATATCCCACACACCGTTATGACTTGCACCGTCCGATCCGGTGACACCTGCCCTGTCCAACACAACAGTCAACGGTTGCTTGATGAGCGCCGCATCCATCAAAAGCTGGTCAAAAGCGCGATTCAGGAATGTCGAATAGACGGCAACAACCGGATGAAGCCCACCAAGCGCAAGACCGCTAGCAGACGCAATCGCATGCTGCTCCGCAATACCAACATCAAAGAAACGATCCGGGAACTCTTCAGCAAAGGGTGCAAGTCCGGTAGGTCCGGCCATAGCAGCAGTGATGGCAACAACGTCATCCCGCGTTCTACCGGCGTCGAGAAGCTCCTCCGTAAAGATCGAAGTCCACCCTGGCCTTGTTTTCTTCAGAGATTCTCCTGTTACAGGATCGATAGCGCCAGTCGAGTGCATCTGATCTGCAATATTGTTCACCGCAGGTGCAAAGCCGTGGCCCTTTTCCGTCACTACGTGCACGATCAAAGGACCCTCATAAGTTTTCGCGTACTCAAAAGCGCTAAGCAGAGCTGTTATATCGTGGCCCTCTACCGGCCCCACGTACTTGATTCCCAGCTCGGGGAACATCTCCGTCGGAATGACTTGTGACTTCACACCTTCCTTCAGCGCATGCAGCGCCTCAAAGGTGCGCTCACCGACCCAACCCATCGATTTCAGCGTCTTTTTGCCGGACTCCATGACGTCGTCATAGCCTGGTTTCATACGCAATGCGGCCAGCTGATCACGAAGACGAGTCAGGTTATTCGCAAAACCGCCGATCGTTGGCGAATACGAACGCCCGTTGTCATTAACAACGATGACCACGTTGCGCTCAGCAGCGGCAATATTGTTCAGTGCCTCCCAGCACATACCACCCGTGAGTGCTCCATCCCCGACAACCGCAATGACGTTTTCATCGCCCTTACCTTGAATGTGTTTCGCTTTCGCCAACCCGTCGGCAATTGATAGAGAAGCGCTTGCATGCGAGGACTCGGTCCAATCATGCTCTGACTCCGAGCGGGAAGTGTAACCGGACAGTCCGCCCTTTTGACGCAAGGTATCAAACTGGTCGGCGCGCCCAGTCAAAATCTTGTGTACATAAGACTGATGGGAAGTATCAAAGACGACTGGCTCCGTCGGCGAATCGAAAATATAATGCAGCGCAATCGTAAGCTCCACAACACCAAGATTCGGCCCCAAATGCCCACCGGTTGCTGAAACTTTCTCAATCAGAAGCTGGCGTACTTCATCAGCGAGATCTGATAGTTCTCCAGGCGTCAACGTCTTCAAATCCGCTGGCGAATTGAGTTCATCTATCAGTCCCACGGTCCTCTACTTCTCCTTTAGAACAAGCAATAGTTGACGCCAGTTTACACCCTGTATCGCCGACGACCCATTCCTAACGAAGAGGCACAGGCTCCCGGCAGGCAAGCGTTTCAAAGTGGTGCGTACCTGGAAAAGCATCGATTGCTTTCAATTCGCAGACGCGGTAGCCGTAGGCTCCCCAACTGGCTAGGTCGCGGGCGAACGTTGCCGGATCACACCCGATATGGATGACCCGTTGCGGCCCCATTGCAGCAATGGCCCGGACCACTTCATCTTCTGCACCTGTTCGTGGGGGATCAAGCACAACGAGCCCCGCGGGAGGCAGCGACGCTATCCCTGTCTCAACGCGTGTATTCACCTTGGTCACGTCGAGCGATTCGAGTGTCGGCTGTGAATGCGCCATCGCTGATTTCGAATAATCAACAGTCGAAACCGGCCCCCCTCCAAGTGCTTCTGACATCGCAGGAACGAAGAGTCCGACCCCACCGTAGAGGTCCCATCCAGTGGCGCGCTGATAGGGTTGTCCGGCTTTTGCCCATGTGCGCACCTGTTTTACATAGGCCGAGGCTGCGTTGTAGTGCGCTTGCCAAAACGCAGTCGCAGGGAACTCAAACCTGTCATTGCCAACAACCTCAACAGTATTGCCGGAACCTTCAATGGTTCGGGAAATGCGTTCCACTCGCCGTCCCCGTTGAACTTTGCGAGACTCGACGACGTGACGATTCCCGAGGGAATCAACAGCAACAATGACCTCGGCCCCTGGGGTGAACCTCTGCGCCCCTTCGCCAACAATTCCTTCAAACAAAGCCGGCATTGCTTGCTCACAACGCTCGGCGACGACCTCATTGGAGCGAGCCTTTCTAAAACCAGCTCGTCCCTGAGCATCGGTGCCAAGACGGATACGGGAACGCCAACCCTTGCCCGGTTCTAACGCCTCAACGCTCACCGAAGACACATCGACAGTATCAAGTACCCCCGAAGGGCCCGCGATTTTATCGAGCTGACCAACCAGCACTTCTTGCTTTGCCGCCCGCTGCGCAGTCAATCGCATATGGGAAAAATCGCAACAACCTGCGCCTGCCCTGGCCGCTGGGCACTCTACTTCCACTCGATTTGGTGAAGTGGTTTCAAGGCTTACCAACTCCGCTCGGGCCCAGCGCTTCTTCACTTTCAGCAACTTTACTGTTGCCGTTTCACCAGGCAATGCGCCGTGCACAAAAACAACGCGACCATCTTGTGCTCTGGCAATCGCTTCCCCACCATGAGCGAAAGCATGAAATGTTACTTCGATGCTGTCACCTGGTGTCAGTACTGGCTGGTCACTCATCAATTGTTTTTATTCGCTTCGTTATTCTGCGCGATGATCTGCTTCAACGCGTCACTAAGGGCATTTGGGTTCCCGGCCTGTGGACTCTGCTGCTGCGAGTCTTGCGCAGCACGTTCCTGAACAGCCTGCTGTACCTGACGAGCCAACTGTGCAGGCAACACGACCGGCAAAGAGTTGCCCGCCAAGATCGGATCTGGTCCGCGGTAGACGAAGCTGCGCGCCACGACTTCGCGCCCAAGCTCTGCCAGCTGGTCTTCCATCCCCACTGGGGCAGCCAGCGTTACGCGGTACAGCCAACGTGGCGCCTCCACACCGATAATTCGGATTACACCGTTCTCCCCTGTTCCTACGATCTCGGTGCCCCATGGCCCTTCTTCAAACGCAACCGGCATGTCTTCGCTGCGCATGCCATCTGCGATTTCTTCTGCGGACTCGGCCCACAGACCACCGTTGCGTGGAGCAGCGAAAGCGACGGGCGTGATTCGACCATGACGCGTCACAATGTGGACCATCTTCGGGCCATTTTCCCCCATCTCAACCTGCACCTGCGAATCCTTCGGCAGGGGAATCTGCATCGACCCTAGGTTCAGGTTCACCTGAGAAAAGTCCGAAAAGTCAAACTCTTCAATGTCGACGTTGTCTCCGTCAAACGGCCCTGTCGACCCGTTGACTGGATCGTAATCACTAAGTGTGCCGCTAGACGATGGGGTCTGTGCCGGGGTTGTAGCGGTCGTTGCTTCCTCTGCCTGAGGCTCCGCTACACCACTTTCTTGGACCTCGTCGGCTGCTACGTCCGGCTGCACTGCACCAGAATCTTCCTTCTGCTGCTCTTTCTTCTTCTTCCCAAATGGCCACCATGCCATGAATGATCACCTTCCGTGTGAATTCCGTCTGAAATTGTGTAGCTAAAAGGTTTCTTTGACTGCGGATTACTCTAGTACGGGCCTCGCTGGCGCTCTTATGCTAGCCCCGTTGAGCCATAACCTTGCGCGCCTCGTTGTGTATCGTCAAGCTCTGCGACTTCGGTGAAATCTACCAACTCGACTTTTTGGACCACGAGTTGAGCAATCCGCATGCCGCGCTCAACCGTGAAAGGAGTTTCGCGATCAGTATTCAGGAGACAAATCTTCAGCTCTCCTCGATATTGAGCATCGATCGTTCCTGGGGTGTTCACAATCGAAATGCCGTGCTTCGCAGCGAGACCCGACCTCGGGTGAATAAGCCCAACCGTGCCCATCGGAAGCGCAATGGCGATTCCCGTACCGATCAATGCGCGCTCCCCAGGGGCAAGCGTGCGAGTCTCGGCGGCATACAGGTCTGCTCCGGCGTCACCGGCGTGTGCACGCCGCGGCAGGGGCATTTCAGGATCGAGCCGCTTTACTGAAATAGGTTCAAGTGAAGTCACTTCATACACCTTACGGGATTCTTTCATGCGCGGAGTTTTGGGACATTGTCCCCACTTGGGCATATCGCCTAAAGTGTTCCAGTATCGTGTTGGGGAATACATCGATTTGACGAGTTGATAGAGAGCATGGACAGCAACAACAGCACACCGACATCCAGCAATCCCAAGGTCTTGTACCGGGAGCGTCAATGGGTGCCTTGGTATTGGTGGATCATCGGCATCGCTTTCACCCTACTCATCGGGGCCCAGCTCAGACTGAACCGAAATGTTTGGTGGTTCGTTATCCCCGTTCTCGTGATCGGAAGCCTGGTTTTCTGGTTCTTAACCTGGCTTTCAAAAACGACGATCTCAGTCGAGCAAGACAGCGACGGCACCAGGTGGTTAGTAGTTGACGACGCCAACTTACCCAACAACGTAGTCAGTAGATCTATGGTCGTGCCTGCTTCTGCAAAGCGTAATGCCCTCGGACGTCAGTTAGATCCAGCAGCGTTCCTGGTCTCCCACGGTTGGGTAAAAGAGCACATTCTGCTTGTCTTGGATGACCCTCAAGATCCAACCCCATATTGGCTTATTGCAGCGAAGCAACCTGAAAAAGTTCTCGGAGTCTTCTTGCCAGAGCAGCGCCCTGCCTAGGGCGCCCACGTTCCTGTTCTGCGTTCCCGCCTATTCGCAGTCAAGGCAGATCTTTTGGCCGTCCTCTGTTTCGTAGGCTAGTCGGTTCTTCTTCTGCACGAGGTAGCAAGAAGTGCAAGTAAATTCATTGTCCTGGCGAGGCTTTACCTCAACGTTGAGTTCCTCCCCTGATAGGTCCTGCAGCGGTGGTTCAAACGGCTCAACAATTTCACCGTCATCATCCATGCTGCTGCCAGCCACTTCGGCGGCCTTCAGCCCTTCAAGGGAATCAGTCTCAAGCTCATCCTCTGCGCGCTTACGCGGTGCATCGTAATCGGTCGCCATGGTGGTGGTGCCTCCAGGAGTAGTGAAATTCAACGTAGTCGCGACCCGTTTTGGATATGTCTATTCCGCATCAGGCCACAGCCTATTTATAGGTTTGGAGCCGAATAATAAAGCACTGAACCCCATATGTCATACTGCGAGGTCAGTGCAGTATTTGCGCCTTTATTCCACGGATGCATCTTCTACACCGTCAACGCTGATTCTGCTACAGCGTTCCAGAGAAGACATTCGTCACAATCTAGAGACGACGCCAGCATGCGCAATGAGCACACCTTTTGTATGCTCATTGTTATGACTACAACAAGTGCAAATGACTGTGCCAAGGAGCACTACGGCTTGGGAGTTGACGTCGGTGGCTCTGGCATCAAAGGCGCCATCGTCGATCTCGAGACCGGTGAATTCGTCGGTGACAGGATTAAGATCGCAACACCGCAGCCTGCGACCCCCGATGCGGTAGCTTCAACTGTGGCTGAGATCGTGCGTCTCCATGAATGGGACGGTCCAGTCGGAGTGACTTTACCGTCAGTGATCCAGCACCAGATCGCGAAAAGTGCGGCCAATATTGACCCGTCCTGGATCGACACCGATGTCCACGAGCTATTCGGGAAGCATCTCCCCGATCGCGAAGTCACTGTTCTCAACGACGCTGACGCTGCTGGTCTCGCTGAAGTCGCGTTCGGTAACGAACGCGCCCGAAGTGGCTCGGTCATCTTCCTGACGTTCGGCACAGGCATCGGGTCGGCATTTCTTGTTGATGGCCACCTCTTCCCTAATACGGAAATCGGCCACTTGGTCGTCAATAAGAAGGAGGCCGAGCACATCGCCTCCTCGGCAGTGAAGCAACGCGAAGACCTCAGTTTCAAAAAGTGGGCGAAGCGCGTCAATAAAGTGCTGCACGAATATGAGCGACTCTTCAACCCAGAGTGCTTTGTCGTCGGTGGCGGGATTTCCAGGAAATCAGACAAATGGATCCCCCTCTTGACTCTCGACACTCCTGTCGTCGTTGCTACCCTCCGCAACCGAGCAGGCATCGTTGGTGCCGCGATGGCAGCATCAGAGCACCTGGCGCCTTAGAAAACGCATAACCGACGCCTATCGGCAAACAGCTTGACATTGCTGTTAGGATAGGCGTTCTGAAAATTCAGCACAGTTTGCGTACGCTAGGAAAGCAGACCGGCAGGAGCTGGTCTGCTTTCACCAGAGTGGCTTCCTCTCAATCGTTGTTGTAAGGAAGCCGCGGTGTCCGCATAAGCATCAACCAGTTCACAAGGCGAAAGGGCGTACGTGGTAGCCAGCGAAGCTTCAGGCAAAAACTCCGTCAACGATGCAGCAGAGAGCACCTCTGGCGGCGTAACTGACGGCACAGCGACCGCCAAAAAAGCCACCAAAAAAGCAGCGAAGAAAACCGCTAAAAAGACTGCTAAAAAAACTGCGAAGAAAACGACTCGCAAGACCGCAAAGAAGGCGACCAAAACAGCCAAGAAAGCGAAGAAGACAGTCAGGAAAACCGCCGCGAAGAAGGCTGCCTCTCCGGAAACTGATGAGGTCAATTCTGACGACTCCACCGTGGAAGAGACGGATGAGTCCTTAGAGGATTCCGACCAGGAGCAAGAATTCGATCCGCTAACCGCGGAAGAGGACGACGAAGAGTTTGACGGGCACCTCGACGATGAGGATGAGGACGAGGACAACGACGAGAACGACGGCTCTTCGGTCTGGGACATTGAGGAATCTGCTGCCCTTCGCCAAGCTCGCAAAGATGCGCAGCTCACAGCTTCAGCAGACTCCGTGCGTGCATATTTGAAGCAGATCGGCAAGGTCGCACTTCTCGATGCTGAACAGGAAGTCTCGCTCGCTAAGCGGATCGAGGCTGGACTATACGCACAACACCGGCTGGACGAGATGGCCCGTGCTGCAGAAGAGGGTGACAAAGAAGCACGACTCACTCCCGCCGTGAAGCGCGACTTCCGAGCCGTCGCACGCGATGGCCGCAAGGCGAAGAATCACCTGCTTGAAGCTAACCTTCGTCTCGTTGTCTCGTTGGCGAAGCGTTACACCGGCCGCGGAATGGCGTTTTTGGATCTCATCCAAGAAGGCAACCTCGGCCTGATCCGTGCAGTTGAGAAGTTTGACTACTCCAAGGGCTATAAGTTCTCCACCTACGCAACGTGGTGGATCCGCCAGGCGATCACCCGTGCAATGGCGGACCAGGCTCGCACGATTCGTATTCCGGTCCACATGGTCGAGGTCATCAACAAGCTCGGTCGCATCCAGCGTGAGCTGCTGCAGGACCTGGGACGTGAGCCAACGCCGCTCGAGCTGGCGAAGGAAATGGACATCACCGAGGAAAAGGTACTGGAGATCCAGCAGTACGCCCGTGAGCCAATTTCGTTGGATCAAACAATCGGTGACGAAGGCGACAGCCAGCTCGGCGATTTCATCGAAGACTCCGAGGCAGTCGTTGCCGTAGACGCGGTTTCGTTCACCCTGCTACAAGACCAGTTGCAAGACGTACTTCATACTCTGTCTGAGCGTGAAGCTGGTGTCGTGCGTCTCCGGTTCGGCTTGACCGACGGTATGCCACGCACACTGGATGAGATCGGCCAGGTCTACGGCGTGACACGCGAACGTATTCGCCAGATCGAGTCTAAGACGATGTCGAAACTCCGCCACCCATCTCGTTCACAGGTACTGCGCGACTACCTCGACTAGCTGACCACCCGACGTAGCAACAAACCCGGTAGGAAGGCACCGCCCTCCTACCGGGTTTCAGCTTTACCAATCACGCAGATACGCAATACGCGCGCGGAGCTGCTCCGCACTGCAAAGCGCGGTTGGCGGCCCACCACACGCTTTGCGCACTTCTGTATGAATCGCGCCATGCGGGCGCCCAGTTTTTCCCGCAACAATTGAAACACGCGCGTTAAGTTCTTTTCTCAACTGCGGGATCTCGTCCGCAGCCACCGAGCTGTCCTCACCGCTGCCTGACGCGACTTTGCTAGAGGTGGCGAGCGATGGAGCGGGTCGCTCACCGAGCATCTCTGCACGCTCGCGGGCTTCGCGCTCCGCTGCTTTTCTTGCCTTTTCCTCGGCTTCTCTGGCGTCGAGCTGGTCGCTCTGGCGTTTTCGAAGCAGCGTTTTGACTTGCTCTTCATCGAGTAGACCTGGAAGACCGAGAAAGTCTTGTTCCTCAGCTGAACCGGCCACGGTTGGTGTGCCGTAGGTGGAGCCGTCGAAAATTAGTGAATCGAGCTCTGCGGAGGCACCGATGGCCTCGTAGGACGGGTTGTCGTCTGGTTCATTTTGGACTTGGTTGGCTTGAGCGAGCAATTCGTCGGACCACCCTGACTCTCGGTGGGGTTTGCCCAAGACGTGGTCGCGTGACACTTCCATTTCTTCCGCAAGGCGGAGAAGAACTGGAACTGACGGTAGGAAGACTGATGCGGATTCGCCTGGCATGCGGGAGCGAACGAATCGCCCGATTGCCTGAGCGAAGAACAGTGGCGTCGAGGCTGATGTTGCGTAGACGCCAACTGCCAACCGAGGGACGTCGACGCCTTCGGACACCATTCTGACTGCGACCATCCATTCGTCGGTAGAGGCAGAAAACTCGTCGATCCGGTCGGATGCTCCGGCTTCGTCTGAAAGAACGACGGTAACGGGTGTGCTCGATATGGTGGAGAGGATCTTCGCGTAGGCGCGTGCGGTGGTTTTGTTGGTTGCGATGACAAGCCCGCCGGCGTCTGGCATGTTCGCGCGCAGTTTTTTCAGTCGAGTATGCGCTGCTTGCAGGACTGCTTTAATCCAGTCCCCTTTCGGGTCGAGAGCGGTTTTCCAAGCACGTGCGGTTTGCTCGGCGTTGAGAGGCTCTCCGAGCCGGGCTGAGTATTCTTCCCCCGCAGAGTCTTTCCACTGAGCTTCGCCGGAGTATGCCAGGAAGACGACGGGGCGGACGACGCCGTCGGCCAGTGCGTGGGAATACCCGTATGTGTAATCCGCTTGTGAGATCAGGTGCCCCTCGCCGTCTTCGACGTATCGAACAAACGGGATCTGGGAATCGTCGGAGCGAAATGGTGTGCCTGTCAGCGCTAGGCGGTGTTCGACGTCGTTGTATGCCTCGTATACACCATCTCCCCAGCTTTTTGCATCGCCTGCGTGGTGGATCTCGTCGAGGATTACCAGGCTTCGACGCGCAGTCGCTACAGCGTGATGCTTGAATGGGTGCATCCCGATCTGTGCGTATGTAACGACGATGCCGTCGTAGGCAGGATTTACGGCTGATGCGTTGGTGAAGTTCGGATCTAGTGAGAGTCCAAATCTCGCGGCCGACTGTGACCACTGGTGTTTTAGGTGCTCTGTGGGCACAACAACGATGATGCGCTGGACCGCTTTTGTGGCGTGGAGTTTGCTGGCCAGGGTCAGTGCAAATGTCGTCTTGCCTGCACCAGGGGTTGCCACTGCGAGAAAGTCTCTGGGCTTGGTGCGCATAAATGAATCGAGGGCCTCTTGCTGCCATGCTCGCAGCTGAGGCCCGGCCGACGTACCCGAGGCTGTCACTTTCGACGCAGCCCCTTATAGATGCGTTCGCAGTCAGGGCATACTGGTGATCCTGGCTTCGCCTGCTTCTTTACGGGAAACGTCTTGCCACACAGTGCGACTACGACTTTGCCTGAAATCGCGGAGTCGAAAATCTGGTCCTTCTTCACGTAGTGGAAAAACTTCGGGGTCCCATCGTCGTTACTAGACGATGTGTCTTCCCGGAGGTCTGTGCGCTCAAGAGTCTTCGTCGTCGTATTCACGACTCCCATCATGCCCCACTTTGGCGAAGTTTTTAAGCTGAGGCGCTAACCTGTGTATTTATGAACGAGAGAAAGGGCGAGGCGCGAGAGCATCCCTCAATCGATGCGGAAGTCGAAATTAATGACCGCAAGCTTTTCCTTTTTCACGGTCTTCGCTCCAGACGTCGACGTGCCTTGATCACGGATGCGAAGCGGAGCCCGGAGCAGAACCTTCAGAGCAGAGAGGCGCAGTACCTCTGGCTGCAGGCGTTACGTGTTCCGTTCATCTTGTTATCAATCGCATCGGCTTGGTGGCTCGGTAACTGGTGGATCGCAACGATCCTTTTCATTGTGTCGGTTCCATTGCCGTGGATCGCGGTGATGTTGGGCAATGCGAAGGGTGAGGCACGGGACCCACGAGAAAAGAACGTCTATAAGCCTGCGTTGAGTCGCGCTTATGCTGCATTGGAGGAACAGTCGCAGCAACAACTATCCTCGCATGACGCTTCGGTCGATATGCCACCAGCGGTCATCGACCACGAATCTCAATCGGAGTAACAGATATGACAGAGACTTCTTGTACAGCGTTCGGCCAAAACCCTGGCCTTGCCCGTGCACTCGGCGAGTGTTTGCGAGCACTTCCCTATACGACCTCATCGGTTGGAAGCTACCTTGGACCAAATGCGTACCAGGCGTTGTATCGCGGCGAAGTTGGCGCCGTCCTACGTCGTTGCAATGCTGACGATACGATGGGCCTTGCAGTATCTACGTTGTTGTTACGCCGACCGACCGCTTTGAGCAAGCTCGAAGCATTGTTTGGCGCGTCTCTTGCCGAACGACTGATCAAGACCGGTGTCTTTCGCCAAATCGCCGAACGGCAATACCAGGTTACGTACGATATCCGCCCTCATTTACTCTCTCAGCAGCATCGGATTGTTGTTTCAGATCTCGACGCCTCTACGTCCACAGTTGTGCCAGGCAAGGACCATGTACTCGGAGTAGGCGCAGCGTCGAAATCACTCATGCACGCTATCCCCAACACTCCAGCTGGGTCAGTGCTGGATCTTGGGACAGGATCGGGCGTTCTCTCGGTCGCACAATCCAGTGTTGCAGACCGCGTAGTCGGGACGGACATTCACAAGCGAGCAATCGAATTAGCGCACGCTACGTTCGAGATGAACGGAATCACGAACGTAGAGCTGCGAGAAGGCTCCTGGTTTGAGCCAGTCTCACACGAAAAGTTCGACAGGATTATTGCAAACCCGCCGTTCGTGGTCGGAATTCCGGAAGTGGGCCACGTTTACCGAGACTCAGGGATGCCCCTCGACGAAGCTACCCGCCTCGTGGTGGAGCAAGCACCCGAATACCTCGCGAAAGATGGTGTGCTGTGCATGCTCGGCGCATGGGCGCATATCGATGGTGAGACCTGGCAATCAAGAGTTGCGAGTTGGGCGCCTTCAGAAGGGGTGAGCGCATGGGTTCTTCAACGCGAGCTTGTCGACCCCGAGACCTACGTTGCAACGTGGCTCAAAGACGAGTCAGTTGATCTGAGGACCAATGAAGGCATTTCCCGCGCACAGCGCTGGTTAGATTACTTCCAGTCGGCCGGTGTTCGCGCTATTGGGTTTGGCTGGATTTTCATGCAGCACATCGGGGACCTCCCTTCGGAGATCACTGCCGAGGACCTGACCCAACAATTCACGGACCCCCTTGGACCAGAAGTGGAAGAGTACTTCCTGCGACAAGCTTGGCTCCGCCAAAACACCACTGCCGACGTGCTGGATGGCACCTATCTTGTCCGACCAACTGTTGCGCTTGAAGATATCGCGATCCCGGATGCTGAGGAAGGGATGGGGTTCAACCGCGAGCAGCTTCGCATCACACGAATGGACGGACCACGCTTCTCGCATTCGCTGGATGATGCACTTAAAACTGTTTTAGCGGGCCTCCATCCAGCAGGCTTACCGCTGCGTGACGTGATCGGAATCTTAGCTGTGTCTCGGGGCATTGACGCTCCGGAGGACCTCGAAGAGTTAGAAAACCAAACCGTTGCAGCCGTCGTGGACCTTATTCGCCATGGCGTTGTGCTGCCATCAGAAATTGCAGAGGTGGAATAACAGTGAAAGCAGTACTCTCACGAGTGACGAGCGCGAGCGTCACCGTCGACGGTGAAGTTGTAGGAGAGATTGAATGCCCAACAACGGGTGCGGTTTTGGCGCTCGTCGGAGTTGGCCGCGAAGACTCTGGCAATGCGTGGGAAACGGTAGCGCGCAAAATTGCTGAGTTGCGGATCCTTGAAGGCGAGAAATCGGTAATAGACGCAGGCGCACCTGTCCTACTGGTCAGCCAATTTACGCTCATGGGCAGGACGGCCAAAGGACGGAGACCGTCATGGAGTGACGCTGCTCCTGGAGACGATGCGGCCCCCATCATTGAAAAAATGGCGGCCTACCTGCGAGAGCGCGGTATCACCGTCGCCGAGGGAAGATTCGGAGCGCATATGAAAGTACAGAGCGTCAACGATGGACCGTTCACGGTAATCGTCGAGGCCTAGCATTGTTTTGGCCCCCGGGAACAAAAATGTGGCCAAGATCGTTAAGCATGTAGAAGATTACCTGTTCCACTCGTCCAAGGAGGCAGTGCTCAATGACGTCGAAGAGTCAGACCTTAACAGCGGACAATGAAGAAAAGGTTGACCGCGGTAGTCGTCGTAACCAGACGAACGACAACCCATCGGCTGACCTTGTTCGCGTTTACCTTAATGGCATTGGCAAGACTGCCCTGCTCGATGCGGAGGAAGAAGTCGAACTAGCCCAGCAAATTGAGGTCGGCCTCTACGCTCAACAACTTCTTGATGATCCCGACTGCAAACTGACCCGTGCCCAAAAGCGCGACTATAAGATCCTTGCAAAGCAAGGGCGCAAGGCACGAGCGCATCTCCTTGAGGCGAATCTTCGTCTTGTGGTGTCACTTGCGAAACGCTACACCGGTCGCGGAATGCCGCTGCTTGATCTGATTCAAGAAGGCAACCTTGGGCTGATCCGCGCAATGGAAAAATTTGATTACGCAAAGGGCTTCAAGTTTTCGACGTATGCAACGTGGTGGATCCGCCAGGCGATCACTCGTGGTATGGCGGATCAATCTCGCACTATTCGCCTACCCGTGCACCTTGTGGAACAGGTCAACAAGCTTTCAAGAATCCGTCGCGAAATGTACCAGTCCTTTGGTCGGGAACCTACTAATGAGGAGCTCGCAGAAGAATCTGGCATTGAGGAAGAAAAGATCGAGTTGCTTCTCCGCCAGTCTCGGGATCCTGTGAGTCTTGATATGCCAGTTGGAGCAGATGAGGAAGCCCCACTGGGCGATTTCATTGAGGACGCGGAGGCTACAGATGCCGAAGACGCAGTGGTCTCAGTATTGCGCCATGATGACATCCAGGATGTCATCAACGGTCTGGAACAGCGCGAGCAGGATGTGATTCGGATGCGCTATGGGTTGACCGACGGTGTCCCCCGCACTTTGGACCAGATCGGCCGCAAGTTTGGGCTTTCTCGGGAGCGCGTACGACAGATTGAACGTGAAGTTATGGCGAAGCTTCGCGTTGGCGATCGTGCTGAGCGTCTCAGGGACTACGCAATGTAGCTGTCAATGTGAAGCGTTCCGCCACCAATAATTTTTTGGGTTACCATAGCAATCATTGATGAGCACTCGCCTGACGGTTGCGTGAAGCGCGGCCGCCAGGCTTTACAATAAGTTACTGAAGCAAGGGAGTCCCACGTGCGTGATCTCGTAGACACAACTGAAATGTATTTGCGTACAGTTTACGAACTTGAGGAAGAGGGCATCGTTCCGCTCCGCGCACGAATCGCGGAGCGTCTCGAGCAGTCTGGACCGACTGTCTCTCAAACCGTTGCCCGCATGGAACGCGATGGACTGATTATTGTTGAAGCAGATCGCTCATTGTCCCTGACCAACGAGGGACGCGCCCGCGCGACAGCCGTGATGCGCAAGCACCGCCTCGCGGAGTGTTTACTCACCGATATCCTCAAGTTGGGTATTGAGCAGGTTCACGATGAGGCTTGCCGTTGGGAGCACGTGATGAGTGAAGCCGTAGAGAAACGCGTGTACGAGGTACTTGATCATCCCCAGGTTTCCCCTTTTGGCAACCCAATCCCGGCGTTAGACGAGATCGGTGCGCCGAAGGCCGCAAAGCCTGAACTGGGGACTCGTGCAACCGATCTCGATCTTTCTCAGGAGCGGGAGGCTGTCGTAGTCCAAATTAGTGAGATCCTACAGTTGGAGGCAGAGCGTGTGCCTGAGCTCACCGGCCTAGGCAACATTGTCGGGAAGAAAGCCGAATTAACCGCGCTTGAAGACGGTGGGCTGCAGTTGCTGTTGGCCGACGAGCGTAGCTTCATCATCCCCGATGATTTGGCACACGCAGTGCGCGTCGAGTTGGGATAGCTTCCTCGTTGCTCGGCGTCAACAGTCAGCGAGCAACTCTAACTCCATCCACACTGCTTCCCCTCCCTCTTGCACCGCGTGTAATAGGCCTTCATACTGGCCAATAGCAAGCAACTGCAGGAGCACATCACTCAATGAGTGGTCTGGCATTTCTTGTAACGCGCACTGTAGTGCAACGCCCGCCCACGACCCTAGCTCACAGCGCACCGCGACAATTGCCCACAGCGCGAGTGCGTTTGCCCTTACAGTGCCTTCAGCGTGTCGTGCTAGGAACAATAGCGGCCCAGCTAAACGCTTGGGGTGTTTGAAAATTGCAGGTATCAGCGTATCTCGTAGGAGCGCATGTGTCAGGAGCACCGCTAGCCCCTCCAAGGCGTTGTGCATAGGCTCTGGCGTCTCACTTGACGATGGGATATCGCGCTGGCCGATCAAACAGGTCTCAGGCAATCCCAACAGGGCGTCGATGGTTTTTTCTATCTCCTCCTTCGCCAGCAGCGCTGACGATTTTCCCCGGTCCGGCGCGTCGCTTTCCCACAAGTCTTTGAGGAGTCGAAACCCATCTCGGCGGGTTTGTGCTTGGATTCTCTTCGCTACACGCACTGATTCAGCATCAATCGGTTCGAAATATTCAAAGGTATCTCGCCGGTCAAGCTCAGGCAGAATTCCCTGCTCGACATAAGGCCGCATCGATGGAGAGGAGATGACAGAAGACACGGAACCGCCAATAAGGGATGCGCTGAGTGAGTGATCTTCGTCCGTGATTCCCGGAGGCCCAAATAGCAAGGTGTACGGTGTGCCTTGTGCGACTTCTGAGACGTGCCAACACAGATCGATTTTGAATCCGGTTTCGTCCTCCAGGTTTCGTAGGCGTTCAGTTGTCTCCTCCACAAGCTCAGAATCGGGGATGCGGCTCACGATGACCCCAAGGTATGCGAGAACGTCATCCCCCAGCAGGTATTGCGATATATCGGTTTTGAGGTTTTCTACGAATGCGTCGAGACGCGTAAGATCGACACGTACTACGGGCCCTAGCTGGAGGCCGCCTGTGCCTTCACAGTCCGGCATTATCCCAAGCACGACAACAGATTCTTGCGGATAAAAGCCTAGGACCCCTGGCAGGGCGGCGATGATGTCTGATGGACCAAAAAGTGATGAATTAGCTGCGTTTATTTTCATACAAGTTAGACGTAGCTAACGGGGGTTCGGTTCCCTCTTTGCTATGATCCGTTATTTTCGACTGGAATATTTCTTCGCATAAGACGTTGTGGGTAACAACAAAGCCAACCTTTTCAAATTATCCTAGGAGCGGTCATGCCAACCAATAATCCCATGTATGAACTTGAGTACCCGTCTCCATCTGGCCTTGGTGAGTCCTCTGAGGGGCCAACGTTGATCGTTGCGTTACAGGGATATGCTGACGCCGGCCACGCAGTTGAAGGGGTATCGAATCATATCAATGCTGCTTTAGAGGCTCGCACATTAGCAACATTTAATAACGATGAGCTCATTGACTACCGCTCACGACGGCCTGCGGTGACTCTTGCAAACCACTCGGTAGCCGACATCGAGGAGATCGGTATCGAACTGCGCGTGGTGCGAGATGCGCAAGATACACCATTTCTTTTGCTTAGCGGTCCGGAACCGGACCTTCGGTGGGAGACTTTTAGTAAAAGCGTGGCTGATTTAGCAGTCCAGTTTGGCGTTGGACAGACCCTCTGCTTATACGCTGCACCGGTAGCCGCGCCTCACACACGTCCAGTGGTCGTCTCCACTCATGGAAATCACGAAAGCCTCGTGAAAGACAAGTACCTATTTGACGGGATCATTACCGTGCCCGGTGCAGCGTCAATCATGATTGAGCGGGAGCTGGACAAGCGAGGAGAAAAGGTCGCCGGGTTTACCGCGCATGTCCCCCACTACATTGCAAATTCGCCATACCCAATGGCGGCGTTCCAATTGATGCAAGCAGTCGAAGACACCGCCAACCTTCAGTTGCCACTTCGCGCCCTTGAGCAAGAGATTACGAGTGTTCAGCGCCAGCTTGCAGAGCAGACGGCCGCATCGAAGGAGATCGCTCAAGTCGTTTCAGCGCTGGAACAACACTACGATCGCGAGGTCGAGGAATACCGTAGGAACAACCCGAACGCGAAAATGCCTGGTGAAGCACAAGTTCCTTCCGGCGAAGAAATCAGCGAGGCGTTCGAGAACTACCTGACCGCAATTGAGGACCAGCAAAGTCGACCAATAGTCGACGGGCAACGCGGACTGCCTTTCGGCAATGATCTCAGCCAAACGCTGGAGGATTTCTACTATATCGACCCAGCTCAGCCGTTCGAGGAGGATAACCAGTAACGGCTTTCGTCGACAATGTCGGCTACGGTAGGAGACGTGACTCTTTCTACTTTTCTTGCAGACCTCGACGACGTTCCCGCAGATCTTTTTGAAGAGGCAGTCTGGGACTCCTTCACTGCATGGACGCAGGGGCGAGGCATTTCCCTGTACGAGGCTCAAGAAGAGGCGTCGCTCGCGCTGCTCACCGGGGACAACGTGATCCTAGCTACGCCGACAGGGTCGGGAAAGTCCATGGTGGCAAATGCTGCGCATTTCATTGCCCTGGCACGCGGGCAACGCTCTTTTTATACTGCGCCGATTAAAGCGCTCGTCAGCGAAAAGTTTTTCGCTCTCTGCGAAATCTTCGGCGCGGAGAATGTTGGCATGATGACTGGAGACGCTACCGTCAACAGTGGCGCTCCTATTATCGCCGCCACCGCCGAGATCGTCGCAAACATTGCACTACGCGAGGGCGAGCATGCGAAGATCCAGCAGGTCGTCATGGATGAGTTTCACTATTATTCAGATCCTGACCGGGGATGGGCATGGCAGGTCCCATTGTTGGAGCTGCCTCAGGCACAGTTTCTTTTGATGTCCGCAACCCTTGGAGAAACTGATTGGATCGAAAAAGATCTCACTCAGCGCACTGGCCGCCCAACCACGTATGTTGGCGGGTCGGAACGGCCAGTGCCACTCGATTTCAGCTACGTATTCTCCTCCGTGCACGAAACGATTGAAGAGCTGTTGGAGGATCACAAGGCGCCGATTTATGTTGTCCATTTCTCGCAACGGGAGGCTGCCGAACGCGCTCAGGCACTCACCAGTATGAAGTTCGTCAGCGCAGAGGAAAAGCATCGCATCGCGGATGAGATAGGCAATTTCAGGTTCACCACCACCTTCGGTAAGACATTGTCGAGGCTACTTCGGAAAGGGATAGGGATTCACCATGCGGGAATGTTGCCGAAGTATCGACGGCTCGTCGAAAAGCTATCTCAAACTGGACTCTTGAAGGTGATCTGCGGGACAGACACGCTCGGCGTCGGGATCAACGTACCGATTCGGACGGTTCTGATTACGGGTCTAGCGAAATACGATGGAACCAGGCAACGCATCCTCAAGTCGAGAGAGTTTCACCAAATTGCCGGCCGTGCTGGGCGGGCGGGATACGACACGGAAGGCACGGTAGTCGTCGAAGCACCCGAGCACGAGATTGAAAATGCGAAGCTGCGGCGCCGCGCGGGTGACGACCCAAAGCGGCTCAAAAAGCTCAACAAAAAGTCAGCTCGTGATGGCGAAGTGACCTGGTCGGAGAAAACCTTCCAGCGCCTCACAACAGCCGAGCCAGAAGAGCTGTCCAGTCAGTTTCAGGTCTCAAACTCGATGCTTCTCAATGTGATTGCGCGTCCGGGGGACGGCTACGAGCACATGAAGCATTTGATCCGCAGCAATCATGACACACGCGCAAAGCAGAACCGCGATATCCTCACTGCGGTCGATCTGTTCCGTGGCCTGATCCAGGCTGACATTGTGGAACGCACCCCTGATTCTCCTGCATACCGACCTTATACACTCACCCGAGAGCTGGACCGGGACTTCGCACTCAACCAACCGCTCTCCCCCTTCGCGCTTGCATTTCTCACCGTACTTGACCCCGAGTCTTCGACGTACTCGCTGGATGTTATCTCAGCTTTTGAGGCGATCTTGGATGACCCTCGCCAGGTGCTTCAGGCTCAACAGTCGGCAGCTCGTGGCGAAGAAATCGCAGCCCTCAAGACGGAAGGCGTCGATTACACAGAGCGCATGGCACTCATCGAAGACGTGACCTACCCGCAGCCGCTCGCTGAGGAGTTGGAGGACGCCTTTGACACCTACTGTTCGAGTAACCCGTGGGCCAAGGAATGGCAGCTTTCTCCGAAGTCGGTAGTTCGCGACATGATAGAGCACGCAATGACGTTCTCTGACCTTATCGCTACGTACGGCCTTTCCCGCTCAGAAGGCGTGGTGCTTCGATACCTCACCGACGCTTGGAGAACCCTTTCTCATTCCGTGCCAGAGACTTACATGACGGAAGAGCTCGAAGACATCATTGTGTGGCTCGGTGAGCTTATCCGCCAGGTGGACTCTTCGCTCATCGATGAATGGGCAACGTTAGCCGACGATGACGCCCCAATCTCTCAGGATGCGCTCGAACGCGAGCTCGCGTTCGGCATCGATGATCCCACTGCTCTTACTGCTAATCGCAGGGCATTCAAGATTATGGTCCGAAATTATTTCTTTCGGCTGGTCGAGTTGTTCGCGTTCGAAAAGGAAGAAGCCCTTGACTCGATGCTCGACTACCTTGACTCGGATGTGCGGCCTGACTGGCCTTCAATTCTCGACGACTACTTCGACGAGTACGATGACATCATCATTGACGCGGATGCTCGTGGACCGGAGTACTTCCGAGTGAAAGATGAAAGCTCGCGTCTTTGGGAGGTCGTACAGACCCTCAAGGACCCGAACGGAGATCGCAGCTTTCAATTCCACGGTGTTGTCGACCTCGATGCTTCTGATGAGGCCGGAGAAGTGCGGCTGAGGGATCTAGACGTGCGCCAGATGTAATCCCTCAGCCGGTTGTTGTACAGGAGTAGTCCCTGTTAGCGTGCGTCTTCTACTTCTACAGTCTGCGCAATAGCCTGGACAACCGCTGCAACCTTTACAGCTTCCCAGACCTGCTCCTTGGTTAGGCCTTCCTCACGCACAACATTGGAGTGCGCGACAGCACAGTGCTCACAACCGTTGATTGCAGAAACAGCAAGTGACCACAGTTCGAAGTCAGCCTTTTCGACACCCGGCTTCGAGATAATGTTCATCCGAAGCCCGAACTTAACCTGCGCAAAGTCGTCGCCGAGCCAGCCCTTCGCACGATACGCAACATTGTTCATAGCCATAACAGTCGCTGCGCCGAAGGCGGCGTCGATCGCTTCTTCAGACAGGTGCTCTTTCGCCTCATCGGTAATTTCAGAGATCACGGTAGCATTTTTCGTCGCTGCTGCAGACGCTACGAGCGCGCCCCAGAGCTGCTGCTCGGTCAGCTCGGTGGAACGGGTCAGTGAACCGAGGTTCAGCTTCTGGTCCTTTGCGTACTCGGGTAGCGCACTGCGCAGATTCTCGATCGACATGTTTTTCCTCTCTATCGTTTATGAATAAATCCCCGCCACTGTGTATTGGACTAGTGACGGGGATTCGGGGTGTATTTACTTCAAGGATTCCTGAACAACAGCCAACTTGTCGATGTTCTTGGTTGGGTCGTTCTTCTGCCAGTCACAAGCGCAAACTTCCTCGGACTGGAGAGCATCCAGAACGCGAAGTACCTCGTCAACGTTACGGCCGACAGCATCCGGGGTAACCGACACGAACTGGATGATGCCGTCCGGGTCGATAATGAACGTCGCACGGTCAGCAACGCCAGCCTCGTTCTCAACGCCCAGGGCGCGGATCAGGTCGTGGCGGACATCAGCGAACATCGGGAACGGCACGGTCTTCAGGTCTGGGTGCGTTGCGCGCCAGTTGAAGTGGGAGTACTCGTTGTCGGTGGATCCACCAAGGACCTGCGTATCACGATCTTCGAATTCTTCGTTCAGCTTGCCAAACGCAGCGATCTCGGTTGGGCAGACGAACGTAAAGTCCTTCGGGTAGAAGAATACGACCTTCCACTTACCCTCGTACTTTTCCAGGGATACGTTCTCGAAGTAATCCTCTGGGCTAGTCGCGTCGACGTCGTGAAGGTCGCCACCCTTCAGCGCAACGAGATCGAACTCAGGGAAACGCTCGCCTACAGTCAGAATTGCCATAGCTTAACCTCCGAATGTGAGATGTCGTAGATATACGGTTTTGGAATGCAATCGCTCGCACTCTGATAAACATTGTGCCAGAAACTCCACACAAGTTCAACAGCAAAACCTATTGCGATGACGTATAGTTATAAGAATGAACAATAAAGAATATAAACCGACTTTAGCCCAGCTCCGCACCTTTGTGACCATCGCGGAGAACCGACATTTCGGCACTGCTGCAAGCAAACTCAACATTTCCCAGCCTTCCTTGTCACAGGCATTAGTCGCGCTGGAAGCCGGTCTAGGAATCCAACTTATCGAACGGTCGACCCGAAAAGTCATCGTCACCCCAACTGGAGACACGCTCCTCCCCTATGCAAAGGCAACGCTTGAAGCGGCGGACTCTTTTGTTGCACACGCCCGTGGCGCCCACGGGGTGTTGTCTGGCCCGCTGAATATCGGCATCATCCCAACAATCGCACCGTACATCTTGCCCACCCTTCTACACTTGTTGCAGAGTGAGTTCCCTGATTTAGCCCCACGAATTATCGAAGAACCTACAAAACTTCTGCTCGCAAAGCTTCGGGACGGCAACGTCGATGTCGCCCTATTAGCACTTCCCACGCACGCTCCTGGAGTGAGCGAAATCGAGCTCTACGACGAAGAGTTCATCGTTGTGACCAACGAGAAGCACAACCTATCAGGACGTAAAAACCTGACCCTCGACGTCCTAGAGGATCTCGACTTACTGCTTCTCGACGACGGCCACTGCCTACGAGACCAAATTGTCGATCTGTGCAAGAACGCCCAAACGACACCAACTAGCCCGAGCCAGTCCGATACGCGGGCTGCGTCGCTGACAACAATCATGCAGCTCGTCGTAGCCGGGCTCGGATCAACGCTTGTTCCGAAATCAGCGATTGCAGCTGAATGCACCCGCCCCGGATTAGGACTTTCAACCTTCCAGAAGAGCGTGGATGCAAAGCGCACGATCGGACTGGTCTATCGATCCTCGTCTTCACGCCTGCATGAGTTCGAAGAGCTCGGAGATCTGTGCAAAAAGGCTTACAAAGAAGTAGTGAAAACTAGTGATGCGATATTGTCCCGCTAAACTGGGACGCTAACTATGAAGCAACAGGATCAAACACCTAAGAACGACCTCTTTCGCGAGCTCGAAAGCGTTGAGCTCCGAGATGTACGGCGGCTCCGCCGACGAATCCGCCGAGCAAAAGACGCCACAGAATTACGCAAGGTACAGGAGGCGATTGCTCGCAGTATCGACGCCGTTCATGCCAGGAATGAGCAGATTCCCAGCATCGAGTACCCCGAAGCGCTTCCTGTTTCGCTTCGCAGGGACGATATATTAGAAGCTGTCTCAAAACATCAGGTTACTGTGATCGCTGGTGAAACTGGCTCTGGTAAAACCACACAGATCCCAAAAATGTTGCTCGAACTCGGCCGCGGCCGACGAGGACGTATTGCCCATACCCAACCGCGTCGCCTCGCCGCCCGAACGGTCGCTGAACGCATCGCAGAGGAGCTTGGCCAAAACATTGGGGAGTCGATAGGCTACGCAATTCGCTTCGACGACAAGGTCAGCCCCACTACTTCCGTGAAGCTCATGACCGACGGCATCCTGCTCACCGAGATTCAGCGCGACCGATTCCTCAACGCATACGACACCATCATCATCGATGAAGCCCATGAGCGTTCACTCAATATTGACTTCCTGCTGGGCTACCTAAAGCAGCTCCTACCCAAACGCCCCGATCTCAAAGTCATTATTACATCCGCAACAATTGACGTTGAGCGCTTCGCTCAGCACTTCTGTGACCGTGATGGTAATCCAGCGCCAATCATTGAGGTATCCGGTCGCACCTACCCCGTCGAAGTACGGTACCGGCCGCTAGTCACCAATGTGGGGGGTCGTGAGGTTGACGTCGACATGATCGATGGGGTCCTCGATGCGATTAAGGAACTGATGGCTGAAGGCGATGGCGACATCCTCTGCTTTTTCGCCTCGGAACGAGACATTCGGGATTGCATCGAGGCCATCGAAAAGCAGCATTGGAAAAATGTCGAAGTCGCACCATTGTTCGGTCGCCTTTCAAATGCCGAGCAGCACCGCGTCTTTTCTCCTCACAGCGGCCGAAGGATCGTTCTTTCAACCAACATTGCAGAAACATCCCTGACCGTACCGGGGATTCACTACGTTGTGGACACTGGGCTTGCTCGAGTCTCGCGGTATTCCACGCGTACTAAAGTACAACGCCTCCCCATTGAAGAGGTATCACAAGCTTCAGCAAACCAGCGCTCAGGACGCTGTGGACGTGTCGCAGATGGCATCGCTATCCGCTTATATTCCGAAGAAAACTTTGAGGCCCGACCGGAATTTACGGACCCAGAGATTTTGCGGACGAACTTGGCAAGTGTGATTTTGCAGATGATTTCCCTCAACTTGGGGGATATGCGCCACTTCCCGTTCGTCGAGTCCCCGGACGATAAAGCAGTTCGAGACGGCCTTGTGCTCTTGCACGAGCTCGGAGCTATCAAAGCGCTGCCGAAGCAAGAACTGCCGAAACTGACGAAGATCGGCCATACTCTTGCTAAAATCCCTGTAGATCCAAAGATGGCCCGCATGCTCGTTGAGGCCGAACGCTACCGTGTGCTGGGTGATGTCACCGCGGTTGTAGCCCATATGTCGATTCAGGATGTGCGCGAACGCCCTCTAGAGTTTCAAGCGCAGGCAGATCAGGCTCATGCGCGATTCAAGGACAAGACATCTGATTTCCTGTCTGCGCTCAAGCTCTGGGACTACGTGGGAGGGCTTCGCGAGGAGTTATCAGGAAATCAATTCAGAAAGCGGATGAAGCGAGAGTATCTGCATTACATGCGGATTCGTGAATGGCACGATTTGGTCCGTCAGCTGCGTGACGTCGAACGTCGACTTGGCTGGGACCTCGGCAACGAGACGACAACGAAGCGTGACGCTGATTCAATCCATCGGGCGTTGCTTACCGGTTTGCTTTCGAACGTTGGTGCACGGGACGGCAACAGCAAGGAGTACCACGGGGCTCGCGGCACCCGGTTCATGATCTTCCCGGGGTCATCTCTATCGAAGACGCCCCCAGAGTTCCTGATGGCGAGCGAACTCGTCGAAACTTCCCGCCTCTGGGCCAGGGATGTGGCAAAGATTGAGCCATCATGGATTGAGCACGCCGCTGGGGCACTGCTGAAGCACGTGTATTCCGAGCCATTTTGGTCACGTAAGCGTGCGTGTGCCATGGTGCATCAAAAGTCTTTGTTGTACGGGGTCCCGATCGTTCGAGACAGGGTTGTCTCTTACCATCACGTAGACCCGATTGCGGCACGCGAAATGTTTATTCGCCATGCGCTCATCGAGGGCGATTGGACCCGGACACACAAATTTCTCGAGCACAACGATTCGCTGCTTAACCAGGCAGCGGAAGTTGAGGAGAAGCTCCGCCGCAGAGGCATCGTTGTCGATGAAGATTCGCTCTTCGAGTTTTACGACGCGAAATTGCCTGATTCTGTAACAACCGCCATTAACTTTGACAGTTGGTGGAAGAAGCAGCGACGAGAAGACCCCGAGTATTTACATTTCGATCCGAAGAAACTGGTCGACGACTCTGCGCAAGACATCACCGCAGAGGATTTTCCGGCTTCATGGACGCAAGGTTCGATGCGATTTGATGTTTCCTACAAGTTCGAGCCTGGAGATACCTACGACGGAGTCACCATTTCAATCCCACTTCCCTTGCTTGCCGCCGTCGAGCCTGCAGGTTTCGACTGGCTTGTTCCTGGCCTGCGCAAAGAGCTGCTGACTGAGCTCATCCGATCGCTGCCAAAACCTCTGCGAAAGAGCGTCGTCCCTGCGCCTGATTTTGCAGACCGGGCATTCGCGCGCATGTCATTTGACGCTCATACCCCTGTCACGGAAGCGCTAGCAACTGCACTCACTGAATTAGGAGCGAGCGGCATCAGCGGAAGCGATTTCCGGACGCAGCTTCTTCCGCCCCATTTGTCGGTGACGTTCGCAGTCATTGATAAGCGCGGTAAAATTGTCGACACCGACAAGAGCCTGCTCGCGTTGAAGAAGCGCAGAGCTCCGCAAATACGATCGTCTGTTGCTAAAGCTAGCCAACATTCCGAGACCGCGGTTGTTGCTGAATGGACAGCGGACACGCTCGGCGCTATTCCGGAGACTACAATGACGACGATTGATGGGAACCAGGTGGAGGCCTTCCCGGCGCTAGAAGCTACTCCCGGTGGTGTGCGCGTTGCGGTTCACCCGACGAGAGCAAGCGCGGATGCGTCAATGATGACCGCGACACTTACCTTGCTGTTGCGTTCCATCGAGGTTTCCACGTCTCAGATGACAAAGGGGCTTCCCCTCCAACAACGCGTTGCAGTAGACAGGTATCCCCATGGTGGTGCTGCTGGTCTGGTCGAAGATGCACGGGTCGCGGCTATTCGTGACGCAATGATTAATGCCGGCGGTCCTGTGAGAACACCTACGGGATTCGCAGAGCTGCGTGAAAAAATAAAGCCGACTATCCCCGGTGCTGTTCGTAGAGCAATTGTTTCAATTGCCCC
Organism: Corynebacterium sp. NML130628; assembly: GCF_001875665.1. Lineage (GTDB taxonomy): Bacteria > Actinomycetota > Actinomycetes > Mycobacteriales > Mycobacteriaceae > Corynebacterium. Next base: position 223,919 of record NZ_MLAL01000016.1, on the reverse strand, counting down.
TGGTCTCGCGGCATATTCGAATATCACGCAGGAACTTAGTGGATGGGAAGGTCCTGCAATCGACGATATACGGAAGCAGTTGGCGTTCATGCTTCCGCCGAATGCCATCACAGTCCATGGAATGCAGAATCTTCAACACCTCCCCCGGTATATTGAAGCGATCCGAGTTCGGCTCGAGCATCTAGAAGCAGAGCCAGAGCGGGACGAAGAGCGTCAAGCGGAAGTAGCAAGTGCAAGGAGCTATCTTGAGCAACACATGGATCGGCTTCCGCCTAATCGCAGAAAAACACGTGCGTATAAGGACGTGATGTGGCGGATCCAAGAGTTGCGAGTCAGCCTGTTTGCTCAGCACCTCGGCACACAAAAGCCTGTCAGTGTGCGGCGTATTGAAAAGATGGTGGATAAGCTGCATTAGCGAGTGGCACAGGCTTTAGTCAAGGCCGTCTCGCTCACGTCGTTTCATCAAACGGATTTCAGACTGGAAGTCCTCAGCGCTTTCAAAAGACTTGTACACCGAGGCGAAACGCAGGTAGGCCACCTCGTCAAGAGCGCGCAGCGGTTCCAGCACGGCTAACCCGATGTCGTTCGCCGCAACTTGCGAGCTTCCTTGTGCTCGGACGGTCTCTTCGACCTGTTGTGCAAGTCGCTTCAAAGCGTCATCGCTGACATTTCTTCCTTGGCACGCACGCCGAACCCCGACGATGAGCTTTTCCTTATCAAATGGCTCGATAACGCCATTTCGCTTCACAACAGTCAGTACTGCCTTCTCGATCGTCGTAAAACGACCACCGCACGATGTACACTCTCGTCGACGCCGGATAGCGGAGCCTCCATCAATAACCCGAGAATCCGTAACTCGTGATTGTTCGTGATGGCAAAACGGACAGTACATCTCCACCCCAAATTTTTCGAAGAACAGTTACCCCATCACTTTAGCGAGTTAACGCGGTGGCAAGGAAGCGCTTTCATGGCTAAGAGCGAATTCTGCATTATTCCCATGTGTCGAGTTCCAGTCGCTGTCGCCGAAATCACCTGAAATGAGGACAGCGACAAACATCGTCAGCCCAAGAAGCACTCCCATTAGAACACTTGCTCTCTGATCATCGGCTTGATCGGACGTCGTATCCGCGGGTTGGGAAACCTCGAGCGTTTCACGATAGCAGCGAAGACTATGGCCCGGGGCTCGCCAGCCCTGCGTTGAGCTAAGCTCACGACTGACCTGGTCGGGAACAAAATCCCACACTTCAGCGGGCATCGTGGTTTCAGGAGCGATTATCGATCCGCTCCTACCCTGGCGAGTAGAATTAGTTTTCGCCTGTTTAATCACGTTCAAAATTCACTCCCTATCTTGCAGTACGCATTACTGCTCATTCCAACAAACTAGCGAAACAATTAGCGTATGTGTTCGATTAAAACTCTATGTTCGATTTATACCATCCCATAGCATCTCCCCACAACACCCCTCACTATCGAACATATTTGCCCTCTTTGATATATTCTGTACAAAAGAAGCCGTCACGACCTGAAGTGAGGAACTATGACAAGCAAGAATGCCAGCAGTGACAAATTTGACATGAGCGTACTTTCAGATCGGCAGAAACGAATCCTCCAAGTTATTCGCGATGCCGTCGTACTACGCGGCTATCCACCAAGCATTCGCGAAATTGGCGATGCCGCCGGACTGCAATCGACATCCTCTGTCGCCTATCAGCTGAAAGAGCTCGAGAAGAAGGGCTTTCTTCGCCGCGACCCAAATAAGCCACGCGCGGTAGATCTCCGACACCTCCCCGAATCAATGGGGGGATCGGTTCCATCTGGGGGGAACACAGAGGTTGATGGCGCATCCCCCGCTCGAATGATTCCAGTTCTTGGCCAGATTGCAGCCGGTTCCCCAATCTTGGCAGAGGAAAACATTGAGCACTATTATCCGCTCCCTGAGGAGTTGCTCGATAACGGAGAGCTCTTCATGCTCCAGGTCGTCGGCGAATCAATGCGCGATGCAGGCATCCTGAATGGAGACTGGGTCGTCATCCGCTCGCAGCAAGTGGCCGAGGAAGGAGAATTCGTGGCCGCCCTCATTGATGGTGAGGCAACCGTCAAGGAGTTCCATAAGGACTCTTCTGGGGTCTGGCTGATCCCACACAACGATGCATTCTCTCCGATACAGGGTAATGACGCCGAGATAATGGGCAAGGTCGTGTCGGTGTTCCGCACGCTGTAACCCACACCCCTTTCGCCCCCAACCGGGGGCGACCAAACACATATAAAAACATTCGGGCGCACGGTTTTGTAACAATAGGGGCAACCCATATTTTAAGCTTACTGGTTCGTGGTGTTCCCACGGAGGAGTTCTATGTACGCCGAAGAGAGAAGAAGGCAGATCGCGTCACTAACCGCAGTTGAAGGTCGCGTGAACGTTACCGAGCTAGCTGAACGATTTGATGTAACTGCTGAAACCATCCGGCGAGATCTAGCGATTCTCCACGATGAAGGAATCGTGCATCGCGTTCACGGTGGTGCCGTTGCAAGCCAATCTTTCCTCACCACCGAGTTTTCCCTTGATGCACGGTTTCGGTCTGCCCCCACAGCGAAGTCCGCGATCGCACGTGCCGCGATGCAGTTCCTTCCGGAAGAGCCCGGCGCTGGTATTTTTCTAGACGCTGGTACGACGATTAACGGCCTCGCCGATCTCATCGCAGCAGCCGGGAAGGCCCAGCATTGGTCCATCGTCACCAACTCCCTCCCCATCGCCTTGGACCTTTCTTCCTGTGGCCTAACCGACGTTCAGCTGCTCGGAGGAACAGTTCGCGCAATTACACAAGCGGTCGTAGGTGACACAGCGCTTCGTACGCTGGCCCTAATGCGCGCTGACGTTGCGTTTATTGGCACGAATGCGCTGACCATCGATCACGGTCTTTCCACCGCCGATGCGCAAGAGGCCGCGGTTAAGTCCTCGATGGTGACTAATGCACGCAAGGTAGTTGTACTCTGCGACTCCACCAAACTTGGCAACGACTATCTAGTGAGTTTTGCCCCGCTCGATGCCATTGATGCAGTCGTTACCGATAAGGATGCCCCAGAAAGCTTCGTCAACGAGCTTCGTGAACGCGGCATCGACGTTGTCCTTGCCGAAGAGTAAATCCAAGCAACCAAACGCCCGATTGCGTCCGTTCTATTGCGTAATCGGACATAATCGGGCATTATGTTGTTAGTAGCGCTTTTCGATACTGCAGCTGCACAACAGACATTCGGTAGGCGTTACCCCACAGAGCACCATTTACTCTAAGGATGCGCCATATGATTCTGACGTTTACTCCGAATCCCAGCACAGACGCAACGCTTTCCGTTGAGACCCTGCGTCGCGGCGAAGTTGCACGGGCAATATCAGCTACACGCGAAGCCGGAGGCAAAGGGGTCAACGTTGCCCACGCCGCAGCAAAAGCTGGACGCTCCACTCTCGCGGTAGTTCCATGCGGCGATAACGACCCGTTCAAGCTTGCTGCTGACCGACTCGGACTTCCAATCGTAACCATTCCCGTCGAGGGGAATATTCGTACTAACACCGCGATTACAGAGGCAGACGGAACAACGACTAAGGTCAACGAGCCCGGCCCTCAGTACACCCCCAACATTCAGCAAGGTTTCCTGGCTGCTGTAGACGCACAGAAGGATCAATGCCAGGCTGTCGTCATGGCTGGTTCATTGCCAAGTGGGGCACCAGCAGACCTCTACGCGACGCTTACACGTGAGCTTCTCTCACGGCTAGACAATAGCGTGCTAGTGGCCGTCGATACTTCTGATGAGCCTCTCATCAAGCTCGGGCAACAGTTGGAATCCGGTGCACCTCATGTTTTAAAGCCCAATGCCTTTGAGCTTGCTCAATTGGTGGGGGCTGATGGCAATACTCTCGAGTCGAACGCCTCAAATGGAGATTACTCAGAGGTGATTGAAGCCGCGAGAACACTTATTCAGCGAGGCGTGCGGGAAATCCTCGTCACACTTGGCGGCGCTGGGGCCTGCCTTGTCACGGAAGATTCGGCGTGGGCAGCAACACCCCCTCCTACCGACGTGAAATCTACAGTTGGCGCTGGTGACAGTTCACTCGCTGGTTATGTCATGGCCCGTACTCAGGGCTTACCACTTGACCAATGCCTCCGGACAGCAGTTGCGTACGGTTCAGCTGCTGCTGGTCTGCCCGGCACCGGCATCCCAAATCCTGACGATATCAACCTGGAACAGACCCAGGTCATCGCAATCGATTCATAACTTAAGAGAACAGGAGTCCACCATGAGTGAGAACATCATCACTCCACAACTCGTTAGTCTCGATGTGGACTACGGGTCGTCACCAAAAGAGGTCATTGAACACCTCGCACAACAAGCCCAGGTCGTTGGACGCGCAAGCGACAGCACGAAGCTTGCCGACGCCGCCTTCGCCCGCGAACAGAAAGCTGGCACCGGAGTAAACGGTCGCGTCGCGATTCCTCACTGCCGCACCGAGGCAGTCGAAGTTCCAACTCTGGTTTTTGCCAGACTGCAGCGCCCCGTCGACTTCTCCGGACCTGACGGTGACGCAGAACTAGTGTTCCTGATCGCCGCACCTGAAGGTGGAGGCAAGGCGCACTTGAAGATTCTGTCGAAACTCGCTCGCGCGCTTGTCCGCGGTGACTTTGTCACACAACTGCGCGACGCGAAAGATGAACAAACCGTTGTCGATGCTGTGCTGGGCGTCGTTAATGCCGCCCCGAAAAAGAAGGCGGCCACTCCCGCTCCAGCTCCAACGAGCCAAGCAGATGGTACGAAGAAGTTCAGGATCGCCGCGGTTACCTCGTGTGCGACTGGCATTGCCCACACCTACATGGCAGCAGACGCGTTGACACAGGCGGCTCAGGCCCGCGATGACGTCGAGTTCCAAGTAGAGCCACAGGGCTCCTCTGGCGGAGATCCGCTGGATCAGGCATATATTGACAGTGCTGACGCTGTTATATTCGCCCACGATGTCGCTGTTCGTAACAAGGCGCGTTTTGCCGGCAAACCAGTCGTCGATAGTCCGGTAAAGCGTGGCATCAATGAGCCGAACAAGATGATCGACGAAGCCATCGCTGCAGCGAAGGACCCGAATGCGCCTCGAGTGACTACCGCAGGTTCGGAGCAACGAGAAGACTCCACATCGTCGGGTGAGAGCTGGCCAAAGAAGATTCAGCAGGCTGTTATGACTGGTGTCTCTTACATGGTGCCGTTCGTAGCAGCAGGTGGTCTGCTCCTCGCGCTTGGGTTCCTCTTCGGTGGCTACGACATGGCCAATGGCTGGCAAGCGCTAGTCACTAACTTCTCCCCCACCCATTTGCCCGGTAATAGCATCGACGTCGACGGCGAAATGATGACGTTCCAGCGCTCTGGCTGGCTGCTGTATCTCGGCGCTGTGATGTTCGCTACGGGCCAGATGGGCATGGGATTCGTCGTTGCTGCTCTCTCCGGCTACATCGGCTATGGTCTGGCGGGACGCCCAGGTATCGCACCTGGTTTTATCGGCGGCGCAATCTCGGTCATGGTCGGTGCAGGCTTTATTGGTGGCCTTGTCACAGGTCTGCTGGCTGGCTTCATCGCGTACTGGATTCAAACATGGAAAGTGCCACGCTGGCTTGGTTCCCTGATGCCAGTGGTCATCATTCCGCTGTTGACCTCTCTCACTATCGGCCTCATTATGTTCTTGCTGCTGGGGCGCCCGCTCGAATCGCTTATGCTGAGCCTGCAGGGCTGGCTTGAATCGATGAGTGGATCCTCCGCTGTCCTGCTGGGCGTCATCATCGGTCTCATGATGTGCTTCGACCTTGGTGGCCCAGTGAACAAGGCCGCGTACCTATTCGGCACCGCAGGCCTGTCTGCTGGTACGGAGGCAAGTTTCCAAATCATGGCGGCAGTCATGATTGCCGGTATGGTTCCGCCGATCGCTCTCTCGATCGCAACGTTCTTGCGTAAGGGATTGTTTACTCCGGCCGAGCAAGAGAACGGCAAGTCCGCATGGCTTCTTGGTCTGTCCTTTGTCAGCGAGGGTGCTATCCCGTTTGCGGCAGCCGACCCATTCCGTGTGATCCCTTCGATGATGCTCGGTGGTGCTGTGGCCGGCGCGGTTAGCATGGCGCTCAATGTTGGTGTGCAGGCTCCACACGGCGGACTCTTCGTCCTCTTCGCCTACGATCCTTGGTGGGGATTGTTTGTTGCGCTGATTGCTGGTGTGGCCGTGGCAACGCTGGCGGTTATCCTCGCTAAGCAGTTCTGGCCGAACGAAGAGATCCAGAAGGCTGCGGCTGAAGCCTCCGCACAAGCAGAATCTGCAGCGGTGGCGAACTAAGGACATAGGAACCTAAACTGAATACGGTAACTCGATAAACGCTTTCAGAACAGAAAGGATGAAGCACATGGCTTCAAAGACAGTGAAAGTTGGATCCACCGTTGGACTGCATGCACGTCCAGCTACCATTATTTCCGACGCAGCAGGCGAATACGATGACGAGATCATCCTGACCCTCGTCGGTGATGAAGATGAGGAAGAGACTGACGCGGCTTCCTCGCTGATGATCATGGCGATGGGCGCTGAATTTGGCGACGAAGTCACCGTTACCTCGGACAACAGCGACGCTGTTGAGAAGATCGCCGCGCTGATCGAGAAGAACCTCGACGAAGAGTAAATATCGCAATACGAAAAGCCCGAGCACTCCACCTTGAGTGCTCGGGCTTTTCGTTGTCGTTTTACTTCCTAGACGAGATATTGAACTGTCCCTCGCCGACGGTGTTATAAATCCACTTCAGCAACGGGTAAAAAACGATGATCCCAACCGAGCCTAACGCGATGCCCTCAAGCGTAACCTGGCCGATCGTAAACGACAGATTGCCGATGCCGACGATGAGTGCCACGGCGGCGACAGTCAGGTTCACCGGGTTTGTGAAGTCAACCTTATTGTCCTGCCAAATGCGAACCCCCAGCATCCCGATCAGACCGTAGAGCACCAAGCATGCTCCTCCGAGGACACCTGCTGGGATGGTGAAGATAACGGCACCGAACTTCGGGATGAACGCCAAAATAATCGCAAAGCACGATGCAACCCAGTACGCGGCCGTCGAATAGACCTTCGTCGCCGCCATCACGCCGATGTTCTCGGCGTAGGTCGTTGTGCCCGAACCACCAAATCCGCCGGCAAGCGTCGTCGCGATGCCGTCGCCGATTAAGGCTCGGCCCTGGTAAGGGTCCAAGTCGCGCTGAGTCATCTCAGACACGGCTTTCACATGGCCGATGTTTTCCGCGATCAGTACAACGATGACCGGGAGCGTCACGAGGATCGCCGAGAGGTGGAACTCCGGTGTGTGGAACTGCGGCAGGCCGATCCATGGACTTGCCCCAATGGTGTCTAGAGCATCTTCCGACAGCCCGCCAGTCAGTGCCGCGAACATCCACCCGACGATAACGCCGATCAAGATGCTCAGGCGCGAGAGCATCCCTCGCGCAGCCACTGTGAGCAATGCAATCGTTCCAAGCGTGACAAACGCGACGCCCGGCTGGGTCTCCACGTTGGAGACCGCGGTTGGTGCAAGGTTGAAACCGATCAGGGCGACGATGGCGCCAGTGACCGTTGGGGGCATGACGGCGTCGATAACTTTCTTGCCTGCAAGCTGAACGATGAAGCCAACAGCGATCAACAACAGACCCGTGATGAACACACCACCCAGCTGGGAGCCGATCCCGTACTGGGATGAGGCAGACAGCGGAGCGATGAACGCGAATGACGAGCCAAGGTAGCTGGGCAGTTTGTTCCTGGTAATCAGCAGGAAGATGATGGTTCCCAGTCCTGAAAACAGCAGTGTCGTGTTTACGGGGAACCCGGTCAAAGTGGGTACTAGCAACGTAGCTCCGAACATCGCTACGACATGCTGCATGCCGATGCCGATCGTTCGAGGCCAAGAAAGGCGTTCATCGGGGGCGACTACTGCGCCGGGCAGAACGCGACGCCCGTCACCATGCAAGGTCCATCCAATAGTTTTACTCACAGGCTCATATTATGTCGCTAGATAATTGCCGAAAGCGAATTAGGCAAAGTAGCGTATTCCTCATGGAGATTTTCATTCGCCGCACGGCTGACGAAATCGGTGATTTCGCTGCAGACATGATCGAACCATTCGTCAAGCAGGGTGCAACACTTGGGCTTGCGACAGGTTCGACGCCGAGCCCGACGTATCAGGCTTTGATCCGCAAGCACCGCGAAGAAGGCTTAAGCTTCGCCAACTGTGATGCTTTCCTTCTCGACGAGTACTACGGGATCGATCAGCAACACGAGCAGTCCTACTGGTCTACGATCCGTCGCGAGTTGACCGCCTCAATCGACATTGACGACGCAGCTGTTCACTCACTGAGCAGCACGGCAGCAAACCCCGCAGAGGAAGCGGCGGCGTATGAGACGATGATCAAAGACGCCGGTGGCGTCGATATTCAGCTGCTCGGGATCGGCGCAAACGGACACATTGCGTTTAACGAGCCGACGAGCTCGCTGAGCTCCCGCACCAGGCTCATTGATCTTCGCCCACGCACTATTGCCGACAACGCTCGCTTTTTCGATTCGGAAAACGAAGTACCGCGCCAAGCAATGACGCAGGGCATCGGGACCATTCTCGAGGCGAAGAAAATCATCATCATCGCAACGGGCGCGGCAAAGGCCGAAGCCGTGCAGGCGATGATCGAAGGCCCACTAAGCTCCTTCTGCCCCGCATCATCGCTTCAGATGCATAACGACGTGTGTGTGCTGCTGGATGAGGATGCAGCTGCTGGTCTGGGTGATGTCGAGTTTTACAAGGAGATCGACGCCTACTGGAGCTAAGCTCTCCTCTCCCTCCAGCAGGTGCGGTTAATACACTTGCTGGATAAACTCCTCATACTGGCGGGCCAGAACTCGTGGTAAGCGAACATCGATTCTGGTGCCGTCAGTTTCGTATTTTTCAGAACGAATCGTTCCGTGCTCGTGTACGAGAGACACGACATCGCCTCGCGTATATGGGATCAGCATGACCACGTGTTCATCGAGTGTGTTTAGGAACATCTCAATTTTGCCCTCAAGCTCGGCAATTCCTTCGCCTGTCAGCGCTGAGACGAACACTGCTTCCCTACCAGTCGCGTCAAATACATGGCGAAGCTCTGCTAACACCACTGGGTCAGCAGCATCAATTTTGTTGACGACGACAATCTCCGGCGGCAACTCTGTTGCCTGGTCGCGCGTGATCTCCGCCAGAACCTCGCTGACAGCGGCGATCTGTTTCAGCGGGAACTCGTCTGCTCCATCAACAACATGCAACAACAAGTCGGCGTTGCTTACTTCTTCCAAAGTTGATTTGAACGCTTCCACCAGCTGCGTCGGCAAGTGGCGCACAAACCCGACCGTGTCCGTGAGCACAACATTCCGCCCGTCAGCCAACGTCGCGCGCCGCGTAGAGGGGTCCAGGGTTGCAAACAGCGCATCCTCAACCAGGACACCAGCGTCCGTCATCGCGTTAATGAGCGATGACTTCCCTGCGTTGGTGTAACCCGCGATGGCGATCTTGGGAGTCGTAGAGCTCTGCCGCTTTGCGCGCTTTATCCGACGGACGGTTTCCATGTCCGCCAATTGATGACGCAGCTTCGCCATTTCAGACCGCAGCCTGCGACGATCGGCCTCAATCCTGGTTTCACCTGGGCCACGCAAGCCCACGCCACCATTAGATCCGGCCCGACCACCAGCCTGGCGCGACAAGTTGCCGCCCCATCCACGAGTCCGTGTGTAAAGGTATTCCATCTGCGCGAGGCTGACCTGTGCCTTACCTTCCTTGCTTTTCGCGTGCTGCGCGAAGATATCCAGGATAAGCATGGTGCGGTCGATCACCTTCGAATTCAACGCTTCCTCCAGGGCCACCATCTGACCTGGGGAAAGCTCACCATCAAATACGACGGTGTCAGCATCGCTTGCGTCGACAATTTCGCGTAGCTCCTTGACTTTGCCTGAGCCAATGTATGTTCCTGGATCCGGCTTGTCGCGTTTTTGGTAGAGCATGTCGACGACCTCGGCACCTGCAGTTTCTGCCAGAGCTGCAAGTTCGCGCATGTTTGCTTCCATTTCAGCGGTTGAACCCTCAGTCCACGCCCCGACGAGGATCACACGCTCGAGGCGCAACTTTCGATACTCGACCTCATAAATATCTTCACGGTCCTCGTTGCGCAACTCGGTTGTCGTGTTCACCCGGCGGAACGCGTTGCGTTCCTCGAGCTCCAACGCGCCCGGAGTTGGCGTCGTTGAATCTGTTGGCGCGGTGCCGTCATCGCGTGTCGAAGCGTTATGGCGAAACGCTTCGTTCAGCAGTGCCTCATGCGAATCGGACGGGGTTGATTTCGAATTCATGCAAGCTTTCAAAAATTGTGGTTCTACGTAGTGTTCTCTTCGTTCAACGGTAGCCCACCCATTTTTCTTTCACCACATTTCTTCACCTCAGGAGGCATTCGACTAGGCTTCATTTTTATGAACCAACAACCTCTTATTGAAAACAACGACCTGGCCGCAATCGGTCTGAATTTCCCTAAGTGGCAAGACGCTGTCGAAGCGGCAATTGCATCCGGCCGTTTGGGCGTCATCGGTGAGGTACGCGGGGGACAAATGGTTCAATACCAGGACCGTTCTGGCGCACAGCTCAATATCTTGGCTGTGGAACCTTTCGCAACATTTGCAGGCTTTGAAGGAATCACACGTACCAACGCGCATATCACCCCGGCTACAGACGTCGTAGCGCTGGCAGAGGTAGTGGATCCACACGGCAATCCAATTGCTTCGTTGACGTTAAATCTTGCCCAGGAACCTCTGATTGTTGACGAACCGACGATCCAGTGGCAGGAACTGAGCGTGACCGCGCTCGCTCTCAATTCCCAAGTGTACGAGTCCACTCAGGCATATCTTGATGCGCACCCCGGCAGCACGGTAGGAACAATCACCTCAGAAGGTGCCGAGGCCATCGCAACTGGTGCGGCCACCTCCCCGGATGCAAGGGCAGCGTTTTCGGCACGTGTGCTGGAGGCCGAGTACCGCACGTCGGAACTCACCGGTAACCGCTTTATCCATGTTTCCGTCGACGGCGCGTTCCCGTTTGATGTTTGCCTACCTGATGGCGAACTTCCACAACGTGATCAAGTCATCGCCGGCACGGCAGTCATGGTGGGCACCATCCCGGTACCAACTGGCGGTGGCTGCGGTGGCTGCGGTGGCTCGTGCGGCTGTGGTGGCGGCTGCTAGAGGCAAGGCACCACATATGGATTCAGCACGTCGAGACCTTTCGATAGCACTATGGGGAGCGCTTATTTTCGCTGTCATGGTGCTGCTCGTGCTACTCCTCAAAGTGCCGGGGGCAATCATTGCCGGTCTCTTTGGTGTCACGGCCTTGCTGACTCGCAGACGGTTCATTCCGGGTCCGGAAATTGAATCACTCCGGTCATCGCTGCTGATCGCGTGCGATGACATCCGCGACATCGTTGAAGCGTTCGACAACTTGCAGCATGGAAGTTCGACTCAAGCATTAGCGGACCGAACGCTGCACTTCCCGGCGTTGGCGAACATTGACCTTTCCGTGCCTGAGGTCAGTGACTTCCACCTCAAATACGGCGCTGCGCAGCGTTTCCTCGCACGCGTTAACGCTTACCTGCAGTCGCCGGACCTCGAGCGGGTCCAACTTGAGAAATTGATTCGCATCGCTGATGAGCGCGCGCTCGAGCTTGAGGACGCCTGGGTGGCGGCCCGAAACGCAGCGCGGGAAATCGGGCCTTCGTAGTCAGTCACGGAGCTGCGCGAGCACCTCATCAACATCGATGTTCGCTGCATCAACCCAGGTGATGCGTTTGTCTCGCCTAAACCAGGACTTTTGGCGTCGCACATAGCGCCTCGTTCGCAGTTTGGTGTCCTCGCAGGCTTCATCGACAGTGAGGTGGCCGTCGATTACATCCAGCCCCTGGGCGTAGCCGATTGCTCGACCAGCCGTCGAGTCTCTCACCAGCCCGTGTTCCACTAGCCCCCGGACCTCGTCAATCAGGCCTTGCTCGAACATCGCGTTTGTGCGCAGCTCGATGCGTGGGTTCAGCCATTCGGGAGTTGTCTGCAACCCGATCATGTGTGTGCCCCAGCGAGTGGGCGCGTTTTTGGGCGGTTGCGATGCCTGAAAAGGCTTGCCAGTCAGCTCAATTACCTCCAGCGCACGTACGGTGCGTCGAGGGTCGCGGTCTTCAATTATCGACGCCGCCACAGGATCAACTTCTGCAAGCTGCGCATGCAGGCGGTCGATCCCAATTTCCTTCAGAAGTAACTCGTAGCGACTGCGAACTTCGGGATCGGTTGGGGGGAACTCCCAGGCGTCGACAAGCGATTGCATGTACAGCATGGAGCCACCTACGAGGATCGGCCGCTTGCCGCGACTGGAGATCTCTTCAACTGTCTCCACCGCGCATCGTTGATACTCGGCAACGCTAGCTGTCTTCGTCACCTCCCAAATATCAAGCAGGTGGTGCGCGATCCCCTCTCGCTCGTCAAGCCGCAGCTTAGCGGTGCCGATGTCCATGCCACGATAAAGCTGCATCGAATCTACATTGACGATTTCTCCATCAAGCTTGTGCGCGAGCGCGAGACTCAGGGACGACTTCCCCGACGCCGTGGGTCCAACGATGGCCACCGGTCGCTGTTGAAGTTCATTGGTCACTGCTCTACCTCCCAGTAGGCGACATACCTGCCTACGCCCAAGCTGTCGTCTGTATCCAAGAGCATCGCGCTCTCAGGCTGTAGTGTTTGGAGCTCTCGCCATAGCTGTGGTTCGACCACTCCGGCTCTCATCATCTCACCCTCGCCGATCTGTTGGTGCTCCTTTCCTGCCAACAGCAATTGCAGCTGCTCATGCACGTGGTGAGCACTTGGAAGCAGGGACAAAGGCGCACGGACGGTCAATCCCGCTGGACCGTCGATCACTACAACCGTCAACACAGAAGGGTCAAGGGGCGACAGCGAGTCCCGACTCGCTCTCACCGTCACGTTGGGCAGGCAATAACGCGCGACGAGTTCACCGAGAACGTGACCACCTCCAACCTGAACACCGGGCGCTCCCCAAGCCCCAAAGGATCCTGCTTGCGCTGTCTCCCACTTCCTGTCGTGGCTGCAGACAATCTCCATAGTCTTCGGAAGGTCTCGGCTCGCTTTCCTCACTGTTTTCAATAGGCGCTGAGACGGTTCGTCGCTTGGTGCGAGTTCTCGCACAAGAGCAGGCGAACCGGGCACGACGAGCAAGCTGGCACGGGCTTTATTCACCCCGCCAACCATAGTGAGGTTTTCTGGAAGTTGAAACCTTGGCTCATGGCACATGATTGCTGTCGACGCGCTAAAGTTATGAAGACGAGAATGCCGTCGATTATGTATCTAGGCGCCGTGATGCGCGGCATAGTTTCTTCGAAAGGACTGCTTCATGACTCCCTCGACTCCAAAGCCACAGCCTGCAGCTGGACGCCCAAATCCCGCGGCGATGCCGAAGCAAACACCAAAGCCTGGCCCACGTCCAGGCGTAGTGCAGTCTGCTGCTTCACAACGGGTTGTGCCGCTGGCTCATGCACAGACTTCGTCCACGAGCACAGACCCATCGAAGTTTGGTCGTGTCGACGCCGAAGGCAACGTCTTTGTTACCCGAGACGGCGTTGAGCGTCAGATCGCGTCCTGGCAGGCGGGCACCCCTGAGGAAGGGCTCCGGCACTATGGGCAGCGTTTCGACGACCTCATTGTTGAGACCGAGGTATTGGAAGCACGACTCACCGCGCACCCAGAAGACGCGCACGCTCTGCAGCGCAGTGTACTTGAGTTGAAAGACTCCCTGAACGATGTCGCTGCAATTGGCGACTTCGCGGCGCTCGAGGCACGGCTGGAAGACCTGCTGCGCAAAACTGAAGTCGCGGAACACGAGGCCAAGGAGCTCAAGGTAGCACGACGAGCGAACGCTATCACCAGGAAAGAGACCCTGGCTGCCGAGGCTGAACAGATTGCTGAATCCTCAACGGACTGGAAAGCTGCTGGCGACAGGATTCGTGCAATCCTTGAGGAATGGAAGACTATTCGTGGCATTGACCGCAAAACCGACGACGAGCTCTGGAAGCGTTACTCCCGTGCACGCGACGCATTTAACCGCCGCCGTGGCGCTCACTTCGCTGAGCTCGACAGGAACCGGGCGACAGCGCGCAAGGTGAAGGAAGATATCGTCGCACGAGCACAGGTGATGCAGGAATCGACGGATTGGAGCGCAACTGCCCGTGCCTACCGCTCTCTGATGGATGAGTGGAAGGCAGCCGGACGCGCGCCACGCGGCATCGACGACGAGCTCTGGGCGCAGTTCAGGGCAGCCCAGGATCATTTCTTCGCTGCACGCAATGCTGTCAACGCCGAGCGAGACCGCGAATTTGAAGCGAATGCTGCCGCCAAGGATGCACTCATCGAAGAGTTTGACGCACTTATCACCCCAGAGAAGGGTCTGGGTGCTGCACGTGCAAAGTTGCGCGAGCTGCAGGAGAAGTGGGACAAAGTCGGTTTTGTCCCCCGCAACAAAGTTCGCACGTACGAAGAGAAGATCGCTCGACTAGAGCAGCGCGTTGCCGATGCAGAAGAATCGCGGTGGCGCAAGGCCGACCCTGAAGCGCAGGCCAGGGTCAATCAATTCCAGGAAAAAGCTGATCTCTTCCTAAAACAGGCGCAAGAGGCTGAAGCAGCTGGGAAAGCTTCCAAGGCAGCAAAGCTTCGCGAGCAAGCCGAGCAGTGGCAAGAATTTGCCAATGTAGCTGCGAAGGCTGTCGACGAACAGTAGTGCTTTACCCGCTAATTGTAGGGACCGCGGATCCATCGCACCCCGCAGTCTCCGCCTACGCATTCTCAGTCACGCTTGCGATCCAGGACATCACTGGAGAGGCTAACTCCGGAGTGAGCGCGGCACACATTGCGAAACGTTTGGAAGACTCAGAAGAGTCATCAGCGTTACTGTTCGCACTGTGCCGTAAAACAGCACCCCGCTCTCTTGGCGCATTCGGCTACCCGATACTGACCGAAGACGATCTGTACGACGTCGAAGGCTGGGTGCTGGTTTCGCTTCCTTTACTTGAAGACGTCGATGTGTTGGAGGCGAATGTCACTGTCGATGCGTCCATCGCCCCACTTCCCGGCGAGGCGCAGCCGGCACACGTGTGGCAAAGCGCTCTCGAGCTCATCGACGCCCTCTCCGCAGAATTATTCCGCCCTATTCAACACATCTGGGTAACGGAGCCCGCGGGAGCATCAGAACACCCTTTCCTTCGCGACGCCGACTACGCACCAGCACACTGCGAAGTCCAAGCAACCATCGATGCGAAATCCATCCTCACACCAGGCCCGGAGACTGCCTGCGACGTCGTGAGAGATATGAGCTTCAACCAGTCGGACTTGCCGCACTTCCTAGCTACTCTTCAAGAATCTGGTGCGAAGTACCCACGAGGCTCCTTGATACTCGAGCCCGTTCAGTGGTCTCCTTCCCGGCTGCGCGACGCGGCTGCCCGACTCAAAGATCGCGGGGGTTCTCAGGTAACGGCAATCGCACGGGACGCCTCCGGAACGCCAGTTGGGCTCGCTGAAGTAGCAAAGTTCGACAACGATGCCGATTCAGTTGCAGAGATCGGGTTGATCTACGTCCGCGAAGACAACCGCGGAATTCGTCTCGGAGAGCGGGCGCTGGTGTCTGCGCTTTCTGCTGCGTGTTCCGCGTGGCCAGAAATACAGCAGTTCTACGTTTCCTACCCCGTGCCGGAGCCTGGCAACAAGCACCATCTGCTTGCTCGCTATTCACCAACGGTTATTAGCCGGGCGACGGCGTGGCAAAAATGCACGCCTCACCACTACCGTTAGCTGGTTTTGTTATGACGCTTCACCGCATTCGCCCGTCGGTCATCAATGAGCAATGGGTTAGTTTCTTGCGCATGATGCGTTCGAGTCGCGGTTAATTGTGCGTTTGCGACATCTTTGTCGATTTCGCTGGGTTGATTCTTCACGTGTGCAGGATCCGCCGTCGTTTTGTGCACAAACAAGGGGATGTAGGTCAACACCACCACAAGGACCGCCACCACCTCGAGGTAAAACGCAGGGCCATGGGAGAACTGCTCCGCGACACCGGTACTTGATTTGCGCAACCATACCGCCAGCAGGGAGCTGACAAGGCCCACAGTTGAAATCATCCAAGCAACCGTGGCCACGCCGAAACGGCGTGCAGCAACAACGATCGATGTAAAGACTCCGACACCCAGGAACCCTAGCCACACAAAGACGTACTCTGTGACTTTCGTGTCCACATTCCGTGCGCCTTCACCGAGGGTGAGAACCTGCCATCCTGCTACATCACCAACGAACGGTAAAAACAACGCAATGATCCACACAATGCTGGCAGCCCCAAGTACCCAACGAGCCGGACCGAGTTCCATCTTCATTGTTGTCTCCCTTCCAACGGTTTCGTGCTTCATGCCTCAGGAGCTGCACAGCAGCCAATGCTGTCTACATTAGTAATTGGCACGACGTCTGGGCGGGCAACGGTCGGAATACCGAGTCCAACTCCAACAGGCGCGGTCGTTGGTACCTCTCCCGCCGCAGCATGGTCACCAGCAAGCGTTCGCCGGTGCGTAAGCACGCCAGAGTCCGCGATGAGGAAATATGACTTCGCTTCTGTCACACGCACTGTAACGATGTCACCTGGCCGAATCTCTGAGCGTTCATTCTCATCGACTGCAAAGTGAACAAGACGTCCGTCTCGCGCACGTCCGGACATTCGGTGTGTCGTTTCGTGCTTTCGCCCTTCATCCTGTTGGACAAGGAGCTCCTGCTCCGTTCCGATAAGCTTTTCGTTCTCCTCGAGACTGATGCGCTCCTGCAGCGCGAGCAGACGCTCAAACCGTTCCTGCACCACTTCCTTCGGGATTTGATTCTCCATCTCCGCAGCTGGTGTTCCAGGGCGTGGCGAATACTGGAAGGTGTAGGCGGACGTGAATCGAGCTTTCTCGACAACATCAAGTGTTGCCTGGAAATCCTCCTCAGTCTCCCCGGGGAATCCGACAATGATGTCAGTAGTAATCGACGCCTCGGGAAGCTTTGCTCGCACCTCGTCCAAGATGCTCAAAAACTTTTTCGAGCGGTATGAACGGCGCATATCCTTAAGCACCTTGTCGGAACCGGACTGTAGGGGCATGTGCAGCTGTGGACAGACGTTTGGCGTTTCTGCCATTGCGTCGATAACGTCTGAGGTGAATTCCGCCGGGTGTGGGGAGGTGAAGCGAACCCGCTCGAGCCCTTCTATGTCACCACATGCGCGAAGAAGCTTCGAAAACGCGGAGCGGTCGCGCTCCATCTCTTCATCCACGAAATGGACCCCGTAGCTGTTTACATTTTGTCCAAGCAGTGTCACTTCAAGCACTCCTTGGTCCACGAGCGCTTGCACCTCAGCGAGGATGTCACCCGGGCGCCGGTCAACTTCCTTACCGCGCAAGCTCGGAACGATGCAAAATGTGCACGTGTTGTTGCATCCTACCGACACCGAAACCCAGCCAGCGTAGCTACTTTCACGCTTCGCGGGCAACACGGAAGGAAACACTTCGAGCGCTTCCGCAATCTCTACCTGGGCCTCGCCCTGTACCCGAGCCCGTTCCAAGAGCACTGGCAGTGAACCCATGTTGTGAGTCCCGAACACGGCGTCTACCCACGGCGCTTTCCGGATGACGTGGTCCTTATCTTTCTGTGCGAGACACCCGCCGACAGCAATCTGGAGGTCCGGCTGAGATTCCTTAACTTTCTTCAGATGTCCAAGGGTGCCGTATAAACGCTTGTCCGCGTTCTCCCGCACTGCGCAGGTGTTGAAAACGATAAGGTCCGGATCCTGCCCGTCTTCCACCGCCACATACCCTGATTCCTCCAGCAGACCAGACAACCGTTCCGAATCATGAACGTTCATTTGGCATCCAAAGGTTCGCACTTCGTATGTCCTTGATGCAGCCATCTGGTTCACCTTTCCTGGTTGATTAGTCGGGCCCGCGCAGGCACGGCTGAACATTCTAACCACTGCCAACAACCCGGCCCAAACGGCACAGAGCGTGTTCTACGCCCCCTCTTGGAGCGAATCAATCCTCGTGTCCAAAGCATTTCTAGCGATCTGCATGCACATGCCTTGCGGAAAACCGCGACGTGCCAGCACACCTACAACTCTGCGCAGCACACGGGTGTACTCCGCGTACCCCTCCGGAGGCTCCTTCAACTCTCGTGCTTTCTTTTCTGCAAGCGACTCTGCAACCGCATGCTGATCTTCGTCGCTTATTTGTGCAAGCGCGCTACGCCGATCAGCTTCTGAAACGCCTTTTTCCTTCAGCTCCCGGTCGAGGAAACTTTTTGACTTTCCTCGGCGAGGGGCTCTTTGGCGCACCCACTCATGTGCGAAGTTTCGGTCGTCGATTAGTCCGGACGTCCGCAACGACTCCACAGCTTCATCAACGAGCGCGGCCGGAAACTCCGACTGGATGAGGCGTTGCCTCAGTTCCTGCTCAGACCGTGCCCTCTGGTCTAGCAACCTCAACGCACGTCGCCGAACTGGGGCGAGCGCCTCTTCCCTTTCGTAGTCGAAGAGCTCACTATTGCCTCCTCTGGATTCCCATTCGGCGAGCGCATTTTGTAGGCGTTGAATCTTTTCTGGGTCTGGTGTTACCACGTATTACTTCGCCTTCGCAGGCTCTTCCGCATCATCGAAGTCAATGTTTGGCACCATGTCCACGGGGTCATCAGTCAAGGCGTCATCCTCAGCTGCAAATTCCCCAACCCCCAGAGCGCGGAAGATTTTCTGCTCAATCTCGTCTGCAAGATCAGGGTTTTCCTTCAGGAAGTTTCGCGCCTTTTCCTTACCCTGTCCCAGTTGATCACCTTCGTATGTGAACCAGGACCCAGACTTCTTGACAAAGCCGTTTTCAACCCCCATATCGATGATGGAGGACTCCCGCGAAATGCCTTCGCCGTACATAATGTCAAACTCTGCGATCTTGAACGGCGGCGACACCTTATTCTTTACCACTTTGAGACGGGTCCGGTTGCCGATCGAGTCCTGGCCGTCCTTGAGCGTTTGGATGCGTCGGACGTCGCAACGGACCGAAGAATAGAATTTCAGTGCCTTACCACCCGTTGTGGTCTCAGGCGAGCCAAACATGACACCGATTTTCTCGCGCAACTGGTTAATAAAAATTGCCGTAGTCCCTGAGTTGTACAAGGCGCCGGTCATCTTACGCAGCGCTTGTGACATCAGTCGCGCCTGGAGGCCAACGTGAGAGTCTCCCATTTCGCCCTCGATTTCAGCCTTCGGGGTGAGCGCAGCAACAGAGTCGATAACGATAATGTCAATCGCACCAGAGCGAACCAGCATGTCCGCGATCTCAAGCGCCTGCTCCCCTGTGTCCGGCTGAGAGACCAACAGGTTGTCAGTATCGACGCCCAGCTTCCGCGCATAATCAGGGTCGAGGGCATGCTCGGCATCGATAAAGGCCGCAATGCCCCCGGAGCGCTGCGCAGAGGCGATCGCATGCAGCGCAACAGTTGTCTTACCGGAAGACTCGGGGCCATAAATCTCGACAACACGTCCCCGTGGCCAACCGCCGATCCCTAGAGCAACGTCGATAGCGGTGTTACCAGATGAGATCGATTGAATTGGTGGCCTATTTTCATCACCAAGACGCATTACGGCCCCCTTGCCGTAATCCTTCTCGATCATCGCGAGTGCGGCATCCAAAGCGTTCTGGCGATCTTTCGCCGCTGATGCGGCCTTTTTCTTCGCAGCCATCTACATGTTCTCCTTAATTTTCATTCTTCTCGGGTCTGGCGACAACACGAGTACGTATTTCGTCGCCTCCACACATGTTTAGACTCGCCTTCGAGGGTTACGGTTCCCGATGACTTCTAAAACTGAGACTCACTATAGGGAAGTGTTCCGACACCACCAGAGTGTACACGCATACATGTTCGAATTGAAAGCGGCAAACACTTCACCCACCCTAGAAGCCTGGCCGATCAACACCAAGCCGTCGCACCTCGGGAACATCGAAGGCGTCGCATAATTCCTCCCAGGCCTGACGCAAATCGCCACCATTTTCGATAACCTCAGCCGCAGTACATCCTTGACGCGGTAAAAGCTGCGTTTCTATGATCCAAGACGCCCTTTCGGCGCCAAATTCGTCTTGAACGAGTTGGTGAAACTCCGTTAATCGCATGGCCCTTAATATACGCGCCTAAGAATCACTACGCTTTTGGAGCGAATTGAACACCGTTCAGGTATTATTCTCGCTATGTCATCAACCAGTTCTCAATCAAAGATTGAAGCCCAAGACCTCGCATACATTGCTGTATTCGCAGCAGTCATCATCGTCCTTGGTTTTGTCTCCATTCCAGTCGGCGCTGCCGGCGTACCTATCGTGCTGCAAAACACCGCATGTATCCTCGCCGCGCTTGTGCTTGGGCCAAAGCGTGGTACATACACAGTGCTGTTGTTCCTCCTCATCGGCCTAGCGCTTCCTGTGCTCGCGGGTGGTCGCACTGTTGTCTACGCACTCGGTAGCCCTACAGTTGGCTACCTGGTCGGCTACGTTGCAAGTGCCCTCGTCGCAGGCCTCATTGCATACCGCGCATCGAGCAAAAACTCCTTTACGAGCATCGCACTTCTCCTCTTAGCCGGTTTTGCAGGACTGTTCCTGCAGTATTTCTTTGGCGTGTTCGGCTTGATGGCCCGCGCTAGTATGACCTTTGGTGCCGCCTGGGCTGCACAGTTGCCCTTTATCATCCCGGACGCAGCGAAAATCCTTGTGATTGTGTTCATCGCATTCGCGGTTCGCGCTGCGCTCCCATCGCTTCGCCGTTCATAGGTGGGACTATTTCCATGCCGCAGATCAGTTTCGACGGTGTGAGCGTCGTTCGGAATGACAACACGCTACTCCAGCCCTTTTCTCTCTCTTTGCAGGAGCAGCGTATTGGCATCATTGGCTCCAACGGCTCAGGGAAGTCAACGCTGGTTCGCCTCATCAATGGACTCGAGGATCCGAGTACCGGCGAGGTTCTTTATGACGGCCTCTCCCTATCCACTCGTAGCTCTGAGGTTCGTCGCCGCGTCGGGTTTGTGTTCTCCGATGCGGAGAGCCAAATTGTGATGCCTCAAGTCCACGACGATGTCGCATTCTCGCTGAAGAAGTTCAAACTGTCGAAAGCAGAGAAGGAACAACGCGTCAAAGACGTGCTGAAACGGTTCAAGTTGCTGCACAAAGCAGAGCAATCGCCACATACGCTTTCGGGCGGCGAGAAGCAGCTGCTAGCGTTGGCTGCCGTGCTGGTCACCGAGCCGACAACCATCATTGCTGACGAACCGACGACGCTGCTCGACCTGCGGAATCGGCGGCGCATCATCGCAGAGCTTAATTCGCTTGAACAACAAACAATCGTGGTTACACACGACCTAGATCTCCTTGTCGACTTCGATCGGGTGATCTGCGTCAACGATGGTGTGATTGCGTACGACAGTACCCCAGAGGACACTATTGAGTTCTATCAAGAGTTAATGGAGCAGAATAGTGAAGATTGATTCACTACCTATGGGTGTCTACGTACCTGGAGACACCCTCATTCACCGAGTGAGTCCTCAGATCAAATTCGTGTTGCTCATCTTCTATATTGTCTTGGCAACCAACCTGGGGCGTACGTTTTCAATCGCTCTTACGCTACTGTGTATCGTTCTTGTGCTGTATTTCGTAGCAAGAATCCCGGCCCGAATAGTTGTGCGCCAGCTCATGCCGATCCTTCCCTTATTTGCAATGCTCGGTGGGTTTCTCATTTGGCAGGATGGCATTCGCCTCGCATGTATCACGCTCATCGCCCTCTTCGCTACGATTCTTGCGGCGAATCTCCTCACGCTCACAACGACCGTTGAAGCGCTGCTCGTTTCACTCGAAGAAGGCCTCAAACCGCTCGCGCGATTCGGTGTCCCGACTGAGAAAATCAGCCTCGCTATCGCTCTCACGCTGCGGCTTATACCCCTAATTCTGCAGACGTCGCAAGAGGTTCTCGACGCCCGCAAGGCCCGTGGCTTGGGCTTTTCTCCACTCGCATTTGGCGTGCCTTTAATCGTGCGCAGTATCCGGAGGGCGGAAAACATCGGCGATGCGCTTGTAGCTCGCGGAGCCCTCGACTAGTCCTCAACTCACATAGCTCCCACCGAGGCTAAGACGTCAAAAGAAAAACTCCAGGTTCTCCGCAAAAGAACCTGGAGTTTTTTAATTAAGCGTTAGGCTTCGCCGCGCAGCTCACGCATACGGCGAGCCACTGCGTCTTCACTCACCTGTGGCCCGTCAGTCTTGCTCTGCTCAATCGACTGCTGTTCCTTGCCAGAGTTCAACTCGCCGGACATCTCAGCGCGGATCTGCTCAAGGCGGCTGTGGCCCGCCATTTGAATACCGGCCTGCTCAACCTCTGCCATGCGGCCCTGAATCGAGTTTTCAGCGAGCTCCGCAGCGCCCAAGGCGTTAGCGTAACGGCGCTCAATCTTGTCGCGAACCTGATCCAGGTTGGGGCCGGAACTCGTAATCGAGTTCATGGAGCGCATTGTCTCCGAGACCTTCTCTTGCATCTTCGCCTGCTCAAGCTGTGAAAGCAGCTTAGAGCGCTCGGCGACCTGCTGCTGAAGGTGCGCAGCGTTGCGCTCAACAGCTTGTTTTGCCTGTGCTGCCTGCTGCAGTGCCTGGTCGTGCAGTGCCTTCGTGTCTTCAATGCCCTGCTCTGCTGTGACAAGCTGTGCAGCGAACGCCTCAGCAGCATTCTCGTACTCGGTGGCCTTTTGCGTGTCACCGTTTGAACGAGACTTGTCTGCTAACTGAAGCGCCTGACGAGCATTCGCCTGAAGCTTTTCAACTTCCTCCAGACGACGGTTCAGTTGCATCTCCAGCTGACGCTGATTACCGATAACCGCGGCGGCCTGCTGTGAGAGCTCCTGGTGTTGGCGCTGAGCTTCAGAGATCGCCTGCTCAATCTGGATCTTTGGGTCAGCGTTCTCTTCGATCTTGTTGTCGAAGAGCGCCATCAGGTAGTTCCAGAATTTTGAAAACGGGTTTGCCATAGTGATGCGTTTTACCTTTCGCTGAGCATTGAAACTAGCCGTATCCACGGCCAAACTGGTTCGTATTCTAGCTGTTGCGACGTTGCAGCGCTACGCGTGAACCGCCTCAGCCGCGACGAATTCATCGTTGATCGACTGCAAAGACAGATTTGCAACAGCCTCAAGGACAACTTCAGAAACCGTAGTATCGAGGGCTTCACAAATCGAGGCGAGCAGCTCGGAAGAAACTTCCTTGCGTCCACGTTCCAATTCTGACAGGTACCCAGAAGAGACACGAGCCTGAGCAGCGAGAGCTCGCAGCGTCACGCCTTTGTCTGCCCGGAAAGCACGGAGAGACATTCCGAGGGCTTCGCGCAGCAGTGGTTCTTTCTGGCGCGCCTCAGACTTGCGGAATGGAAAAGTGACCTCATCCTGAGCATCGAACGAGGACTCAAGCGGCGTATCGATTAGAAGTGTCGTAGTCATCACTAGGTACAACTCCCGTCCTCGTCGTTTTGTTCCCGTAGCGCCTTGAGCAGGGCTCGAAGTGCAGCTTCAACAGCCCATCTGCGCACGTCGTTACGTTCGCCGTGGAGCAGGTTTCGGGTTTCCGTCGAGCCCGGAACGCAGCCGCGTACGAGGGGTGCGTCAGAAAGTATGTCTCCTGCAAGTTCCGCTGAACACCCCTTGTTGGAAGCTAGGCCGATCCATACTTCTCCTACTGGGTGTCCGTCCTGTTCGCTGGGGCCTGCCACGCCGGTAAGTGAAATCCCCCAATCCGCGTTGAGCTTCCGCCTGGCGGCCTTCGCCATTTCCCGAGCTGTGATCGGAGACACCGGCCCGTACTTTTCGATTACGGCTGGCGGAACGCCAGCCAACCCGACCTTGCAATCAGTCGCGTATGTCACCATAGCACCGCGTAACGCGGCAGACGCCCCGGGGACCTCAGCAAGCGTAGCGCTTGCCAAACCCGCTGTGAGAGATTCGCAGAGGCCGATGGTTTCGCGTCGAGCGGTGAGTTCCGTGATTACCTCAGCGGCGATCTCGCCCATTAGCTGTTCACCTTACGCGCATCAAGCAGGTACTGAACCCCTGTCACAACTGTCACAACTACTGCCAACACCATGACAACATATGAGGGGGCATCCATCCAGGAAGGCAGTGGGCATAGGTAGAGCGCCACGCCGACGGTCTGCAGCACTGTTTTCACCTTGCCCCCCTTGGAGGCTGGAACTACCTGGTCGTTGCGTAGCATCCACATACGCCACACGGTGATGCCGAGTTCGCGCACCACGATCACAACAGTCATCCACACGGGGAGATTGGACGCTACGTTGAGCACGACAAGCGCGGTGATCATCAGTGCTTTGTCCGCGATCGGGTCCGCAATTTTGCCAAAATCCGTAATTAAGTTGTAAGTGCGGGCAATGGTTCCGTCTAGTTTGTCAGTGATCATCAGGGCGACGAACACACCGAATGCTGCGCCCCACCGCTGTTCGAGCGCCAACCACGCGAAGACGGGGATGAAGATAATACGCAACGACGTTAAGACGTTGGGTACGTTCCAGTTCGATGGTTTTTCAGTCACGCGTTCTACCCTACCTATCCCGAGCTTTCCCTTAGACTGCGTGTTATGAAATATTTTGCTTTTCATTACACATATTCAGATGATACGGAACTTGTGGACGCCACTCGGCCTGCACACCGCGAATTCATTTCGAAGCAGCTAGAGCTCGGCAGGATTGTCGGTTCCGGCCCGCTTGTTGACGCCGGCAAGGCCCTCATCATCGTCCAACTGCCGGATACAGCAGACGTGGCGGAAGCTGTATCGGTGATGAACCAGGACCCTTACTGGCAGGAAAACGCCCTCCTCAGCCGCGAGATCCACGAGTGGAACCCGGTCTCCCGGGTATTCCCGTAATCCTAAACCGCCGCTTATTTATTTCTTCCCGCGCTGGACATGGAGGTGGTCCGTTTCGCGGGAGCCGGTGGCGGTATGGTCGCCTTTTCCAGACGTAGCAGGGTCATCAATCCACTCGATATGATGGCCCTGGTTATCTACCTTCCGGCGGTTGCCATGGTCGTCATAGTCGATGTGCCAGCTCGGCCCGTTCGGGTCACGGCGGCCAGCCTTGATATCTGCCCGGTCCTTGACCATGGAACACAGAACGGTAATCACCAGTACCGCCACGATGACACCCAGGGAAGCAACGGTACCAACCTCCGGAACACTCACATTTTCGCCACCGTTGATGAACGGCAGGTTGTTCTCGTGAAGAGCATGTAGCAACAGCTTGACGCCGATGAATCCGAGGATGATGCCAAGGCCGTACGGCAAGTACACCACGCGATCAAGCAATCCCGAAAGCAAGAAGAACATCTGGCGCAGACCCATGAGCGCGAACGCATTCGCGGTAAACACAATGTATGCCTCGGAGGTGATGCCATAGATTGCCGGAATCGAGTCGAAAGCGAACATCACGTCAATGAAGCCGATAGAAAGCAAAGCAACGAACAGCGGTGTTGCAGCAGATTTGCCTTCCTTGGTCTTCGACCACAGCTTGTCGCCATGATAAGAGCTCGTCACAGGAACGATCTTTCGCAACGCTTTCACGACCGCCATGTCGTTCGGGTCGTCCTCGGGCGCATCGGTCGCCTCGTCGTACACGAGCTTGACCGCGGTGTAAATCAAGAACGCCGCGAAGAGATAGAATACATCGCTCCAAGCTTCAATGAGGGCCGCGCCGAGCAAAATGAACAGCAAACGGCATACCAACGCGATGACAATGCCTAAGAGCAGTACCTTTTGTTGGTATCGCCTCGGAATCTTAAACGCGCCCATGATGAGCGCGAATACGAACAGGTTGTCCACGGACAGCGCCAGCTCGGTGATATAGCCGGTGAAGAACTGGACGCCGTGCTCGCCGTCCCATTCCCACCAGATCACTCCGCCGCAGATCGCTGCCATCGTCATGTAGAAAAGCGTCCAAAAGGCGGATTCTTTGACTGTCGGTTCGTGGGCTTGGCGAACATGGGTGAGAAAGTCAAAGGCAAAGAAGCCCAGAATAATTGCGGCTGTCAGCAGCCAGATCCATAGGGGGACACTCAAGGTGGTTACCTCCGGTCGTTGCATCGGACAAAGAAAGACCGGAGGTCTCCCCCACCGCGGCGTAAACGCAGAGCGGCTGCCTCAACCGGGATATGCATGTTCCGTGTTGACGATTCGAGGCACTTGCGGGGTACTCCCCTCCAATGCGAATGCAACGCTACACGATCAGAGGGGCTGCCACCAGTTACACTGCGCCGCCCGTTGGGTTATAGGTCGCCTGCACGGTTTTAGCGGTTCCCTCATCGGTTGGGGCGTCGTCGCCAAGCTGTGCGTCAGCGTCCTTCGGAGCTTCCGCGGGGTCGGCGCCCTTGAGCATCCAGATGATCGTTTCGAGCTCTTCCGGCTTCACCAGCACCTCGCGGGCTTTCGACCCTTCCGACGGCCCGACTATGCCACGGGATTCCATCAGGTCCATCAGGCGACCAGCCTTCGCAAACCCGATGCGGAGCTTGCGCTGCAGCATCGACGTCGAGCCAAGCTGTGCAGTGACCACGAGCTCGACGGCCTCCAAAAGGTCGTCAAGGTCCTTGCCGATGTCATCGTCAATAACCTTCTTCTCGGACTCTTTTTCCTCAGTGACGCCTTCGACATACTGAGGCTCGTCTTGGCTCTTCGCGGCGTCGACAACGGCTTGGATCTCGGGGTCAGAGACGAACGCACCCTGCATACGTTGCGGTTTACCGGCACCTTGTGGGATGAAGAGCCCATCGCCCATGCCAATGAGTTTCTCAGCTCCACCCTGGTCGAGAATGACTCGTGAGTCCGTAAGCGAAGATGTCGCGAACGCAAGCCTAGACGGCACGTTAGTCTTGATGAGGCCCGTGACGACGTCCACCGAAGGACGCTGCGTCGCCAAAACGAGGTGGATTCCGGCTGCGCGGGCCTTCTGGGTAATGCGCACGATCGAGTCTTCGATCTCTTTTGGCGCGGTCATCATCAGATCAGCGAGCTCGTCGACGACACAGACAATGAACGGGTACGGGCGCATCTCGCGCTGTGATCCCGCAGGGGCGGTGATCTCACCACTCTTGACCTTCTTATTGAAGTCCTTGATGTGGCGGACCCGCGCGGTCTTCATGTCCATGTACCGCTGCTCCATCTCCTCCACAAGCCACTGCAGCGCCGCCGATGCCTTCTTCGGCTGGGTAATAATTGGCGTGATGAGGTGTGGGATGCCTTCATAAGGAGTGAGTTCGACCATCTTTGGGTCGATAAGGATGAGACGAACCTCCTCAGGCGTTGCGCGTGTCAGCAGAGATACCAGCATCGAGTTTACGAACGCCGACTTACCGGAGCCCGTCGAACCTGCAACCAAAAGGTGCGGCATTTTTTGCACTGACGAGGCAATGAAGTCACCCTCAATGTCCTTGCCGAGACCGATGAGCATCGGGTCGTCGTCCGCCGCAACATTTGGCGCCTCGAGAACGTCGCGCAGACGAACCATCTCTCGGTCCTGGTTCGGTACCTCGATACCCACGGCGGATTTGCCGGGAATTGGCGTCAACAAGCGAACATTGTCCGTCGCGACCGCATAGGCGAGGTTGGACTGCAAATTCGTAATCTTGGACACCTTGACACCAGGGCCAAGCTCGACCTCGTAGCGGGTAACGGTTGGGCCGCGGGAGAAGCCGGTCACCATCGCGTTGACGTTAAATTCCTCAAAGACCTCCGTGATTGCTTCGATCATGCGATCATTCGCTTCGGTACGCGTCTTTGGTGCTTGCCCTGCGAGCAGCAAATCCGTGGTAGGAACAACATAGGTGGAGTTCCGGTCCACCCGCTTAGCGTGCCCCTCCCGCGCTGGCTGACTTGGAGCGCCGCTCGGATCCTTCCCCGAGCGTGCCTTGACCGCCTGACGAACGGCCTCTCGCGACTGATCGACTGCATCCCGCTCAGCTTGGCTCTCCTCGAGCGTCGGCCGTGGCAGGATCTTTGTTTCCTCACCCTGCGAGGGTGTGCGTGTCGACGCCCGCTTCGGCTCTTGCCGTTCAATCACCGTCGTGGCAGACTCATCGTCCTGCGTGCTGAAATCAGCGCTGAAGTCGAAGACCTCTGGTTCGGCCTGCTCTGATGCAGGGGTGGCTTCCGCCTCTGCCG
Organism: Corynebacterium sp. NML130628; assembly: GCF_001875665.1. Classification (GTDB taxonomy): domain Bacteria; phylum Actinomycetota; class Actinomycetes; order Mycobacteriales; family Mycobacteriaceae; genus Corynebacterium. The sequence continues at coordinate 195,526 of NZ_MLAL01000016.1, read as the reverse complement.
GGTAATTGCCCAAGGGAGTGGAGGCATTCCGGAGTTTTTCCGAAAAAGAGGAAAACCTGGACGCCTTTGGCCTCTTGGCTCGTGTTTGGGGCGTTACGCCAGCACGCGGTGCTCGCGTTTCCGGTTCGACACGGGCGCGTCTCGATACCGAGCTACGCCGTCCTTCTGCAATCGCGTCGATGTCCTTACCGGCATCGCTGTAGAGATCTGCGTCGTCGTCAGATTCGGGCCGATGAAAGACGGAACCGAGCCACGCAGTGAAGAAATCGTATGCTTCGCGCACGGTGATTCCAGTAGTTCGAAGCGCGCCGTACACGATGACAAGCCCCAACAGCGGGACTGCGACATAGGAGGAAAACCCGGCTGCCAGCAAGCCGCCCGTAAAGGTGCCTACCACTCCCCCAGCAATTTTCCGGGATTCCCAATCCGCTGGATTCCCCGCAAAAACATGAATCATGCCGAGCATTGCGACACCGATGATTAACAGCCCCGACGCCACCCTGGCACGAACCGCAGGTTCAGCTCTCACATTCAGCATCAGCGCGATTGCAACGCAAACGAGAATAACAGGCAGCAAGAGCGCGCCGGCGCCAATCGCCCAGTGAACCCCTTGCGCAATGACGTTTCCTACCGGCCCAGCAATGTCCATCCACACCGAGGCACCCAAGATGGCGGCCAACCCAATCAATACCAGGCCATATGCATCAACGTTGCCCGCGGAGAACTGCAGCACAGGACGGGACTTCGGGTGGCGTTCTTCACGCTGTGATGACGTGTCGGAGTTGCCATCGTCAAAGAACTCGAAATTATCGTCTTCGTCCTCGTAATCGCTTGATACAGGCACGCTGTCGAATCTCTCCTTACGGTGCGGTCGAAGTTTAGCAAGCAACGAACCAGCTCCGCGGACGGCACTACCGATTGAACTTCCGACGACTCGTGTCGCAGAGCCTACCCGTTCATCGGCGGTCTCTGCCGCGACCATTGACGAAGTCGGTGGATGCGTGATCGATGCAGGGGCACCGTATCGGCTCGTCGTTGAACGTGCACGGTCCCGCGGGCCTGTCGACGCTCCCGTGGTTCGTGGCGCTGGTTTTCTGGCAGACATGTGCTACACACTAGTACCTCACGCACCATTATTACCATCCGCCACTCTGAAACCACAGAGATTGTCGCAGACCCGGAAATCAAGCATTACAGCTTGATATCTACCCCGGAAAGCGCTTCGACCGCCCCGGCGACCTCAACCTCTACTGCTTTTCGGCCTGCCGCCCACAGCAAGAGTTCGCCTGGCTCTCCGTACACACGTACGACGTTGTCGCCTCGCTCCGAAACACCAACGCCTTCGCGAAGCACCGCTGGTGGCAAATCAGGAGGTGTCAGAATTACGGGCACCGACGCCTTCTTCAGCGTGACTGCACCGAACCGCTTCGCAAGCCTCAACAGTTCCTTGTTGGTGACGGCGCTGAACTGTCGGGGACTAACCTCGCCACCGCCCCGACGAACGTCTTCGTGGTGAATAAAATGTTCGGCAGTATTTATCGTTGAATTGATTGGTGTTAACAGACTCGGTGGCCCAATCTCCCACTTGCGAACAAGATCTTCGTACGACCACGACGCTAGGCGCGCCTCCTCAGCCTCCAAAAACTTTCTCGCACGCTGCACAAATATCCCAATCGCAGCCAATGGCTTTCGCTCACGGATATAAAGATGCGTCGCCAGGTCCCGAGTATTCCACCCCTCGCACAACGTCGGCGCTTCAGGCCCGACTTTCAGGAGCAGTTCAGCGAGTCGATTTCGTTCAGTTTGCGCAAATGACATGGGCCCAAGCATAGTGCTCGGGCCCAAGGTTGTGCTTAAGAAAGCATCAAGAGTTAGAGAGACTCTCGTGATGACTGAACATCCGCATCATCTGCAGGTCCAATGTCCGCTGCGGTTGGGACCACAGTCGGAAGGATTACGGGCTCACGCTTGTACTTTTGCTCGATCGTGCGTGAAAGCTGACGACGAAGCTGCTGCACCATACGGTATGGGTCGTTCTCGCCTTCTGCAGCCAAATCGGCCATAATCTCCTGGACGCGCTCGACAACCTTCTTGTTGAAGTCGCGGTCATCCTCGGAGAAGCCAGTCGTAGATACTCGAGGAACCTCGATGAGGCTACTCGTGCGGTCATCGATCACACAGGTAACGGAGACGACGCCACCAGAGGCAAGCGAGCTGCGGTCTGCGAGCACGTCAGGATCTACGTCGCCCATCGTTTCGCCATCGACGTAGAGCTGGCCAACCTGGTATTGGCCGACGACCTTGATCTTGCCCTTCGTCATGTCTACTACGACACCATTTTGAGCCAACGCAGTGTTCTCCGGCTTGACGCCGGTTGCGATCGCAAGTTCCTTGTTCGCACGCATATGGCGCCACTCTCCGTGCACAGGCATCGCACAGGTCGGGCGGGCAGCGTTGTACAGGAACAGCAGCTCGCCAGCGTAGCCGTGACCCGAGGCGTGGACATGAGCCTCAGCATTCGTCACAACCGTGGCACCGATTTGCGCAAGGTTGTTGATGGTCGCGAACACCGCTTCCTCATTACCCGGAATGAGAGAGGAAGACAGGATGATCATGTCGCCGTCACGGATCGTAATCTGGCGATGCTCACGGCGAGACATTCGAGACAGCGCAGCCATCGGTTCGCCCTGAGTGCCCGTCGTGATCAGCAACACCTTGTGAGGTGCCATCTTGGCAGCCTCTTCGATCGGGATGATCGTGTTCTTCGGAGCCTTGAGAAGACTCATCTTCTCCGCGATCTCCATGTTTCTCAGCATGGAGCGACCGTTGAACGCGACCTTACGGCCATTCGCCACAGCCGCGTTGACCGCCATCTGGACACGAGCAACGTTTGACGCGAACGAGGCAATCACAACGCGCTGCTTCGCCTGGCTCACCAGGCGAGTCAATGTCTCCTCAATACCGGCTTCAGATGCGGAGATCCCCGGAACAGTCGCGTTCGTGGAGTCACACATGAACAAATCGACGCCCTCGTCACCATAGCGTGACAGCGCTGGCAGATCTGTCGGCATCCCGTCGTACGGAGTCTGGTCGACCTTCACATCGCCGGTCATTACAACGTGGCCGGCACCCGTCTTAATAGACAAACCGAGGCACTGCGGGATGGAGTGGTTCACATGCCAGAAGCGAACATGGAACGGTCCCAAGTTCACCGAGGAGTCCTTGTTTACCTCGTGCAACTTCGGTCGCTGGCGATGTTCCTTTGTTTTCGCTGCGATCAGTGCATTGGTGAAACGGGAAGAATAGATCGGAATATCCGGACGCAGTTTCAGCAACCACGGGATAGCGCCGATGTGGTCCTCGTGACCATGGGTGACAACCAAACCTTCAATCTTGTCGAGCTTCTTCTCAATCGGACCGAAATCCGGAAGCACAAGGTCAACTCCAGGTTCGCCAGAGTTCGGGAACAACACGCCACAATCAACGATGAGCAAACGGCCGTTGTATTCGAAGACCGTCATATTACGGCCGATTTCGGAAATACCACCCAGGGCATAAATTCGCAGCGTGCCGTTCGGAGCCTTCGGCGGCGCTGGGAGGCGCTTCGTCAAGTCAGCGCCCTGCATCGACTTCACCGGGTTACGACGGCCACCGCCGTTGTTACCGCGCCCACGGCCGCGACGACGGTTCCGGCCGTTACCATTCCCGTTCGAATTGCGTGACTTGTTGTCACGCTGTGACTTCTCAGAGTCCTTCTCTTCTTCGTTACGTGCGGTACCTGCGGCCTGTTTCGGTGCTTGAAACACCGGTTTTTGCTCAGTGGCCTCAGGTGGCCCTGCTTTACGCGTCACTTTGCGTGAGCGTGTACGGGGTTCGTTCATACTTAAAGGACTCCAGCCTTCTTCAAATCTTCTCTAAGAACCTCGACCTGCTCGGGGGTCGCTCCGACCACCGGCAGGCGGGGTCCGCCTACTTCAATGCCCTGCAGACGCAGAGCTGCCTTTGCAAATGTCGTGCCACCGAGTATCGCTTGCTGACGCGCGAGCACGTCGATGACGTTGGCGTTAATTTTCCGTGCACGGACGAGGTCGCCTTCCTCGAAGCTTGTGACGAGTTCACGCAGTGCTTGCGGTGCCGCGTGGCCCACGACCGAGATCACTCCCGTCGCGCCCATAGCCAGCCACGGCAGGTTCAACGGATCGTCGCCTGAATACCAAGCCAGCCCGGTTGATTCAATCAACGGAGCCGCCGCAAAGAAGTCGCCTTTCGCGTCCTTCATCGCGACAACGGTTGGCAATTCCGCCAACTTGGCAATCGTGTCCGAAGCCATCGGAATCGCAGACCTGCCTGGAATATCGTAGAGGCAGATCGGCAGCGAAGTTGCAGACGCAATCTCTTGGAAGTGCGCATACACGCCGTCTTGTGACGGCTTCGAGTAATACGGGGTAACGACCAAGAGGCCGTCTGCTCCTGCCTCTGCGGCGTCCTTCGCCAACGAGACAGACTTACGGGTGTCGTTCGTGCCTACTCCGGCGATCAGCTTGGCTCTATCGCCAACCTCTTCTCGCACAGCTTGCAGCAACGCGACCTTCTCTTCACTGGTTGTCGTTGGCGATTCACCCGTCGTGCCAGCAAGCACGAGGGCGTCAATACCATTGTCGACAAGGTGGGCAGCTAATGCTCGTCCTGCCTTAACATCTAGTTCGCCGTGCTTATCGAACGGCGTGACCATTGCGACGCAGACTGTGCCAAAAACATCAGCACCGATATCAGCTTTCATAGAAGTGCCCATGCCAAAAGAGCGTACCCGTTTTGCTGGCTAATTGTAACTCCCGCGCTACTTTTCGTATGGGGTTGTTGCCTTCTTCGTCCCGTCGGGCAGCTCGGTGACAACAAAGTCGTCGAAGAGAACGCGCGCACGTTCACTCAACAGCTCCAAACACCGCACAGCAACCGCACGCAGCTCAGACCCGCTGTGCTCCCCTGCCCTCGTAGCAATAAAGCTTCTCCAAGTTCTAAGGTTGCCAGTCACGACGAGTCGAGTTTCTCGTGCTGCCGGTGCCAGCGCCAGAGCAGCTTCCCACACTTGCTGCTTCCGCAGTAGCGCGTTTTTCTCACTCGCCAGGCTTGTTTCGACTGCATCGTGCAATTCGTCGTATACAAAGGCGGTGTCCTCAATTGCGTGCGCAAAAAATCGCTGCAGCTGCTCGTCGCGTTGAATTACGTTCGGCACGACGACGCTCTTCTGATCTTCGGGTAAGGCATATTGCGAGAGCTCGCTGATTGAAAAACCGCGGTGCCTCAATATCTCGTGCCCGGTAGCCATCGAGATACCCTGGATGTACAGGGTCGCGCTTGCGTGCTCAAGCAAAGCAAGATTGCCAGTATCGATGACATGGTGAAGGAACGCGTCCGTGGTTGCGGTGCGCGAGTCTTTGTCGGCAAACAAGTCATAACACGCCCTGCCTGCAAATTCGACGACAGCATCAGCTGAGGCAGCCTCCGGTGATGGCTGCCACCCCAACTTTGATGATGGTTCAAACGACGATGCTGCGACTAGTTGAATGTTGAGTTGCCGCTGTGGCTGCATCGATTACAGCCCAAGAAACTTGTCGAGACCAATAGTCAGACCTGGGTGGTCCTTGACGTTGCGCACACCAAGCAATACGCCAGGCACGAACGACTCACGCCCGTAGGAATCTTGGCGGATCGTCAACGACTGGTCAACGGTGCCGAAGATCACCTCCTCGTGCGCAACCATTCCGGTCATGCGCACGGCGTGCACCCGAACTCCGTCGATATCGGTGCCGCGTGCTCCATCAAGCTCCTGTGTCGTCGCATCCGGGCAAGGCTCCATTCCCGCGGCTTTACGAGCTTCCGCGATACCTTGCGCCGTTTTCACCGCAGTGCCCGAAGGCGCATCCAACTTGTTCGGGTGGTGGTACTCAACAACCTCGGCGGACTCGAAGAACTTCGCAGCCTGCCGGGCAAAGGACATCGTCAGCACTGCTGAGATAGCGAAGTTAGGCGCAATGAGTACACCAGTGCCTGACGCAGCGGAGCACCAAGTGCGGACCTGCTCGTAGCGGTCGTCGTCAAACCCTGTTGTGCCGACGACGCAGTGAATACCGTGCTTGATGCAGAATTCGAGGTTGCTCATCACTGAGTCTGGCGTGGTGAAGTCGACAATGACCTCGGCGCCTGCGTCAAGCAGCTGGTCCAAGCTGTCATCTTTATCGATCTCAGCTACGAGCTCCAGATCATCAGCGGCGCGAACACCAGCAACCACCGCGGTGCCGACGCGACCGTGTGCTCCCAATACCCCGACTTTGATGGACATACCTATTCCTCAATTCTGTTCTGTATATGCGTTGCGTTCAAACTACTGGTGCCACTGTAGCGCGCAGCCGAGGCATGGTGGTTCGGTACACTCGAAAAGCATGAAGAGAAGCTTGACACTCCCGGGAGCCCTTGCCGTGACGATGTTGATCACCGGGTGCGGTATGGACTCCGAAGTTCCAGAGCCCGCCATCGCCACCGCTGACCTCAAGAGCGCTCCAGCGACAACAAGCGCACGCGAAGCGACCTCACCCGAAGAATCGACACCTACGTTGGCTGCAGCACCCGCCCACTCGGCAATACCGAGCGCTTACGCACCTCCCGAAGGCGCTCCCGAACTCACACTTGAGGATGTTCGCGTGGGCAGCCACGAAACCTACGATCGGGTCGTGTTTGAGTTCTCGGGCACTGGACTTCCGGGATACAGGGTGCAGTACACCGAAGAGGCCCTGCAGCAGGCTTCCGGGCACGCACTTGCGGTTACAGGCAACGACATCCTGGAGGTACTCGTCGAAGGCACCCCAATGGGTAGTCTCCCCAACAACCCCTCGCTCGTTTCCGTCGGGCCATATCAGCTGGCAACCGGCAACGTTGCCGGGGTGACAAATGGCGGAACCTTCGAGAATCAATCGCAGTTCTTTATCGGACTGGACCAGCAGCGCCCGTTCGAGGTCACAGTGATGGATAACCCCACCCGTCTAGTTATCGACGTCCACCGCTAGCTCGATAAGCGAATGGCCAGGGCAAAAGCCCCGGCCATTACTCTTTGTGAACTAACTCCTAGTCCTGCTCAACTGGAACAAGGGAGATCTTGCCGCGGTTATCGATGTCGCGAATCTCAACCTCGATCTTGTCGCCAACGTTGACTACATCTTCGACCTTCTCGATGCGCTTGTTGCCACCCAGGTTCGAGATGTGGATCAGGCCGTCGGTACCCGGAACGATCGAGACAAACGCGCCGAACGCGACGGTCTTGACCACGGTGCCAAGGTAGTGCTCGCCGACCTTCGGCAGCTGCGGGTTAGCAATCGCGTTAATCTTTTCGATTGCCGCATCTGCCGCTGCGCCACTGGTCGCCGAAACGTAGATGGTGCCGTCCTCCTCGATCGAGATGTCCGCACCGGTCTCCTCGGTAATCGAGTTGATCATCTTGCCCTTCGGCCCAATGACCTCACCAATCTTGGAGACAGGCACCTTGACCGTGGTGATCTTCGGCGCCAATGAGCTCATGTCATCCGGGGAATCGATTACCTCTGCCATCGTATCCAGGATGGTCTCGCGTGCATCGTGTGCTTGCTTCAGCGCAGAAGCGAGCACATCAGATGGAATGCCGTCAAGCTTGGTGTCAAGTTGCAGCGCGGTAATAAACTCGCGAGTGCCTGCAACCTTGAAGTCCATGTCGCCGAACGCGTCCTCGGCACCGAGGATATCCGTTAGAGCGACGTACTTCGTCTCGCCATCGACATCGCCGGACACAAGGCCCATCGCGATACCGGCTACAGGAGCAGCCAGCGGAACACCGGCGTTGTACAGCGACAACGTCGATGCGCACACAGACCCCATCGACGTCGAGCCATTGGAGCTCAGCGCCTCAGAGACCTGCCGAATGGTGTACGGGAAGTCCTCCCGGGAAGGGATGACTGGCAGCAGTGCGCGCTCCGCCAGCGCACCGTGGCCAATCTCACGGCGCTTCGGGGAGCCGACGCGGCCCGTCTCACCGGTCGAGTACGGCGGGAAGTTGTAATGGTGGATGTATCGCTTCGAAGTCTCTGGGCTCAGGGAATCAATCGGCTGCTCCATCTTGAGCATGTCAAGCGTTGTGACACCCAGGATCTGCGTCTCACCACGCTCGAACAGCGCGGAGCCGTGAGCACGTGGAACGAGCTCGACTTCCACGCCGAGGTCACGGATCGCAGTGACGCTACGACCGTCAATACGGTAGCCGTCTTTCAGAATCTTCTTCCGGACGATCTCCTTCTGCAATGCGTTGTACGCAGAGCGGATCTCCTTCACCACTGCCGCTACATCGTCGTCATCCTCATCAACGTCGAGGCGATCAAGTACGTCTTCTTCGATGTCCTCAATGTACGCATTGATCTTCTCTTCGCGCTCCTGCTTACCCGCGATAGTAAGGAAAGAAGCCAGCTTCTTCGACGCCTTCTTCTCAACCGCCTCAAACACCTCATCGGTGTACGGCGGGAACAGCGGAAATTCCTTGCGTTCCTTGTCGAACTGCGCAGCAAGGTCACGCTGCGCCTCGCACAACGTCTTGACGTACGGCTTGGCAGCCTCAAGCCCTTCAGCGACAGTTGCCTCGGTAGGTGCTGGTGCGCCGTCGGCGATCAGCTTAACGACGTTCGCTCCCGCGCCCGCCTCAACCATCATGATGGCGACGTCCGACTCCGTCTTACGCCCGCGCTTGCGCTCGACGATGCGACCAGCAACGACCATCTCAAAGATGGCACGCTGATGCTGCTCGTGGTTCGGGAACGCGACCCACTGGCCCTCTGGGTGCTTATCATCGGCGATCAGCGCCATACGCACACCGCCGACCGGACCGGACACCGGCAGGCCGGACAGTTGCGTCGCAGCAGAAGCGCCGTTGATTGCAACGACGTCGTAATACTCCTGCGGGGCGATCGACAGAACCGTGATCACAACCTGGACCTCGTTGCGCAAACCCTTAACGAACGTCGGACGCAGTGGGCGGTCAATAAGACGGCAAGCAAGGATCGCCTCGCTAGACGGGCGACCTTCGCGGCGGAAGAACGAACCCGGGATACGGCCCGCAGCGTACATCCGCTCCTCGACATCGACTGTCAGAGGGAAGAAGTCAAAGCCTTCGCGGGGGTTATTCGACGCCGTCGTCGTCGCAAGCATCATGGTGTCATCATCCAAATAGGTCGTCACCGACCCATCTGCCTGGCGTGCCAACTGGCCCGTCTCAAAACGAATCGTGCGAGAACCGAAATCACCGTTATCCAGCGAGGCTACTGCTTCAGTAACCCCATATTCTTCATCAACGTGGATTTCGTACGAGTTTCTCGGCTTAAAACTGCTCAATTGATCCCTCTCCTTGGATCTCCGGGCGATCATCGATGTCGCCGTTACTGTGTCATCTAGAACGAAGCACACCTTACCACTCTGCCAGCGATTTCACCACGATCATGACACAACAAACCCCCGCTCTGAATCCAAAGCGGGGGCTTGAAGTCCTGTGACGTGATCGTCTTAGCGGCGCAGGCCGAGACGAGCAATCAGGTCACGGTAGCGCTCGACGTTGTTCTCGCGCAGATACTTCAGCAGACCACGACGGCGGCCAACGAGCAGCAGCAGGCCACGACGGGAGTGGTGGTCATGCTGGTGGAACTTCAGGTGCTCGGTCAGGTTGTTGATGCGCTCGGTGAGCAGAGCAACCTGGGCCTCTGGGGAACCGGTGTCAGTCTCGTGCACACCGTAGGTCTTCAGAATTTCTGCTTTTTTCTCAGCGTTCAGCGCCATGAAAAACTCCTCATTTGTTTCAGTCCGCATATACTTTGACTACCTCGTGCTACGACTGCTGCGAACCACAGTCTCAACGCGCACAAAGCCTGGACTACTTTAGCTGCTGCGGGCCAGGTTGGTCAAACGCGTCATAAACTCGTCTAGGAAGCGATCCACGTCCACCCCCACCGCAACCTGACTGGTCTTCCAAACATCGTTGAGGCGCTCTGGGTCACCGATGGTGCGACCACGCGTCGGCTCATCAAGATCCGTACGCAGGTTCACTCCGATGCAGTCAACCAGCGTCGGGTCTATAGCGACCGCTACTGCGAGAGGATCATGCAACCCGCACCCGCCAAGGTGCGGCGAGGTCGTTTCGTATGCCTTGATGTAGTAATCGGTCGCTTCTGCGAGGAACTCACCCCGTGGAGTGCCGAGGCCCTTCCACACCGCTGTTTCCTTGGAAGTCAATAGCGTTTGCAGCGTGACATCCAGGCCGATCATCGTCAGGTTTTGTGCGGTGCGCATCACGAAGTCAGCCGCTTCCGGGTCCTGGCTAATGTTCGCCTCCGCGGAAGCATTGACGTTCCCCGGTACTGTCAATGCTCCGCCCATCATGACGATTCTGACCTGAGCCGCAAAGTCCTTGTCGGCTTCCATCGCGGCAGCAACCGTCGTTAATGGGCCCACAGGGACAATCACGAGGTCTTCTCCATGGCGATGAAATGCATCCACCATGAAGTCGACAGCCGAAGTCTTTTCCACTTCGCGCTGCGCATCCGGTAACTTTGCTTCTCCAATGCCGTTCACTCCGTGAATGAACTGCGAAATCTCCATCACTGTAAAGCTGTCTTGTGCGCGTGCATGCGTCGGGCCCGCAAACACTGGGACGTCAGCGCGGCCAAACAACTCCAGAATCGCGAGGCTGTTTCGCGCAGCGTCTGGAACCGTAACGTTTCCATACGTCGACGTCACACCAATAAGCTCCACTTCCGGTGAGGCCATCGCGTACGCCAACGCCAGCGCGTCGTCGATTCCTGTATCTACGTCGAGGATCATCTTGGTGGTCACAGTTAACACCTCTCTTTAACTTAAAAGTTCGCGGGTGTGGGCGACGTCACGTGCCATGTAGTCAAGAAGCTCATCCACTGAGTCGAACTTCATCATGTCTCGAACCTTCGCCACAAATTCGACTCGAGCCATACGGTCATAGAGGTCTGCGTCCCGATCCAGCACATACGATTCGACACTGCGCCGCTTGTCCCCAAACGTCGGATTGGTGCCAACTGAAATCGCGGCCGGGTAGCGCTTTCCCGGAATCATGTCTCCACCGACAGGGGCGTCGTCGATAATAGTGAGCCAGCCGGCGTACACCCCATCTTTCGGCAACGCCGAGATATCCGCAACGTACTGGTTCGCTGTGGGATAGCCGAGCTCCCGGCCGCCTCGCCCAGCGCCCCGTTCAATCGGTGCAACGACGGAGAACGGCCTGCCCATGTAGTCTTTCGCCACACTGATATTGCCCTGCGCAAGTTCATCACGGATCGCTGTCGAACAAATCCGCGTCGCGCCTTCTTTCAGTAGGCGTACCACTGTCACATCAACACCGCTTTGCTCACCGAGCTGCACCATCGTTTGCGACGTACCGGATGCATCACGCCCGAACGTAAAATTCTCGCCGACGAAGACATGCCGAGCGTGCAGAGTCCCCATGACCACAGTGTCGAAATAGTCCTGCGCGCTTTCCCCAGCAAGCTCTTCACGGAAATCAATCACGATGAGCGCATCCACGCCCAGCTCCTCTATCAGACGCGCACGCTCCTCGAGTGGCATCAAAGCTGTGGGCGCGGCTTCCGGGCGAAACACTGCTACCGGGTGGGGCTCAAACGTCATCACCACGCAAGGCACCTGGAGGCGCTTCGCCTCCTCAACCGCGGATTTGATGAGCATCTGGTGACCACGGTGTACCCCGTCGAAAACCCCAATCGTCAACACAGTGCCGTCGGGGACACCAAACGTATCGGGTACAGCATTCAGACCGTGCAAAATATCCACGAGCAATAGCGTACGGCATACTTAAGAGCTATGAGTGATCCCCTCGCTACATCAGGAATTGTTGTCATCGATAAGCCTCAAGGTCTTACAAGCCATGACGTGGTTGCACGCCTACGGCGCGCCTTTGGCACCAGAAAAGTTGGCCACGCCGGCACCCTCGACCCGATGGCGGCGGGCGTGCTCGTCGCCGGGATCGAACGCGGCACAAAACTCCTCGCCCACCTCGTCGCTGAAACAAAAACCTACGAGGCGACAATTCGCCTCGGTGCTGCCACGACAACAGACGACGCGGAAGGCGAGATCCTTAGCACCGCGTCTACCAGCACGGTTACCGATGCAAACATTACCGACGCCGTCAACGCCTTCCGAGGCGAAATCATGCAGCGTCCGTCGAGTGTCTCTGCAATTAAGATCGACGGCAAACGCGCACACCAGCTAGTACGCGAGGGGCACGAAGTTGAGCTCCCAGCCAGGCCAGTGACGATTCATGAGTACGACATTCTAGATATCACTCGCGTCGATGCGTGGATTGATATCGATGTGCGTGTGCACTGCTCGTCAGGTACCTACATTCGCGCCCTCGCCCGCGACCTTGGCGAGGCTCTACAAACCGGCGGGCACCTCACAGCGCTGCGTCGCACCACCGTTGGGCCGTTCAGCCTCGACCATGCGCTGGAGCTCGAAGACATTCAGACCGACCCGCGCCTTAGCCTCACCATCGACGAGGCCTGTGCTACCTGCTGGCCAGTCCTTCCTGTCACTGACGAGGAATATGACGCCCTCGCGATGGGCAAATGGCTTGAACCTCGCGGGCTTAAAGGCATACACGCAGCACAGCGTGCCGACGGCCACGTCGTCGCCCTAGTGAAAGAATCCAAGAAGCGCCTCTCCACCGTATTTGTCGCACGGCCCTCAACGTTGTAACAGGCCCTGCAGGCTGTACGCTGCTACAGCAGAAATGCAGAGGTAATGACGTAGCCCGCCCGGTGTACCCACCGCCCTTCAAAAAACGGAGCAGGCGTCGGTCGCTCAAGAATGTAGGAAACAAAAGTGCCGTCGGGCCGAATGTAGATCTCAGCCTGGTCGAACTCCAGCATCTTCCGGGCTAAGGGGAACCAACACTTATATGTCGCTTCTTTCGCGCAGAAAAGTAGCCGGTCAGCCCAGAACCAGCCTTCCGCGCGCAACGCGTCGAGCATCTGGAGCTCCGTAGGGCAAGCGATCTGGGACAGCACGCCTTCTGGCAAAGGCTCCGCCAACTCCGCATCAATGCCAATAGAACGGACCTGGCTGAGAGGTGCAACAACTGCCGCCCTGAAGCCATCCGTATGCGTCAGCGAACCACATACCCCTTCGGGCCACAAAGGCATACCCGCTTCCCCTCGCATGATGCGGTGTGGCCCTTGGACTCCGAGTTCATCAAGCGCGCGGTGAGCGCACCAGCGGGCGTCGCCGAACTCCCCTTTTCGGACATCGACTGCTCCGCTCACAACGCCTTTTTCTTGTTCATCGAGGTTGTCATAGTTCCGAAGATTGTGGCTGTCGTCAGTACGAAGAGAGACAAACCTCGCGGAAGAGGGAAACAACGAAAGATCACGCACTAGCTGTTCACCTCCCACACTGGGTACGGCCAGCGTTGATCCTGCGGCCAGCGCTGCCACTCCCTGGGGTATCCCAAAGAGACCTCAATATGTGGGATGCCGTCAACACGGATGGATCCAGGAATATGCAGGTGTCCGTAGACCACTGCTTGTGCGTGGAAGCGCTTCGGCCAACTCCGCGTGTGCCTGGTCCCACACCACAGGGCGATATCGCCGTGCATCAACCGGTGTGTTGGCTCCCTTACAAGCGGCCAGTGGTTCACCAAGATTGTCTTGCCGTGCACGCGCGAAAGCCGCTTCGTTGTGTACGCTAGTCGTTCCCAGCACCACGCGCGAATGTCTACAAAGGGACGGATAGCAAATTCGTCCGTCATGAGAATGTTGTTTTTGCGCGCCTTCTGAAGCGCCTCTTCGACGCTTAGGCTACCCGGGCGAAACGAGTAGTCGTACAGGGTAAACAGAGGCGCTACTGTAATCCCGTGGAATATCGGGTAAGGGTCCTCGGGCGTGGCTACTCCCATATCACGCATCGCTTGAACAAGCGCTACGTATTTGTCACGCCCCTGGTAGCGTGAGCGCTCACTCGAAAAAAGCTCATGATTTCCAGGTACCCAAATCACCTTTGCAAACCGCTGCGCGAGAGTTTCCATCACGCTGACGATGAGTTCGAACTTTTCCGCGACGTCACCCGCGACAATCAACCAGTCCCCCTCATGCTGAGGTTGAATGAGGTCAATTTTCGACTGATTCGCCTTGACAGCGGAATGAAGATCACTCACCGCCCAGAGCGTTGGGCTTACCATGCTGTGCTCACTCCTCGACCCCAGTGCGTGCCCACTTCATCGAGCGGAACCTCCACAGCACTCCGACTAAACGCATAACCACGGAGACGAAATATCCAGCCCATACACCAGGCAAGCCCCACCCCAGCCACATCGACAGCAACGTCAGTGGTAAGAACCCACCGAGCATTGCTCCGATGGAAAGGTTGCGAAGAAACACGGCATCACTTGCTCCAAGCAGTACGCCGTCGAGTGCGAACACCGCACCTCCCACAACAATCATTGCAACTAGCCAGCGCCACGGAACCGTCAGTGCATCTGTCATGCCTGGATCATGAGTAAAGATCGACTGGATCGAACCAGCAAACACAAGGAACACTCCGGCAAGCACCACGGCGAACACGGTGGCATAGCGTGTGACCGCCGCTCCTGTCCCTCGGGCACGATCAATATTTCCCTGGCCCAGGGCTGCTCCGGTGAGCGTCTGCGCTGCGATCGCGAGCGAATCCAGCACGAGGGAAAGAAAATTCCACAACTGCAGCAGCACTTGGTGCGCAGCCAGCGCGAAGACACCAAAGCGTCCAGCGACGGCAGTCGCAGCAAGCAGCGAGATCTGGAATGAGGCGGAACGCAGAATCAAATCGCGCCCAAGCAGTAGTTGCTGACCGATGATGCTCCACTGCGGGCGCCAACCAGTTTCGGCTCCCCGATGCTCTTTGACCAAAGCACCAACAAACAATGCGGCTGTGATACCCATGCCGATTACGTTGGCTACCGCGGAGCCAACGAGCCCAAAGTGATGAACGAGCAGTGGCAGGAGGATCGCTCCTGGGACCAGACCGCAGAGCGTCAGCACCAGCGGCAGCCTCGTATTTTGTACTCCTCGCATCCAACCGTTGCCTGCCATGATGAGCAACGTCAACGGAATGGCGATCGCTGCGACGTGCATCCACCTCGCCGCGTCGGCACTTGTCTCTTGATTGTGCGTCAGTGCGTAGGCAATTGGTTCTGCAAATAGCCAAATTATCGACGCCAGCCCAAGGCCTACGAGTACCGCCACCCAAGAAGCCTGAACGCCTTCTGCGACTGCGTCGCTGCGCCGACCAGCGCCGTAAAGACGTGAACTACGTGCCGTAGTGCCATAAGACAGAAAGGTCAGCTGAGTCGTCACCGTGGACTGCACCGCGGTACCAGCTGCCAGCGCCGCAAGTTCAGCTGTACCGAGTCTGCCGACCACTGCTGTATCCAGCAGCAAGTACAGCGGGTTAGCGGCAAGCACTCCGAGAGCAGGCAGTGCCAAGGCAAAAATATCGCGCGCTTTTACTCCGTGTGTATTCGTCATGCAGGAGACGCCCTATTCCCCGACGTAGGCGTCGTGCAAGGCATCGACAAGCTGCTGTTGCACTTGCTGCTTTGAACCGCGCGCAGAGTAGCCCGCTGCCGGGCGGTGTCCGCCTCCACCGAGGGCGCTCGCTGCGACAGAAACGTCAACCTTTGTCGAGCGCAACGAGATTCCCCACCTGTCCTGGTGGAACTGCTTCAGCACCACCCCGACGTCACTGCCGACAAGAACCCTGGCGTAATCGATAACGGCCTCTACCGCTGTTTGGCTCATTGTCCTCAGGGCCGCCTCATCAATGTGCATAAACGAGACTGTCAAGTCGTCTACCTCAAGGCTTTCGAGGCTTGCCAGCGCGGTCCCCATCAGCCGCAGATCGTCGGCCGTCATTTCGTCGGAAAGCTCCAACGAAATGTTTCGAGGATTCAACCCAAACTCCAGCAACTCTCCGGCAAGAGCGTGCATTCTCGGCGACCCCCAACGGAAGTTCCCTGTATCCGTTACCAACCCTGAGTACAGGCAGTACGCAAGCTCAGCATCCAGCTCGACGCCGAGGTACGTAAACAGTTCACGGATAATCGTCGTTGTCGATTCAGAATCAATAATGAGGTTCTGTGCACCAAAACCGTGGTTTGAGCGGTGATGATCGAGCACAATGACGCGCTCTTGTTGAGCTGCAAGCTCTGTTTGGTAGCACCCGGTACGGTCGACGGAGGCGCAGTCGACCGTCACGATCAATCCCTCATCAGGCAGTGGCTCTGCGTAGCACACTTCATCCACACCCGGTATCGAGCGCAGATTGTCCGCGTGCGGGAAAGGTTGACCGATATAAGCGCGCGCACCGATCCCGATTTGCTGCAAACCGCGAACAAGTGCACACGCGGACCCGATCGCATCTGCATCCGGCTTGATGTGTGCCAGCACTGCGACTTTGGACGCGTTCTTAATTGCACGCGCAATCTCGGCAAACTCGGCCTCTACCTGGGGGAATAACAACGCCATAGTGTCTACTCTTCGATCGTCTTATAAGGGTTTTCCTCACCAGCTGGACGGGCATTTTCCCGCAGCTTCGCCAGCTCTTCATCACGGCGTCGTGCTTTCTCGAGCAGCGCTTCCATACGCGCCGAAGACTCGGGAACCGTGTCGAGTTCGAATGCGATAGTGGGCGTAAACCGAACGCTCAGCTGATCACCGACGATCTTACGAATCTGGCCGCGGTGGCGGTGCAGCGCTTCTGCAGCTTGGTCGTAATCTGGCTCATCGTCAATGTTCTTGCCACGAACCGTGTAATACACGGTTGCATCGTGCAAATCGCCAGTCACGCGAACATCCGTGATAGTCACCAATTCGAGGCGACGGTCTTTCACTTCACGCTCTATCGCCGACGCGACGATCACCTGGATCTGTTTCGCCAGCCGCTGTGCGCGAGGATTCTCTGACATTTCGTCTCCTTTACTTGATTGGCACTAAACCTTTGAACAGTCTACCCTGCCACGACACGGCCTACTACTTCAAGAAAGCAAACGACCCTGCTCATCTCCCGTTTAGGAAAGAGCAGGGTCGTTACTGATTTGTCGGCTAGTCGCGGGGAACTTCCACCATCTCGTATGTCTCGATGATGTCGCCGACCTGGATGTCCGGGTAGGACAGCACCATGCCGCACTCGTATCCCTTGGCAACTTCGGTCGCGTCATCCTTTTCGCGTCGCAGCGAATCGATGGTTGCATCCGAGGTGACAACGTTGCCGTCGCGCACCAAGCGAATCTTCGCGCCTCGCTTGACCTTGCCTTCGGTGACCATGCAGCCTGCAATGAGGCCGACGGAGGACGCCTTGAAGATCTGACGGATCTCGGCCTTGCCCAGGTCCTTCTCTTCGTAGATAGGTTTCAGCATGCCCTTCAGAGCCGCCTCGACTTCCTCGATAGCCTTGTAGATCACCGAGTAGTAACGAATCTCGACGCCCTCGTTGTTGGCCTCTTCCGTCGCCTTGCCCTCAGCGCGAACATTGAATGCCACGATGACGGCGTCGGAAGCAGCCGCGAGTACGACGTTGGTCTGGGTGACAGCACCGACGCCGCGGTCGATGATGTTTACCTCGACTTCGTCGTCGACCTCGATCTTGAGCAGCGCCTCCTCCAAGGCTTCCACCGAACCGGCGTTGTCGCCCTTCAGAATGAGGTTGAGCTGGCTCGTCTCCTTGAGCGCCTGGTCCAGGTTCTCGAGGGAAACGCGCTTCTTGCTTCGTGCCTGCATTGCAGCACGATGACGGGCGTCACGCTGTGCTGCTATCTGACGAGCAACACGGTCGTCCTCGACTACCAGGAGGTTGTCGCCTGGGCCAGGAACGCCATTGAGCCCCTGCACCTGTACCGGGCGCGATGGTCCTGCTTCTTCGACGTCCTGGCCCCATTCGTCGACCATGCGTCGAACGCGGCCGAAGCTGCCGCCAACCACGATGGAGTCACCAACGCGCAGGGTACCGCGCTGCACGATAACAGTGGACACCGGGCCACGGCCACGGTCGAGGTGAGACTCGATGGCAACACCTTGCGCGTCCATGTCCGGGTTCGCCTGCAGCTCGAGTGCTGCGTCAGCGGTGAGCAGGACAGCCTCAAGCAGTTCGTCGATACCGGTTCCCTGCTTCGCGGAGATATCGATGAACATCGTGTCGCCGCCGTACTCCTCCGGAACCAGACCGTATTCGGTGAGCTGGCCACGGATCTTATCTGGAGATGCCTCAGGCTTATCCACCTTGTTTACCGCAACCACAATCGGCAGGTCGGCGGCCTTCGCGTGGTTGATAGCTTCAACCGTCTGAGGCATCACGCCGTCATCAGCTGCAACGACGAGAATTGCGAGGTCAGTCGACTTCGCGCCACGAGCACGCATTGCTGTGAAGGCCTCGTGACCCGGAGTATCGAGGAACGTAATCTTTCGTTCCGCGCCGTCGAGCTTCACGGTGGTCTGGTATGCACCGATGCCCTGGGTAATGCCACCGGCTTCGCCGCGGCCGACGTTGGCACGACGAATCGTGTCCAGCAGTCGGGTCTTACCGTGGTCGACGTGGCCCATGACAGACACCACTGGTGGGCGCTGTTCAAGGTCCTCATCGGTGCCTTCGTCCTCGCCGAACTGCAGGTCGAAGGACTCGAGAAGCTCGCGGTCCTCGTCCTCAGGCGAGACGATCTTGACCTCGTAATTAATCTCCGCGCCCAGCAGCTGCAAGGTCTCTTCGGGGACCGACTGCGTTGCTGTCACCATTTCGCCGAGGTTGAACAGAGCCTGAACCAGGTTCGATGCTTCGGTACCGATCTTCTCGGCGAAGTCGGCCAGGGTTGCACCCTGCCGTAGACGCACAGTCTTACCACCGCCATCGGGCAGGCGTACGCCACCGATGACGTTTGGTGCGTGCATCTCCTCGTACTCGGCCCTCTTCTGGCCCTTCGACTTACGACGACGCCCTGGTGCGCCGCCTGGACGGCCGAATGCACCCGCAGTTCCCCCGCGACGCCCACCGCGCCCACGGAAACCGCCACCCTGTGGTCCCCTTGGACCGTGCCCACCACGGCCCCTGTTGTGGCCGCCGCGACCGCCACGGTTATCCGACCCAGCGGCCTTGCGTGGCATTTGGGTTGGCGAGGGAGCCGCTGCCATATCCGCCGGGGATGGACGACGGCTACCTGGACGCGGTGCGCCCGTTCCACGACCCTGACCCTGCCCTGGGCGCGGGCTACCTTGAGCGCCGCGGCCTGGCTGACCACCACGCCCGCCTTGTGCACCGCGTCCGCCTGGACGTGGAGCTGGGCGCGTGCCACCTGTATTAGAAGAAAATGGGTTGTTGGCTACCCGCGGGCGACCGCCTGGCTTCGGCATTGGCCGCGGCATGCCAGAAGGCTTTGGCGCGGCAGGCTTAGCCGCAGCTGGTTTCGGCGCACCAGGCTTCGGTGCGGCCGACTTTGGCGCAGCAGGTTTGGCAGCCGCCGGCTTCGGCGCGGCAGGCTTAGCCGCAGCTGGCTTCGGCGCACCAGGCTTCGGTGCGGCCGGGTTTGCTGCACCTGGCTTCGGCGCACCAGGCTTCGGTGCTGCGGGTTTTGCAGCGCCTGGCTTCGGTGCTGCCGACTTCGCAGCAGCGGGCTTCGCTGTCTTGCTTGCAGGCTTCGCGGCATCCTTGGATGCGTCATCTCCGCCACCATTCTTTTCCTCGTATAGCGCCATCATCTTCTTGACGACGGGAGGCTCAATGGTGGAAGAAGCTGTTTTTACGAACTCGCCTTCCTCTTTCAGGGTGGCGAGCAGTTCCTTGCTTGTTACGCCGAGCCGTTTTGCAAGCTCGTGTACGCGTAGCTTTCCGGGCACGTGTCTCCTCTTGGTTGGGCTAGAGGGCGGCACCGGAAACGGCGGCCGACCTCTAGACGTTGATTATGACTTTCATCGCTGATGCTGCTTCATTGTTGCGTTCTCATCAGTGTTCGGTCTTCCTTACTTCTGTTGGGTCTTTCGCCTTATCAGCGAGGTACTTCTGTACATGACCTACGTCCGCCGGAGCGGACAGACGGAGGGCGCGAGAGAAAGCTCTACGCTCTTCCGCCAGCTTTAAAGCATCCCATGTGGGAGTTATCCATGCTCCCCGCCCTGGTAACAGCCGGGTGGGGTCTGCAAGAACAACACCTGGAACAGTACCGTCAGCAACAACCCGGAGCAATTCCCTATCTGGAAGCTTCCGGCCTGTGGCTATACAAGTGCGACGACGGATTGAGCGTTTGCTCGTTGAAGTCATCCACACCCTTCTTCCACCACTCGACGTTACTAACAGGTATCACGTGGCTAACACCACGTTGGGATTATTAGCCACGGACCAGCCTACGCCACTTTGCCAAGTTTTTATAAGCGTCGTGTGATTTTTCGACCCAGTGGTAAGGATTTGGCGTCGTTAATTCGCTGCTGCATCGGAGTGGATATCAATCTTCCAGCCGGTGAGGCGCGCAGCAAGGCGGGCGTTTTGGCCTTCTTTACCGATCGCCAGTGACAACTGGTAGTCCGGCACCGTCACTCGCGCTACCTGTGCTGCTGGGTCAACGACTTCCACTTTGACGACCTTCGACGGGGCCAGCGAGTTGCCAACGTAGGTCGCCGGATCTTCAGCCCAGTCGATGATATCGATCTTTTCCCCGCCGAGCTCTTTCATCACGTTCGAGACGCGGGAACCGCGCGGACCAATGCATGCGCCCTTCGCGTTGACGCCTTTCACCGTCGCACGCACCGCAATCTTGGAACGGTGCCCCGCCTCGCGGGCAATACCCACGATTTCAACGGTGCCGTCTGCGATCTCTGGGACTTCGAGCGCAAACAGTCCCCGCACGAGTTCAGGGTGGGTACGCGAAAGGCTTACCTGCACACGACGGTCGGTCTTGTTGACGCCTACTACGTAGGCCTTAATGCGGTCTCCGTGCTTAAGCGTTTCGGAGGGAATCTTTTCCGCAGGGATAAGCAAGCCGTCTTGTGGGTCGGCTTCCGTGCCGAGCTGTACGACGGAGATTCCTCGCTCTTCCGCCTGTGCGTCTCGCTGCACGATGCCGGAGACCACTGTCCCTTCGGCAGCGGAGTACTCCTCGTAGACACGCCCGGCTTCAACAGCCAAAAGTTTGCCTTTGATGGCGTCGCGTACCGCGCGGGCGCCGATTCGGGAAAAGTTCACTGGCGTAGCGTCGTACTCTGAGATGACTTCGCCATCGGCGTCGAGTTCGGAGACCATGACGGCGACATCGCCTGTTTCAGAGTCGATGTCGACACGCGCCTTGTGGCTTTCATCCTGGGGGTTTTCCAGGTTATCCGTGTACGCGAAGAGCAATGCCGAAGCGATGGTTTCTAGCAGTTCGTCGAATCCGATCCCCTGCTGAGTTTCAATGTTCTTTAAGACTTGGACGTCGATATTCACTTGTCTTCCTCCGGTTCCCTTACAGGGTTGCTGCTACTTCTGCTTCTTCAAACGTCGCTTCGCTGAGTTCTCGCTCAGCTGCGGGCGGCGCGTTGAACTCAATTTCTACCACCGATTTCGGCATTTCGGAAACTTCCAAGATTTGTACCGACGGAGTCTTCTTCCCTGCTTCAATGAGCACGACTTTTGTTTCCTCGGGGTTCATTGCCCCAATGCGCCAAGTAGAGCTCTGGCCGTTCGTGTCGTTCACCTTGACCAACCGCCCGCGGTTGCGTCGCCAGTGACGCGCTGCCGTGAGCGGAAGGTCGACGCCAGGCGTGGTGACTTCTAGGGTGTAGCCGGCTCCAAAAGAGAAATCACCGTTTTCTTCTTCCGCGTCAAGCAGCTCACCGATTTCATTGGACACGACTTCCAGTTCGTCAAGTGTTGGTCGGGAATCAGCATCAAGGGCGATGACGATCTGCGACTTTTTACCGGCCTTGACCGCCTTGATGTGTTCAATGTCCATCTTGTGGCGCTGAGTGAGCGGCTCGATGAGTGTCTCTAATTCTCGGGAAGTTGGAAAAGCCATGTGCCCACCATAGCGCGACGCAAACGTGCTAGCGTTTTCCCCGTGAAAAAATTGCTGGTTGCTGTTCTCACGGTGCCGTTGGGGCTGTCGGTTGCAGCGTGCGACCTTCTCGACATTGTTGGGCCTCGACCGGACAAGTCCGTGCTTGGCCTTGCGAACCAAGCTACTGCCGATGCGCAGAGCCTCTCCGAACCTGCGCTTGCCGAGCTTCGCAGCAAGCAAGCGCAGGAGCTGTACGGCGAGGTATCACGGCTGTGCGGCAGCATCGACGCGGAACTACCACGCAGCTGCGAGTTCTCCACCGAGCCGGGGGATCTGGCAGGTGCCAGCGATGCAGCGCAACTCCGGGCGTCCGCGGTGCAGTCGTTGAGCACGTCACTGGAGAAGGTTCCAGCTGAGTCACGCGATTTAGTGGCTGCGCAGGCCGTCGACATCGTGGCAGCGACAGGACCAGAGCTTGATAGCGAGAGGACTATTGCGCTCCAGCACAAGGATGACATCGCGCAAGCAAGCCAAGCGTTGCAGACCGAGTACGAGTTCCTCTACGGCATCGGCCTGGCGAAGGCATTCGCTGATGCGCCACTGCATGCGCGTATTGCCGCGTTGGAGGAAGCAGCTGATCAGCGTGTCGCATTCCTGCGCTCTTCGCTACGCGACGCCGATTCGATTCCCGTCGCTGCCACGGGCTACCAATTCGCGCACAACGAATCATTGACGGATGCGTCGGATGCTCAATCACTTGTCGACGCCCTCTCCGCCCAGCTGATGAACTCCTGGAGGAGCACCGTGGCCCAGGCGCACTCCACGGAGTGGAAACAGCAAAGCCTTATGCTTGCCGCTCACGCGCAGCATGCATAAGGCCTGACCTGCCTCGGATGGGCTGATTAGCTTTCGGCGATGAGCTGCTGCAGCTTCGCCACGACCTCACCGGCTGGAACCTCGAGGGTTTCGCCGCCGCGGATGCGCAGCTCGACAATGCCGTCGGCAAATGAGCGACCAAGGATCACGAGGAATGGCATGCCGAGAAGCTCGGCATCCTTGAACTTTACGCCCGGGGACACCTTTGGGCGGTCGTCGTACAGCACTTCGATGCCCTTGTCGCTGAGCTCCTGCACGAGGGCGTCACCGGCTTCCATGGCCGCCTGGTCCTTGTTCGCGACGGCGACGTGCACCTGGTACGGCGCGACCGCGACTGGCCACACAAGTCCCTTCTCGTCATGCTTCTGCTCCGCGACGACGGCCATCATGCGGGAAATGCCGATACCGTAGGAGCCCATCGTCGGCACAGCGCGCTTGCCGTTTTCGTCGAGGATCTGCACGTCCATCGCTTCGGTGTACTTGCGGCCGAGTTGGAAGATGTGCCCCAGTTCAATGCCGCGGGCGAGTTCAACGGTGCCGTTGCCGGATGGCGAGGGGTCGCCTTCCTTGATTTCTGCGGCCTCGATGAACCCGTCGACGGTGAAGTCGCGGCCGGCAACGAGTCCGACGACGTGCTTCTGAGGAGCGTCGGCACCAGTGATCCACGCGGATCCTTCCACCACGCGCGGGTCCGCGAGGACACGCACGCCATTGGCTTGCAGCGCGCGCGGGCCGACATAGCCCTTGACCAGGAAGTCGCTCTTTGCGAAGTCCTCATCGCTGGCCAGCTCAAACGTCGCGGGTTCCAGCGACGCTTCCAGGCGCTTCTCGTCCAGTTCGCGATCGCCCGGGATCACAACGCCGACCAGTTGCGGACCGACCGGCTTACCGTTCTCGTCGAGCACGCGGGGGTCGTCGACCTTGATCATCATGCACTTCAGGGTGTCGGAGGCCTCGGCTGGGCGGCCGTCGATAAGCACTCCTGCCTGCTGCGCCCACTCCACGAGTGCCGCGATGGTCTCGGACGCTGGTGTGTCGTGCTCGACGGCCTCCGGCAGACCTTCAATCGGGCGTGGTTCCGGTGCAACCGTGGTCACTGCCTCAACGTTGGCTGCGTAGTCCCCCGCGGTGGACACGGCAAAGGTGTCCTCGCCGTTCTCGGAGTACGCAAGGAACTCCTCGGATGCGGAGCCGCCCATCGCACCAGACGTGGCCTTGCAAATCTCGTAGCGGATGCCAACGCGGTTGAAGATGCGCTGGTAGGTTTCGCGGTGCTTGGCGTACGCGTTGTCCAGGCCTTCATCCGACATATCGAAGGAGTAGGAGTCCTTCATGACGAATTCGCGGCCGCGCAGGATGCCGGCGCGGGGGCGTGCTTCGTCGCGGTACTTGGTTTGGATTTGGTAGAGGGTGACCGGGAAGTCCTTGTAGGAGGAGTACATGTCCTTGACTGCCGCGGTGAACATCTCTTCGTGGGTTGGACCAAGCAGCATGTCTGCGCCCTTGCGGTCCTGCAGGCGGAAGAGGTCATCGCCGTATTCGGTCCAGCGATTGGTCAGCTCGTATGGTTCGCGTGGAAGAAGTGCTGGGAACAACAGCTCTTGTGCGCCCATGGCGTCCATTTCTTCACGGACGATGCCTTCGATCTTGCGCAGGGTGCGAAGCCCAAGTGGGAGCCAGTTGTAGACGCCCGGCGCGGCGCGGCGGACGTAGCCTGCTCGGACGAGCAGTTTGTGGCTTGGGACTTCGGCATCGGCTGGGTCTTCGCGCAGCGTGCGCAGGAAGAGCTCTGACAGGCGTGTAATCATGGGGCATATCTTAGCGCTAGGGTGAGTTGCATGTTGATCCTGCTCCCTCCTTCCGAGACAAAGGCGCCTGGCGGCGAGCGCGACGCCATGTCTGTCTCCTTCCCTGCCCTGGATTCGGTGCGTGCTTCGCTTTTCGACGACCTCTCCGCAATGGACGTGGACGAGATGATGACGCTGCTGAAGATTCCGAAGACGAAGCGGGAGGAGGCTGTGGAGAACCGTTCCTTGCGTTCGGGGCTGGTGATGCCTGCGATTTATCGTTATACGGGGGTGTTGTACGACGCGTTGGATGCTGAGACGTTGCCGGATGAGGCGGTGAGTCGTTTGGCGGTTGGCTCGGCGTTGTTTGGTGTTGTGCGCGCTGATGACATGATTCCGCGCTATCGGGTTTCTGCGTCGTCGAAGGTGCCTGCTGCGGATGGGTCGTTGCCGACGATGCGGGCGCGTTGGGGCTCGGCGGTTTCGTCAGCGCTTGCGCGGGAGCCGTTCGTGGTGGATATGCGTTCTGGCGCCTACGAGAAGCTGGGGCCTGTTGATGGCGCGGTGACGGTCCGCGTGGAATCC
The DNA here is from genome assembly GCF_001875665.1 of Corynebacterium sp. NML130628. Lineage (GTDB taxonomy): Bacteria > Actinomycetota > Actinomycetes > Mycobacteriales > Mycobacteriaceae > Corynebacterium. The sequence continues at coordinate 170,191 of NZ_MLAL01000016.1, read as the reverse complement.
GTTGCCCCGGATGGGTCACGCAAGGTGGTCAGTCACTTTAATAAGCGCTACAAGGGGCTGTTGGCCAGGACACTGGCGTGTGGGCCAGAGGTGGCGTCGATAAGCGAGGTCGCCGAGGTTGCTGGCGCGGCGGGCTATGTTGTGGAAGTCGATGAGTTGGTGTTGACGCTCGTGGTGGAGGAGCCGTAGATGGGTGAGCGGGTGAATTGGAAGCCGTGGGCTGTTGCTGTCGTTGTGTTGTTGGCGCACGTGGCGCTGTTGCTGCTGTACTGGGACAGTATTCCTGACCCTGTCCCGGTGCATTTTGATGCGTCAGGCCAGGCGGATCGTTGGGAGCCGAAGACGCCGCTGCACGTGCTGATGATGCCGTTGTTGTCCGTGGGTACTGTCCTGCTGATGGTCGCGTGTCTTCCACCGCGCGGACTCGCACGTCCGCAGCCGGTCCATGGCGCTGCCTCCGTACCCTATTCGGTAAGTGTCGCGCAGCGGGTGGAACAGGTTGTGCACCTGACGTGGCGCTTCTTGGGGTGGTTCGCAGTGGCGATTGCTGTCGCGTTTCTTGTCAGCGACGTCACGACGCGCCTGCCAGTGTTTGCTCACATGCAGTGGCTAGCCCCCGCTGTGTGGGTGGGATTTACCGTCCTGGTTATCGTGGGCAGCCTCGTATTGCTGGTGCGCCAGACGTCCTCTAAAAAGATCGAGCCCGATGCGGAGGAGGTCGCCCGCGCTGATGACGAATTCCTCTTGGGCGTCTACAATGCCCCGAACGATCCGATGGCCGCAATTTCCGTTCCGTCTCGTCCGACTCGCCTCATCATCAACCGTGGGCAGCGGCTGGGCAAGCAGTATTTGATGCGGATGGTGGTCTCGATCGTCGCGTATACGCTCTTCACCGTATTGGTGGCCGCGCTATGAAAAAGGTGTTTGGGCTCCTCGCTGCGATTGTGCTGCTCGCTGCTGGTAGCTGGGTCTGGCAGCAAGTCGATGCCCCCGAGGCCGAGGTCCGCGTCGCAAAGGTTGTTGACGGCGACACGATCGTTGTGGAAAGCCCCGATGGCGAAGAGCGGGTTCGCTTGCTCGGGATTGATACTCCGGAGCGCGGCGAATGCTTAGCTGACGACGCAACCCAGCGCCTCGAGGAACTCCTCCCCGCAGGCACGGGCATACGTCTCGAATACGACCAGGAGCGCACCGACCGCTACGGGCGCACGCTTGCCGGAGTGTTTCGCGACGGCCAATTCGTCAATGCTGTGATGGTGTCCGAAGGGCTTGCCCGCGTCGTCGAGTACGCGCCGAACACGAAGTTCACGCAGCGCCTCGAAGCAGAGGCCGCACCCGCGGTGCGTGATTCCCTCGGTATCTACGGACTTGGGCCCGAGTGCTGGTTTACCGAGCCGACGCAACAGGTGACGTTGGAGATGCTGACCACCGGCATCGAGGAACTCGAGCGCTCCCCCGGTGACCGCGGCCTTGCCGGTCGCTGCCAGCACTACGTCGACGCGCTGCGCGACAGCGTGAAGCGCACGCGAAACTTCACGTTCCGCGAGCCCGTCATGGAGTACCTCGACGAACAGCAGCGCCTTATCGACGAGCTGTCAATACCGTAAACTTCGAGTTCCGCGCCACCTGTTCCACCTGTTCAAAACGCTTCGCGACCTGCCGACGGTACGGCAGGTGCGAGTTGAACACCACGAAGAGCTGACCGCCTGGTTTCAACAGGCGATGCGATGCGTCCAGCAGATACTCCACCAGCGTCGTGTCCACCGTCGTGCCTGCGTGAAAAGGCGGATTCAGCGCCACGGTGTCGAAGGAGGCGTCAGCAAACTGGCTTCCAGCATCATCCCAGGTCGCGTCAATACCAATCGCGCGGGCTGAAAGCACTGCGTCTGCATCAGCATCCGTGGCCCACACCTCCCCCTCAAGTCCCTTCGAGACAGCCCCATTGCCACAGCCTAAATCCAGCAACGCGCCGGGAGTGTCCGGAAGACACGAGCGCAGCAACTGTCCGCCGTAATCCGCCCGCGCACCCGCGAAGACACCGCCGATGGCGACGAACCCGTTTTCTTCTACTGGCGTGTAGGACACAGACTTTGGGCTACGCGCCGCGAGGCAGCGGAACTTTCCCCGGCCTCGCGTGGCGTGCACGTCGACAAAAGAGTGCCCCAACACGCCATTCATGGTGCGGCTCAGATGCTTGTTGTTCGCCCCTAGGATCACGTCCGCCTGAGTGAAGCCGGCGCCCGCGATAGCGCGCGCGACGTAGTCAAGGCGCGCAAGCGACTTCGGCATCTCCCCCAACGCAACGCACGAACCAGCCAGCTGCAAAAGGTACTCGTCGAGGCGCTGATCACCGACGACCTCTGCGCCTATCGCTTTCGCTTGCTGGCAGCGGGAGTAGTCCGTGTCCGCGACGACAACGCGCTTCCCGCTTTCTACGCTGGCACGCACAAGCGCCCCGGTCGGGTCGTTGCACACGATGAGCAAATCGGCTGACTCGAACCCCTCGAGTTCACTCGCCTGCTCCCAGATCAGCCGGTCAAGCGCGCGCACGGCCACTTACCTCCCACTGCGTCAACACCAAGTACTGCTGCATTTCCTCTCCTTTTGCTCCTTGCCCAGACAGTTTAGGCTGTTGGCATGCGTTACCCCGAGCTCCACCAACACTTTGCGGAAACACTCCCAGGCATGGTCGCCACGATGGCACCCACGCACTTCCCCAACGCCCAGGTGAGCTACCTCAACGAGTCAGTCGCGTCCGAGCTCGACCTCGACACGGAGTGGCTTCGCAGTGACGAGGGCATCGCTTGGATGTGCGGTGCCACAGGTGGGGTGGCAACCGCCTACGCCGGCCACCAATTCGGCTCGTTCGTGCCCCTACTTGGCGACGGGCGCGCCACCCTCCTCGGCGACCGCAACGGCTACGAGATCCAGCTCAAGGGAAGCGGCCGCACCCCTTTCTCCCGCCCAGGATCCGACGGGAAAGGCCCCTTGACCGCGATGCTGCGCGAGTACCTGATCTCGGAGCACATGCACGCAATCGGCCTTCCGACAACACGCGCACTGGCCGTTATCAACACTGGGGAAACGATCATGCGCAGCAGCGGCCCGGTTCCAGCGGGCATCGTAGTCCGTGTGGCGCGCTCCCACCTGCGCGTTGGCTCGGTGCAATACGCAGCGACCCAGTCCCATGAGCTCTTGGAAGCCGTGGTGCACGCCGCAGGTTTCGATGCTGCGGAAAGGTTGCTGGAGGTGGTCGTCGACAAGCAGCTTGAACTGGTCGCGCAGTGGATGCGCTACGGGTTCGTGCACGGCGTCATGAATACTGACAACACCGCCCTCAGTGGCGAAACCATCGACTACGGCCCCTGCGCCTTTACCCAGGGGTTTGATCCCCGTGCGTGCTTCTCATCTATCGACCGGCATGGTCGATACTGCTTCGGCGCCCAGCCCAACGTGACTGCATGGAACTTAGTACGCCTCGCCGAAGCGCTGCTTCCACTGATGCCGGAGCCAAGCGCCAACAAAATTCTTGCCACCATCCCCGAGCGCTGGGAAGGCGCAGCCTCGCGCTGGTTCGGGCCAGCAGGCCTCGATACCTTCGTAGGTGTCGACGACCTCGCCGCTTACAACCGGCAACACGGTGTCAACGGACGCCCAGGACCGATGTATGTGCCGAAAAACTTCGCGCTGCAAGAGGCACTCGATGCTTTCGAGCGAGAGGGCGACAACAGGCTGTTTACCGCTTTGCTCCAGGCTGTCACCCACCCATACGACCCGGATGCCGGGGAGCCTTGGATGCTCGCAAAGGAACCTGATGCGGCATTCACTACGTTTTGCGGAACGTAAAAAGCCACACGGCAACGGTACAACCGGAAACCGTGTGGCAGAAGCTCACGGACTGCAACTACGCCTGCAAGCCGAGCGTTCTTTGCGTCCACTCCCACTGCTTCTCATACGCTGCCTTGTCATCGCGCAGCGATACGCCGTAGGTCGGGAACATTTCGTGCAGCTTGTCGCCCCAGGAAACCATGCGTTCCCCGAAGCAGCGCTCCAGCAGTTCAATCATTGCAGCCGGGGTAATCGACGCGCCCGGCGACGCACCGAGGATGCCCGCGATCGTGCCGTCCTGGTCGTTGACCAGTGCGGTACCGAACTCGAGGGAACCGAACCTCGGCGCGCGGGCTGGCTTGATCACCTGGACACGCTGGCCTGCGACTGCAACATCCCAGTCAGCCGGGTTGACCTCCGGGTAGTACTGGCGCAGTACGTCAATCTTTCCGTCGAAGTCGCGGAAGACTTCTTCCACCAGGTACTTCACCAGGCCAATGTTCGAGGCGGCAACACCGAGGTAGGAAGGAATGTTGTCAGGGCGAATCGACTTGAACAGGTCCAGGTAGGAACCCTTCTTCAAGAACTTCGGGCTCCAACCACCGTACGGACCGAACAGTAGGGACTGCTCGCCGTCAATGACACGAAGGTCAAGGTGTGGCACAGACATCGGAGGAGCACCCACCTTCGCCTTGCCGTATACCTTGGCCTGGTGCTGCGCGACGAGCTCCTGATTGTTGGTCCGCAGCCACATGCCTGAAATCGGGAATCCAGCGTATCCGTGCACTTCTGGCACGCCTGCCTTACGCAGCAGGTCAAGGGCGTAGCCACCTGCACCCACGAATACGAAGCGGGCACGTGCGACATGCTTATCTCCGGTGCGAACGTTGCGGACGGTAACGTTCCACAGCTGGCCCTCACGTTTCAGGTTGAGCACCTCGTGCCCGTAGTGGATCTGGGTGCCAGCCTTCACGGAGGCTTCGAAAAACTGGCGGGTCAGTGCGCCATAGTTAATGTCGGTGCCTGCATCCATCCAGGAAATCGCGACAGGCTCAGCACCAAAGTCACGACCTTTGGCCATCAAAGGAAGTTTTTCAGCAAACTTTTCTTCCGCAGCCGAGAACTCCATGCCCGGGAACATGTGGTTCGCTGACAGCGCTTCGTAGCGGCGACGCAGGTAATCAATCTGGTCCTGACCTTGTGCGAACGATACATGTGGCACTGGGTGGATGAACTCGCTCGGATCACCCAGCTTGCCGTTTTCAATTTGATGGGACCAAAACTGGCGCGCAGTCTGGAACTTCTCGTTAATTGCGAGCGCCTTCGTGATCTGAATCTGCCCATTCACGTCAGGCGTGTAGTTCAGTTCGCAAAGCGCAGAGTGCCCGGTTCCCGCATTGTTCAGCGGGTACGAAGACTCCTGCGCTGGCCCCTCAAGTCGCTCATACACCGCTTGGGTCCACTCCGGCTCAAGCTCCCGGATCATTGCCCCCAGCGTGGCACTCATAATTCCGGCGCCGATATGCAGTACGTCAACTTCATCAACGTACTGGATGTTGCCCGTCTCAGACATTCGTATTATTCCCTCTTCGATCCATATCGTTGTACGAGTGCAACGCACATTTCAGGCGGGTGCGTAACCTCTCTAACCATACGCTTGTTAGCTGAACAGTTTCCACCTTACGTTACCCCTTGTGTCCACATTTTGTTTTTGCTTCATGTGTACAGTCACACCACCCCTACACCCGTTCTCACCCCCTAGACCAAATAGTTGATGTCCCCACCACAGCACACCCGAGCAAGTTCTCGGCCAGTCAGTTACCATTCCTCCATGGCCAAAACTAGCAACAACCACTGGCAACCGGACGTATTAGGGGAAGGATTTGAGCAGCTGACGCTCACTCTCGGAGAAGACCCGGATACCCACCAGCCAGTCATCGCGACGCTCATACGAATGAGCACACCGCCCCCACCGAAACCTGGGCAACCGGCCTTACTGTGGATTCACGGCATGTCCGACTACTTTTTCCAGGATCACGTAGCCGAGCACTTCCACGAACAGGGTTATCCATTTTATGCACTCGACCTTCGTCGCTGCGGGCGCTCTCGGCAGCGGGGTGAGCGCTGGCACTACACCCGGGACATGTCCCACTATTTCCCCGAAATCACAAAGGCGGTGCAGTACGTATCCCAGGAACACGGTCAGGTGGTGCTACTCGCGCACTCAACGGGCGGGCTCATCGCACCCCTGTGGGCTGATGAGATGCGCCGCAACAACCCTGAAGTCCACAATCTTGTATCAGGCATCATTCTGAATAGCCCCTGGCTGGATCTGCAGGTCCCGAAAGCGTTGACGACGGTATTCAAACCAGTCATTAATGTGTTGGGCCGAGCAGTCCCACTGCTCCCTCTCCCAGGCGGGAGTCTTACAGCCTACGGTAAATCTCTCCACTACGAGGATCATGGTTCATGGTCCTTCAACAAGCAGTGGAAACCTATCTCCGGGCATCGGAAATATTTCGGCTGGATGCGCGCTGTACTTCAGGCGCAGGCAAAGATTCACTCGGGAACGGTGAACGCGGGTGTTCCAACGCTGGTTTTGCATTCCTCGCATTCTTTTTTGAAAAACGAGTACACCCCGGCCGCCGATACAGCGGACACCATCTTGGACGTCGACCAGATCAGCTACTGGGCGCCACACGTTGCCGACGACACCACCACCGTCGCCATCGATGGTGCCCGCCACGACGTCTTCCTTTCCGAGCCCTACTCGCGCACTGCCGCATACCGCGCTTCCATCCAGTGGCTGCAGACCCTGACAACACCTAAGGAGGACCAATGAGCATTCACGTAGACGAACATTTTGACCTCATTATTATCGGCACCGGTTCCGGTAACTCGATTCTCACGCCAGAGTTCGATGACAAGAAAGTAGCCATCGTCGAGAAAGGCACCTTCGGCGGTACGTGCCTCAATGTTGGCTGCATCCCAACAAAGATGTATGTTCTCGCCGCTGACGCCGCATACCAGGCCCGCACGTCGAAGAAGCTCGGCGTCGACTTGGAATACCGCGGCGTTGATTGGCCGTCCATCATCGACCGCGTATTTACTGAGCGCATCGACAAGATCGCCGAGGGCGGCGAAGCCTACCGCCGCGGCGACGAGTGCCCCAACGTCACCGTCTTCGACCAGCACGCAAGATTCGTTGCCCCGAAGACAATTTCCACCGGCATCGGCGGCGACGCACGCACAATTTCCGCGGATCAAATTGTGATCGCCGCAGGATCGCGCCCCTTCATCCCTGAGTGGGCAAAGACAGTTCCGTTCCACACGAATGAGGACATCATGCGCCTGCCAGAGCTGCCCAAGTCACTGACGATCGTTGGTGGTGGCTTCATCGCGATGGAGTTCGCCCACGTCTTTGATGCCCTCGGCACCAAAGTTACGGTAGTAAACCGCTCACCGTTCCTACGCACCTTGGATAAGGACATCACGCAGCGCCTCAATGAGCTCGCCCAAGAGCGTTTCGACGTCCACTTCGGCACCGTCCGCAACGCCCAACACAACGAAGACGGCATAACCCTGACTCTTGACGACGGTTCCGCCGTCACCAGCGAGCACCTCCTGATCGGCATGGGCCGTATCCCAAACGGCGACCAAATGTCGCTCGAGGCATCCGGCATCGATATGGAAGGTGACGGTCGTGTGGCCGTCGATAAGTACGGGCGCACCTCCTGCCCTGGCGTGTGGGCACTCGGCGACGTCTCCTCTCCGTACCAGCTGAAGCACGTGGCGAACGCGGAGATGCGCGCAGTGCGCCACAACCTACTGGCGGCGATGAACGGCACCCCAGAATCCGAGTACCGCGCCATGCCGCACGACCATGTTCCATTCGCCGTTTTCACCGAACCACAGATTGCCACTGTTGGACTCACCGAGGAGGATGCAAAGAACGCGGGCTACGACATCACCGTGAAGCTACAGAACTACGGTGACGTCGCCTACGGCTGGGCACTCGAGGACACATCAGGCATCGTTAAGCTTGTCGCCGACAAGAAAACTGGAAGACTTCTGGGAGCTCATCTCATTGGTCCGCAAGCCTCAACGCTCGTCCAGCAACTGATCACGATCATGGCGTTCGACATGGACCTTCGAGAGGTCGTACGCAAGCAGTACTGGATCCACCCTGCCCTGCCGGAAGTCATAGAAAACGCGATTCTTGGTCTTAACCTTGCATTTATCAGCGATTAAGACTTACCACCACCCCAAAATGGGGTGGTGGAAAATTTAGGCAAGACACCCCTATTCAACGAGCTTATTTCCCCAGGTGACCGAACTATGTGTAACGCGTGTGACGCGCGCGACGATTCCCCCGTTGGCGCAGCAGGCCATACGCGAGATTACTGATAGTTCTCTCACGGATTTTTGGGGATAGCTTGTGCAATCTTGCCTACGTTGGTCTAAAGTAGGTCACCGACACCGGGCAGAGTCCACATGGGGCTTGCTATCGGTCCTAGAACTTTCATCGGTTCTGGATTTCTCCGAACTTCCACCCGGACGTCTTTGTAAGTATCTATCAGAGAAGGATTTCGTTTCATGCGTAATTTCCGTAAGGCAGCCCTCGCAGGCGCTACCGCAGTCGCTGTAGCATTCGGTTCCGCAACCGTCGCTACTGCCGAAGAGACACCAACCCCTACGCCCACCACCAACGTCGTTCCAGACAAGCAGATCGACAAGAACAAGAACCTCGGCGGCTCTTCCACCAAGCTGGGCCACAAGCTCGGCGCTTGGGAGAAGGACAAGGACGGAAAGGTCCAAGCCAAGGGTGCTAACGCTAAGGCGCTCTTCGGACTCAAGAAGGAGGGCTTCGATAACCAGCCTCTGTGGGCGAAGCTCGGCTACGTCTTGACCGTCTTCACCTCCGTTGCTGCAGCAGTCGGCGTGTTCGTTGGACCCGCGTACAACTTCATTGTTCACGGCCTGCCGACGCTGAACAAGTAATTGCGGATTTCCGCACCTGAAAACATTAATTTCGAAAGAAGGAAACTCAATGCGTAACTTCCGCACCGCAGCTGTTGCTTCCGCAACCGCACTGACCGTTGCTCTCGGGGGCGTTGCTACCGCTTCTGCAGCACAGACACCATCCTCTCCTACCCCAACCGCAACTGTGACGCCTACCCCTACGCCAAAGACCAAGGCTGACCAGCAGGGCATTTTTGTTGGCAAGCAGAAAGGCGACAAGGACGCCGGCAAGGTCATCGCCGATGGCACCAAGGGATTGTTCTCCGGCCTCGGATCTTCCCAGGCCTTCGACAAGGAAGAACGCGAAAAGCCATTCTACATCACCGATGCTTTCGGCAAGGAGACTGACATTCAAGCTCTTCCTCAGTGGGCACGCTACTGGATCGACGGCACCGTCGTCGCTGGTATCGGCGCACTCGTTGGCCTGATCATCGCTGGCTTCAACTTCGCTTCCTACAACGGCCTGATCAAGCTCTAAGATCAGTTTCTTAGGAAACGTTTCTGCCCTATCGCAACATGCGACAGGGCAGTTTTCTTTTCGGTAAAAACAATCGCTGCTGGTGTCTTACAACAAACACCAACAGCGAATCAGCTACATCTGGGAGCTGTTTACGCTCCCAACATCAGCTGTCCCTCTGCCACATTCTTGTCCGGAATGGTGAGGATCTCGTTGCCATCGTCAGTAATGACCAGGGTGTGCTCAAACTGGGCGCTGAATTTACCGTCACGGTTTTGCACCGTCCAGCCGTTATCCCAAATATCGTACGGCAGTGCGCCGAGATTGATCATCGGTTCGATAGTCAGCGTCATGCCAGGCTCCAGGATGTCCCGGTATGCGTCCGAGTCGTAGTGGAGCACCACGAGTCCATTATGGAAGGTGGGGCCAACCCCGTGGCCAGTAAAGTCAGTGACCACGTTGTAACCGAAACGCTTCGCATAGGACTCGATAACCCTGCCGATCACGTTGATCTCACGGCCAGGCTTCGCCACCTTGATACCGCGCATCATTGCCTCGTACGTGCGCTGGACCAGATCCTTGTGTTCCTGGGTGACATCGCCAGCGAGGAAGGTCGCATTCGTGTCACCGTGCACACCATTCTTGTATGCGGTGACGTCAATGTTGACGATGTCGCCGTCCTCAATCACGGTGGTATCCGGGATACCATGGCACACGATCTCGTTGAGCGACACACAGCAGGACTTCGGGAAGCCGCGGTAGCCAAGCGTGGACGGGTACGCGCCGTGATCAAGCATGTACTCGTGGGCAACCCGATCGATCTCGTCGGTCGTCACGCCTGGCTTCACAGCTGCACCCGCAACCGCCAGTGCATTCGCGGCGATCTTCGAGCTCTCGCGCATCTTCTCGATCGTCTCGGCGTCCTGCACGTATGGCTCGCCGATGTTCTCCTGTACGTCGTCCTTCCAGGCGTACTCAGGGCGCTCAATGTCCTTTGGTACTTTCCGAATCGGAGTGGACGCTTGTTGTTGTAGCTTTCCTCGTTTGCTCATGCGCCCCATAGTAGTACCCGACTACTGAGGCCCAACTAACCCCCTCGCGACTGGTCCAGATTCACCAACATCGAGTTCGTCAACGCGACCGCAGCCTCCGAGCCGCCGCCAAGCACGACCAGGGCTGCGAACGCTATATCGTCGTCAACTCGGTAGCCGGTAAACCACGAATGGGAGCCCTGGTTGATTTCCGCCTCACCAGTCTTGCCACGGATATCACCACCGGCGGTCATCCCCGCCGCAGTACCACCCGGAGCGGTCACCGCCGCCATCATCTCCTGCAACTGGTGCCACGCCTCAGCTGGCATACGAGGCGCAGACTCACTTAGCTCAGTGTCCACTCCCTTAATCAGGTATGGGGTCGGCATTGACCCATTCGCAGCGGAGGCAGCTACGAGTGCCATCCCGAACGGGCTCGCAAGGTCATGACCCTGCCCGTATCCGGCCTCTGTGCGGTCAAGCGGTTCCTCACCAACAGGGATGGAGCCTGTGATGGTCTCCAAGCCAGGGATCTTCATGTCGAGTCCAAGCCCGAACTGTTTTCCAACATCTCGAAGCTCACCTGGGGCAAGCTTCGTCGAAATGTCAGCGAACGTCGTATTGCAAGAGTGCGCAAAGGCAGACTGTAGTGAAACGTTGCCGAGGGAGAACCCGGCGTAGTTCGTCACGGTCCTACCGTACAGGTTCATGGTCCCCGGGCAAGGCACTGTACTGCCCGGTGTAAGGGCCTGACGCTCAAGACCGGCCGCCGCCGTGATGATCTTGAACGTTGAGCCCGGTGGATACTGGCCCATCGTCGCCAAGTTGCCCTCGCGGTCCGCCTCGCGTGTCTGTGCAACAGCAAGCACCGCCCCACTGGATGGGCGGATAGCAACAATCATTGCCTGTCGCCCGGCATACGGCTCGAGTGCCCGCTCCGCAGCCAGCTGGACGCCATGGTCCAGGCTCACCTCAATCGCAGGTGCAGGAGCCGGTGCGTGGCGTTCAATATCCTCCAGCACCGCGCCGTGCTCGTTGACCACGCTTACGCTCCAGCCGTCGTCACCGATGAGGTCATCGCGAACAAGCTCACCAACGCGAGCAAGCATGTCCGGCGCGAAATCCGGCTCAATGCTCACCATCGCCGCTTCCTCGTTGATGCGCACTCCAGGCACGGCACTAAACGCTGCCTTGGCGGCATCGCCGAATTCGGACGGAACCATCGCAACCGAGTAGGTACCCTGAGCCTCAAGGAGCCTGTTCTCTAGTTCATCGGCGGGAATCTCAGGTACGGCAGATGACTTACCACGGGACTCTTGTAGAAAAGCGGAAATCCTGCGAGCGGTGTCCGGGATATCGCGCACGGCGTGCTTTTCCACCAGGATGCGGAACGCTGTCCCAGGCCGCAGCAGTTCTACCCCATCGGAAGAAACGACGCTCGCCTTTGATGCCGTCACGGAACGCAGCTCCAAGTGTTGCTGCGCGCCCAGGCGCGGGTGCAAAATACTCGGCTGCCAGCGCACGGTCCACTTCTCCCCAATCTGAGTCAGAGTCATGTGGGAGTCATACTCGACTGTGCGTTCTTTCGGCAGGCCCCACTTCAAGTGGTACGAGACGGTAGCTAAATTGTCACTTTGACTGACGTCGTTGATCGTCGCCTTGAGCGCTTCTGCCTGGAGTCCGTTGACCGTTTCTTGGAATGATGCGTTGGCATCGGAGGGGACGTCGACAAGCTCTTGAAAATTAGCCCCGTCGAGACTTGCGAGGGCTTCAAGAAACTCGCGGGCGACGGGCTCAACATCGTTCGGGCGCGGTGTGCAGGCGGTGGCTAGCGCGCCCGTGAAAACTACGCTCAGGAACAAAGCGAGGAGACGTTGCATGGACCTAAAGTACCAAGACCACAACGAAACGTCGTCTACGCCACTCCCTCACGCGGATTATCTAGCGCGTAACCTTGACTTCTGCGTGCGCGCCCTCAACCTCCTGGAGGCCTTCCTCCTCAGCGATGCGCTGAGCGTGGGCAATAAGCGTCTCTACGATCTTCGACTCGGGGACAGTCTCAACGACCTCGCCCTTCACGAAGATCTGTCCCTTGCCGTTGCCGGAAGCAACACCCAAGTCGGCGTCGCGAGCCTCACCAGGACCGTTGACAACGCAGCCCATAACGGCAACACGAAGCGGGTACTCCATCCCCTCAAGACCAGCAGTAACTTCCTCGGCAAGCTTGTACACATCCACCTGGGCGCGACCGCAAGACGGGCAGGAGACGATCTCAAGCTTGCGCGGACGCAGATTCAGCGACTGCAGAATCTGGTCGCCAACCTTGATTTCCTCCACGGGGTCAGCAGAAAGTGAAACGCGAATTGTATCGCCAATGCCCTGAGAAAGCAGTGCACCGAATGCGACGGAGGACTTAATGGTGCCCATGAACTTAGGCCCAGCCTCAGTCACGCCGAGGTGCAAGGGATAATCCGTCTTCTCCGCGAGCTGACGATACGCCTCAACCATGAGCACCGGGTCAGAGTGCTTCACGGAGATCGCGATATCGCCGTAGCCGTGCTCCTCAAAGAGCGCAGCCTCGTACATCGCGGACTCGACGAGAGCCTCGGGCGTGGCGCGGCCGTACTTCTCGAGCAGGCGCTTATCAAGCGAACCACCGTTGACGCCGATACGGATCGGGATACCAGCGTCCCCCGCAGCCTTCGCGACTTCCTTCACACGACCGTCAAACTGTTTAATGTTGCCCGGGTTCACACGCACAGCAGCGCACCCGGCTTCGATCGCCGCGAAGATGTACTTCGGCTGAAAGTGGATATCCGCAATCACCGGGATAGGCGACTTCGCCGCAATCGCTGGCAGCGCATCGGCGTCAACAGTCTTTGGGCAAGCAATGCGCACGATGTCACAACCGGCCGTCGACAACTGGGCAATCTGCTGCAGCGTTGCATTAATATCGTGCGTTTTGGTGGTGGTCATCGACTGGACCGTGATCGGGTGATCCGACCCAACACCCACACCGCCAACCATCAGCTGGCGTGTCTTTCGACGAGGTGCGAGCGTTGGCGCTGGGCCTTCAGGAATACCTAAACCGATGGGAAGATTCATAGTTGCCTACTCTAGCACTGCTACCCAAACAGCTTGATTGGGTTGACCACATCCGCAAGCATCACAAACGCACCAATTGTCAACAGTGCCGCAGCCATCGCATACGTCAACGGCATCAACTTGCGGTAGTCCGCAGGGCCACCGGGCTCAAGCCCGCGCAACCGACGTAGCGCATCGCGGATTCGCTCGTAAAGCACCACTGCGATGTGCCCGCCATCCAGGGGCGGCAACGGGATCAGGTTGAAAAGCGCGAGGAAGAAATTGAGACTGGCCAGCATCATCCAAAACATCGACCACATACTTTGTTGCGCTAACTCTCCGCCCGCGCGGGAGGCACCAATGACACTTACTGGGCCATCGAGCTCACGCTCCGCACCGAAGATTGAGGCGACAACTCCAGGGATCTTCGACGGGAACGCGATAAGCCCCTGCACCGTCGCGCTGAGCATCTGCCCCGTAAACGCTGCCGTAGCTGGTACAGCTTCTAACGGCGCGAACTGGCGCATTGCGTCTTCCACAGGGGCGCTCGTCACACCAATCGCGCCAGCGTCAAAAGAAGCACCGGTTGCCGGATCAATCCTGGTCACCGTGGCGAGTGGAACGTCGATGTCGAGCTGTGTCTCGTCGCGACCCACGGTCAGCGTCACAGTCTCGCCCGGGCGGCGCATCACGTAATCTCGCAGCTCCGGAAATGACTTGAGATCTTCCCCATCAACTGCGAGCAGCTTGTCGCCTTCGCGCAGCCCCGCGTCATAACCGGGACCATTGCCAGTACATTCACCCAGCTGAGTCTCGTTAATTTGGTCGGGTGCACACTGCAGCTCTCCCACAGTTGGGGTCCAATCTGCATACGGGTTCGGGATCGCTGCAAACACTGCAACAAAGTACAGCACTACAACGCCAATCAGAAGATTCATCGCGATCCCACCGCTGAGCACCGCCACACGCTGCCACCAGGGTTTGCGGTACATCGCCACGGGTGCCTCGTCGGCGCTCACCGGATCCTGAGCAGTCATCCCAGCGATATCACAAAACCCGCCAAGCGGGAGCGCCGCGACGCCGTACTCCGTCTCCCCCTTCTTCACGGACCAGAGCTTCGGCCCGAACCCCACGAAGTAGCGGCGAACACGCATCCCAAACGCGCGCGCAGTGAACATGTGCCCCGCCTCATGGAGCGCGATGGAAACGGTAATGCCAAGAGCAAAAAGTATGATTCCTACAATGCCCACTCGCTGCTCCTTGCCATTCAGGCTGGCTTACAGCTGGGCGATAACTTCCTTTGCTGCCCGGCGTGCACCAGCATCTACGTGAAGAATATCTTCGATAGATGTCGGCGCAAATGCAAACGCCCCAGCCGCGTCAAGGACATAACTAACGACGTCCACGATGTGCGGGAACCGAATCTTGCCGGTGAGGAACGCCTCGACCGCTACTTCATTCGCGGCGTTGTAAACCGCTGGGTAGGGATCCCCCATCGCGGCTGCCTCCCTGGCGAGACGCACGGCTGGGAACGCGTCGTCGTCAAGCGGCTCAAACGTCCAATCACTGGCCTGCGAAAAGTCCAAGGCTGGTTGCGCGCCAGGAATACGCTCTGGCCAGGCGAGCGCATGCGCAATAGGCAGCATCATCGATGGCGGTGATGCCTGGGCGATCGTTGCACCGTCTGCGAACGTAATCGCCGAATGCACAACGGACTGGGGGTGCACTACAACATCAATGACGTCAGGCGCGATATCAAACAATAGCGTCGCCTCGATGAGCTCGAGCCCCTTATTGACCATGGTCGCGGAATTAAGAGTGTTCATCGTGCCCATCGACCACGTCGGGTGCTGCCCAGCCTGCTGCGGCGTCGCTTCCATCATCTGTTCCCTGGTCCATCCCCGGAACGGACCGCCCGACGCAGTGAGCACGAATCGCGACACGTCAGCGCGACTTCCAGCGCGCAAGCACTGCGCCATCGCGGAATGCTCAGAATCTACTGGCACGAGTTGGCCAGGCTTCACTTTCTCCATCACGAAACGCCCGCCAGCGACCAACGATTCTTTGTTCGCAAGCGCCAAGACGCCGTCTTTGTGAAGCGTTGCGAGCGTCGATTCAAGCCCCGCAGCACCGACAAGCGCGTTCAGGACGATGTCAGCATCTTGCATTTCAACGAGAACCGCAGCAGCATCCTCGCCCGTAATGATGACGTCGCCTACGGCACGAGAAACATCCTTCGCGGGATCAAGCTGCTGGACAGCAATTTGTTCTGGGCGCAGTTTAAACTCCTGCGCCTGTTGGATAACAAGCTCAGGGTTGTGCCCGGCTGCCGCAATGCCGACAACCTCAAAGTCTTCAGGGTGCTTACGAATAATATCGAGCGCCTGTGTGCCAATAGAGCCTGTCGATCCAAGTATCAGAACCTTCTTCACAACTTCTATTGTGGCACGTCACGGCAAAAATGGACACTTAGTTTCCTTTTCAACTGTTTTAGACAGTCCCGTGCCCCCTAAATAGGCGCTAGGTGTGCATACAGTAACGGGAATTATCTGCCGTTCCGTTGGCCGGGCATCGTACCGGTACGCAATCCTCCGACCACATATACTCTGCACGATGGTGCGAAAGTTTGAACTCATTGGGGGCTACGCCGTGCCATCAGGCCGCACAATATGAAAAGATAATGCACAGTACACACAGATTTAGCATGTCCCTTATTGGTTGCATCCAAAGGCTGCTTCCTTCAAGCGGACAACTACAGCTCAAGGAGAATGGCAGTGGCTCACCCTCAGGACAAGGCTCCACAGGTATATAACGGCGTTTCTGAAGCTGATGTCCCTTCCGCCCGCTTCGGGTGGAGCGCGTTCAAGCCGCGCACGATTCAACTCGCAGGGTGGATCTCGGTGATCTTCTTGCTCGCGTACAACTTCGGCAACCACCACGGCCACGTCGAGACTATTTGGCTACTCACTCTCGCAGTGCTGATCGCAGTGGGCCTGATCTTCCACGGTCTTCAGCCAAAGCTGAGCCAAGTCCGCACGGTCACCTCGCACAACAAGCCCGCTGGTCATAAAGAACCAGACTGGATCTACGCCCAGCAGACGATGACTGGTCCGTACGCTGAGCTCGATGAGCACGAGTTGCGCGCGCTCAACATTGACCCAGCACGTCTCAACGCACTGCGCGGTGCGCAGCAGCAGAGCATTCACTAGCAGCTCGCTTTAGCTAACGCGACGGCGCCACCCCCAACACCTGAGTGAGGGCGTGGCGCCGTTTGCTTTTCTCAGAACCGAGCCCGAAGGCTACTCGCCTTCCGCGGCAAGCTGGCCACACGCCGCCGCTATCTCTTGCCCCTTCGTATCACGAACCGTGCATGTGACGCCCTGCGCGATAACGCGTCGCACAAACTCATCCTGCCGAGCCTTCGGCGACGCGTCCCACTTCGAACCCGGTGTCGGGTTCAGCGGGATGAGATTGACGTGCACCAACGGCCCGAGCACCGCGTGAAGCTTTCTACCGAGCATGTCTGCACGGAAGTCATGGTCGTTAATGTCACGGATCAGCGCGTACTCAATGGAGACACGACGCCCCGTCGTATCCGCGTAGTACCGTGCAGCCTCCAGCACATCTTGGACAGAGAACCTGTTGTTCATCGGCACGAGAGTGTCACGGAGCTCATCATCTGGGGTGTGGAGGGAAACCGCCAGCGTGCAGGAGAGGCCTTCGTCGGCAAGCATTCGAATCTGTGGCGCAAGACCTACAGTCGAAACGGTGACGTTACGCTGCGAAATCCCGAAGCCTTGCGGCGCCGGGCTAGTAATCTGGCGCACTGCGCTGACTACCCGCTTATAGTTCGCTAGGGGCTCTCCCATCCCCATGAATACGATGTTAGAAAGCCGGGAGCCTTCTTCCTGCATCATTGCTGCGGCAGCGCGAACCTGGTCAACGATCTCGGCAGTAGACAGGTTTCGATCGAGCCCGCCCTGGCCTGTGGCACAAAATGGGCACGCCATCCCGCAACCTGCTTGCGATGAAATGCACAGCGTCGCGCGATCCTTGTAGCGCATCAGCACGGATTCCAACAGGATGCCGTCGTGCAAGCGCCACAGCGTCTTGGTGGTATCCCCCTCGTCGGTTTCTACGCGCCGAACCGGGGTCAGCAGCGTCGGGAAAAGGGCGTCTTTCACCTTCTCGCGTTGCGCAGCAGGCAGATCCGTCATCGTGAGCGGATCAGCTTCAAATTTGCCGTAATAGTGGCGCGCGATCTGGTCTGCGCGGAACTTAGGTAGCCCGAGGGACTTCAGCGCCTCAATGCGCTCCTCGCTGCTCAGGTCAGCGAAGTGCTTCGGCGGCATACCAAACTTGGGGGTCAGCAGTGGCAATGTTGGGGTCTCAGTCATGATTGCCCCATCTTTGCACGTTAGAACGGATTCATCCATGCAGAAGCACTCAGCAGAATGTACGTTGCGCACGCTGCTGGCAACATGCCGTCCAGGCGGTCCATCAGGCCACCATGCCCAGGCAAAATCTGAGACATGTCTTTGATGCCCAGCTCGCGCTTGAACTGGCTTTCAACAAGGTCACCCATCGTCGCGCACACTACCAGGGCGGCCCCCAGGAAGATGCCCATCCACCACGGCCCTTGAATGAGGAAGGTAACCACCGCAGTTCCCGCGATGATCCCGAACACCATCGATCCGGCAAAGCCCTCCCAGGACTTCTTCGGGCTCACCGCTGGCGCCATTGGGTGCGACCCAAACATCACGCCGGCAGCGTATCCCCCAACGTCAGAGGCGACTACGCAGCACATGAATGCCACAATGAACGCCGAACCGCTTACAGAGCCTTCGTCAATAAGCGAAACCATTGCTGCAAAACTGCCGAATAATGGAATCCAAGCCAGGACGAACACGCCCACTGCGGTATCTCGTAGATAGTTCGTCGGCGTTTGGTGTCGACCGTGGTCGAACAGCCGCAAGAACATCAAGAACAGCACCGTGAATGCGAACGCAGCGACCACGCCCGCAGTCTTGTACACAGCAGAAGACCACACCATGATCTGGCCAAGGATAATCAAGAGGGTACGCGGCTGCTGATAGCCAGCTTCCCGTAACCGGGTGAGCACCTCCCACATCCCGCCTGCTACGGCGACCGCAACAAGTGGGTACCACGCCATAGGGCCAACCCACACGGCGGCAATCACGATAGCGCCAAGAATAACCCCGGTCGTGATGGCAGCCGGCAGGTTCCTGCCCGCATCATTCTTCGGCTTCGGAGCCGTAATGCGGGGCCAGCCTGATGGTTCTGATTGATCTGTCGAGAGTTTCACGTAGCGTTGCTTTCTGTTGCTGGCAGGACCCAGGCCTTAGACCTCCATCAGTTCAGCTTCTTTGCGCTGAACCAGCTCATCGATTTGTGCAACGTAGTTCTGGGTGGTCTTGTCCAGCGCCTTTTCTGCGGTCTGCACTTCGTCCTCGCCCGCGTCGCCGTCCTTCTGGATCTTCTTCAGTGCTTCCATACCGTGGCGGCGGACGTTACGGATGGCGATCTTGCCGTCCTCGCCCTTCTGCTTGGCTTGCTTGACCATGTCACGGCGACGGTCCTCCGTCAGCTGCGGAATCGTGACGCGGATAACTTGTCCATCGTCCGTCGGGTTCACGCCGAGATCGGAGTTACGGATGGCGGTCTCAATTTCCTTCAGCGTCGACATGTCGTACGGCTTGATCAGCAGCATGCGAGGTTCAGGTACGGAGATCGTCGCCATCTGGTTGATTGGCGTCGGGGCACCATAGAAGTCAGCCATGACGCCGTTAAACATCGCTGGGTTAGCGCGACCTGTACGGATTGTTACCAGGTCGTCGCGGGTGAAATCAACAGAGGAGCTCATTCGCTCTTCGGCATCAAGCAACACGTCATCAATCATTTTTTCTCCACTTCTTCTGTACAAAGTGTTTGGGGACAAGTAAGTCGCACACCAATCTACCAGCGTTCCCGGGTGGGACGTGTCGCGGCTTCGCCGGGACCAGAAGAAATCGGCGCTCGTGACGCCTAGACTGTCCCCATGCTTTACTCCCCCGCCAGTGCCGCGTTGGTCTACTCGCCCCCGACCCCATTGCGTACCGGCCAAGGAAGGCTGTCGTCGTGGCAGATTCCGATCAAGGACGGGACGGATGTTGCCGGAATGCCCACGTCTCATGGCAACCCAGCACGGAAAGTCGTTGCGGAGAAGCACAGCCCGATTGTTGCTGCGTTGCTGGAGTCTGGAGCCTCCATCCCCGGAAAGTCTCTGACAGCTGAGCTTGGGGCGACGTGCTATGCGGAGGAAGCTCACTCGCCGACGCTACAGTCGCCCATCTTCCCCGGTTGTACTCCTGGTGGCTCCTCAGCCGGGGCGGGGGTACTCGTCGGAAGCGGGCTCTACCGCGCAGCGCATGGTACTGACGCAGGGGGTTCGTTGCGTGTGCCCGCCGCGGCCTGCGGTGTCGTGGGTTATAAGCCTGGCACGCATGCCCCGGTCGCCCAAGGGTTTATCACCCGCAGTGTCATCGACCAGTTTGAACTCTACGGCCACCACCCCACCCCGGTACGCAAACTTCGCATCGGCGTACTTATCGACGGCCTCTTCGCCAACACCACCGTGTCGAGCGGGCGCGGCGACGCCCTCGATGCGGCCGCACACGAGCTAGGCAAACATCATGAGGTTGTGTTGCTTCGCCCCTACGCGGACGCACAAGTGACTTTTGAGCATTTCAAGCACCGCATCACACACAGTTTCTGCAAGGTAGAGCCACTCGAGAACCCCTATCTCGCATGGATGCGTGAGCAGGGCCGCACGGTCTCCCCTGCGGCGCTGCACAACGCTCACGAACACTTCAGACACTTACTTGGACACGTGCAACACGAATGGGATGTGGATATCGTACTCACCCCAACGATTGCGTTTGATCCCCCGTCAATTGGCTACTTCTCCTCCCTCACCCCGGAAGAGAGCTTCTATCGGCAGACAGTGTGGACGCCTTGGTGCACGCTGTTCAATGTGATGGGCAGCCCCGCCGTTGCAGTCGGGGCGCTCCACCTTGGATCAGTCACTGTTGGCGGGCGCGCACTCCTTTCGGTAGCGCGCACCGTCGAACGCTTCGGACTCCCCGATGCCCTCTAGGAAACGAGCGTGCCGATTTGCTCGCCGGACACCGCACGAGCAATATTGCCTTCCTTGAGCAGGTTGAATACCAGAATCGGCATGTTGTTGTCCATGCACAGCGAAAACGCGGTGGCGTCGGCAACCTTGAGTTCCTTTTCCAGCACTTCGCGAGGAGATACCTCGCTGTAGAGCTGTGCGTCTGGGTTGGTACGTGGGTCGTCGTCGTAAACGCCGTCGACGCCCTTGGCCATCAGCAGGACCTCACAACCAATTTCCAGGGCACGCTGTGCGGCCGTGGTGTCCGTGGAGAAGTATGGCATACCCATGCCGGCGCCGAAGATGACAACGCGGCCTTTCTCCAGGTGGCGGACTGCACGAAGCGGCAAGTACGGCTCAGCAATCTGAGCCATGTTGATGGAAGTCTGCACGCGACAATCGACGCCTTTTTGCTGCAGGAAGTCTTGGAGCGCAAGGCAGTTCATCACGGTGCCAAGCATGCCCATGTAGTCGGAGCGAGCGCGGTCAAGACCGCGCTTTTGCAGCTCAGCACCACGGAAGAAGTTTCCGCCACCGATCACGACAGCTACCTCGGTTCCGGACTGGGCAACTTCAGCGATCTGCGAGGCGACGCTTTCGACAACGTCCGGGTCGATACCAACTTTTCCGCCACCGAACATTTCACCGCCCAGTTTAAGCATGACGCGTTTGAATCCCGTGCGAGTAGACGCAAGTTCTGACACTGTGAGGACACTCCTTGAGAGTTGGCCAATTCGAGCCGTAGAGGACAATTCTATTCCCGACCGATCTTAGCGATCTCGCATAGCTTTGTAGCAACTGGGCACAAAAGAAACCGCCGGCGGAGGGTAACCCCTCTACACCAGCGGTGAAAAGCATCAGGCTTATGCCTGGCCAACCTCGAAACGAACGAAGTCGGTGATCTCGATGCCGTTCTCCTCCGCGAACTGCTTCACGGTCTTCTTGGAGTCAGCAAGCGAAGGCTGGTCCAGAAGGACAACGTCCTTGAAGAAGCCACCCATACGACCCTCAACGATCTTCGCGATGGCTGCCTCAGGCTTACCCTCGTTACGGGTGATCTCTTCCTGAACAGCGCGCTCCTTCTCGACAACCTCAGCCGGAATGTCCTCTTCCTTGAGGTAACGAGCCTTCATCGCAGCGATCTGCAGCGCAACCTGGTGTGCAGCTTCAGCGTTGTCGCCGTTGTAGGCAACCAGAACGCCAACAGCTGGTGGCAGGTCAGCGGAACGCTGGTGCAGGTACTTCGCCAGCTGGTCACCCTCGATGGTGGCAGCGCGACGCAGCTCCAGCTTCTCGCCGATCTTCGCGGAGAGGCGCTCAAGGACGTCGTGTGCGGTCTCGCCGTCGACGTCAGCATTTGCGAGCTCTTCCTGGCTGTTTGCCTTCACAGCAGCAGCGGCGTCAGCAATCTTGCCAGCAATGGTCTTGAACTCGTCGTTCTTCGCAACGAAGTCGGTCTCAGAGTTGATCTCGACGATGGTGTTGCCAGAGACAGCGACGAGGCCCTCCAGAGCGTTGCGCTCAGCGCGCTTGCCCACGTCCTTTGCGCCCTTGATACGGAGCAGCTCGACGGCTTTCTCGAAGTCGCCGCCGGTCTCCTCCAGCGCCTTCTTGCAGTCGAGCATGCCGGAGCCGGTGGTTTCACGCAGCTTCTTAACGTCAGCAGCAGTGTAGTTCGCCATATTCGGGCGATCCTCCTCGTACAGTAGTGGATAAATACGTCGTAAAATTATGCTTCAAGCAAAACACCCCACGCCCATTTCGCGCCCATAATCCAGGACGTGAACAGGACGCGGGGTGTCACACTCGCTATGCAGGATACACGCTTCGTGCGTCCTGCGAGCGGAGTTACTTAGCCTGCTGAGCTTGCTCTGCAGCGCGAACAGCGTGTGGCTGCTCTACTGGTGCAACCTCCTGCGGCGCAGCAGTTTCTGCTTCAGCAGCTGCCTTCGCAGCGTCTGCAGCGGAAACCTCAGCGGAGGCAGCAGCCTGCGCAGCGGCCTCTGCGACCTCTGCCTGGTGCTTCGCGTCGGTGTCGCCTGCGGCCTCGCGTGCGGATGCCAGCTGACGCTCTTCGCGCTGCTGCTTACCAGCGATGACTGCCTCACCGATGATGTGGGTCAGGATCTTGACTGCGCCGATAGCGTCGTCGTTGCCCGGAATTGGGAAGTCGACGTCATCTGGGTCACAGTTGGTGTCAAGAACAGCAACAACAGGGATACGCAGCTTCTTAGCCTCGTTGACCGCGATGTGCTCCTTGCTCGTGTCAACAACCCACAGAGCGGAAGGTGCCTTGGTCATGTCAGCAATGCCGCCAAGAACGCGCTCAAGCTTCTGGCGCTCGCGGGTCAGCATCAAGACTTCCTTCTTACCGCGACCTGCGTAGCCGTTCTCAGCAGCATCCATAGCCTGGAGCTCCTTCATACGGCCGATACGCTTGGAAACGGTCTGGAAGTTGGTGAGCATGCCACCGAGCCAGCGGTGCGTTACGTATGGCATACCAACACGCTGAGCCTCTTCCTGGATAGGCTCCTGCGCCTGCTTCTTCGTACCAACAAACAGGATCGTGCCACCGTGTGCAACGGTTTCCTTGACGAACTCGAAAGCCTCGTCAATGTAGGTCAGCGTCTGCTGCAAGTCGATGATGTAAATGCCGTTGCGGTCGGTGAAGATGAAGCGACGCATCTTCGGGTTCCAACGACGCGTCTGGTGGCCGAAGTGCACACCTGCGTCGAGGAGTTCGCGCATGGTTACAACTGCCATGGGAATTTCTCCTTTGGAGTAATCTCGTTCGGTTAATGTTCATGTACTGCGAGGGTTTTATCCCTCGCCCTAGCACCGCACCTTCTCAACACCCTCATACTGCGGGACCATTGCTGAGCTGGCGTTATTCGGCGCGCGTAGTCAACTTCGAAAAGTTGCTTTGACAAGCATAGTCGAAACCGCCTTGGTTACCTAATTTGACCTGCAGAAACCTCTGCAGTTATCCACAGGTTGATTTTTGTCCACAGCATTTTCGTGTAGGAGCTTGCCGCGTACCGTGCTGTCGGGGCTCAATAGCATCATGCATGCACTTTTTCGATGGACGGCTTTACTCCCTTTATTGCTCTGCGCAGGATTGTCCACAGCTCCTGCTTTCGCGTACGTCGACCCGACTACAGGTCTCCCCCACGCAACCCGGATTACCCGACCCGCACAGATCCCGGAGAAGAACTGGATGCCGGGACATCGCGGGGTTGATCTTGCGCTGCGAATCGGTAGCCCAGTCCTCGCCGCTGACGCGGGGACAGTGGCGTTCGTCGGCAATGTGGCGGGCACTCCCGTTATCAGCATCGACCATCTTGACGGAATCCGCACTACCTACCAGCCGGTGCACGCCCGCGTGCGACAAGGTGATGCAGTAAAGACCGGCGAGGTGATTGGGACGTTGGCTCGCCCGACTAGGCCGCAGGCACACATGCAGGATGGGTTGCACTGGGGTGCGCTCGTCGCAAAGGACACCTATATCAACCCGCTGTCCCTCTTATCGACGCCCACCATTCGGCTCAAACCAACACGGTAAACAGTTACGCCCGGGGATGCGCCTGATTGTAGATCTGCGTAAGCCTCTGCGAGGAGACGTGGGTGTAAATCTGTGTGGTCTGCAGGCTGGAGTGGCCAAGCATCTCCTGCACCATTCTCAGATCAGCGCCACCTTCAAGCATTTGCGTAGCCGCGGTGTGCCGCAGTGAGTGTGGCGTCACGCTCGTCTGTCCTGCCTGCTGCCCGGCGCGCTCGACGATTCGGCGTACTTGGCGCTGGTCGATCCGTTTTCCTTGGTTGCCGACGAAGAGCGGGGTGGGTCCTGTGTTGGTTTCGTTGGCGAGGGCGGGGCGGGCGTCGTGAAGCCATGCGGTCAGTGCGTTGTGTGCGTTGGTTCCGAATGGGACGATGCGTTGTTTGTTGCCTTTGCCTGTGACTCTTGCGGTGTTGGTGTGCAGGTCGAGGTCTTCGGTGTTGAGGGCGACGAGTTCGCCGACTCGGATTGCGCTGGCGTAGAGCAGTTCGAGGATGGCGGTGTCGCGGATGTCTTGCGGTGCGTCACTGTGTGGGCGAATGAGTTCTTCGGTGGCGGGGGCGCTGAGCACGGTGGGTAATTTGCGTTGTTTCTTTGGGGTGCGCAGGCGGGCGGCTTCGTCTTTGGCGATGTAGCCGTGTTGGTAGGCCCAGGTGGAGAATGCTCGTGCGGATGCGGTGCGGCGTGCGATGGTAGAGCGCGCTTTACCGGCTTGGACGGCGTCGGCAAGCCAGCGGCGCAACGTGTCGATGGTAAACGACTTAAGGTCGGGGGTGTAGGCAGCGAGTGTGGTGAGGTCAGACTTGTAACTTTTGCAGGTTGCCGCTGCGCGGTTTTTCACGTGCTGGCAGTAGTCGATGAAGTCGTCCACCGCGGTAAGGAACTGGGTGGACGACTGATCGTGGCTGCTACTCATGCTCCGTATTGTATCGGCTGCTTAAGGCTTCGCTGTTTCGCTGCGTCGCCATAGCTGGCCTTCTCGCTGGATAAGCCCTTTGCCTTGCAGCTCGATGAGCACGTTGACGGTCACCTGCAGGGACAACGCCGCGGCCTTCGCGATTTCCTCCGCGGCGAGCCCTTCGCGGTGGTGCTTCGGCGCGGCATCGTAGATGCGCATCTCGGTGCGGGTGAGTAGCTGCAGCGGGGATGCCTCGTTGTTGTCTGCGAGTTCTTGCTCTGCATCCACGCCGTTTTCGAGGCGTATTGCCTCATGGACGTAGGTCGCGTTCAGCACCATCGTGGCTTCGCCTTTGTGGATGGCCAAGTTGGTCCCCACTGATCCGGCGGTGGTGATCGGTCCTGGTACCGCCAGTGTGCCTCGGTGGTAGTACTGTGCCCAGCGCAGCGTGCTGAGTGCTCCTGAGCGGTAGGCAGCTTCAATCACCAGTGTGGCTTGGGTAAGCCCGGCGACAAGCCGGTTCCGGGTGAGGAAGCGGTGTCGTTCCGGGGCCATGCCCGGGCTGTATTCGGTGATGATTGCT
This sequence comes from Corynebacterium sp. NML130628, assembly GCF_001875665.1. Taxonomy (GTDB): domain Bacteria; phylum Actinomycetota; class Actinomycetes; order Mycobacteriales; family Mycobacteriaceae; genus Corynebacterium. The sequence goes on along the minus strand of NZ_MLAL01000016.1, from coordinate 144,558 downwards.
CCCCCTGCTGCGACGATGCGGTCAAACAGTTGTTGGTGGCGCCTCGGGTAGGTCACGCCTGGCCCGCATGCGGCAAACACCACGGTTGGCAGGCCTGCGTCGAGTGCCGCATCATGGGCTGCCGCATCAATCCCAAGCGCCCCACCGGAGACGATAGTGTATCCCCAGCGTTTCAGCCCGTGCACGATGTCGCGAGTGGCCGAATGCCCGTACGCGCTCAGCGCTCGCGTACCGACGATCGCGATCGAACTCTCCAGTAGTTCCGGCAGGTTTGTATTGCCGCGGACCCACAGCGCGTGCGGGGGAACGCCATCGGGGCGTGCCGTCGCGCCCTCACCGTCCAAGCTCAGCTTCGCTCCAAGGTGGAACGATTCATAAATCCGTTCGCGCGGCCACTCCGGTGACTCAGGCGTAATGAGCGTGTAGCCATGCTCCGCTGCGGTGGCGAGGTCTTCTGCTGGCTGGTCCCAGGTGTATCTCGCGTCGGTGTCGGCGGCCAGATCGCCAAGCCAAGGTGCGCGGGTCCGCACCCCTTCGGCGATCTCGTCGGCGCTATACCCCTCGTTTCGAAGCGCCCACAGTGTTGTCGACGGCCCCTCAATCACTCGGTTGAGGTAGGCCCACGATTCAAGCGAACTCATGCGGGAACCTCCTCATACTGAGTCGGCACGGTCTGCTCGTCTCGCAGGTCGACAGCTTCCGCGACGTGGCCAAGGTGCGGACACGACTCCCCTTGGAGGTCCGCCAGAGTCCACGAGAGTTTCAGAATGCGGTCGATCCCGCGCTGACTTACCTCTCCGCGCGCCAACATCGAAGAGAGAAGCATCATCGCGGATTCTTGCGCTGGGAAGTGTCGACGCAGCCACGGCCCCGGCACCCGCGCATTGGTCAGCGCACCATTCGTGTGTTCCTCGCACGTCCGCCAACGGTGTGACGCGCGGTCGCGGGCCTCCGCGACCCGCTGTGCGATGTCCGCGGAAGACTCCGCTCCCCTTGGGTTCAGCACCGCGTTATCCAACGAGGTCCTACAGACCATATCGAGACGGTCCCGCAACGGCCCCGAAATCCTGCGTGCATACCGCGCGCGCTGTGCCCCAGAACAGCGGCAGTGGTGAACCGGCTTTCCACACGGGCACGGGTTCATCGCAAGAATGAGTTGGAAATCAGCGGGGAAAACCACGTCTCGATTGCTGCGGCGCAATCGCACCTCGCCTTTCTCCAGGGGGATTCGCAACGCATCCAACGTGGCGGGCGCGATCTCAGAGGCCTCGTCGAGAAACAGCACCCCGTTGTGCGCTTGGCTCACCGCGCCGGGGCGCGGCACTCCACTGCCACCCCCGATGAGCTGGATCTTAGACAGCGACGGGTCCGGTGCGATAAACGGAGGGTGCGTCACTAACCCACCTCCAGAGATTCCGGCAGCCGCGTGAATCGCGGTTGACGTCACCATCTCTTCAACATCCAATACAGGCAGGATCGAAGGCAGCCGTTCAGCCAGCATCGACTTTCCCGAACCAGGTGGGCCGATCATCAGCATGTGGTGCGCGCCTGCTGCAGCTATCTCTAAGATTCTGCGCTCAGGACCTTGACCAGCAATATCTGCAAAATCGGGCTGACGCCCGCGCTCAGCGTTTGGCACACACGCGGACGCTGCTTCGAGCATCTCCTCACCGAGTAACCAGGCCCACACCTGCGCCAGCGAATCTGCCAGCACGATTTCGCCACGGCACACAAGCTGCGCCTGTTGCTCGTTCGCACGTGGGACCACAATGCGGTCGATTCCGCCGTCCTCGCCAAGTAGCTCCTGAGCAGCCAGCAGCATAGGAAGAACATCCGGAACAGGCCGCAAACTACCGTCCAAGGCGAGCTCTCCCACGATGAAGGTGCTCGATAGCGCCCGCTGCGCACGGGGATCCAGACTCCCCATCACGGCCAGCGCAATCGGCAAGTCGAATTGGGATCCAGCCTTCGGCACATGTGCCGGCGATAGCGACACCATCGCCTTCGTCTTCGGCCACGGCAACGAACTATTGCGGCAAGCGGTTCGGATTCGTTCGCGCGACTCTTTCACAGCGGCATCAGCAAGCCCGACGATGTGCGTACCAGGCAAACCTGGCCCTACATTGGCCTCCACCCGCACGACGCGCGCCCGAATCCCCTCAACTGTGGCACTCAAGGTACTAGCAAGCGGCATCTTCAACCCCCATGACAAACTCGAACTCAAAGCCGTCCTCGTGATAGATCGCCTCCACAACGTCGAAGCGGACCTCGTAAAAACCCTCGGTACTTCGCAACCACTCTGCAGCCGCGCTGCGCATCGCCATCATCTTCTTCGCGTGCACCGCCTCAACGGAACCAAACCCAGGCAGACGCCTGGTTTTTACCTCTACGAACACCACGGTGCCGTACGCATCCTGCATAATCAGATCGATTTCACCCTGCCTACACCGCACTCGCCTACCGAGGCACGTGTAGCCCAATGCCAAGTACTCCTCCAGGACAGCGTCTTCGCCTAAACGGCCAAGCTGATACTGATCCATACATGGTTCCTGCATGTTTTCGTTCCCCTCTTTCTTAAAGCGTTTTTGTTCAAACACGCCTCAACACACAGCAGAGGCGTACATGATTAGACGCAAAAACCCCTCCCACGGTTCCTTAACGGCAACGCGCGGGAGGGGCGGAGGGGACGTCGAAAAGCAGACTAGGAGTTCGGGAACGTGATGTCCGGCTTATCTAATTCCTCGATATTGACGTCCTTATACGTAATCACCCGCACATAGCGGACAAACCGCACAGCACGATACATATCCCACACCCAGCAGTCAGACATGCGGACCTCGTAGTACACATCGCTGCCGTCTTTGTGCGGGATCAACTCGACAGCGTTCGCAAGGTAGAAGCGACGCTCAGTCTCCACAACAAACGAAAACTGACTCGCGACATCGCGGTACTCACGGTACAGCGATAGCTCAACGTCAGCCTCGTAGTTGTCCAGGTCCTCAGCACTCATGGGTGCCCCCTTCGTAAATCTCAACGGCAGTTCTCACGTTGGCATAACTATAACGATGTTGCGGCGTTGCCCCGTGGCGGCGCACCGCATCCATGTGCGCCTTCGTGCCATAGCCCTTGTGCCGCTCAAGCCCGTAGCCCGGGAACTGCTCCGCGTACCCATCAAGCAAACGGTCACGGCTCACCTTGGCCAGCACACTCGCCGCAGCAATACAGCGAGCGCTCCCGTCCCCACCGACAATCGGCAACTGTGGCACAGGCAACCCCGCAATGTGAAACGCATCCACGAGTGCGTACCTGGCTTGTGTTTCCAACAGTGCAACCGCGCGACGGGCACCGTCGATGTTGGCGTGTTGCACACCACGATGATCGATCTCACGAGCGGGCACATGCACAATCGAGTACGCCAGCGCGTGCCTGCAAATAACATCGAAGAGCGCTTCTCGACGCTTCGCCGTCAGCTGCTTAGAGTCCGTGAGCCCTTCAAGCTGCCGTATCGGCTGCGGCGGCAGCACACATGCAGCGACCGTCAACGGCCCGAAGCAGGCTCCCCTCCCCGCTTCGTCAACTCCTGCGACTGGACCCAGACCGGCCTTTTCAAGCGCCACCTCGTACGTACGCAGCTGCTTCAATCGCCGCACCACAGCTCACACACCAGGTTTCGTGCTACTGCTGGATCGCTGGATCGTCGACGCCACCAAAGCGTTGAATCGGGAACACGATCGCGAGGACCTTACCGCGCAGATTCTCTTCCGGAATCGTCCCCTGATACTCGTCACCAAGGTGGTACCGAGAGTCAGCCGAGTTCGTGCGGTTGTCTCCCATCATGAAGTAATTGCCCTCCGGGACGGTCACCGGGCCGAAGTAGTTGCCGCCGCAGGCATCCGAACCTGTCTCAGGGTCCACCGGGTAGTAACTCGGCTGCAGGGTGTACGACTGATCAATCGGTTTACCGTCCACCATCACCGCTGGGTCGCCCTCCTGACAAGACACCGTCTGGCCCCCCTTCGCGATGATGCGCTTCACCAACGTATTCTCATCCTTCGGGACAAGCCCCACCCAGGACGACACCTCCTGCAACCCCGCAATCGCCGGGTTGTCAGAACGGTTCGTGACAAATCCAGTGTTCCACGAATCCGTACCCTTAAAGACGACAACATCCCCCGGCTCCGGATCGGAGAAATAGTACGACACCTTCTCCACGAAGATGCGATCGCCCTTACCGTCCTGTCCGTGCAGCGTCGGCTCCATCGATGCAGACGGAATCACATATAGGCGACCAATAAATGTTTGAATAACGAAGATAAACACCAGGGTGAGTACAACGACCATCGGGATCTCGATGTACCACGGCATGGACTTTTCTTCGGATGCGCTCTTTTCGTTCACCCGCAACACTCTAGCAGCGCAACGAAACACCCCGCACCTTACGAAGCGTAAGCGTGCGGGGTGCAGCGTGAGAAGCGAGTATTCGCTTAGCGGCGCTCCTTGATGCGGGCAGCCTTGCCGCGCAGGTCGCGCATGTAGTACAGCTTCGCACGACGAACGTCACCCTTGCGGACAACCTCAATCTTTTCAAGGTTCGGCGAGTGTACCGGGAAGGTACGCTCAACACCGATACCGAAGGAAACCTTGCGGACCGTGAACGTCTCGCGGATGCCGTCGCCCTGACGACGAACGACGAAGCCGGTGAATACCTGGGTACGGGTGACGGAACCCTCGATAACCTTGACGTGGACGTCAACAGTATCGCCAGCGCGGAACTCAGGGATGTCGTCGCGCAGCTGGCCTGCGTCTACAAGATCAATAATGCCGTTGCTCATTGAAGCAATCCTTTACGTTTCTGGACAGAGGACCCTAGCGGCTTTTTCCACAGGTGGACGCTCGGCTGGTTCATGTCGCTTACAATAACCCGGACGATTCTACATGTGTGCACGTCACTTCCCAAATCCGGCGCGCTTCAATGCATCAGCCATCGAGCCTCCCTGTACTGCACGATCAGCACGGTCAGTGCGGCCACGATGGCGTCTGCCTCCTTGGCGTCCCGCATTCTGCTGCGGCTTCTTCCCGCGAGACGGTGCGCGCTTTTGCTTGCTTCCTGGTTCATCGTCGAGGCGTAGCGAAAGGCTAATCCGCTGGCGCTGGACGTCCACTTCAAGCACTTTTACCTTCACGACCTCGCCTGAACGCACAACCTCGTGCGGATCCTGCACAAACGAGTGACTCATCGCGGAAACGTGCACAAGCCCGTCCTGATGCACGCCCACATCTACGAACGCGCCGAAAGCGGCGACGTTGGTGACGGTCCCTTCCAGGATCATGCCCGGCTGCAAATCGGATACCTTGTGTACGCCTTCTTTAAACGTGGCAGTCTTAAACTCAGGGCGCGGATCACGCCCTGGCTTCTCTAGCTCGGCGAGAATATCCGTAATGGTCGGAACACCGAAGGTGTCGTCGGCAAAATCTTGCGGCCGTAGCCTGGACAGCACCGCGCTGTTACCAACCAGCGAAGCAGTGTCCACTCCGGACTGCTGGGCAATACGCTCCACTACTGGGTAGGCCTCCGGGTGAACTGCTGAGCCATCGAGTGGGTTCTGCCCACCCTGGATACGAAGGAAGCCAGCCGACTGTTCGAAAGCCTTCGGTCCAAGACGTGGCACCTTCTTCAGCTCCTTGCGCGAGGCGAACACTCCGTGCTCGTCGCGGTAGGCAACGATGTTCTTCGCAATTGTCGGCGTCACGCCAGCGACGCGCTCCAGCAGCGGCACCGAAGCAGTGTTCACGTCCACACCGACGGAGTTCACGGCATCCTCCACGACGGCGTCCAGTGACTGCGCAAGCGCCGTCTGATTGACGTCATGCTGGTATTGCCCCACACCAATGGACTTCGGGTCGACCTTGACCAGTTCCGCAAGCGGGTCTTGTAGGCGTCGACCAATCGAAACCGCAGAGCGCAGCGAAACATCCATGTCGGGGAATTCCTGCGCCGCGATCTCAGAAGCCGAGTACACCGACGCACCCGACTCTGACACCACAACGGGCACTGGCCTACGCCCGCCGGCTGCAGCAATCATGTCTGCGACCTCCCGCGCAAGCTTCTCGGTCTCACGAGATGCCGTTCCGTTCCCAATCGCGATGAGCTCCACGCCGTGTTCCGCCACCGTGTTCGCAAGCACCTGCACAGCTCGCTGCCACTGGTTCTGCGGTTGGTGCGGGTACACGATTGTGGTCGCGAGCACCTTCCCCGTGCCGTCAACAGTCGCGGTTTTCACACCGTTCCTATACCCAGGGTCCAACGCCAAAGTGGCGCGCTGGCCAGCAGGGGCTGCCAGCAACACATCGCGCAAGTTCGCACTGAAGACATCCAGGGCCGCTTCGTCCGCGCGCTCTTTCAGACGCATCCTGGTATCCAGGTTGGAAGAGACCTGCAGCTTCGTCTTCCACGCCCAACGCACAGCCTTCGCCAACCACTGACTCTGATCGCAGGCAAGGTCAAAGCGATCCGCGATCATCCCTTCATACACAGCGTCTTCGCCGGCGTCTAAGTCGAGCGAGAGCACCCCCTCCTGCTCTCCGCGCAGCAGCGCCAAAATACGGTGCGACGGCAACGAAGCGAAAGGCTCGCTGAAATCGAAATAGTCGCGGAACTTCGCCCCCTCATCTTCTTTTCCTTCGACAACGCTCGAACGCATTGTGCCTGTCTCATACACCTTGTTGCGGACCTCACCGACAAGGTCGGCGTCGGTAGCAATCGTGTCCACCAGGATCGCCCGGGCGCCCTCGAGCACGGCTTTCGTGTCTGGAAACCCCTCGCAGACATAACTTGCTGCCTCGGTTTCTGTATCGGCGGAGGGGGCGTCGATAAGTGTATTGACCAGTGGCTCAAGCCCGGCCTCACGTGCGATGTCCGCCTTCGTCTTCCTGCGCTTCTTGTAAGGAAGGTAAAGGTCCTCGACGCGTGCCTTCGTGTCCGCACCCAAAATGAGCGCCTTAAGCTCATCAGTGAGTTTGCCCTGCTCATCGATAGCTTCAATGACCGTCGCCTTGCGCTCCTCGAGCTCGAGCAAGTAGGCGTTGCGCTGCTCAATGTGACGCAACTGTGTATCATCCAAGCCGCCGGTAGCTTCCTTCCGGTAGCGGGAAATAAACGGAACCGTGTTTCCCTCTGCCAACAGCTGCAGCGCAGCCGTAACGTGGCGTGGCGCTACCTGGAGTTCCGATGCAATGGTCTCAGCAATGATCGTCATTCGGCACAGTTTAGTGCTTACGCATCGCCATCCACGACACGGGTGGTTCCGTACCAGTACGTGCCACGCGGAAGACCTGCGACCACCGCTTGCGTTGCAGCCTCTAATTCGAGCGCGGTGCGGCCACGCACCTCGAGCCTGCACAGCGACTCAAGCGGTGGGTGCCCTTCCTTTAGCAAATAATCAGTCTCTAGGATTGATTCGTCCTCGCAGTGCGGGCCGATCGGCTCCAGGCTTATTTCGGGCTCGCGGTAACCAGCTTTACGCAGCGCGCGAGCCAAAGACTTTCGAGCCTTCGGCCAGCGCTTCTCGTCAACAAGCACCTGCATCGCCGTCACGACCTCACGGGCATGCAGTGCGAATATATCGTCGTCATCAAGCTCCGCAGCCTCCAGCAGCTCCGGGCGGACCTGTTGCGTGCGCAGCAGCGAAGCATCGCGTCGGTAGCGTTCGACCTTCGCGTGGTCCCCGGAGAAAAGGATTTCAGGAGCCTCGATCCCCCGCCAGGTGCGTGGCTTGGTGTAGCTCGGCCCCTCGAGCAGCCCGTCAGAAAAGCTATCGTCCTCGTGGCTTTGCGTATTCCCCAACACGCCTGGGATCAATCGAGTGATCGCCTCCGCAATCACCAACGCGGCAACTTCCCCACCGATGAGCACATAATCCCCGATCGAAACCTCGCGCACCCGGTACCGCCTCTGCGCATCAACAAATACCCGCTGGTCAATGCCCTCGTAGCGGCCACAGGCGAACACAATATGCGACTCGCGGGACCACGCCTGCGCGTCCTGCTGTGTAAACGGTGTACCCGCCGGGGTGGGCACAATCAGCAGCGGTTGCTCTGCGGACTCACCGTCGCGGACGTCACCAACTTCGTATGGTCGCGGGGCCACGGCATGGACCTCATCGTGTCGAGCCTTGTCGTTGCGGTGCGGCACAGCGGAATCCAAGCCCTCCCCCTCATAGCCAGCGGCCACAGCATCAAGTGCCTCGCCCCACACGTCCGGGCGCATCACCATGCCGGGTCCGCCACCGAGCGGTGGGGCGTCGACAGACTTGTGCACACCGATGCCCCACTGGCGAAGGTCATGCACCCCGACGCTCACGATCCCCTGCTCTATCGCCTTACCAAGTAGCGCGTGACGCAGCGGCTCGAGGTACTCGGGGAAGATGGTAACGACGTCGAGCCTCAACGTGTGCTTAGACATCGAGCAATCCCTCTGGCGGAGTAATGGAGAGAAATCCTTCCTCCAGATCTACCTCGGGCACAATATCGCTCACGAACGGCACCAGTACCTCGCGTCCGTCGTACTCGACCTCGAGGATCTGGCGTCCCGGGGTATGCATCACACCAGAAACTTCACCGATCGGTTCCCCGTCAAGATGAACCTTGAGACCGATGAGCTCATGATCGTAAAATTCGTCCGGGTCAGCGTCCTCAGCGCGTTCGAGTGGCGCCGCGAAGAATTTCAGCCCCCTTAGCCCCTCAGCGGCGGTACGGTCCGGGATCTCCTCGAAGCTCAGTAGCAGACGCCCCTTGTGCGGGCGGGCCGTCGCTACGGTCAGTACAACTTCCTTACCCGTCTGTGTACCGCGCAGCGTATTACCTACCGCGAAGCGGACCTCGGGTTGGTCGGTGTGCACTTCCACCGCGACTTCGCCCTTAATGCCGTGGGTTTTCACAACCCGACCAATTAGTAGCTCCATGCTCATTTACCCTACTTTTCGACGCCCACTTCGCAAACAAAAACGGCACGCACCCGACCACACGGATCAGGGACGTGCCGTAACGAAATCCGGATTAGTCCTCGGACTCCTCAGCTGGGGACTCCTCTTCAGCGGACTCCGCAGCCTCAGCAGCCGCTGCTGCCTCGGCCTCTGCGGCAGCCTTTGCCTCAGCCTCTTCCTTCGCCTTCTTGCGCTTCTCGGTGATTGCCTCAGCGGTCGGGCCGTTGTTCGCTTCCTCGAGAGCCTTGTTGAACAGGTCGAGCTTGAACGGCTTCTCCTCAGCAACCTTGAGGGTGCCCTCAGCGCCGTCGAGGCCCTTGTGCTTCTGCCAGTCACCGGTGACCTTCAGCAGAGCGAGCACAGGCTCAGTCGGCTGCGCACCAACGCCGAGCCAGTACTGAGCACGCTCGGAATCGATCTTGATGAGGGAAGGCTCTTCCTTCGGGTGGTAGATACCGATGTTCTCAACAACCTTGCCGTCACGACGAGCCTTTGCGTCAGCAATGACAACACGGTACTGCGCGTTACGGATCTTACCGACGCGCTGCAGCTTAATCTTTACAGCCATGAAAAATCTTCCTTTACGGTCACCGGGCAGTGCAGACACCCGCCGACACGATAGGCGGGCCGGTTCAACCCTTCTTCTTTACCCTGCGCGTGACTGGTTGGGCGACATCGCACAATCTTGTACGCGACGGATCCAACGCGAACGCAGTTTGGTCCTGTTCAAAATCTACTTACGCAGATAATCAACCCGATAAAGGTTACCGTATAACGCCCTATTCCCCAAACAAGATGCGTCATCGAGGCAGATAGTTACCATCTGCCTGCCTATAAGGGGTATCGTCTGTTCAGTTGCCCGCCGAAAAACAGCCTGAAGCGTTCTGAGGGCGCGAACCAATCTGAGAGTACACGAGGTTTTTCAGCATGCCTGCACCGAGCACGAAACGCTCAACCGCATACCGCGTCGACCTTGACGGGCTTCGAGGCTTTGCCATCGCATTAGTGGTCTTGTTCCACGTCTACGTCGGCCGAGTCTCGGGTGGCGTCGACGTTTTCTTGCTGTTGTCTGGGTATTTTTTCCTCGGCGGTCAGATCCGCTACGCGATGCGGCCGAACCCGAACCTCAACCCGTGGTGGCCACTGTGGCGCACTATTCGACGCCTCGTCCCAGCCCTCGCGCTCACAGTGCTAGCGACCATGATCGGCGTAATGCTGCTCGCTCCTGAGCTGATGGGCGTTGAGCTCTCCCGCCAGTTCACAGCGTCCATGCTGTATTACCAAAACTGGGAGCTCATCTCGCAGGATGCCGACTACGCCGCTGCCAGCCAGGACACGTCTCCGCTGCAGCATCTGTGGTCAATGAGTGTGCAGGGCCAGTTCTACGTTTTCGCTATCTTGTTGGGCACGTTGCTGGCGTTTCTGATTTCGAAGTGCAAGGTACCCGCGGTCATCGCCAAGCGTGGTGCTATTGCTCTGCTCACAATCATTACTGTGGCATCGTTCGCGTACGCTGCGCGATTCGGTTTCGTCGGCACTGGCCAGAATTACTACTCCACGTTCTCCCGCGCATGGGAGCTCGCCCTCGGCGGGTTATTGGCGTTCATACCGACGAGCCGTTTCCTTCCGCAGCGCACCGCAGTCTGGACCGCAGGCCTCGGTGTCTTGATGATTTCGATTACCGGCGTCGTCGTTACTACTTCACTCGCGTTCCCAGGACCAATCACGCTGCTACCGCTGACGGGTGCGGCATTGATCGTGTTGAGCGGCAACCAGAACGCCGTCTCGAACATTTTGGCGTCGAAGCCTATGACGTGGCTGGGCAGCATCGCGTATTCCTTGTATCTGTGGCACTGGCCGCTACTCATCATTGTCACCCTCGCTGGAGGGTTCGAGACTCCTCCGTGGTGGGTGGGCACGCTCGTCATCGCGGTCTCGCTCGGACTCGCACACGTCACCCACCTGCTGGTGGAAGACCCGCTGCGTCAGCACCGCAAGCGCCCACAGTCGACCGATACACCAGTCGTCGATGCCCGAGCGACACTACGTACCCGCACTGGTCTCGGCCGGGCCACCGGCGGTGTGCTGGTTTCTGCACTGGTCGCCTCAATTTTTGCGATCCAACCGCTGTGGAACCAGCGCATCGAGAACGCCGACCGCGACTTGCCCGAGAACCTCTACCCAGGTGCCCTAGTTATAGCGGGCGCTGAAGTTCCAGACGTCAGACCCCAACCAGACCCAGCACTCATCTCCGGCATTTTCCCACCCATCGGGGTGGATGAGTGCATGATTATGATTCCCCAACCAGCAACAGACATGCCCCGGCCTGACTGTCAGTACGGCGACCTCGATTCTGACGTCACCGTTGTGCTCACTGGCGGATCGCACATTGAGCCATACATCGTGCCCCTCGACAAGCTTGGGAAAGAGCACCACTTCCGCATCGTGCCCTTTGTGCGACAGGAGTGCCCGATCGTCATTGGTGGCGCAGACCGAGAAGAATTCGTAAGCGAGGTGTGTGCTCAGTGGTCGGAGCTCGCGTTCCAAAAGATCGTCGATATGGCGCCGGACTTGGTGATTTCAAACTCCACTCGCCCGGACGGTCATGCGGGCGGTGCCGCGTTTTCCACGGACAAGGTCCCCGACGCGTACGCGAACCTGTGGCAGAACTTTGCCTACTACGGCATCCCGTTTGTCGGGTTGCGCGACAACCCGTGGATCTTCACCCCGGAAGGTGACCCCACGGATCCAAACCTGTGCATCGTCGGCGGTGCTTCCGAGCGTGATTGCTCCGCGCTGCGCAGCACAGTCTACGGCGCTGAAGACCCAGCAGCAGGGTATCTATTGCGCGAGAACCATCAGTGGTCCATTGATACCGCTGACTGGTTCTGCGACGACAAATTCTGCCCGCCACAACGAGGCAACGTGTACATCTACCGCGACCAAAACCACATCTCGAACGCCTACGCAGCAACGCTTACTCCACTGCTGTGGGCGGAGCTGATGCCGATCTTCGAGGAGCTTGATCTGCTCCCCGAGCCTGCCACGACCGCGACGCAGAGTTTGGAAATGGACGTACCCGCGGCCCAGTAGCGCGCTAGCACGATAGCAAATGGCCGGTACGGAATACCCGTACCGGCCCTTTCGCGGTTTCTGCCTACTTCTTCTTGCCCATCCGCTTCATTGCGGCGCCAAAGTCAAGGTTGTTGAGGTCAAGCCCCTCCATCCCCGGAGGCAGCTGCTCTTGCATCTTCTGCAAGTCTTCCATCCCCGGCATTCCCGGCATACCGCCCATGCCTGGCATCTGTGGCATCCCAGGCATCTTCGGGGCGCCACCGCGACGCTTTGCAGGTTTGCGCTTGCCGTTCTTTCCCCTGCGACCCTTGGGCTTCTTCTTGGTCGCCGAACGCCCGCCACCCATTCCAGGCATGCCCGGCAGGCCGAACTGGTTCGCCATCGCCCCCATCATCTTCTTCGCTTCGAAGAAGCGCTCCACGAGCTGGTTCACGTCAGATACCTTCACGCCAGAACCTGCCGCGATGCGCTTCCTGCGCGAAGCGTTGAGGATCTTCGGGTTCTCGCGTTCCGCGGGCGTCATACCGCGGATAATGGCTTGGATGCGGTCGAGTTGCTTCTCGTCGACCATGTCCGCCATCTGGTTCATCTGCTTGCCACCAGGCATCATCTTCAGCAGATTCCCGATCGGGCCCATGCGGCGGATCATGAGCATCTGGTTCAGGAAGTCTTCAAGCGTGAGCTCACCGGTGCCGAGTCGGCTGGCTGCTTCCTCGGCCTCTTTCTGATCAAAGACGGTTTCTGCCTGCTCGATGAGTGACAGCAGATCGCCCATGCCGAGGATACGACTCGACATACGCTCCGGGTGGAAGACATCAAAGTCGTCGAGCTTCTCACCCGTGGAGGCGAACAGGATTGGTTTGCCGGTGACTTCACGAATGGATAGAGCTGCACCGCCGCGAGCGTCACCGTCGAGCTTCGTCAGCACGACGCCGGTAAAGTCCACACCGTCTGCGAAAGCCTGCGCGGTAGTCACCGCATCCTGACCGATCATCGCATCGATTACGAACAAGACTTCGTCGGGCTGGACCGCGTCGCGGATGTTGCGGGCTTGTGTCATGAGGGTTTCATCAATACCCAAACGGCCCGCGGTATCGATGATCACCACGTCGTGTTTGTTCTGCTTCGCGTGCTCGATACCTGCACGCGCCACAGCGACTGGGTCGCCGTGGGAGGTGCCCATCTCGTGCTCAAACGAGTCGATGGAGGTGCCAGGATCCGGTGCAAACGTTGCAACTTCAGCGCGCTCACCCACGATTTGGAGCTGCTGCACCGCACCGGGACGCTGCAGGTCACACGCCACCAGCAGCGGAGTATGTCCCTGCTTCGCCAAGTGGCGCGATAGTTTACCGGCCAAGGTGGTCTTACCAGCACCCTGCAGACCGGCTAGCATGATGACAGTCGGCGGCGTCTTCGCGAAGTTGAGGCGCCGGGTTTCCCCGCCCAAGATGGCAGTAAGTTCCTGATCAACAATCTTGACCACTTGCTGCGCCGGATTCAGCGCTTCCGAAACATCCGAGCCTAAAGCGCGCTCTTTGACACGTTTAATAAAAGCCCGTACAACAGTCAGCGAGACGTCGGCCTCTAGCAGCGCGATCCGAATCTCACGTGCTGTGGCGTTAATGTCAGCCTCGGTGAGCTTGCCTTTGCCGCGCAAGCCTCCAAGCGCTGATTGTAAGCGGTCAGACAGTGACTCGAACACAGTGCGTTGCTCCCTTAATTCATTCTTCGGTATTGGGACAGAATGCACCTAGCCTAGCGCTTTTCCACCCAACTGTTCACATCACACCAGGCTATCCGAGCAGAGCGTCCACGAAGCTTTCGACCTCAAACGGCGCGAGGTCGTCAGCCCCCTCGCCGAGACCGACAAGCTTCACCGGTACGCCCAGCTCCTCTTGCACCTGGAACACGATGCCGCCCTTTGCGGTGCCGTCAAGCTTCGTCAGCACCACACCCGTGATGTCGACGACCTCTCGGAACACTCGCGCCTGCGCGATACCGTTTTGTCCCACCGTGGCATCCAGCACCAGAAGCACCTCGTCGACCGTGGATTTCTTTTCGACGACCCGCTTCACCTTGCCCAGCTGGTCCATCAACCCAGTCGAGGTGTGCAGTCGACCGGCAGTATCGACGAGCACGACGTCCGCGCCTTCCTGCACGCCGGTCGCCACGGCGTCGAACGCGACAGAGGCAGGGTCTGCACCCTCTGCGCCACGGACTGTAGAAGCTCCTACTCGACGCCCCCACGTCTCCAGTTGGTCTGCCGCCGCTGCGCGAAATGTATCCGCCGCGCCGAGCACCACCGAGTGCCCCATAGCAACGAGTACTCGTGCAAGTTTGCCCGTCGTGGTGGTCTTCCCCGTACCGTTGACACCAACTACCAGGATTACAGCTGGCTTGCCCTCGTTCGGCATGGCGTGGATTGAGCGGTCAAGCTCTGGCTTCGCGGCCTCGATGAGGGTCTCTCGCAGCATTGCGCGTGCCTCGGCTTCGGACGCCACACCTCGCTCGGCGATCTTCTGGCGCAGCGCGTCGGTGATGCGCATGGTCAGGTCTGCGCCGATATCCGCCATGATGAGGGTGTCCTCGATTTCCTCCCACGCGTCCTCATCGAGGTCGCCTGCGGTGAGAATACCGAGCAGCCCTTGGCCGATTGCGTTCTGGGAGCGCGACAGGCGCCCGCGCAACTTGCCCATCCGTCCTGCGGCTGGCGCAATTGCCTCCACAGGTTCGGAGGAAGCTGGTTCGCTGACAATTGCGTCCTCGGTAGGTTCGGCGCCGTCCTCCAACGCACGCTTCGCCCCATCAACGGTTGCTGCGGCTGCGTCGGCTGCCTCTTGAGCCTCTTCGATGTCTTGTGCTTCTACGTCGTCTTCGTCGACGTCAGGCTCCGCAGGCGCGGGCACCTTTGGTTCTTCCACCGCCAGCGTCGGTTCCGGTTCCTGCTCCGTCTCTAGTTCTGCAACAGATTCGGGCTTGTCCTCTGGTTCCGGTTCCACGACCGGCTCGGGTGATGGAACCTCCTCCACAACCCGCTTTGGCGTAGGCGCAGGCGTTGCGGGTTCTGGAGCGGAGGGGGCGTCAACAAGTCGGATGGGTTCCTTCTCTTTCGCTGCTGCTTGAGCAAAATTAAAACCGCCTTTTGCCTGGTAATTCCCCGATTTTTCCTGCTGGGTCAGCTCTTTCGGCTCCGATGGCTTCTCGAAGGATACAGACTTTGCTGATTTTCGTTTATTGCCGACAATGATGATGCCCACGATAAGAATCACGAGCACCACAGCTGCAATTGCAATCCATACTGAGTACGTAGTCATGGCTTCCATAGTGCCAAAGGTGCCCACAAATGTGTGGAATACCCCATTTATCCCTGTAACGTGGTTGAATAAGGTTTATGAATACTCCCCCATTTTTGAAATACCTGCCCCAGGACATTACTCAATGGATCCTGCCAGTCCTCACAACGCTGATTTCATTGGCCGTCGGACTCGGCATCATCGCCTCGAGTGGCTCGCTTGGTAGCTCAAAGGTTGAGGTCCCAAGTGTTGGGACCGAGGCTCCAGCCGAGGCAGTGCCGGCGACTGGTCAATCCCTCACCACTGCACTGAACACCACTTGGGCACCGCTGCCACTGCGTGACGGCGGTACCGTCAGCTTCGTCAAGAGCGATAAGGGCTACGTAATCAACGGCGGGCCATGCGAAGGCTACGGTGTTGGCTTCAACATTGACGAAGCTACAGGTGTAGTCTCAACGTTTGCAGTCCCCACGACTGCAACGGCTTGCTCGACTGACGACAGGATCTGGGAGGACACCGTCGCCGACGGTCTGAAGTCGACGACGAGCCTAAAGGTGCTCGGTAAAGATAGGCTCTTCGCGGTGTCCCCTGCGGGCTCTTTGGAGCTTGTCGCAAAGAATTAAACCTTGTGCACGTTATGCGTCCGGTTCGGAGTCAGGAGCTGACCCCGCCGGGCGCATTCTTTGTGAGAGCACCCGGGTAACGCCATCGCCGCGCATCGTGACGCCGTAGAGTACGTTTGCCACATTCATCGTCGGTTTTTGGTGCGTAATCACAATCAGCTGCGAATCCTGACGGAGCTCCTCGAGCAGCGCGATAAGCCGACGCAAGTTGACGTCATCCAGCGCTGCTTCTACCTCATCAAGCACATAGAACGGGCTCGGGCGTGCGCGGAAAATCGCCACTAAGAACGCGAGGGCTGTCAGCGACTTCTCGCCGCCAGACAGCAGCGACAGGCGCTTGACACGCTTTCCTGGCGGGCGCGCCTCAATCTCGATGCCGGTTAGCAGCATGTCATCAGGTTCTGTCAGGATGAGGCGAGCTTCCCCACCAGGAAACAGCGTGTGGAATACCCGCGGAAACTCAGCCTCCACGTCATGCCAAGCATCCGTGAAGAGCTGCAGGATGTGGGCGTCGACATCTTCAATGACATCGAGCAAATCCTTACGCGCTTGAATGACGTCGGCGAGTTGGGTGGAGAGGAACGAATACCGTTCCTCAAGTGCCTTGAACTCCTCAAGTGCGAGCGGATTCACCTTGCCTAGTGAACGCAGGTCTTTTTCAGCCTGGCGCAAGCGCAGCGTTTCGGCGGCGTCGTCAAAGTCTTCGCCCGGCGTGTACTCCGCCAAAAGATCATCGACAGAAATACCAAGCGCCTCAACAATCTTTTGCTGTGCTTCCTCAAGGCGAACTTTCGCCTGTGATCTTGCGATGTCTGCAGCATGTGCGCGATCGCTGAGTCTTTGTAGCTGCTGTCGCGCAGCGCCAACTTGTGCTCGCTCCTGTTGCAGCTTGCTCTGAAGCGCTGCCAGCGAGCGCTGCAGCTCATCGCGCTGCGCAGTGGCCCGTTGCAATGCGTCCTGGACCCGAGCAATCAACACTTCAGTATGGTCTTTGACTGCGCCGGCCAGAACAGCCTGCTCCCGACGCCGCGCAACAGCCGCGTCGTGTCGCGCCTTCGCTTGACGTTCGTGCTCCGCTTGCCGCCGAAGTGCATCGCCTTTGCCTGCGATCGCCTGTGCCCGCTGCTGTGTCTCACGCGCCGCGAGTACCGCCTCTAGTTCAAGTGCTTTCGCCTGCGTCAGACGCTGAGACGCCTGATCACGTGCCTCGGGTGAAGGCCCCTCCTCCGCAGCTGCGGTGTCATCAATACGAGAGAGACGATCTTGGGTCTCCACCAGCTGCTCTCGGCGTTGGGTAAGCCGATGCTCTGCTTCTTCGAGTTGTTCCGACGCGCGGAGTCGTTCCGTTTCCGTGGCGTGGGACTGCGCCTCTAAACGTTGCAGTTCCCGCTGCCATGACGCAACCACCGTGTCGTGTTCGCGCAGCGCTGCCTTCGCTGCCGCAACGTTGACTCGGGCATCTTCTGCAGCAAGCTGCGCGCCCTCAAACGTGCCCGAAAGCTCCCCCAACGCGCGCTTCGCGTCACGCAGTTGACGCTGCGCAGCGTCAACCTGCGCGCTGATCTCAACCGTGGAGGCGCTCGTGATGCCCACCGACATCCATCCCTCCCCAAACAATGCCCCCTCAGGCGTCACCGCGCGCAGCCGCGGATCGGCCTGCACGACGCCCACACCCTCCTGTGGCGTCTGAACTACTACGACGTCAGCCAACAGGCGTGCCACGGGTCCGGCGACCGAATCATCGACGTCAAGGTGGTCAAGGAGCCAATCATGTTCTTTGTCAGTGTCAACGCGCCATACTGTACCGCCGACTTGTTCAACCACACTGGTGCGATCCGCTGACTGCAGCTGCTCCACTTCATCCAGGTTCAGCTCACCTATTAGTGCCTCACTGAAGCCCCCGAGTGACGCCGCCAGCGCACCTGCCAGGTCCGCCGGAGCTTTGACCAACGACGCAAGCGACGAATACCCCTTGAATATGTCCTCGGCAGTATGCGTTGGCATTTGGCCTTGCAGCGTTTCAATCTTGGACTGCAGCGTAAATACTTCCCGCTCGTGCTCACGCTGTTGCACCTGCAGTTGTTGGAACCGCTGCTCTGCGGCAGCAAACTCGGAGTTTGATTGCTCGTACTCCTGCATGAGTGGGGCCCGCTGTGCTTCAAGCTCAGCGATCTTCTCCGCGACCTGTTCAGCCTCGTCACTTGCGCGATGTGCCCGCTCAGTAGTCAGTGAAAGTTGCTCCTCAAGCCTGATGGCTTCTTGTTCACCGTTGAGCACAGCCTGCTGATGGGCCTCCTCCTGTGCCACCAAACGCACTACGCCTTCACGACGGTCCGCCACCGCCTGGATCTGTGCAAGATGTTCGCGCTCGGCCTCATCAAACGCAGCCTGCAATTCCGCCACGTCTTCTCGAACAACTTCGAGACGCCCGGCGGCCTCCTCGGCAGCTTCGACAGCAGCCTCATACTCTTCATCCGCTGCCGTCGCCCGCACGAGCAACTCCTCGGGATCCTGCCCGTGATACACGGTCTGCGTGTTCAGGTTGCGTGCGCGTTCCTGCGCGACGCGCAAAGTCGCATTCGCTCGCTCTTCGAGCGAAGAGAGCGCAAACCAGATCTCCTGGGACTCTTGGGCGCGAGGCTGCACATCTCGTTGTTTTTCTTCGAGCTGCGCGTATTGCTCTTCAGCGCCCTCAAGCGCCGCCGTCACAGTCGCGACCTGTTCTTCGAGCAGCTCCGCGCTCTCATCGCTTTGCGCATAGGCAGACTCCAAAGTGACCACCTTGTGGCCGGCGAGGCGGAGCCGGGCGTCGCGAAGCGTGGCTTGCACCGACGCAGCGCGCTTCGCGGCTTCCGCCTGGCGTTCCAACGGCTTGAGCTGCTTGCCCAGCTCATCCGTCAGATCCTGCAGCCTGTCGACGTTGCCTTGCATCGACTGCAGCTTGCGCTGCGCCTTCTCTTTACGACGTCGGTGTTTCAGCACACCGGCGGCTTCCTCGATGAACGCGCGGCGCTCCTCTGGTCGCGACTCCAAAATCTCAGACAGCTTGCCCTGTCCAACGATGATGTGCATCTCGCGCCCGATACCGGAATCCGACAACAGCTCCTGAATATCCATCAACCGGGCCTTCGTCCCGTTGATCTCGTACTCGGAAGCGCCATCGCGGAACATACGGCGCGTAATCGCAACCTCTGTGAAGTCCACTGGAAGGTGCTTGTCGCCGTTGTCGAAAGTAAGCGTGACCTCCGCGCGCCCCAACGGCTTGCGGTCCCCGGCTCCGGCAAAGATGACGTCCTGCATCTTTCCACCGCGGAGATTTTTCGCGCCTTGTTCCCCCATCACCCAGGCGAGTGCGTCGACAACGTTCGACTTCCCCGAGCCGTTTGGCCCGACAACAGCACAGATGCCGGGCTCGAACTTCATCGTCGTCGAAGACGCAAAGGACTTAAAGCCCTTCAACGTCAACGATTTCAAATGCATTGTGGTGAGTTTACCGTTCGTCGAAGCCTTCCGCGCCACGGGGCTCGCCATACTGCGCCACTACCGTGTCCACGCGGCCCGGTCGCCGTTGTGAGGAGGGTTGCTCCTCCAGCAGCCGCTTCAACTTTTCGACGTCCCCTTCGTCGCCTTCCGCAACAACTTCAACGCGGCCGTCGACAAGGTTTTTCGCATACCCCTTGAGACCGAGCTCCAGGGCCCGGCAGCGGGTCCACCATCGGAACCCGACGCCTTGGACGTGCCCGTGCACAAACGCAGTCATACGAATGGTGGCCATCAGCTACTTCAAACCGCCCTGCTCGTTGTCCTCGCCTACGGCGCGGGCCTCGGATGCGGCGATGCGGTCCTCCAGGCTGCGGCGCGTGACCGGGTCGGAACCATCCCAGAACTCAACGTTCTCGACCTCAGGCATCATGTCGCGGTGGAACACTGGGTCGATGCCATGGACACGCTGCTCGTTGTAATTCTTGAGCAGTTTGATGGCGACACCCGCGAGCGGGACGATCGCGATGATATTGATGATCGCCATGGTGCCCGCCATCGTGTCGCCAAGCGACCAAACCAGTGGGATCGAGCCGAACGCACCGAAAAAGACGAAGGCAATCACGCCGCAGCGGAAGACGTTCAGCACCGTCTTGGAATCGGAAAGATACTCAATGTTCGCCTGCGCAAGGTAGTAGTTACCGATCACTGACGAGAACGCGAGGAAGAAGAGAATGAACGTGATGAAGTGAGTGCCCCACGAACCCACCGTCGCCGCCAACGCCGACTGCGTCAACGATGCGCCCTGAACATCATCCAAGCCGTAGCTAATCTCAGGGCCCAGCAGCACGACGAAAGCGGTAATCGAGCACACAACGAGAGTGTCGAAGTACACCCCGAGCGTTTGCACCAGACCCTGCTTCACTGGGTGCGACACCGTCGCGGTAGCCGCTGCGTTCGGAGCGGAACCCTGGCCTGCCTCGTTCGAGAACAGACCACGGCGCATACCCCAAACAAACGCCATTCCCAACGTCGCACCGCCGGCCTGCTTCAGGCCCAAGGCGTGGCCGACGATCAACGCGATCATCCCCGGAACTTCCTGAATATTCAGGATCACTACCAGCAGGCCAACCAGGATGTATGCAACCGCCATGAAAGGAACGATGACCTGTGTGAAGTTCGCGATACGGGTCACACCGCCGAAGATGATGGCGGAAGTCAGAGCAGCAATAATCACTGCCACAGTCAGCTTCAGCGTCATCGAGTCGGAGCCAAGAGAACCGCCGACGGCCTCAACAATCGAGTTCGTCTGGATCGCGTTGTACACAAAGCCATAGGTGAACGAAAGCGCAACAGCGAAAATCACGGCGAGCGGGCGCCAGCCGAGTCCACGCGTCATGTAATAGGCCGGACCGCCGTGGTAGTTGCCGTTTTCGTCCTTCGTCTTCCACAGCTGTGCCAGCGTGGACTCGACGAACGCGGTGGCGCCACCCACAACGGCGATCGTCCACATCCAGAACACTGCGCCAGGCCCGCCGACCGAGATCGCAAGAGCGACACCAGCAATGTTGCCTGTGCCCACACGAGAAGCGGCGGAAATAGTAAACGCCTTGAACGCAGAAATACCGCCGTACTCTTCATCCAAATCGCGTCCGTCGCGGTCTTTGCCCTTTGGGGTCTCGGTGACCGCCTTAAACATTTCCGGAAGCAGCCGAACCTGTACGAACAAGGTACGCAGTCCGAAATAGACACCCGCAGAAAGCAGGAGCCACGGGACAATGTCCCAGATAATGCCGTTGAGAGTTCCGTCAATGAACTCGGTTGCTTTTTCCATGCGGAGAATCCTAGTCGCAATGACAGAATTATTCGCGATTTTGCTCAGGATCCTGGCATGTTGGGCAGTAATAACTCGATCGCTGGTTCACGACCGTCTTTGCAATCGCGTCCCCACAGCGGTCGCAGGGTTCACCCGCGCGCCCGTAGGCATTCAGTGAGCGGGCGAAGTACCCCGAGGCACCGTTAACGTTGACGTACAAAGCATCGAAGCTCGTCCCGCCTTGGGCGAGTGCACGCTCCATGACGTCACGCGATGCCTCGAGAAGTTCGACCGCGGTCTCCTGAGCGAGTGCGTCTGCCCTCTGCCACGGCGTGACACGCGCCGCCCACATTGCCTCGTCTGCATAGATGGAGCCAATGCCACTGACCACGGCTTGGTTGAGCAGCACCGTTTTGACAGCCGATCGCTTTCGGCGCATCAACGCCGCGGTTTCATCAACATCGAAGCCTTCCTCGAACGGGTCCATCGCGATGTGGCGTGCGAGCTCAGGGATGCCGTCGACGAGCTGGCAGTACTGCCACGAGCCGAATGTGCGCTGATCTACGAACACCAGCTCAACATCACCCATCCTGGCGCGAATCCGCACGTGGGGGCTGTCCACGCTACCCGGCGCGCCGACAAGCATCTGTCCGCTCATCCGGAGGTGCACCAGCAGGCAGGCTCCGTCGGAGAGGCGGAGCCAAAGGTATTTGCCGCGGCGCCCGGTGCCGGTGACACGGAGCCCAGGCAGAGCGGTTGTGAGGTCAACGGTGTTGTCTCTGACTGCTCTGGGATGAGCGACGTGGATACGGTCGAAGGTCCTGCCGACGATGTGCTCGTCGAGACCTCGGCGAACGACCTCAACTTCGGGCAGTTCAGGCATTAGCTACGCCTTGTCTTGGTTTTGTTGCTCGAGGGCAAGAGCCTCTGGGTGCTCCTGGAAGAACGTGACGGCTTCCCTGGCGGCTTCTTGCTCGGCGAGCTTCTTATTTCGTGCTACGCCGCGCCCACGGTTCTTCCCAAGGATCACGGCGTAAGACGTAAATTCGAGATCGTGCTCGGGCCCTTCGGAGGTGGTGGTGTATTCGACCATTGGTATGCCTCTTTCGGCAAGGCGTTCCTGCAGGACCGTTTTCCAGTCTTGCCTGCGACCGTGTGCTGTCGCGTTATGGAGCTTTTCGTGGAAAAGCTTGAGGATGACGTCGCGTGCGGTTTCGAACCCGTACTGCCGGTATATGGCACCGAACAGCGCCTCAGTTGTATCGGCAAGGATGGACTCTTTTTCCCTGCCACCAGTGTGCAGCTCTCCTTTACCAAGCAGCACGTACTTTCCCAGATCGATACCTCGTGCAACATCTGCCAATCCGTAGCGCGACACAATCGACGCGCGCATCGGGGAAAGCACCGACTCGGAACTGGAAGGGTAAATTTCGAAGAGTTTCGTGGCTACGGTCAGGCCGAGCACTGCGTCACCGAGAAACTCGAGGCGCTCGTTGTTTGGAAGATAATCGTGCTCGTTTGCAAACGAACGATGCGTCAACGCCAGGCGCAGCAGCTCTTCATCGATGTCCACACCCAGCCATTCGAGCAGTGGCGTATGGTCAATTTCCCGAAATGCATTGTTCCACGCATCTTCACCGCTGATACGGTGCTTCTTCGAGCGTCGGCTCATAGGAACTTCTCCAGACCTGCCCAACGTGGATCCACCGCGTCAATTGGCTCGCCGCTGATACCGTCCGGTGCTGGAACGTCGCTGTCCTCAGGGCACGCGGGCTGACAGGTCGGGTTAAACGGCAGCGTCAAGCCAGCCTCATCGACGAAGGCCTGCTCGAGGTCAACCGTTTCCTCTTCAATGCGCATGATTTCATCGCCAGATCCGACGTCTTCTTCTACTTCTTCGTCGCCCTCGATGAAATCTTTTCCGTTGGAAAAGACCTGGGAAATACGTAGCGTTTCGGTCGGCTGCAGCGTGCGCAGGCAGCGCACGCACTGCCCTTCCAGTACCGCGGTGGCAGTGGCGTCGACCATTACACCGGAACCGAGCGGAGTTACCGTGGCATCGACTGCCACTTCTTGCCCTTCGGGGATCGCGATCATCTCCGGTCCGATGCGCGACGGGGCGGGGCCCACGTTATGGACGACCACCGGCATGCCGTCACCATGCAGAGCGTCATCAACTTGAATAATGAAAGGATTTTTAGCCATAGCAACCCAAACTCTACAACGGTTTTCTTCCAGAAGTACTACCCGGTTTACTTGTGTGTGTTCCTAGTGCTCGCCGTAGTCGTACCGCTCGGCACGCTGATGACCACCTGACACGCCCGCGCCACGACGGAGCGCCGAACGGTCCTTGGAGACTGTACGGAGCACTGCGGAAAGCGATTCTTCAAACTCGGCAAGCTTCGAGTCCACGAACTCGTCACACTCACCCCGCAGACGCGAAGACTCTGCGTGCGCCTGCTCTACCAGGCGGTGTGCCTCTTCATCCGCACGACGCATGACCTCCGCTTCAGACACAAGGTGCTCCTGTTGCGCCAAGCCCTCGTCGATCGAACGCTGGTATTCTTTCTGTCCGTTTTCAACCAGACGCTGCGCCTCTTCCTGAGCCCGCGCAACAGTGGCCTCTGCATCCTCTCGTGCACGGCTGACCATGTCGCGGGAATCCTCTTCAGCGTTGGTCACCAGCATGGTCGCATGGGATTGGGCGTCGTCAATCATTGCCTGGGACTGCTCGTTTGCCTCATCCATGATGTGCTTCGCATCTGCATTGGCGTGAGCAACGAGATCGTCTGCGCGCTCCTGCGCACCGTGCAAGATGGCGTCCTGCCTATCAAGAACATCTTGCGCGTCATCCATCTCATTCGGGATTGCGTCACGAATATCGTCTAACAGCGCAAGCACCTCGTTGCGGGGAACGAGGCAGGAGCCTGTTATCGGCATGCCATAGGCTTGCTCGGTGATCTGGACGAGTTCATCAAGAGCTTCAAAAACGCGGTACATGTCGGTTATCGTACCCGAGAACCTCAGCACTGAGCGCGCAACACAACGGTAGGTATGCACTACACTTTGCCTCCATGGATGAAGCATTGCGCACCCCAACAACTGTGACCATCGCACCCGACGCTTTCAAAGGCACGGCATCAGCCGAACAAGCCGCGACCTGGATTGCGGAGGGCGTCCGCGAAATATTAAAGGATGCAACCATCAAACTTGCACCAATGGCCGATGGTGGCGAAGGCACCTCTGAGCTATTCAAAGGTGAGCGCATCACCTTACCCACCACGGATGCCGCGGGGCGCCTTACAGAAACCAGCTACACCTACGATGCAGCTTCAGCCACTGCGTTTATCGACGTCGCTGCCGCCTCTGGACTGCCCGCGGTGGCAGACGCTCCCGTGCCACTCACTGGAGACACCTACGGCACGGGTGTCCTCATCGCCGACGCACAAACCCGTGGCGCAACCCGCATCGTCCTCGGCCTGGGCGGCTCGGCAACCACTGATGGAGGCACCGGCATCCTCGTTGCACTTGGCGCCAACCCCATCGATGCCCAGGGATATCAGCTCAAACCCGGTGGCGGCGACCTCGAGCGTCTCGCAGACCTCGAGACCGCGAAGGCCAATATCCCTGCAGGTGCCGTCGACTGGGTCCTGCTTACCGATGTGGACTCACCTGCAACCGGTCCGACGGGGTCCGCCGCTGTGTTCGGGCCTCAAAAGGGCGCCACGGAAGAAGACGTCGCCAAACTTGACCGCGGTCTAGCCAAGCTGTGCGAGGTAGCAGGGCTCGACCCCGCAACCCCAGCGTTCGGGGCCGCAGGAGGCGTCGCTATCGGTATCACCTGGCTCTCCACGCTCCTCCATGGAGATGACAGCCACGTCACCATCACCCCCGGTGCACCAGCCATCGCTAACGCCAGTGGACTTGCCGACCTCATCGGGCAGTCCAGCCTGATCATTACCGGTGAAGGACGTTTCGACGCCCAGACCGCCACAGGCAAAGTCGCCCACACCGTCAGCAAACTGGCCGCCGACGCAGGAGCCTTCTGCGCCATCGTCGCGGGCAGCTTCGAATCCGATCCTGAGGGAGAGTGCATCGCTGTGCCCCTGGAAAATATCGCGGACACCAGCGAGCAGCTCCGTCGTGCAGGACGCGAAGCCGCTATTCGCTACCTGAACACCTCGACGGTCCAGGGGTAAAGCGCGGGCATCTCGAACTGGTCTTGCTGCTCGAGCGCCACTGGGTCTGTAGGAAGTTGCGCCCGAGGGGTCAAGATTCGTGACAGGCCCATCGCCAGGCTGTTGAGGCTCCTCGCGCCCGCGACTTCAATGTCGTAGCGCTGGACCGCTGCACCTTCGTCATTGGCGGATACCTGCCTATCTTGCAGGTAGGTTGCCTCTAGCTCCGCGATGACGTCACTTGGCAACACCACATGCGGCGTATGTACAACACTTCCCGCGGTGAGTTTCTCGTGACGCACCAAGATATCAAGCGCACGCTGGTACGCTTCCGCCAACTGGGCTGCCGACGCATCTGGGGCCAGCACGTGGAACTGAATGATCGCCATGCCGAACAGGCTAATACACCGGGGAGTAACGTAGCAGGTATGACTTTTCCAGTGCACTCGTATCGCGACGCCCTGACCACCATGGCCGACGGCACGATCAAGCAGGTCAATCCATTTTCCGGCACCGAAGTATGGACCGTTCCAGGCAGAGGAA
This sequence comes from Corynebacterium sp. NML130628, assembly GCF_001875665.1. GTDB lineage: Bacteria > Actinomycetota > Actinomycetes > Mycobacteriales > Mycobacteriaceae > Corynebacterium. The sequence goes on along the minus strand of NZ_MLAL01000016.1, from coordinate 118,569 downwards.
ACCGGCCACTTTCTCGCCCGACCGGCACCCCGCACCCGCTCAACGAGTCAGACTTCCACGAGCACTGCAACTTCTGCGACGCCCACCAACTGCGCACCCCACCTGAGAAATCGCGCATGGTGCGTACTCCTGACGGCTGGGAAATCCGGCGCAATTCCATGCCCGAAGAGCTCGGCACCACCACTGCCGAGTTCCGGCGCGTCCCTAACCTCTTCGAAATCGTCTCCTACGACTACTGGGCAAAAAACTACGGCTACACCATGTCGCGGTCGCAGCAGGAACACATGGACCGCTACCTGGCAGACCCGGCGGGCAAAGCCCACGTACTCGACATCGTGCGCACCCGGCTCAAGGCCTCTGGAGAGAATCCTGACCGCGACGAAGCGTCACTTCTCAAGATCGCGCCCGCGTACTTCGGAGGTGGCCACGACGTCATTATTTCTCGACGCCACTTCGTCGACGGCGCGACCGATGACACGCAACTCGCTAGCTCCGGCACGCTTACAGAAGAAGAGCACGCGGCATTTTTTAGGTTCACGATAGATTCCCTCCACGACCTCGTCGTAAAGAACCCCTACTCCCCATACGTCGTGGTCTTCCAAAACTGGCTTGCGCCAGCCGGAGCCTCCTTCGACCACCTGCATAAGCAGCTCGTCACTGTTGATGCCCGTGGCGTGCAGGCTGAAATGGAAATCGCCAAGCTGCGGCAGAACATCAATATGTACAACGAGTGGGGCGTCAACTACGCGTTTTACCACAACCTAGTGATTGCGGAGAATGACTACGCAATTGCTATCGCAGGCATCGGGCATCGCTACCCCACTGTGTCTATCTACTCGAAGTCTGCAACCTGTGCCCCATGGGAGCAGTCGGAGGCTGAGGTTCGTGGAATGTCAGACCTCGTGCACGCAATCCATGCGGCGATGGGGCCTGACGTTGCGTGCAACGAAGAGTGGCACTACCGGCCTGTGGATTTAGACCTTCCCATGCCATGGAGAGTGAACATTAAGTGGCGCATTTCGACGCTTGCCGGCTTCGAAGGCGGCACCAAAATCTACGTCAACACACTTTCGCCGTTTGATATTCGCGACAAGATGGTGGGCAAACTCTACCGACTCCGCGACAGCGGGATTGTGACAAAGTCACTGCGTATCGCCACTGAATGCGCTCCGTCACGCAACTCGTTACTCTATAACCCCGTCCTTTAAACAAAAGTTGTTTATACCTTCCTCACAAAAGACTGGTATTACTTAATGGTGATGGTAGTTACGCAAGCACGTGCGCAGTGACGCACAGAGGGACGCACATGAGCAACATCAACGATATTCTCAACAGTTACGTCGTTGACGAAGCGTGGCAGCGTGCATTCTACGAATTCATGCACACCACGCCCGAACTGTCGATGCAGGAAGAGGAGACGCACCAGCGACTCCTCGCCGAGCTCACGCAGTTCGACTGCGAAATTGTTGCGCCCCTCGGAGGCTACGGAATCTGCGCGGTCTTCCGCAACGGTGACGGCCCTTCCGTACTGTTCCGTGCCGACTTCGATGGACTCCCAGTTACGGAAGCCACCGAAGTTCCATACGCTTCAAAGAAGAAAGTGCGTCTTGAAGACGGCACCAGCGTCGGCACCATGCATGCTTGCGGCCACGATATGCATACCACCGCACTTCTCAGCATGTGCAGCTTTATGGACAACACACGCCATGCATGGCGAGGAACGTTCATTGCGCTGTTCCAACCAGGAGAAGAGCTAGGGGCAGGGGCAGAAGCGATGGTCAAGGATGGACTTCTGGAGCGTGTTCCACGCCCGGATGTCTGCTTTGGCCAACATGTAATGCCCGGACCTGCGGGAACCGTGATGTCAAAGGCGGGTCCCCAGTTCGCGGCATGTGACTCCATCAGGATTACGATCCCGGGGCGCAGTGCACACGGCTCAATGCCGCACAACGCCATCGACCCAACGTTTACGGCTGCGATGATCATCGCCCGTCTACAGGGCCTCGTTGGCCGGGAAGTGGATCCTTCTGACTTTGCAGTTGTCACCGTTGCTAGCCTGCACGCCGGGACAACGAACAACATCATTCCGGACTCTGCGGAGCTCGTACTCAACTGTCGCTTTTATCGAAACAAGACGAAAGAGCAGATGTACGCCTCCATCGAGCGGGTTGTTCGTGCCGAGGTGCAAGCATCCGGAGCCACTGAGGCGCCAACGTTCGAGTACTTCGCCCACGGCGAGCTCATGAGCAACGACGCCGAGGTGTACGCCAAGGTCCGCAAGTCTTTCGACGAGGTCTTCAAGCATGACTCTGCAGATGCCGTCCGAAAGACAGTCTCGGAGGACTTTCCAGTCATTCCTTTGGCGTACGACGCGCCGTACTTCTACTGGCTTATTGGGTGTACCCCGAAAGCACAGTGGGCCGCGGCCGTCACCGCAAACAGGGTCGCGGAAGACATTCCTGTCAACCACATGCCGACCTTTTTGCCGGACTACGCCCCCACGGTGAAGGCAGCTACCAACGCCGGACTCACGGCAGTTCTGACATATCTTGCTCAATTGTGACACCGTTACGCTTGAGCTTGACGCATTCCAATTCGATACATCAAGAGATCTGAGGTTTTTATGAAGAACACTGTAGGAACATCGGTACCGGCACTGCAGGACACTGTCGCCGGCCATGTTCGTGGTTTCTCTGGACGCAGCCCGCAAGCATCCACCAACAACAAGTTCTGGACCGGGCTCTCGGCCGCTGTTGTGGAGCAGATTGCTGACAAGTGGGATGCAACACGGAAGGCCTACTCGGCAACGCGCCAGCAGGCGTACTTCTCCGCTGAGTTCCTCCAGGGTCGCGCGCTGCTGAACAACCTCACGAACCTGGGCATGGTTGAAGAGGCCGAGGCAGCAGCTGCTGAACTTGGCCACAACCTGACCGATGTTCTTGAGGCAGAGCATGACGCCGCACTTGGCAACGGCGGCCTTGGTCGCCTGGCTGCGTGCTTCCTTGATTCCGCAGTAACGCAGGACTACCCAGTCACCGGCTATGGCCTGCTCTACCGCTACGGCCTGTTCCGCCAGGAGTTCGTTGATGGCTTCCAGAAGGAGCACCCGGATTCATGGAAGGAATCGTTCTACCCCTTCGTTGTGGAGCGCACCTCTCAGCAGCGCATTGTGAAGTTCGACGACATGACGGTTCGCGCTGTGCCGTTCGACATGCCGATTACCGGCTACGGCACCGATAACGTCGGTACGCTTCGCCTGTGGGACGCATCGCCTATGCACGAGTTCGACTACGACGCGTTCAACTCGCAGCGCTTCTCCGACGCTATTCTCGAACGCGAGGCGGTCCACGACATCACTCGTGTGCTCTACCCGAACGACACCACGTACGCGGGCAAGGTGCTCCGCGTACGCCAGCAGTACTTCTTCGTCTCTGCTTCGCTGCAGGAGATGATCGATAACTACGTCGAGCACCACGGTGAGGACTTGAGCAAGTTCCACGAGTACAATTCGGTACAGCTCAACGACACCCACCCGGTACTCGCAGTCCCAGAGCTCATGCGCCTGCTCATGGACGAGCACGGCCTGGGTTGGGATGAGGCCTGGAACATCACCACCCAGACATTCGCCTACACGAACCACACAGTGCTGCAGGAGGCACTCGAGACCTGGGATGAGTCCATCTTCAAGCAGCTGTTCTGGCGCATTTGGGAGATCGTCCTGGAGATCGACCGTCGCTACCGCCTCGACATGGAATCGCGTGGCATCGGCCCTGAGGACGCTCACCACTACTCCCCTGTCCACGACGGTAAGGTCCACATGGCGTGGATCGCTTGCTACGCTTCCTACTCCGTCAACGGCGTCGCTGCGCTGCACACCGAGATCCTGAAGCGCGATACGCTCAACTACTGGTACTCGATGTACCCAGAGCGCTTCAACAACAAGACCAACGGTGTCACCCCACGTCGCTGGCTGCGCATGTGCAACCCGCGTCTTTCATCGCTGCTCGACCGCCTGTCTGGTTCTGACGAGTGGACCACCGACCTGTCGAAACTGAAGGAACTGCGTAAGTACGCTGACGATCCTGCAGTGCTCAAGGAGCTGCGCGAGATCAAGGCTGCGAACAAGCAGGATTTCGCCCGTTGGATCGAGCAGCGCCAGGGCGACGTCATCGACCCAGATTCCGTGTACGACACCCAGATCAAGCGTCTGCACGAGTACAAGCGCCAGCTGATGAACGCGCTGTACATCATCGATCTGTACTTCCGCATCAAGGAAGACGGCGAGACCGATATCCCGAAGCGCACCTTCATCTTCGGCGCGAAGGCTGCCCCTGGCTACACGATGGCAAAGGGCATCATCAAGCTCATCAACGCCATCGGCGACCTGGTCAACAACGATCCGGTTGTTTCGAAGTACCTGCACGTGGTCTTCGTGGAGAACTACAACGTCTCCCCTGCTGAGCACATCATCCCGGCAACGGATGTTTCAGAGCAGATCTCCACTGCTGGTAAGGAGGCATCGGGCACCTCGAACATGAAGTTCATGATGAACGGTGCACTGACCCTTGGCACGATGGACGGCGCGAACGTGGAAATCGTCGACGCTGTCGGCGAGGAGAACGCCTACATCTTCGGCGCTCTCGAGGAAGATCTGCCAGAGCTGCAGCGCTCCTACGACCCGAAGGCAACCGCCGAGCAGACCCCAGGCCTGCACCGCGTGCTCAACGCGCTCGTCGACGGCACCCTGGATGACTGCGGCACCGGCGCATTCCACAACATCCGCGCTTCCTTGCTCGAGGGCTTCGGCTTCGACGAGGCTGACGTTTACTACGTGCTGGGCGACTTCGCGGATTACCGTGAGACCCGCGACCGCATGGCCAAGGAGTACTACGAGGACCCGGATGCGTGGGCACGCAAGTGCTGGATCAACATCTGTGAGTCCGGTCGTTTCTCCTCTGACCGTACGATCCGCGACTACGCGAACGAGGTCTGGAAGATCGAGCCGACGCCGATCAATTAGCCCATAGCGCTTAGGCCTGCCGCTGATTCGACACGGCAGGCCTTTAGCCTGCTTACAGCGCCTGTTAGACTCTCCGCGTGATCCTGCTCATCGATAATCGAGACTCGTATACGTTCAACCTCGCCCATATGCTTGCAGCAAACGCTGGTGAGGAACCGCTCGTGGTGGGCGCAGAGGACGTCGAAACGCTCGATATCCCGGACCGCATTCGCGCGGGAGAGTTTACACATATCGTCATTTCTCCCGGCCCCGGCCACCCCGGCAAGGCCACGGATTTCGGCGGAGCGAAACGCGTTATCGAGGCAGCTGATGGCATTCCTCTGCTCGGGGTCTGCCTCGGGCATCGCACGCTGCATGGTGCTGTACCACGGTGGCCCAGACGAAGAGGCGTGGTCGTTGCTCGAGTGGCTCGAGGACGCCGTCGGGTCGAGCGGTACTCCTGACGTGGAGTCGGCTACTGTCCTCGAAGGCGCATAGCGGTACACCAAAGACGAGTATCTGAAGCGTATCGCCAAGGTCAAAAAGTACCTTGCGTCCGGCGACTCCTACGAGGTCTGCCTGACCGACACCTGGGAGGGCACATGCGCTGGTTCCGGCACCGCGCTGTACGGCGCACTGCGGAAGCAGAACCCCGCCCCCTATGCTGCGTTTCTCCGGCTCGATACTTCGACTGGCACCGAAGTGCTGTGCTCCTCACCAGAGCGTTTCCTCAACGTCAGTGGTGGCATCGTATCCACCAAACCGATCAAGGGCACGGCCCCAAGCAGCACCGACCCACAGGAACTACAGCTGGATGCCAGGACGCGCCAAGAAAACCTCAAGATCGTAGACTTGCTCCGCAACGATCTTTCCCGCGTGTGCAATCCGGGATCGGTGCAGGTACCACACCTGATGGAGGTAGAGACGTTCGCCGGTTTGCACCAACTTGTCTCAACAGTCACCGGGGAATTGCGCTCGACAACGGCGCTCACAGACCTTATCGACGCCACCTTGCCCGGCGGATCCATGACCGGTGCACCGAAAGCGCGCACACTCGACATCATCGACGAGCTCGAAGCCGGGCCGCGCGGTATCTATTCGGGCACCATCGGCTATCTCGGTTTCGACGGCAACGCGGATCTCAATATCATCATCCGCACCGCTGTAAAACGAGGCAATCACATCACTGTTGGGGCAGGTGGCGCAATCGACTGGGATTCAGACTCCGCAGCCGAATTCACTGACAAACAATTGAAAGCTGACGCCGTGTTGCAGGGGCTGGTGCATTAGCATGCGTGTGTTTGAATGGAACGTTGGCGCGGCATGGTGGTCCCCGATCACGCCCGATGCTGTCCCCGCAGCACCTTGCCTCCGGGCGGAGAGCTGGCTCCACGCAGGAGCGGCGCCGCGAGGTTTTCATCTGCACCAGGCACGCTTTGGTATAGCTCCAGCAACGCTGTGGCAAGAAACGCTGCGTGTACTGGCGCAGTGCGCGCCGCACACCGCGGTCTTTCCCCGTGTTGCAGAGTTCGGAAATACCTTCCACCTGCATATACGCCAATCTCCTGTGCTGCGCGTACGAATGATCCTGACCTAGTTCGATCGCGATGAACCTGAGGATCCTCGCACCCAACCATTGCGCAAGGGACCCGATCTCACGGCTCTAGGAATGTACCGCACACAGCACCTGCTGCCGGGCAGTCATGACGTCATCCTCGGTGACTTTGCCGAAACCACCACCGGCGCACTGGTTGGTTGGAAAGAGGACACCCTGGTGATGCCTACAGGCGTGGATCTGCCGTCGACGACGCAACAACTCGTCGCTCAGCGCGCACGTGGGCTCGAGATCAGCATTGTCAACGGCCCTGCAGGGCCGGATCAGCCACTGTGGTTCCTCAACGCCGTCCAGGGCATCAGCCCGGTCACCGCACTCCTCACACCGGCGGGTGCCCGCATTGAGATACCACAACACCCCGAGGCAGCCATGTGACGCGCATGGTGGCGCCGTGACGACCTCGGGGTGTCGAGAGCTGGGACTTGGTTCTAGTCCTCTTCGCCTTCCTTCTTCTTCGACCAGTATGCTTCCTCGCCCAGCTGATGGACGTGGACCGTGTTGGTCGAGCCAGCAACTCCCGGAGGAGTACCTGCCACCATCACCATGGTGTCGTTTTCTTGGTACTCATCCATTGCAAGCAGGTACTTGTCAACGGTGGCGATCATATCATCAGTGCTGTGCACCTGCGGGCAGAGGAAGGTCTCCACGCCCCAGGTAAGTGCAAGCTGGGAGCGGACCTCCTGCTTCGGGGTAAACACGAGCAGCGGTAGGTCTGGGCGCAGTCGTGCTACGCGACGCGCTGTGTCGCCGGTCGCGGTGAAAGCCACGAGTGCGCGAGCATGCAGACGGTTTGCCACGTCGTTTGCAGAGTAGGAAATCACGCCGCGACGAGTACGCGGGATGTGATTCAGCGGTGGCACCTTGTCCATCGCCTCAGCAGAGCGAACGATGCGGCTCATCGTCCGGACCACGTTGTGCGGGTCAACACCGACGGAGGTCTCGCCGGAAAGCATGACGGCGTCCGCACCGTCGAGCACTGCATTCGCAACGTCGGAAGCTTCAGCACGCGTCGGGCGCGAGTTGTCGATCATCGAATCGAGCATCTGCGTAGCGACGATTACCGGCTTCGCATTCTCGCGAGCGATCTGGATGACGCGCTTCTGCACGCCTGGAACCAGCTCAAGCGGAATCTCAACGCCCAGGTCGCCACGAGCGACCATCACGGCGTCGAACGCAAGAATGATCGACTCGAGCGCGTCGACGGCCTCTGGCTTTTCCAGCTTCGCGATGACCGGGACACGACGGCCAACCTCGTCCATAATCTCATGGACCAGGTCAACGTCTGCCGGAGAGCGCACGAAGGACAACGCGATGACGTCGACACCCATTTTGAGCGCGAACCGCAGGTCTGCCTTGTCCTTCTCGGACAGCGCTGGAACGGAGATGTCCATCCCCGGCAGGGAAACACCCTTGTTGTTGGAAACCGGGCCGCCTTCGGTCACACGGCAAACAACGTCGTTGCCGTCGACCTCGACGCATACGAGGCCGACTTTGCCGTCGTCGACGAGCAGGCGGTCGCCAGGCTTGGCGTCCTTGGCCAGGTTCTTGTAGGTCGTCGAGACGCGGTCGTGCGTTCCCGCCACGTCGTCGACGGTGATGCGGACCGTTTCGCCGGTCTCCCAGACGGTAGCGCCTTCCTCAAAGCGTCCAAGACGAATTTTCGGGCCTTGAAGGTCAGCAAGGATGCCGACTGCGTGTCCCGTCTCATCGGTGGCTTCGCGGACCCAGCGGTAGTTCTGCTCGTGATCCGGATAGTCGCCGTGGGAGAAGTTGAGGCGAGCGACATCCATGCCGTCGCGCACAAGTCCGAGGATTGCTTCTTTACTGGCCACTGCGGGGCCAAGCGTACATACGATCTTTGTTCTTCTATCCACGAGATCCAACCTAGTAGCGATTCAACAATTACCGGTGGTTTCAAGGCCAGATAGTGTGTGAATTCTCCACTGTCGTATCGTGTGGCCTATCTTCCACTTCGGATACCACCCTACCCCGAATCACGATTCGTATCATCATTATCGTTCTGAGCGCCCACTTCCGAGGTCTCTCTTCCTCTCGGCAGCAAGTAGAAAATCCCAAGTGAAACCAAGAAAAGTACGCCTGAAACCCACGTGTTCACGCGCAATCCCAAAAGCAGTGTCGCTTCATCAGTGCGCATCAGTTCAACAACAAAACGGCCCATTGTGTAGCCGGCGACGTACAGCCAAAACACCCTGCCGTGACCGAGATTGAATCGCTTATCAGCCCACAACAGAAAGGCGAACACAAGTAGGTTCCACAACAGCTCGTAAAGGAACGTCGGGTGCACGCTCGCTATGACCTCGCCAGTAGAACGCCCCGTCAGCGGTGCGAACGCCCCATGCTCATCCACTCGGTAATAAATATCGAGCGCCCACGGCACTGTCGTCTCGGCACCGTAAAGCTCCTGGTTGAACCAGTTCCCAAGGCGCCCCACTGCTTGAGCCAGCACAATCCCCGGCGCAAGCGCATCCGCCACAGGCCCAACAGCAATCTTCTTCCAGCGAAGCAGCAGCCATACGCTCGCGGAACCCAGCGCAACCGCACCCCAGATGCCCAAACCCCCCGCAGTAATGTTCAGCGCCTGCAGCGAATCCTTGCCTGTGCCGAAGTATTTATCATGATCCGTTAGCACGTGGTAGAGCCGACCGCCAATGATCCCCATGGGGATAGCGACAATTGCCGCGTCCCAAATTACGTCAGGGTCGCCCCCACGAGCCCGGTAGCGCCGAGTGCCGACCCACATCGCAAGCAGGATGCCGGTAATAATGCACAGCGCGTACGCCCTGATGGGTAGCCAACCAATGTGCCACACGCCCTGCGGCGGCGAGGGGATGTTTGCCAGAATCGTAGTTTGCACGCCCCCTAGTGTGCCTGATTACCGCCTTGAAGCGCACGCCGGGTGGCGGCCCGCTGTGGCCAGCGAAGGGATCGATGCCTCTGCGCCGGCCAGGATGGCATCTGCCCCAGCGGCAGCAACGTTGAAGAGGTCACGAGGTGTCAGCACATCAGCCATCAGCACGACACGAATTTTGCTGGGTAAGCCAGCTACAAGCTCACCCAGTGCAAAGTGATCGATATCCCCCGCTGGGCGTAGCGGCGGCACTACAGCCAGCACAGATGCCCCGGCACGAAGCGCCCGCGTGGCTTCCTCGGCCTTTCCGATTTGTACGAACGCCGACATGCCAAGCGTCTCCGCTCTATCAAGGAGCGCCTCCAGGCGCGGCTGCTCCAGCACGTCCGTCCGAAGTACTAGCGCGTCAGCGCCGTAGCAGCGCGCTTCATGTACCTGGTAGGGATCAATGATCGTATCCAAGCTCAATACGGGAATGTGCACCGCGGCCCTTGCCGCATCCATCTCGGTATTTGCAACCTCACGGCCGAACAGCGCACCTGAGCACGCCAACATGTGTGCCCCCTGCATCTCGAGCTCCATTGCGTCGAGCGCTGCGCGGTGAATGCGCTGTTGCGTTGTCCGGACGCCGTGCTGGTTGTATTGCACCTGGGCGATAATGGAGCACCCATCTGCGTCTACTGCTGCGTATGCATCGCGTGCAGAAGCGGCAGCGCGCGAACGGTCTTTCACCTCTTGAAAGGACACTGCGGACTCACGACGTGCGACCTGACGCTGCACTGCAGCGAAAAGTTCGCTGTGCACATCCGTGGCACACATACCCGCCTCCCGCGTGACTCCGAGGTGAAAGCCTATTGTTGCAGTTGTCAGCGTAGCCCGCGGATATTTAGTTCATGAAATTTCACGGGGGTATACCAAATATTTATCGGCCGACCTCGTCGTCAGTTGGGTCAATACCTGAGTCCAAAGCGTCCCACATGACACGGCCAGAGTCGGGCCGGGCTGCCAGATCCTCATCCAGCTTTTCGCGACGCACAGCCTCAGTCTCGTATTTGTTGAGCTGCGCGGAATCGACCCCAGGGCGAGCCACCACGAGAAGCGCTCCAAGTAAACCAAGGACCGCCCCCGCAACAGCCAGCACAATACCCGTGCTGTGCTGCTGGACCTGCGTAATCTCTGCCCAAGCTGCAATGGTGCCTTCGCTCGCCGCACTTCCCTGTTCAGCGCTACCGGCGCTCAGCAGCGTGTGTAAACGGCTCTGATCAGGATCACCCATCAAAGTCTGCAGAGCCGATGCCCCTGCGCCAACGGCGCCGAGTGCGGCCACCATGCCAACGAGTCGACGCCCAAATCGCCGCAGCGCGAACATCGCAACCATCGCAACGATGAGCAACAGCGACACCGCAGCAATCTCCGTAGACCAGGTCGATCCATCGACGGTGGCGGTGCTGGCACCAGCACGATCATCAAACACCTCAACGGTGAACCAGTCCATTCTGGCGCCCACCCATGTCAACGCACCGCCGACGCCGACTAAAAGGGCGCCGACACGGTTCGCCGTATTCACCTAGCTATCCTCCAACAACACGTCAGCGTCAAAGCACGTACGGTCCCCAGTATGGCACGCTCCGTTCGTCTGTTTTACCTTCACCAGCAACGTGTCACCATCGCAGTCAAGACGCACCTCACGCACCTCCTGGACCGCACCACTAGTCAGCCCTTTCACCCAGTACTCATTTCGAGAGCGTGAAAAGTAGGTCCCCCGTCGGCTTTGCAGCGTGTAAGCCAGCGCATGCTCATCCATCCAGGCCATCATGAGCACCTCACCAGTGTCCACCTCCTGGACCACGGCAGGAACCAAACCACGCTCGTTCGTTTTCAGGCGCGCCGCGATCGCAGGATCGAGTACGGCATCTTCTGGTCGCAGTTCCGTCATCATCGAACCTCAAAGCCTTCGTTTCGAAGAGCATCTTTTACTTCTGCGATGCTCACTTCCCCGAAGTGGAAGATCGATGCCGCCAGCACTGCATCGGCACCGGCTTTCACTGCTGGCGGGAAGTCTTCGGCCTTGCCTGCCCCACCAGAGGCGATCACCGGGATGCTCACTGCCGAGCGAACTTTCTCTAACAACTCGAGATCAAACCCGGACTTGGTGCCATCACCATCCATCGAATTCAACAAGATCTCGCCGACTCCCAAGTCCTGCCCGGTACGCGCCCACTCCACCGCGTCAAGGCCAGCCGAGCGTGTACCACCGTGCGTAGTCACCTCGAACCCGGATGGTTGCGGAAGGCCACCGCCTGGAACGCGGCGTGCGTCGACAGATAGCACAATGCACTGTGCCCCGAACTTCTCGCTGAGTTCCCGCAGGAGTTCCGGGCGGTGAATTGCTGCTGTGTTCACGCTGACTTTATCCGCGCCTGCACGCAACAGTTCCGACACATCTTCGACACTACGAACGCCACCGCCGACGGTGAGGGGGATAAATACTTGCTCTGCAGTCTTCTGGACCACCTCGAGCATTGTGCCCCGACCTTCACGCGAAGCCGTCACGTCCAAAAAAGTGAGCTCGTCGGCACCTTCCATTCCATATCGTTGGGCAAGCTCGACGGGATCACCTGCATCCCGCAGGTTCTCGAAATTGACGCCTTTCACTACCCGCCCGTCGTCCACGTCGAGGCAAGGAATCACTCGGATTGCAACAGACAAGGTAATTACCCTCCATACATGTTTAGTGCCACGCTACTCCAGCCCGCTCATGCGTTCCGGAAACTACATACTACCGCGAAGCAACATCACTATCAGGGCTTTCAAAGCATTGTTGGACTGTCGCGAGGGCGGTCGCATACGCTGCACCGGTGCCGATAATAGCTCCAGTCGACGCCATCTCCCATGGCTGCCCGTACACGTCCGTCACTGTTGCTCCCGCACACCGTCCAAACAAGACACCTGCAGCGTTATCCCACACATGTGGAGAGAAACTGACGCTGGCCTGAAACGAACCCGATGCGACAAACGCCAGGTCCACTCCCACTGATCCCGTCATGCGAGGTCGCAACGAGGCGGCAGCAAGCTCGCCAATAAACGAAAGGCGACCATCTGCCGGAAACGCGGCACGATCATCCGCCCCGACGGTCGCCACGCCCACTTGAGCAGCGGTCGTTCGCGGGTCAACGCCCTGCGGAAGCGCAGGAAGCGGGTTGCCATCAAGCATGACAGGTTCCCCCTCAATTGCATGCATTCGATGCCCCAACAGTGGCATGTCAGTCACAGCTACGACCGGCTGGCCGTCGATAAGCAGGGCGACCAGAATCGCGCACATTGGGTTGCCGCACGAATAGTTTGACGTCCCGTCGATAGGGTCGAGCACCCAACACGCTTCAGCGTTCAAGTCACCGCCGTGTTCTTCCCCGAACACGGGAATGCCCGTCGCATCCGTCAGACGCTGCCTCAGCAGGGACTCAATCGCGAGGTCGGCCTCGGTGGCGAAGTCACCCTCACCCTTGAAGAGCGCCGGAGCTGCACCGATATGCGTCTGAAACAGCTCGGCCGCCTCATCAACGGCCCCTAACGCGATGGTTCGGTACGCCTGCAGATCCCGCACGCTTTCTACTCGCCCTTCGATACCTTTTCGACAGCCTCCAGTGCCTCATTCAGCGTGAAACGCTTCTCATAGAGCGCCTTTCCAATAATGACAGAATCAATCCCCTCGTCAGCGTAGCGAGCCACGCCGACAACGTCGTCGAGGGAAGCAATCCCGCCAGAGGCTGTAATTTTCGCATCCGTTGCCGCGGCAACTTCCCGCAAAAGCTCTATGTTGGGCCCCGCGAGCGTGCCGTCCTTGCTGACGTCGGTGACCACGAAACGGCTGCAACCGGCTGCGTCGAAACGCTCCAGCACCTCCCACAGGTCACCGCCATCAGACGTCCAGCCGTTGCCCTTTGTGCGCCACTCACCGTCGGTTTCGCGAACCGCAATATCGATTGCGATCTTGTCGCCGTAACGCTCAATCATCTGGCAGGTCCAGTCTGGTTGCTGCAACGCTGCGGTGCCAATGTTGACGCGCTGCGCACCAGTGGCAAGCGCGCGCTCGAGGCTGGCGTCGTCGCGAATGCCGCCGGTCAGCTCGACAGCGATTCCTAACTGCGCAGTAATTTCCGCCATCAACTCATGATTCGAGCCGCGCCCGAACGCGGCGTCCAAATCCACAAAGTGGAGCCACTCAGCTCCTTGAGCTTCCCACCGGCGAGCAGCCTCCAAAGGGTCACCGTAGCTTTTCTCGGTTCCGGCTTCCCCTTGGTCCAGCCGCACGGCCTGACCTTGGACAACATCTACAGCAGGCAACAAGGTAAAAGTCATGGTGCTCATCATATCCAACTCAACTAGCTCCGGAGGCCTCTACAACGTCATGACCCAGTTTTCCAGCAAGTGCAGCCCGGCATCGCCAGACTTTTCCGGGTGGAACTGCGTCGCCCACAGCGGTCCATTTTCGACGGCTGCAACGAACCTGTCGCCACCATGCTCCGACCAGTGGACGAGCGGCGGCGCAATGAACTCATCTGCTTGCAGCGTCCACTCACGTACGCCATAGGAGTGCACGAAGTAGAAGCGTTCATCGGCGTCGATACCCTCGAACATGCGCGAACCATCAACAGTATCGACGGTATTCCACCCCATGTGCGGGAGCACCGGGGCTTGGAGCTTTTCGACTGCTCCCGGCCACTCCTCCAGCCCAGCAGTTTCGATCCCATGCTCCACACCGTGTTCGAACAGGATCTGCATCCCAACGCAAATGCCAAGGACAGGTCGCCCACCGGCAAGACGCTGACCAATAATTCGTCCCCCGTGCATCGCCTGCAGCCCACGCATGCAGGCATCGAAGGCGCCAACTCCTGGAACGAGCAGGCCGTCGGCCTCCACTGCGATTGCTGGATCTGAGGTAACACTAACGCGTGCCCCAACTTGTTCCAGGGCACGCTGAGCAGAGCGAATATTTCCTGCACCGTAATCGAGCAGTGCAACATGTGGTTGTGGCATGTCGTTAGCAGTCATGGAGACTGATTCTAGCGCCCATTCCTCCGGTAGAGGCGCGGCGGCTGCACATTTTTTAGCCGCACCGACAAATTATTCACCTCGACGACGCGGTGCTTGCCCAGCTGCCTATCCAACAGTGTGATGACCACGCCGATCATAATCACAGCCGCCGCGATGCCAAACATCGGGGTAAACACCATCATGGTCAGCAGCATGCCGTACATCGTCGACCCCAAACCGGTGCCGCCATCGAAGGCGATATTCCAGATAGCGGAAGCCTCGGAACTCTTCGACCGTGGCAGGCGGTAAAACATCAGCGTGAGCGCCTCGTTCTGAACTGCGCCGAAGCCCGCACCATAAATCAGTGCCGCCAACGCCATCCACCACACAGGCAGGTCAAGGAACAGAATCAGCGCCATCACGAACACACCTGCTGCGGAAATAAACTGGCACGGAATCAATATGCTGCCCGGATATCCCTTGCGGTCCATGACCTGGCCGGCCGCGTAGCGCGACAGCATGGAGGCGAAGTTCATCACGCCCAGCATCACCCCGCCAAGGGCCGCACCTTTCGCGGGGTCGAGGTCACGCATCGCAGCTGGAAGAAAGTTTGTAATTGCACCGTACGCAGAGGCCACGAACATCAGCGCCATACCTGGAACGAACACGAGGCGCCACATCGGAACATGGACATGCGCAACGTTCAGTTCGTCACGGGTCGATCGTGGCACAGCTGGGATAAATAGGCAGGCCACCAGTGAGGCAAGCCCGATGCCCGCTGCAATGTAGTACACAGCGTTATACCCGATGACGTTGACGAGGGCGAGTCCCGACGGCAGCCCAACCATCTGGGATAGTCCCACCATGATGCCCAAGGTGCCCGTCGCCCGGCCTAAGAGGCGACGCGGCACGAGCTCTGCAACGACAGCTGCTTCCGCAACCGTCAAGGCACCAAACCCGATGCCGCGGATAGCGCTGATGGTCAGCACCGTACTGGCTTCCATACCAAGCGCGTAAGCAAATGCCGGAACGCCCAGCAGCATCGATGACAGTCCCATAATCAGACCGAAACCAAACTTGCGCAGCAGCGCGGGCGTCATCATCTGTGTCAATACTGTAGCCAGCATGAACACACCAGTGGTCAGACCTGCGAGTGTTTCAGTTCCTCCAGCGTCGAGCACCGCTGTGGGAATCACGGGCAGCAAGATCGACCATGCAACGAACGCTGCCATCACCGCGAGCAGCACGGGTTTCATGCCACGTGCCTTCCACACGCTCGAGACCGAGTTGATTTCCTCAACAGTAAGCGGTGTTGGTGGGAAGAACTTCAACCTACATAACCTCCATCATTGTCATCAGTGCGAACGCCAGCGCGAGCGCAGTTGCTAAGGCTAACACTGCGGTCGGCACCCTCAGCCCTCGCTGGTATGTTGACCACACTCCACCTGCGAGCACACCCGCTACGACGAAGAGGCCGAGCACCGCCATGCTTGCTGGAATGCCTCCCACCTATAACGCACCTTTCGTCGACGGAACTCCTGTAATCTTCGGGTCCGCATCGACCGCAGCGCGCAGGCTCCGAGCCACAGCCTTGAACTCGGCTTCCGTAATGTGGTGGGGATCGCGGCCATAGCGCACATTCACGTGCAACGTCATCCGGGCGTTGTACGCAAGCGTTTCGAAGAAGTGTCGGTTGATCACCGTCGCGTAGTGGCCACCAATGATCTGCCAGTCCATGTTTTCAGGCTCACCGTTCATCACAAAATACGGGCGCCCAGACAGGTCGACCACTGCCTCGACGAGCGTCTCGTCCATCGGCAATAACATCGACCCGAAACGTCGAATGCCGCGCTTGTCCCCGATCGCATCCAGCAGCGCCCACCCAAGGGTGATGGCGGTGTCTTCCACTGTGTGGTGAGCGTCGATCTCAGTATCGCCCTTCGCTTGTACGGTGAGGTCAAACGCGCCGTGCGCACCGAATGCGGTGAGCATGTGGTCGAAAAACGGCAGCCCGGTGTCGATGTCGGTCACACCGGCTCCGTCAAGATCGATGGACACGGTGATGTCTGACTCGGATGTCTTTCTGCTTGCGGTTCCTACCCTATTCGCCATGAAGCACCTTTCTTGCTGCCTCTAAGAAGGCATCGTTTTCACTATCAAGACCAACCGTCACACGCAGGTGACCTGCGACCCCGACGTCGCGGATAAGCACTCCACAGTCAAGGAATTGCTGCCACGCTGCGTGGGTGGAGCTGGCGTCTCCAAACGGACCGAAGAAGATGAAATTCGAAGCGCTTGGCACAACCTCGTACCCCATCTCCTCTAATGCTGCTTGGACTCTGACGCGCTCTTGGGCCAGCTTATCCACCGTCGCGAGCGTGTCCCCAGCGTGTTTCAGTGCCACGCGCGCAGCAACCTGGGAGAGCACAGAGAGGTGGTACGGCAGGCGCACGAGCATGACGGCGTCGATAAACGCTGGGGCTGCGACGAAGTAGCCCAATCGTGCGCCAGCGAAGTCGAATGCTTTCGACATCGTTCGAGATACAACAAGCTTTTCCGGGTATTTTGCCAACAGCGTTGTCGCGGAGGGCGAATCCGAGAACTCGGCGTATGCTTCGTCAACGATGACAATTCCCGGCGCTGCCCTCACGATCGTTTCAATGTCCTCGAGCGAGGTCTCCCCACCCGTTGGGTTGTTCGGCGTCGTGATGAAAATGACGTCCGGTGAGTACTTGTCGACGGCCTGCACAGCTTCCTGCACGTCGATGTCGAATGTCTCGTTGCGGTCCACAGGGATGAATTCTGTTTGCGTACCCGCCGCCAAGATTGGATGCATCGAGTAGCTCGGAACGAAGCCCATCGCACTGCGTCCGGGGCCGCCGAACGCTTGCAGCAACTGCTGCAGGATCTCGTTGGAGCCATTCGCCGCCCAAATGTTGTCCTTGCTGACCTTAACCCCTGTCTGCTTCGACACGTATGCAGCTAGATCTTCGCGCAGCAGCACAGCGTCGCGCTCCGGGTAGCGGTTGAGCGAGCGCGCCGCGGATGCAACCTCGGCAACCAGGTCCTCAATGAGTGCCTCAGAGGGCGCGTACGGGTTCTCGTTCGTGTTCAGCGCGACACGGACTTGCAGCTGCGGGGCACCGTACGGGTTCTTTCCTTGCAGCTCGTCGCGCAGTGGCAGCGAATCAAGGGAGACGTCCTGGGCGATCGTCGAAAAATCATCAGACATTATTTGGATCCTTTCCCACGCGCTTTGATGGCTTCACCGTGTGCAGGTAGCTGCTCTTCTGCGGCAAGCACCATGATGTCTTCGGCAATTTCCGAAAGTGCGCCTTTGTCGTACTCGATGAGGTTGACGGGCTTGAGAAATGTCAATGTGGAAAGGCCTGGGTTGAACCGCGCTGTGCCGGAAGTCGGCAGGACGTGGTTCGAGCCGGCCGCGTAGTCGCCGAGCGGAACCGGCGAGTACGGCCCAACGAAAATAGCACCAGCGTTTCGAACTTGCTCTGCAACCGCGCGAGCATTGCGCGTGTGCACCTCGAGGTGTTCGGCCGCATACACGTCTGCTACTGCAACCGCTTTGTCAATGTCATCCACCAAGATGATGCCCGACTGTTTGCCGCCCAACGCGGTGGAGGCACGCTCAGCGTTCAATGTTTCCTTCGAGCGTTCCTCAACCAGCTGGCCAACCTGCTTCGCCAGTTCCTCCGAGTCTGTGATCAGAACGCTGGCTGCCTGCTCGTCGTGCTCTGCCTGCGAGATCAGGTCTAAGGCAACGTATTCTGCATCCGCGCTGTCGTCGGCAATCACCGCAATCTCGCTCGGCCCCGCCTCAGCGTCGATACCCACTGTCCCGTTGACCACGCGCTTCGCGGCTGCAACGTAGATGTTGCCGGGACCGGTCACCATATCTACGGGCTCGAGTTCACATACATCATCGCCAAACGCCAGCAGGGCAATCGCTTGCGCACCGCCAACAGCCCACACTTCGTCGACGCCAAGCAGCGCGCATGCTGCGAGCGTTGTCGGGTGAGGCCAGCCTCCAAACTCTTCCTGCGGAGGTGTACACACCACCATGCTGTCCGTACCGGCTTCTTGAGCAGGGATGACATTCATCAACACGCTCGAGGGGTAGACAGCTTTCCCGCCTGGAACGTAGAGCCCCACGCGAGAGACTGGGATAAAGGTTTCGGTGACGGTTGCACCTTCCGCAAGCGTCGTGGTGTGTGGCTGGGGTTTCTGTTCCGCGTGGACCTTTCGAATCCGCTCAATCGCGACTTCAAGCGCAGAGCGCAGCGCAGGATCCAACTTATCGACGGCCTCTTTGATCACTTCCGCCGGCACTCTCACCGAGGCAGGGCGGATCCCGTCAAATTGTTCACCGTACTCGAGTGCCTTTGCTGCACCACCGTCACGGACCGCCTCGACGATCGGGGTGACTGCGGGGAGCACCGCATGGACATCAACACCACCGCGCGGCAGTGCCCTGCGTAGTTCGGCAGTCGTTGGGGTTGTCCCTCGAAGGTCGGTAAGTCTCAGCATTTTCGTGTCTCCCACATTCAACAAACGAGTACGGTACGTACCGCAGTCATTGTATTCTCCAGCAGGCATGAAAAAGCTGTTCAGACTAAAAAGGACTTCGCCCCAGAGCTTTCACCGAAAGAATGCGCTGGTTCACACTATTTCGGGGGTGTCAACAGAATGCAGTACTAGACGCGACCACGCCGCGATCCCGGTAACGAATGGCGCGAGGCACAGCACCACGCTCGGCGCAACGTTTGGGAAGACACTGATGTGTTGCCCATCCTGAAACCCTTCGGCGTGCTCCGGCATCGCGCTAAGCCAGTCGGTGGCGATTCCGCCGACGGTCCACACAACAAATCCCGCAAGCGTAGAAACCACAAGTTGCCAAACAAACCACGCGAGCTGGCCACCACCCCGGCGACTCCTGCCTGCGACGCCGACGATCAACCCGACTATGAGCAGCACCACCGCCAACCACCCAAGTCCGGCGAACTGTGCATTCTGGGCTGTCTCAGCCTCGTCAATAACAAACGCGCCATCGGACACGACGGCCACTATTGGTGGCCGCAACCACGCCCACGCCACCCCACCGACTACGCCGCTAACTAGCCCAACGAAAAGCAGGCCGGCGCCAGCGTGGATCGTGGCGCGCAGCCTGGAGCCGAGCTGTTGTGTTAGTTGCACAGCTTCCAACGACCGTCTTCGTGAGTGAAGAGCTGAGTCTGGGTCTTTTCGCCTTCGGAGTTGTTTGACTTCACTGTCGCCGAAGCATGGTTGCCGTCGACGCGAACGTCGCTGAGTGAGATTTCCGTCTTCGGGATTTCAATGGCCTGACCGGCCTCCTCCTGCATACGAGCGGCCTGCTCAATCACCTCGAGGGAAACGCCTTGGCGCTCCATCTCTTGCAGTGCGGGCTCAGTGATCTTCTTACAGGAGTTGTCCAGGATGACTCGCGTCCACTTTTCGAAGGATTCTGGGTTCGTCACCTTGCGAACCACTTCCTCCATTTCCTTGCGCTGTTCTTCGGTGCCTTCTTTGCCGCCCTCGATTGGTTCGAAGGTTGGAACAGCAAACTCTCCGTCCTCAAACGGATTCGCAATCGTTGGGATCGCGCCGGGCTCTCCCTGCGCCTCCGTCTGCTTTTTGTCGTCGGACTTCTTTTCGCCCTTTTCGTCCTTCTTTGGTTCTTCCTTTGCCGGCTTTTCGCCCTTAGACTTCTCAGAAGCCGCCGAATTCGGAGCGCTGGCAGCGGTGGACAGTCCGCCGCCCGCGCTCTCGCCATCAGAGCCACACGCTGTCAATGACATTGCCAATGCAACAACTGCAGCTGCAGCAGCCTTAGAACCAGTGGTGGAAATCCTCACGACGTATCTCTCCTTACAGCGACCAGTACAACGGTTGCACCCGGCCTGTTACGTTAAAAATCGTTAGTGCCAATTTTAACCACTCGTTTCTGCTGGCCCAATTACGCTCCGGTACCAAGTATCTGAACACTCTCTGTGAACTCGTTGCAAACGCCACCCCCCTCCTCACTGAACGACGGGTAACATGAGTGCACATGCACCTGTCCGTGGATCAGATCACGATCGCTGCGATGGATTTACTCAGGTCATACGGTTTAGCCGATGTGTCAATGCGCAGGATCGCCAAGGAGCTCAACGTCGCACCGTCAGCGCTGTACTGGCACGTTCCAAGCAAGCAGAACTTGATTGCTCGCCTCGCCGAACACATCGTTGCGCCAGTCACTGACCCATCTTTACCGATCATTTCGACGAATAAGGCTGCTGCCCAGCTCCGTGACTGCCTCCTCAGCGTCCGCGACGGGGCTGAGGTAACGGTCACAGCGGTTGGTAATCCGGAATCCCCGATACACTCCCAACTCCAGCGTTTTTTCATCACAGCATTGACGGGCGATGTCGAAGAGGCGTCGATACCTCAGCTCGAGGCGACTGCCGACGCGCTTCTGCACCTCGTCTTGGGAAGTGCCCTCGTACAGCAAACAGAATTACAGCTGGTTACAGCCACTAAGGCGAGCGAATCGTTCGCCCGCTCCCCCGTTGGTGAGCGTGAGAAAGCATTTGCCTATTCCGTCGATTTACTTGTTCGCGGTCTTCAAGCTGACTGCTGACGGCCAGCATGGAGAGAGTTTCGCAATGCGTCGAAGTTCTGAGGGTGCACTATGGTGATTCCTTATGACTCAAAGCTCTACTTCCCCAAAGCCCGCGAATGATGTTGTCGTGTGGCCTGGTTCCCCGTACCCCCTAGGTTCCACCTACGACGGTGCTGGAACAAACTTCACACTCTTTTCAAGAGTCGCGGAGAAAGTCGAACTTTGCCTCATCGACGATGAAGGCGCAGAAACTCGCATCGAACTTGAAGAGGTAGACAACCACGTTTGGCACGCCTACCTCCCCGGCATCACCCCGGGCCAGCGTTATGGCTACCGAGTTCACGGCCCTTGGGACCCAGCGAACGGCAAGCGTTGCGACGCAAACAAGCTGCTCGTCGACCCCTACGCGCGCGCCTTCGACGGCGAGTTCTCGCAGCATTCTTCGCTTTTTTCCTATGACATCAATGCAGAGGTCCCCGGCACGGGTCGCAACGAGGAAGACTCGTTGGGCCACACAATGCTCTCTGTTGTCATCAATCCATTCTTCGACTGGGGCGATGATCGTGCGCCCCGCATCCCCGATGAAGAAACCGTGATCTATGAATGTCACGTGAAGGGCATGACCCAGACGCACCCGGACGTTCCGGAGAACCTGCGCGGCACGTATGCCGGCATGGCTCATCCCTCGGTCGTCAACTACCTCAAGGATTTGGGCGTCACTTCCGTTGAGCTTCTTCCGGTCCACCAGTTCCTGCAGGACGGCCGACTGCGTGATCTCGGACTGCGCAACTACTGGGGCTACAACACCTTTGGCTTCTTCGCTCCCGAGAACAACTACGCGTCTGCTGCACAGCCGAGCGACGCCGTCGCCGAGTTCAAAGGCATGGTGCGGGCGTACCACGAAGCCGGCATGGAAGTCATCCTTGACGTCGTGTACAACCACACGGCTGAAGGCAACCACCTCGGCCCCACCATTGCATTCCGCGGAATCGACAATGAGGCCTACTACCGCCTCGTACACGAGGACCAGTTCCACTACATGGACTACACGGGCACCGGTAACTCCTTCAACGTGCGCGACCCGCACTCACTGCAGCTCATCATGGATTCCCTGCGCTACTGGGTCACGGAGATGCGCGTCGACGGTTTCCGCTTCGATTTGGCTTCGACGCTCGCACGCGAGTTCTCTGATGTTGATCGCCTCGCAACGTTCTTTGACCTTGTCCAGCAGGACCCGGTAGTTTCCCAGGTCAAACTTATTGCCGAGCCGTGGGACGTTGGCGAAGGCGGTTACCAGGTCGGTAACTTCCCTGCTTTGTGGAGTGAGTGGAACGGTAAGTACCGCGACACCATGCGTGACTTCTGGCGCGGAGAGCCTTCGACGCTTGGTGAGTTCGCATCACGCCTGACCGGTTCCTCGGACTTGTACCAACACAACGGTCGTCGCCCTACTGCCTCAATTAACTTCATTACGGCTCACGACGGCTTCACGTTGAATGACCTGGTTTCCTACAACCAGAAGCACAACGAGGCCAACCTTGAGGACAACCGCGACGGCGAAAGCCACAACCGTTCCTGGAACTGTGGCGTCGAAGGGCCGACAGACGACCCAGAGGTCAACCAGCTGCGTGCGCAGCAGCGTCGCAACTTCTTGACGACGCTCCTGCTCTCCCAGGGAACGCCGATGATCTCCCACGGCGACGAGCTTGCTCGCACCCAGGGCGGAAACAACAACGTGTACTGCCAAGACAACGAGATTGCGTGGATGGACTGGACTCAACTTGATGCCGGTGAGCACCTGCATGAGTTCACCAAGAGGCTTATCGCGATCCGCAAGGCTCACCCGGTCTTCCGTAGGCGTCGGTTCCTGGAGGGTGGTGCGCTTGGCACGGATGCGGTCGACCGCGAGATAGCGTGGCTGGTTCCTTCAGGCGAGCTGATGACGCAATCCGACTGGGACTTCGCCTTCGGCAAAGCCTTGATGGTGTACTTCAACGGCGACGCGATCGCGGAACCGGACGCTCGTGGCCAGCACGTGCATGATGATTCGTTCATCCTGATGTTTAACGCTCACTACGAAGACATCGAGTTCACGTTGCCTCCGCAGGAGTTCGGCTCAAGCTGGGAGGTACTCATCGACACCACCGAGCAGTTGGGCTACCCAGCAAGCACGCTGACGATCGGCGCCACGGAGACCACTGTCGTCCCGGCGCGCTCCACGGTGGTGTTGAAGCAGGTCGGTGCCCCGATTCGCGAGGAGTCCGAAGACTAGGACAGTCGACCATCGGAGGGTTCGTGTCCGGTAGGTGAGTAGTATGTGTGCTACCCGCCTACCGGATTTTTTGATTGGAGCCATGCCCTGTGATTACTGCCTGCCGTGCAACGCTGAGTGTTTCGAATACGCAGCTGGTTGTAACACCAACTGCGTTGGAGGCCGCGCTCGCTGGCTCGAGCGAGCCTGTGCGTATTCCGATCAAGGGGATCACGCAAGTTGTGGTCGCAGAAGGTGATGGCTGGAGTGCCGGTACGGTGAGCGTCTTTTCCGGGGACGATGTCGTCGAAATTCCGTTTGCGCCAGGCGCGGATGCCACAATGCGCGAGCTTGAATCCGCTATTGCAGCAGCGCAGCGTGGCGACGCCCCTTCGCCTGACACAGCACCGGACACGTCGAGCAGGCGTCCTGGCTTCAGTTTCGTTGCTTTCGATGTAGAAACGGCTAACCAGCAGTGGGGTTCGGTGTGCCAAATTGGTGCGGTGAAGGTGATCGATGGCGTTGAGTCTGACCGGGTGTCCTGGCTGTGTACCCCTCCGGATCAGTGGGCAGAGTTTGATCCGCATAACGTGTCGATTCATGGGATTCGTCAGGAAGATGTGAAGAACGCACCAAGCGTGGCTGACTGCATTTCAAAGCTTGTCGAATTCGCCGGTTCTCTCCCCCTGGTTGCACATAACGCATATTTTGATAGCTCTGCGTTGTTCCAAGCTGCAACGGCAAGCGGGATGGAGGCTCCGC
The DNA here is from genome assembly GCF_001875665.1 of Corynebacterium sp. NML130628. GTDB lineage: Bacteria > Actinomycetota > Actinomycetes > Mycobacteriales > Mycobacteriaceae > Corynebacterium. The sequence goes on along the minus strand of NZ_MLAL01000016.1, from coordinate 94,402 downwards.
AGCTACTTTTCGCTTGTTCGTTGGCTCAGGCGCGTTCGTTCGATCTTGAAGTGGAAAATCACAAGCTGCCCACGTTGGCTTCCTACTTTGACGTGCCGTTGGAACAACACCACGATGCTTGCGCGGATGCTGCGGCGTGCGCTGGGATCATGGTGGGGCTGGCGCGTCAAGCGCACTACCAGGGGTCACTTGTGGGGTTCGTGCATGATGCTGGTTTTACCTTGGGAGCGATCGATGCGCAGCGGGTCACTCCTGTGTTGAAGGACCGCTCCGGGGCGGGCCGGGCGCTGCAGGCAGAACGCATCGCGAAGGACGGTGTGCAAGCTGGTGCTGCTGCGGTACCTGCACCGGCGGGCAGTAACCAGGCTGGTCCTGCTGCCCAGAGCTCGCGGAAGCAAACCTCTGGACGCAAGCCTGCGCCGTGGCAGGCTGTGGCAACCCCGGACGCAGTGCCGGAACCGGCGCTCGACGCGGACCCGTCGTCGCCACTATTTGGACAAAACGTGACGCTGACTGGTGAGTTTTCACCGTTCGATAAAGGCTCACTGTGGCAAGGCATCGCGGCTCACGGTGGCCAGGTAGGCAAGAACGTGACGAAGAAGACCACGATTCTTGTAGTTGGTGAATGGGGGTCGATGACTTCGAAGGAGAAGCGGGCTCGGCAGCTCATTGAGCAGGGACAACACCTGGAGATTTGGAAGGCTGAGCAGTTGCTTGACGCATTGGGGTTGAACGAAGAACCACCTTTTTAAAATTGCTTGGGAACCATTATCGAACTTGAGCGGTCTAACTACATATGACTACTCATATGCCTGCCACGTGCGCCCCTTCGATATTTGTTCCTATCCTTCCCCGTCTAGCCCGTCGTTGTGAAGTGACGTCGAGTTCTTCACGCGCATGGCTCACACCCGGTTTCGGTGCCTCGACTGCGTATATCAGTTTGGCACCGGGCCTGGTGTGCGTCTTTGACTCGGATTCGGTGCAGGGGCTGACCCACCAGTCCATCGGCGCGATGGGGTTGACTGTGCATCAGGCGTGGAACTCGGCGGCTCGCACGCTAAGCACTGATCTGCTCGAAGGCAGTGTCACTTTGGAGTACGAGCGGGCAGAAGACTCTTTGGGGGAGGTAGCGCCGAAAGGCGTACAGGTGCGAAGCTCAGTGGGGTATGCAGCGTCGTGGCTTGCCCACCCGCAGCTCTTTTCGACGCTCTATTCCCATGTCGACCGTGTCCTGCTGCCGCACAATGAGCTGCTGTTTTACTCGCGCGATCAGCAGGAACTGTACGTCTTCGATGCACCTTTGGCAGATGTCCTCCGGTTCGCGAAGCCGGAGCACGTCATGCGATATTCGGTTGGCTTTCCTCTTTCTTTTGATTCTCGTGTCAGGGGCTAAGCGAGCGAACAGCTACTAGGGTGGGTGGCTAGTGACTTCAAGGAGGACGCATTGAAAAACCCAATTACATCAACCTATCGTCTCCAGCTGCGCGGCCCCCAGGCTGACCCGTCCGGCCGCGGGTTCGGCTTCGACCAAGCTGCGCAATGTCTGCCCTACTTAGAAGAGCTCGGCGTTTCGCATGTGTATCTATCCCCTATTCTGCAGGCGATGCCGACCTCGAATCACAACTATGACGTCACTGACCCCACTGTCATCAATCCGGAGCTGGGTGGTCTTTCGGGATTCAGGCGTTTTGTGGAGGCGGCGAGGCACAGCAACCTCGGCGTGATTATCGATATCGTGCCAAACCACTTGGGCGTCGCAACTCCGCAGCTCAACAGTTGGTGGTGGGACGTGCTGAAGCGCGGCCGCGAGTCGGAATATGAGCGCTACTTCGATATCGATTGGCACGATGACAATGGCGCAGGGGGAAAGCTCGGGCTCCCCATTTTTGGCCAAGAGAACGACGAGGACGCCCTAACGCTGCGCTATCTGAGTCCTGACGATCCGGAAAGCGAAGTCGTGCTGGCGTACTACGACAACGTGTTCCCGCTCAAGCCAGGCACGTACGCTTCCGTCGATGATGATCCGAAGGAGGTGTGCAAGCGCCAGTCCTACAAACTGATGTACTGGCGCGACGGCATCATCTCGTACCGTCGCTTCTTTTCTGTCAACGGGCTGGCGGGTATCCGCCAGGAAGACCCCGCGGTTTTTGAACACACGCACGCAATCATCCGGCAGCTTGTTGCGGAGGACTTGATTGATGGTGTCCGCGTTGATCACCCTGACGGGCTCACTGATCCTTTTGATTACCTGTCGCGGCTTCGTGATGTTGTTGGCCCGGATCGTTGGCTGGTCGTCGAGAAGATCTTGGAGGTCGATGAGCCACTCGATCCTCGTCTCCGCGTCAACGGAACCACCGGCTACGACGCGCTTCGCGAACTCGACGGTATCTTCGTCAACCAGGCGGCTGAGGACGCACTCAGTATGCTTGCGCTGCGCCAGTCAGGTTCCACTTGGGACCAGGCGTCGCTCGATGCGGCAGCACTACAGCTCAAGCGCGAGGTCGCGACTCACGAGCTTCAGGCGGAGGTTCGCCGTCTCACGCGCGCAATTCGGCGCGATAACTTTTCGACGGCCGGCTCCGCCGTCTCTGACGAAGTCCTTGTCGACACCGTTATTGCGCTCGTCGCCGCCATTCCGGTCTACCGTGCCGACTATCGATCACTGTCGAGGATCACGGCCACCGTGGTGGCCGACATGGCGCAGCGCTTCCCATCCCGGCGCGACGCCCTCGACCTCATCGCGGCTGCTCTGCTCGCTGAGGGCGAAGCCAGTACACGCTTCGCGCAAGTGTGTGGTGCGGTGATGGCGAAGGGCGTAGAAGACACATTGTTTTATAGAGCGAACCGGTTAGTGGCGCTGCAAGAGGTGGGTGGCGCGCCTGGTCGTTTCGGAGTCGGCGCGGCGGAGTTCCACCTGCTGCAGCAGGAGCGTGCAGAGCTGTGGCCGCAAACAATGACGACGCTGAGCACCCACGATACGAAACGCTCCGAGGACACCCGCGCGCGGATGTTGGAGATCGCCGAGGTACCAAACGTGTTTGCGGAGTTAGTGAACACGACAACGGCACTGTTGCCTCCGCCAGACCACGCCACAGCGCATTTTCTACTGCAAAACATCGTCGGTGTTTGGCCGGCGGATGGGATTGTTACGGAGTCGCTTTCACGGCGACTGCATGATTACGCGATCAAAGCGGTACGTGAGGCGGCGCTGCATACAACCTGGTTCGACGCCGATGAGGCGTACGAGCAGCAGGTGCTCGATTGGGTGAACGCGGTGCTGGCGGGCCCTGCGACTTCGCTGATCACGGACTTCGTGTCGACCATCCATGAAGGTGCAGTCGCGGTAACGCTGGGTCGTAAGGTCCTCCAACTTGCTGGTGCTGGCATTCCTGATACGTACCAGGGCATGGAGTTTTTCGAAACGACACTCGTCGACCCAGATAACCGAAGCTTCATCGATTACACCGCGCGCACTCAAACGCTGCACCGGTATCTCGACGCACGGCAGCAGCCTCAGTTCAATTTGGGTGATTTTTTGGGCTACGCACCCAGTGATTCGTCTGGAGACGCTTGGCCAGGGCTTTCGGAGTCGATTGATGCTGCCAAACAGCTTGTCATCCGTGAATGCCTCGCTGCGCGTACCAGCACGCCGGTCTTGTTTACGGAAGGCAAGCACCGCGCAGTGTTTGCTGTCGGTCCTGCGCAGCAGCACTTTGTTGGTTTTGCCCGGGAATACCGAGACAACGGTGAGATTGGCGTCATTGCCGTTGCCACCCGCAAGCCGCTCGAGCTGGCGCACCGTGGCGGATGGGATGACACTACGTTGACGCTGCCCGAGGGGACCTGGTTCGAGCGGTTCACGGGCAGGGAGTTTCGTGGCACCGTTGAGGTGAGTGACCTGCTCGAGTACCTTCCTACTGCGCTGTTGGAGCGTCAAGAGGCCGTCGATTAGGAGCAATGGGTAAGCTGTTGTGCCGATGGGCACGAAACATAATGACACGATCGCGCAACTCGGCAACACTTACTTCACCTGGCTGAGGCAACACGAAGGGGTGGCCGAGGAGTTTCGTCACGCACTGCATGAGTTGATGATCGACGCAGGTATCAACTTCGATCGCGTCGATGTGCGCATCAAGAGCTGGCCTTCGTTGAAGGAGAAAGCGAAGAAGCGCCGTGGCGGCAAAATCGTGTACCCGGACCCTTGGAACGATATCCGCGACCTCATCGGAGCCCGCATTACCGTAATGCACTCAACCGAAATACCGGCGGTGCTTCGCCTGCTTGCTGATCAGTTCGACGTGCTTCGCAGCGTAGACAAAGCGCAGGAGACGAGGGTGTCGGGAACGTTTGGGTACGGGTCTCATCACCTGGTCCTCCAGGTGGACGAGAGCAACGAGGAACTCGAACAGTACCGCGGGCAGGTCTTCGAAGTTCAGGTGCGGACGGTACTGCAGCACGCGTGGGCTGAGTTCGAGCACGATGTGCGCTACAAGCGCTCCCACGGAGAGCTCGACCCACAAATCGATCGCGCATTTACGCTGGCTGCGGGGCTCATCGAGCTTGCGGACCAGCAGTTCGACCAAATCGCAGAGCTGTCCAACCCGCAGCAGCAAAACCCGAGCGCTCCCGATACTTCAGCGTCGCTGACGCCCGAAACACTTCCCGGTGTGCTCACCGTGATCCTTGGAGCATCGTTTCCACTCTCTCGTGTGGACGATTACCGCTTCCTACACGAGCTGCTCAGCGCGGACGGTATCGATACAGTCTCTGCACTCGCTGAGCTGGCAAACCCAGCAGATATTGAGGCAGTGCAGAACACCCTGCAGGCGCGGTTTACCCCCGGTCAGGTCAGGCTTGTCGACGACCTGCTACTGAACAAGTTTGGGCAGGAACACATCAGCCGAACCTGGGAAAGCGGGAACCGGCCAGTACTGAGGAAGCGAAAGCTGACGCGCAGGCTCGCGCAACTCCGAGAAGGCGGCGTCCCACAAACGCCCTCGGGCAAGAACGCCTAAAAGCTGTTCCGGCCGCGCAAACGATCAAGCTGCCGACGTTCTTTCTTCGTCGGGCGTCCAGCACCACGGTCACGAACCGGCAACGAACCAAACACTTCGGAGGTCATAGGCGGTGGCGAGTGGTCCACGTAACAGGTCGTCGCGATCTTCGCGCCCGCACGCTTCTGTAAAGTCTGGGTAACTTCCAGCTCGAGATAGCGGTGGTCCTTCCACACCTTGAGCCGGTCCCCTGGCACGACCTGCGCTGAGGGTTTTACCGCTTTGCCATTGAGTTTGGCGTGCCCGGCGCGCACTGCCTCTGATGACAGTGAGCGCGTCTTAAAGATGCGGACAGCCCAGAGCCAGACGTCGATCCTCGTGGCGGTGGTGTTGGGGCTGGTCATGGTGTCTGCTTAGTAGTTGTCGTGGTGGTTCACGATCTTTTGGACTTTGTTCCAATTCACGTACCCACCAACAACGCCGATGACGAGGCATACGACGAACAGCTGCCAGGACCCGGCAATCAAGCCGAGCGCGATACCTGCGCCGAGGCCACCGCCGGCCCACACAACTGCGTTTTTGGAATAGCGGCGTACGGCCTGCTTCCGTGATTCGATCGGGTTCGATGGACGTGGCTGCATAGTCATGGCTGATAGTTTAGCGTGGAGATTCGATCCATTGGTGGCCTGCCTCGTGCGCTTCGGCTCGGCCTTGGGTGCTTGCTGCAAGTTGGGCGTCGAGTTGTTCGCGTTGTCCGGGGTCGTGTGCCAGCGTGTAGGTGGCGGCAGCGCCGTATTCTACGTCGACGATGTCGAAACCTGCGTTGCGTAATTCGGCTTCGATGCGGCCAGCTTCCGCGTGCGGCAGGTCGACGCGCACGAGTTCCTTGGTGCTACGCAGTACCCGCGGAACAAGCGGAAGCGTCTGGCCAACGGAGTCTGAGTAGGCATGGACCAGCCCTCCCGCCCCCAGCTTGATGCCGCCGAAGTACCGAATTACGACGGCAGTGAGGTCAAGCATTTCGGAGCCGTGCAGCATATCGAGCATCGGTTTGCCTGCGGTGCCGGACGGCTCGCCATCGTCGGACGAGCGCTCAATGGGCAACGCGTCGTCGACATGCAGGATGTATGCGGAGCAGTGGTGCCGCGCATCTGGGTAGGTCTCGCGGGCTTGTTGGATGAGAGCTCGTGCATCTGCTTCGGTCTGGGTACGAGCGATCCAGGTGATGAAGCGGGACCGTTTGATCTCGATTTCGTGGGTGGTGATATCACCGGCCGCCGGCAGTTCGTACGATGTGCGCATAGTGCCTCTACTCTAAGTCCATTGCGACAGATATGGTACTTCCATACAGTTGGTGGTATGTCTAGCAAGTACACCCCAATGCCCCAACAATTTGGAGTGTGGGCTCCGTACGCGCAAAACGTACGCCTGCACCTCCACGACAGCCAAGGGTCCCGCACGCTCGAAATGCAGCGTGACGAGACCCGTCGAGACTGGTGGGTGGTTCCGCGCGAAGTCGCCGAACCCGAGATAGGTGCACGCTACAGCTTCTCCTTGCTTCGTGACGGCGAGTGGTCACAGCCACTGCCCGACCCCCGCTCACGCTTCCAGCCCGAAGGCGTCCACGGCCCTTCCGAGGTCACCAGCAGCACGTTCAGCTGGACCGACGAGCCCTGGGAAGGCATCGCCCTTCGCGACCAAATTCTCTACGAGCTCCACGTTGGTACCTTCACGCCGCAGGGCACATTCGAAGGGGTCGTCGAAAAGCTTGATTATCTTGCTCAGCTCGGCGTCAACACCATCGAGCTGCTGCCCGTACAACCGTTCGCAGGCCATCGCAACTGGGGCTACGACGGCGTCGACTGGTTCGCCGTGCACGAGTCCTACGGAGGCCCCGAGGGCCTCAAAACACTTATCGACGCCGCTCACGCCCGCGGCATCGCCGTCATCCTCGATGTGGTGTACAACCACTTCGGCCCCGAGGGCAACTACAACGGCAACTTTGGCCCCTACACAACCGCGGGAAATACCGGCTGGGGTGACGTAATCAACTTGTCCGGCGCTCACTCGGATGAGGTGCGCGCCTACGTGCTGGATGCGGTGCGCCAGTGGCTCAGCGAGTTCCACGTCGACGGCCTGCGCCTCGACGCGGTGCAAACCTACGACGACCGCCTGGCGTTCTCCATCATGGAGGAAATCAAGAACGTCGCCAACGAGGTTGAAGCTGCCACTGGCATCCCCCGCACCATCATCGCTGAGTCGGAGCAAAACAACCCACGACTCCTCGAGTCCCCTCAGCACGGCGGATACGGGCTCGACGCCCACTGGCTTGACGACGTCCACCACGGGATCCACACGCTGGTCACCGGCGAGCGCGCCGGGTACTACGCAGACTACGGCACGCTCGAAATCCTGGCGGATACACTGCGCAACGGGTACCGCTTCCGCGAGGACTACTCCGTGTACCGCCAGCGCACCCACGGCAAGGCGCTCGACCTTGACCGCGTCGCACCATGGCAGATGGTCACCTACACCACCGATCACGACCAGACCGGCAACCGCGCACAAGGCGACCGACCCTCGCAATACCTCAGTGCACGCAAACAAATACTCAAGGCGGCCGTCGTTCTGCTCTCCCCCTTTAGCCCCATGCTGTTCATGGGTGAAGAGTTCGGCGCACGCACGCCGTTCCCATTCTTCGTCTCACACAGTGACCCTCACCTGCTGGAGATGACCAGCCAAGGGCGCATGAACGAGTTTGCCCGCATGGGATGGGACGCCGCAGATGTGCTGGACCCGGCAGCGGAGGAAACTTTTACCTCCGCCAAACTCGACTGGGACTTCGACGAGGAACAACGCGAGATCCTCGCGGCTTACAAGAAGCTCATCGAGCTGCGTAAGCAGTACCCAATGGCCCGCGACGACCTGCGCCAACTGAGCGTGGAGCACGGCCCAGCCCAGGGCGCGGACGACGCGTGGCTGACGATGGGTGACCAGGCAGTGCTGGTGGCGAACTTCGGGGCCGAGAGCACCGTCGCCCCAGTCGGCGGAACGCTGCTGTACACCTTCGGTGGCGCAGAGGTCTCCGCCGAAGAAACCAAGCTCGAGCCGTGGGCCTTCGCCTTAGTTATGCCGACACAATAAAGTCGTACTCTGGTGTGCCCGGCAGGAGGCGTCGACAATCGATGACAGACGCCTCCATTCGTTCAAGCAACGGCTCAAGGTCGCTAGCGCAGGAAAGCTCCAGGCCAACCAGTGCGGCACCGGTTTCCTTGTTGTTCTTCTTCAAGTATTCAAACAAGGCGATATCGTCGTCGGGCCCAAGGATGTCAGTGAGGAACGTGCGCAGCTGCCCTGGCTCCTGGGGGAAGTTCACCAAAAAGTAGTGCTTCAGCCCGCGATGCACGAGCGAACGCTCCATGACCTCTGCGTAGCGCAGCACGTCGTTGTTGCCGCCAGAGATGATGCACACCACCGTGCTGCCCGGCTGCAATTTCATCTGCGATAGCGCAGCCACAGACAGCGCGCCCGCAGGCTCCGCAATGATGCCCTCGTTCTGGTACAGCTCCAGCATCGACGTGCACACCGCGCCTTCTTTGCAACGCAGCAGATGCGTACGAGCAAGATTTTGCTCAATGACTGCGAACGGGAAATCGCCTGTGCGCTTCACAGCCGCGCCGTCCACGAACGACTCAATTTCGTTCAGCGTGACAGGGTGACCAGCCTCGAGTGCTGCCTCGAGGGAGGGCGCCCCTTCCGGTTCCACGCCGACGACCGCTGTCCCCGGCACCATGTCAGATACGTAGGAAAGCACTCCGGCGAGCAGGCCTCCCCCACCAACTGGAACGAAAATTGTGTCAAGCTCGCGACCCATTACTGACAACTGCGAAATAATCTCCGCCGCAACCGTGCCCTGCCCAATGACGGTATCGCGGGCGTCAAAAGGCTCGACCATGGTCGCGCCGCGCTCTGCAGCATCCTTGCGCGCAGCCTCCGCAGCAGCGTCAAACGTATCTCCTACGACGACCAACTCGATATTGTCGCCGCCGTGCACCAGGATCCGGTCACACTTCTGCTTTGGCGTAGGCTTCGGCACAAAGATTTTGCCTTGGATCCCCAACGCTCGACACGCATAGGCCACGCCCTGCGCGTGGTTGCCCGCCGAAGCCGCGACAACGCCGGCTGCGCGCGCCTCTTGGCTGAGCCGCGAGATGCTGTAGTACGCACCTCGAATCTTGTAGGAACGAACGTCTTGCAAGTCCTCCCGCTTCAGGAAAATCTCCGCACCGTACTGCTGCGACAAACGGGGGCAATACTGCAACGGAGTCGGCTCAATCACGGCAGAAATCTTCGACTGTGCCGCCTGAACGTCCGCAGCATGTACCGCTTGAAAAGCTGGCTGTTCCTGTTCACTCATAACAGCAAAGTGTATACCGCTGGGCCCCGTTTAGGTGATACTTTGCCGTAGTCAATTCAGCTATCAGACTATTAAAATCGTCGCTTGTCTGCTAGATTTTCTAGCAACAATTCGTGGAAGCCAGAGCATTTTTTGGAATTGCTGGGGTTTCGCCTCGAATTCCTATCCTTTTCGAACAACTTCAGGAGATTTCATGAAGCGCATTTCCACCATTGCCGTTGCTGCTGCAACCGCAATCTCGTTGACCGTCACCCCTGCTTTCGCCGAGGAGACCGCTCCGGCACAGGGCACCGAGACCACCAACACTCAGACGGACACGAACGAGCCTGCCAAGGACAACAAGTCTGTAGACAAGCAGAACGAAAACAAGAAGCAAGGCGCCGACGATGACAAGAAGCAAGGCGCCGACGATAACGCGAAGAAGTCCGGTAGCTCGCAGGGCCACGCCCTCGGCGCACTCGCAGGCGTTCTCGCTGCGGTCCTGACCACCGGTCTTATCGTTCTGTCTGACCCGACCGGTCTCAACAAGCTCATTGACATGGCAAACGCTCAGTTCCACCTGGGTCTCGGCCACGTCCACGTGCCGAAGGTGTTCTAAGGCTTCACCACTACTTCAAACAACAGGGAGTTGAACGTGAATACACGCTCACTGGTCGCGCTTGCAATCACTACCGCGCTTGGCGGTGCTTGCCTCACGGCAAGCCCGTTGATGGCGCAAGAGCAGCAAGACACGCCGACCACGCAATCACGTGTTATTGCCACCACCACAGCACCTGCTGTGACCGTGACGGTTACCGCATCGCCCACACCGACGACCACGAAGCCGACCAAGGCGGAGGGGCCGAGCTCGGAGGCGATCAACAAAGGCATCATGACCGAAGAAACCCGAGAAATCTTCAGCTATATCTCGGCTGGCATCGCACTCCTCGCTGGGCTGATTCAGATGATCACCGCGGCTATCAAGGCGATCCCTGGAGCACAGGACAAACTGAAGTCCATGCTCAAGTAGCTGCGTATCGCACAACGCTAAGGCCGGTGCCCACCCTTTCGCAGGGTGGGCACCGGCCTTTCCTCATTTGGTTACCACGATTAGCCGAACAGGTGGCGCGTCGCGATCTTTGCGCCCTTCACCAGCGATTCAAGCTTCGCCCAGGCAATCTGGTGGTGCAAACGCCCACCCAAACCACAGTCCACCGACGCGATGACGTTCTCTGGGCCAACAACTTCCGCGAATTGGACGATCCTGTCAGCAACGAGCAGCGGATGCTCAACAGCGTTCGTGCTGTGCGAAATCACACCAGGGTAAATAACGGTGCCCTCCGGCAAAGCGTAGTCCTGCCACACCCGCCACTCGTGTGCGTGACGCGGGGAAGCACCCTCGAAGGAGAACCCACCAACCTCAGCGCGCAGGATCTCCTCGATGATGTCACCGAACGGCACATCGGTCACGTGCGGCCCATGCCAGGAACCCCAGCAGATGTGCAGGCGGGTCAGTTCCTTCGGCAGGTCACGGATAGATTCGTTAATGGCGTCGACACGAATGCGCAGCCACGCACAGTAGTCTTCCAAGGATGGCTCAGGGTTGATCTGGTCCCAGGACTCCGCCAGATCAGGCGCGTCGAGTTGAACTGTCAGGCCCGCGTCGGTGATGGCCTTGTACTCATGTGACATCGCCGCAGCACACGCCTGTACTACTTCCTCGTCGGTCTCGTAGTATTCGTTCTTCAGGCGAGCCGCAGAGCCAGGCGACAGTGCTGCGACGAACCCCTGCGTAGCACCGGCGCGCTCCATGGACCGCTTCAACAGTGCCACATCCGTCTCAACTTCTTCCTGACCGATGTAGGTAATCGGCCCCGTAAACTTCGGGTTGCCCACCTTGGCACGCCCAGTAAAGATACCGGAGTGCGGGTCGGAGTACGCTTCGCCGAACAGAGCGCGGTCGCGACGGTCTGAGAAGCTGGTCAACTCAATGTTCCCAGGAGTAGAGCGCTTAATCTCTTGCGATGCCCAACGGTCTTCGTCGGTCATGGTCAACCCACCGAGGCGGGAGAATGAGTAATTCCACCAAGCGCCGTAATCGACTGCGCCCGAGGTGATGTGGCCGTACTCCCCCTCGTTGATGATGTCGATCCCCAAATCAACCTGGCGCTGCACGACCTCATCGACTGCACGCTCCAGAATCTCTCTGAAATCGTCGTCGTTAATCTGCTGCTCCGAACGTAGTTGGTTCGCTTCGAGCAGCTCCGGGGTACGCGGCAGGGACCCTACATGCGTGGTCAAAATCTTGTGCTCAGTCATCTATTATGCTCCACTCATTCGGCTCTTGACTGGTATTGATTCCAACGTCAGAGTGTAGCCAAGCAGATTTCGCCAATTGGGTATTTATTCACCTCATGCAACTAACCGAGGATTCCCATCCCCATTGTCGCTTTCAAATCACCCATCAAGCTCGCCGAACGCTCCACGCGCAGGTGATCCCCCAGCACCATCATCTGTGTCTCGTCGCCATGGACAAGATTGAGGTACACATCCGAGTCACCTGGGTTGTTCTGAAGAACGCCCTTCAAGCGCTGGATATTATCCACCGTGCATTGTTCAGTGCGAAGCGTCAGTCGCAATGGCAGCCCGGCGCCGTTGCCAGGACCGAGCTCCGGGGTTTTGACGTCGTCACCAAACAGACTCATGCGTTCGTCACGAATTGAGACATGCGCCTTCACCAGAATGATATTGTCCTCCACGATCTGCGGAGCAACCAGCGAATACACCTTGTTAAACAGCAACACGTCAACAGAGGCACCGTGGTGGTCCTCGATCGTGACGATCGCCCAAGGCGAGCCGTCCTTCTTTGAGAAGCGTCGGTCGACCGAAGAGATCAGACCACCGATCGTCACCTCAGCACCGTTGCGGAGCTCTCCGGAGAGGATCGTCGTCAATTGTGTATCGGTCTGTGCGTCAATCGCTTCCTCGAATCCATCAAGCGGGTGGCCCGAAACGTACAAGCCCAGCATCTCGCGCTCGAGTGCGAGCTTATGCTTCTTGTCCCACTCATCATCCGGGATCTGCAGCGCGAAAGCATTATCGGCCGCGGCAGTGTCGTCACCACCGAAGGAAGCAAACAAGTCAAACTGCCCCTTGTCAGCCGCCTTCTTAGTGGTCAACACCGAGTCAACGGCATCCTCCTGAATGAGCATCAAACCCTTACGGGGATGCCCCAGGGAGTCGAACGCACCGGCCTTAATGAGTGATTCAGTGATTCGCTTGTTGCAAGGTAGCAGGTCGATCTTGTCCAAGTAGTCGGAGAAACTCGTAAACTCACCCTTCGTGCGGCGAGTTTCCTTAATCGACTCGACCACTTCGGCACCAACATTACGCACAGCAGCAAGCCCGTAGCGTACATCCTCACCAACAGCCATAAAGTTCTCCTCGGAGGCGTTGATGTCCGGCTGGAGCACGGAAATGCCAAGGTGGCGGCAGTCTGCAAGGTAGATCGCTGATTTATCTTTCTTGTCACCCACCGATGTCAGCAGCGCCGCCATGTACTCAGCAGTGTAGTTCGCCTTCATGTACGCCGTCCAATAGGACACCAACGCGTAGCCCGCCGCGTGCGACTTGTTAAATGCGTAGGAGGCGAACGGCTCAATAATCTGCCACAGCGCATCCATTGCGCTCTTGGAGTAGCCATTGTCCTGCATCCCCGACCAGAACTTCTCGTACTGCTGCGCCAGCACCTCAGGTTTCTTCTTACCCATGGCCTTACGGAAACCGTCTGCCTCGCCAGCGGTGTAGTTCGCGACCTTTCGGGAGATCTCCATGATCTGCTCTTGGTACACGATAAGCCCGTAGGTCTCGTCGAGAATATCCTTCAGTGGCTCTTCTAGCTCCGGGTGGATAGCCGTAATCGGTTTGCGGCCGTTCTTGCGGTCCGCGTAATCCCAGTGGGCGTTCATTCCCATCGGGCCCGGGCGATACAGCGCCAGCGACGCCACAATGTCCTTAAACCCAGTTGGACCCATGCGTTTGAGCAGCTCCTGCATACCTCCCGAGTCCAGCTGGAACACGCCTAGCGTATCGCCGCGGGAGAGCAACTCGTACACGTTTGGGTCATCCGTGCTGAGCGACTCAAGGTCGATCGTCTCCCCGCGGTTCTTCTCCACGTTCTCAAGGGCGTCACCAAGCACGGTAAGGTTTCGCAGGCCAAGAAAGTCCATCTTCAGCAGGCCGATGGCCTCACATGCCGGGTAATCCCAGCCTGTGATAATCGCACCATCAGCGGGCCGCTTCCACATCGGGATGTGGTCCATCAGTGGCACCGACGCCATAATCACGGCACAGGCGTGCACGCCTGCCTGGCGCACAGTGCCTTCCAAGCCACGCGCGGTCTCGTAGATGCGGGCAACATCCGGGTCGGTCTCAATCATCGACCGCACCTCAGTCGCCTCGTTGTAGCGCGCGTGCTCAGGGTCCGTGATACCCGCCAGCGGAATGTCCTTCGCCATGATCGCTGGCGGCAGTGCCGCGTTAATCCGGTCCGCCATTTGGAATCCCGGCTGGCCGAAGTTCACCTTGGCAGAGTCCTTAATCGCCTGCTTCGTCTTAATCGTGCCGAAGGTGATCACCTGGGCAATCTTGTCCTCGCCCCAACGCTCAGCAGCGTAGGTGATCATCTCGCCTCGGCGACGATCGTCGAAGTCAATATCGATATCAGGTGCCGAGGGGCGCTCCGGGTTCAAGAACCTCTCAAAGAGCAGACCGTGCTCCATCGGGTCAATGTTTGTGATAGTCAGCGCGTACGCCACAAGCGCACCCGCCGCAGAACCACGTCCCGGACCAACACGGATGCCAATCTCACGGGCATGCTTAATCAGCTCAGCAACGATGAGGAAGTAGGAAGGGTATCCCTTCATATCAATAACGTCGATTTCGTAGTTCGCGCGCTCAATGTACTCTTCGGGCACCTCGCGCCCCTCGAATCGGTCCTGCAGGCCGCGCATGACTTCCTTGCGAAGCCACGTCGTTGGGGTCTCCCCCTCCGGTACGTCGGCCACCGGCATGCGATCGTGCGGATGCTCCTCCCAGAGCTCGCTGTAATCGCCGACACGCTCCGCGATCCACAGCGTGTTGTCGCATGCGTCGGGCACTGTGGAGTCCCACAGCTCGCGCATCTGCTCGGCCGTCTTGATGTAGTAGCCGGTGCCGTCAAACTTGAAGCGGTCCGGGTCCATCAGCGTCTTGCCAGTCTGCACACACAACATGGCCTCGTGCGCCGGCGCCTGGGATTCCAGGACGTAGTGGCAGTCATTCGTCACCAGCGGCGGTAGGTCAAGCTCCTTACCAATGCGCAGCAAGTCATTGCGCACGCGTTGCTCAATGTCCAGGCCATGGTCCATGAGCTCAAGGAAGTAGTTGTCGCGACCGTAGATGTCCTGCCACATCGCTGCTGCTTCAAGCGCCTCCCTGTACTGGCCAAGGCGCAGGCGCGTCTGCACGTCGCCCGACGGGCAACCGGTCGTGCCGATAATGCCGTCGGCGTGCTCGGCGACCAGCTCCGCGTCCATGCGCGGCCACTTACCGAGCTGCCCCTCGTAGGAAGCGAGCGACGAAAGCTTGAAGAGGTTGCGCAGGCCCGCCGCGTTCTCCGCCAGCATCGTCTGGTGCAAGTACGCACCGGACGCAGAAACATCGTCACGCTTCTGGTCGGGGGTGCCCCACAGCACGCGCTTCTTATTCAGGCGCGACTCCGGCGCCAAGTACGCCTCAATACCAATGATCGGCTTCACGCCCGCGTCCACCATCTGCCTGTAAAACGCGTTCGAGCCGAACATATTGCCGTGGTCAGTCATGCCCACTGCGGGCATGCCCTGGCGCACGACCTCCTCCGCCAACATGTCAACTTTTGCCATGCCGTCGAGCATCGAAAACTCGGTGTGGTTATGCAGGTGAACGAAGGAAGATTTTTTGGCCATGCGCCTCATCTTATCCAGAGTTCCGACATGGCCAAAAGGCCCAGCAACCAGCGAAATTATTCGTAGCGCAAAGCATCAATAGGCTGCATCTTTGCAGCCTTCGCGGCTGGGTAAGCACCGAAGAAGATGCCCGTCGCCAACGAAAAACCGAGCGCAAGCACGACCGCTCCAAGAGGCGGCCAAGTAAAAGCATCAAACGCGGCTGTCGCGATCATGCCGATCACCCCGCCCAGAATCACACCAATAATGCCGCCGATCAGGCACACCAGCATCGCCTCGACGATGAACTGCGTGCGGATATCGCTCTGCTTGGCACCCAACGCCTTGCGCACGCCGATCTCCCGTGTGCGCTCGGTGACAGTGATCAGCATGATGTTCATCACGCCGATGCCACCGACCAGCAGAGAAATACCGCCGATCGCGGAGAGCACTGTCGACATGATGCGGAATACACCCGTAAGCTCTTCCAAGCTCGACGAAAGATCCACCACCTCAATGGTGTAATCCTCGTTATTGGCGTACCAGCGGTCCATATAGTGTTGGAGGTCCGCCTGGAAGGTCTTCGCGTCTTCATCCGGCGACGATTGCACTGAGAATGAGGTGAACCAGTCGCCGTCAAGACCGACGCGATCTGCAGCGGTGAGCGGGATGTAGATGTCCGCAAACTGCTCTGCGGCACCAAACATCCCGCCTCCGCGGGAATCTTCCTCGCCATCGAGCACACCCACGATGGTGAACACTGCCGGTTGGCCGTCGACGACCACATCAATGCGCTTGCCCAAGCTAGCTTGGGCGTTGCCGTCGAAGAGGGCGTCGATAAGCGAAGGGCTTACGACTGCGAGCGGTCGGTGCCCATCGATGTCATCTTGGGAAATCTCGCGGCCGAACTGCACCTCGATGTTTCGCACCTTCATTGAGTCTGCAAGCACCGGCTTGACGTTCGTGGACACAGTTGTGTCATCGGAGACCACTTCCCCACTCGTGGAAACGTCGATGTCCACGCCCTGGATGCGGTCCCCAAATGCCTGACGCAGCTCATCTAGTTGCTCGGGCGTGACCGCATCGCGCTCATCCGATGGTGGCGCGTACGAAAACGCCGCGAAGGGATCCTCGGACTCATCTGCGTCATTGGGGCGCTCATGCACCATCACTGGGTGCGTTGTGGTGCCGACGCCTTCAAGCCCCGACATCACCTGACGCTCCAAACCACGGCCGAGCGTCATAATGATGACCACAGCCATGATGCCGATGATGATGCCTAACAGCGTCAGCAACGAGCGAAGCTTATTCTTCCGAAGCGACGAAGAGGCAAGCTTAATTGACTCTCCTACGTTCATGATCTCGCCCCCAGCGGGGCACGTACCTGCGCGATGCGTCCGTCCATCATCTCGACAATGCGGCCGGTCTCCTCAGCCAACTCAGGGTTATGCGTGATGAATACGATGGCTTTGCCAAGGTCATCGTGCAGCTCATGGAAGAGATCCATCACCATGCGGCCAGTCTTGGAGTCAAGGGCGCCGGTGGGCTCATCCGCGAGCAGCAAGTCAGGGTCGTTGGCGAGGCTACGGGCAATCGCCACGCGTTGCTTCTGCCCGCCCGACAGTTCGTTCGGGTTGTGGTGCAGGCGATCGCCCATGCCCATCATGTCCAGAAGTTCGGCGGCGCGTTCCTCGCGCTCTTTCTTATCGACGCCCGCATACATCATTGGCATAGCCACATTTTGCAGCGCGTCGATTCGACCGATCAGGTTAAAGTTCTGGAAGATGAAGCCGATGTTTCGGCTGCGGTACGCAGCCAGCTCGTTGTCGGACTTGGCGTACACCGGCTCGCCGTTGAACGCATACGCGCCGTCGGTCGGCCGATCAAGCATGCCAACCAGATTCATCAGCGTCGACTTGCCACAACCGGATGGACCGACGATGGAGACAAATTCGCCCTGCTCTGCATAAAAGTCGATGCCGTGCAGCACAGTCAGCTCGCTTGGCTCACCGACGTTATATGTTTTGACAATCTGGCGCATATCGATGAGTAAGCCACTCTTCGACATCGCTTCTTGCCCCGCAGGCGGAGTAGGTTCTGGATGCGCCTGCACAACGGGCTGAGCCTCCGGCGTCCCGAATTCCGCAGTCGGAGGTTCAGCAGTCTCTGCTTCAAACAACTCGTCGAACTCGGCGTCGGTGGCATCGGTGGCGTCGTCATGAACAGATTTTTTGGAGTGCTTTCGGAAGGGGTTCCGCGCCATCGCTTAGCCCTCCTTCTCAGCCGGTGTTGAGGACTTCGGCGCTGCAGACGACGTCGCCGGAGTGGTTGCAGCGGCGCTGCTCGTCGGCTTCTTATCCTTGGCGTTCTTTACCTGCTCGGGATCGAAGTTTTCGTCGTTCACCTTGATAGTGTCGCCGAGTTTGTCCTTGAAGTTTTCAGGCCAGTTAATCACGATGTCCCCCGGCTTAAGCTCGCCTCCTGTGACAGCCACGTCGACGTCGTTCTTCGCGCCGGTCTTGACGGTACGCTCTTCTACGACGCCGCTGGTATCACCAGGGTTCTCGGTTGCCAGCACCAAGACCTTGTTCTCTTCATAGACGGCGTCACGAGGGATGTTGATGGAGTTCTTCGCCTCTTCAGTGATAATTTCCGCACGCACGCTACCACCAAGCAGCAGGCCTTCCTTGTCACCAGTGACTTCGATTTCAACCGGGAACATCACCGAGGACCCGCCACCGCTGCCGCCTGCGGACATTGCAGCTGCAGCCTCTGCCCCGCCACCGGCACTCGCACCTGTGGAACCGACCGGGGAAACTCGCGTCACCCGTCCAGTGAACTTCTTCTTGCCAGTCGCAGTCGACGTGAACTCGACGCGGTTGTCTTGCTTGATCGACGGGACATCTGCCTCGCGAACGCTCGCGCGGATCAGCAGGCGCGAGTCGTCGGCGATGCCGAGGACCCTGCCCTGCGGAATATCGCCGACCTGTACGTCAACGTTGGTAACAACGCCCGCCATCGGTGCGTTAATCGTCGCCTCCTGCACCTGGAGCTGCAGTGTGCCGTCGTCGTCAGCGGCTGAAGCGTTCTCCGCTGCACGCCACGCGGAGTCGACCTGCGCCTGCAACTGTTGGCGTTCCTGCCCGGCTTGCGCCTTGGCGGCCTGCAACGCGGCCTGTGCTTCCTGGAGGGCAGCTCGAGCCTGCTCCACGCTCAGCATGGGAACAGCACCCTGACCGCCGCCTGGGGCGCCCGGTGCGGCTGGCACACCCGGCGCGCCCGGCGCTGCAGGAGGTGCCGTGCGGATGCCCTGACCAGAGCCACCTGGCAGGCGGGAAGACAAATCGCCCGCCATCTTCTGCACGTGCGCTGCGATCTTCGGCGTAGCGATCATCCGTGCGCCTCCCTGGGCGGCAAGTGCGGCATCAAGTGCCGCCTGCGCCTGATCCACCTGGGCCTGCGCCTGCGCTACAGCCGGATTAGACCCGTTTGCCATCGCCTGGTCGTACGCGTTGAGCTGGCTCTTGGCCTGCTCGACGCCTTGCATCGCTTCTGCCTGGGCACTCGCCTGCTGCTTTTCCTGCTTGGCAAGTTGGCGCTGCAGCGTGTCGGTGTTCATCTGCACCAAGAACTGATCTTTCGCGACGCGGTCGCCGGGCTGTACTGCGAGCCGTTCCACCTCGGACTGCAGCGGTGTTGTGATGCTCACTGAGCGAATCGGCGCAATGTTGCCGTTGACGACGATGCTGTTGGTGAGGTTTTCCTCTGCAGCGATCGTGTAGTCCCCGGCGAGCAAACCATCGTGCCCACCGTTATCACCACCGCCGATAGCGCCACACGAGGCCGCAAATAACGCTGCGGTCGTAGCCAGCGTGACACCCACAATTCGCGAATTCGGAAAACGTTGACGCTGTGGGCTTCGGGCGTTGACTCCAGGGTCGGAAACCAATGTCTCTCCTCGGGTTGTCTTCGGCGCATCATTTGGGTGCGCGTATAGGTGCAATCCCGAAAAACTATACACGCCCGCCTTGTATGTCTATGAAACTTACGGGCCGGATTGCAAATGCTCCCCATACCGCGTCAGCTGGCAAAACTTCTACAGCAACCACACCATCCACATTATTCACATCAGCCAAATGCGCAACAGTGTCGTAGACGACCGCGCCGTAAATATGCTCCGAAACTCCTCGGAATATTGCAACGCGTGACACTCCCGGCGCAGGTTCCCCAACCGGGGTGACACCCTCCTCGGTGAACAAAGCACTGACACGGCCCAGCCGGCGCAGTACTGAGTCTGCTTGGTCGGGACCCAAAGGGTGGCTAAACGCTACAAGCGCGAAGTGAGCCTGCTTGCTTTCCTGCGCAGCTTCATCAAGGCTCTGTCGCGCACGCGCCGCATACTCCGGCGCAGTCTCGCCCGGTTCTGCCCCCAGAGCGTCCCCCTGCAGCACTGGTTGCGTGGGTGGGTGAGTGACGCCAACAAGGTAGCAGCCTCCGTAAAGCACAGCGCCGACGAGCAGCACAGAGATTACGGCCCGCAGCCCCTGCGCTGAGTTATCCACGGTTCGCAGATCGCAGCATGTCCACCGCGTGCTGCAGGTCGTCGGGGTAGGAGGATTCCACCGTCATCGGTTTTCCGGTGCTTGGGTGGTCAAACGTCAAACTGGTCGCATGGAGCCATTGGCGGTGCAGCTCAAGTTTCGCGGCCAAATTCGGGTCACACCCATACATTGGATCGCCGACGCACGGGTGCCCGACAGAAGACATATGGACACGAATCTGATGTGTACGCCCGGTTTCCAGGTGCACCTCGAGCAGACTCGCCTGGCGAAACGCCTCGAGAACTTCGTAGTGGGTAACGCTTTGGCGCCCATCCGCGGTGACGGCGAATTTCCACCCAGCTGAGGGGTGCCGGCCAATCGGCGCGTCAATCGTCCCTACGATCGGATCCGGCAGCCCTTGCACCACGGCGTGGTACGTCTTATGGACGGTCCGCTCTTTGAACGCACGCTTGAGCACCGAATAGCCCCGCACGCTATTGGCAACGACCATCACACCGGACGTCCCGACATCCAAACGCTGCACGATCCCTTTACGCTCCGGGGGACCAGCGTCGGGCAGCGTAAACCCCATCGCCTGTAACCCACCGACCACGGTGGGTCCCTCCCAACCCAGTGTTGGGTGGGCAGCAACGCCTACCGGCTTGTCCACCGCGATGACGTCCGCGTCCTGGTAAATCACTTCGAGGCCGTCAACGTGATCGGCCACTGGTTCCGGTGCACGCTTCGGCGGTGGCAGCGTCGCCTCCAGCATGGAGCCCGCGGTAACACGATCAGATTTCTGTACTGGGGCGGCGTCGATAAGCACATTGCCGTCGACGATCATTCCTGCAGCAACGCTGCGCGAGACACCAAAGAGCTTTGCGATGGCAGCATCGACACGCATCCCCGACAGCCCTTCAGGCACCGGAAGCGCACGAAACCCCATACTCACGACCGAGCCTCCTTTGCAAACATCCAGATGACGACGACGGCCACGCCGATAGTGATGGCGGCGTCGGCAAGGTTGAACACCGCAAACGAGCCAATGGAGATGTAGTCAACGACATGGCCGAACCAAAAGCCAGGCTCGCGCGCAAGCCTATCGATGAGGTTGCCGAGCGCCCCGCCAGCGATCAGCGCCACCCCCAATGTCTCCCACCTGCCAGCAAGGCGTGGGGCGTACATCAACGCACCGACGACAAACGCAAGCTGGATGGTTGTGAACAGCCAGGTCGAATTCTGCCCCATCGAAAACGCTGCGCCGGGATTGAACAGCAAATACAGACGTGCCCAATCTCCGATGACCGGAACAGGCACTCCAGGCGTCAACGATGCCACCATGATCTGCTTGACTATTTGATCCGCTGCTGCGACCGCGAGCATAACGCCAACAACGACCCCGAGCGACCGGCGCTTCGCTGGCGCTTCATCGCTCAGGCGTGATTCTTTCGTATTACCCATCGCAGATAACTGTAGTATGCAAATGCTGTAGCTTGTGAAGTTGTGTTGTACTCCGCTCATCTCAAACGCTCACTGTTTGTCCCCCTCGCGATCACCGACGTGGCTCTCGCGCTGACCGCGTGCGGTGCCGAAGAACCGGATCCTTTCGCTGAGATTCCCGCGTTTGCCGTCGAGGCACCCGTCATCCAGGTGCTTTCGCAGGGACAGGATCCACAGAAATGGGAGTACGCGTCGGGCGGTTCCGCATCTGCCGAAGATGCCAAGCCACAGCGGGTATCGCTGTCGCGGGCAATCACACAGCATCCTGCGGCGCAGGAGGACTCAGAGCCTGTCGTTGCGCGTGAGCACGAGCGCGATACAGTCACGTTCGCCTTATCGACGCACACCTTCGAAGACAGCGACAACAATGCCCCACGCCAGGTGGACCTTGTCGCGGAAAGCATCGAACACTCCGACCTAGAGGTGCAAAACCGTTTGGCCTCGAACGAGGGCTTCCAGATGCGTTGGCACGCCGACCCTCAGGGCGCAGTCTCTGCGGTGCAGCTCCTTCCCGCAGTAGATTCCGATGAGGAAGGCCGCGCCATCGCTGAGCGCAACCTGCTCGAGCTGCTGTCGTGGCAGGTCGTCTTCCCGGAGGAGCCGGTCGGCGTGGGCGGGTCTTGGAAGGTCGAGCAGCGCGGCATCGGCGCCTCGGACATGCTGCGGACCACCACGTACACACTCGAATCAGCGCAGGACACAACGCTCGAGCTGAAAGTAGATGTGCAGGAACGCCCGCTGAAGCGCTCCATCACGATTGATAATGAGGTTGCTGGTGTGCTCAACGGCACGACATTGCACGTCGTCAGCAACACGACGCACTCGGAGGGCACACTGAAGGTAGACCTACATGCACCTCTTCCTGTAGGTGGGTCCGTGCTCACCGCAACGCGACTTGTCTACGGCAGTGACGAAGCCGATACCCGTGTGGCCCAAGACACCACCAGCATTGTGGACTATAACGTATAAGAGACGCCCACATTTGATCACGAGGAACATCCCATGACTGCCCCACTCCATATCGGCCTTGACGGCATATCGTTTTCGTACCCGGGCGGACACCGCGTCCTTACCGACATTTCTTTCGCGGTGCCATCCGGATCTGTGACCGGTCTCATTGGAGAGAACGGCGCAGGCAAATCGACGCTGCTCGGCATCATCTCAGGTGAGCTAAAGCCCGACGCGGGTGTGCTCATCACTCCGCCGATCACGGGCTTCATCCCGCAAGAAACATCACTGCCGTTTAGTGAGCCTGCCCAATCACTGATCGACGAAGCAGTCAAGGAACTTCGTGCTGTCGAGGAAGACATCTCAACCTTTGCGCAGCGTATGGTCGACAACCCAGATGACCAGGAGGCCGCCGAAGCATATGACCGGGCGTTGTCACGCGCGGAAAACTCCGGAGTGTGGGAGCTGGATGCGCGCATCGCCACCGTATTAGCTGGCCTGGGTCTTGCCAACGTGGACCTGGCCACCCCACTAGGCGAGATGTCCGGCGGGCAGCGCCGCCGTTTCGCGCTGGCCACGCTGCTCCTGCACCCGGTGGACGCGATGGTGCTCGACGAGCCAACCAACCACCTCGACGACGAAGCCGTCGACTTCCTCATCGGAGAGCTCGACGCATTCAAGGGGCCGGTGCTCGCGGCATCGCACGACCGCTACTTTCTCGATACCTCCTGTGACGGCATCGTCGACCTCGACCCTGGCCTTGGCGCGGAGGGTGGCTTCGGCGAGGAGACTCGCCAGGGCACCCGCTACCGCGGCGCGTTCAGCGACTACCTCAAGGCCCGCGAGGACCGGCGGCGCCGCTGGGAAAGCGACTACGCAGCGCAAGAGCACGAACGCGCTCGGCTCGAGAAGGCCGCCGAGCAAACCGGCGAGGACATCTTCCACAAGCAGGAAGCCTCCTCCGATATACGCATGGCGGCAAAGTACCAGGCAGACCGCGCGGCGAAAACGGTGGGCAACCGCAGGCGCTCGGCGTCGCAACGCTTAGAGGCGCTGGAGCGAACGGAGATCCCGGAGCCACCGGCACGGCTGCGCTTCCGTGGGCTCCCACCGCACACTGCAACCTCACTAGGCCTCCCGGCACTGGTCACCCAGAACCTTTCGGTTCCGGACCGTCTCGCCCCATTGAGCATCAAAGTGCAGCCCGGCCAGCAGCTACTTGTCGAGGGCCCAAACGGATCCGGTAAATCCACCCTGCTGAAAATTATCGACGGCCAGCTGCACGACTACGAGGGCGAAATCATCATGCCGGAGGAGATGACCGTCGCACGCCTCGAACAGGATGACTCGTGGACTGACCTCGACAAAACCGCTGCCGAAGTATTCGCGGAGCTCACCCCAAACGGTGTGCCAGACCTCGTAGAAATGGGCTTGATGACCGAGGAGCAGGCGGCGAAGAAGCTCGACGACCTCTCGCTCGGCCAGCGTCGCCGAGTCTCACTCGGCATCATCCTAGCGTGCCCGCCGGACCTACTGCTGCTCGACGAGCCGACAAACCACCTCTCGCTCGCACTCGCCGAGGAGCTCGAGCATGCGCTCCTCGAATTCGAAGGCACCGTCGTTATCACCAGCCACGACCGCTGGGTGCGCCGCCAGTGGCACGAACGCCAGGCTAAGAAAGACGCGCGCGCCAGAACTCTCACTCTGGCAACACTATGGACAGAGGAGCTCTGGCGCGCGGATAAGCAGTAGCTTAGAGGTTCGGGGCCTGCTGGTACTCTTCCGCAGGCTGCTCACCTGGCTGTTCTTCAGCCGGCGCGGCCGGCTGCGGGGCCGAGCTCATGCACATTTCTGGCACCTGCTCTGGTGGCAGCGTGTTGTTGATCAGGGTGCACGCCCACACCTGGGAAAGCTTCCACACGCCGTCTTCGAAGACGAACTCGACGTCTTCTGCCAGCTGTGGCTGCGAGTCAGGACGGGTGAAACTCACCGTTGCCAACACCGTGTCCGGGGTGTAGCCAGGAAGTACAGGAGGCACGACCTGGAAGTTCGCGCCGGACTCCTCTTGGGACTGCGCCATCACGTCGAACAGCTCAGGGACGTTTTCTCCACCCTGGACCGTGTTCACGCGCTCTTCGATCGGCACGCTTGCATCGGTTGCGCGCATGAGCACTGCGTTGAGTTCTTCAGCGGTTGGTTGCTGCGCGGCGGGCGCGACGGACTCGCTGGTGGCCTGCGTCGCCGTGGTCGCGGTGGTGTCCTGGCCGTTGTCACCAGAGCATGCGCTCATGCCAAGCCCGAGGCCCAGCGCGGTGGCGACGGCTACGATCGGTGCTGCTTTCACGATTTCTCCTTGAAGCATTGTCCTCAGCGGCTCACGGTCGCAGGTTGCGAGCCAACACCGCTCTAACCTTGCCAACGTTACCGGCGTTTCCACCTCGGCACCAATACGCCACTCTGGCACGCTGTAGATTATGGAACCTTTCGTACTACTCATCGCCACCGGCGGCACTATCGCATGTACCGCAGACGCCGACGGCGCCCTCGTGCCCACCCTCAACGCTGAAGAACTTGTTCGCTCCAGTGGCACCGCCGAGTCCGTCCGAGTACACGACGCGCTGCGCCTTGACTCGTCAGCGATCACGTTCGCTGACCTCGACAAGCTTCGCTCCCTCACTGCGAAAGCACTACAAGATCCGCAGATCCGCGGGATTGTGATGAGCCACGGCACCGACTCCATGGCAGAGACCGCATTCGCGCTCGACATCGTGCACGACGACCCCCGCCCAATCGTGCTCACCGGCGCACAACACGCGGCCGACCACCAACACCCTGACGGTCCTGGAAACCTCGCAAGCGCAATTGCCGTCGCCGCAGATCCGCTCCGCCGCAACAACGGCGTCCTCCTCCACTTCGGTGGCGCAACCCTGCCTGCGCGCGGCCTACTCAAGCGTGATACCCACGCTCTCGACGCGTTCGCGCTGAGCAGCGGGCGCCCACTCCCTCGCCCCGCAGCGCTCGGCCGCGCCTCCTTGGCGGATCTTCGTATCCCCATCCTGCGCGCCTGGCCCGGCGCGGAGGGAGACATTGTCGACGCTATTGCCAGCTCAAACCCGGACGGCATCGTGATCGAGGCGCTTGGCTCCGGCAACGTCGGTCCCGGCATGGGGGCAGCGATCGCCCGCGTGCTCAGGCTCGGTATCCCTGTTGTCATCACCAGTTCGGTCCCCTACGGCGAAGTCACATTCGCATACGGTGGCGCAGGCGGTGGTGCGACCCTCGGCTCTCGAGGTGCGATCGCTGCTGGTTTCCTACGCGCCGGTCAGGCACGCATCGCTCTCGCGACAGCGCTAGCTAACGGCGTAGATCCGGCGTCAGTGTTCTGATTCGAGCCAATCCTGCCACGCGAGTGAATCCACTGGGTCGCCTGGCTGGAGTTTGGGGTCGTCGATACGCAGCGTGTGCACCTTGCCTGGGCCTGTAGCGCGCGTTTCAAAACGCACACTCACCCAGCCTTTGCCCGCGCCCTGGACCCAGCCATGGCCATATTCTTCGTGGTAGACGTCCTGGGTCGCGCGCCATACTCCGCTGGTGGGGCCGTCATAAAGCTCGACCGCGATATCGCTGCTGGCTACGTGGTCGCTAACCCCTGACTCGTAGTCACTGTCAGCTGGTACGGGCCGGACAATCTCCTGATCCAGCTCCGGAAAGAGCACGTCCTGCAGCGCGTCTTCCAACCCCGAATAAGACACACCCACGAGCCGAATCGGGCCTACCTCATCCGGATATCGCACGATGCGAAATGCCGTCGCGCGCAGCGTTTCGGCGTCGTCGGTGGCGTACGGCAGCGTCGCTGACCGCGATTCGATGCGGAAGTCTGCCATCCGCAGCTTCACCGTCACGGTGCGTGCTCCACGCCCATCTTTCAGCAATCGGCGGTGCGACTCCTCCGCGGCACGCTCCACTGCAGCGTCGACTTCAGCCACGGTAGTCAGGTCGTGCGGGAAGGTGTGCTCGGAGGAAATCTGCTTCGCCACGGCGCGTGGCGCAACCGGGCGATCATCGTGCCCGCGCGCCAGCTGCCACAATTGCTTCGCGACGACCCCTCCGAGCGCAATATCGACCTCCTTTTCGCTCAACGCCGCGAAGTCCCCAATCGTTTCAATCCCGGCCTGCGCAAGCTTCGCCTCCGTGACCGGCCCAACACCCCAAAGCTCATTCACATTCAACGGGTGCAGCAGCGATTCCTGCTGTTCATGCGGCAAAGTGTATACCCCGTCAGGCTTCGCTAGCCCAGAGCCGATCTTCGCGTACTGCTTGCCGCTCCCCGCCCCAATCGAGCTCGGCAGGCCAGTCTCCTCTTTGATCTGAGCACGTAGCTCCTCGGCCCATTCCCGAACGGTCTCTGGGTCCGCGCCCACGAGCTCCTCGGGCTCCAAGAACGCTTCATCAATGGAAAGTTGCTCCACAATGCTGACGTTGCGCTCAATAATTTCAAACACTCGTTGCGACGCCACTTTGTACACCGGGCGTCGCGGGGCAACGAGTACCGCACGCGGACCCACCAGCTTCGCTGCTTGATGTGTCGGCATTGCGGAACGCGCCCCGTATTTGCGGGCTTCGTAGCTTGCGCCCGCGACAACGCCCCGCCCGTTGACACCAGCAACAAGGACGGGGCGTCCGCGTAACGTTGGGCGTGTGAGCTGCTCGCAGGATGCGTAGAACGCATCCATGTCGATGTGCAGGACCCAACGTTTCATAGCGACCTACTGTTTCGCAATCGCTGCGCTCACACCGTCGTGAATCGTGTGAAGATCGCCATCGAGCGTCTCGACGACGTCGAAGGATGTCGCGAGTGTCTCATGCGCGATGTGCTCAGCATGGCGCTGCACCCACTCGACCTTGTCTGCCGGAACGCACAGCTTCACCGCGATGCGGTCAGAGACTTCGTAGCCTTCCTTCTTGCGCGCGTCCTGCAAACCACGAATGACGTCAGCCGCCCAGCCTTCGGCTTCGAGCTCCTCAGTCAGTTCCGTGTCAAGCACGACCAGGCCGACCACATCATCATTCGCATCGACCCTGGCGGTGCTCGTCGGGTCTTCTGCCACCAGGCGCTCGGTGTAGAGCTCCGGTGTGAGCACGATGTCGCCGTCAACAACAACGTTGTCGCCTTCACGCACGTAGTTGCCAGCCTTGACGTTCTTGATCGCGCGCTGCACGTCACGGCCCAGCTTCGGACCAGCAACCTTTGCGTTGACCACAACCTCGAAGGAGCCAACCGAGTCGACGTCGTCGGTCAGCGCAACCTCCTTCACGTTGACCTCATCCTTAATGACGGATGCGAAGTCCTTCAGCTGCTCCGAGCCAGCCAGGGCCACGGTGAGCTTCGGCAGCGGCAGACGGTTACGCAGCTTCTTCGACTTACGCACCGAGGACGCCGCAGAACACACGGCGCGGGTAGCATCCATCGCGCTGACCAGCTCAGGGTCCGCAGGGATGGCGTCCGCGGACGGGAAGTCCGCCAGGTGCACCGAGCGGCCACCGGTCAGGCCTCGCCAAATGACCTCACTGATGTACGGCAGGAGTGGCGCCGTCACACGGGTCAGGATCTCCAGCACCGTGTACAGCGTGTCGAACGCCTCAGGGTGCTCCTCCTGGCCTGCCCAGAAACGATCACGCGAACGGCGCACGTACCAGTTCGTCAGGGAGTCAGCGAACCGGCGGACCTCGTCGCACGCATCCGCAATGCGGGTGTCGTCAAGCGCGGACTTCACCGCAGCCACAAGGTCATGTGTCTTCGCAAGGATGTAGCGGTCCAGCACATCCTGCGAATCCACGCTGAACTTCGCTTCCTCGGAGGAGTACAACTGCAGGAACGTGTACGCGTTCCAGATCGGCAGCAACGCATGGCGCACGCCCTCACGGATGCCCTGCTCCGTCACGATCAGGTTGCCGCCGCGCAGGATTGGCGAGGACATCAGGAACCAACGCATCGCGTCGGAACCATCGCGGTCAAAGACCTCGTTGACGTTCGGATAGTTGCCCTTCGACTTCGACATCTTCAGGCCATCGTTGCCCAACACGATGCCGTGCGCCACGACCTTCTTGTACGCGGGGCGATCGAAGAGTGCCGTCGCCAAGACATGCTGCACGTAGAACCAGCCTCGCGACTGGCCCGAGTATTCCACGATGAAGTCCGCAGGCTGACGAGCGTCGTGCTCCTCGACGTTCTCGAATGGGTAGTGGTACTGCGCGAACGGCATAGAACCAGAATCAAACCAGCAGTCCAACACGTCTGACACGCGGCGCATCATCGACTTACCAGTCGGATCGTCCGGGTTCGGGCGGACCAGCTCATCAATGTCTGGACGGTGCAGCGACTTCGGACGAACACCGAAATCCTTCTCCAGCTCATCAAGCGAACCATACACATCCACGCGCGGATACTCGGGGTTGTCCGACACCCACGCCGGCACGGGCGAGCCCCAGTAACGGGTTCGAGAAATGTTCCAATCACGCGCGCCTTCCAGCCACTTGCCGAACTGGCCGTCACGGATGTGGGATGGGATCCAGTCAATCTCCTGGTTCAGCTCTACCATGCGATCGCGGAACTCCGTGACCTTCACGAACCACGCTGGCAGCGCCATATAGATCAGCGGCTCGCCCGAGCGCCACGAGTGCGGGTACGAGTGGACGATCGTCTGATCGCGGACAACGCGCTGCTTGGCACGAAGGTCGCGGATGATGTCACGGTTCGCGTCAAACACCAGCTTGCCTGCGTACTCCGGCACAAGCGAGGTGAACTTGCCATCCGCGTCGACCGGGATGACCAGATCGATGCCGTACTCCTGGCAGGTGAACATATCGTCTTCACCGAAGGCCGGGGCTTGGTGGACAACACCCGTACCGTCCTCAGTGGTGACGTAGTCCGCGTTCAGCACCATGAATGCGTTTTCTTGGTCACGGAAGTAGTCGAAAACCGGCTCATACTCCAGGCCCTCGAGCTCAGCGCCCTTGAAGGTCGCAACGACCTCGTGCTCCTCACCCAGCTCCTTCGCGTACGCGCCGATCAGCTCGCTCGCCAACAGCAACTTCTTGCCGACGACCGCTTCCTCACCGTCCGCCCCCACACGGACCAACGAGTATTCAACCTCCGGGTGGACCGCGAGCGCCAAGTTCGATGGCAACGTCCACGGCGTGGTGGTCCAGGCAATCGCGGCTGCGTCGTGCAGCTCAGGATGCTTCGCCCACGTCTCCGCGGCCGCAAAGCCCTCGCGCCCACCGGTAAACGGCATAGTCACCGTCACCGTCGGATCCTGGCGGTCGCGGTAGGAGTCATCCAGGCGCGTTTCCTGGTTCGACAGCGGCGTGTGCTCCGCCCACGAGTACGGCAGCACGCGGAAACCCTGGTAGATCAAGCCCTTGTCATACAGCGTCTTAAATGCCCAAATGACGGACTCCATGTACGGAAGCTCCATCGTCTTGTAGCCGTTATCAAAGTCAACCCAACGAGCCTGGCGAGTCACGTACTCTTTCCACTCATCGGCATAGTGCATCACGGACTTTGCGCAGTACTGGTTAAACTGCGCCAGACCCATGTTCTCGATTTCGGCCTTATCCTTGATGCCGAGCTGCTTCTCCGCCTCAAGCTCAGCAGGCAAACCGTGGCAGTCCCAACCGAACACACGAGGGACGTAGTAGCCCGCCATCGTACGGTAACGCGGAACGATGTCCTTGACATAGCCGGTCAGCAGGTGCCCGTAGTGCGGCAAACCGTTTGCGAACGGAGGGCCGTCGTTAAACACATATTCTTCACAGTCTTCGCGCTGCTTCAGCGATGCCTGGAACGTATCGTCTTCGTTCCAGTACTTCAGTACCTGCTCCTCCATCTTTGGGAACGCGGTACTTCCCCCGGTCAGATCTACCTTCGGGTAGACGCTTCCGACCTTACTCATCTCGGTCTCTCCTTCACACACAATGCTGTCAAAACCACAGGGACGCAGCGAACGACGCCACGCGGTACCACCCTGCTTGAAGCCCGCCAAAAGGCGAACTTCCGCTTCATTTGCGGTGAAAAAGAAATAACGCTTCCTAATTACGTCCGGTTCTAGTAAGCAACGGAGCCGTATAGCTCTGCAGCCGTTCTTCCGGAAACGCTCCCCGTTGATGGACGGATCATCACGTGCTCCCTCCCCACCTCAGGCGGGGTGAGCAGCACGTCTTATTCTAGCCTTAGGGCTGCCTGAAATGGCAACAACCACCATTCACCGGGGTGAATGGTGGTTGAGTCCGAAAGAAACTACTTATTGCCTGCGTCGCCACTCGGAGCGGACGAACCGCGAGTCTCCAGCTCCTCCAGCTGCGACTCGAGCAGCGTGCGCAGACGCGTACGGTACTCACGCTCAAAAGTGCGCAGCTCAGCAATGCGATTCTCGAGAGCCGTCTGCTGCTGCTTCACCGTGTTCATGATCTCGGTGTGCTTACGCTCAGCCTCAGTGCGCAGCTTGGTTGCCTGCTCCTCAGCCTGACGAATCTGAGCCTCAGCGCGGGAGTTGGCCTCGTTGGTGGTCTCCTCAGCTTTCTTCTCAGCGTCTGCAACGAGCTGCTGAGCACGCGCCTCTGCCGACTGCTTCGTCTCTGCAGCCTTACGCTCAGCGGCCTCGATCTGCTCACGGGAGTGGGTCTCAGCCTCAGACAGCTGCTTCTTCGAGCGTGCCTCTGCGTCAGCGAGCTGACGCTCAGCGGAACCGCGGGCTTCGTCGAGCATCGAACGAGCCTCTGCCTGCGCATCATTGGTGAGGCGATCAGCCATCTCCTGCGCGAGACCCAACACCTTGGCTGCCTGCATGTGCGTATCTGCGGAAGCGGCGTTCTGGTCAACAGCCGCGGCCTGCTGTGGCGCAGCAGCCTTCGGTGCCTGCTTTGCAGCCTGCTCAGCTTCCTGACGAGCCTTCGCAGCTTCCTGCTTCGCGGCCTGAGCGTCCTTCTCAGCCGCTACCTTTGCGTCCTGCGCAGCGCGAAGCTTCTGCTCGTACTCCGCGCGAAGCTTCTTCTCGACGCGCTGTGCAATCTCAGCTTCGTCGACATCGCTGGATGCGGCTGCCGGGGCAACCGGAGCAGCAGATCCGCCAGCACCGAGTTCTTCGACACGGGCGCGAAGGTCATCGTTCTCATCTTGCAGTTGCGCGAGCGTGTCTTCCACGAGGTCCAGGAACTGGTCAACCTCGTCCTCGTTGTAGCCCCGCTTACCAATTGGTGGTTTGCTGAAAGCGACATTGTGCACGTCTGCTGGTGTCAGCGGCATTGGCGTTCCCTTCGATGTCGATATTGTGCCCGCACCATCACGGACACAGATTGCCTCCCACGCTACGGGAAGCGAACCCTAAAATCTAATAGTTCGTCATTCTTTTATCGATCCATAGTAACGCATAGGTTCACACGCACTAGGTATCACCGCCAGTTATACCCCTTTTCGGCCTCTGATGCCCAATATTTCCTCCCAAACCTGGTGGAAATTACGGGAAAATCAACAAAAGGCACCTACCTACGTAGGTGCCTCCGAATACAAGACGCTACAGCATCGTGACCCGAACCAGCATCTGAAGCAACATGATCGCCACGAAGAGCACAATGACGCTGACGTCGATCCCAACTCCTCCGCTCATTCTCATCGGCGGAATAAGTTTGCGGAAGAACTTCACAGGCGGGTCCGTAAGCACGAACATCCCTTCCGCAATGACCATAAACCAACTCGGCGGGTCGAACTGCTTCGAGAAGGATTGCACCATCTCAACAATGATCCTGATAACCACGATCAGTGAGTACAGCCCAAGCGCGGCGTAAAGAATTGCTCCTAGTAAAGACACGCGTCACACACTACCTGTTCTTCGCAATGTTTGGCAGAGCTGGGAGTCGATTAGCGAAGACGCGCCGTGTGTTGCAGCTCAACCTCAGTCAGACGCGCGTTCTCTGGAACGATCGCGAATACGCGGCGGCGGGTCTCAATCCCCCGGCTCAGGTTGTACATATTGCCGCGCAGCGCGAAGCACAGACCTGCTGCGAAGTCGACAATACGCTTCGCATCGTGGGCGTCGAGATCAGTCAGCTCCATAATTACAGCGTCGCCGTCACGGAATGGCTCACCGATATCCTTCGCGTCGTTGTAGTTACGAGGAGCGGTGGACACAACCTGCGGAGTGTAGGACTTCGGTGCCCGCTCGGCGAAGTCGCGCGTGGCCGAGGAGCGGTAACGCTCTTCACCGCCATACTCAGATGTCCGCGACGGCCTTGCCGTGTCTTCGCGGCGATTCTCGCGCTCGTCGTACTGCACTTCGTCGAAGTATGGGTCATCTTCGTTGAACGGGCCAAGACCGAAAAATTCTTTCGCGCTGCCGAAAAAAGACATCTAGGTGCTCCTCGTATATTGCCTGTGCTGACGGGCAGAAATTACTTGTGTGTAATTCCAGATTAGGGCTTCAGCCTACGGGTCTCGGACCCATGACAGCCGTTCCGACACGCACCACATCTGAGCCATGTGCAATCGCTTCTTCAAAATCCGCCGACATCCCTGCGGAGAAGCGCAATGCGCGCTCAAGCTGCGTTGCGTAAGTGTCGCGAAGTTCGCGGACCTGCTCAAACACCGCGCTCGCATCAGCGTCCAACGGAGGGACAACCATGAAGCCATCGAACCGAAGATGTTCGGCCTCCTCAAGCGATGCAATCAACTCCGCCAGATTACCCACCGCAATGCCGCCGCGGCTCTCGTCACCGTCAGCCGACACCTGCACGAGACATGGGAGCACATCGGAAGTGCGGTCCCCGCGCTCCAGCGCGAGCGCCATTCCCCGTTCAAGGCCTTTCGCTAGCTTCAGCGAGTCAAGCGAATGCACCTCACTCGCCCACCGTGCCACGGCGTTCGCCTTCTTCGATTGGATCTGGCCGATCATCGCGATGCCGCAGTCAACGCCATGTTCCTTGAGGGTTGCCACTTTGCTGCTAGCTTCCTGCTCCCGATTCTCGCCCACCAGTCGAATCCCCTCCGAAGCGAGTACCTCGATCGAGGAACAGGGGTGAAACTTCGTCACCGGAAGCAACGCCACGCTTCCCGGCTCGCGGCCTGCGGCTTGCTCCGCTGCACGAATCCGTTCTTGCACCTTCACCAAATTGTTCGCAATGTCAGTTGTGCTCATTTATTTCACTCCAGTTAGCCAAATGACGCCGGCTTGGCGCCCAGTAGTCGATTCTCTCCGATACGAAAAGAAGTCTTCATCCGCGATTGTGTCGCGCGGGTCAACATCGATGCGTTGCACGCCCAACTCGCTGAGCTGGCGTCGAATACCAGCACGAATGTCAAGCCCTGTCGTTCCAGCCTGCGTGGTTGTCCTAGATCCCGGCAGCTTGCGTTCCACGTCCGCCGCCATCTCTGCTGGCACTTCGTAGGACGCACCAGCCGCCGCCGGGCCAAGCAGTGCCTGTATCTGTGAGGGCTTGGCGCCTAGCTCGCACATCTTCTCCACGGTCTTTCGCACGATGCCGTTGCGCGCCCCAAGGCGCCCAGCATGTACAGCTGCAACCACGCCGGCAACAGAGTCGGCCAGCAATACCGGCGTGCAGTCTGCGACGAGTACACACAGTGCGAGGTTCGGAGTCGTCGTCACGATAGCGTCAGTAGCCTCGATCGGATCGGGCTGCGGTCCGTCCACGACTGTCACCGTTGGGGTGTGGAGCTGCTCCATCCAGACGAAGCGTCCCTCATCAACCCCAAGCAGTGACGCCAGCCGCGCACGGTTCGCCCGCACAGCCTCCGGGTCATCCCCAACATGGAACGCCAGGTTAAACGAATCATATGGGGACGACGACGCCCCGCCCGCACGGCTCGTAAAAACCATGCGGACGGGGCGCTGTGCTACGTCGAGAAGAGAGTCAGTCATGCTCCCAGACTAACGCAAGAAATCAGGGACATCGACGTCGAAATCGTCGCTGCCACGGTCCTCGCGCCCACGGCGCTCGTAGGATGGCTCAGAGTCGCTGCCCGTGAAGAGACCCGAGCGGTGCGGCTCGAAACGGTGGCGTGGCTGATGCGAATCCTGACGCTCCTGCTCCGCGGCGCGATCTTCAAACAGCGAGCCGCGAGAAGGAGACGGCGCGGAAGCTTCATCCGCTGGCGCTGCGGAGGCGTCTACCGGCTGCTGCGCGTCAGGGCGGGCATTGGCCTTCTCATCAAAGCCCGTCGCGATGATCGTGACGCGCACCTCGTCCCCGAGATTGTCGTCGAAGATCGTACCGAAAATGATGTTCGCGTCATCGTCGGCCTTTTCCTGCACGATGGAGGCCGCAGCACTGGTCTCGTTCAGGCCAAGATCAGAGCCACCGGCAATGGAAATGAGCACACCATTTGCCCCCTCCATGGTGGTCTCCAGCAGAGGCGAGTTGATAGCCTGCTCCATTGCGTTCATCACGCGATTCTCACCGCGCGAGGAGCCGACACCCATGAGGGCGGAACCAGCGTCAGCCATGACCGAGCGCACGTCAGCAAAGTCAAGGTTGATCATGCCCGGGATGGTGATGAGGTTCGTAATGCCCTGAACACCATTGTAAAGGACCTCATCTGCCGCACGGAACGCGTCCATCATGGACAGGTCCGAATCCCCCAGCTGCAGGAGGCGGTCGTTCGGAATGACAATGACGGTATCGCACACTTCCTTCAGGTTTGCGATACCTTCAAGCGCCTGACGGGTACGGCGCTTGCCCTCGAACGTAAATGGACGGGTCACAACGCCAATGGTCAGCGCGCCCATCTTCTTCGCAATCCCAGCGACGACAGGTGCGGCGCCGGTGCCAGTGCCGCCACCCTCGCCAGCGGTCACGAAGACCATATCCGAGCCCTTGAGGGATTCTTCGATTTCCTGCTTGTGGTCCTCAGCTGAGGTCCGGCCAACCTCCGGGTTCGCGCCGGCGCCAAGTCCGCGAGTCGCCTCACGCCCAATGTCGAGCTTCGTGTCTGCATCAGTGAAGAGCAGTGCCTGCGAGTCCGTGTTGATCGCAACGAACTCCACACCTTTCAGGCCCTCTTCGATCATGCGGTTGACAGCGTTAACGCCACCGCCACCGACACCGACGACGCGGATCATGGCGAGGTAGTTTGCGGGAGAGGTCATGGGTAGTGTCTCGCCTTTCAAAACTTCTTAGAACTTCAACAATTTCGGTAACGCATCCCATCATGGGCGAAAACACGAAAAAATTTATTGTTTCCCTCGGCGTGTCTCGACCCTAAACCTTTACTTTAGGGTTTTGACCTGGGGTTTTGCTGCGTTACCGCGCAGTGATGAGCTCCGGATTCGAAATATTGAACTCGGCACCCTCCCGTTGCAGCACGGTTTCAAACGCCAACGACTTGTTAGCGTTATCTTCAGCAGCACCCCACACCACCCTGCGGTTGTCGTGCAGTCGCAACACAAACGAGTAACGCCCCTTCGACTCCAAGGCTGCTACCTGCGCACGCGCGCCACTGCTTAGCGATGCCGCAACCGCCACAGCATCCCTCATCTGGTCCTTGTTCTCAACGTCGACGCCTACAAGCTCCATCGCCCCAACGGGAGGCTCCGCGATAAGGAAGTCCTTGCCCTCGGTATCGATCAAGTGCGCGCCATCGGGCTGCTGTAAGTACGCGACGGCGACTCGTTCTTTCAGGTCGACGCGCACAGTGCTCGGCCAGTCGCGGTGCACCGTAACGACGTCCACCCAAGGGTCCTGCACGATATTTTCAGCAGCTCGCCGCACCTTGACCAGGCCCATCGGCGTGCCCAGCTCAATATCCGACTGGGCCTGCACGGCCTCAGGCGTAAGCACACTGTTGCCGTCCACGACCACACCCTTGACGGGCATTAGCGGCGTAAACGGTAGCCCGATCCCGAACACCACAAGACCAGCGACGACCCCACCTACGATGGCGAAGCGACGCTTACGCTTACTCTTACCGCGCGTTTCCGAAGCTTCATCCCCGAACTCGTCGAGGTGCTCAGGCTCAACGGCTTCTTGTTCAGTCACGCTACGCCTCCGTTTGTCGTAGTTGCGCGAGAATCTCATCTGCGAGCATTGTCACCGACCCTGCGCCCATCGTCAGGATGACGTCCCCAGGACGAACAATTGATGCCAAGGTCACTGGGACCGCCAGGAAGTTCGGCTCCAGCACAGCCGGAACAGAGCTATCCATCTTGTCGGTGATAAGCCTGCTGGTCACACCTTCAACCGGGGCTTCGCGGGCACCGAAGATATCCAGCACCATGACCACGTCCGCGAGCGAGAGGGCGTCGGCAAACTCTTGTGCAAAGTTCTGCGTCCGCGAATACAAGTGCGGCTGGAAGCACACAACAACGCGCGCACCCTTGCCCTCAGATTCGACCTTCTCGCGTGCAGCCGTCAACACAGCAGTGACCTCTGTTGGGTGGTGCGCGTAATCGTCGTACACGCGGGTTCCCGCAAACGGCCCTTCCTCTACAGCGCCTTTGAACTCGAAGCGGCGGCGAACCCCAGAAAACCCACTGAGACCTGCAGCGATCTTCTCTGGATCTGCGCCCGCCAGCGTCGAAGAGAGCAGCGCAGCCAGGGAGTTGAGCACCATGTGGCGCCCAGGGATCGAAAGTCGATAGGTGTAATCGGTGGTTTCACCGCCGGTATTCAGGCGGGCGCGGACGTCGACGTAGGAGCCATCGATGTACTCTTCAACAACCACGGCCCCCGCCGGGATGTCCGGGTGCGCCGCAGCAGCCTCCTCCGTGCCGTAGCCCACGACGTTGACGCCGCGCTGCAGGGCTCGCTCGCCGCACGCGGCAGCGTGTTCGTCATCTAAGCAGACAACGAGGAAGCCTCCTGGTTGCACGCGGTCAGCGAAGTCGTCGAACACCTTGAAGTAAGCTTCGTGCGTTCCGAAGTAATCCAGGTGGTCGGGCTCGATATTGGTGATCACGGCAATGTTCGGCTTGTACCGCAGCAACGACGCATCGGACTCATCGGCCTCAGCCACGAAGATGTCGCCGGCCCCGTGGTGCGCGTTGGTGCCAGCCTTATTCAGCTGGCCGCCGATCGCAAACGACGGGTCCTCACCCGCAGTCTGTAACGCAACCACGGTCATCGACGTAGTCGATGTCTTGCCGTGAGTGCCTGCCAGCAGCAGCTGGGTATAGCCCTCCATGAGCTCGCCGAGTAGGTCAGAGCGGCGAATCACAGGAATGCCCTCCGTCTTCGCGCGAACAAGTTCCGGGTTGTCCTGCGGGATCGCGGCGAAGCTGGTCACCACGACGGTCGGCAGCTGGCCAGTCAACTCAAGGTTGGCGGCGTCGTGCCCCACTGCGACGTGAGCGCCCTGCGAACGCAGCGCACGGACCGGGCGGGAGTCCTTCACGTCGGACCCAGTCACTACTGCCCCTCGGTCGAGCAAAATATGGGCAACGCCGCTCATGCCAGCGCCACCAATGCCGACCAGATGTACGCGGGAGAGGTCCACAGAACCAGGCGCGGTGGGGTGTTCGGAAGACATGACGGGGTTACTCCTTCGTGATAGTCGCAATGATCTGTGCGGCGAGATCTTCTGCCACACTACCCGCACCAGAATGCTCAAGGGCCTCGCGCATGCGCTGTGATTGTGCGGGCTGGCCCAAGATCTCGTGCACACTGCGGGCGAGTGTGGCGGGGGTGAGCTCGGCGTCGTCGATACGCAACGCGGCACCAGTGGCCACGAGGTGCGCAGAGTTGAGTCCCTGTTCCCCGTTGCCGTGCGGCAGCGGGATGTAGACAGCCGGCAGACCCGCAGCCGAGTTTTCGGCGACAGTCATGGCCCCTGAACGGCACACGACCATGTCCGCCACCGCGTACGCCGCCTCCATGTCATCGATGTAGGGCACCGCCGTGTAGCCTTCGTGTGGTTTCGGCGCATCGTTCTTTCTGCCGTACGCGTGCAACACCTGGTAGCCGTGCGAGGTGATATCTTCAATGGCTCCTGCAACAGCACGGTTGATGCTCACTGCGCCCTGCGACCCACCGGTGATGAGGGCCACGGGTTTTTCGGGGTCGAGGTTCCACATCTTGTATCCGCGCTGTGCTTTTGCACCGTCCTTATCGACGCCCACCCCAGGCCGAACCGGAATCCCCACGACATCACCCGGCATCCCCGAGTTCGCCACGGCATTGAGCCCTACGCCACCGAGCTTGACGCCAAGCTTGTTCGCCATCCCCGCCAATGCGTTGGTCTCCAGGACGAAGAAAGGAATCCGCAATGACGCCGCCGCGAGATACGCGGATGCTGACACGTATCCACCGGTGCCGAACACGGCCTCGGCTTTCGCGTCCTTCATCACTTTCCGTGTCTGCTGCACGGAGCGCGCAAGTTTCAACGGTACGCCGAGCAGCTTCCATGGTTTCTTGCGCGGGATCGGGACGGGGTCAATCAGCGCAAGCTCAAACCCACGCGCAGGCACGATTGTGGTTTCCAGGCCGCGCTCGGTGCCGAGCGCGATCACGTTTGCGCCGTGCTGCTCGCGAAGCACTTCCCCTACTGCGAGTGCCGGCTCAATATGTCCGGCGGTACCACCGCCTGCGAGCACGACAGTGTGCTGGGTGTTGTCCATGAGGGATCCCGTCCTTTCCTTGTCGACGACCACCTAACGGTACCGGCGTCGCTCTGCTTGGTTCGGTCGTTCTCGGCGCTGTGTTACGTTCCTCGAAGGCCGAGGGGTGTGACGGTGCGTGCGGTTCTCTGCAGCTGCCCGGTGTGTAACGGGCACCCCATAGCTCCCATAGCTCTGTGCCCGGGGAGGCTGCCCCTGCGCGCGTACCGTCCGGGCCCGACGCAGCTGCGCGGCAGCCTTCGGCTCTGGGAGAAACAGCATTCTGTCGAAGCGGGGACGCCCGTAGTTCTGCATGGCAGAAACCGCATCGGGCTCATGCCTGGCAATGGACGCCAGCATGCCCATTGACCACAGCGTAATTACGGCCGAGGTACCACCTGCGGACAGCATCGGCAGCTGAATACCGGTGACGGGTACCAAGCCGACGACAT
This sequence comes from Corynebacterium sp. NML130628, assembly GCF_001875665.1. Lineage (GTDB taxonomy): Bacteria > Actinomycetota > Actinomycetes > Mycobacteriales > Mycobacteriaceae > Corynebacterium. The sequence goes on along the minus strand of NZ_MLAL01000016.1, from coordinate 55,007 downwards.
AACCGATGTTGATGAACGCCTGCGAAACCACACCCGCTGTCAGCGACGCTGCAGCGAGCCCCTGGAACGTCGTCTGCGCTCGCTGTGCAGTCCGCAGACCGAAATAACCAAGGGCCGCGAACAGGGCGATGACCATCGCGCCGCCCCACATACCGAGCTCCTCGCCGATGACGGCAAATATGAAGTCGTTTCGCGCCTCTGGCAGGTAGAACCACTTTGCGCGGGACTGTCCAAGGCCGACTCCGAAAATGGAGCCGTCAGCCAGAGAAAGAAAGCCTTGATGGGACTGGAACGCCGCGCCACGTGTATCGCTGAAGTTTCCAAACAGTGCTTCGAAGTAGACGTGGAAGCGCTGTGAGCGGAAGCCGCCGAGCAGAAACAGTGCTATAACTGCAGCGCCACTGATTGCGCAGAGGACGCCAATCGCTTTCAGCGGGAAGCCCGCAAACCACAGCACGAAAATGACGATGGCCGCAAACGACATCGTCATGCCAGCATCGCCCTGCTTCGCGATGAGCAGGATGCATACGCCCGAACCAAGCAGGAACTGGACGGTTGGTGACTGCCACGTAGGCGCGCCCGCAGGTGGTTGCTTCTTCGAGAGCAACGATGCTCCCCAAATCGCGATGGCAACGCGTGCGAACTCTGATGGCTGCATCGTCAATGATCCGAGCATGAGCCACGACTGCGAGCCGACTTCCTCACGTCCGGTACCAATAAACAGCACCAGTACCAACAGGAGCACTGCGAATAAAAACAGTGGCGTTGCGAACTTGCGGATGCGTTCGGGCGGAATCATCAGCGACACCCAAAACAGCACGAGGCCCGCCAGCACCATCATGGACTGGCGAAGTGCGGTGGACCACACGCTGCTCGAAGCAGCGAACGATGAGGCCATCGAGGAGCTCATCACCATAACGACGCCGAGCGCAGCGAGCACCAATACCACGGTCCGAATCACCGTGTAGTCGATAAGGGGGCGCTGTTCGAGCGCCGCAATAAACGACGTGTGTGCTCGACCTAGTGCACTTTGGGGCACGTCACGGGTGCCGGTTTTCGGCGCGCGCGCCGGCTGCTGCTGTCGACGATTTCGCTTCATGGCACCTCTTTACCCTTCGCTACGAACGCTACTGTGTCTCAAGTTACTGTAGTGAAAAGTGTCGCTCGGCGGCTGCACGAAACGCATCCCCGCGCGCGGACATCCCCGGATACATATCGAGGCTCGCCGCTGCAGGCGCCAGCACCACACTATCGCCAGGCTTTGCCTGCTCACCGGCAAAGCGGACCACAGCGTCCATCGCCGCGTCCGGGTCCGTGGAATCAGTCACAAAGATTGGAAGCTCCGGCGCCAAACGTTTCACGGCGTCATAAATCTCCATGCGGTCGACGCCGAGCAGTGCAACGGCACGCATGTGTCCCACATGCTTTTCGACGACCTCGTCAATCGCAGCGCCTTTCAGCTGACCACCAGCCACCCACACGACTGTGCCTGCGCCTGTTAACGCCGAATCAGCCGCGTGTGGGTTCGTCGCCTTCGAATTATCGATCCACCGCACACCGTTCGCTCCATGCACCACAGCACCGCGATGGCCCGCAACGTGGAAGTGCGCAAGTGCTTCTCGAATCTCTTCGGGCGTCACGCCACGCAACAACGCGACCGACGCTGCAGCACCCGCATCCAGTACTCCGGCGGCACCAGCAGGCTCAATACCGTCTGTGGCAGCCAGCTCGAGCAGCGCCCCGTCACGCCGTGCAACGAGTGTGCCATTAATGACGCCGACTTCGCCCTCGCGGGGTTCGCCCAATGTAAAGCCGAAGAACTTCTTGTCGGCACGCTGCGTAACGAGCGTCCGGACGTGTTCATCGTCAATACCAACTACGGCATCCGGCGCGTGAAGTACCTTCGCTTTCGCGTCCGCGTAGGCCTGGAACGAGCCGTGCCAGTCGATATGGTCGTCGGCGAGGTTCAGCAACACTGCCGCATCCGGCACCAGCTGGCTCGACCAATGCAGCTGGAAGCTCGACAGCTCGGCCACCAACACGTCAACACGGTCAGTATCCGATACAGCGTCCGCCACCGCTGTTCCGATGTTTCCACACGCCAACGCACGCTTGCCCGTGCGCGCGGATGCAGCCTGCATCATGGCTGCCAGCATGCCGGTTGTCGTCGTCTTCCCGTTTGTCCCCGTCACCACCAGCCACTCGCGCGGTTGCCCGAACACTCCCGCGCGGTCGAGCCGGTAGCACAGCTCTACATCGCCAATGACGTCAAGCTGTGCTTTGGTGGCGTCAATAAGCAATGGTGTGTCTGGTCTCCACCCTGGAGACGTCACCACTACCCCGACCTTGTCGAAGTACTCATGAGCCTGCTGCGTATCGATGGCCGTCACGCCCCATGTGCTCTCAGCGAACTCACGGTTGGCGTCACTGTCGTCCGCGACAATGCACTCAACACCAATCTGAGCCAACATGGCAAGCACGCCTCGGCCCGAGACACCCGCGCCTGCTAACAACACGCCTTTGGAAATCTCGCCGGGAATCACGCTCGAGTCAATCATGACAGTGTCACTCCGTTCTGTGTGAGCCACTCACCGTAGAAAATAGCGGTGCCGAGTGCGACCGCCATCGCAGCAATAAGCCAGAAACGCACAACCACGGTGGTCTCTGCCCAGCCGCCTTGCTCAAAGTGGTGGTGGAACGGCGCCATACGAAATACACGCTTGCCGGTGGATTTGAACGAGGCCACCTGGATGACCACCGAGGCCGCTTCGAGTACGAACAGCGCGCCGATGATGATCATCAAAAGCTCAGTCTTAGAAGCAACCGACAGGCCTGCCACAAGGCCACCGAGCGCCAGCGAGCCTGTATCCCCCATGAAGATCTTGGCTGGTGATGCATTCCACCACAAGAAGCCAACGCAAGCACCGAAGCCTGCTGCAGCGAGCACCGCCAAGTCGAGCGCGTCGCGGACGCTGTAGCAACCCGCAGCAAGTGCGGCTTCACACGAGTTCCGGAACTGCCAGAATGTGATCATCGTGTAAGCCGCCATCACCAGCGCGGTTGTACCCGCAGCCAGTCCATCAAGCCCGTCGGTGAGGTTGACCGCGTTTGACCAGGCAGCCAGCAAAATATAGATAAAGATCAGGAAGAGAATCGCGCCGAGGACACCGCCACCGACAGCGATATCAATCGTTTCGATATCGCGGACAAAGCTCAGCAGAGTGGAGCCCGGCGTCAACCCGTTTTCGTCGGGGAAACGCGTAATCAGCAGGCCAAAGACGATGGCGATTGCGAACTGGGAAACAAGTTTCGCGGTCTTGTTGAGTCCAAGATTGCGCTTCATGAAAAGTTTGATGCCGTCGTCGGCAAGCCCGACGAGACCAAGCGACAGCGTCAAGCCCAGTACGATAACGCCACTCGCGGTAAACGCCGCGTGATTGGTGGCCAACGCCACAATCGAGCTTGCGAGGTAGCCCAGCGTGATAGCGAGCAGGATCGCGATGCCTCCCATCGTCGGGGTACCACGCTTCCGCGCGTGCGACTGCGGTCCATCCTCACGGATTTCCTGACCTATCTCGCGACGGTGAAAATACCGGATCAACAAAGGGGTAACAAAAATGGAAACGAGGAAGCTGATCACTCCTGCGACAATTACTTGAATCATGTGAGACTGCTACCTTGCTTCATTCTCTTTCGTTGACTTACTTTGACTGTCAAGCGTACGGGCACACAATAAACGTTCAGCCACCACCCACAACTTTTGGGCATTCGACGCCTTGACCAGCACCACAGCGGGGCCCGAGGACTCCTCGAGCATTGCTTGAACAAGGTCGCCTGCATCCACGGCGTCGGCAACACGCTGCGTAGCGACGCCCTGCTCGCTTGCAGCTCGCGCAAGCGCCTCCATCGCGTCGCTGTTGCCCACTGCGACCAGATCAGTGATGTCGTGATTCGCTAGCTCCACGGCGAGCTCTGCGTGTGCCGCCGAGGATTCCTCGCCGAGCTCCCCCATCTCACCAAGTACCGCGATCGAGCGTGTCCCCGGACGAGCCGCCGCCGTGGACGCCAGCGCAGCAATACCGGCACGCATCGATTCGGGATTCGCGTTGTACGCATCATCAATAACTGTCATCCCGTCCTCGCGGGTGCGCACATGCATCCGGTTCACCGACACGGTCCTGGCATTGCTCAATGCAGCTGCAATCGTCTCGGGCTGCATACCTGCGCCGAACCCGACTGCCGCCGCAGCGAGCGCGTTGCCGACCTGGTGAGCGCCGTGCACACCGAGGTGCACCCGGTGTGCATCGCCATCGGGAGTGTGCAGCACAAACGACGCTCGTGCTACCTCATCCAGGGTGACGTCGGTTGCGTAGAAGTCCGCCTCCGGCGAGCCCGCCGCAGAAAACACCCATACCTTCGCGGTGGTCCGGGAACGCATTGCCGCGACGTATGGGTCATCGGCGTTCAGCACCGCGATGCCACCGTGCGCAGCATCCGGGAGCGCTTCCACCAACTCACCTTTCGCTTGCGCAATGGCCTCGCGTGAGCCGAACTCCCCAAGGTGTGCAGAACCAACGTTGAGTACTACGCCCGTCGATGGCGGAGCAATCGTTGCCAGATGCGCGATGTGTCCAATGCCGCGCGCCGACATCTCGGCGACCAAAAACGCTGTCTCCGTGGTGCAACGCAGCACCGTGTACGGGTGCCCAATCTCGTTGTTAAAGGATCCCGGAGGTGCAACAGTCTCGCCTGCCTGACGCAGTACCGCGGCGATCAGGTCCTTCGTCGAGGTCTTCCCCGCCGAGCCGGTGACGCCCACAATCCTAAGACCTTGCTCCTGGACCAGGCGACGTGCTACGCGCGCCGCAAGCTTCGAAAGCCCGGCAACCACACCGAGCGCGCTACCTGTAGGGTCGCTCGCGGCCAAATCAGAGTTGTCATCCGGTTGAACCTCGGCGCATGGAACGATCACCGCGGGAGCACCTACTTCGCGCGTGGTCAACCCCGCAACAGCACCTCGCTCCAGGGCAGTGTCGACGAAGTCGTGCCCATCTACCCGCGCACCCTTCAGCGCGAGGAAGAGATCCCCTGCAGACACCTTTCGGGAGTCGAACTCGACACCGCCTGTCACTTTTGCGTCGGAGTCCGCCTCTTTCGACAGCTTTCCTCCAACGATCTCGGCGATCTCGCCCAACGAACACTCAATCATTTTCTTCTACTACCTCGCGAAGGTCTCTAGGGCACGTCGCATCTCTTCCCGGTCATCGAAATGATGCGTAGTGGAACCAACAATCTGGCCGACCTCGTGCCCCTTGCCTACAACGATGATCGCATCGCCTGGTTGGGCCCACTGCACCAGCGCGTCAATCGCGGCAGCGCGGTCCCCGATTTCACGGATCTCCGGGTGATGCGGTGCGTCTGTAAACTCTCGCGCACCACGCAGTACCTCCGCACGAATAGCAGCCGGCTCTTCTGTACGAGGGTTGTCATCGGTCACCACCACAAAGTCCGCACGCTGCGCAGATTCACGGCCCATGATGACGCGTTTCGACGTATCCCTGTCTCCACCAGCGCCAACAGCCACGCCAACCCTACCGGTCACCTGCTCGCGTAGCGTATCCAGCACTGCAGCGATCGCCGCTGGCTTATGTGCATAATCCACGACAGCCACAAACGGCTGCCCGCAGTCGATACGCTCCATGCGCCCCGGAACCTGCGCCTGCGCAAGACCCCCAATAAAAGCATCCACATCTACTCCGGCTGTGTAGGCCATCGCCGTAGCCAATGCTGCGTTTGCGACGTTAAACGCACCCGGCATCTGCAAACGCAGCGTGTGGGTCGAAGAGGGCGTCGATAAGGAAATCTCCTGCGCACCGGTCTTGTCTACCGACAGCTGCTTCGCGCTGACATCGAGCCCCTGCTGCCCTTGAGTGCCTACTCGAACCGGCTCGTGCGCACGCTCCGCCATGCGCTCACCCCACGCATCATCAACGCACACCACTGCACGCTTCGCAGCACTACGAGAACTTGGGTCGAAGAAGAGAGCCTTCGCCTCGAAGTACTCCTCCATCGAGTGGTGGAAATCAAGGTGGTCCTGGCTTAAATTCGTGAACCCAGCAACATCGAAAGACGTGCCGCTCACGCGACCAAGCATCAGCGCGTGGGAGGAAACCTCCATCACCACATGCGTCACCCCAGCCTCGAGCATCCGACGAAACAGCGCCTGAAGCGTCGGCGCTTCCGGAGTGGTCAAAGACGTGGGAACGGGCTCCCCGAGAATCTTTGTACCAGTCGTGCCGATCAGCCCAACCTTCGCGCCTGCTGCCTCAAGGCCCTTTTCCAGCATGTACGTCACAGTGGTCTTCCCGGACGTGCCGGTGACTCCCAGTAGCGTCATCTGCTCAGAAGGATGCCCATAGACCTCCGCAGAGACATCACCAAGCACCGCGCGTACATCTTCAACAACCAACACGGGCCGTTGCTCGCCTTGTGACTCAAGAATCTCTGCACCCGCACGATCTGTAAAAATCGCACCGGCCGGACACTGCTTGGCAAAGGTTGCTCCATGCACGCGAGTGCCTGGCAAGGCTGCGAACAGTCCCCCCGGCGCGATCTTCGACGAGTCAAGTGCAACTTCTTCAATGGTCAGCGGCTCTGCCGGAGCGTTGTGCAGCGTCCCGCCAGACAGCGCTGTGAGCGCTTCCAGCGTTGGCGCGTTCGGTGTTGTCTGCATCATGTCATTCATTCTGAAACTTCCCTACTGGGCTTGCAAAACATACTGGTCTGCTTCCGGGCTTGGTGGCAGATTCTCCCTGTTAATCAACCAGCTCGCAATCTCTGTAAACACCGGCCCCGCCGACTGGCCACCCGCGCCGCCCTCTTTCGGACCCCGCTGCGGTTCGTCAAGCATCACAGCGACGACAAAACGCGGGTCATCCGCCGGCGCGATACCTGCAAATGTGATCCAGAATTGGTTCTGCGAGTATGCGCCCGTATCCGGGTTGACCTTCTGCGCGGTGCCTGTCTTACCGGACAACTGGTACCCAGGCAATTGGCTGTTCTGCGCAGTGCCACTGTTGATTCCGGCCGGGTCGTTCTGGAAGGTGGAGCGGAACATATCCACAACGGTGCGGGCTGTCGCCTCCGAGACCACACGGTGCCGCTCCGGTGCGGGCTGCTCCAGGGACGTGCCTTCGGCGCTTTCGATGCTACGAATGATGCGCGGCGTGATCCGCTCACCACCGTTAGCGAGGGTTTGGTAGACGCTCGCCATCTGGAGTGCCGTCCAGCTCATACCTTGCCCGATTGGGAGGTTCGCGAACGTTCCTCCGGACCACTGCTCCAGCACAGGCAGGAGACCGGCGGATTCGTTGGGCAGCTCAATGCCGGTTGTGTTTCCGATTCCGAAGCGCTGCAGGTAATCCCAGTAGCGTTCCTCCCCAAGCTTTTGCGCAATTTGGAGGGTACCGACGTTCGAGGACTTTCCGAAGATACCCGCCGTGGTGTACGGCATCACGCCATGCTCCCACGCATCGCGGACAGTAATGCCAGCCATGTCGATGGAACCAGGTACCTGGTGCACTTCGTCCGGCGTAGTCACTTTTTCTTCGATTGCTGCGGTGGCCGCGATAATCTTCGCAACGGAGCCAGGCTCAAACGGGTGTGAAATCGCGTTGTTACTGAAGTCTTTGCCCTCTCGCAGCTGTCGCTCGATGTCCCCGTTGGGGTCAATGGTCGAAGTATTCGCCATCGCGAGGACCTCACCGCTACGCGCATCGAGCACCACCGCCTCAGCGTCTTTGGCCAGCGAATTCCGCTTCGCATTCTCCAAAGTCTGCTGGACAAACGACTGCAGGTCGAGGTCGATCGTCAAGGTGATCTTCGCGCCATCAACCGCAGGTACCACATCGCGTAACGTGCCTGGGATGGACTGGCCGTCGTTCGACACATCCTCCGTTTTACGCCCATTGATGCCGGTCAGTACTGCGTCGCTCGACGCTTCAAGCCCAAATTGCCCTTGCCCGTCCATCGAGACTTTGCCAAGGATGTTTTCAGCAATCGCACCATTTGGGTACTGACGAATGTCCTGATGGTCAGAGGCCACACCGTGGAATTCGGCGGCGATTTTCGACGCCACATCCGGGTCAACATTTCGAACAAGCACTTCGTAGTTCGTATCCGCGTGCAACTTCTCAAGGATATCTCGCGCATCGACCTTGCCCACGCTGCGCATGTCATCAGCATCTCGCTTCTCAACGTCCTCTTCGCCCATCGCCTCGCCAATCATGACGGGGATCTCGTTAGCCATCGTGCGCAGGATGTCTTCGACGCGGGCGTCAACCATTGCGCGCGTCGCGTCGTCGTCAAGGTCTCGGACGTTCTCGGCGAGCAACACTTGCTCAGTGAGCTCCTTGCGGAGCGTCACCGGCGACACGGTCAGCGATCGCGCCTGCATTGTGTACGCCAGATGATTGCCTTCGCGGTCCACAATCTCACCCCGCCGTGCAGGGTCTGTGTAAATCCGGGCGCGCTGGGACTGTGCTTGTTCCCGCAGCTGTGGCCCCCACACCACCTGCACAAGAAACAGCCTGCCGACCAGGAAGACGCTGATGACAAGGAACAGAATTACTGCCCATTGGGAACGCTGATGCAGCACACTTCGACGTGTCTTTGGTGCTTGAGGCGATTCGACCACTGCCCTGTATTCACCTCACTCAACTATTTTCAACGGGTTAGAAACGATTCGTGTCCTTAGAGTTTAGAGCGTGGGTGGGACATTCGGCGCATACGGCGCTACGTTGTCCAACCGTGAAGCGCTACCAAGCACATTGTTTCCCGGAAGCTGAGTCAGCGAGTCACCGATTTCACGAGTAGCGTGCTGGTCACTCGACGCGCGGCCCGATCGCGCGTGAGACTCGTTGACGTCCACCACGCCAACCGTCTCGTTCGGATCAAACGGACGCTGTTCATGCACGCTGCCGTCCCCATGCACCGCGACAATCCCCGGGGCAGAGGGAACTAACAGCCCAGCGTCACCAGCACGCTGTGCGATTTCAGCGGACGACCTCCGGTCCTCAAGATCTCGTGTTAGCGACTCAACACGGTTGGTCAGTTCACGCTCCTGCGACTGCAGCCGCTGAATAGTAAACGTCTGCGTCGTCGAAAGCGCACTCAACCCCATCGCCGCCACAACACCAATGATGAGCAACACAACCGTCACTGTGAACGTCAACGACAGCTGCTTCTTGACGACAGCCGGCTGCGCAATACGTCGCCCCCTGTAGGACACAACCTGCTTCGAGCCCAGTCGGCCATGCGCACGCGAGTGCGGAACATGCGGCCGAACGCCAGGGTTGAGCAACCGAGTATTAGCACTACGCTGCTGGCCGGAACGCCGCGTTTGAGGGCGCGCCTGATCACCGCGCGTCAGCGTCATGTTCGATCCGCTGTACTCTCGTGCTGCCATGATTGCTCAGTTCCTTAGTTGCTTTGTGCTAGTTTTTCGACACCACGTACCCGTACGGACGCCGCTCTAGGGTTATGTTCAATTTCAGTTTTCGACGCCTTCTCCGCCCCACTCGTGATGGAACGGAACAGCGGCTGCGTACCAGGAAGGTCCATCGGGAGTCCTGGCGGGGTTTTGGACGCCGTGAGGTCCCGAAATGCCGCCTTGACGATTTTGTCCTCGAGCGATTGGTAACTCATAAAGACTGCCCGACCCCCTACACCCAAAAGGTCGGTAATGACGGGCAGCACTCGCTCGACCGCTTCGAGCTCACGGTTTACCTCGATTCGCAGTGCCTGGAAAGTGCGCTTCGCCGGATGTCCGCCGGACCTGCGGGTGGCTGCTGGGATTGTGTCGTAGAGCAGTTCCACCAGCCGAGCACTCGTCGTAAACGGTTCCCGCTCGCGTTGTTGAAGGATCGCTCGGGCAATCTTGCCCGCGAAGCGTTCGTCACCATACGTCTTCAGAATGCGTGCCAAGTCACCGTGCGAGTACGTGTTCAGCACATCAGCTGCCGTCAGCGATTGCGTTGTATCCATCCGCATATCTAGCGGCGCATCAGTCTTGTACGCGAAACCGCGCTCTTCCTGATCCAGCTGCATCGAAGACACACCAAGATCAAATAGCGCTCCAGCAACGCCGTGCTCACGAACAATATCGAATGGCGCTCGCTCGTCAGACGCGGCAACTTCACCAATTGCGTCAAAGCGAGCTTGCACTGGAACGAATCGGTCTCCGAACGGAGTCAGTCGCTCCGTTGCCGCTGCTAAAGCATGTGGATCACGGTCGATTCCGATGACGTGCGCGTTCGGGAAAGTAGAGAGGAAGTATTCAGTATGTCCGCCGGCGCCGAGGGTGCCGTCGACAATTACTGCGTCATCGCCGAACTTCTCCACCGCGGGCGCGAGCAATTCCGCCATGCGGTTGCGCATTACGGGAACGTGGCCACGGTTCGCCACCGGATCAAAGTCCATCGCGGCTTCTACCATCGTCGGGCACACTCCCTTCACTGCGTTGTTCTGAAAATACCTACACCCATGCACCCATGTTTGGGGAGCGTATAGAGCCCTACCCCGGGCGGCTGCTCTGATGTCGGGGAAGTACACCAGAACGCTTCACGCCCGGGATAGAGTCCGTACACGCTCTCCGTCAGTAGTCGATGCCCACTGTGAGGTAGTCAGCCTTACAGCAGACCGGAGAGTATGTCGTCGTCATCCGCCGCCGAGAAGGCAGCTTCAGTCTCTTCTTGGTACTGAGCCCAGGATTGCGCATCCCAGATCTCGAGAAAATCTACAGAACCGATCACTACGCACTCCTTGGAAAGGTTTGCGTACTCACGGTGCGACGCCGACAACGTGATGCGACCAGAACCATCAAGTGTTTGCTCATCCGCACTGGCAGCCAGATTACGAATGAACGCACGTGCTTTAGGGTTCGTACGAGATGCCGCAGCAGCCTTTTTGGCTCGCGCCGCGAACTCCGCACGAGGGTAGACCGCTAAGGAGTGGTCTTGCCCCTTGGTCACCATCAGCCCGTCCGCAAGGTCCTCTCGGAACTTTGCGGGCAGCGTCAAGCGCCCCTTGTCGTCAAGCTTGGGAGTGTAGGTTCCCAGAAACATCGGGCGACCCACCTTCCTCTACGCCTTCAGACACGTGATGTATGTAGTTTTCTCCGCTTCGTGCGACAACGGTGTGTAGTCAGCACACCATCGCGCCCTCCGCTACGCCCCACTTTAACCCACGACGCCCCACAAATGCCACACCAAACACGAAAAAGAATATTGCGCCCCAGATAACACCAGGTCAGAGGGTAATAATCTAGTGGGGGACGCTCCCCTCCCCCTGCGTCACAACAGACACTTCCCCCACTCAAGTAGGCGATTTAAACATAAAGATGCCCACTAGACAGCCACATCAAGCCGCCAGGTGGGCGAAAGTGGGGGAAGTGGGTGAAAGTGGGGAGCCCAATCTACGGGCAACAAAAACGCCCCCTTTCCGCAAAAAGGGGGCGTGGCAGTTCTTCCTACTAAGGGCGATCTTCGAACCTTCGCTTAAAGTTCTGCTCCATCGAGCTCACCCGAGGGGACTTGTGTTGTGCGCGGGAGACGTTACGCATATTCGACACCGATGGACCATGTGACGGGGTGCGCAATGCCATGAGCCCACCTGCCATCATGACGCCAAATCCGACAATACTGATAACAACAGTCCAGATAGACCACGAAGCGAGTGCGACACCTCCAAGCAGCAGCACTACCCCCAACACCATCAGCGCAACGCTGCGCATCGTGATCCGGCCAGTGCCCGATGGGCCCGCATAGTCGGCATTTCGGCCAACGCTTTGCACAAATGATGGGTCATCTGCCAAGAGTGACTGTTCAATTGCACGGAGTGCTTGCTGCTCCTGTTCAGAAAGTGACACTGCTCTACTCCCAAGCTCCAAAGCGGACGTTGCTAACCATACAACGGCCATCCTAGCGCCTTTGTTCCCAGGAGCCCCAGGAGCCAAGGAGAAATATTCCGCGGGCTACGCGGCAGCACCACTCCCAGCAGGCAACGACTCACAGTAGAACCGTTCAGCCTGCTCGAGCAGCTGCGAAACCCGAGCAGCCGGAGGCATGTGCTCGATCCTAGAGGCAACCCGCCCCCGCTCGCGCGAAAAAGCTTCAAATACGGTCGCCCACCGCTCTCCCCCCTTCCCGGTGAGCGCAAGCTTCTTCCATGCACTGGTTGGTAGCCGCTTCCTCTTCTGAATCACAGGACTATCAGCACATACCGCGCCAGCAGTCCGCAACGCCGCACGGTAGGCATACTCCATCGCCTCGTCGTATGCCCCCTCCTCAAATCGTCCATAAGCAAAAGTCAGACACGTATCTGCCGTCTCAAAAAACTGGTCACGCCTCGACTGCCGGACCCGTGCACCATAGACCTCATTCGTCGTCGAAGAAATGACGCTGTTCATGTTGCTTTTCTCCTTTATTACTGTGTGCGTTTGTCCTGAATATAGAAAACGAGTCCGACACAACTTCCGTAAATTAGATCGTTTGTTCGAATCTGGCGAAACTTCCATCACCCGTGGTTCGATAAAAGCCATGAAGACCGAAATCCGTCGACTCACAACGGCCGAGTATCTCCTTGCGACACCGCAGCTCGTCGACCTCTATATAGAAGCGATGAACTACCCAGCCAACGTGCGAGCGGCACGCATCGCCTCCTGGCGACAGGAAGCACTCTCACCAGGATTCACAGCAATCACTGCGGTTGCTGATGACGTGCTGGTTGGTATTGCATACGGCATGCTGGGACAACGCGAACGCTGGTGGGACCAGCAGCTCAGGCGGGCGCTTGCGATGCAAGGGGGGCCGTCGAAAAGCGAGCAAGCGATGCTGGAAAGCTACTTTGAGGTCGCAGAGATCCATGTACTCCCTAACTATCAAGGGAGAGGCATTGGTGCGACGCTGCTCCGTGAGCTCATACACCTTGCCCCAGCAAAGTTCGCTCTCCTGTCTACCCCAGAGATCGAGCACGAGGACAACGGCGCATTCAAGCTCTACCGCAAGTTTGGATTCTTCGACGTCGCACGTGACTACCTGTACCCCGCCGATCCTCGACCATTCGCCATTTTGGGGCGATCGCTGCCCCTGGAGACCTCCTCAATGAGGTAGTTTTGTCGTGGTAACTCGGTAGTCTCTAGGCACATACGTCTAGGAGAGATTCTGAAATGGAGCACAACGTGTCTGAAGTATCCTCACAAGGGTCATCGCTCGAGGCCATCCCCGCACTTGTTGAGGAGCAGCTTCGCGCGTTCTTCGACAACCAGGATTCCGTGGTCGCAGAAATCGGTGCCCCGGTTGAAGACGCGGTGTCCTACCTGCGCAAGTTTGTCCTCGGCGGGGGTAAGCGAATTCGACCTCTGTATGGCTGGGCTGGCTTCATCGGAGCCGGCGGGCTTGAAAACAGCCAGGAAGCCCCCGAGGCTGTGTTGCGTGCGGTGAGCTCGCTCGAATTTATTCAGGCATGTGCACTCATCCACGACGATATTATCGACGCCTCCGACACCCGCCGTGGCAGCCCAACAGTGCACCGTGCAGTCGAGGCAACCCATCGCAGCGAAGGGTATCGTGGCGACGCTGCTTCCTTCGGCGAGCACTCTGCTATCTTGATTGGCGACCTCGCGTTGGTGTGGGCGGAAGACATGTGGCGCTATTCTGGGCTCTCAGATGATGCGCTGGCCCGCGCAGCGAAGCCGTGGGTCGGGATGCGCACTGAGGTGATCGGTGGTCAGCTGCTTGACATTATGCTTGAGGCCAAGGGCAGTGAGTCTGTCGAGCTTGCCGACAAGGTCAACCGGTACAAGACTGCTGCGTATACAATCGAACGGCCACTCCACCTCGGGGCTGCTATTGCAGGCGCCCCAGAAGAAACGATCTCCGCGTTCCGCGGTTACGGGCGCGATATAGGCATCGCGTACCAGCTTCGCGATGACATCCTTGGGGTCTTCGGCGAACCAGAGGTGACCGGTAAGCCAGCTGGCGACGACATTCGCGAAGGCAAACGCACTGTCTTGTTTGCCACGGCGCTGGCCAACTTGGACGCCACGGATCCAGCCGCAGCGCAACGTCTGCGCGACGGTATTGGCGTCGCAACATCACCGGAGGAGCTTTCCGAACTTGCGGGCCTGATCCAAGAAAGCGGCGCCGTTGAAGCAGTAGAGGCACGCATTGATCGCCTCACCGAGTCTGGCCTTAAGCACCTTGCCGACGCAGGCATCGATACCGCTGTCGCGGAGTTCATGCGTGACCTGGCGGTCAAAGCCACGGCTAGGCGTATGTAGCGATGAAGTCACTTTCGCCGACGCAACTCGGACTGCTGGCAAGCATCATGGTTGCCCTTGGTTCCTTTGGGGCAGGCGCTACGCGCAACAGGGGTGGCGTGATGCGCATGTTGGGAGTCGACAACCTGACGTACGGGCATGGACGCGCCCTGATGGACATCACGATGACCGTGGGTATCGCTTTGCTGTTGCTCGCCTGGCTGTGGCTGTGGCGTGCACGCCCTACCCTCGACACTGTGCGGCGGGCCACCTGGCTGTGGACTGCTCCACTAGCGCTGAGCGCACCAATGCTCTCACGCGACGTGTACTCCTACCTCATGCAGGGCGCCATGCTTCGCGACGGTTTCGACCCCTACTCAGAGGGCGCGGCCGTAAACCCCGGCCCTCTGCTGTGGGAAGTCTCCCATGACTGGAGAAATACCACTACCCCATACGGCCCACTCCACCTGGGACTGGGCAAGCTGATCACGCTGGTGACCGGCGACAGCGTGGGCGCCGGCATTGTCGCTTATCGTTTGCTGGCGCTGGCGGGATTCACGCTCACCATCGTCACGATCCCGAAAATTGCGCAGCGCCTCGGAGGCGATAGCGCCTTTGCGCTCTGGATCGATGCAACGAACCCGCTGATGATGCTGCACATGGTTGGCGGGATGCACAACGAGGCGGTCATGGTGGGCCTGGTCAGCGTGGGAATCCTGTGGGCCCTGCGCCAACCGTCAAGCGTTGCTACGTTCAGCTGCGCGATCGGCGTGGTGGCAGTCGCGGTGTCGCTGAAGGCCACGGCGGCTGTCGCGATGCCATTCATAGTGTGGCTGATGGTTGCCCATTTCGCTGGTGCATCGGCATCGTTCGCAAAAAAGTGCGGTGTGTTCATTGTCTCCGCTACATGGTCGCTCGCGCTGACGCTCGGGGTGCTATACGTGGTTACCGCAGTATCGGGAGCGTCGTGGGGCTGGCTTGCAGAAATCTCGGGCAACTCAAAGGTCATCAACCCGCTGGCAGGCCCAACGCTTGTTACGGAGCTCCTCACTCCAGGTTTCCAACTTTTCGACGACCACTTCTACTACAACAACCTCCTCGGTGTCGTGCGCACAGCCTCGTCGCTCCTGATGCTGCTAGGTCTGGCGGTCGTGTGGTGGTGGTTCCGCCCCAAGCCGGGAGCGGCAAACGATGTTCGGGCTGTGCAGGGCACGACCGCCGCGTACGTCGTCGCCTTTGTCACCAACGCGGTCACGCTGCCCTGGTACTACGCGTCGATTCTCGGGCTCGTGGGAACGTTCCGCGCTCCGCGGTGGGTCCGGCAGATCGCGGTGGGGGCCAGCGTGATCATCGTGTTGGCGTTTACTGGCAGTGGCAACCACCGCTTCTATGACGCTTGGTTCCTCGTCGCGGCGCCGTTCGTAGCCTTCGCCGCTGTTCTTGCGGTGTGGCCGGTGCAGCAGACTAAAACGCCATCGCCTGTGCCCGGCGAATAACTTCACGGGCACCGTGGCCGTGCAGCGCATCGATCGGCCGACCGTTCAGGGACTCGTCGGGGGTGAACAGGTATTGGAGCGATTCTTCAGGGGTGAAACCGCCGTCGGCAAGCACAGTGATTGCCCCGCTGATGAACTTTGATAACTCGCCGTCCGCCAGCAGGAGTGCAGGGATGTAGTTCACGCCGTCCTTGCGATACGTGAGGAGCTTGTCGGAGTGGACATAGTCATGGATTTTTGTGACTGGAACGCCGAGTGTTTCCGCGACTTCGGGAAAGGTCAGCAGTTCATCGTGTTCGAGCAATGAATCAATAGTTTGTTGAGCACTCACGCCCGACAGTTTACGCGTGGAGGGCTCCTTGGGCCATACTGGAGCGCATGGCACAGCTCGCAGTTGGAGACATGCTGGACAACCGGTACATCATCGACCGCCCCATCGCTCGCGGTGGCATGGCGACGGTCTACCGCTGCGTCGATACGCGTTTGGGGCGAGAGGTTGCGGCCAAGGTGATGCACGAGTCCTATGTGCACGACAGCGTGTTTCGTGAACGGTTTCGACGTGAAGCCCGAGCAATGGCACAGCTTTCCCACCCCAACCTTGTCAACGTGTACGACTTCGCTGCCCAAGGCGAGCCCACAAATCAAGTGTTCTTAATCATGGAACTGATCACCGGCGGAACGCTGCGCGAGCTGCTCGCCGAGCGTGGCCCCATGCCACCGCACGCCGCTGCCGAGGTGATGCGTGCAATGCTCACAGGACTCGCAATCGCCCATCAAAAAGGCATGGTGCACCGCGATATCAAACCCGACAATATCCTGATCAACAGTGATCACAGCGTCAAGCTTGCAGACTTCGGCCTGGTGCGCGCGGCATCCGACATCGCGCACTCGACAGATCAGATCGTCGGCACGGTTGCGTATCTCTCCCCCGAGCAGGTCGACGGCTCCCCAATCACGCAGGCCTCCGACGTGTACTCGGCAGGCATCGTACTTTTTGAGCTGCTCACCGGACAGCAACCTTTCACCGGCGACACCCCCATTGCGCACGCGTTTGCTCGCCTGCACGACGTCGTTCCCGCTCCAAGCTCACGCATCGGGGGCGTACCCAAGCTTTTCGACGAGCTCGTCGCCACCGCAACCGCGACCGACCCACGCGACCGCTTCCATGACGCCTCCGAGTTCCTCGCTGCTCTCAACGACGTTGCGGACGCACTCGAGCTGCCGTCCTACGCCGTCCCTGTGCCCAGGCACTCCGCGGCGAATCGCGCAGCCGCCCACCCCACGCAGTTCCGTCTTCAGCCGAGTGCGCCGAACGCTGCCCCTCAGACCCGTGTCGATGCCCCCGCAGTCTCACCCGCGGTACCTCCTTCGCCAGCGCCGCGACCGCGTGCGCCCCGTCCCCCGGGTGCACCCCAACCGCAGGCGCCAGCACCGGCTCCGCCGACGCGGCCTCGCAAGCCGGTCAGCAACCGCTCCGGCCTCGGATTGACAGCGTTCCTGCTGTTCAGCGCCGTCTGTACCGGATTAGTTGCGGTCGGCGGGTGGTGGCTGGGCTCCGGTATGTACGGAGAAATCCCCCAGATCCTCCTGCCAATGCAGTAGCGGCCACGACCCGCTGATTCGCTGCGCTAGTAGCGCAGCATCTCGGCCACGAGGAAGGCCAGCTCGAGCGCCTGCTCAGTGTTCAGACGAGGGTCGCACGCAGACTCGTAGCGGCCTGGCAGGTCGAGATCCGTAATATCCTGCGCACCACCGAGGCACTCTGTGACGGCCTCACCAGTCAGCTCGATGTGGATGCCACCTGGGTGTGTGCCCAGCTGGCGGTGCACCTCGAAGAAGCCCTGGACCTCATCCAGAATCTTGTCGAAGTGCCTGGTCTTGTATCCATTCGATGCAGTGAACGTGTTGCCGTGCATCGGGTCGCTTTGCCAAATGACCTTGTGTCGCGACGTCTCGACAGCGTTGACAATGCCAGGCAGGACTTCGCGAATCTTGTCGTGACCCATGCGAATCACCATGGTCAGGCGACCTGGCTCGAAGTTCGGGTCAAGCTTGTCTGCGTAGGCCACGGCCTCTTCCGGAGTGGTCGTCGGCCCCAGCTTAATCCCGATCGGGTTATCGATCATCGCGGCGAAGTTCACATGGAAGTCCTCAAGACCGCGGGTACGCTCACCGATCCACAGCTGATGCGCCGAGAGGTCGTAGAGACGTGTCTTCCCATGTTCGTCTTCCGCGAGACGCAGCATGGCACGCTCGTAATCCACGAGCAGCGCCTCGTGTGATGCGTAGATTTCGGAGGTGCGCAGGTGCTCGTCACTCACGCCACAGGCGTCCATAAACGCGAGCGAGCGAGAGATTTCGCGACCGAGCGCCTCATAACGGGCACCCGCTGGAGAGTTCGTCACGAACTCTCGGTTCCAGGTGTTGATGTTGTGCAGATCTGCGGTACCCGAGGCCGTAAGCGCGCGGACCAGGTTCATGGCCGCGGACGCGTTCGCATACGCACGAACCATGCGAGCAGGGTCATGACGGCGCGCTTCGGTGGTCGGCTCCACGCCGTTGACGATGTCGCCGCGGTAGTTCGGCAAACCGTTACCATCAAGATCAGAGGAACGAGGCTTCGCGTACTGGCCCGCGATGCGGCCCAGCTTAATAACCGGCATCGACGCACCGTACGTCAGCACCGCCGCCATCTGCAGCAGCGTACGCACGTTAGCGCGAATGTGTGGCTCAGTGTTGGACTCAAACGTTTCTGCACAGTCACCCCCCTGAAGCAAGAACGCCTCACCATTGGCAACTTTCGCCATTTTCTTGTTCAGTTCTTCAACCTCAGGGGCAAGAACTACTGGCGGAACGGATTCGAGAATCTTCCGCACGTACTCGGCCTCATGACGGTCCCAGCCTGGCTGCTGCTTCGCATCGCGAGACAACGCGTCCTGGAACTGCGCGTTAAGGTCTCCCGGGAGCGGTGGCAAATCGGGGAGAACTTCTTTGGGGATATCAACTGTCCAACTCACACTTAATGTTTAGCACGAAGCCGCACCGAATTCCACACTTTGCAACCTCGATACCTGCGAAGACTCAAAATGTGAAACGCGCGTCTCACGATATAGACGCGCGACCAAGCCGGTCAAGGGGCAAATACTCCGCGCATACCCGGTACTTCTTCAAATTATGGCGCGCATCGACCAGCGCGTCGTGGTTGCCTCGCGGCACCTGTGGGAGCCGTGGCCGCCCCGCCATTTCCCAATACTGCTTCAACTCTCGAGTAAAACGGGGAAGTTTCTTTGGCAACCCGGCCATATCGCCCCACAGTTGTGCCAGCACCACATGGTCATACGCCCCAACCCAAGCCCACAACTCCGGGGCGGAGCGGGGCGTCGTCAAGAAATCATAGACCTCGCTGCGGATCTGCTCCCGCGACTTCCATGCTGGGTGACCTGCGCTCGGCAATTTGTCTAAAACGTTGTCGCGCACCCACTGATTCGCCCGCGCGGCATCGAACTCGTTGGAAACCGCGTAATACTCGCGGCCGTCCTCAGCAACGATGCCGATAGAGACGAGCTCGATGGTCGATCCGTCTTCGATAAATTCAGTGTCGTAAAAATAACGCACTAGTGAACCTCGCCCTCAGGGCCCTCAGGCTTGCGTGGCCAAAACATCACAGCTGCGGCAAACAGCACCAGCAGTGGAGAAATCACGTTCCTGGCTATCTCAAGTTCACTCGTGATGAGATACGCCCCGACCGCGCAACACACAAGCACGATGCGAATAACGAGGTCCCGGTCCATCAAAACGTCCTTACTTAATCCTCTTCGGGCTCGACGCCCTCAGGATAGCGCCCCGTCTCCTCGAGGTGCTTTTTGACGTCCGTAGCGTACACATCCACGTACGGGAATCCGGACAATGCAGACAGTTCATGCATCACAAAGTCAGTAAACGGGCGCGCCACCTCGCGCGAATGCGGGTCAAACCCATGCTCCGACGCCCAAGCGTGCGGGTCAATAGGCTCGCTAAGCTTGATGCGGACCTTCGCTGGGCGTGGAAGCACCAACCCAACCGGGTTTGCCTCACGGGTACCAATCATGGCCACCAAAATCACAGGCGCTCCCGTATCCATTGCGACGCGCGCCATACCGGTGCGTCCTTTGTAAATCCGCCCATCTGGCGAGCGGGTGCCCTCCGGGTAAATACCAAACACGTCTCCGCGATCTACGATCACCTCACGCGCAGCCTCCAGCAAGTTCGCGCCCGCCTTCGAATCGCCACGATGCACGGGGATCTGGCCGACAGCAGTGAAGAAAAACTTCTTGAACCTGCCCCTCAACCCAGGCTGCGTAAAGTACTCACTCTTCGCAGGAAACGTGATCTGCCGACGCAGCATCAGCGGCAGGTAGAACGAGTCCATCACCGCCTGGTGGTTCGAGACAAGAATGACGCCACCTTCGTCCGGCACATGTTCCGCCCCGTCAATCGTCGGGCGGTTCCACACAAGCAACGCTGGCCCCAGCACCGCCTTGAACGCCGAATACCACTTGTTATGCACGCTGTCTCCCTGCTAGCTCTTCACGGGCCAAGTCTGCGACACCGATCATACCTGCCTGCGGCCCCAGCTCTGCGCACAAAATCTCCGGGACGGGACGATAACCGGAGCCAACCATGTTACGCCGCAGCGAATCTTGCGCATCGTCGATGAACAGGTCAGCGTCCGCACTGACACCGCCACCAAGGACAATCAGACCTGGGTCGAGCACATCCGCCACAATCGACAGGCCTCGGCCCAGCCACTCAGCAAAACTAGCGAGCGCCTTCACACCGAGCTCGTCGCCCTCACGCGCAGCCGCCATCACATCGTGCCCAGTCGCCCGCTTATCGACGACTTTCCGGTACAACCCGCACTTCTTAAACTCCCCGTGAGCCGCAACCTCCAACGCGCAGTCCACCAGCGACGTTCCCGAAGCATAGCGTTCCAAACACCCCTGCTTGCCGCACGAGCACACACGCCCGTCCGGCACGACAGTCAAGTGCCCAAACTCCGGAGCGGTCCCAAACGACCCCCGGTAAATCTTGCCGTCGATCATCAACGTTGCACCAATACCTGTGCCGACCGCGAAAAATACCCAGATATCCGAGTCCTTCGCCGCCCCAAAGCGGTACTCTCCCCACGCGGCCGAGTTTGCGTCATGCTCGAGCCTGACCGGCAAACCTAGTGCCTCTTCAAGCTGCGCTCTTACCGGCTGATCGTTACGCCAAGGCAAGTGAGGCGCGAACCGAACGATCTCACAGTCCGGATCAAGGAAACCGGCAATCGCCAAACCCACTGCGCCGACCGTGTACTCCTGCTGCAGCTGCCTGACCATATCAACGATAACCTCAATGAGCTCGTCCCCAGTTTGCGGAGTACCAGTGGAAATCGATGACACGATACGCCCCGAGCCATCGACCACCGCTGCACGAGTATTCGTACCGCCGATATCAAAACCGACCGTCAGCTTGGATTCAGTAGACATACATGACCATGCTAGTCCCCTCGAGGCTGAGAAAATAATAATTTCTCACACCTCTCCCCCAACACCTCCCACGAAAACTTGCGTTGCACATGGTGGCGTCCCGCCTCCCCCATTGATTCCCGCAACTGAGGATCGCGCAGCAAACGCACCAACTCCGAAACAAGCAGTCCATCATTCGTATCGACGACCACTCCGCTCTCCGCCGTCACAGTTTCCGGTGCACCCCCCGAATCACCGGCGACCACGGGCACCGCACACGCCTGGGCCTCAAGGAAAACGATCCCGAGTCCCTCAACGTCTAATCCCCCGCCGCGAGTCCGGACAGGCATCGCGAACACGTCCGCAGCGGCAACAATCCGACACAAGTCTTCGTCGCTCACCCTTCCGGTAAACCTCACTCCCTCTACGTCCTTCGCCATCTCATGTAGGCGACGCTCATACGGGCCCTCCCCAACAATCAGCAGCTGGGTGCCAGGTACCTGCTCTCGCACTTGAGTCAGAACACGGATCAGGCGGTCTTGGCCTTTGCGCTTCACCAAACGCGACGCACACACAATCAACAAGGCGTCGGTGCCGATCTGGAACGCATCCCGCGTGTCCAGCTTTTCCTGCGGCGTCGCTGGCGCATAGCGGGACGTCGATACGCCAGAAGGCAGCGCAACGAACTGAGGCGTAGGCCCAAACGACTCCCTGAATCGGCCCAGCGTATATTCCGAGATGTAGGTGACCACATCCGCGCTATCACCAACCCTGCGCAACAGCCGACGCCCCACACCGATCATCGACCACCCGACCTCGTGGCCGTGCGTAGTCGCCACCACCCGCGAAGCCCCCGCGCGCTTCGCCGCCGCCCCCAGCAATCCCAACGGAGCCGCAGCACCGAACCACACGGTATCAACGTGTTGCTCCCTTATGATGCGCTGCATCGTCCTACGTACCGCCGGTGTAGGGAGCATCACTGAAAACGGCCAACGAATAATCGTGTATGGCTGCTCCGCATCCCACGCCAAGGTGGCTTCCTTGTCCTGCATCGACGCAAACACAATGATGCTTTCCGCGCCACGCCGACGAACGATCTCGTGCACATAATCCCGCAAATACGACTGAATCCCGCCGACAGTCGGCGGGAAGTCATTCGTCACCAGTAAAACAGTCATAAAACTAGTAACGCACTGCACCCTGAACTGGCATCGAATTCAACGGCACGACTTGCACCGGAATACCGTAATCGGAGGCGTGCACAACCATGCCGTCACCGATGTACATGCCCACATGCGTCACGCCGGGGTAGTACCCCACAATGTCACCCGGCTGCAGATCCCCAATGCTTACCGGGGTGCCACCTGCGAGCTGAGCCTGTGACGTACGCGGAATTGCCTTGCCGTTTTGACCGTACGCCCACACCATCAGACCAGAGCAGTCAAACGCTGACGGGCCCGTGGTACCCCACCCATACGGCTTGCCGACCTGTGCGAGGGCCGCGCCCACGACACCGTCGCCCACCGGAGGCAAAGAACCAGCATCCACGGGATGCAAACGTCCCTCCCACAGCGAACGCGCCTCTGGCGACAAACTATCGACGCGCGCCTCGATCTCCTCGATCTTGCTCTGAAGGGACTCGCGCTCCCGCTCCAGCTTCGAGCGTTTCGAGTCAAGATCATTACGCAGGTACTGCGCCTCCGCCAGCGCTACGTTGGCGCCACTCGCTTTTGTGGCTGCGTCTCGAGCAGCGACCTCGTGCTCATCTAGAATGGCGCGCTGTTTTCGAGACAACGAATCGAGATATACCGCTCGGTCGATCGCTGCCTGCGGGCTGCCCGAATCCAAGGTCGAAAGCACCAAATCCGCCTGCACATTGCGATACCTCGTCGCAGCGAGGCGGTTCACCTCGCCCTGTAGCTCATCGCGCGCCGATCTCGCGGCTTGGACTTGGGCACGCGCGTCTGCAGCATCGGACTGCAGACGTTCCAGCTCCTCAGACTTGGCAGCAATGTCGTCCTCGACGCCCTTGAGCTCCTCCACTTTGGCAGTGACCTCGTGCGAGAGCTCATCGACCTGTTTGATCAGATCCTCAACATCGTCAGCCATTGCTGACGGCACGACTGCGCCGCTGCTTACAAGAACAGACATCGATGCACACAGCGTCGCGCGCCTCCCCCAAGTGCGAGTGCCTGCTGCATGACGCGCATGTAAAGAGTGTTTAGCCACTTGAAGCCCCTTCGCTGGCAAGAAAAACTATCACCAATATAGCGAGAGGGGCTTTAAGTTACAATCTTGTAATTTTCGCGCCCAACCCCGCGACCACCACGCTAGTCGGACGCTGAATGCAATGCTTAGAAACGCACAGCGGAGTGCACCGGCATCATGTGAAGCGGACGCTCGGCAACCGGGGCGTTCGTGTTCAGTGCATCAATGATGGTGCCGTTGCCGGTGTAAATACCGACGTGGGATGCACCGCCGTAGTACGCAACAATGTCACCAGGCTGGAGCTGGTCGAGAGGCACCGGGGTGCCCGCAGTAGCCTGCGCCTGGGAGGTGCGTGGAATCGACTTGCCGGCCTGAGCGTAAACCCAGGAGGTGAAGCCAGAGCAATCGAAGACGTTCGGGCCCGCAGCGCCGTAGACGTACGCCGAACCGATTTTGGAGCGAGCAATATCAACCAGACGCTGGCCAGCAGAGACCATCGGGGCAGGTGCAACCGCAGGAGCAGCAACGTTCGCGGTGTACGCCTTCGCAACTGGCGCCTTGAACTGCGCCTCAACGTTTGCGAGCCACGCGCCAAACGAAGGAACGTTGTTCACACCAGGGACCGCACGGACCTGCGCGATAGCCGTCGCGACGTCCGCATTGGACTGCTGGCCAGCCAGGGATGGAATCCAAGCTTCGATGCCTGGGATTGCGGCAATACCAGGAACATTCTCAATACCCGGCACCTGAACAGCTACCGGCGAGTTCGGAACACGAACCTCGGCCGCCTCTGCAGAGATTGGCGAGAGCAGCGAGGCACCTGCGGCTGCTGCGGTCACTACTGCGACGTTACGAGCAGTGCTGTGTGCCTGTCGACGGTGCTTAGCCATAATTGTAAAACTCCATATCTTCTCTTTTGCCGACCGAGTTAGCTGACGGGTTGGGCTAGAGAACCAGCCTTGTGAGCTCCACGGAGATTTCCGCTCTTACCCACATTCACCCCAGAGGAACAGGTCCTGCTTGGGTCCCCGGCTACCCACCACATCGGGCACGGTGGGAATTAGGCGTTATATGTACTTGCTGTTTGCTTTCAACGGCTGTTGCTGCAATGTCTCGATTAGGTTACGAAACGGAAACATCTTTGTCCAGCGACGCGGCCGTTATCATTCCGTTATTTTCCTAAACCCACAACTTTCCGCCACTTTCCCGAGAAACTCACAACCACCCAAACTTGCGGCCTCCACACGATTTATCCCATCTACCTCGTCTTTCGTGCGACCATTGCCCGCAAGTCATGCAAATCAAATCTGTAAGAATGCATTAAAACATACTTATGTGACGTTTCCCACACCCGCTTTATAACGTCGTTATAACGGAATGAAATGCGTGGCCAATGCGCCGAAGATCAAGCTCCAAATACAACAGAACGGGGTTACACCAGCCACGCACGCAAAAGACCAATTCGGGACAGATGGGCTGCCATCCGGCATGTAAAAACGCCCTGGCTGGCCGCACTTCCGTACAGCTTGCCAGGGCGCCTTTAGCGACCGCTAATTAATCAGAACCTACTCAGAGGCGTTGCGATCATCGAGGTGCTTTGTTTCCTCGAGCTTGCGCAAGGTCTCAATCTCTTCGTGGTGGTTCTCGCGCTGCGCGTCGCGGACGCGCTCGGAAACACCGAGCTCTGCAGGCTTGAACTTACCGATGGTTTCGGAGTCAGCGAACCCAAGCTGGTTGAGACGCTTCGGCACCGGTGCACCCGCGTACTCCAGCGGCACAGGGTGACCGTGCTCGTCCACTGGGCCGAGCGGCTGGTGAATCTCAACGAATGCGCCGTTAGGCAGCTTCTTAATAACGCCGGTTTCGATACCGTGCTCCAGCACCTCACGGTCAGAGCGCTGCAGACCGACACAGATGCGGTACGTCAGCCAGTATGCGAACGGAGGCAGAATAATCAGACCGATGCGACCAAACCAAGTCATCGCGTTCAGCGAGATTTGGAAGAAGTGAGCAACGTGGTCGTTACCGCCGGAGATGGTCAGCAACAGGAAGAACACGAGCGCCATCACGCCAAGACCCGTGCGTACAGGAACGTCACGTGGACGCTGCAGCAGGTTGTGGTGCGCTGTATCGCCTGTCACCTTTGCTTCGATGAATGGGTAGCTGATCAGCAGGACAACCATGACACCACACATGAGGGCGACCCAGAAGGCGCCCGGGATGGTGTACGGGCCAAGGTAGAGCTCCCACGCCGGCATGACACGAGCTGCGCCGTCAGTCCACAGCATGTAGACGTCCGGCTGCGAACCAGCGGAAACCTGCGATGGGTTGTAAGGGCCAATGTTCCAAATACCGTTGATCGTGGTCAGGCCTGCCATCGCAGCGAGGACGCCGAAGACAACCATCATGAAACCGATTGCCTTGACAGCGAACACCGGCATGATGCGGATACCCACAACGTTGTTCTCCGTACGGCCTGGGCCTGGGAATTGGGTGTGCTTCTGGAACCAGACAAGCAGCAGGTGCGCTGCGATCAGCGCCAGGATGACGCCCGGCAGAATCAGCACGTGCAGGATGTAAAAGCGGTCCAGCATCAGGTCAGACGGGAAGTCACCGCCGAAGATTGCCCAGTGCATCCAGGTACCGATGATCGGGATGCCCACGATGATGGCGGACATAATGCGGAGACCAACGCCAGAGAGCAAGTCGTCAGGCAGGGAGTAACCCATGAAGCCTTCGGCCATGCCGATGAGGATCAGGGTGACACCGATAACCCAGTTAGCCTCACGCGGACGACGGAACGCTCCCGTGAAGAAGATGCGCATCATGTGGGCGAACATCGCCATCATGAACATCAGGGCTGCCCAGTGGTGCATCTGACGGACGAACAGTCCACCTCGAACCTCAAAGGAAATATTGAGGGCCGTGGCGTACGCGCGTGACATCTCAACACCATTGAGTGGCAGGTACCCGCCGTCGTAAATCACCTTCGTAATAGAAGGGTCGAAGAACAGGGCGAGGTAGATACCTGTCAGCAGCAGGATGATGAAACTGTACAGCGCCATCTCACCGAGCATGAAGGACCAGTGGCTCGGGAAGACTTTATTCAGCTGTGGCCGGAGGAAACCGGCTACCGAGTACCGCGAGTCAACATTGTCCGCGGCTTGTGCAAGTTTAGTACTCATTAGGATTTACGCTCCCAGAATGCCGGGCCGACGGGCTCGATAAAGTTTCCGTTGGCGATGAGGTAACCGTCTTCGTCGACAGTCACAGGAAGCTGCGGCAGAGCGCGAGCTGCCGGTCCGAAGATCGGCTTGCCGTACTGCAGAGCGTCGAACTGTGACTGGTGGCACGGACAAAGGATGCGGTTCGTCTGCGCTTCGTAAAGCGAAGTCGGGCAACCAATGTGCGTACAAATCTTGGAGTATGCGTAGTAATCCCCGTAGTGGAAATCTTCCTGACCTTCACGCTCAACAACACGCTTCGCGTCTTCAGAGCGAAGACGGATCAGCATGACCGCGTTGCGTGGGCCGTGCAACGAGTGCATGTGGTGCTCGTACACGTCGCGCTCCGGGTCGTAAACGTCACCATCGTTGACGTCCTCCGGGTAGAGCGGGAAGACAGTTTCCATGGAGGCAGCGGCCAGATCCTCTGGACGCATACGCACCAGGCGGGATACGCCAGCCGTCGAGTAGTGCGAGCCGGCAACGCCTTCGTGGAGTTCAGCAATCGCACCAGTATCGCGGCCGAGGTACACCTTGACACCCTTTTCCTGCATGGTCCAACCATGTGTCCACAGGGTGCCGTCACCCATGTAGTTCAGCTCGTGGCGCTTCTTCCATGGGTTTTTGATCATACCGCCGAGTGGCGCGACAACCATCAAGCCAGCAAGGACACCCGCGGTGCCCAACAGGCCCTTCATTGCCTTACGACGACCAAGAGTCGAGGTTTCCCAGGCATCGTTCAGCAGCGCAGTCGTCGTACGTCGATCCAGCTCGGACGAGCGACCATCGTGGCGACGCTGTACGGAAATCTCCTCTGGGATGAACTTCTTCACGTACTGCACGATGGCGATGCCCAAGGCGGTGAAACCAACGCCCGAGGTCAGGCCAAGCAGCGGGGTGTAGAGCGTGTATACCCACAGGCCCTCATCGCCGTGGAAACGAGGCTCCCACGGCCAGAAGAGGTAAACGCCGAGGAACGCGATGCCGCAGAGCACCGAGATAATCAACCAAATGTTGATACCGAGCTCAGACGACTTCTCTCGAGGGTCGCCGTCAACCGGGAAGCGCTCCTTGCGGTAAGCAACAGTAACGTCGTCAAGTTCTGTGCCCAGAGCTGCGAGCTCCGCATTGTTCATGCGGTCCAGCTCTTGGGATGTGTAATTCTTCTTTGCTTCACTCATGAGCGCGATCCAATCCAGATAGCTGCGGCGGCAACGAGCGTTACGCCGATCATCCACATAGCCATACCTTCAGAAACTGGTCCAAGGCCACCAAGGGCGTAACCACCTGGGCTTGGGGTTTCCTTCGAAGACTTAATGAAAGCAATAATGTCGCGCTTCTCGTCAGCACTCAGCTGACGGTCCGAGAACTTAGGCATGTTCTGAGGACCGGTCAGCATCGCCTGGTAGATCTCCTGCTCGTTTGCAGGGTCAAGCTCAGGCGCATACTTACCAGAGGAAAGTGCGCCACCGCGACCGGTGAAGTTATGGCAGGACGCACAGTTCAGGCGGAAGAGCTCGCCACCGCGTGCGACATCCGCGGCCTGAATCTGGCCGTCGTAGTTCTTGCCGCGAAGCTCTTCCTTCGCAAGCGAACCGTCTGGGTTGTACACCAGCTCGGGGCCGCCACCGTTTGCTGCGACATATGCAGCCAACGCGAGTGCTTGAGATTCGGTGTAGCGCGGGCGCTTACGCTCAGCCTGGGCGTCGTTCGACATCATCGGCATGCGTCCAGAATTGACCTGGAAGTACACGGCGCCTTCGCCAGTACCGATCAGGGACGGGCCGCGGCCTTCAACACCCTGGAGGTTCGCACCGTGGCAGGTGATACAGGCAACGTCGTAAATGTCCTTGCCTTCTTGAATCATTGCCTGGTCATCTTTTTGCGCAGTTGCGACCTGCGCGTTCGGGGCGAGCGCCGATGCGAGGAAACCCGCACCCGTAAGGCCGAGCGTGAGGGCAGCTGCACCTGCAAAGGTGCGCTGCGCCTTGCGCCGGCTGCGCTTTTTCTTAGGTGATTTTTCCATCTTGTTCCCTTTGAGCGTCAGTGTCTAATACAGATAATTGGCCTTCCGTCTTCACGACGGTGACTCGACGTATCAGATACCTATTGAACGATATACAGAGTAATGAAGACGCCGACCCAAATTACGTCAACAAAGTGCCAGTAGTAAGAGGTCGCCATTGCTGCGGTAGCTTGTGCCGGAGTGAACTTCGACTTAGATACGCGGAGCAGCACAACTGCAAAGGCAATAATGCCCGCGGTCACGTGCGCCATGTGGAAGCCAGTGATGATGAAGAACACTGACCCGAAGACACTCGCCTGAATGGTCACGCCGTGCGTGATCATTTCTCCCCACTCGAATGCCACGAGGCCGAGGAATACAACGCCAAGCGCGATCGTTACAGCGAACCATTTGCGGAGCCCAAATACGTCACCCCTTTCTGCTGCGAATACGCCGAGCTGGGAAGTCACCGAAGAAGACACAAGTACGACCGTGATGATCAAGCCGAACATCACGTTCAAATGCGCCGTCTGGTTATCCCAGTCGCCTGCGGTCATACCGTTTGCTCGTGAGGTGAAGTACATCGCGAACAAACCGGCAAAGAACATCAACTCTTGGGCGAGGAACGCGATCGTGCCAACGCTGACCATGTTTGGTCGGTTCAGCGCCGGGACACGATTCTGCGGTGTCGCCATACCTTGGTTAGAAATTGCGGTCGTCACGCATGTGATTATCCCCTGTTTTCGGGTCAAAGTCATCTCCTCTCCTCATCAAACTTTTACAGAGATGTAGCGCTAACCTGCCCTTTCACAGACAGGCTTCTCTTGCGAGAAAAGATTTCGATAAGACGGGAACTTTTTCGCCCACAATTCCGACTACATCAATGCAGGTCACAACTTACTTAGGTTTTTCCAAGTCAGTTTCCGTGATTTTCCAACTGCGCTTGCAGGCCCATCCCCCAAAAATTCGGACGTCTGCAAAAGTTCCCATAAGTGGCGGGTCTCACATCGTATCGGGTCCCATTTCCACGATTAACCTACTTTCGAATGACCCCCAACTGTAACGATTGTGTTCAACCGAAAGGATGAACCCAGGAACGCGAAAATCCCCCTTGACCGGAGCCAAGGGGGATTCTCCTTCTTCGCCTATCTCCCGAAGGCGGGGAGATGAACGACGCTTAGTGCTTTTCGCGAGGAATACCGTACTGCAGATTCAGCTGCGTGGTCGTCCAAACGAGGAAGACTGCACCGAATACGACGAGCCACAGCTGCCAGAATGCAATTCCAAGACCAAGGAACATCACTGCACCCGACATTGCAAATGGCCAGATGGAGCTCGGCGAGAAGAAGCCGAGCACACCTGCGCCGTCTTCAACTTCCGCCTCTTCCCAGTCTTCCGGCACGACGTCCATGCGACGCTCGGTGATGTCCAGATAGACAGCAAGCATGAAGCAGAGTGCAGTTGCGAGCACAAGGCCCACACCGCCAACCCACTCGAGGCCGTAGAGGTACGCATCCTCGCCGATCCAAGCCGTGCTGATCATGTAGAAGACTGCCATCAGCGCCAAGAAAGTGCCGATCGCATAGAAAACCTTTGAACCAGTTGCCATTGTTCTGCCTTCTCTTTCTATACCGTCGCGTTAGGGTCGTTGGTGTTGTTGCCGTCGCGGGTGCCGAGGCGGTCAGACACGAACGGACGTGTGGAGGTGGCGTACGGAGCTTCACCGATGAACTTAAGGGCGTCAGAGTTCGGTGCCTCTGGGTTGTCGATGCGGAACTGAATGTAGTCAGCAAACTTCTCCGGCGTCACTGCGCGAACCTCGAAGTTCATCATTGAGTGGTACGTACCACACATTTCGGCACAACGCCCAACGAATGCGCCAGTCTTGTCAATCTTTTCGATCTGGAATGCACGCTGCTGCTGGTTCGCCTCAGGGTGTGCGTAGGTATCGCGCTTGAAGAGGAACTCTGGAACCCAGAATGCGTGGTTCACATCGCCAGAAGCGAGGCGGAACTCAATTGCACGGTCGGTCGGCAGTACGAGTACTGGGACCTCTTCGGTCGTACCTAGCGTTTCAATTTCGTTGAAGTTGAGGTACGACAGGTCACCGGTCGATGTGCCGTGGATTGGGTTCGGGTTCTTAACGTTTTCGTCGTCGTACTTCGTTGCCTCAGCCTTTGCCTGACGGTCGGCATCGACGCCGTCGTAAGCCTGGCCGTTCGAGGTGAACTCACCGTCGACGTTCGCGTAACCGAACTTCCAGTTCCACTGGTACGCGGTGACGTCCACGGTCACCTTCGGATCCTTGTCAAGGGCCGTAGTCTTCGTCTGCGCCTGGACAGTGAAAAAGAAGAGCACCATGACAATAACGATCGGAACGATCGTCAGGACAAGCTCGAGCGGAACGTTGTACTGGAGCTGCTTCGGGAACTCGGACTTACCGCGCTTCTCCTGGCTCTTCGCGTTCCACTTGAAGATGGCCGTGAGGAAGAGGCCCCACATAATGATGCCAATGATCCAAGCTGCCACCCAGGTCCATACCCAGAAGTTGTACATCTGCTCACCCTCAGGGGTGACTGGGTCTGGCCAACCCATGTCCAACACCTTTGAGATCGCCTCCGGTGGCGCAACCTCACAGCCAGTCAGAGCGAGACCGCCCAGCAGGAGCGATCCGGCAACTGCGATTTTCTTCGCGAAGCTGCGGTCCTTTACCTTTTCCACGTGTGTCTGCCTTCCTGTCCACACTCGCTATTTACGGCAGGACGCACACTACAGGTGCGTCCAAGCATTGCTACTCCGCCAGAATAGTTGATTAAGCACCCCGCCTCTGAATTCTGGGGATTTTTCGAAGAGGTGAGTTTTCACAATCAACCTCCCCTGAAAGCGCGTTGGGCAAAACCCATGCACTCAATGGGTTTTAGATAAAACGGTACAAACGTCCTGGTAAGAGCTTTATTTTTCAGCCAAAATGCTCATCCATAAGTTGGCCCCCTTTTGGGGACCGAATAAAGGATGAAGAATTTCTGAGTTTGGTTCGCGGTTCCGTTGGTTCGCGTATCCCCTACACAAAACCCTATTGTTTAAGGGAAGAAATGCTTCGTGGCCCAGCACTCCGCATGGCTGCGTACACCTTATATATAGGAGAGGTTTTCAAGTCTATGTGTGGCCTGTTGGCTCTACTCACCACAAACAGCAACGCCGCCAGCTTCGTGGAAGCCGCGGAACGCGCATTGCCCTGCATGTATCACCGCGGTCCAGATGCCGCTGGCACCTGGAACGACGACCACGCGGTCTTTGGCTTTAATCGCCTCGCGATTATCGATCTGGACCATTCCCACCAGCCTCTGCGCTGGGGGCCGAAAGAATCCCCAACGCGCTACGCGCTGACGTTCAATGGCGAAATCTACAACTACATTGAACTTCGAGAGGAACTCGAGGCCGCCGGCTACTCGTTTAATACATCGGGCGATGGCGAGCCGATCGTGGTTGGTTTCCACCACTGGGGCGAAAAGGTCGTTGAGCACCTGCGTGGCATGTTTGCCTTCGTGATTTGGGACACCGAGACGCAGCGCATGTTTGCGGCGCGCGACCAGTTCGGCATCAAGCCGCTGTTTTACGCGACCACCCCAGCAGGCACCGTTTTCGCGTCCGAAAAGAAATCCATTCTGGAAATGGCTCCGGAGCTAGAGCTTGACCTTGAACTGGATAAACGCGCGATTGAGCACTACGTGGACCTGCAGTATGTCCCAGAGCCAGAGACCCTGCATGAGAGTATTCGTCGGGTTGAGTCTGGATGCACGGTTTCGCTGACCCCTGGGGGCGAGGTCAAGTCGGAACGCTACTTTAAGCCGCACTTCAGGTCCCAGCCGGTACCTCAAGGTCAAGAGCAGAAGCTTTACGACAGGATCGCTCGGGCACTCGAAGATTCCGTCGAGAAGCATATGCGTGCGGACGTCACCGTCGGTTCTTTCCTCTCCGGCGGTATTGATTCCACGGCGATTGCGGCGCTGGCGAAGCGACACAATCCGAACTTGTTGACGTTTACCACCGGCTTCGAGCGCGAGGGCTACTCCGAGGTCGATGTGGCTGCGGAGTCCGCTGAGGCGATTGGCGTTGAGCATATCGTGAAGATTGTCTCGCCTGAAGAGTATGCGGACGCGGTACCGAAGATCATGTGGTACCTCGATGATCCGGTCGCTGACCCATCGTTGGTTCCGCTGTTCTTCGTCGCCCAGGAGGCACGCAAACACGTCAAGGTTGTGCTTTCAGGTGAGGGTGCAGACGAGCTGTTCGGTGGATACACCATTTATAAGGAACCGCTGTCTCTTGCACCGTTCGAGAAGTTGCCGACGCCACTTCTTCGCGGGCTGAACAAGCTCAGCCAGGTACTGCCAGAGGGTATGAAGGGCAAGAGCCTCCTTGAGCGCGGCACTACCCCAATGGAGGACCGCTACTACGGCAACGCCCGCTCCTTTAACTTCGAGCAACTGCACCGTGTGCTTCCGTGGGCGAAGCGCGAATGGGATCACCGCGAGGTCACCGCCCCGATTTACGCGACTTCGAAGCAGATGGATCCGGTTGCCCGGATGCAGAACTTGGACCTGTTCACCTGGATGCGCGGCGACATCCTGGTCAAGGCGGACAAGATGAACATGGCGAACTCGCTGGAATTGCGTGTGCCGTTCCTCGATAAGGAAGTTTTCGAAGTCGCGCAGACGATCCCGTACGACCAGAAGATTGCGCACGGCACCACGAAGTATGCGCTGCGCAAGGCGATGGAGCAGATCGTGCCTCCTCACGTGCTGCACCGTAAGAAGTTGGGCTTCCCTGTCCCAATGCGTCACTGGCTGGCTGGAGATGAGCTCTTCGGTTGGGCGCAGGACACGATCCGCGACTCGCAGACCGACCATATTTTCGCGAAGGATCAGGTGCTGGAGATGCTCAAGGAGCACCGCGATGGTGTCTCCGACCATTCACGCCGTCTGTGGACGGTACTGGCGTTTATGATTTGGCACGGCATTTTTGTCGAGCACCGCATCGATCCGGGCATCGAGCACAAGGAGTACCCGGTTCAACTCTAAGGAGATTCCTTCCATGTGGACCAAAAAACGAGTAGTAACTACCATCGTCGCGATGCTCAGCGCGCTGCTCCTCGCAGTTGCTGCCCTGGCATTCGTCTATGGGCCGACGGTCACCGCGATGCTGACGGGCACCGCTCGTTTCGCGGGGACACAGACGCCAAAGCGGTATAGCGCGACGGTGCTCGCGCTCGCCGAGCAGGGCATCCACGCCGATTCGAAGGAATTCGAGGCAGCGAAGGCCCACGCAAAGGAGACCGCCAAGCAGGCAGACACGCTTTACGACGTCTACCCCGCCCTGAAAGATGCCGTCAAAGCAGCTGGTGGCAAGCACTCCCGGCTGTTTGAACCCGGCAACCCGGACCTCGGCTGGACTATGGAACAGAAACCGAAAGCCACGGTCAGTGTCGAGGGCAGCGTTGCGGTGGCAACAGTGCCTGGCGTCGATCGGCACTCGGATGTGCAGGGGTACGCAGACACGCTCGCGACAGGCCTGGCGTCCGCACGTGATGGCGGGGTCTGTGGCGCGGTCGTTGATCTGCGTGGCAACGACGGTGGTGACATGGGCCCAATGGTCGCTGGACTCTCCCCGCTGTTGCCGGACGGCACGGTGCTCGAGTTCGTGTCGCGGACGAACACCAGCCAGGTCACGGTCGAGGGAAACTCGGTAACCGGAGGGGGCACGCCGCTCACGACGACTGGCGGGAAGTGGGATGCGCCGGTAGCAGTCTTAGTCGATGGTGACACCGCTTCGTCGGGCGAGGCAACGATGCTGGCATTTCGGGGACTTGAACGCTCACAGAGTTTCGGGTCCCCTACCGCGGGCTACGCGTCGGCAAACATGGTGTATGACTTCCCGGACGGCAGCATGCTGATGTTAACCATCGCCAAGGACAAGGCACGCACTGGTGAGGAGTTTGCCGAGGATCCGGTGCAGCCGGACGTCGAAACCGGTACGCCGTTAGAACAAGCGAAGCAGTGGCTTGCGACCGAGCACGGTTGTAAATAGTCTCCGCAGACAAAACACCCCGCGTTCACCCTCAATAAAGAGTGGTCGCGGGGTGTTGGCGTCGAAAAGCGATTGCTTAGTTGAAGCTATCGCCGCATGCGCAGGCCGAGCCAGCGTTCGGATTATCGATGGTGAAGCCCTGCTGCTCGATGGTGTCAGCGAAATCGATCGTCGCACCGGTGAGGTACGGCACGCTCATCTTGTCCACGACAAGGCGTACACCCCCAACGACGTCGGCCTTATCACCGTCAAGCTCGCGGTCATCGAAGTACAGCTGGTAGCGCAGACCAGCGCAGCCGCCTGGCTGAACAGCGATGCGAAGCGAAAGGTCGTCGCGGCCTTCCTGGTCAAGCAGAGCCTTCGCTTTTGCAGCCGCTGCTTCAGTAAGGGTCACGCCCGTTGCAGAGGTAGGTGCAGTCATTCTTTCTCCTTGCTTAGCGAATATCTTCACGCGAAATGCGTGCTTCGGAGTGTGGCACTAGCGTACTCGCATCACACCGTCATCGTCTACAGCGCATTCGAGCGGGCGCTTATTCCCCACTTTCGGAGACAGCCTTGTAGCCTGTATAGCGTGAAACTTCCTTGGCAGAAATCTGATGAGGCTCCAGCCGCCGCTGCTGCCGCAGCGAATCGCGCGGAGGCTCCCGAAACCAACGCGGAACCCGCGAAAAAGTACCCGAAGGGCTACACCCCTCCAAAGGGTCGGCCGACGCCGAAGCGTATCGAGCAAGAAATCAAGCGTGGCGTCGTGCGCGACCCCAACGCTACGACTCCTGCTCAGCAGTACCAGAAGAACAAAGAGCTGAAGAAGTCGATGTCGAAGGAGGAGTGGAAAGCATATAAGAAGCAACAGCGCGAAGAAGCGAAGAAGCACAATCGCGAGGTCCAAGCCAAGATGGACGCCGGCGACGAGCGCTACCTCATGGACCGCGACCGCGGCGAAACCCGCCGCTTCGTCCGCGACTGGGTGGATTCTCGCCGCTTCATGAACAACTACGCGATGCCTCTGGCGATCCTGCTATTCCTCATCCTCTTTATCGGCTCTTGGTACCCGGAGGTTGCCGGGGTGATCGCCATTTTGCCGATGGTGTTTATCGTGTTGATTATTGGTGAGGCATTCCTGATCGGTAAGCGGGCGAACAACGCCGTCCGCGCGAAGTTCCCGGGCACGGCAGATACCGGTTTCGGCCTAGGTATGTACGCGTTTTCGCGCGCGTCGCAGCCACGGAAGTGGCGCTCCCCGAAACCGCAGGTCCGCATCGGCGAGACCGTCAACTAAACGTACGAAGGACATTTCATGGCTGTGGCATTCGACCCGATTCAGCATCCGAGTGAGACTCTGCGTCGCGAGGTTGCCCGCGAGCTGCAGCGCAGCCCTGAGGGGCGTGGGCTCGGTCGCGTGGCAACGATTGCGGAGTGGACCGCCGCGGTACAGGACCGCCAGCGACCGGTAGCGTTTTCTCACCCTCAATGTGTGCTTGTCGCCGGCAACCACGGCGTGGCAGCGCGAGGTGTTTCCGCACAGCCGCATGACGCCGCCTGGACTGCGGTAAAGCAGATCGCGGCAGGTGGTGGCGCAGCTCGTGTCGCAGCGCAAGCCGCTGGCGCGTCGATTATGCAGATCAACGACTACCTCACACTACCGACGGGCGCGATTGACCGGCAGGCCGCGATGACGCCGGAGGCTTTCGATCAGGCTGTGACGCACGGCGCGCGCGTGGTGGATAGCGGGGTGGACAGTGGGGTCGACCTGTTTATTCCTGGTGATATTGGCGTCGGCAACTCGACGGTTGCTGCCGCGGTCTACGGCGCACTGTCGCGTACTGAGCCGGTCAAGGTCATCGGGCGAGGCTCCGGCATCGATGACAACGTGTGGAAGGTCAAGGTCGCCGCGATCCGCGACGCGATGTTCCGCGTGCGCGCTTTCAGTGACGACGTGCCCCGCGTCCTCGCCGAGCTTTCAGGGCCAGACTTCGCGTTCCTCGTCGGCATGTTCGCACAGGCAGCTGTCCGTCGCACTCCCGTGCTTTTCGACGGCCTCTACGCCACCGTCGCCGCCTACGCAGCAGAACGCCTCGCCCCCGGCACGAAGCATTGGATTATTCCTGGCCAACTTAGCCCGGAGCCAGCGCAGATGCTCGCGCTGCAGGCGCTCGATATCATCCCGGTGCTGGCCCTGGATTTGTCCCTGAACCAGGGGGTCGGCGCGCTCGCAGCGCTGCCACAAATCAATCTTGCTTCTGAGCTCGTTACTACTGTGCTCGGGCCGGAGGATCCGGAGGTCTCCCCGGCCTAAACCCCCGGCCCCAGCTGTCGCTAGCTCTCCGCTGGGACCAGCGTGTGGTTCCAGCCGTGGGCGTCATCGACTGACCCATCCTGGATCCCGCGCAAGCGCTCTCGCAGTTGCATGGTGATGGTGCCGGCCTCGTTGTTGTTGATGGTGAACTCTCCATGACGACTCAGCACACGACCAACAGGGGTGATGACCGCCGCGGTACCGCAAGCAAGCGTTTCGGTGATGGTGCCGTTCTCGGCGCCGTCGCGCCACTGCTCCACCGTGATCTTGCGCTCCTCGGTGCTGTAGCCAAGGTCCTCGGCGACCTGCAGAAGGGACTTGCGCGTAATACCTGCCAGGAGGGAGCCGGACAGGGCTGGGGTGATCAGCTTCGCATCTTTTCCGCTGCCTTCGACGAACATGAGGTTCATGCCGCCCATCTCCTCGATGTACTTGCGCTCGATGGCGTCGAGCCATACAACCTGGTCGCAACCCTTTTCCTCTGCCTGGGCCTGTGCGAGCAGGGAGCCCGCGTAGTTGCCTGCGAATTTCGCGTCGCCGGTGCCTCCGGGTGCTGCGCGGACGTATTCTTCGGAGATCCACACGCTGACCGGCTTCACGCCGCCGGAGAAGTAGGCACCTGCTGGGGAGGCGATGAGGTAGTAGCTGTAGGTGCTCGAAGGCTTGACCCCAAGTGTCTTTTCGGTGCCGATCATAAACGGTCGCAGGTACAGTGCCGCTTCTCCGCCGGCCTCGGGGACCCAGTCCTTATCAATCGTCACGAGCTGCTGCAGGGATTCGATGAAGAGATCCTCTGGCAGCTCTGGCATGGCGAGGCGGCGAGCGGAGTGGGCGAAGCGGGCCGCGTTTTGTTCAGGGCGGAACGTCGTAATGGAGCCGTCGTGGTGGCGGTAGGCTTTCAGCCCCTCAAAGATGGCCTGCCCATAGTGGAACACGTTGGTCGCCGGGTCCAGCGAGATCGCCTCGTATGGGCGGACTTGCGCGTTGTGCCAGCCGTTGGTCTCATCCCAGTCGATGGAGACCATATGGTCGGTAAATTCCTGGCCGAACGCCGGGTTCGCGAGGATGGCCTGGCGTTCTTCGTCGGTTGCTTTGTTCGGATTCGGGATAATTTCAAATGGTGTGCCTTGAGTCATGCAGACCACCCTACCCCCAGATTCCACACTTTGGGACCAGAATTCCATATTTTCTTGCACTTGAGAGCCGCCCTCCCCGACCACGCGCCGCACATTCAGGGTACCCTTGGCGATGTTCAATAATCTTAAGAAAGGCGCATGTACTCATGACTTTTTCGGTTCCTGAATCGCTGCTCCCAGTCCGGGGTGACTCGGTCTCTCTGAACTTTTCGACGACCGCTCCGAGCGACACCGCGGCTCTCCTCCTCCCGGTGACCTCGGATGAGTCGAAGATCGAACTTCCGGTCACCTCCTTGGCACCGAAGGGCACGCTCGAGGCACTAGAGACTGTCGGCGCGAAAGGTACGGCCGGCGAGGTCACCCGGGTTGTGGTTGACGGCAAGTTGGTCATCGCCTTCGGCCTCGGCAACGCAGATGACATTGATGACGAGACCGTACGTCGCGCTGTTGGCGCGTTGGCCCGCACGCTGTACGGCACGGAATCTGCGGTGATCTCGACCGAGTTCGGCGTCGGCCCCGTTGTGGAGGGCCTGCTACTCGGTGCGTACAAGTACAAGGGCTTCAAGGCTCCATGCCAGTGTGGCTGTGACGGCGAGCACGGGCTTACAGACGTCACCGTTGTGGGCAAGGAAGACGATCAGGAGGCCTTCGACCGGGCGGTCATCCTCGCGGAATCGGTCATGCTGGCGCGCGACCTCGTCAACACGCCTTCCAACCACCTCTACCCTGCTGTGTACGCGGAGCTCATTGAGAACGTGGGCAAGCAGGTCGGGCTCGAAGTCGAGGTGTTCGACGAGAAGTACCTCGAGGAGCACGGTTTCGGTGGCATCCTTGCCGTCGGCCAAGGTTCTGTCCGCGCGCCTCGCCTGGTGCACCTGAAGTGGGCACCTTCGACGTCCAGCTCTTCGGTGGCGCTGGTTGGTAAGGGCATCACGTTCGACACCGGTGGCATTTCCCTGAAGCCTGGGGCAAAGATGGAGGACATGATCTCCGACATGGGCGGATCTGCTGCCCAGTTTGGCGCGATTGTGGCGGCCGCTCGACTAAATCTGGGCGTCGCCGTTGACGCCTGGCTGCCGCTGGCAGAGAACATGCCTTCCGGCACCGCTACTCGCCCGGGCGATGTCATTCGTCACTACGGTGGCATCACTAGCGAGATTCTCAACACGGACGCCGAAGGGCGCCTCGTGCTCGCGGACGCTATGGCGCGCGCGGCAGAGGACAACCCTGACTTCATGATTGAGACATCCACGCTGACCGGTGCGCAGCTCGTCGCCCTCGGAAACCGCACCGCTGGTGTCATGGGCTCTGATGACTTCCGCGACCGTGTTGCTGCGCTGGGCCGCGAGGTTGGCGAGCAAGCTTGGGCCATGCCGCTGTTGGAGGAGCAGGAAGAGGAACTGAAGTCCCCAGTTGCCGATATCCGCAACGTACACAACGCCCGTACTGGTGGCATGTTGTTCGCTGGCCTGTACTTGTCCCGCTTCGTTGGTGAGGACACCGAGTGGGTCCACATCGACGTCGCTGGCCCAGCATGGAACGGTGGCTCGCCGCACGGCTACACCCCGAAGCGCGCGACGGGTGCCCCGCTGCGCACGATCGTTGCGACGCTGCGCAGCATTGCTAAGGCCAACTAATCCCCAGTTTTAAGGGCCTTAAGGGCTTTAAGAAAAAGGATGTTCGCCGCGCTCAAACTTTGCGCGGCGTTCTTTCTGTTCGGCCCGCTTCCGCAAGATGCGCTCCTGCTCCATCTTGCGCCGCATCCGATCTGGGTAGCCGGTTTCCTCGACGTCGTAGAGAGAAATATTCAGGAGTTGAGCGACGGCGTCGATGCCTTTGGGTCCTCCGATGCGGCGACGGGTGTAGTTTCCTTCTTCGTCGACAAGCACGACGGACATCTCGTTGACCATCGTTTCTGGCTCGACAAACCCCTCCACGAAGGCACGCTTCGCGACCCATTCCTTGAGGTAGGCGGCGTCTTCCGGCCGGATGGTCTCGCCGGGCGCGCGTGGGGGTTTGAAGGTTGTTTGCTTCTTCCGCTTGCCGAACAGATTAAACACTTCTCTCATCATACGGATATTTTTCGACGCCCCAATTCTGCGTTTTGCGGCCTTCAACAAAATAGTTGCCCCCGAAAGGCACGAAAGTCTTCGGTGACAGGTACGCTATTGACCTGTATAGCTTCTACGAAAATGTATCTGCGAGGAGACGAAATTATGGCGCACTCTGTCGAGATGCCTGAGCTGGGCGAATCCGTCACGGAAGGCACAATCACCACCTGGCTGAAGGAAGTCGGCGACACGGTAGAGGTCGACGAACCTTTACTGGAGGTTTCCACCGATAAAGTCGACACGGAGATTCCGTCCCCTGTCGCTGGTGTGATCCTCGAGATTAAGGCCGAGGAAGACGACACCGTCGATGTCGGTGACGTCATTGTGATTATCGGCGAAGAAGGCGAAGCGCCAGCCGCAGACTCGACAAAGGACGAGGAGCCAAAGGAAGAACCTCAGGAAGAGAAGAAGGAATCCCCGAAGGAAGAAAAGGCTCAGGAGCCTTCCTCCGGCGACGCCACTGACGTCTCCATGCCTGAACTCGGCGAATCCGTGACCGAAGGCACCATCACCACCTGGCTGAAGGAAGTCGGCGACACCGTCGAGGTCGACGAGCCACTGCTCGAGGTCTCCACCGACAAGGTCGACACCGAGATTCCTTCCCCAGTCGCGGGCACCCTCGTAGAGATCCTCGCTGAGGAAGACGACACCGTCGAGGTCGGCGAAGTCATCGCCCGCATCGGCGACGCCAACGCGAAGCCAGCAGAAAAGGAAGCTCCAAAGGCCGAAGAGCCAAAAGAAGCACCACAGGAAGAGAAGAAGGAAGCTCCGAAGGAGGAGAAGGCAGAGCAGCCTTCCTCCGGCGACGCCACTGACGTCTCCATGCCTGAACTCGGCGAATCCGTGACCGAAGGCACCATCACCACCTGGCTGAAGGAAGTCGGCGACACCGTCGAGGTCGACGAGCCACTGCTCGAGGTCTCCACCGACAAGGTCGACACCGAGATTCCTTCCCCAGTCGCGGGCACCCTCGTAGAGATCCTCGCTGAGGAAGACGACACCGTCGAGGTCGGCGAAGTCATCGCCCGCATCGGCGACGCCAACGCGAAGCCAGCAGAAAAGGAAGCTCCAAAGGCCGAAGAGCCAAAGGAAGAAAAGAAGGAAGCCACGAAGGAAGAGAAGACTGAGGAGCCTAAGGAGGAAAAGCCGAAAGAGGAGAAGCCAGCGCAGCAGGCTTCCACCAAGGTAAACAAGTCCGACGGTTCCGTCCCGTACGTGACCCCGCTGGTGCGCAAGCTGGCAGAAAAGCACGGCGTTGACCTTTCCACGATCGAGGGAACCGGTGTTGGCGGCCGTATCCGCAAGCAGGACGTCATTGCTGCGGCGAAGGGCGGCGCCGAGGATAAGGCCGAGGCGTCGGCTCCGAAGACCGAGGAAAAGAAGAGCGCTCGCTCCAACTGGTCCACCAAGTCCGTGGACCCAGAGAAGCAGTCGCTGATCGGCACGACCCAGAAGGTCAACCGCATCCGCGAGATCACCGCTGCCAAGATGGTCGAGTCCCTGCAGACCACTGCTCAACTCACGCACGTTCAGGAAGTCGACGTCACCCGCATTGCGGAGCTGCGCAAGCGTGTGAAGCCAGAGTTCATCAAGAAGCACGACGCCAACATCACTTACCTGGCGTTCTTCATCAAGGCGACGGCGGAAGCCCTCGTTTCCCACCCGAACGTCAACGCGTCCTACGACGCAGATAAGAAGGAGATCACCTACCACGAGGACGTCAACATCGGCGTCGCTGTGGATACGCCGCAGGGCCTGCTGGTACCAGTGATCAAGCGTGCCCAGGACCTGAACCTGGCGCAGATCGCGCAGGCAATCAATGACCTGGCGACCCGCGCGCGCAACAAGAAGCTGCGACCGGATGACCTGTCGGGTGCGACGTTCACGGTGACCAACATCGGTTCTGAGGGCGCCCTGCTGGATACACCGGTGCTTACCCCACCACAGGCCGGCATCCTGGGCACTGCGGCAATTGAGAAGCGCCCGGTCATCGTCACGGAGGAAGGCAGCGACTCCATCGCGATCCGCCAGATGTGCTACCTGCCGTTCACCTACGATCACCAGCTGATCGACGGCGCAGATGCAGGCCGCTTCATCACTACGATCAAGGACCGCATCGAAACTGGTGACTTCGAAGGCGACCTGGACCTCTCATCCCTCTAATCCCAGGTCAATATGAGGAACCTCGGCGGTGGCCCCGATACCAATACGGTGTTGGGGCCACCGCTGTTTTCACCTCTGCATGTTTTCAGCTGACTGGCCAGCCCTGGACAGTTTTGGCCCGTAGACTATTCACGACATCAAGTTCAGAACTACCAAAGGAGTAGATCTTGGATTACATCACACGCCACATCGGTCCGGACACGCAAGAGACGGAGGTGATGCTGAAGAAAGTCGGCTACGACTCCCTCAACGCGCTGACCACCGCCGCTATCCCAGCCGATCTGCTACTTCAGCGGCCCCTTGATCTCCCCTCCCCGCTCACCGAGTATGAGGCGCAAAACCGATTGCGTGAGCTGGCGTCGAAAAATGAGGTGCTGAAAGCCTTTTATGGGCAAGGTTACTCGTCGACGCTGACCCCGCCGGTGATTCGTCGTGGTGTTGTAGAAGATGCTGGCTGGTACACGGCGTATACCCCGTACCAGCCTGAGATTTCGCAGGGTCGGCTCGAGGCGCTGCTGAACTTTCAAACCATGGTGCAGGACCTGACTGGTCTGGACATTGCGAACGCTTCGCTGTTGGATGAGGCGTCGGCGGCGGCCGAGGCTGTTGGTCTCATGGCCCGCGCGGTGCGTAAGGGCCGGACGGTGCTGTTGGACGCGCGTCTGCACCCGCAGGTGTTGCGCGTCGCATCGGAGCGTGCGCGCACCCTTGACCTTGAGGTACAGGTTGTTGACCTGCGCGAAGGCGTCGTGGGCGAAGGCATCGTGGGCGCGGTTGTGGCGTACCCGGGAACGGAGGGCGACATCGTTGACCCTCGCGCGGTGATCGAAGCGGTGCATGAGCGTGGCGGTCTGGTAGCGGTGGATGCGGATATCCTCGCGCTGACGCTGCTGGAGTC
This sequence comes from Corynebacterium sp. NML130628, assembly GCF_001875665.1. Classification (GTDB taxonomy): domain Bacteria; phylum Actinomycetota; class Actinomycetes; order Mycobacteriales; family Mycobacteriaceae; genus Corynebacterium. The sequence continues at coordinate 11,577 of NZ_MLAL01000016.1, read as the reverse complement.
GCCCGGTGAGCTCGGGGCGGATATCGCGATTGGTTCTACGCAGCGTTTTGGTGTTCCGTTGTTCTACGGTGGCCCGCATGCTGCGTACATGGCGGTCAAGGAGAAGATGAAGCGTCAGCTGCCTGGCCGCCTGGTGGGTGTGTCGAAGGACGCTGAGGGAACCCCCGCATACCGTCTGGCGTTGCAGACGCGTGAGCAGCACATTCGCCGTGAGCGTGCAACGTCCAATATCTGTACTGCACAGGCGCTGCTCGCGGTGACTGCGTCGATGTACGCCGTGTACCACGGCCCGCGCGGGCTTGAGGCAATTGCTGCCAAGGTGCACGACTGTGCGGCACGTTTCGCAAAGTCCCTGCGTGATGCGGATATCGAGGTGAAGCACGACGCGTTCTTCGACACGGTGGCCGTCGTCGTGGACAACTCGGAGGCGGTGTGCGAGCGTTTAGCGGATGCGGGCTACCTGGTCCGCCCGATCAACGCGACCACCGTCGGCGTCTCTTTCGGCGAGGCCACGGCAGAGGAGGACCTCGCGGCGCTGCTTGCAGGTTTCGGTGTCGATGCTGTTGCCGACGAGGCACCATCCGCACTGCCCGAGGCGCTGCATCGCGCGACGGAGTTTATGACGCACCCGAACTTCAATTCGGTGCACTCCGAGACTCAGATGATGCGCTACATCCGCAAGCTGGGCGACAAGGACCTCGCGCTCGACCGCACGATGATCCCGCTCGGTTCCTGCACGATGAAGCTCAACCCGACCGCGGGTCTGGAGACCATCACGTGGCCAGAGTTCGCCAATGTGCACCCGTACACGCCAGACCGCTTTACTGCTGGTTGGCGGGAGCTTATCGACGAGCTCCGCGCCTGGCTTGTCGAGATCACCGGATACGCCGAGGTGTCCATGCAACCGAACTCGGGTGCGACGGGCGAACTGGCCGGGCTACTGGCGATTCGGCGCTACCACGTTTCCCGTGGCGACCATGGGCGTGACATCTGTCTGATTCCGGCGTCGGCGCACGGTACGAATGCGGCGTCGGCGACGCTGGCGAACCTTCGGGTGGTCGTCGTGAAGACTGCTGAGGATGGCTCGATTGATCTGGCTGACTTGGATGCGAAGTTGGAGCAGCACGGCGAGCACGTCGCAGCGATTATGGTCACCTACCCGTCCACGCACGGTGTGTACGAGGACACGGTGCAAGCCGTCGCGAAGAAGGTGCACGCGGTGGGCGGTCAGGTCTACATCGATGGCGCGAACATGAACGCGCTGACTGGGCTTGCACGCCCCGGCGACTTTGGTGGCGACGTATCGCACCTGAACCTGCATAAGACATTTACGATTCCGCACGGTGGTGGCGGCCCGGGCGTTGGCCCGATTGGTGTGGCAGAGCACCTGATCCCATTCCTTCCGACGGACCCGAACGTCGCCCCAACGCATGCGGCCGACCCTGCCCCGGTTGGCGAGGGCGTGCCGGTTGCCGCTGCGAAGTTCGGCTCGGCGGGTGTACTGCAGATCGCGTGGTCCTACATCGCGATGAGCGGTGCGGAGGGATTGGCGTCGGCAACTGCGCATGCGGTACTGGCGGCGAACTACGTGGCAAGCGAGCTGCATGATTCCTTCCCGGTGCTCTACACCGGGGAACATGGCCTGGTGGGCCACGAGTGTATCCTTGACCTGCGAGAGTTGACCGATCGCTCTGGCGTGACCGCAGCGGATGTGGCGAAACGCCTGGTGGACTACGGTTTCCATGCTCCTACCCTGGCGTTCCCGGTGGCTGGCACGCTGATGGTGGAGCCGACCGAGTCCGAAGACCTGGATGAGCTCGACCGCTTCATCGAGGCGATGCGTTCGATCCGCGCGGAGATCCAGGAGATTATCGACGGCAAGATTGCCTACGAGACCTCCGTCCTTCACCACGCACCGTTTACTGCGCACAGCGTCGCCTCCACCGCGTGGGATTACGAGTTCTCCCGCGAACAGGCCGCCTACCCGGTCGATCGCTTGGTGCACGAGAAGTATTTCCCGCCGGTGCGCCGCATTGATGAGGCGTACGGCGACCGCAACCTGGTGTGCTCCTGCCCGCCGCCAGAGGCATTTGATATTTCGGAGAGCTCGGAAAGTTAAGGAGTGATTGTGATGGCTGAAACCCCTTTGTTTGCAGCGCATGAGGCGCTTGGCGCTTCCTTTACGGACTTCGGTGGTTGGAACATGCCACTGAAGTACAACAATGAGCTTGAGGAGCACCGTGCGGTGCGCGAGCGCGTTGGTATCTTCGATCTCTCGCATATGGGCGAGATTGATGTGCGCGGACCTCAGGCCGCGGAGTTTTTGGACTACGCGCTGATTTCCACGCTGTCGACCATGCGCGTCGGCAAGGCGAAGTACTCGATGATAGTGGCCGAAGACGGTGGCATCATCGACGATTTAATCTCCTACCGCCTGGACGACGAGCACTTCCTGGTCGTGCCGAACGCTGGGAACACGCCTGCTGTGTGGGAGGCGTTCCAGGAGCGCGCGGCTGACTTTGATGTGGAACTGACGAACCGCAGCGCAGACGTCGCGCTCGTGGCGGTGCAAGGCCCTGATTCCTTATCGACAATCGCTCCGCATCTCGACGGCGACGCCGGTGCGCTGGCGTACTACTCGGCTGCACCGATGCGCTTCTGCGACTGCGACGTGCTGGTCGCTCGGACCGGCTACACCGGCGAGGACGGATTCGAGATCTACTGCGACCTCGCAGACGCCCGCACGATTTGGGACGCGCTCGCGCCGGACGCTACACCCTGCGGTCTGGCCGCGCGCGACTCCTTGCGCCTCGAAGCGTCGATGCCGCTGTATGGCCACGAGCTTTCGCGCGATGTCACCCCGGTGGAGGCCGGGATGGGCCGCGCGTTCGCCAAGAAGGAGGCGGACTTCGTGGGCAAGGACGCACTTGTCGGTCGTGAGCCGTCGGTGGTCATCGCAGGGCTTTCTTCGGATCAGCGCCGCGCCGCGCGTGAAGGCTCAGAGGTCTTCATCGGCGATACACGCATCGGTGTGGTGACCTCCGGGCAGCCGTCGCCGACGTTGCAGCGTCCGGTGGCGCTGGCGCATCTCGACCCAGCGCACGCCGAGGTGGGCACGGATGTTGAGGTTGATATCCGTGGACGCCGCTACCCGTTTACTATTGTGGAAACACCGTTCTATTCGCGAAAGGACCAGTAATCATGTCTTTGAACCCTGATTTTTACTACTCGGAGGATCACGAGTGGATTGATGCTCGCCCTGAGGAAGCTGTTGGCACAAAGGTGCGCGTAGGCATCACGAACGTTGCGGCTGATCGCCTCGGCGAGGTCGTATTCGCTGAGCTGCCACAGGTTGGCGACCAGGTCACGGCGGGTGAAACATGCGGCGAGGTCGAGTCAACGAAGTCGGTGTCCGACCTGTACGCACCGGTGACTGGCACGGTCACCGCGGTCAACGAGGACATTGACGGTGCGTACGAGGCCATCAACGAGGATCCGTTCGGCGCTGGCTGGCTCTTCGAGGTTGAGGTCGAGGAGGTCGGACCGCTGATGACGGCAGATGAGTACGCTGCCGCTAACGGTGTCGAAGGCTAGCGACTATCGTTGGCAGGCATGACAGCTCCACGCGATCCGTTCTTTCCTGCCGACAAATCTATTCGGGCCTCAGCCGCGCCTCTTGATGTGCGCGAGCTGGGGCTCGTCGATTATGAGGAAGCCTGGCATCTCCAGGCGGAGCTGGCCAAGCAGCGCGCAGCGGACGAGATCCCGGACACAGTGTTGGTGTTGCAGCATCCCTCGGTGTTTACTGCTGGCAAACGAACCCAGCCGGAAGATCTTCCGGATGCGTCCTACCCGGTGCCCGTCGTCGACGTTGACCGCGGGGGCCGTATCACCTGGCACGGCGAGGGTCAGCTCGTCTTCTACCCCATCATCAAACTTGCCCAGCCGGTGGATGTCGTCGACTATGTTCGCCGTCTTGAAGAGGCCATCATCGAGACGGTGCGCAAGGCTGGGGTACATGCTGCCGGCCGTATCGACGGCCGCTCCGGCGTCTGGGTCCCGAAAACCGTCGAGGCGGCTGATAGCTCGGCGTCCCACCGTGATAGGAAAATCGCGGCCCTGGGTATCCGCATCACCCGCGGGGTGACCATGCATGGTCTGTCGTTGAATTGCGACAACACATTGGACCACTACGGCCACATTGTCGCGTGCGGCATCGACGACGCCGACGTGACCACAATGAGCCTGGAGCTCGGCCGCGACGTCACCGCTGAGGAGATGACCGCACCGCTCCTCGACGCCCTCAAGCGCGCCCTTGCCGGTGAGCTTGTGGTGGCTGACCACAGCTTTGGTTCGGCACCGGATCCGACGAAGGGGCTCAAACGTCGAGATGTAAGGCGAGCCTCCCATTAATCCTCGACTTTGGGAGAACTGTTAGTTACGGTGGACGACGTGACTATAGCACCAGAAGGACGCAGGCTACTTCGCGTAGAAAAGCGTAACGCTCAAACCCCTATCGAGACGAAACCACGGTGGATCCGCAACGCGGTGAAAACTGGTCCTGAGTACGAGGACATGAAGCAGAAGGTGAAGGGTGCGTCCCTTCACACCGTGTGCCAGGAGGCTGGCTGCCCCAACATCCATGAGTGCTGGGAGTCGCGCGAGGCCACGTTCCTCATCGGCGGTGCGAACTGCTCGCGCCGCTGTGACTTCTGCCAGATCAACTCCGCGAAACCCGAGCCGCTCGACGTCAACGAGCCGCAGCGCGTTGCGGAGTCTGTGCGGGAAATGAACCTCAACTACTCCACGATCACAGGCGTGACCCGAGACGACTTAGAGGACGAAGGCGCGTGGCTCTACGCAGAGGTTGTGCGCAAGATTCACGAACTCAATCCGCACACCGGCGTCGAAAATCTCACCCCTGATTTTTCCGGCAAGCCGGATTTGCTGCAGGAGGTCTTTGAGGCCCGCCCGGAGGTCTTCGCACACAACGTTGAGACTGTGCCACGCATCTTTAAGCGCATTCGTCCAGCGTTCCGCTACGACCGCTCTCTAGATGTGATTCGTCAGGCGCGTGATTTCGGGCTAATCACCAAGTCCAACCTGATTCTCGGCATGGGTGAGACCCAGGAAGAGGTCATGCAGGCGCTCCAAGACCTGGTGGATGCTGGCACGGACATCATCACGATTACCCAATATCTGCGCCCTGGTCCGATGTACCACCCGATTGACCGGTGGGTAAAACCTGAGGAGTTCATTGAGTACCGCGACGCGGCCTACGAGATGGGCTTCGGCGCAGTCATGTCCGGCCCACTCGTTCGTTCGTCCTACCGCGCGGGCAAGCTCTACGTCGAGGCGATGGAGCACCGCGGGCTGGAGCTGCCGGAGAACCTGCGCCACCTGACGGAAACGTCGAAGGGCGATACGGCACAGGAGGCTTCGACGCTGCTGGAGAAGTACGGCGCGTCAAAGGATCATCCGGTAGCGACGCGCTCCTAGTCCACTTTGGCCTGGCTGTGTTCGTGACATAGAGTTGACGGCATGGCTCAGTCGAAGGATAAGGCAGCCCTGAAGGCTGCGAAGAAGCAGGAGCGTGCTGCGAAGCGCGCAAAGGGAAAGCAGACACGTAGCCAGATTTGGCAGGCGTTTCAGATTCAGCGGAAGCGGGATAAGAAGCTCATCCCGATTATGCTGGCCTGCCTGCTCGGCATGGGTCTGCTTTTCTTCTTGATCGGCCTCATTTGGGGCGGCCAGTGGTACATGCTGGCGCTCGGTCTGGCGTTCGGCACAGTGCTGGCGATGTGGATGTTTACCCGTCGCTTGGAGCGCTCAATGTACGACGAGGTCGGCGACACCCCGGGCGTTGCTGGTTGGACGCTGGAGAATATGCGTAATTCCGTCGGCATGGTGTGGATCACCAAGACCGGCGCGCAGGCGAACACCCACATGGATACCGTGCACCGCGTCGTTGGCCTGCCGGGCGTCATCCTTGTTGGTGAGGGCAACGAGAATCGCCTGCGCACCTTGATGAAGAAGGAGTCGCGCCGCGTTGACCGCTTGCTGGCTGGTGTGCCGATTCACGAGGTGTACGTAGGCGAAGGTGAAGGTCAGGTGGCCGTGCGCGACCTGCAGAAGCACCTGATGAAGCTGCCACGCCACTACCGCAAGGATGATGTGTACACGATGAACGCCAAACTCGAGGCGATGGACGCTCGCACGCAACCTGGCCAGATGCCCGGTCTGCCTGGCGGCCCGCTGCCGAAGCAGGCTCAAAACATGGCGGGAATGAACCGCCGTATGCGCCGGATGCAGCAGCGTCAAGGCAAGTAAGTAAGTATGTCCTCCTTCGACATGGGCGTCGAGGCCAGCACCGCGCTGCGCCTCGGCGCTCTTTTGTTGTCCGCGGGCGCTCCCGGCTACAGGGTCACCCGGGCCGTGAAACGTTGCGCTCGTGCGATGCACTTCGATGACGCGGACGTCGTCGTCGGCTTCGACACGATTACGTGCACGGTCCACCGCGGGGAGAACTTCCGCACACTCGTGGCTGACCTTCCGCTGCCAGGGGTGAACGCATCACGCATCGAGGCACTCGAGAACCTGACTAAGCATGAGATGCACCGCTACACCACCGCGGAGGAGATCAACGCCGCCATCGACGAGATCGAGGCGATCCCTACCCCGCGCTGGGGTCCGCTGACTTCTAACTGTGCCGCGGGCCTTGCCTGCGGTGGCTTCGCTGTGCTGAACCACTTCTCGTACTTCACGGCGCTGTTGGTGATTATTGCTGCTGGTGTGGGTCAGTACGTGCGGCTGCACTTGGCGCGTCGACACCTTCTGCAGCTGGGTGTGGTGATGGCTGCGGCGCTCGTCTCAACGCTGCTGTTCCTGGTCCTCGCGTGGGCGCTGCCCCACTCCGACTTTGAGCTTTCCGCGGGCTTCGTCCCCGCCATTTTGTATCTGGTGCCGGGCTTTCCCTTGTTCGTATCTTTGATGGATCTTTCCCGCTTCGACTTCACATCAGGGTTGCCAAGGTTGTTCTTCGCGCTCGAGGTGGTCATCACCATGATGCTCACGGTGGCAGTAGTCGCGATGGTCACCGATGCGCCCGCGCCAGGCACAGTCAGCACTACCCCAGACCCCTCGTTCTATGGTGCGGCTGCACTCGCCAGCTTCGTCTCCGTGGGTGGGTTCGCTATCTTGTTTAACGCCTCTCGCAGGATGACACTACTGGCAGCCACGCTCGGCACCGTCGCAAATGTGTTGCGCCTCACGCTTGTCGACGCCCACGTGGAGTACTTCCTGGCCTGCCTGTTAGGCACACTCGTGATCGGCATTCTTGGCTCCTGGCTGGGCCAGCATTTCAGGGTGCCACGCACCACGGTAACCATCCCCGCTGCTGTCGTGATGATCCCGGGCCCCACTATCTATGCTGCGCTGCACCAAATCACCAACGGCAATATCTCCGCCGCAATCGATTCGACTACCACCGTCGTGCTCACGGTGCTGTTCCTCTCGGGTGGCCTGACGGTTGCGCGACTGCTGACCGACAAGAACTGGGCGTTTCAGCGCACCGTGGAGTTTCGCCCGCTGGACGAGCCCTAGCTGCGGATCACGGTCGTGTTCGTGGCACGATCGTGCATGCCGCGGCCGTCGGCGTCGACAAGTGCTGCGGGCAGAATAAACGCGGTGAGTAGCGTGCGCACTGCCGCGCGCCACAGCCCGACGGGCTCCTCCGCGTCGACGCGAGCAACCCCCATCCCGAGGACCGCCATGCCAGGCGTACGCGCGAACAGCCAACCGCAAACGATGCCCAACACGATCCACAACAGGTAGGTCAGCGTGGAGGTTCCACCGAAAACGGTGGTGTTCGCGTGGATGAACGCAGCAACAGCCCAGGCGATCGCCCAATCGATCGCGACGCCTCCCATGCGCCGGGCCACTGACGCCTGCGCACCCGCGCCTTCCTTCGGTAACCCAAGGAATTGCCCAGGGTAATCGGGGATCGCGTCATCGCCTTTGAACTGGCCGGGAAGCTCCGGGCCATCGAGCCATCGTTTTCCTTGGGGTGCAGACATGCGACATAGCCTATCTTCTTTTCCCGGAAAGCGGTTACAGAACGGGTGCTTCACGCTAGAATTGTGCGGAGTTCCCAACGCTGTCCGAAGGAGAAAAGGCTGTGTCTTTCGAAACTATCGAAGACGTAAAGAAGTTCATTCAGGACGAGGAGGTGGAGTTTGTCGACGTTCGATTCACCGACGTCCCCGGCATCGAACACCACTTCTCGATCCCTGCCTCCATGTTTGACGAAACCGTCATGGAAGAAGGCCTCGCCTTCGACGGCTCATCAATCCGTGGATTCACCACAATCGAAGAGTCCGACATGACCCTCATGCCGGATCTCGCCACCGCAAAGCTAGACCAGTTCCGCGCAGCGAAGACCCTGAACGTGAAGTTCTTCGTCAACGATCCATTCACCTTCGAGCCTTTCTCGCGCGATCCCCGCAACGTCGCGCGTAAGGCGGAACAGTACTTGGCCTCCACCGGCATCGCAGATACCTGCAGCTTCGGCGCCGAAGCCGAGTTCTACCTGTTCGACTCCATCCGCTACGAAGTCGAAGGCCACCGCGCATTCTACGAGATCGACGCCGAAGAGGGCTGGTGGAACCGTGGCAAAGAAACCGATGCTCTTGGTGGGCCAAACCTCGGCTACCACAACCGCGTCAAGGGCGGCTACTTCCCCGTCCCACCACACGATAAGACCGTCGACGTGCGTGACGCCATGGTCAAGAACCTGCGCGAATCCGGCTTCGAAATCGAGCGTTTCCACCGCGAAGTAGGCAACGGTGGCCAGCAGGAAATCAACTACCGCTTCAACACCCTGCTGCACGCGGCTGACGACCTGCAGGACTTCAAGTACATCGTCAAGAACACCGCCACCCAGTACGGCAAGACGGCGACGTTCATGCCGAAGCCCCTGGCCGGTGACAACGGTTCCGGCATGCACGCCCACCAGTCCCTCTGGAAGGACGGCAAGCCACTGTTCTACGACGAGAACGGCTACGGCGGACTCTCCGACATCGCCCGCTGGTACATCGGCGGCATCCTCGAACACGCCGGCGCTGTCCTGGCGTTCACCAACCCAACGCTGAACTCCTACCACCGCCTCGTCCCAGGCTTCGAGGCCCCAATCAACCTGGTGTACTCCCAGCGCAACCGCTCCGCCGCGATCCGCATCCCAATCACCGGCACCAACCCGAAGGCGAAGCGCATTGAGTTCCGCGCACCGGATCCTTCAGGCAACCCATACCTCGGCTTCGCAGCCATGATGATGGCAGGCCTCGACGGCGTGAAGAACCGCATCGAGCCGCACGCTCCAGTGGACAAGGACCTCTACGAGCTGCCACCGGAAGAAGCTAAGGACATCCCTCAAGCGCCGACCTCGCTCGAGGCATCGCTGCAGGCCCTACAAGAGGACTACGAATTCCTCACTGAAGGCGACGTCTTCACCGAGGACCTCATCGACACGTACGTGAAGCTGAAGTACGACAACGAGATCACCCCGGCGCGCCTGCGCCCGACGCCGCTAGAGTTTGAGCTCTACTTTGACTGCTGATTTTTGAGGCCGGGCTGTGCTCGGTGATTGCCCACGGTTTCCATCGCGGTTCCCGTGGGTTTTCTTTACCTTCCTTCTCTGTTTTAGGGCTTCGGCACCAAAATCCTTGTTTCCGGCTCGGCGCTGTTGTATTTCCCCAGGTGGTGGAAAATTTCGCTGGATTATGGTGCGCCCGGCCAGGGCTCAGTGACAAAGGACGCATCCACCGCACTTTTGGACCATATATTCAAACATGTAGGCAGAAAAAGGACTACCTATTTGCGGGTGCGGCATTTGTCACTGGGGGACGGGCAGCGACACCAAATTCCCTATTTTTAGAGAGACGCCGCCGCGTTTCCCCAGGTGGCCGAAGTCCGCACACGGATTGTGGTGCACAGTGTTGCGCGGAGGTATCTAGTAACACCGTGGTGACTATCGGAGAACGCAATGGTGAGTATCGAGTAACGCTTTGGGAGACGATTCTTCTGACCGCGTGACAACAGGGCACGCGGCATCATCAGAGGAGTCCGATCGTGACTGATTATCGGGCCGTGATGGACCTCGTCTTACAAGGCTGGTCCGTCGCCAAATCTGCTCGGCTGTGCGGTGCTCACACACCACAGCCCAAAAAGCCCGCCACACAATAGCGGCACACCAGATCACAACCTGTGAACAACTCGCCGATATTACCGACGAAGAAATGGCCACATGGTTTGTTTATGGCCGACACCTTGCCCAATGCGACTTCGTGCCCTTTCTTCCATTTATCCCTGCCGAGACACCTGCCCATACAACAGCAAAAATGGCCAACAGGGTAAAACCAACGCTTAGCACTGCAGACGGGGAGAATGTTTGGATTAATATTGAAGCAAGCAACAGCGTAGATACGGCTCCAATTCGCCCGCAGACACTAGCCAAAGACGTAACTGCGCCGATGCGCTCCTCTGACGAGGATTTTCGTATCCCGTACGTGGAATAGTTGGAAAGAGCAATGAGTAGAAATACTACGAAACCATAAAATAGCACGTACCACATTTCGCTTATTGCGTAGATGAACAACGCACACAGGACAAAAACTGCACCCCCGATTCCGACAAGAATCTTTTTCCTGAAAAGGCGCTCAACGGGAAGATACGATCCTAAAAACGAGATCGCTATGAAAGCTAGGTAGAGCCAAATCAGTGCGCCATCCGGAAAACCTTTTTCCAACGCAATTGCCTGCCATAATTGCATGTGAAGTTGCATAAAGGCTTGGACAAGAATCGCCAGTAGAAGATACTTCTTCAATGAAGGAGAATTTCGCATTTCTTTGATCGTTAACCTCGCGTGATTCTTGATTTCGCGAAGTAGGCCCTGCGTATTCGAATTTTCCTGTGAGTGCTGCTCGGGGATCCGGAAGAAAAACACAATTGACATGATTGCCAGAAGCGCCATCGCAAACGAAATGAAATATATATTCACGCCGATCGTCGTGAATAGAATGGCGCCGACAGTGCTGCCGATCATCATTCCGAGGAAGTTGCTTTGGTTTTCTTTTCTTACGAGCCAAGAAATGCGGTGTACGGTGGCAGCTTCTTGCTCTGATCTGTTCTTAGCATTATTCACTAAGGCCGCATCGAGGGTGCCGGAATCTAGAGCACTTGCAAATCCGTACACAATCCAAGCAATCAAAAGAGTCGGAAAACTGTGGCCGAATATTACGACCAGGAAGAAAACGCATAGTACTAGGCGCGAAAAGATATAGACCCACCGTCGACTAACGATATCTGCGATGGCCCCACTTGGGAACTCAAAAAAAAGAACCGACAAGCTAAAAGCTGCTTGTATTATTAGAATCTGCGAAAGTGACAGACCCTTTTGAGGTTACCCTCGTTTAGTGGACACCCTATTTGTGCGGATCTTGTGTCCGTAGGAGAGGATGTTCATTGTGAGTCAACAGCGCAAGAAGTACACGCCGGAGTACCGGCGTGAAGCCGCGAACCTTG